>NZ_JAIUHG010000014.1 GCF_020164955.1 Mesorhizobium sp. CA8
CGTGAACCGCTTCGACGCAAACTGAAGCGGACAAATGATGTGCTACCAAACCGGACAACTTGATTAGCTACCGACACACCTCAAGCGATACGACGCGCTGTCCTCGCCGTGCGCCGGCGTTCCTAAGGCAGCGTGAACCACACCGGCAGCATCCCCGACTGCTGCATGCTGTCGATCAGCTCGAAGGCCGGCAGCGCGACCAGGAACACCAGTCCGTCGAGCAGCGTGTTCAAGAGCAGGCGCGGCCTGAAGCTGCCGGTATCGCCTTCCTGGTAAAGCGCCAGGTTCGGGAAGAAGCGCGGCACCTTGGCGAGATAGGCCTGGTAGGGCGCATCGAGCACTTCTTTCAGATACCGCTCCTCGCGCAGGATGACGATGTGGAAGGCGCCGGCGCAGAGCAACGAGAACAGGATGATGCCGCTGAAGGAGCCGATCTGCGCCCCGACCCCGGCGGCAGCCACTGTCGAAAACAGATAGAGCGGGTTGCGGGTGATCGAATAAGGCCCGCCCGTGACCACTTCGGCGGATTTGCGTCCGCCTATATAGAGCGTCGACCACAGCCGTCCGACAATGCCGAGAAAGATCAGAAGCACGCCGAACATCTCGATCGACTCGTGCATCCAGGTCTCGGGTGGGAAGCTCGATTGGCCGAACAGCAGCGCGCAGAACAGCACCACGACCAGCACCGCCAGCACGATCCGGCGCATGTGCTGGTAGCCGCCGAGACCTTCTGTTTGCTCGGCGGACTGGGACTTCACTTCATCGGTCATGGCGAAACCCGATCGTCGATTTGCTCGCGATCGAGGAACTTGATCGTCGAGATTTGCAGGCGATCGGGGACCCGATCGCGAGTTTGAGAGCGATCGGATAGAAAACAGGCGCCCCGCCGATCGCCGGGACGCCTTGCACCATGATTTTGGCGGGATTTAGCGCGGCGCCAGAACCATCATCATCTGGCGGCCTTCGAGCTTGGGCTCCGCCTCGACCTTGGCGATCGCCGAGGTTTCCTCGCGCACCTTGTTCAGGAGCTGCATGCCGAGCTCCATATGCGCCATCTCGCGGCCGCGGAAGCGCAGCGTCAGCTTGACCTTGTCGCCTTCCTCGAAGAAGCGCCGCACGGCCTTCATCTTGGTCTCGTAGTCATGGCTGTCGATGTTCGGGCGCATCTTGATCTCCTTGATCTCGATGACCTTCTGGTTCTTGCGCGCTTCAGCCGCCTTCTTCTGGTTGGCGTATTTCAGCTTGCCGAGATCGAGGATCTTGACGACCGGCGGCACCGCATTGGGCGATATCTCGACCAGATCGAGCCCGGCCTCCTCGGCCAGCAGCAATGCGTCGTTGATGGAAACATCGCCTCGGTTCTGGCCGTCGGCGTCGATAAGCTGGACCCGGGGCACCCGGATGTCTCGGTTGGAGCGCGGCCCATCCTTGGTGGGTGCCGCTGCTTTGAAAGGTCTGCGAATGGTCGTGGTCTCCTCGGCCGTTTCGTTCAGGGGTTCTTTAGGTTCAAACAGGTGGACGCGCCTATGTGGTGAGCGCGCGGCCGGTGTCAATAGCATAGCCGCACCGGAAAATCACCTCCTGTCCGGCAATTGTCTGCACCAAGCAAAGAAACGCGCGAGCACTTTTCGTTGAACCCCGGCCTGTGCCAAAAAGACCGGCCGAAAGGACAAGCTCATGGCCGCCAGCGTTCCGGTTTTCATCGATGTGAATGGGTCGAACATCGCCGTCAGGCAGGCGCCCGGCGCGGCGCCCGGCGTGGTCTGGCTCGGCGGCTACAAGTCCGACATGCTGGGCACGAAGGCTGAGGCGCTTGCCGCCTGGGCCGCTCGCGAGCGCCACGCCTATCTGCGTCACGACTATTCCGGCCATGGCGAGTCGGGCGGCGAATTCGCCGAAGGCACGATCTCCAGATGGGTTGCCGAGAGCCTTGCCGTCTTCCGTCGGTTCAGCAAGGGCAAGCAGATCCTGGTCGGCTCCTCGATGGGGGCTTGGATCGCGCTGCGCATGGTGCAGGAACTGCGCAAGGTGGGCGACACGCGCGTTGCCGGCCTGGTGCTGCTCGCCCCGGCGCCGGACTTCACCGTCGAGCTGATCGAACCGGTGCTGACCGACGCGCAACGCCGCGATCTGGAGGAAAAGGGATTCTTCGCCGAGCCGTCGGACTATTCGGACGAGCCTTATATCTACACGCGCGCGCTGATCGAGGACGGCCGCGCCAACCGGGTGATGACCGGGCCGATCGACACGCATTGCCCGGTGCACATCCTGCAGGGCCTTGCCGATCCGGATGTGCCGTCCGGCCATGCGCTGAAGCTGGCCGCGATGCTGCCCGCCGACGACGTGACGCTGTCGCTGATCCCCGACGGCGACCATCGCCTGTCCCGTCCCGAGGATCTCGAAATGCTCACACGGACCGTCGGCGACATGGTCAGGCGGGCCGCCGCATAATGCGCATGTCCATCCCGATATCCGCCTTCGTCGCGGCAATCGTCGGCTTCGGCGGCACGCTGGCCCTCGTCATCGCCGCCGCCAAGGCAGTCGGCGCGACCCAGATCGAGACCGCGAGCGGTGTCACCGCGATCTGCCTGGCCATGGTCATTGAATGCCTGTGGCTGTCCTGGCGCACGAAAATGCCGGTCATCACTGCCTGGTCGACGCCTGGCCTGGCGCTGATCGGGGCCTCCAGTGGTTTCACGATGCCGCAGGCCGTCGGCGCCTTCATGGTCACCGGCGTCCTTCTGGTCGCCACCGGCCTGTTCAAGCCATTGACCAGGCTGATCGCGAAAATCCCGGCCTCGGTCGCGTCCGGCATGCTGGCCGGCATCCTGGTCAGCTTCGCCGTGAATGCGGTGAAGGCCATTCCCGCCGACCCTTGGCTGATCCTGCCGCTGATCGCCACCTTCTTCGTCATCCGCCTGTTCAACCCGGCTTTATCGGTGCTGGTGGTGCTGATCGGCGGCGGCCTCGCCGCTTTCCTCACCGGCCGCGTCGGCAGCCTGCCGGCGCCGGAACTGTCGACATTGACGTTCATTGCGCCGCAATTCACCGCCTCGGCGATTATCGGCCTTGCCTTGCCGCTCTATCTCGTCACCATGGCCTCCCAGAACCTTTCCGGCCTCGCGGTGCTGCGCGCCGCGGGCTATCATCCGGAGCCTGGTCCGCTGATCGGCGTCACCGGTCTGTTTTCGCTGCTCTCGGCGCCGTTCGGCGCCGTGACCACCAATCTTGCGGCGATCTCGGCGGCAATCTGCACCGGCCCCGATGTCCATCCCGACCCGGCCGAACGCTGGAAGACCGGGCCGTTCTATGCGCTCGCCTATCTCATCTTTGCGATCTTCGGCGCCTCGCTGGTGGCGATCTTCGCCGTCCTGCCGCAAAGCCTGATCGTGCTGGTGGCGGGGCTCGCCTTGACAGCACCCTTGGCCAACGCGCTGTCGATCGCGTTGAAGGACGAGGCCGAACGCATGCCGGCCACCGTCACCTTCGCCGTGACGGCTTCGGGGCTCACGCTTTTCGGCGTCGGCGCGGCATTTTGGGGGCTGGTTGCCGGAATGGCAGTGCTTTTCCTTGAAAAGCTCAAAAAGCGATAATCATGTCAGATGCTTCGCCGGTTTTGGCCGGACTTGTCTTGAATCGCCGATTTCGCCTTCCCATTTCGATTCCACGCAGCCGGTTTGGCTGTCTCCAATGGAAGGATTGCGAGAAATGAACACAAGTGCATTGATCCGTCCGGCCTGGACGCCGGCCACGATCGCGCTGATGGTCATCGGCTTCATGGTGTTCTGGCCGCTCGGCTTCGCCATGCTCGCCTACATCATCTGGGGCGACCGGTTGGAAGGCTTCAAGCGCGACGTCAACCGCGCCACGGACGGTATCTTCGCCGGTTGCCGCCGTCGCTCCGAGAAGGCGGCCCGCTGGGGCCACGGCTCAGCCCGCACCGGCAACGTCGCCTTCGACGATTGGCGCGAGAAGGAACTCGAGCGCCTCGCCGAGGAGCGCCGCAAGCTGGACGAGATGCTCTCCGAGTTCGACGAGTACGCCCGCGAACTGCGCCGCGCCAAGGACCAGGAAGAGTTCGACCGCTTCATGGCCAACCGCAACAAGTCGACTGCGCCGACCTCGACCGGCTCGACCGACAAGGCTGGTCCGGAGGGTGGCAAAGGTACCAACCTGCTCGACGACTGAGATCCCGCGACACGTCTCGGTATGATATGCGGCGTCGCGTTTAGCGGCGCCGTTTCTTTTTTGTTCTCTGTGTACCTTCCCTCCACTGGCCGTTTTTTTCGAATCGCGTATCGTCCAGCCATGACCCTCGGCTTCTTTCGCAACCTGACCAAGCCAAAGCCCACGCCTGTCGTGGAGCGAGAACATTGCGTCGCCGGCCGCACGCTGCCGCTGAAAATCGTCGAAAGCGCCAGGGCCAGGCGGCTCACGCTGCGCATCGATTCCGGCGGCCAGGGCCTGCGCGTCACCGTGCCGCCCGGCTTGCGCCGGGGCGAGGTGGAGAAATTCCTCGACCGCCACCAGGATTGGCTGGAACAGCGGCTGGCCAAGGTGCCGACGAGGCCGCAGGTCCGCCCCGGCATCAGGATCCCGATCCGCGGCGTGCCGCACCGCATCGTGCATGAGCCTTCCAAGCGCGGCACCATTACCGTCTCGCGCGACGAGCGCGGTCCGCTCTTGATCGTCCACGGCGAGCGCATCCATCTGCCGCGCCGCATCGCCGACCACCTCAAGCGCGAGGCCAAGAAGGAGATCGAGCGACTGGTGGTCAAGCACACCGAGGCGATCGGCAAGCGCGCCAAGGCGATAAGGTACAAGGATACCTCCAGCCGCTGGGGGTCATGCACCTCGGAGGGCAATCTCTCCTTCTCGTGGCGCATCATGATGGCGCCGCCGGCGGTCATAAACTATCTGGTGGCGCATGAGGTGGCGCATCTGAAAGAGATGAACCACGGCCCGAAATTCTGGAGACTATGCGAGAAGCTTTGCCCGGATACCGACCGCTGCAAGGACTGGCTGAAGCGCAACGGCGGCGCCTTGCAGGCGATCATGTTTGAGTAGCTTAAACGGCTAGGCCGCGTTCCTTCACCCCCTCTGCCCGGCAGGGCAGAGGGGGTGCTGTCCCGCCGACCTTTCTGCTATCCGCCTGAACCCATCAGACCATCAATCGTCATTCGCCGCGTTCAGCTCTTCCGGCCGCAGCCCTTCCTCGGTATGCGGCCACGGCAAAAAATCCCGGTCGAACGTATCGCTGCCGAAATAATCCAGCGCGCGGTGCGCCTCGGCGCCGTTGAAGGCGGCCTTGTCCATCAGATGCGCGATCACCTCGCGCGCCTGCGCGATCTTCTGCTTCAGTTCGGCGACGGTCCTGTCGGCCATGATTATCCTGCTCCCGCTGTGGTTCCTATATGAAGGTAGTGTTTTCCGCCGAACCGGCAACATTATGCTTTTTCTCGACTCTTTTCCCGTTTCGTGCCAAGCCCGCGCCATGACGCTCGACATCAAGATCTGCGGATTGAAGACCGACGCCGCGATGGCTGCTGCCCTCGCCGGCGGCGCCAGCCATGTCGGCTTTATTTTCTTCGCCAAAAGCCCGCGCTACGTCGAGCCCGCCGCGGCCGGGCGCCTGCGCGAAGCGGCGCGCGGCAAGGCCAAGGCGGTCGCCGTCACCGTCGATGCCGATGATGCTTTCCTCGACGAGATCGTCGCCAAGATGCAGCCGGACATGCTGCAGCTGCATGGCTCGGAAACGCCCGCGCGGGTGGCGGAACTGAAGGCCCGCTATGGCCTCCCGGTCATGAAGGCGCTGCCGGTCGGCGAGGCGGCGGATATGGAGCGGGTAAAACCCTTTGTCGGCGTGGCCGACTGTTTTCTCTTCGACGCCAAGCCGCCGAAGGGATCGCAATTGCCGGGCGGCAACGGCGTCGCATTCGACTGGCGCGTCCTTGCCGGCCTTGACGCCGGCGTCGAATACATGCTTTCCGGAGGGCTCAACGCCGCCAATATCGGCGATGCCCTGAGACAGGCAAACCCGCTCGGAATAGACGTTTCGTCCGGCGTGGAAAGCGCTCCGGGCGTCAAGGATCCGGCGCTGATCGAGCAGTTTTTCCGGGCCGCCAGGGCCGCGCGCGACGACCGCGCCGCCTGAATACAATTCACATCAGGAGATCGGCGATGAACAAGCCGGCAATGCCCAATTCCTTCCGCACCGGGCCCGACGAGCAGGGCATGTTCGGCATTTTCGGCGGCCGCTTCGTCGCCGAGACGCTGATGCCGCTGATCCTCGATCTGGAAGAGCAGTGGAACAAGGCCAAGACCGATCCCGAGTTCAAGGCCGAGCTGCAGAACCTGTCGACCCATTATGCGGGGCGGCCTTCAAAACTCTATTTCGCTGAGGGCCTGACGAAACATCTCGGCGGCGCCAAGGTCTATTTCAAGCGAGAGGACCTCAACCACACCGGCTCGCACAAGATCAACAATTGCCTCGGTCAGATCCTGCTCGCCAAGCGCATGGGCAAGAAGCGCATCATCGCCGAGACCGGCGCCGGCCAGCATGGCGTCGCCTCAGCCACCGTCGCCGCGCGCTTCGGCTATCCCTGCGTCGTCTACATGGGCGCCACCGACGTCGCCCGCCAGAGCCCGAACGTATTTCGCATGAAGCTGCTCGGCGCCGAAGTGCGGCCGGTCACCGCCGGCCATGGCACGCTGAAGGATGCCATGAACGAGGCCCTGCGCGACTGGGTCACCAATGTCGAGGACACCTATTACCTGATCGGCACCGCCGCCGGCCCGCATCCCTATCCGGAGCTGGTGCGCGACTTCCAGTCGGTGATCGGCACGGAAGCCCGCGCCCAGATGCTGGAGCAGGAAGGCCGGCTGCCCGATGTCATCATCGCCGCCGTCGGCGGCGGCTCCAACGCCATCGGCCTGTTCCATCCCTTCCTCGACGACAAGGATGTGCGCATCATCGGCATCGAAGCCGGCGGCCGCGGCCTTGACGGCATCGAGCATTGCGCCTCGATGAGTGCCGGCAAGCCCGGCGTGCTGCACGGCAACCGCACCTATCTGCTGCAGAACTCGGACGGCCAGATCCTCGACGGCCATTCGATCTCGGCCGGCCTCGATTATCCCGGCGTCGGCCCCGAGCATTCCTGGCTGCGCGATTCCGGCCGCGTCCAATACGAACCGATCCTCGACGACGAGGCGCTGGAGGCCTTCCAGCTCACCACCCGGGTCGAAGGCATCATCCCGGCGCTGGAATCGGCGCATGCCATCGCGCATGCGATGAAGATCGTGCCCAAGATGGACAAGGATCAGCTCGTCATCGTCAACCTGTCCGGCCGCGGCGACAAGGACGTGCATACGGTGGCCAACATGCTGGGCATGGAGATCTGACAATGACCACCCGCATCGACCGCCGCATGGCGAAGCTCAAAGCCGAAGGCCGCCCGGCTTTGGTCACCTACTTCATGGGCGGCGACCCGGACTACGACACCGCCTTGGCCATCATGAAGGCGCTGCCGGGCGCAGGCTCCGACATCATCGAGCTCGGCATGCCTTTTTCCGACCCGATGGCCGACGGTCCGGCGATCCAGGCGGCGGGTCTTCGGGCGCTGAAGGGCGGCCAGACCCTCGCCAAGACGCTTAAGATGGCGTCCGAATTCCGCGCCGGCGACGACGAGACGCCGATCGTTCTGATGGGTTACTACAATCCGATCTACATCTACGGCGTCGACCGGTTCCTCGCCGACGCAAAGGCCAGCGGCATCGACGGCCTGATCGTCGTCGACCTGCCGCCGGAGATGGATGAGGAGCTCTGCATTCCGGCGCTGAAGGCCGGTGTCAACTTCATCCGCCTGGCGACCCCGACCACCGACGACAAGCGCTTGCCCAAGGTTTTGGAAAACACCTCCGGCTTCGTCTATTACGTCTCTATGACCGGTATCACCGGCTCGGCGCTGGCCGACACGACGAAGGTCTCGGCTGCGGTCACGCGCATCAAGGGTCACACGGCGCTGCCGGTCTGCGTCGGCTTCGGCGTCAAAACCGCCGAGCAGGCGCGTGTCATCGGCGCCTCGGCCGACGGCGTGGTCGTCGGCACGGCGATCGTCAACGCGATCGCCAATGTGCTCGGGCCCAAGGGCGAAAAGACCGCCGACCCGGCCGAAGCCGTCGCCACTTTGGTCAGCGGGCTCGCCCAGGGCGTCCGTTCGGCTCGCCTTGCCGCCGCCGAATAGCCTGACTAATTCTTCGCCGCGCGATTCCGACCGGAAAACCGCCACAGACTTTTCCTGGACTAGCTTGAAGTCCTTTCCAGGACAGGAGCCGAAACCATGAACTGGATCACCAATTACGTCCGCCCGAAGATCAATTCGATGCTCGGCCGGCGCACCGACATGCCTGAAAACCTCTGGATCAAGGATCCCGAGACCGGCGAGATGATTTTCCACAAGGATCTCGAATCCAACCAGTTCGTCATCCCGGCTTCCGGCCATCACATGAAGATATCGGCCAAGGAGCGGCTGAAATACTTCTTCGACGACGGCAAATACGAGACGCTGGAAAATCCCAAGGTCTTCCAGGACCCGCTGAAATTCCGCGACGAAAAGCGCTACACCGACCGCCTCAAAGAGGCCAAGGCAAAGACCGGCCTGGAAGACGCTATCCTCAACGCGGTTGGCACCATCGAAGGCCTGCCGGTGGTGGTCACCGTGCAGGACTTCGCCTTCATGGGCGGCTCGCTCGGCATGGCTGCCGGCGAGGCCATTGTGCATGCCTTCGAGGTGGCGCTGCAGCGCAGGCGGCCGCTGATCCTGTTCGCCGCCTCCGGCGGCGCCCGCATGCAGGAAGGTATTCTGTCGCTGATGCAATTGCCGCGCACCACGGTCGGCGTCGACCGGCTGAAGGAAGCCGGCCTGCCCTACATCGTCGTGCTCACCAACCCGACCACCGGCGGCGTCACCGCCTCCTACGCCATGCTGGGCGATGTCCACATCGCCGAGCCGGGCGCGCTGATCGGCTTTGCCGGCCCACGCGTCATCGAGCAGACCATCCGCGAAAAACTGCCCGACGGCTTCCAGCGCGCCGAATATCTGATGGAGCACGGCATGGTCGACATGGTCGTGTCGCGGCTGGAGATGCGCCAGACCATCGCGCGGTTGCTGAAAATGCTGCTCAAGATGCCGCCGGCCGAGAAGCCACTCGAGCCGGAGATTCTGCCGCCGGCGGTGGTCAACGCGGAGGCGCGGCCGCAAGCCTGAGGCGAGGTCGGCCTGAAGCGATATCGGCTGGCGCGACATCGTTCGCCGCGAACCGCGATTGCGCCGCTTGTTGCGTGCTGTAGCCTCGGATTTGCGCATGGCCGTCGCGAAACCGATTCACGGTTTGGGGCCGTGCGCCAAAGCAATTCCAGGAAATGTGACACGGTTTCCGTTCGGAATTGCGTCAACAAAAAAGAAAGAGCGGTTCTGCATTCCGTGAGATGATGAACCGCTCTAGGATTCCATCATGACAACGCTCGCCGCCGAACGCGAAATCGAACATCTGATGACGCTGCATCCGAAAGGCTTCGACCTTTCGCTGGACCGTGTCACGCGGCTTCTCGAACGCCTCGGCAATCCACAGGACCGGCTGCCGCCGGTCATCCACATCGCCGGCACCAACGGCAAAGGCTCCTGCGCCGCCTTTTCGCGCGCGCTGCTGGAGGCTGCCGGCCACCTCGTCCACGTCCATACCTCGCCGCATCTGGTGAACTGGCACGAGCGCTACCGGCTGGCGGCCGAAGGCGGCGGCAAGCTCGTCGACGACGAGGTTTTCGCCGAGGCCATCGCGCGCGTCGCCGAAGCCAATCAAGGCCAGACGATCACCGTCTTCGAGATACTCACCGCCGTCACCTTCATTCTGTTTTCGGAGCATCCGGCGGAAGTGGCGATCATCGAGGTCGGCCTTGGTGGCCGCTTCGACGCCACCAATGTCATCAAGCGGCCGGCCGTTTCGGTGATCATGCCGATCTCCATGGACCATGAGGCCTATCTCGGCGATCGCGTCGAGCTGATCGCCGCCGAGAAGGCCGGCATCATGAAGCGCGGCTGTCCGGTGGTGATCGGCGCCCAGGAAAGCGAAACCGCGCTTCAGGTGCTGATCGAGACGGCCGAGCGGCTGGATTGCCCCACCGTGGTCTATGGCCAGGATTTCCTCGCCTTCGAGGAAAACGGCCGCATGGTCTATCAGGACGAGGACGGGCTTATGGACCTGCCCTCGCCCCGCCTGCCGGGGCGCCATCAATACGCCAACGCCGCGGCGGCGATCGCCGCCGTCAAGGCGGCCGGCTTCGAGATCGGCCACCGCGCCGCCGAGCGGGCGATGACCCATGTCGCCTGGCCGGCACGCATGCAGAAGCTGACGCAGGGCAAGCTCGTCGATCTGGCCCCGAAGGGCGCGGAGATCTGGCTGGACGGCGGCCACAATCCCGGCGCCGGCATCGTCATCGCCGAAGCGTTGGCCGAGCAAGAGGAAAAGAATCCGAGACCGCTGGTCCTGATCTCCGGCATGATCAACACCAAGGACCAGACCGGCTATTTCAGCGCCTTCAAGGGCCTCGCCCGCCATGTCTACACTGTGCCGGTGACCAGCAGCGACGCCGGCGTTCCCAACGACGAGCTGGCATTGCGTGCCGAAGAGGCCGGCCTGTCGGCGGAGCCGGTGAGCTCGGTCGCCAACGCGCTGATGCTATTGCGCGATTCTTGGGACGGCCCGGCGCCGCGCATCCTGATCGGCGGCTCGCTCTATTTCGCCGGGGCCGTGCTGGCCGAAAACGGCACGCCGCCGACCTGAGGCGAAACCGGGACAGCGTTGCGGATTTCGGCCGGGGCCGAAAGGAACCGGCCATGATCAAGGTGAAGCAGCTCGCCCATCTCTGCATCTTCGCGCATGATTTGGAGGCGACGCGCAGCTTCTACCGCGATGCGCTCGGCATGGACACCCGTTTCAATTTCCTGCGCGACGGCAGGATTTTCGGCTTCTACCTCGAGTGTGGCGGCCGCAGCCATGTCGAGGTGTTCGAGAAACGCGAAGCCAGCTACAGCGAGGCAAACCAGATCAACCACTTCTGCCTTGAGGTGGAAGACATCGAGGCGGCCATCGCTCATATCCGATCGAAGGGCGTCGCGGTCACGCCCAAAAAGCTCGCCTGCGACGACACATACCAGGCCTGGATCGCCGATCCCAACGGCGTGAAGATCGAGCTGTTCGAATACACCGCCAAAAGCGCGCAATTCACGGCGGCGACCGTGTCGCCGACTGGTAGATTGGAGCGACACGTCGCCCGCATGAGCAGTTGAAGTTAGACGGCAACATGCATCGCGGCGGGCAGCGCCAGCGAGAGCCCCGACAGGAAAAGCAGAACAAAGACGATTTTTCGCATCGTCCCTTGCGATAGTGTCGGTGGCCAGCGCCGCGCCGCATAGGTCATCAGCATTACGGCCGGTATGGCGAGGACGAGCGCGACAGGCGACATGGTCGGCAGGTTGCCGCTCGCCGCCACCAGGATAAGCCGCACCACCTGCGCGGCGCCGAAAGCGGTCACCAGCGTTTCGCGGACGCGTTCATGCGGCATTGGCTGGCGAAAGAGATGATAAACGAGCGGCGGGCCGCCGGTCGCAAACAGTCCACTCATTAGGCCCGAAATGACGCCGAAGCCGGCGAAACTCGCGTCCGATGACCGTTTTGCCAAGCCGGCAGGCCTGATGGCCAGTTGCAGGCTGGACAGCATTATGACCAGGCCGAGCCCGATTTTCAGCAGGTCGGCCCGCGTATCCGCCAGCCATTCCAACAGGGCATACCCCAAGAGCAGCGAAGGCAGGCTTGCGATCAGGATAAGCCGCAGCTCCCGGCGCGCAACCTCGCGCCAGCCGCCCTGGATCAGCATCTGCGTGGCGTTGACCAGGGTCAGCATGCCGACCATCGCGGCTGCGTCGGGCAGCGGCAGCAAGCCGACAAGCGCAATCGCGCCCATCATCACCAGGCCGAAGGCGAAGCCCGTCAGGGTCTGGACATAGGCGGCCACGGCCGCAAAACCGGCAAAGGCGAAGAGCGTTAGACCCACGATATCCCGCACGAGGCCGGAATGGAACCGTGCAAGCCGGCAATCACGGCCGGCCTACTTCAGCTCGATCTCGATGAAAGCATACTCGCCGTCATTGGCGTTGATGACGTCGTGCTCGACACCTTCCCGGCGGAAATAGGGTGCGCCCTGCTTCATCTCGGCGAAGGATTCGCCGTCCTTGGTCACCAGCTTCACCTTGCCGTCCATCAGCGGCACCACGACATAGTCGTGGCCATGGCGGTGCCAGCCGGTGTTGGCGCCGGGCGCGAAGCGGTATTCGGTGACGATGACGCGCTCATTGTCGACGTGAACTGTGGCCTTGGCTGTCCCGCTCATGGCGCTCTCCTTTTTCTGAAACAGAGAGTATGACGTGCCCGCCTGCGAGGGCCAGAACGCGTCGAGCGATGACGCCAAAGAAAAAGCCCGGCGCGATTGGCCGGGCTCGTTCTTGAACTTTTCGGATTGGCTCAGGCGATGGCGCCGTTGATCCAGTGCGACAGCGCCGTCTTCGGCGCGGCACCCACCTTCATGTCGGCCACTTCGCCGCCCTTGAAGATCATCAGCGTCGGGATCGAGCGCACGCCAAACTGCGCGGCAAGCTCGGGATTCTCGTCGATGTTGAGCTTGGCGACCTTCACCTTCGAGCCGAGCTCCTTGGCGATGTCTTCCAGCGCCGGGGCGATCATCTTGCACGGGCCGCACCACTCTGCCCAGAAATCCACCACGACCGGCTCCTTGGCGTTGAGCACATCGGCCTGGAAATTGCCCTTGTCGACCTTGACGGTGGCCATCCTGAAATCCTTTCGAAAACGCGGGTTGCACCAAATGTGGTGGTTGCGGCGGCGATCTTCAAGCAGTTCTTGTGTCACGCTCCCGTGAGTCGGGCAAGGGCGTCATCCATGGCCTTGCCCGGCAGCTCGATCAGGCGCGGCGCTTCGGTGAAGAGCAGCGCCGCCGTCACCTCGCGGCCCGGATAGAGCGGCTGAAGCAGCGCGCGGTAGAGCGCAAGCTGCAGCACATAGGCCGGGGGCACTTCCGTCAGGTCTTTGGGCGCCGGCCGGTTGGTCTTGTAGTCGACGATCGACACCTTTTCCGGTGTGACAGCCAGCCGGTCGATCTTGCCGGAGATCGAGCGCAGCCTGCCCTTCACCTCGAGGCTGCCCATCACCGCGACTTCCGCGCGTGACGACGGCGAGAACAAGGCGCCGAAGCGGCCGTCGGACAGGATCGCAAGCACGGCGTCCAGCGCCCTGTCGCGCTCGCCGTCCGGCCAGCCCGCGCCGGCGCGCGCCAGGTAGCGCTCGGCCGCATCCTGCCTTTCGTCCTCCGCAACGCCGGGCAGCATCTGCAGCAATTTGTGCAGGGCAAGGCCGCGCATGATCGCAAAGCCGGGCTCGGCCTGGGCGTCGAGCACCGGCGAGCGTGTATCGGGCGCAGCGTCTTTCGCTTCCTCGATCAGCGCCGAGGCGCCGGAAGGCGAAAGCGGCCGCGGCAGCTCCTCATAGGGCGGGAGCGGCCGGAACAGGTTTTCAGGCAGCGGCGCTATCTGCTCGAACGGCCCTGCCTCGTCGACGCTGGTCAACGCCACCGGCGGCAATTTGGTCATGTGGAACCGGTGCACGGCCACCTCGGCAGTCGCCGGATGCCGCCGCTCCGAACTCTCCGGCGCACCGAGCAGCGCCCTGCTGACGATCGAATGCCAGGTGCCGGTGCTGGGCTGCCGCTTGCCGTGATAGCCGCAGACGATCAGCCGGTCCTCGGCGCGCGTCATGCCGACATAGAGCAGCCGCCGGTATTCGTCGTCGGCCAGTTCGCGCGCCCGGACCGAGGCCGCCTTCGAGACGCCATTGGCGACATCGCTGGCCGAGCGCCACAGATAGCCCTTGCCCCTCCACTGTGTGCCCGAGCTCTCGAACGGCATCAGCCGCGGCAGATGCTGGTCGCTGAACGGTGCCGAGCCGCCATCGACCAGGAACACCACCGGGGCTTCGAGACCCTTGGCGGCGTGCACGGTCATGACCCGCACCTCATCGCGCGTCTGATCCATCTCGCGCTTGATCTCGGGGCCGGCATTTTCCAGCGTCGACAGGAAGGACTCCAACCCCGGCAGGCCGGTGCGTTCCTCGGCCAGGCAAAAGCTCAGGAACTCGTCGAGGATGTCGCCGGCCTCCGGCCCGAGCCGCGCCGTCATCTTGCGGCGCAGGCCGTCGCGTGCCAGCGCGGCGGCGTAGAATTCGAACACCGGCTTGAAGGCCACTTCGGTTGCCCAGCCGTCAAGCCGGCTAACGACAGCGGCGAGTCCCACATCCTCGGCCACATGTTGCCGGAGCGAGGCAATCAGCGACTGGCCTTTCGGCCTCCCGCCGGCCAGCGCCAGCAAAGTCTCTTCGGAGACCTCGAAGATCGGGCTGCGCAGCACCGCGGCCAAGGACAGGTCGTCCTCCGGCTGGATCAGGAAATGTCCAAGCGCGATCAGGTCCTGCACCGCGATATGGCCGGGCAGGCTCAGCCTGTCGGCGCCGGCGACCGGGATCTGCCGGTTCTTGAGGCTGCGCGACAGCGCATGTACGAAGCGATCGCGCTTGCGGACCAGGACGAGGATGTCGCCCGCGGTCAGCTTCCTGCCCTTGCCTTCGATGACCTCGCCGCTGCGCAGCCAGGTCTGGATGGTCGTGGCGACATGCTCAGCCACCCGCACCGCCGGCGCGCTGGCATGGTTGACCGGCAAGGTCCAGTCGTCCGGCTCCTCGACCATCTCGGCGCCGATCGAAGGCCACACCTCGACATAGCCCGGCGCGTCATTGCGGATCGCCTTATGGCTTAGCGGATCGGGGTCGTGGCTGATGCCGCGCCTGACACCCGGCTCGGCAAAGACGCGGTCGACGGCGGCCAGCACGTCGTCGCTCGACCGGAACGACCAGGTGAGCTTGAGATTGGCGAAGGCGGCTTCCGCGTCGCGCACGCGCCCGGCAAACAACTGCCGGCTTTCGGCGAAGGAATCAGGCGCGGCGCCTTGAAAGGAATAGATCGACTGCTTCTCGTCGCCCACGGCAAAGATCGTGCGCGTGACCGCCTCGCGCTGGCCAAGCCCGGCAAAGAATTCCTCGGTCAGCTTCTTCACCACCTCCCACTGGTCCGGGCTGGTGTCCTGCGCTTCGTCGAGCAGGATATGATCGATGCCCTGGTCGAGCTTGAACTGCACCCATGGTCCGGCATCGGGCCGCGACAGCAGGCTCACGGTGCGGGTGATGAGATCGTTGAAGTCGAGGAAGCCCCGCCCGCGCTTCAACTGCTCATAGCGCGCGATCAGCCAGCCGGCGACGGCGAGCGCTGCCGCTGTCCCTTCCAGCATGCGGAACAGCGCCAGCCGATCCGACACGTCGAGGATGGCCTTGGCTGCCGCGAGGTAGCGTTCCGGCAGATCCGGCAGCCGGTCGACAAGCGCCTTCTTGAAGATCTTTGGCGGCTCATAGGGGTCGCCGTCGGCCTTGAGAAAGGCCTTTGCCAGAAGCCGTAGCCGGCGGATCGGATCGGCTTCGGCGAATGCGCCTTGTGCATAGGGAATGACATTGTTCAGCACCTGCCGCGCGTCGGCGGCTTCGGCGACATGTGCGAATTCCGCGAACTGGCCGGGGTCGAAGCCGGGCAGCGGCCAGAGCGAAGCGGCGATGCCCTCGGCCGTCTGACCGGGCCTGAAGCCGAATTCGGCGAAGAGCGGCCGGAAGTCCCGATTCTTGCCGAGCTTGGCGATGAAGTCGCGCAATTCGTCTCGCTTGCCGACGATCTCGGCAAGCAGCGTATCGAGCCCGAACTCGCCGCCGCGCTCCAGCACGGTGGCGAAGGCTTCCGCCAAGCCTTCGACACCAGCGCCCGCGCCGGAGATCATGTCGCGGCGGGCATCGGCGAACAGCGAGGCCTCCATCTGCGGATCGAGCATCTCGAAATGCGCCGGGATGTTAGCTTCGAGCGGGAATTGGTGCAGCACGGATTCGCAGAAGGCGTGGATGGTCTGGATCTTCAGCCCGCCGGGCGTCTCGAGCGCCTCGGCGAACAGCCGGCGCGCGCGCCGCATCATGTCGCGGTCGGCGCCGCGGCCGTCCAGCGCCGCGATCCTGAGCGCCAGCTCCGCATCGGGCAGCGCCGTCCATTCCGACAGGGTCGAGAACACGCGGTTCGACATGTTGGCGGCGGCCGCCCGCGTATAGGTGAGGCAGAGGATCTTCGACGGATCGGTGCCGTTGAGCAGCAGCCGGATGACGCGCTGCGCCAAGACATGCGTCTTGCCCGACCCGGCATTGGCCGACACCCAGGCGGAATAGGCGGGATCTGAGGCGCGCGCCTGGCTGGCGGCGGTATCGGAAGGGATGGGGTATTTCATCCTTCCGCCTCGTCTTCGCTGGCGCCGCCGGCCGACCATTCCAGCACGCGCGCCAGATGATCGTAGTCGCCGTCCGCTTCGCCCTCGCGGAATGGCAGGGCGCGCGACAGATAGCCGGTGGTCGGGTCGGCATAGTGGAAAAGCAGCCGTTCCAGCCGTGCCCAGGCTTCCTCGGAGAGATCGTTGGCGGTGCGCGGCTTGCGGTTGTATTCGAGGATCGATTCCTCGAACACCTCGCCATTCGGCTTCAGCCGCACGAAGGCAAGCTGCGACGGTTCACGAATGCCGAGCTCCTTGAAGGCGCCGCGCCTGAGCAGCGCGCCTTCCAGCGCAAGCTGGGGCGACAGCAGCGTGTGCGCCTGCGCTTTCGAGGGCGAGGAGCCGGTCTTGTAGTCGAGGATGTCGGCCATGCCGCCGGCAAGCAGGTCGACGCGGTCGGCATAGCCGGAAAGCGTCACCCCGGTGCGGCCGACCACCGTCTTCTCGGCGCGCTCCTCGGCGTAGCGCCTGGCAACGGCATCGGCGCGGGTATGCTCCCATTCGATGATATTTTCAGCGAGCTTTTCGAAACGCGGCCACCAGATGGCCTCGATATCAGGCGGAAGCTTTGCCTCGGCAAAGCAGAGACGGCCGGCCTCGATGAGATTTGGCAGCGCGCTCGACGCCCTTGGATCCTCCACCCGCCGGGAGAACAAATGCAGGATTTCGTGGAACAAAGTGCCGCGTTCGGCCGCGCCCGGATCGCGGATCAATGGCTCAAGCCGCATCAGGCCGAGGATACGCCGCGCATAGATCACATAGGGGTCGCGGCGCAGCGTCTCGATCTCGGTGACCGAGAAATGCTGCGGGCGCATGCTGAGCGGCGGCTTGGGCTGCGGGCGGGAGGCAAAATCCTTCTTCTCGCCGGCATCGAGCGCGCGCCCCCAGGCAAGCAGCGCGTCGCCGCGGCCGCGAAGTGCTGCCGCCGGCTCCTTGCCGATGAAGGTCAGGATTCGCTGCAGCCAGCGCGACGGCACCGCCGGTGCGTCGCCGGAGCGTGCCGACCGCGTCAGAACCACTTCGCCGGCGCCCATCGCCATCTGGAAATCATGCGCGGCAAGGCCGATGCGCCGCTCCGGCGGCTCGAGGTCGATGCCTGTCTTCATCAGCCGCGACATGAAGCGGTCGCTCTCGGGCTTGCGCGGCCAAACCCCTTCATTGAGCCCGCCGACGACGAGCGTGTCGACATTCTGCAGTCGGGCTTCCAGCGCGCCCCAGATGGCAATGTTGCGGTCGGTGCCTTGCGCCGGCTTCACCGTCTCGGGCGCGATCAGCGCCTCCATCACGTCGGGCCACTCCGAAGCGGCGAAAGTAAAGGGCGAGGACGCGGCCACCAGTCCACGCAGCAGCTCGGCGAGTTTTTCGCCGGCGTCGCCGGCATAGAACTCCGCCAGACTGCCATCGGCAGCGCGGCCAAGATCCTCCAGCGCAACCACGCTGGCGCTGGTCAGCGTCGCGATGTCGGCATCTTTCTCGTCGCGCATCGCGGTGAGCGGCAGGAGCGCGTCGGTAAGGCGGCTAAGCATACCTCGCGCCTGCTCGATGCCGCGCACCGTCAGGCGCGAAAACCAGAAAGGCTGCCTTGTGTCGCCGCTCAGCTCCGCCAGCCGTGCCTCGAAAAGCGCGCCGAGCGATGCGACATCGGGCCGGCCGGTGCCGCCGCGCAGCGCCACCAGCTCGATAAGCTCCGCCGCCTTGCGCACAGTCGGGCGTTCGAGACCGAGCCCGAGCAGCGGATGCTTGAGCAAGGCAAGCAGGCCGACCGGATCGCCCGGCCGGAAGGCGGCGCTCAGCGCGAGCCTGAGCAAGCTGGCGGCCGGTGTGTTGATGAGCGGCGCGCCGCCGGAATCGTCGGCAACGACGCCGAAACGCAGGAGCTCGGCCGAAACCCGCCGCGCCAGCGCGCGGTCGCCGGTGACGAGCGCCGCGCGCTTGCCCGGTGCCTCTACGGCGCGCTTCAGCGCGATGGCGATTGCAACCGCCTCGTCGCGTTCGTTGGCCGCTTCCACCAGCGTCACGCCGGCCAGCGCCTGTTCGATGTTGTATGCCGTGAAGCGCGGCCGCGTCTCGGTCCAGTATTCGGTTGTTTCGGCCGGCCGCAGCGCCTCGCCGACAAGGGCCGCGCGCAACGCGAGCGGCGGTGGAGCGGCAACGATGTCCTCGACGTCTCGGCGCGGAATGCCGATGCCGCCGATCAGCTTGGCGAGGCCATATTGCGGGTGGCCGAGCGTTGCCGGACGCGCGCCGGGCGCGGTGATCGCCGCAAAGGATGCATCGTCCAGCTCGCGGTCGAGCCCGGGCAGCACGACGGCGCCGTTGGGCAGGCCGGCGATCACGGCAAGCAGTTCGGCGGTGGCGGGAATGGAACCGGTCGAGCCGGCGGCGATGACCGGTCCGGCCGGCGGATTGCGCTTCAGCCGCGCCGCTTCCAGGCGGATCAGCGCGCCGCGATGCGCGGCCGGATTGGAACGGTTGCGCTCCTTGAGCAGTTCCGGCCAATTGTCGGTGACGATGCCGAGGAAATCGAGCGTCACCTGCCACCAGCCGGCGAGGTTGCCGGTGACCAGCGTCGCGAGCTTCGCCCAATCCGTGCCTTCGGTCTCGATCTCATCCATCAGCCGGGCAAGGTCGCGCGCCAGCCAGATGGCGTCGGCGGCCGAGGTCGGCACGACGAATTCCTCGTTGAACCGGGCTCTGACATGCGCCGGGAGGCTTTCCTTCCAGGCGCGCACGAGCGGCGCCAGCAACAACAATCGCTCCTGCGCCGCGATCGGCGGCGCCAGATCTATTGCCGGCGCCGCTTCCGCGTCGAAGGCTGTCTCATCCTCGTCGAACTCGCCGAGCGGCCGCACCGTCGGCAGGATGGCGGAGCGCCTGCCCCCTCCCAATCCGGAAAGCATGTCGACGAAGGCGCCGCGCAGCGCCCGCGCGGCGCGCCGCGTCGGCACATAGATGGTGGCATCGGCCAGCGCCAGCGGCTCACCATCGAAGCGGAAGCCGGGGATCAGGCGTCCCTCGAGCAACGCCCCCGCCAGCGTCGGCAGGAACGGCGCTCCGGGTGGGATGGAAAAGACGCGGCGCGTGCCGCTCATACCGCCTTCGCGAGCGCGCCGGCGACGGCCGCTTCGGCGGCAGGGATCGCGTCCGGCGTGCCGACGGTGATCCAGCGTCCGTTCATCTTCATGCCGAACAGGCGCCCTACGGCGATCGCCTTGTCGAAATAGATATTGAGCGAATGCGAGCCTGTGGGCGCGTGCTTGAAGATGCGCGGATGGATGATGGCGGCGCCGGCATAGATCAACCCCGCCGGATCACCCTTCGAGCGCCGTAGGGCTCCATCGGGGGCAACCAGGAAATCCGTGCCGACGCAATGCCCGGTCGCTGAGTCGAGATCGGTAAGCATCAGCAGAATATCCATTCTCGCGGCGTCCCATGCAAGGGCAAGACGCTCGAGGCTAGGCTGACCGCTGTCGATCCAGAAGGTATCGGCATTGATGATATAGAAAGACTCAGTGCCCAGAAGCGGCAGTGCCTTGACGATGCCGCCCGCCGATTCCAGCAGCGCCTCGCGCTCATCGGAGATGACGATCCTCGGTGCGCGCCTATTGGCGACATGCTTGACGATCTGCTCCGGCAGATAGTGCACGTTGACAACTGCCTTGGTGACGCCAGCGGCTGTCAGGCTGTCCAGCCCCCAGTCGAGCAAAGTCTTGCCGGCGATCGTCACCAGCGGCTTGGGCATCGTATCGGTGATCGGCCGCATGCGCTTGCCGAGCCCGGCCGCCAGCACCATCGCGGTCGTCGGCTTCATGGGACCCGTTCCTCGAGCAGGCCGTGGGCCATGTAGAATTCCTTCAGGCCGGCCAGCGCCGGATGCGCCAGCGCCCGCCTCAGATAATCGCGGATGCGCGGCAGGTGCTTCAGATAGTAAGGCTTGCCGTCCCGCTTTTCGAGCCGCACGAAGATGCCGAGGATCTTCGAATTGCGCTGCGCCGCCATGATCGCATAGGCCTCGGCGAACCCGGCCTCGTCGAAAGCGCCGGCGGCGCGCCTGGCCGCGACATAGGCGGCAACCGTCCGCCGCTCGATCTCGGGCGGGACGGTGACGCGCGCATCCATAGCCAAGGAGGCGACGTCATAGGCGGCAGGGCCGATCAGCGCGTCCTGCACGTCGATGATGCCGAGCCGGTCGAGGCCGGAACGCTCCGCCCGCCAGATGATGTTGGGCGAATGGAAGTCGCGCAGCATCAGCGTGTATTCGCTGCCGGCGAGGCGGTCGAGCACCGCATTCCATACCTGGTGATAGCCGTCTCGCAATTCATCGTTAGCCGGTCCGCCGGTGATCCAAGGCACATACCAGTCGACCAGAAGATCGGCCTCGATCAACATGGCTTCCCGATCGAAAGGCGGCACCTCGTGGAACACGCCGGGTGCCGCTTCCATGCGCGTGGACCAGGCCTTGCCATGCATCATGGCCAGCAGCTCGGCCGCCGCTTCGTAGCGTTCGGCGATGGGCAGGCCGTCCTGGCCGAGAAAACCTTCCGAGCCGAGATGTTCGATCAGCAGAAAACCCTGGTCGAGGTCCTGGGCATGGATCGCCGGCACGCTGACGCCTGCTGCATAGAGCGCCCGGTCGATGGCGACGAAAGCGGTCACGGATTGCGCCGTGTGGGCGATCACCGCATAGGGCTTGCCGTCGCGCACCGGCGGCCCGAGCACCAGGCGCGGCGAATTCATCAGCACCCGTGGCGCCTGGCCGGGCAGCGAGACGATCTCGTAGGAGCGGGCGGAGGCGTCTCCGACGAAATGGCGGCGGGCAGCTTCGCCCCAGCCTGCGGCGGCCAGGAAATCGCGCATCGCCAATGATCGCGCCACGCGCTCGAAAACCGGTCCCTGCCCGGAAAGCCGCGCCACGCGGCCTTCGCCCTGCTCGGCAAGATCGACCCACAGCGCCGTTCCCGGCAACCGGTCTGCCGCCCGTTCCGGCCATTCGATGAGCGCCGCGCCTTGGCTGAGCGCGTCGTCGAGCCCGAGCTCATCGATCTCGTCCGGCGCGGACAGCCGATAGAGGTCGAAATGATGCACCGGAACGCGCGTCTCGTAGCTCTGCACCAGTGTGAAAGTCGGGCTCGGCACTTCGAGGCCGCTATCGTCGGCAAGCGCCCGGATCAGCGCGCGCGCCAGCGTCGACTTGCCGGCGCCGAGATCGCCTTTCAGCGCGATCGCGTCGCCCGCGCGCAACGCCATGGCGAGGTCCTCGCCAAGCCTTGCCGTTGCCGCCTCGTCGGCGAGAAAACGCTCCAACACCGTTCCTGCCATATAGTCCGCGCTACTCGGCCGCGTCGCGGATGCCCGCCGGCGTATCGGGGATCCCGGAAGGCTTGTCCGGGAAGGTGCAGATCACCGTGGTGCCCTTGTCCTTGCCGGTCTCGATGCGCACGGTTCCACCATGCAGTTCGACGAAGCTCTTGACAATCGAGAGCCCGAGCCCCGCGCCGCGCCGCCGCCCGCCATTGGTGCGCGGCTCGAAGCGGCGGAAGACCGATTCCAGCACATCCGGCGGCATGCCGGGGCCGTCGTCATGCACGGAGAACTCGACGCCGTCGGCCAGCCGGCGGCAGGTGAGCCGGATCGTGCTTGCCTCCGGCGCATAATTAGCCGCGTTGCTGAGCAGGTTGTAGAGGATCTGGCGGATGCGGGTCTCATCGCCATGGAAGCTCGCCGGCGCCTCCGCCGCATCGATCTCGAGCTTGATTTGATGCTCGTCCAGCCGGTCGGCGACCAGCTCGGCGGCCGCGGCGATCGTCCTGTCGACGCTCATTTCGGAGATGTCGAGCTGCATGATGCCGGCATCGACGGTCGCCAGGTCGAGGATATCGTTGACGATGGTGAGCAGCACCGATGAGGACGAGCCGACATGCTCGACATATTCGCGCTGTTTGGGCGTCAGCGGCCCGGTCGCGGGCAGCGACAGAAGCTCGGTGAAGCCGATGATGTTGGTCAACGGCGAGCGCAGCTCATAGGACACGTGCTGCACGAATTCATTCTTCAACTGGTCGGATTTCTCCAACGCCTCGTTCCTGTCCTTCAGCGCCCGTTCGACATTGACGGTGTCGGTGACGTCGACGAAGGTTATCATCACCTGGCCATTGGGCAGGTGGATCACCGCATAGCTCAGCACGTCCCCGTTCATCAGCTCGATCTGGCCGCGGCGGTCGCGGCGCTCGTCGTCGAAGCCGGTGACCGCGGCGACGAAGCCGCCCCACGGGCTGTTCGCCGCACGCTGGTCGCACAGGTCGCGGATCGCCGAAACATGGATATTCGGCTTGACCGCTTCCGCCGTCAACCCCCACAGCGCGACGAAGGCCGGATTGGACAGCCGCAGCCGCCCGTCCGGACCGAACACGACCACGCCCTCGGCGAGATTGTCCAGCGTCTCGCCCTGCACCCGCACGGCGGTCTGGTAGCGGCTTTCGAGGTCCATCTTCTCGGTCAGGTTCTCGAACACCCAGGTGACGCCGCCCTTCGGCTGTGGGTTCGCCACGACGCGGATCGTCTTGCCGTCCGGCAGGTGCCACCAATGCTCCTGCGATTCGACGGCGCGATAGGCGCTGAGCAGGTTTTCCTTCCAGCGCCGCCATTCCGGCTGCTCGGCGATCCTGCCTTCTGAGCGCAGCCGGTCGAGCAGCAGCGTGTTGGAAGGAGCGCTGAGCAGGAAGCCCGAGTCGAGGCCCCAGAGCTTCTGGAAGGCCTGGTTGAAGAAGCGCAGCTTTTCCTCGGTATCGAAGATCGCCACCGCGGTGTTCAACTGGTCGAGCGTGTCGGCATGGCTGCGCACGGTCCGCTCATATTCGGCGCGGATCGTCTCGGCCGCGCTGGTGTCGCAGGCAAGCCCCGCCGAGCCCTCGGCGCCGGCGAAGTCGGTGACCGCGAACATGCGGCGGTCGCCTTCGATCACGGTGGAAAGCGTCTGTTCGAAGACGGGTCGCGTCTTGTGCTGCTCGGCGATCTGATCGCGCGCCTGGCCGCCAAGGAATTCCTTCGCGTCGCGCACCGCCGCGGCCGGGCTTTCGGCCTCCACCGCCTCGGCATAGGCGCGGTTGACCCATTGCAATCGCCCGTCCGCGGCTCGCAGCCATGTCGGCATCTTCAACGCGTCGAGCAGGCCGATCAGGGTGTCGTATTCTGCGTTGAGCCGCTGGTTCTCGATCTTCAGCCTGGCCTGGTTGCGCAGCGTCTCCGACAGCGACACGAAGCGCACCAGCACATGCGCCGCGCTCTTGCGGCCATGCACCTCCAGCGGCACGCCGGCCTGCGTTTCGATGACGAGGTCAAACGCCTTCGCCTGTTCGCGCAGCGCGGCGACCGCGTGCTCCAGCGCCGCCGCCGAGCGCGGCATGAGCCAACGGCCGAAGGCGAGGAAGGCTGACCTGTCGTCGGGCGCGCCGCTTTCCAGCGGCAGGCTGCCGATGAGCTCGGGCTTCTTGTTGTCCATTGTCCAGACGATCAGTCGCTGGTCGCGCAGGTTGAGCAGCGCTTCGGAACGCTGCAGCGCCGCGTTGACGTCCGCGACGCGGGCCCTGAGCTGGACATTCTGCGAGGCGGTGCGGGCACGCTCGCGGATCAGGAAGATCGCCGAGACCATGGCGGCGCCCATGACGCCGACGAACATGGCGAGCTGCATGACCTCAACGGTGCCGACCGGTGCAGCGACCTTTCCCGGAATGCCCGCATCGGCGTGGGCCGCAAAGACAAGCAGCGGGCCGGCAAGCGCCGAGGTGCCAAGAAGCGAGGCCAGCCGCAAGCCGGCGCGAAAACCGCCGCCGCTCACGGCCGGGCCGATCTCGTTCGAATCCCTATGGCCGCCGGAAACGGCCTTTCCCGCGCGTGGCGGGTAATCCCCCGGCATGTCTTGGTCCTCTTCGCCGCTTGAATGCAAGACCGCCCTGAATGCGTCCCGGCCCAACATGTCCCCGGACCGCGAATCACAACAATAACGCCTGCCGGAATCGGCGTGAAGAATCATTGGCGCAAAAAATAAAGCCGGGCGGAAAGTCAACCACCCGGCTTCAATATCTGGTAGATAATTTAGCTTTGGTTAATAGCGGTAGTGTTCCGGCTTGTACGGACCCTGCGGCGTCACGCCGATATAGGCGGCCTGCTCGCCCGAAAGCTCCGTCAGCTTGGCGCCGAGCTTGTCGAGATGCAGCCGCGCCACCTTCTCGTCGAGGTGCTTGGGCAGCACATAGACCTGGTTCTGATACTGGCCGTGCTTGGTGAAGAGCTCGATCTGCGCCAGCACCTGGTTGGTGAACGAAGCCGACATGACGAAGCTCGGATGTCCGGTGGCGTTGCCGAGGTTGAGCAGGCGTCCTTCGGACAGAAGGATCATCCGCTTGCCGTCCGGGAAGGTGATCAGGTCGACCTGCGGCTTGACGTTGGTCCATTTCAAATTGCGCAGCGCCGCGACCTGGATCTCGTTGTCGAAGTGGCCGATATTGCCGACGATCACCATGTCCTTCATCGCCCGCATATGGTCGAGCGTGACGACGTCCTTGTTGCCGGTTGTGGTGATGACGATGTCGGCGGTGGGGGCGGCGTCTTCCAGCGTCACCACCTCATAGCCGTCCATGGCCGCCTGCAGCGCGCAGATCGGGTCGACCTCGGTGACCTTGACGCGGGCACCGGCGCCGCGCAGCGAGGCCGACGAGCCCTTGCCGACGTCGCCATAGCCGCAGACCACTGCGACCTTGCCGGCCATCATCGTGTCGGTGCCGCGGCGGATGCCGTCGACCAGCGATTCCTTGCAGCCATATTTGTTGTCGAATTTCGACTTGGTGACGGAATCGTTGACGTTGATTGCCGGGAAGGGCAGCAGGCCCTTCTTCTGCAGCTGGTAGAGGCGGTTGACGCCGGTGGTGGTCTCCTCGGTGACGCCGCGGATCGCTTCGCGCTGCTTGGTGAAGAAGCCCGGCGAGGCCTTCAGGCGCTTCTTGATCTGGGCGAACAGGATCTCTTCCTCCTCGCTGCCGGGATTGGACAGCACGTCCTCGCCGGCCTCGGCGCGCGCGCCGAGCAGAATGTACATGGTGGCGTCGCCGCCATCGTCCAGGATCATGTTGGAGGTGCCGCCGTCGGTCCACTGGAAGATGCGGTCGGTGTAGTCCCAATAGTCTTCCAGCGACTCGCCCTTGACGGCGAAGACCGGGACGCCGGCCTCGGCGATGGCCGCCGCGGCATGATCCTGCGTCGAGAAGATGTTGCAGGAGGCCCAGCGGATGTCGGCGCCCAGCGCCTTCAGCGTCTCGATCAGAACCGCCGTCTGGATGGTCATGTGCAGCGAGCCGGTGATGCGCGCGCCCTTGAGCGGCTGCTTGGCGCCGAACTCCTCGCGGCAGGCCATCAGGCCCGGCATTTCGGTTTCGGCGATCTCGATCTCCTTGCGGCCCCAGCCGGCAAGCGAGATGTCGGCGACCACATAGTCCTTGCTACCCGTCATGGCAGTGCTCCGGTGTGATTTTTCTCAAAGGCGCGCCGGCGCCGGGAGGCGCGTGGAAGGGGCGCGGTTGCCGCCTGACTAGCAGATCGGCCGCCATACGACAATGGGACATAAAGAAATCTTTATGCGCGCATGTCTTGGGAGCGCAACACACGAGCGTTGCGCGATCAGATTTCCTCGCCGAAACGCGAGGCGACCAGCTGCTCCAGCGCGTCCATGGCCGGCACGGCCTCAGGGCCGCTGGCGATGACGCGGATCGAATAGCCCGGGCTCGCCGCCAGCATCATCAGGCCCATGATCGACGTGCCACCGACCTTCACGCCGTCCTTCTCGACATGGATGGTGGCGTCGAAGCCGCTGGCGACCTGGACGAACTTGGCCGAAGCGCGCGCATGCAGGCCGCGCTGATTGATGATCGGGAACTCCCGCACAACCTCGTCCGTCTGCGGCGCCGATGCGTTCATTTGCTGCTCAGGAGCTGGCTGGCGACGTTGATGTATTTGCGGCCCGCCGCCTGCGCTTCGTCGAGCGCGGCAGCCATGTTGTCACCCTTGCGGATCGAGGAGAGCTTGATCAGCATCGGCAGGTTCATGCCGGCGATGACCTCGGTGCGGCCGGATTCCATCACCGAGATGGCGAGATTGGAGGGTGTTCCGCCGAACATGTCGGTGAGCACGATGACGCCGGCTCCAGTGTCGACGCGCGCCACCGCGTCGACGATGTCGGCCCGGCGCTGCTCCATGTCGTCGTCGGCGCCGATCGCCACGGTTTCGAAATTGTCTTGCGGCCCGACGACATGCTCCACGGCATGCCGGAACTCGGTGGCGAGTTGACCGTGCGTCACGAGCACGAGTCCGATCATTCTCTGGTGGCTCCCGTCATCGCCGCTTCACAGGCGTATCTTATGTTCGCCAGCCATTCCAGGCGGCGGGAGCGCTATCTTGTCGACGCACGGCCGGTTGACAAGCCCAAAATTGCGGCGGTCCGGGCCATTTTGACGCATCGCAACAAAAAACCCCTAGCGGATCACGAAAAAGGCCGGATCGACAGCCGCGCCATCAGCATGGGCAGCGCGGCGGTGACATTTTGCCGGACGACCTCGATGCGGGGCAGCCGGCATCCGCCGATCGTCTCTGCGGCTTCGTCCTGCAGACGCGCCATGTCGGCCGGTTCGACTAGCCGAACCACCAGATCGACCACAGCGGCCGGCTCGAAGGCCAGCGGCCGCGGTCCGATGCCGTGCACCTCGCAGAGCCCGGCGATGGTGGGCGGCGCGCGGCACACCAGCCGGCCGCCATGCGCGGTCGCAAACAACTGGTCGTCGCCGACCAGCCGGGAAAACACGCCGCGGGTTCGGCAATGATCGATAAGCGCCAGCGCCAGCGTCGTCTTGCCGAAGCCGGACGGGCCGGTGATCAGCACGCCATGCTCGCCGATCAGGAGGGCCGTACCATGGATGTTGCGGGGTTTCGTGGCGCTGTCCGTCATGTTCGGTTCGGCGATCAGCCTTCCGCGGGCAGCGTCACCACGAAACGCGCGCCCTTGATCTCGCCGGGCTTGGTGCCGGGGATGTTCTCGGCCGTCAGCGTGCCGCCATGCGCCTCGACGATCTGCCGGCTGATCGATAGGCCGAGGCCGGAGTTCTGGCCGAATGCCTCGCCGGCTGGCCGGTCGGTGTAGAAGCGCTCGAAGATGCGGTCGATCGTCTCGGCCCGGATCCCCGGGCCGTTGTCGTCGACGGTGATGATGTTGAACTTGCCCGCGCGAGCCAATGAGATCGCGATGTGCCCATGCTCGTCGGGCACGAAGGAGCGCGCGTTCTCGATTAGGTTGGTGATGACCTGGCCGATCCTGAGGTCGTGGCCGACGACGAAATAGCCTCGAGCGCCGGCCGGCAGCTTGGCCACCTTGAGCTCGATCTCGACCGTCTTTTTGTTGCGCGTCGTCTCGCGCGAGACCGCGATGAGATCGGTGATGAACTTCTTCAGGTCGACCGTCGCCGCGTCGTCGCGCGCAAGCTCGGCGTCGAGCCGCGATGCGTCGGAGATGTCGGTGATCAGCCGGTCGAGCCGCTTCACGTCGTGCTGAATGATCTCCATCAGACGCGCGCGAGACGTATCATTTTTCGCCAAAGGCAGCGTCTCGACCGCGCTGCGCAGCGACGTCAGCGGGTTCTTCAGTTCATGCGACACGTCGGCCGCGAAGCTTTCGATTGCCTCGATTCTCGCATAAAGCGCGTTGGTCATGTCGCGCACGGCAATGGACAAATTGCCGATCTCGTCCTGACGATCGGAAAAATCGGGGATTTCCTCGCGGCTCTTGACGCCGCGCCGCACCCTGACGGCGGCGGCGGAGAGCCGGCGCAGCGGATTGGCGATGGTGGATGCCAGAAGCAACGACAGGATCGCGGTGACGAGAGCCGCCACCCCGAACACGCGCAGGATCGCCTTGCGCTCGGCCGCGACGATCTTGTCGATGTCGCCGCCCTCTGTGGACAGCATCAGCACGCCGAGCACGGCGCGGAAGCGCTGGATCGGCACCGCGACGGAGACGATCTGCTCACCCTGCTCGCTCACCCGCACGATGGTCGAGGGGCTGCCGGTTAGCGCCTTGACCACTTCCGGGAAGGCCGCGCCATTGCCGCCAGGCTGCTCGTGATAGACCGGCAGGTCCTTGTTGCGGAAGAAGTCGAAGATGAACTTCTCGACCCGTTCCAGGAGGTCCGGCTGCTCGTCCTCGACCGGCGGCAGGTCGTAGCGCAGGATCTGGCCGCGCGAATAGAGATGCCGCGAATCGAGCAGCAGATTGGCGTCGCGGTCATAGATGCGGGCGCGTGTGCGCGTCGGCGAGATCAAGCGCCTGAGCACCGGCGCGACGCGTTCCGGATTGATCGGGAAATCGAGATTGTCGAGCTGGTCGGAGCCCGGTCCAAGGCTCTCGCCGGCTTGCAGCTCCAGCAGCTTTTCCGGGTCGATGCTGATCGAGTCGGTCTCGACGGTCGCCGAAGCCGCGATCGCGCCGGCGATGATCTCGCCCTGCGTCATCAGGCTTTCGACGCGCGCGTCGATCAGCCCGTCGCGGAAGGTGTTGAGATAGAGGATGCCGGTGACCAGCACGGCGAGGCCGGCCATGTTGAGGAACAGGATGCGCCGCGTCAGGCTGGAGAAGATATGATGGCCGAGAAACCGGCGCATCGGCACCGTGAATTTCGACACGAAGGCGGGCACGATCCGCGGCGGGCGCCTCGCCGCGCCCGCCCGTCTGCCTCGCTCTACTTCCACTGCCATCGAATAGCAGGCCCTGCTTAATTGGTGAGTAGGCAGAAGGCGGTAGGGAATAGAGAAATGGTTGCGACTATGGGGCCGCTAGCACCATTCAAAACTGACTGCCGACTGTTCCCTGCTGCGTACTCACTACTGCCTATTCATGCCTCGCGGAACCGGTATCCGACTCCGTAAAGAGTTTCGATCATCTCGAAGTCGTCGTCGACGGCCTTGAACTTCTTGCGCAGCCGCTTGATGTGGCTGTCGATGGTGCGGTCGTCGACATAGACCTGTTCATCATAGGCCGAATCCATAAGCGCATCACGGCTTTTTACCACGCCGGGGCGCTGCGCCAGCGAATGCAGGATGAGGAACTCGGTCACCGTCAGCGTGACCGGCTCGCCCTTCCAGGTGCAGGTGTGCCGCTCCTGGTCCATCACCAGTTGGCCGCGTTCGAGGGAGCGGGCCTGCTGGGTGGGCGCCTTGGCCGCCGCCTCGCGGGCGCTGGTGCGGCGCAGCACCGCGCGCACGCGCTCGACAAGGAGGCGCTGCGAGAACGGTTTGCGGATGAAGTCGTCGGCACCCATCTTGAGGCCGAACAATTCGTCGATCTCGTCGTCCTTCGACGTCAGGAAGATGACCGGCAGGTCCGACTTCTGGCGCATGCGGCGCAACAGCTCCATGCCGTCCATGCGCGGCATCTTGATGTCGAGGATGGCAAGATTCGGCGGCCGCGCCGCCAGGCCTTCCAGCGCCGACGCGCCATCGGTGTAGGTTTCGACCCGATAGCCCTCGGACTCGAGCGCGATCGACACCGAAGTCAGAATGTTGCGGTCGTCGTCGACAAGCGCGATTGTTGCCATTTCAAGCGGCTCCCTCATGAGCTGTCCCTTCTGTCGTCGAGAAGGGGCTTTTGCAGGACAAATTGGGTACAAAATGTGGCACGGCCCCTGGCCGAAGTCACGGGCGGCCTGCCGCTACACACGATTGCACCCATAGTGGGATTGGACGAACCGAGCCTGTCAATCCTTTGGGCAACCCCTATGGTTTTTGCACATATAAACGATTTAAACAACTTTCAAATTTTTTAAATCGATTAATGATTTGATATCATTCGGCTTTTCTGGTTCTGAACCTGGGCGGCCCTGTGCGGGCTCCGGGAAACCTCCCGTCACATGCGGCCAAATCCAGAGAGGAAATTTGATGTCGGAAGCCGGCAAACGCAACCCCGACTGCGCCATCGACGCGATCGGCCTGAAGACCACGGGCATGGTGCGCTATAATTTCGGCGCGGCCGAACTCTATGAGGAAGCGATCCGGCGCGGCGAGGCACGGCTGACCGCGCGGGGCGCGCTGGTCGCCGAGACCGGACAGCACACCGGCCGCTCGCCGAAGGACAAATTCGTCGTGCGCGATGACAGCACCGGTCCGCATGTCTGGTGGGATAACAACAAGGCGATATCGCCAGGTGAGTTCGAAGCGCTGCTTGCGGATTTCAAAGCCCATGCGGCCGGCAAGGATCTCTACGTGCAGGACCTCGTCGGCGGCGCCGACGCCGATCTCAAGCTGCCGACCCGGGTCGTCACCGAATTCGCCTGGCATTCGCTGTTCATCCGCAATCTCCTGATCCGTCCCGAAGCCGCGGAGCTCGAGCGTTTCGTGCCGCAGATGACGATCATCGACCTGCCCTCCTTCCGCGCCGATCCGGCGCGTCACGGCACCCGCACCGAAACGGTGATCGCGGTCGACCTGGCCCGCCAGATCGTGCTGATCGGCGGCACCTCCTATGCCGGCGAGATGAAGAAGTCGGTTTTCACCATGCTGAACTATCTGCTGCCGGCAAAGGGCGTGATGCCGATGCACTGCTCGGCCAATGAGGGGCCGGATGGCGACGCGGCGGTGTTCTTCGGCCTGTCCGGCACCGGCAAGACCACCCTTTCCGCGGATCCGTCGCGCACGCTGATCGGCGATGACGAGCATGGCTGGGGTCCGCACGGCATCTTCAATTTCGAGGGCGGCTGCTACGCCAAGACGATCAGGCTCTCGGCCGAGGCCGAACCGGAAATCTTCGCTACCACGCAGCGCTTCGGCACGGTGCTGGAAAACGTCGTGCTCGACGCCGGCCGCGTTCCGGACTTCAATGACGGCAGCCTCACCGAAAACACGCGCTGCGCCTATCCGCTGGATTTCATCCCCAACGCCTCGAAGACCGGCCGCGCCGGTCACCCGAAGAACATCATCATGCTGACCGCCGACGCCTTCGGCGTCATGCCGCCGATCGCCAGGCTGACGGCGGCGCAGGCGATGTACCATTTCCTGTCGGGCTATACCGCTAAGGTTGCCGGCACGGAAAAGGGCGTCACCGAGCCGGAGGCGACCTTTTCGACCTGTTTCGGCGCCCCGTTCATGCCGCGCCATCCGTCCGAATACGGCAATCTGCTGCGCGAGCTCATCGCCGGCCATGGCGTCGATTGCTGGCTGGTCAACACCGGCTGGACCGGGGGCGCCTATGGCACCGGCCGCCGGATGCCGATCAAGGTGACGCGCGCCTTGCTGGGCGCCGCGCTCGACGGTTCGTTGAAGTCGGCCGAGTTCCGCACCGACGCCAATTTCGGCTTCGAGGTGCCGGTGGCGGTTTCGGGCGTCGACAGCGCCATTCTCGACCCGCGCTCGACCTGGGCCGACAAGGCTGCCTATGACCGCCAGGCCGCGAAGCTGGTCAACATGTTCGCGACCAATTTCGAGAAGTTCGAACGTCACGTCGACGCCACTATCTTGGGCGCCGCGCCGCGCCTGCAGGAAGCGGCTGAATAGCAGTCACTGCTATTATCTTTCCTCCAGGGCCCGGCTTGCGCCGGGCCTTTTCTTTTTGCTGCCGCCGCGCCATGACTGCGTGCATGGCGAGCGACGACGACATCATCATCACCGGCGAAGCGGTCATCCGTCCTGGCGACCTGCATGAGGACTTCATCCGTTCCTCCGGCCCAGGCGGTCAGAACGTCAACAAGGTGGCGACCGCCGTACAGCTGCGCTTCGACGTGGCGAACGCATCCGGCCTGTCCGAGCGCGTGCGCGAGCGCGCCCTCAAGCTAGCCGGTCAGCGCGCCACCAAGGACGGCGTCATCGTCATCGAGGCCGGCCGCTTCCGCACGCAGGAGCAGAACCGCGCCGACGCGCGGTCGCGGCTGACGGCGTTGATCGCCAAGGCGGCCGAGCCGCCGCCGCCGCCGCGCAAGAAGACCAGGCCGTCCAAAGGCGCCGTGGAGCGCCGCCTCAAGAGCAAGGCGGGCCGGTCGACCGTGAAAAAGCTGCGCGGTCGGGTGGAAAGCGACTGATCCGGCCAAAGCCGCAGTTTTCGGGTCGCCGTCTTTTTTGAGGGATGGCAGGATTAGAGCATGATGCGGAAAAACGTGAATCGGTTTTCGGACGACATCAGGCTCCATCTCTTTGATTTAGAGTCGGATGATTTCAGGCCGATTCGACCTGAAATCATCCGACTCTGCGGATAAAACGGATCGCCCCATGCTCGTTCTGCCCAAAGGCGTCCGCCATATGCCGGGTTACTTCGCGCGCCCGGCGCAGGAAGCGCTGGTCGAGGAAATCAGGCGCGTCGTGCAGGCAGCACCGCTCTACGTGCCGGCCATGCCGCGCACCGGCAAGGAGATGAGCGTGCGCATGACCAATTGCGGCGCGCTTGGCTGGGTCACCGACAAGGAGGGCGGCTATCGCTACCAGCCCGCGCATCCTGTGACCGGCGAGCCGTGGCCTCCGATCCCGGAAGCCTTGCTGAAAGTGTGGCGCGAGGTCTCGGCCTATCCGCATCCGCCCGAGGCCTGCCTGGTCAACTTCTATGCGGCGGATGCCAAAATGGGCCTGCATCAGGACCGCGACGAGCAGGATTTCAACGCGCCGGTGGTGTCGGTCTCGCTGGGCGATGACTGCCTCTTCCGGGTCGGCCAGGACAGGCGCGAGGGCGGCACCAAGTCGTTCAGGCTGAAGAGCGGCGACGTCGTCGTGCTCGGCGGCGAAGGGCGCCTTGCCTTCCACGGCGTCGACCGCATCTACCCCGCGACATCGGCGCTGCTGAAGAATGGCGGCCGCATCAATCTGACGTTGCGGCGGGTGACGGTGCATGGCTGAGCAGGCCTGGCGCCGGGGCAACACGATCTTAAGGACAAAAGCCTAAGAAAAGCTCGACAGCCGGGATTGCCATGGAACCGAGCCGAATCAGGATCCGACGCCTCTTGGACGTGGCCACCGTGACCATCGTGACGGTGATCGGCTTCTGGATGGCCGAGTTTTACCTGCGCACATTGTGGGCCTATCGTCCCGATGGCTTGTCGCTGCTCTCGCACAAGCTCCCTTACTGGGATTTCACAAATCTCTGGGCCGGCTCCCGCATGGCCATGGAAGGCCACGTTGCCGTCCTTTTCGACGTGGATGCCTACCGCGCCGCGCTGCGCGCCATGTTGTCGCCCGATCTTCCAAATCAGGAATGGAGCTACCCGCCGAGCATTCTCTTGCTCGGCGTTCCGCTTGCAACCTTGCCGATCCTGCCCGCCTATCTGATCTGGACGGTTGGAACCGTTCTGTGTCTGTGGCTAGCAATCCGACCGCTGAAGCTCGGGATCGCGGTGGAACTGGCGATCGTCTTGAGTCCCGCGGTCATCTGGAACTCGGTGTTCGGCCAGAACGGCGCGTTGACCACCGCGCTGTTGATCGGAGGCCTCGCGGTAGCGCCCAGGCGTCCGCTGCTGGCCGGTACCCTGTTCGGCCTGCTGACGATCAAGCCGCATCTCGGCATCCTGGTGCCCTTCTGCCTGCTCGCCAGCGGCAACTGGCGGGCTATGTTCGCCGCCCTCGGGACCACGGTCATGATCGCCCTCACCACCGGCCTGTTCTTCGGCTTCGATGTCTGGCGCCTGTTCCTGACCGAAACCCGTCCCTTGATGACGGCGATCATGGAAGCACCTTTTCCGCAGCCCTACCATTATAACGCGGTCACGGTGTTCTTCACGGCGAGGGTAAGCGGCTTTGGGCTGGCCGCGGCCTATGGTGCGCAGGCGATCGCGACGATCGCTTCCATCGCCGCGGCGGTCTGGCTCTGGTGGCCGGGGCGCCGGGTCCCGCATCAGGAACGCGTGGCGCTTACCGCTGTCCTTGCAATCCTTGCCACGCCCTACGGCTACACCTACGACATGATCGGTATCGCGGTCGCGGTTGCCATGCTGTTCACAATGGCGTCAAGACCGCCCCGGCTTCTTCTCGCGCTATGTTGGCTCTATCCCTTTCTCGCGCATATCTTGAACAATGCCGGGTTTTTCGTTGGTGTTCTGGTGCCGCTCTCGCTCGGCGCCTGGTTGCTGATTTCGATACTGGCCCGAAACCGCAGGGCTGAAATGGGCAGGGAGCCTGCCGCGACATAGAACGATGGCCAAGGCTGGAGCAGCGTCCTGCAGCGGTTCGGTGGTTTATTTCGCCGCTTCACCGCCGGCAGCGAAATCCTTGCGGAAATACACCCTTATCCCCGGCTCCTGGTGCAGGATGCTGTATTGCTGCAATTCGAGTGCGATCCTTGGATCGCGCAGCATGAGATTGCCCCAGTCTGGTCCAGTCTCGTCGCCGTAGAGCACGATATCCGGTCTCTTGGTCGCGATCTCGTCGGCCAGTTGTCCAATCATGTGATCGCGTATATCGGCGAGCCGGCGTCTGATCTGCGGATCGTCGCCTGTTTCGGCAAGCTTGTCGGCATCGAAAACCATCGATGCCGACGGATATCGCGAGACGAAATGGCCGCCGACCCGTCGCGAGAGCGGATGTGCCACCTGCAGCCTTGCTGCAAGCGAGACGATCGTCGGGTTGCGGTCGACCTGTTGAATTGAAGCGATGGAGCGTTCCAGCGGGCTATAGTCATTGGTCAGTGTAAACCATTGAATTTTGGCCGTCAGCTGCAGCACCAGAAAGCAGCCGAAAATGGCGGCCGTTTTGCCGATGAGCTTCAATCTGCCCGGACTCTCGCCGTGCAGCAGCTGCATGCCAAACGCAAGGGTGCCGAGAACAATCATGGGCATGGCATGGTTAGGCCAGCCCTTGCCCATGATCAGGAAGGCGGGAAGCAGTCCAAATGCGGCGAGAAGCGGAATTTTTGCGTCCCAATGCATACGCTGGAAGCCGTCAGCCAGAAGCACCGTCGCAATTGCCAGAAGGATGAGTTCCCTGGGCCAGTCCAGCAGCGCCAGAAGCGGCTCCCGCGCGGGCAGGTACACGTCTCTCGCCAAAGGCAGGATCTCGGTAATGAATTGTGTCTGGAACACAACGATATAGGCAACATAGAACGCGACGATCGCCGCTCCGGCGATGTTTTCCGGGACAAGCAATGGCTTGAGGGAACGACGCTGGATGGCCAACAAGGCCGCCGGCAGGACAAAGGCGAGGGCGAAATGCGGCGGCTTGACCATGACCACGATGGCGGCGCACACGCCCGCAAGCATTTGTTCCAGTCTCGAGCCCGCCGCGAAGTCAGACGCGCGCTGGCGGGCGCATTGCAACGCAATCCAAGGCAGGATCGCTATGATGGAGAAATGCTCTCGCTGCCCGAATTCATGGGGCTGGAAACAGACGATCAGCAGAAACGCCGCAGGCAAGACCCAAATGAAACGAGGTTGAAAATAGATCGGGTCGGCACGCGCCAGGATGCGGGCTGAAAACGCAAGGCTTGCCAGCGCGAGCCCGATCACGCCCAGGATCAACCAGAGTTCGGCGCGGCCACCGGTCAGCCGCTCCAGGAACATGAACGGCATGTACATCCAGACGGAGAACGGCGGATTGATCTCCACGATGTCGGTATGCAGATGCTCGCCGTTCAGCAGCCGATCGCACACGACCAGCAACCATGAAACGTCGACATTGGTCGGCACGATGGCAACGGCCAGCCAGGCTGCGTAGACGGCCACAAGCAAGGTCAGGAGTACTGGTATCGCCGGCAGGCGCTCCTGCAACACGTTCATTCGGGGGACACTCCCCGGTTCGGCGAGAGCCTTTCCGAAGGCCCAGTGGCGAAGCACCACATAATTGATGAGCGCGACGAGCAGGCAGGTCAGCGCGATGGGGATCCACGCCGGCAGGGCGAGCCTTTCCGACAACGTGAGCGGGAGCACGAAGGACATCGCCAGGCCGACCAGCGTCAGCACCGCGAAGCGCGGTACTTCAAGGTGGCGCGCCCCGCTGGAGACGAATTTGAAGTATTTGTGCCCGGCATAGGAGAAGGTCGCGGCCAGGGCGTAGGCGAATAGCGAAGCCAAGGCCGGACTCATTGCTGTCGAAAATGCCGCGGCAAGCAGGGCATAGAGCAGCGTCGCGCCAATGCCGGTCACCAGAAACCGGATCGGTCGAGGGCTTGCTAATGGGTCAGACGCGGCCGCTGCAAACACAGTGCGCTCCTAATGACAGGTGCGAGACCCAGCTTTCGGCCGTGCGTGCGACAGCGTTGGCGAAAGGAAGCAACAGGAAGTGCCGGCCTTCGATTTCGCTAAGCCCGGCGGCCTTCAACAATCGGCCGGCTTTGTGCCTGCCGATCAGCACGGCGGCCTCGTCGAAGGCACAACAAAGGGCCTTGCGGCCGGCGGCATTGCCCGCTTTGATCACCGGTTGCCTCCCGACGCCCGCTGGAGTTTGGCTGCCAACGCTAGTCGCGATTGCCTAAGGCGCCGTTAAGGGGTCACAATTTCCTTAACGCCACTTCCTCGACCAGGTGGTTGGTGCCCTTGCGCAGGATGAGATCGGCCCGCGCCCTGGTCGGCAGGATGTTCTCGCGCAGGTTCTTCAGGTTGATATTGGCCCAGAGCCCCTCCGCGATGGCGCGCGCGGCATCCTGCGAAAGCTGCGAATAGCGGTGGAAGAAGGAATCCGGATTGCGGAAGGCGGTTTCGCGCAGCCGCATGAAGCGCTGGATGTACCATTGATGGATCAGCTTCTCGTCGGCATCGATATAGATGGCGAAATCGAAGAAGTCGGACAGGAACGGCACGATCTTGCCGTCCTTCGGCAGCTTGCCCGGCTGCAGGACGTTGATGCCTTCGAAGATCAGGATGTCCGGCCGGTCGATGGTGACGAACTCGCCCGGAATGACGTCATAGGTCAGGTGCGAATAGACCGGCGCCCGGACGCTGCCTTGCGCCGATTTGATGCCGGACAGGAACCTGAGCAGCGCGCCGACATCGTAGCTCTCCGGGAAACCCTTGCGCTCCATGAGGTTTTCGCGGCGCAGGATCTCGTTTGGCAGGAGGAAGCCGTCGGTGGTGATGAGGTCGACCTTCGGGCTCGATGGCCAGCGCGCCAGGAGCTCCTTCAGCACGCGCGCCGTGGTCGACTTGCCGACCGCGACCGAGCCCGCAATGCCGATGATGAAGGGTGTCTTGGTGACGTCCTGCGCCTTGAAGAAGGCCTGGCGCTGCCTGAACAGCAGCTGGCTCGCCTCGACATGCGCCGAAAGCAGCCGGGAAAGCGAGAGGTAGATGCGCTTGACCTCTTCGAGGTCGACCGGGTCGTTGAGCGAGCGCAGCCGGTCGATCTCGTCCCCGGTGAGCGTCAGCGGCGTGTCGGCGCGAAACTGCGACCATTGCTCGGCGGAGAAGAATCGAAACGGGGAGTACTTCTCGGTCGGAGCCAGCTGGTCCATCGGGTTTCCTGCCCTCCTAAAGCACGATGCCGAAAAGTGTGAAGCGGTTTTCGGGCGACATCATGCGCGATCCCGTTTCTTTCAATCCTTTGATCGGGCTGCCTTTTCGGCGATGCCCGAGCGGCTGGTGCGGCCCTCGAGCTCCTTCAGCACGTCGTCAAGCGGGACGTCCGCAATGCCAAGGACGACCAGCCAATGATACAGAAGATCGGCACTTTCCGAAACGAGCGCCTGCCTGTCGCCGCGGATGGCGGCGATCACGGTCTCGACCGCTTCCTCGCCGAGCTTCTGCGCCGCCTTGTCGATGCCCTTGGCGAACAGCTTCGCCGTCCACGATTCCGCGTCGCCGGAATGGGCGCGCTGGTGGATGATCGTTTCCAGATCGGCGAGCGAAAAGTCTGCCATAACAGTCGTTTAAGCCCGCTGGACGGCCGAGTCCAGCCGCATCGGCAGGCCGGCTCTGGCCATATGCGCCTTGGCTTCGGCGATTGTGTAGGTGCCGAAATGGAAGATTGAGGCGGCAAGCACGGCGCCCGCATGGCCGTCGCGGATGCCTTCGACCAGGTGATCGAGCGTTCCGACGCCGCCCGATGCGATCACCGGCACGCGCACCGCGTCGGCAATCGCCCGGGTGAGCGCAAGGTCGTAGCCCGCCTTGGTGCCGTCGCGGTCCATCGAGGTCAAAAGGATCTCGCCGGCGCCGCGCTCGACCATGCGCCTTGCGAAGTCGACGGCGTCGATGCCCGTCTTCTCGCGCCCGCCATGGGTGAAGATCTCCCAGCCGTCGGCTTCGCCTTGCGCCGACACCTTCTTGGCGTCGATCGCCACGACGATGCACTGGTTGCCGAACTTGTCGGCCGCTTCCGCGACGAAATCCGGGTTCTTCACCGCCGCGGTGTTGATCGAGACCTTGTCGGCGCCGGCCAGGAGCAGCTTGCGGATGTCGGCCACCTGGCGCACGCCGCCGCCCACGGTGAGCGGCATGAAGCACTGCTCGGCCGTCCTGGCCACCACGTCGAAGATCGTCTCGCGATTGTCGGACGATGCGGTGATGTCGAGGAAGCAGAGCTCGTCGGCGCCGGCAGCGTCATACGCCTTGGCGGCCTGGACCGGGTCGCCGGCATCGACGAGATCGACGAAATTGACGCCTTTGACCACGCGGCCGTTCTTGACGTCGAGGCAGGGGATGACGCGGGCCTTGAGCATCACTTGCCCTCCAGCGTCGAGAGCAGGTCGACCACCAGCGCGCCGACCAGCGGCGGCACGTCGCCCTTGGGATCGAAGGCCGGATCGTAGGCGGAGATGGTGAGCCCGGCGATGGCGAGCGGACCGGCGAGGCCGCACATGGCGGTACGTATCTGCTCCGGCGCCGGACCGCCGGGCGCAGTGTAGCGATTGGCCTGCAGCTTCTCGGGGTCGTGCACGTCGAGATCGACATGCATGTGGACCTGGCGTGCACCGTGGGCCTTCAGCCTTTGCGCCGCACTCTTCCAGTCCGGGCACTCGGTCCGGATGATCGGCAGCTTCTCCAGCAGTTCCTTTTCCGCGCTGTCGAGGTCGCGCGCATTGACCAGAACACAACGCGCCGGATCGACCGGCTTGAACCCCGGGATCTGCGCCGCCATCGAGCGCCAGCAGAGACCCAGCATGGTCGCCAGTGCCATGCCGTCGAGAAAGCCCGTTGTGGTGCTTTCCGGCGTGTTGAGGTCGCCATGCTGGTCGGCCCAGATGATGGCGTCGGCGCCGGCACCTGCCACGGCGCCGGCGGCCGTCAGGCAGTTGCCGGCCAGCACGATTGGAAACCGCTTCCTGTCCAGCGCCATGCGGACTTCGCCCGAAACCGCGTTGCAGACGGCAAATCCGGTACCGATCTCGCGCTTGGCTTCGTCCTCGACCACCTTGCCGATGTCGCTCACCTCGACATCGTGGCCGGCGAGCTTCAGCGCCTCGGCCAGCCCGCCCGAAATCAGCGCGTCTGGGCCCTGGCCGCAGCCGCCGTGGAAATGGCCGCTGTCATAGGAGGCCAGGATGATCGAAATGTTCACGCTCTTGCCTCCGCCCGCTCGCCGCGCAGGATCGCCAGCGCCTCGGCCGGGTCGATACGTCCGTCATATAGGGCCCGTCCGGAGATCGCGCCTTCGAGTTTTTGCGCATCCGGCATGGTCATGCGCACGATGTCGGCGATCGAGGCGAGGCCGCCGGAGGCGATCACCGGAATCGACACGGCCTCGGCGAGGTCGATGGTCGAATCCCAGTTGATGCCGGTCAGCACGCCGTCGCGGTCGATGTCGGTGTAGATGATGGCGGCCACGCCCGCGCCCTCGAATTTCTTGGCGAGCTCGATGACGCCGAGCTCGGAGGCCTCGGCCCAGCCTTCGACCGCGACCTTGCCGCCCTTGGCGTCGATGCCGACCGCTATTTTCCCGGGAAATGCCTTGCAGGCCTCCTTGACCAGGTCGGGTTCGCGCACCGCCACGGTGCCGAGGATAACGCGCGTCAGGCCGCGATCCAGCCAGTCTTCGATCTGCGGCAGGGTGCGGATGCCGCCGCCGAGCTGCACCGGGTTCTTCGTCGCCTTCAGGATGGCGCCGACCGCTGCGCTGTTGACGCTCTGGCCCTTGAAGGCGCCGTTGAGGTCGACGACATGGAGCCATTCGAAGCCCTGGTCCTCGAAGGCCTTGGCCTGCGCGGCGGGATCGTCGTTGTAGATGGTGGCGGTGGCCATGTCGCCGTGCTTCAGGCGCACGCATTGGCCGTCCTTGAGGTCTATCGCCGGAAACAGGATCATGGGTCAGGCGCCCTCGACGATGACGAAATGGCCGGTCGAGGCGGCGAGCCGGAATTTCGAGGCGTGCTGATATTCAGGCGAATGATAGCATTCGACCGCCTTCTCGTAGGACTCGAACTCCACCAGCACGTGACGGTTGCCGGTCGCTCCTTCCGGGCTCTCGTAGCGGCCCGCGCGGACCGCGAACTTCGCGCCGTATTTCGCGAAGGCGACGGCATTCGCTTCGATATACTGCCTGTAGACGTCCGGATCGCGGACATCGATCATCGCCATCCAACAGCCCTTCTTGCTCAATTTCAGGGCCTCCATTTCAGGAAATTGGTGATCAGTGCCAGGCCGAGCGCCTGGCTCTTCTCGGGATGGAACTGCGTACCGGCAAGGTTGTCGCGCGCAACCGCCGCCGTCACCGCACCGCCATAGTCGGTCGTCGCCAGCACTTCGCCCGAATTCTTCGCGTCCAGATGATAGGAATGGACGAAATAGGCGTGCAGCCCTTTCGGACCGGTCTCGATGCCGGAAAACAGCGGGTGCTTGCGTTGGAGTTCGATCGTGTTCCAGCCGATCTGTGGGATTTTCAGCGCCGGATCGGAGGGCCGGATCTTCTTGACGTCGCCGGCGATCCAGCCGAGCCCATTGGTGACGGTCTTCTCCAACCCGCGTTGTGACATCAGTTGCATGCCGACGCAGATACCGAGGAAAGGCCGCCCTTTACCGAGCGCGACCTCTTCCACCGCCTCCCACATCCCCGACACCGCGTGCAGTCCGGCGGCGCAATCGGCATAAGCGCCGACGCCCGGCAGCACGATGCGGTCGGCGGAACGCACGCGTTCGGCGTCGGCCGTCAGCTCGATCGTCGCAGCAAGGCCCGCCTCATGCGCGGCGCGCTCGAAAGCCTTGGTGGCCGAGCGCAGATTGCCCGAGCCGTAATCGATGATGGCCACCCGCATGTCAGGGCCTTCCAGGTGTATGGGTCAGGCCGAGCGCCATGCCTGTCTGCGGCGGACGTGCCTGCGATGCATCCGGCACGATGCGCGGCAGGACTGGCGGCTCCTCGCTCACCTCGCCGGTTTCCAACGCATGGCGCGTCTCGGCATCGGCGAGATTGCCGGCCTCGATCACGCCCCATTCGCGCCAGCCGCGCCGCCGCAGCGAGGCGATCCGCAAGCCCTGGCCTTCGAAGCCGACATAGAGCGAGACCAGCAGCGACAGCAGCGATCCGGTCCCTTCGAGTCCGAGCCTCTCGCCGGCCACCGACAGGAGCGCCATGATGATGAAGGTCAGGGCCGCCTCGATCCACATCCGGTGCCAGGCAAGCCAGAGCGGCGCGACCAGGAAACCCAGCCAGGTGAAGCTGTCGCGCACGAAACTTGCGTCCTCGGCTTTGTTGCCGGCCGGCGGCGCCATCACGACATAGATCGCCATAGGGCTATCCTTTCAGCGATCCCTTGGTGGACGGCACGGCATCCGGCTGGCGCGGATCGGGTTCCAGTGCCGCGCGCAAGCTGCGCGCCACCGCCTTGAAGCAGGTTTCGGCAATGTGATGATTGTTGGCGCCGTAGTGGTTGGTCACATGCAGCGTGATGCCGGCATTCTGCGCCAGCGCCTGGAAGAACTCCCGCACCAGCTCGGTGTCGAACGTGCCGATCTTCGGCGACGAGAAGCCGACATTCCAGACCAGGAAAGGCCGGCCGGAGACATCGATCGCCGCCCTAGTGAGCGTCTCGTCCATGGCAAGGTCGATCGAGGCATAGCGCATGATGCCGCGCCGTTCGCCCAGCGCCTTGCTCAGCGCCTGGCCGATCGCGATGCCGGTGTCCTCGACCGTGTGGTGATCGTCGATATGCAGGTCGCCCTTGGCCTTGACCGTCATGTCGATCAGCGAATGCCGCGACAGCTGGTCGAGCATATGGTCGAAGAAGCCGACGCCGGTCGAAATGTCGGATTTCCCCTTGCCGTCGACATCGACGGAGACCGAAATCTCGGTTTCCTTGGTCTTGCGGCTGACTTCCGCCGAACGCGTCATCGCTTTGTCCTTGTTGCCCTGCTCGAGGCGCCAGGGCTTGAAAACGAAAGCCTTCTACCAGCATGATCCGGCGATTGCCAGTTGCCATTCCGGCCGCTATCGGCGCTCGGGCGAGGGGCGGTTTGCAATCGTTGGCCTTGTGCATACATATGGCCGATCAAACTCACTCGTACCGCGCCAATCGCCTTTTCAAGGGATAGCGCGCATCGGAGCTCAAATGTCGAATGAACTCACCATGCACGCCACGACCATCATCAGCGTGCGCAAGGGCAACAAGGTCGTGATCGCCGGCGACGGCCAGGTCAGCCTCGGTCAGACGATCATGAAGGGCAATGCCCGCAAGGTGCGCCGCATCGGCAAGGGCGGCAGCGTCATTGCCGGCTTCGCGGGCGCTACCGCCGACGCCTTCACCCTGCTCGAGCGGCTCGAAGCCAAGCTCGAACAATATCCGGACCAGCTGACGCGCGCCTGCGTCGAGCTCGCCAAGGACTGGCGCACCGACCGCTATCTGCGCCGGCTGGAAGCCATGATGCTGGTCGCCGACAAGTCGGTCTCGCTGGCGCTGACCGGCAATGGCGACGTGCTGGAGCCCGAACATGGCGTCATGGCCATTGGTTCAGGCGGTAACTACGCGCTGGCCGCCGCCCGCGCGCTGATCGACACCGACAAGGATGCCGAGGAGATCGCCCGCAAGGCCATGCAGATCGCGTCCGACATCTGCGTCTACACCAACAACAATTTTGTTGTCGAAATGCTCGATGCCGCTTGAACGACCATGACCCCGAACCGAAGGACCGCGAAAGCGAAAGGTGGCCGCCGGTTTTCAGACAAGATCATGGTCGAACCAGCAGATACATATGATTTTCGGCCGGTCACGGAAAAAGACCTGCCGATGATCGCCGGTTGGCTGCGCGAGCCGCATGTCGCCCAATGGTGGGATAATCCGGAAAAGGAAATCGCCGAGATCCGCGAGCATATCGATTCGGTTTCGGTGGAACCGCTGATCGTCGAGTTCGACGGCAGGCCGATCGCCTATCTGCAGAGCTACGATCCGCATATGGAGGACGACCATCCCTATGCCGACCAGCCCTTCGGCACGCTGGGCATCGATCTCACGATCGGCCCGCCGGAACTGGTCGGCATCGGTCATGGCTCGGCCATCGTGCGCCAGTTCGTCGAGGAACTGTTCGAGGAAGGCGCGCCGTGCGTCATCATCGATCCGCATCCCGACAATGGCCGCGCCATCCGCGCCTATGAGAAGGCCGGCTTCAGGCCGATCGGGCGCAGGCACTCGCAATATGGGGACGTCGTGCTGATGGCCGTCGATGCGGCCGACGACGATGAAAATCTGGGGGACTGAGGCAATGACCGCATCTGGAGAGGACAAGACGCTTTCGGCCTACGAAGACAGCTGGCGCATGGGCCTGCTGCTCGTGCTCGCTTTGATCGTCTTCCAGGCAGGCACCCTGTACGGCATGGGCCATCCGCCGATCTGCACCTGCGGCTATGTCAAGCTCTGGCACGGCGTGGTCAACAGCTCGGAGAATTCCCAGCACATCGCCGACTGGTACACCTTCTCGCACATCATCCACGGCTTCCTGTTCTATGCGCTGACCTGGGCGCTGTTCCCGCGCTCGCCGATCGGGCTGAGGCTCGCCTTCGCCGTCCTCATCGAAGGCGGCTGGGAGATCCTGGAAAACAGCCCCTTCATCATCGAGCGCTACCGCGCCGGCACCATCTCGCTGAACTATTACGGCGATTCGATCATCAACTCGGTGTCCGACACGCTGTTCATGGCGCTGGGATTTGTGATGGCGCGAAAGCTACCTATATGGGTGATCGTGGCCCTGGCGCTCATCTTCGAGCTCGGCACGGGTTACATCATCCGGGACAATCTGACGCTCAACGTGATCATGCTGCTGCATCCGTTCGAGTTTATCAGGCAGTGGCAAAGTGGAATTTGAGTAATATGAGCACCTTTTCTCCCCGCGAAATCGTTTCGGAACTCGACCGCTTCATCATCGGCCAGAAGGACGCCAAGCGCGCCGTGGCCATCGCCTTGCGCAACCGCTGGCGCCGCCAGCAGCTGGAAGGCCAGATGCGCGAAGAGGTGATGCCGAAGAACATCCTGATGATCGGCCCGACCGGCGTCGGCAAGACCGAGATCTCGCGCCGCCTGGCGCGGCTCGCCGGCGCCCCCTTCGTCAAGGTCGAGGCCACGAAATTCACCGAGGTCGGCTATGTCGGCCGCGATGTCGAGCAGATCGTGCGCGACCTTGTCGAGGTCGCCATCGGCCTGACGCGCGAGAAGATGCGCGAGGATGTCGCCGCGCGCGCCCAGATCAACGCCGAGGAGCGCGTGCTGGAAGCGCTGGTCGGCAAGACGGCGAGCCCGGCGACCCGCGACTCCTTCCGCAAGAAGCTGCGCGACGGCGAGCTCGACGACAAGGAGATCGAGATCGAGGTGGCCGACACCGGCAATGGCGGCATGCCCGGCTTCGAGATTCCCGGCATGCCGGGCGCCAATGTCGGCGTGCTCAACATCAACGACATGCTGTCGAAGGCGATGGGTGGCCGCAGGACCAAGACCCGCAAGACCACGGTGCGCGATTCCTATGCGCTGCTGGTCAATGACGAGTCCGACAAGCTGCTCGACCAGGACGAGGTGGTGCGCAGGGCGCTGGAATCGGCCGAGAATGACGGCATTGTCTTCCTCGACGAGATCGACAAGATCGCCGCCAGGAGCGACATTTCGGGCGGCCCGTCGCGTGAGGGCGTGCAGCGCGACCTGCTGCCGCTGGTCGAAGGCACCACTGTCGCGACTAAATATGGGCCGATCAAAACCGACCATATATTGTTCATCGCGTCGGGCGCCTTCCACGTCTCCAAGCCTTCGGACCTGTTGCCCGAGCTGCAGGGCCGCCTGCCGATCCGTGTCGAGCTGCGCGCGCTGGAGAAGGCGGATTTCATCCGTATCCTAACCGAGACGGAGGCAAGCCTCATCAAGCAGTATATCGCGTTGATGAAGACAGAAGGCGTTGAGCTGACCTTCACCGACGACGCCATCGATTCGCTCGCCGGCATCGCCGTCGATCTCAACGCCAGCGTCGAGAATATCGGCGCCCGGCGCCTGCAGACGGTGATGGAGCGTGTGCTGGATGAGATTTCCTACGACGCGCCCGACCGCCACGGCACGGCCGTCACCATCGACGCCGCCTATGTCGAGAAGCATGTCGGCGACCTGTCGCGCAACACCGACCTGTCGCGGTTCATCCTTTAAGCTCTATCTGGGTTTCGGGCTGGCCTTCGCGCCGGCCTGAAACGCCCTTCCAATGCCCGGATTTCGGGCCGGCTCAGGCCGGCCTGAAACCCCTTCCAATGCAAAGTGTGGCCAAATGGAAGCATCTGGCCACGATTTTTGACGGGAGCTCGAAGCCTTCTCTCGACTCTGCCATGCGCTTTACCTAGTTTGCCGCGCACTCGAAAGCGGCGGCGTATGAAGAAACTTATCCTGCTTTTTCTCGGCATGGCCTTGGCGGCGGCGGTGGCAACCGCGGACGCCGCGACCATCGTGCCTCCAGGCAACCGCAACAGCGTGCAGCCGGATATTCCAGGCGCCTCCAGCCGGCGCACCCAGGCCACCAACACCACTTTCCAGGCCAAGTACCGCAAGGTCTACGCGCTCTTGCAGAACGATGCCGAATTGCGCGGCAAGATCAGGAAGGTGGCGGCTGCCTACGGCATCGACCCGATGCATATCGTCGGCGCCATCGTCGGCGAGCATACCTACAATGTCGACGCCTACGACCGTCTGCAGACTTATTACGTCAAGGCGATCTCGTACCTGTCGAGCAAGCTCTCCTTCGCCTATCACGGCGAGGACATCTCGGATTTCATCCAGCGGTCGGAATTCAAGAAATGCGCCGGCGCGGACGACAGCTACGACCTTTGGGAGTGCCGCGAGCAGGTCTGGAACCATTCCTTCCGCGGCAAGACGGTGGGCGGCGAGGATTTCCCCAACGACCGCTTCGGCGCCACCTTCTTCCAGCCTTATTACGCCGGCCAGACCTTCGGCCTCGGCCAGTTGAACCCGTTGACCGCGCTGCAGATGAGCGACCTCGTGCACAAGGTCTCGGGCCTGCCGAAGCTTGACGTCGATGACCCCAACACCGTCTACAAGACCATCATGGATCCCGACCTGACGCTGCCTTACGTCGCCGCGACCATCAAGAAGTCGATCGACGCGTATCGCAGCATCGCCGGCTTCGACATCTCAAAGAATCCCGGCCTGACCGCCACGCTCTACAATGTCGGCAACCCCGAACAGCGTGCCTATGCGCTGAAGGCCGAGAACGAAAAGCGCCGCGCCGAAGGCCAAGCCGAAAAGCTGCCGGAGGAAAACTATTACGGCTGGCTGGTCAACGACAAGCTGGATGAGCTGAAGGCGCTGTTTTAGCCGGGTCCATCATGCCGCCAGCAGCGACTTCAGCTTGACCGCTTGCGCGCCGAGCGCTTCCGGCGCCGGGCTCGCCCGCTTGGCGATCAGCATTTCCGCCAGCCGGATGTCGCGCGCCACCGCATTGCCGGGGCCGATGCCGCTGGCGGCGACCAGCCTGCCGTCCTCGGCCAGATGGAACAGGATGAAGGCGCCGTCGTCGAGGTCGCGCCGCACGATGCTCTTGCCTTCGTCGGACAGCCCGGCGATCTGCAGGGTCAGCCCATATTGATCCGACCAGAACCACGGCACGGCGGCATGCGCCTCGCCGGCCCCTAGCATGTTCTTGGCGGCTAAGGCGCCCTGTTCCTGCGCGTTGCGCCAGGCTTCGAGACGCACGCGCCGGCCGCCATAGACGGCGAGCGGGAACGAGCAGCAATCGCCGGCGGCGAAGATGTCCGGATCGGCGGTGCGCAAATGCTCGTCCACGGCGATGCCGTTGTCGATTGCGAGCCCGGCTTCGGCGGCAAGCGCCGTCACCGGGACGGCGCCGATGCCGATCACCACGAGATCCGCAACGATCCGCTGCCCGTCGGCCAGTGTGATGGCGACTTCCTTGCCGTCGTCGGCGATCGCCGCGATCCCCTGGCCGGTGCGGATCGTAACGCCCTCGGCCTCATGCGCCTTATGGATGATCTCGGCGATCTCGGCCGGCACGCCGCGCATCAGGATGCGCGGCTGCGCCTCGATGACGGTGACCGTTGCGCCGAGCTTGCGTGCCGAGGCGGCAAGCTCCAGGCCGATGAAGCCGCCGCCGATGATGGCGACACGGTTGCCGGCGCTGAGATGGGCGCGGATGGCCAAGGCGTCGTTGAAGGTCCTGAGATAGACACAACGGCCTCCAAGGCCCGGCATCGGCAGCTGGCGCGGCACCGAGCCTGTCGCCAGCAGCAGCTTATCGTAGGAAAGGGAGGATCCGTCCGACAGCTGCACGACATGCCCGGCACGATCGATCGCGACGGCCCGGACGGAGTGTATGTGGCGGATCGAGCGTTCGGCGAACAGCGCGTCGGTGGCGATCGCCTTGATGGCCGGCGCCGTCCCGGTCATCGCTTCCTTCGACAGCGGCGGCCGCTCGTAAGGCAAATGCGGCTCGTCGCCGACCAGCGTCACCGGCCCTTCGAAACCCAGATCGCGCAGGGCGAGCGCGGCGCGCCCGCCGCATTCGCCTGCTCCGATGATCAGCATCCCCGCCTGCATGGTCTCATCCGATCTGGATCAGGATTTTTCCGGCATCGACCTTGACCGGATAGGTCTTGAGGTTGACGCAGACCGGCGCGCCGCGCGCGTCACCGGTCTTGTAGTTGAAGCGGCCATTGTGCTTCGGGCATTCGATGATGTCATCCATCACCAGCCCGTCGGCCAGATGCACCTTTTCATGCGTGCACAGGCCGTCGGTCGCGAAATATTCGTCGTCGGGGCTGCGGTAGATGGCGAAGGTGCGGCCGCTATGGTCGAACCGCATCACGTCCTCCTCGTCGATGTCTCCGGCCGCGCAGGCCTCGACCCAGTCGCTCATCTCGTCCTCCGCGAAAATCGGTTGGTTAAGCTCTTCGGCAGATCATTCGGCCGCGGCTGCCACCGGATTGTCGTTGTGCAGCTCTTCCCGGTAGGGCTTCGCCGTCGGCGGCAGTGCACGCTTGAGGAAATAATCCTCGTTGCGCAGCTGGCGCAGGAAGGCCGGGATCATCTCGCGATAGCCGGCCAGGATCGATGGCGTCGGCGCCGGCAGATCGTGCTTGATCATCTCGTGCAGCTTCGGCAGCGCGTGATAGGGCACCATCGGGAACATGTGATGCTCCACATGGTAGTTCATGTTCCAGTAGATGAAGCGGCTGACCGGGTTCATGTAGACGGTGCGGCTGTTGAGCCGATGGTCGATGACATTGTCGGCGAGGCCGCCATGCTGCAGCAGGCCGGTCATCACGTGATGCCAGGCGCCATAGAGGCGGGGCAGGCCGACCAGCATCAGCGGCAGCCACGAATGCAGATAGAGCGCCAAAGCGATGGTCGCGAGATAGATGGCGAGCCAGATGCGGGCCACGCGGATCGCCTTCGGCTGTTCCTGCAGGGGAATGAAGGTCTTTTCCGCCGCGCTGATGACGCCCGCGGCGTTGCGGACCATGCCGACCATGGCATGCCAGGCGTCGAGAATGCCGAAGAAGTTGAGCACCACGCGCAAAAGGTCCGGCGGGCGCATGACGGCGATCTCCGGGTCGCGGCCGACGATGATCGTGTCGGTATGGTGGCGCGTATGGCTCCAGCGCCAGGTCACCGGGTTGCGCATGATCATGAAACAGGCGAGCTGGTAGACGGCATCGTTCATCCACTGCGTGCGGAAGGCCGTGCCGTGGCCGCATTCGTGCCAGCGGGAATCGGTCGAGGAGCCGTAGAGCGTGCCGTAGACGAAGAAGAACGGCACGCACCACCAGCTGCCCCAGAACCAGATGCCGCCCGCGGCGCTGACGATGAACGCGGTCAGCCAGATGATGGTGTCGCGGATCGCCGGTTGGTCCGAGCGCTGCATCAGCTCCTTCATCTGCTTGCGCGGGATCTCGGTGTGGTACCACTCGGCCGCAGCCAGCCCGTTCTCGACCGCGAGCCTAGCGTCTCGCCCGGTCAGGCTGTAATCGCGCGGCGACGCCGACGAAGACGTCATGGCAGTCATTGAGCTTCCTCCAACAGCGCCTGGCGAACGGTTTAGCAGGTCTGGGCTCGTTCATGGCCGGCTTCCACTTCACCATACCGCCGGCCCATGATAGTCTCAACATCAGGAAGATAGTTTCTATCATTTCCTATCAGAGTGAGATATCCTAAGTCGGACAAGCAATGGAGCATTCATGGCAAAGCGGCCGACCATTAGCGATCTCGCGCGCGTCTCGGGCGTCAGTGTCGCCACCGTCGACAGAGTGCTGAACAGCCGCCTGCCGGTGCGCGAGGAGACGGCGCGCCGGGTGTATGAGGCCGCCACCGAGATCGGCTACCACGCGGCGGGGCTGATCAAGCAGCGCATGCGCCAGGAATTGCCGGAATACCGGCTCGGCTTCCTGCTGCTGAGGGGCAATGACGTCTTCTATGGCGATTTTGCCAGGGAGCTCGAGCTGGCGGTTTCGCAGTCGCAACGTTTCCGCGGCACTGCCGCGATCGACTTCGCCACGTCGCTGGCGCCCGATGAGATTGCGGGCCAGATGCGCAGGCTGGCGGCCAAGTCGAGAGCCATCGCCGTCGTCGGCCCAGATCACCCGACGCTGACGGCGGTGGTGGAGGCACTGAAGGCGAGGGGGCAGCCGGTCTTCTCCCTGCTGTCCGATTTTGCCGCCGGCATCCGCGAAGGCTATGTCGGGCTCGACAACCGCAAGGTCGGGCGAAGCGCGGCCTGGATGATCGCCAAGGCCGCCAGGAAGCCGGGCAAGGTGGCGCTCTTCGTCGGCAGCCACCGCTTCCATGGCCACGAACTGCGCGAGATCGGCTTCCGCTCCTATTTCCGCGAGCACGCGCCGGATTTCACCGTGATGGAGACGCTGGTCAACCTCGAGGCGAATGACGTGACGCATGACGCCATGCTCGATCTTCTGGCGCGCCATCCCGATCTTGCCGGTTGCTATGTCGCCGGCGGCGGCATGGAAGGCGCCGTCTCGGCGCTGAGAACGGCAAACCCGGCGGTTATGCCGGTCGTCATCTGCAACGAGATCAACGCCGTCTCGCGCGCAGCACTTGCCGACAACATCCTCACCATGGTGATCTCGACGCCGCTCGCCGCGCTCTGCCGGGAACTCCTGGGGCTCATGGCCCATGCCATCGAAAGCGGCGCCGCCAATGCGCCGGGGCAGACCTTCCTGCCCTTCGACATCTATCTGCCGGAAAACATCTAGTAGCTCCGCCGCAGGAATTTTGATCGGTCGCCCGTTTGCGTTGGCAGGCGGCACGCGTTGGAGATTGGCCGAAGCGCCCATCGCGTCGATTCGCTCCTTGCTTCGCCATAGTTCGCCATAGAATGACGAGGTTTAGGGCGGCTTCAGCCAATTCCCGGCGTTTGCGATGGGTCGATGTGAAAGAATCCATCAGGCTGATGGATTCTTTCATGGCGATTTGCTTCGATTCGGGCCCGGGTTTCGACGATCGGGACCGAAAAACCGGCCAATCTCGTCGGAATCGCCCTTGACGTTTCCAAAACGAAATGGAATAAATATTTCACTAACTAGGCTTTTTGGTTCTTTCGTTCCGGAACGCCTGTGCGAACGGAGGAAGAGGCGTTCCAGTCGAGTTGGGACGCCGCATGGCCGCAGGGAGAGATTCCCCGGGCAAACCGGGGATTCCGGTTCAAATGGGTGCAGCCGGACACCAAGTGGAGGAGAATAAAATGAAGAAACTGCTTTTGGGCGTCGCGCTTTCGGCGCTGATGTGTTCATCCGCCTTCGCCGCCAAGATCGGCGTTTCGATGGCCAAGTTCGATGACAACTTCCTGACCGTGCTGCGCAACGGCATGATCGCGCAGGCCAAGGGCATGAGCGGCGTCGAATTGCAGGTCGAGGATGCGCAGAACGACGTGGCCAAGCAGCTCGACCAGATCAAGAACTTCGCCGCCTCGGGTGTCGACGCCATCATCGTCAATCCGGTCGACACCTCGGCCACCCAGGCAATGTCGGACGCGGCCGCCGCGGCCAAGGTCCCGCTGGTCTATGTCAATCGTCAGCCGGTCAATGTCGACCAGCTGCCGGACAACCAGGCTTTCGTCGCGTCGAACGAGGCGGAATCCGGCACGCTCGAGACCAAGGAAGCCTGCCGCCTGTTCAAGGAAGCCGGCAAGAAGGAAGCCAATGTCTACGTGATCATGGGCGAGCTCTCGAACCAGGCCGCGGTGCAGCGCACTAAGGACATCGAGGAAGTCATCGCCACGCCGGACTGCAGCTTCATCAAGATCATCGACAAGCAGACCTCGAACTGGGATCGTGACCAGGCGCAGAACCTGATGACCAACTGGCTGTCGTCGGGCAAGGCGTTCGACGGCGTTATCGCCAACAACGACGAAAGCGCCATCGGCGCCATCCAGGCGATGAAGGCCGCCAACATCGACATGAAGTCGGTGGTCGTCGGCGGCGTCGACGCCACGCAGGATGCGTTGGCCGCGATGCAGGCAGGCGATCTCGACGTGACGGTCTTCCAGGACGCTGCCGGCCAAGGCGCCGGTGCGCTCGATGCGGCGCTGAAGCTCGCCAAGGGCGAAAAGGTGGAACACAAGGTCTATATCCCGTTCCAGCTCGTCACTCCGGCGAACATCGACAAATTCTTGAAGAAGAACTGAGGCGCGCCGGCGCAATTCCAGGAACGGTTTTCGGTATGGAATTGCGTGAAGACAAACCGCGGGGTGGTGCCGCGACGCATCGGCCTGGCTGAAATCGGCTGCTGGCGAAGCGGCGCCGCTCTGTTCCTCTCCCGCCCGACAGGGCGGGAGAACGGGGCGCGGTCATTCGGAGGAAGAAGACGTGTCACAGACATCGCATGGCATTGGCGGGTTGAGCTATGACGCCAAGAAGCGTCCATGGCCGGCCGAGTTCAACGTGTTCCTGGCGCTGGTCATCCTCGTCGTCGCCTTCGAGCTGATCGGCCGCGTTTTCCTCGGCGACAGCTTCCTGTTCAACACGCGCGAGAATGTGTCGGGCCTCTTCAACGAGCAGCGCCTGCAGATCATCATCCTGCAGGTCTCGATCGTCGGCATCATAGCCATCGGCGTCACCCAGGTGATCATCTGCGGCGGCATCGACCTGTCCTCGGGCTCGATCGTCGGCGCCACTGCCATGATCGCCATGAGCTTCGCGCAGGTTGCGACCGTCAACGGCAATCCCAATCCCAAGGCGATGTTCATCGACTATGGCTGGACCGACCTGCCGGTCATCGTGCCGGTGCTGGTCGCGATCGGCTGCGGACTGATCGCCGGCCTGATCAACGGCCTGTTGATCGCCTATACCCGCATTCCGCCCTTCATCGCCACGCTGGGCATGATGGTTACCGCCCGCGGCATCGCAAAATGGTGGTCGAAGGGCCAGCCGATCTCGTTCCCGACCGACAGCTTCGCGGCCATCGGCAAGGGCCTGATGCCTGTCGTCATCTTCATCTCGCTGGCGCTCCTGTTCCAGCTTATCCTGAGCTATACGAAATACGGCAAGCATTGCTACGCCATCGGCTCCAACGAGGATGCCGCGCGCATGTCGGGCATCAAGATCGCCAACCACAAGGTGCTGGTCTACGCCATCGCCGGCATCCTCGCTTCGCTTGCCGCCGTGGTGCTCTGCTCCAAGAACCTCACCGCCCAGGCCGGCATGGGCGTCATGTACGAGCTCGACGCCATCGCCATGGCGGTCATCGGCGGCGTTTCGTTGTCGGGCGGCCGCGGCTCGATCATCGGCACCGTGATCGGCTCGCTGATCTTCGGCGTCATCATTTCCGGCTTCACCTTCCTGCGCCTCGACGCCTACTATCAGGAGATGGTCAAGGGCGTGATCATCGTCGGCGCGGTCGTTCTCGATCAATGGCGCCAGCGCCGCCGCGCGATAGGAGCTTGACCATGTCCGACATCGTTCTGAAGACCGAAAACCTGACCAAGCATTATGGCGGTGTGCACGCCTTGCAGGAGGCGAATTTCGAGCTGCGCAAGGGCGAGCATGTCGCCATCATGGGCGACAACGGCGCCGGCAAGTCGACCTTCGTGCGCCAGATCACCGGCGTCGAGCAGCGCACGGACGGCAAGATCTGGTTCGACGGCAAGGAAGTGAACTTCGCCGGCCCGATCGAGGCACGCGAGGCGGGCATCGAGACCGTGTTCCAGAACCTTGCGCTGGCCGACGATCTCGACGTGCCGTCGAACCTGTTCCTTGGGCGTGAGAAGGTGCTCTTCAACCTCGGGCCGTTCTCGATCCTCGACCGCAAGGCGATGCGCAAGGCGACCGAGGCGGCGCTGATCCGCACGGCGGTGAAGATCCCCAACCTCTCCAGCACCATCCGCCATATGTCCGGCGGCCAGCGCCAATGCGTCGCGATCGCCCGGACCGCGACCTTCGCCTCCAAGCTGATCATCATGGACGAGCCGACGGCAGCGCTCGGCGTGCAGGAAACCGCGCAGGTCGAAAACATCATCCGTACGCTGAAGGAAAACGGCGAGCCGCTGATCCTGGTCAGCCACAACATGCGCCAGGTGTTCGACCTGGTCGACCGCATCGTCGTCTTCCGCCGCGGCCGCATCGTCGCCAATTTGCGCAAGCAGGACACCGACGGCAACGACATCGTCGCCTACATCACCGGCGCCAAGACCGGACAGGCGGAACTGCAGGCCGCCTGACGGACGCCGCGACGGGATCAACCAATCGTCCGCGCCGGCGGCGCGGACAGCTTTCTAAACCATCTCGAAGGATATTCCATGACTCTCCGCTTCGCTCTTCTCGGCGCCGGTCGTATCGGCAAAGTGCATGCCCGCGCCGTCGGCTCAAATCCGCAGGCAAAACTGGTTGCCGTCGCAGATGCCTTCGAGAAAGCGGCGACTGAGCTCGCCTCCGCCTACGGCGCCGAAGTGCGCACGATCGATGCCATCGAGCAGGCCAAGGACATCGACGCCGTCATCATCTGCACCCCGACCGACACCCATGCCGATCTGATCGAGCGCTTCGCCAAGGCCGGCAAGGCGATCTTCTGCGAGAAGCCGATCGATCTCTCCGTCGAGCGGGTCGAAAAATGCCTGGCCGTTGTCGAGAAGACCAAGGCCACGCTGATGGTCGGCTTCAACCGCCGCTTCGACCCGCATTTCGCCGCCGTGCGCAAGGCGATCGACGACGGCGCCATCGGCACGGTCGAGATGGTCACCATCACCTCGCGCGATCCGGGCGCCCCGCCGCTCGATTATATCGCCCGCTCCGGCGGCATTTTTCGCGACATGACCATCCACGACTTCGACATGGCGCGCTTTCTGCTCGGCGAGGAGCCGGTGGCCGTCAGCGCCCATGCCTCGGTGCTGGTTGACAAGAAGATCGGCGAAGCCGGCGATTTCGACTCGGTCAGCATCATCCTCGAGACCGCATCCGGCAAGCAGGCCGTCATCTCCAACTCGCGCCGCGCCACCTATGGCTACGACCAGCGCATCGAGGTGCATGGCTCCAAGGGCATGGTCGCGGCCGAGAACCAGCGGCCGGTGTCAATCGAGCTCGCCAACGACAAGGGCTATACACGTCCGCCGCTGCACGACTTCTTCATGACCCGTTACATCGACGCCTACGCCAACGAGATCGCGGCCTTTATTGCCGCGGCAACTGCCGGAAAGAAGGCGGCGCCGAGCGGCAAGGACGGGCTGATCGCGCTGAAGCTGGCCGACGCGGCCTTGCAGTCGGCCAAGACGGGCAAGACCATCCGCGTCGATTGAAATTTGAATACGGATTGAGGAGCACAGCGATGAACGGTTTCGCCGGTCGCAATTCAGAAACGCGCGCCATCGTCACCGGCGGCGCGCAGGGCATCGGCTTCGCGGTTGCGGAAGCCTTGGCGGATGAGGGTTGCCGCGCGCTGGCGCTGATCGGCCGCTCCCAGGAAAAGGGCGACAGGGCGGTCGCGGCGCTGAAGAAGAACGGCGTCGACGCCATCTTCATCAGCGCCGATGTCGCCAAGGTTGCGGACTGCAAGCGCGCCGTCGAGACCGCGATCGAGCATTTCGGAACACTGAACGCGCTGGTCAACGCCGCCGCCACTTCCGCGCGAGGCTCGCTGGTCGAGACATCGGAAGAACTCTTCGACCAGATCTTCGACACCAATGTCCGCGGCCCCTTCTTCCTGATGCAGGGCCTCGTCGCGCATCTCCTGGAGCGCAAGGATCCGGGCTCGATCGTCAACGTTCTGTCGATGTCGGCGCATGCCGGCCAGTCCTTCCTGACGCCCTATTCGACCAGCAAGGGCGCGCTGATGACGCTGACCAAGAATGTCGCGAGCGCTTATCGGCGGAACCGCATCCGCTGCAATGCGGTGCTGCCGGGATGGATGGACACCGAGGGCGAGGCGATCGTCCAGAAGAAATGGCACGGAGCGTCGGATGACTGGTTGGAGAAGGCCGAGGCCGCGCAGCCCATGGGCCAGCTGGTCAAGCCCGCGCAGCTTGCCCGGCTGATTACCTACATGCTGAGCCCGCAGGCGGGCGTCATGACCGGCTCGCTGGTCGACTATGATCAGAACATAGCCGGGGTGATCGGGGAGTAGCGGCTGGCTTTGGCGTAACGGCGCGCGGGCCCAAGAGCGCGCATGTCTGCCGGTTGCCGCAGCATTGCCTTTCCCTCATAGTCATAAGTCCGAACACTCATGGGGGTGGAATGATGTCTGCGCCCGAACATACCAGCTGGACTGTCGCCGAGGCAGAAGTCAGGTTCGCGGAGATTATCGAGCGGCGCGGTACGCGCCGCAGAGGATCACCGAAAACGGCAAACCAAGTGTGCTTGTCGTGTCGGCCGAAGAATGGCTTCGAAGGACCGGGCGAAAGGGTACGCTTGCGGAATTCCTGTTGGAATCGCCACTGCGTGGTGCCGATTTAGACCTTGAACGTCAACACGACGAACTGCGTGATCTGCCGCTATGAATCGCTACCTTCGTCATCCACGGGCGGAGCAAGGAGCGAAGCGACGCGCGCAGACCCGAGGATCCATGCCGTTACTTTGAAGCGTCGCGGCCGCGCAGAATTTTGCTAGGGTGCATTCCTCGGCCCAAGGCACGGAATGGATTCCTTTGGTCTACGCGGTACGCTTCGCTTCCCGCTCCGCCCAAGGACGAAACCGCGAGATTCGGCCATTCCGAATTGGCTCTCATCAGCCACGTGACAAGCGCCCCCGCATCGATTATATCAGGCGCATGATCCACCTGACCGCCTCGTTTTGGTACTTTAGCTACGGTAGCTCGCTGGCGGCGGGAGGATTGCGCTCGATCTGAAAACTCTAGATCGAAAATCCGACAAGCCGCCAGACCTGGCGGCTTTTTTTGTTTCAGCCGGCAGGTCTCCTAAACCAGGAGCAGAAAGCCGTGTTGACCACCACAGACGACCTTCGGGTCACCGAAATCAGAGCCTTGAGTACGCCGGACGAGGTGATGCGCGAGATACCGCGCTCGCTCACCGCGACGCGCACCGTCGCTGCCTCGCGCAACGCCATCCATTCGATCCTCTCGGGGCCGACGATCGACTGCTTGTCATCGTCGGCCCATGTTCAATCCACGATCCGGTCGCGGCCGTTGACTATGCCAGCCGTCTGGCGGCGCTGCGCGAGGCCCTGGCCGACCGGCTCGAGATCGTCATGCGCGTCTATTTTGAAAAGCCGCGCACCACGGTCGGCTGGAAGGGCCTGATCAACGATCCCGACCTCGACGGCAGCTTCAACATCGAAAAGGGGCTGCGCATGGCGCGCAACGTTCTGTCGGCCGTCAACAATCTCGGCCTGCCGGCGGCGACCGAATTCCTCGACATGACCATCCCGCAACACATCGCCGACCTCGTCGCCTGGGGCGCGATCGGCGCGCGCACCACTGAAAGCCAGATCCATCGCGAGCTGGCCTCGGGCCTGTCCTGTCCCGTCGGCTTCAAGAACGGCACCGACGGCGATCTCAGGATCGCCGGCGAGGCGGTGAAGTCCGCCGCCCAGCCGCATCATTTCATGGCGGTGACCAAGGGCGGCCGCAGCGGCATCGCGGCGACCACCGGCAACGAGGATTGCCATGTCATCCTGCGCGGCGGCGTCGCGCCGAACTATGATGCCGCAAGCGTCGAGGCCGCCGCGGCCGAGCTAGTCCGCATCGGCATCGCGCCGCGGCTGATGATCGACGTCAGCCACGCCAACAGCGCCAAGAAGCCGGAGAACCAGCCGAAGGTCGCGCATGACGTGGCGGGCCAGGTTGCCGCGGGCGACGAGCGCATCATCGGCGTCATGATCGAGAGCAATCTCGTCGCCGGCCGGCAGGACGTCGTGCCCGGCAAGCCGCTGGTCTACGGCCAGAGCATCACCGACGGCTGCATCGACTGGGCGACCACAGAGACGGTCCTGCACGGCCTCGCCGGCGCCGTCGAATGGCGCCGGTCGGTGAAGCGCGAGATGCTCGCCAGCCGGCAGGGTGCGGCTTGAGCGAAATGGAGAGGGCGGCGATCACGCCGCCCTCAAACCTTCCCACGCCGTGAATATCGAAACGGCAAACAGCAGCAGCCCAGCCGCGCGGCCTGCAAATATGGTAGCTTGCGGATTATCGACCAGCAGCTCCCTGCTGCGCCCCGCCGTGACGGCGAGCCCGCCATAGATCGCGGCCTGCGTGGCCACCGTCAGCAATCCCATGATCGTCGCCTGCATCCAGATCGGACCGTAGGCCGGCTTCAGGAATTGCGGATAGACGGCGAGGATGAAGAGATAGGCCTTCGGATTGATCAGGCAGGTGACCAGGCCCTGGCGAAACGCCTTCCAGGCCGAGCGGCTCCCCGTTGGTCCGTTGTCGCCGACGGTGATCGAGCTGCGCATCAGCGAAATGCCGATATAGGCCATGTAGGCGGCGCCGGCGATCAGCAGCGGCGTGAACAGGATCGGCACGAAATGCATGAGCAGCCCGACGCCGAGCGCGCCGTTCAGCGTGTGCACGGCGCCTCCGAGCATAATACCGGCGGTGGCGGCCAGGCCCCTGTTGCTGCCGCCGGTCAGCGCATTGGCCAGCACGAACAGCATGTCCATGCCCGGAACGGCGATGATGCCGAACAGAAGCACGAAGAACAGCCAGAGATTTTCGCCATAGCTCATGTCAGTTGCCTGTCGCATTATCCGCCTGCACGCAAAGGAATCTGTTGATTTTCAAGCGGGTAGGCGGCCCTATAAGGCATTCCAACTGACGAGGGTGTGTCAGTTGCATTTCAGCTGAGTGAGAAAATGCGCAAGGCCTCGCGCCTGTTCGAGATCATCCAGATCCTGCGGCTGGCCAGGAAGCCGGTAACGGCGGCGACGATCGCCGAGCGGCTGGAAGTGACCGTACGCTCGGTCTATCGCGACATCGCTGCCCTGCAGGCGATGCGCGTGCCGATCGAGGGCGGGCGCGGCATCGGCTACATCCTGCGCCCTGGCTTCGACCTGCCGCCGCTGATGTTTTCCATCGAGGAGATGGAAGCGATCGTCCTGTCGCTGGCGCTGCTGGAGCGCACAGGCGACGACGAGCTCAGGCAGGCCGCCAAACGCGTCGGCGCCAAGATCGCCGGCGCCGTGCCGCCGCCTTTGCGGCAGACGCTCGACGCCAACGCCCTCCATGCCTGGGGCTTTGCAGCACCCTCCGCGTCGGCCGTCGACCTCGCTTTGGTCCGCCGCGCCATCCGCAACGAGGAGAAGCTAAGCCTCTCCTATCGCGACGAGGCGGGACGTCCGACCGGCCGCATCATCCGCCCGGTCGCCCTGATCTATTATGCCGAAACCGCCAACATCGCCGCTTGGTGCGAGTTGCGCCAGGCCATCCGCAATTTCCGCAGCGACCGCATCGAGGATTGCCGGGCGACCGGCCAATGGTTCAAGGGCGAAGGCGACCGGCTGCGGCAAGTGTGGGTCGACGGCTGGGAGATCAATGCCCCGGCGGCCGCCGGCAACTGACGCGTTGCCGGCCTTGTATCTCAGGGAACGATGCCGCGGCAGGCCCAGGCGACATTGGCGAAGGATCGCGGGCCATCGGGTCGACCGGCTTGATAGGCATCGCGGACGGCGGCCTCGACACGCTCCCGCTCGGCCGCATCCAGCGTGGTCATATATTTGCCGAGCGGGCCTTCGCCAGCGCCGATCGGCGCCCAGAAGTCGTCGAAATCCGCGTAGTCCATGCGGATCATCAGCTCGGCCTCGGTGACATCCACGAGACCCTGCTCGACAAAGGTCCGCTTCATCTCGCCCGGCTGCATCATGGGCTGGAAGCAATAGCGGTTGCGCAGCTGACGCCCGCTTTCGCTGAGCGCCGCAACTGTGTCGATCATCATGCGCATCCCGGTCATGCCGCCGTAATGGTCCCAGACCACGGCCGCGACCACACCGCCCGGCCGCGTCACGCGGCGCATCTCGGCCACCGCCTTGCCGGCCTCCGGCACGAAGTGCAGCACCAGCAGCGCCATCGCGCGGTCGAACGCATCATCGGCGAACGGCAATGCGGCGGCATCCGCCTGCTGGATGGTGACGCGCGGATCGGTGTTCCTCTCCTTCGCCGCCGCGACGAAGACCGGCGAGAAGTCGATGGCCTGGATCTCGGCAAGATCACCTGACTTCGTCAGCTCGAAGGTGAGGCTGCCGGTGCCGCAACCCACGTCGAGGACTTTTTCGCCGCCGGCCAGACCGGCGAAGTCGATGAACTTGGGCGCGAGCCTGCGGCTCCAGCGCCCCATAAGTTGCTCATAGCCGGACGCCGCGTGAACGGTGAAACTTGATGTCATCTCGCCCTCCCTTCGCTGATGTCAGCCTAGACTTCCACGGAAGCCATGCCAAGCAGCCAAAGCAGCGGATTGTTCCGTGACCGCACACAAGCGGTGGGCGCTGGCGGCCCGGCACGTTGCCGGGAGCATGTGCAGAAGCTAATATAGCGCCGGACCCTCGCGAAAATTGGGGGACGGGGTGAGCAAGATCCTGATTTGCGGTGGAGGCGTAATCGGGTTGTGCACGGCGGCCATGCTTGGCCGCGACGGTCATGACGTGACGGTCCTCGAGGCCGATCCGGCGGACCGGCCTTCGAGTTCCAGTCAAGGATGGGACTGGGAGCGCCCCGGCGTTGCGCAGTTCAGGCAGCCTCACAACCTCAGCTCGCGTTTCCGGATGGTCGCCGATCAGGAGCTGCCGGGGCTGACGGATATTTTGCTGCGCGCCGGCTGCGTCTGGATGGACTTCTTCGACCCTCGATCGTTGCCCCCGACAATAACGGACAGGGCGCCCCGCCCGGGCGACGAAGCCATGCGCTTCGTTACCGGCCGGCGGCCGGTGATCGAATGGGCCGTAGCCGAGATGGCGCAAGCTGCGCCCAATGTGACGGTCCGGCGAGGGATCAAGGTTCGCGAGCTGATCACGGGAGCCTCAGCCATTCCCGGCGTGCCGCATATTGCGGGCGTTCGCACGACGTCCGGCGAAGAGATTCGCGCCGACCTGGTGATCGATGCGATGGGGCGGCGAAGCCCTGCCTGCGAATGGATCGTTGCCGCCGGAGGCCGCAGTCCGAGCGAGGAAGCCGAGGACAGCAATTTCGTCTATTTCACTCGCTATTTCACGGGCAAGCAGCGGCCGCGCCGAAAGGGCCGCCTGCTCACTCCGATGGGGCTGTTCTCGATTCTCACACTGGATGGCGACAACGACACCTGGTCGGTCACCCTGTTCACCTCCGCGAGAAACAAGGCCATGCGCGCTTTGCGCGACACCGCCACCTTCCACCGTGTCGTAACGGCATGTCCGATGCAAGCCCATTGGCTTGACGGCGAGCCGATCACGCACGTCCTGCTGATGGCAGGCGTTCTCGACCGCTACCGGCGGTTTGTCGTCGACGGCCAGCCTGTCGTCACCGGGTTTGCGGCTGTGGCCGACGCCTGGGCCTGCACCAATCCGTCCGCCGGGCGGGGGTTGAGCGTCGGCCTTCTGCACGCGCAGGTGCTCAGGAACGTCGCTCGCCGGCACATCGGCGACCCTGCCGAATTCTCGCGGGAATACGATGTCGAGACCGAGCGCCAGGTCGGCCCGTTCTATCGCAACCAGATCGCCGCCGACCGTGCCCGGATCGCGGAGATGAACGCCTTGGCCGACGGCCTTCCTGTTCCGCCGCCGAATCCGGTCATGGCCCGGCTTTTCGCTGCCGCAAGCGAGGATGCCGACGTGTTTCGCGGCGTGATCGAGATCGCCACGTGCGTTTCGCTGCCGCAGGATGTCGTCACCAGACCGCATATCGCGGCGAAACTGGCCGAACTGGACGGTCGCCCTTTGCCGCCGAATCCCAACATCATCGATCGCGACCGTATGGCATCCCTGCTTGCCGGCTGATCTTTCGCAATCCAGTGTCGACAGGCGGGGTTAAAAGCTCATCGGGGACGTCGACGACGAAGACTTCGCTCACGCAGGCGTCGTTTTGCCGGCCGAGAGAGCGTCGAACACTTCGCCCGTTTCGGCCACGAGCGTTCGCACCAGTTGTCCGGCCGGAAGCTCCCTGTTCAGCGCCGCCGCCTGCCCATAGAGATGGAAGGCGAAATCCTTGTCGCCGCCGAGCGGAGCGCTGAGCGCGACCATTTGCGGGAAGTCCGGAAGGGGCACCCTGCTCTCCTCCATTTCCAGGGCGTAGCGGGTGCGTCTCGCGCGCGCCGCGCGGCCGGTGAAGGCATCGGTGACCATCGTGTCCATATCGGTCGCCGTGCGGATCAGGGCGCGGCGCGGTGGGTCCGTGCCGGCTTCGTCGCAGGACAGGAAGCCGGTGCCGATCTGCACGCCGCTGACGCCAAGCGCGAACGCGGCCGCTATGCCGCGGCCGTCGGCGATGCCTCCCGCGGCAATGACCGGGAGCTCGACAGCATCGACGACCTGGGGAACCAGCGCCATCGTTCCGACGCCGTCGCCAGGACCATTGGGAGCGTGCGAACCGCGGTGACCTCCCGCCTCCCAGCCCTGGGCTATGACCGCGTCGGCTCCACCGTCGGCGAGCTTGCGCGCCTCGGCGACATTCGTCGCGGTGCCGATGATTGCGATCCCGGCTTGCTTCAGCCTGCCGACGGCAGCCGCATCCGGAATGCCGAAATGAAAGCTCACGACCGGCGGCTGGATCTCGAGCAGCAGTTCAAGCTTTTCTTCGTCGAAACCCGGTCCGATCGGCGGAAGCCGCCGCGAGGGTTCGCCGAGCGACAGCTCCTCATAGTAAGGCCGCAACCTGTCGATGACTTGGGTCAGCACGGCGTCGCCGGTGTCGGGTCTGGGAAAAACAAAGAAGTTGAGGTTGAAGGGACGCCCGGTCAAGGCGCGCATCTGGCGCGCAACATTGCGCAGGCCATCCGGCAGCATCGATGCGCATCCGAGCGACCCCAGCCCACCGGCATTGCTCACTGCGGCGGCGAGTTCCGGCGTCGCCGAGCCCGCCATCGGCGCCTGGATGATCGGATGCTCGATCTTCAAGAGATCGCATAAACGCCGGTTCGGCCACATGAGCGTTTTTCCTGTTGGGAAGGAACACACGCTCACTCATCATAAGCCGGTCTCGGGGCCGGGTCATCGGAATTGTGCGGGTACGCTCTCCCACCCCACCAGCGGGCACTCCAGCTTGGTGATGGGATAGCGGCCGCGGCCGGGCGTCGGCGGCGTTTCGAGCTGCTCGATCGCCCATTGGCCCATCGCCAGATGCGGCAAGGTCGTCAGCGGCGGGAAATGATGGCGGGCGATCTCCTCGTCATGCAATGGCCTGCACAACTCGCCTCAAGTTTTCGAGAACAGCGCCTGTATCGTCTCGATCGGCATCAGCATGACGCGCTCGCCCAGCGGAGAAATAGTGAAGCCGTGACGCTGGTAGAAACCAACGGCGTCGTCGTCGATGGCGTGTGCCACCACGGCACGAACCCCGGCAATGTCCGAAACCGCGAGGCAACGCCGCAGCGCATCGGAAAGCAGGTCGCCCCCGAGGCCCATTCTCTGGAACGCCTGATCGATCGCCAGACGGCCTATCAGCAGCAAAGGAACCTGTTCAGGCATGCCCCGGCGTAGCTTGGCGCTTGGCAGCGCGACCCGTTCTTCCATCGCCGTGGAGATCGCGTAGTAACCGACAACACGATTTTTCGTGCCCGCGTCGCAGACGACATAGGTTCGGGCAGACAATCCCTCGCCGGCGAGGGCGCGGTTTCGCAGCCAGTCATCAAGGGTGGGATGCCTGCCGTTGCGAAATTCTGCGACATCATAACTGATGGTCAGCCGTTCCGGAGCGCGGACTCGCGGGCCTTGCGATTGCCCAGCGGGCATCAGCGCTCCCAGGCTGGCTTGCGCGTCATGCGGGCGCGAAGCTCTTGCGACGGCTTGTTCGGAGCATCAAGCAGGTCAAGAAATTTCTCATGCGCGTCGGCATCGAGAAAGAAGGCACGCTGGTCCAGAATGGTCTCCTCTGCCTGCTTGCGCGCACTGTCCAGCATGAACTCCGACAGTTTTTGCCCGCGCAAGCTCGCGGCGCGGTTGAGAATGGCCTTCGTCTCGGCCGAGGCGCGGATCTGAATCACGTCATCCTTGCGAACTGCGTTGTGATCGCTGCCGGCATGACTGGACTGTGCCATCGAAACCCTCCTGTGTCGGGATCAGATATCTAGCGATTGTCAATACAATGTCAATACGTTCCAAGTCTTGAAGTGGCGATCTGGGACATCCTATCCCTTCACGTCTGCCACACTCTCCCGCTCCACCAGCGGGCATTCCAGCTTGGTGATCGGATAGCGGCCGCGGCCGGCCGTCGGCGGCGTCTCCAGCTGCTCGATCGCCCATTGGCCCATCGCCAGATGCGGCAGGATGGAGGTCGTCAGCGGCGGGAAGAGATGGCGGGCGATCTCCTCATCGTCATAGCCGACCACGGAGATGTCCTGCGGGATATGCAGGCCGGCTTCCTTCAGCGCCTCGTAGCAGCCGATCGCCGTACGGTCGTTCTGGCAGAAGATGGCGGTGGGTCGCTCCTTGAGTCCGAGCAGCTTGACCGTTGCGGCGTAGCCGGCGCTGGCCGACCAGTCGCCCTCCACCACCAGTTCCGGATCGAACGGGATATCGGCGGTGGCTAGAGCGCGGCGGTAGCCCTTGAGCCGATCCTGAGCGGCCTGCATCCACGGCTCGCCGGTGATGGTGGCGATGCGGCGATGGCCGTGGGCGATCAGATGCCTGGTCGCGCTCTGGCCGCCGGCGATCTCGGAGGGAACCACGGCCGGAAAGGCATAGTCGGCGGTGTAGCAGTTGAGCAGGATGACCGGGATGTCGAGGCTGTACAGGAAATCGGGCGCGGCGATCTCGCGGGTGAAGATGGTCATATAGATCAGCGCCGAGATGCCGCGCCTTGTCAGTGCCTGGATGGCGCGCGGCTCCATCACCGCGTCGCCCATGGTCTGCGCCACCAGAAGCACATTGCCGGCATTCCACGAGGCCTGCCGTGCCCCCTCGATGGCGACCACCGCCTCGGGGCTGGTGGCGAGCTGGTCGACCGCGAAGCCAATGACGCCGTCCAGGCCTTCGAACGGCGTCACCGGCGGCCGCAACGCCGAAAAGACTGGTGGCGAATAGCCCAGCGCCCTGGCCGCCTCGATCACCCGGTCGCGTGTCTGCTGCGACAGCCTGATGCCCGGCGAATTGTTGAGCACGAACGAGACCGTCGCCTGCGAGCAGCCGGCGGCGCGCGCAATGTCGGTCATGGTGACGCGCCCCTTGGGCTTGGCACCCGGCTTGCGGCGCCTGGAAGCCCCGGGAGTATCGCGCAGTTCCGTCGGTTCGCTCATGGTCGTTTCCCAAACCCAGACGGCCCTAAAGCAAAGGCCGATGGCAACGGCAAGATGGTCGAGGCCGGTGCGCTATTGAGATTGCGTAAACTAATATATATTATCAAGCGCGGCATGCAAATCGCCGGCTGCGCCGCTTTGCGACAAAACCGGCCAGACAAGTCAACAATGCCGACGATTCCTGTATTCCTGCGCGGCTGCAAGGCTTGCTACGCTCACTCTCCTCACTCCCCGCGCGTCCTTCGACCAGCAACTCCTCCGCTTCGAAAGCGCGCGTCGTGGTCTTATAACTAATATTCTTTACTAATAGCCGGCAGCGTTCTACTGTCAACTCGTCGTCACCGTTCGGGCTTCCGTTGGGTGATGACGGGTGTGAGGGACGCTCGCTCGAAACCCGGTGGGATCGCCGGTTTGGGCTCATGTCCATTCTCACGAAAATGTCAGACAAATCGGACTATTTACGAACGCCACATGAGTGTCTAGTGTCCCCATCGCGGCCGGATCGGCACCGTTCTTAAGTCGGCGGACCTTCGCCGTACCCTTGAGGAGGAGGTTGTCCGGGCCGCAGCCGAGACATCGGCAACGAGTTCTACAGGCAAGTTCTACAAGGGAGGTTGAACTATGAAATCCATGATCCGTAATGCATCTGTCGCCACGGCGGCCTTGCTCATCGGGCTTGCGGCCACGGCGGTAACCCGCGCGGACGACAAGCCGACGCTGGCCTTCGTCGTCAACGGCGCGTCCGACTTCTGGAAGGCGGCGGAAGCCGGCGTGAAGAAGGCGCAGGGCGAACTGCCCGACTACAATCTCGAGCTCAAATATCCGGAGCAATCCTCGGTCGCCATCCAGCAGCGGCTGATGGACGATCTGGTGACGGCAGGCGTCAAGGGCATCATGGTCTCGGCCGTCGATCCCAAGACCTCGACCGACGGGCTGAACAAGATCGCGTCGGAAACCGCGCTGTTCACCACCGACTCGGATGCGCCGCAGACCAAGCGCGTCGCCTATATCGGCTCGTCCAATGTCGATGCCGGCAAGCAGGCGGCCGAGATCGCCAAGAAGGCAATGCCCAACGGCGGCAAGTGCCTGGGCTTCGTCGGCCTGCTCGGCGCCGACAACGCCAAGGAGCGCATCCAGGGCATGAAGGACGGGCTCGCCGGCAGCAAGATCGAGCTGGTCGACGTGCGCGGCGACGACATCGACCAGGCGCGTGCCAAGAAGAATGTCGAGGACGCGCTGGTCGCCAGCCCCGACATCACCTGCATGGTCGGCTTCTACTCCTACAACACGCCGCGCATCTATGAAGCGCTGCGCGACGCCGGCAAGCTCGGCCAGATCACCGTCGTCGGCTTCGACGACGATCCGATCACGCTGGGCGGCGTCAAGGAAGGCACCGTCGCCGCGACCGTGGTGCAGCAGCCGTTCGAATGGGCCTATCAGGGCATGAAGCTGATGGCCGCCTATCTCAAGGGCGACAAGTCGGGCATCCCGGCCAACAACCTGATCATCATCCCGACCAAGATCATCGGCAAGGATGATGTGGACGCCTACGCCGCCAACCTCAAGGCGATGCAGGGCAAGTAAGCTCAGCACAGTTGCGCCGGCTCAAGGTTCGCCTTGAGCCGGCGTTCGTATTGACGGACCCGCCAAGGCCCGTCAGTCTGTGGCCACCGGCTGTTGCCCCCGTGCGGTAAACTTTAGGCGCGATGACCTCTACCGACACCACTCAACCGATCACCGCTCCGTTCCTGAGCCTGGATGCCGTGCGTAAGACCTATCCGGGCGTTGTCGCGCTGGACAGGTTCTCCATGGAGGTCCGGCCCGGCGAGGTCATCGGCCTGGTCGGCGAAAACGGCGCCGGCAAATCGACGCTGATGAAAATCCTCGGCGGCGTGACGCGGCCGGACAGCGGCACCATCACCGTCGATGGCACCGCACATGACGCGCTGACCGTCGAGCACAGCATCGGCTCCGGCATCGCCTTCGTGCACCAGGAACTCAACCTCTTCGAAAATCTCGACGTCGCCGCCAACATCTTCTTCGGCCGCGAGCCGCTGCGCGCCGGACCGCTGAGGCTGGTCGACCGCGCGAAACTGCGCGAGATGGTGGCGCCGCTGCTGAAGCGCGTCGGCGCCAATTTCTCAGCCGACGCCCCTGTCGCGTCGCTGTCGCTCGCCCAGCAGCAGATGGTCGAGATCGCCAAGGCCCTGTCGATCAAGGCCCGCCTTGTGATCCTCGACGAGCCGACCTCCAGCCTGCCGATCGCCGAGACCGAAAAGCTGCTCGACGTCATTAAGGGGCTGAAGGCCGAAGGCATCAGCGTCATCTTCATCTCGCACCGGCTGCATGAGATCGAGCGCGTCGCCGACCGTGTCGTGGTGCTGCGCGACGGCACGCTGGCCGGCACGCTGGCGAAAGACCGGATCAACCACGACGAGATGGTCAGGCTGATGATCGGCCGCATGCTGAAGGAGCGCGAGAAGGCCGGCGAAGCCGCGCGGGCTCCGGGCAGCGTTGCGCTGTCGGCCGACGCGATCTGCACCAGCACCTATCCGGACAGGCCGGTCAGCATCGAACTGAGGCGTGCGGAGATCCTTGGCCTCGCGGGCCTGGTCGGCTCCGGCCGCACGGAGCTCGCGCGCGTGCTGTTCGGCATCGACGAGCGGTTGGCCGGCAGCGTCACGCTCGACGGCAAGCCGCTGAATGTGACGTCGGCCGCCGACGCGGTGGCGAACGGCATCTTCCTCGTGCCGGAGGACCGCAAGCTCACCGGCATATTGCTCGATCTCTCGATCGCGCAGAACATTTCGCTGCCCAACCTGCCGGCCCATGCCAGGCGCTCGCTGGTCTCGGTCGGCGCAGAGCTCGCGACGGCGGAAAAGCAGAAGAGGAACCTCGGCATCAAGGCGCCGTCGGTGCTCACCCGCACCGGCACCTTGTCGGGCGGCAACCAGCAGAAGGTGGTCCTGGCCAAATGGCTGGCGATGAACCCCAAGGTGATGATCCTGGACGAGCCGACGCGCGGCATCGACATCGGCGCCAAGGCCGAGATCTACGGGCTGATGCGGGCGCTCGCCGATGCCGGCGTCGCCGTGCTGATGATTTCCAGCGACATGGAAGAAGTGATCGGCGTGTCGGACCGCATCGCGGTCATGCATGAGGGGCAGATCTCCGGCATCCTCGACAAGGACGATTTCAGCCAGGAGAACGTGCTCTTGCTGGCGGTCGGCAAGAAGCCGAAACTGCTGCAAGCGGCGGGAGGAGCGCAATGAGCAAGAAAGATCTCGGCCTGCTGATCCTGATCCTGGTGGTCGGCGCAGTGGTGACGGCCATCAATCCGCGCTTCCTGTCGGCGATCAATCTCGCCAACACCTCCAACCTGGTCGCGCTGTTCGGCATCCTGTCGATCGGCCAGGCCTTCGTCATCATCACCGGCGGCATCGAATTGTCGGTCGGCTCGGTGATCGCGCTGCTCGGCACGCTGTTCATCGACTTCATCGCGGTGCGCGAGGTGAGCTGGCCGCTGGCCTTCGTGCTGATCCTCGTGCTCGGCGCCGTCATCGGCTTCGTGCATGGCTGGCTGATCACGCGGCTCAAATTGCAGCCTTTCGTGGTGACGCTGTGCGGCCTGCTGATCTATCGCGGCGTGGCGCGCTTTTACACCGCCGACGGCACGGCGGGCTTCGCCTTCGGGCAGAATTTCCCGACGCTCGAATTCCTGACCGCCGGCCGCTCCTATGGCCTGCCGAACAGCTTCATCGCGCTGATCGTCATCGCCATCGTCATGTGGGTGGTGCTGCACCGCTCGGTCTTCGGCCGCTATCTCTATGCGATCGGCAAGAATGAGGAAGCGGCGAAATATTCCGGCATCCGCACCGGCCGGGTAATCATCGCCGCCTATGTCATCTGCGGCGTCCTGACCGCGCTGTCGGCGATCTATTTCGCCATGTACACGCGCTCGATCTCGCCGGCGAGCCACGGCCAGTTCTACGAGCTCTATGCCATCGCCGCGGCGGTGCTCGGTGGCTTCTCGCTGCGCGGCGGCGAGGGCTCGCTGGTCGGCGCCGTCCTCGGCACCGTGCTGCTGCAGGAGTTGCAGAATCTCGTCAATTTGCTCGGCATCCCCTCGTCGCTCAACTTCGCCGTGATGGGCGGCGTGATCCTGATCGGCGTGCTGGTCGACCAGCAATGGGGCGCCTTCCGCGCCCGGCGCCGGATGCTGGAGGCGTCGCGCAGGGGCGTCGCCGGTGCGCCGGCGGAGTAGCCTCGCTCCCTTCCGCCCACTCCCGGACCGGGTTCCGATTGGATCGATGCTCGCGGTAAAGCCGCGGGCAAGTCCGGATTCGTGGACGAATTGCAAGAACGCGTGAACCGGAAAACAGCCCTTGTCGCAGAATCGGGGCTGGGCTAAGCAATTGGCATCTGAGGGTTCCAAGAACAAAATATGGGAGAAATGACCGTGACATCATCACGTTGGATCGCGCTCGCCGCGCTGGTCTTGACCTGCTCGACCCCGGCGATGGCCAAGGACTGGAAGACCGTGACGGTGGCGATGGAGGGCTCTTATGCCCCGTGGAACCAGACGGATGCCAGCGGCAAGATCGTTGGCTTCGAGGTGGACATCCTGAACGACGTCTGCGCCCGCGCGAAGCTCCAATGCAACATCGTTGCGCAGGATTGGGACGGCGTCATTCCCGGCCTCACCGCCGGCAAGTTCGACATCGTCATGGACGGCATGTCGATCACCGAAGAGCGCATGAAGACCATCGACTTCTCGATCCCCTATGCCTCTTCGCCGGTGGCGTTCCTGGCCGACAAGAACGGCCCGCTGGCGCACATGTCGAACAGCGGCAAGATGATCGACCTGTCCAAGGACGACGCCGAATCCAAGGCGGCGATCGACACGCTGCGCAAGGAGCTCACCGGCAAGAATGTCGGCCTGCAGGTCTCGACCACCGAGGCGACGTTCGCCGACAAATATCTCAAGGATGTCGCCAACGTCCACGAATACAAGACCACCGACGAGCACGACCTCGACCTGATGGCGGGCCGTATCGACGTGGCCTTCGCCGACACCACTTATTTCCTAGGCACGCTGGCCAAGCCCGATGCCAAGGACCTGGAATTCGTCGGCCCGCAATTCAAGGGCGGCCCGATCCTCGGACCGGGTATCGGCGCTGCCTTCCGCAAGACCGACAAGGACCTGCAGGACATCTACAACAAGGCGCTCAAGGCCGCGCTCGACGACGGCTCGGTGTCGAAATACTCCATGCAATGGTTCAAGATCGACATTACCAAGTAATGTCGCAACGGGAGCAGCCAAGGCTGCTCCCGTTTTGCATTGCAATATACGTCGATACCTATCTCGGCGCCCGCAGGAGCCGTAAGTGGAGTTTCTCAGCGATCTGAAAGACCAGGTGTCGACGGCGTATGAGCTGTTGGCTGCCGGCTGGGGTGTGCAACTGCTCTGGGGCATCGCCTGGACGCTCGCCGTCACCGTAGTCTCCATGCTGATCGGCGCGATACTGGGGTCCTTGGTGGCGGCGGCCAAGTTTTCGCATCGCGGCGGATTGAGGTTCATCGGCGAGAGCTACACCACCGTCTTCCGCGGCGAACCGGAACTCCTGATCATCTACCTGTTCTACTATGGCGGCACGCAGGTCCTGACCGGCGTGGCGCGGTCGACTGGATCGATCAGCTCGACGGACATCTTGAACATGCCGAGCTTCCTCGGCGGTGTGCTTGCGGTCGGCATCATTTCCGGCGCCTACCAGGCCGAGGTCTTTCGCGGGTCGTTCCTGGCCATCCATCGCGGCGAGCTGGAAGCGGCCCGTGCCTACGGCATGTCGGCCTGGCTGCGGTTTCGCCTCGTGGTCATGCCGCAGGTCCTGCGTCTCGCTGTGCCGGGGCTGGGCAATGTCTGGCAATTGACCATCAAGGATTCCGCGCTGATCTCGGTCACCGGCGTCGCCGAGCTGATGCTCACCGCCAACAAGGCCGCGCGTTCGACGCATCATTCGCTGCTTTTCTACACGCTCGCCGGCATCCTTTACCTGGTGATGACGTCGATCTCGACGCCGATCTTCGACAAGGCCGAGCGTTACACCTCGCGCAGTTTCACGCGGCCGAAGTGAGAGGTGGCGGTGGGGTTTGATTTCTATCTTTCGACCATGTGGAACGTGCTCAAGGCACTGCCGCTGACGCTCGAGATCTGGTTCTTCGGCATCGCCTTCGGACTCATCATCGCCACCGGCCTGACCTGGCTGCGGGCTTCCGGCTACAAATTGGGTGAATATTTCACCCGCGCCTATGTCTTCGTCTTCCGCGGCTCGCCGCTGCTAGTGCAGCTCTATCTGATCTATTTCGGGCTCTCCCAGTTCGACTTCGTTCGCCACAGCCCGATCCTGTGGGCGATCCTGCGCGATCCGATGTATTGCACGATCGTCGCCATGGCCTTGAACACAGCCGCCTATGAGAGCGAGATTTTCCGCGGCGCGCTGCGGGCGGTGCCTGTCGGCCAGATCGAGGCGGCCAAGGCGTTCGGCATGCCCGCCTTCACCCGTTTTCGCCTCGTCACGCTGCCGATTGCGCTGCGGCTCGCCTTGCCGGCCTATTCGACGGAAATCATCCTCATGACCAAGGCGACCGCGCTGGCCTCCGTGGTCACCATCATGGAGATGATGGGAACGGCGCAGAAGATCCAGCACGACACGTTCCGGCCGATCGAGGTGCTAACCTGCGCCGGCGTGATCTACCTGCTGCTCAACCTGTCGATCGCTCGGCTGTTCGCCTGGGTCGAGCACCGGCTTTCACCGCATCTGCGTCCCCCGCCTGAGCAGAGACAGCTCATCAAACCCGTCCCGGAGGTGTTGTGATGTCGGCAAATGTCGCCGCTGCCGCGAAAGCCGCACCGTCCTCCGACGGGACGCCCGCTATCAGCGTCAAGGATCTGCGCAAGTGCTTTGGCGATCATGAAGTGCTCAAGGGCATTTCGCTCGAAGCGCACAAGGGCGACGTCATCTCGATTCTCGGCTCCTCCGGGTCCGGCAAGAGCACGATGCTGCGCTGCATCAACCTCCTGGAGACCCCGGATTCCGGCGAAGTGCGGGTCGACGGCGAGCTCATCAAGATGAGGCGGGGTCGCGACGGCCACCAGGTGCCCGCCGACATTCGCCAGGTGGAGCGGATCCGCGCCAACCTCGCCATGGTTTTCCAGAGCTTCAATCTCTGGTCGCATATGACGGTGCTGGAAAACCTCGTCGCCGCACCGACGCATGTGCTCAAGCGGCCGCGCGCCGAATGCCTGGAGCAGGCCGAGGCGCTGCTGAAGCGCGTCGGCATATGGGAGCGCCGCAACTACTATCCGCCCCACATGTCCGGCGGCCAGCAGCAGCGCGCGGCAATCGCCCGCGCCCTGGCGATGAATCCCAAGGTGATGCTGTTCGACGAGCCGACATCGGCGCTCGATCCGGAACTGGTCGGCGAGGTGCTGCGCGTCATGCGCTCGCTCGCCGAAGAAGGACGCACCATGCTGGTCGTCACCCATGAAATGGGCTTCGCCCGCGACGTGTCGAGCAAGGTAATGTTCCTGCACAAGGGCGAGGTGGATTCGGTTGGCGAGCCGAAGGAAATGTTCGCCAGGCCGCCGACCCCGCAGTTCAAGCAGTTCATCGCCAACTTCAACAAGTGAAGCGCCGCTATCGCTTCGTCATTCTATGGCGGAGCAAGGAGCGAAGCGACGCAGCGAAGACCATAGAATCCATTCCGTGACTTCGATGCGTTGCAACGGTGCAGAATTCTGCTCCGCTGTGCCCTTCGGCGAAAGTCACGGAATGGATCCTCGGGTCTACGCGCCGCTTCGCGGCGCTCCGCCCGTGGATGACGACGTCGAGTCAGATCATGTCCGACAGATCCGAAAACGCCATCGCCCTGCGCAGCACCTCGGCGAAGCGTTCGCCGGCGATGTCCTTGTCGCCGCTGTTGTCGATCGAGGTCACGTCCGGTCCCGTCAGCTTGACGCTGGTGCTGCGCGCCAGGCGGGCAAGCACCTCGCCGCGCGATTCTCGGCCGCGCGCCGCCAGCCGTTCGGCGAGCATCTCCGGCGTGGCGGTGATCTCGACCACGGCCAGGTTGGCATAGCGCTCGCGCAGCGCCGGGATGACCGCGCGGGAGACATTCGCCACGGCTACATGGCCGTTCGCCACGGCCCAGTCGACATCGGCCGGCAAGCCATAGCGCAGGCCGTGCGCGTCCCAGCAAAGCGAGAAGGCCCCGTCGGCTTCCGCTTCGGCAAAGGCGGCATCGGCCAGCGTATCGTGATCCTCGCTTGCCGTATCGCTTGGCCGGGTGATGACGCGGCGCACGAATTCCAGCCGCGTCTCGCCGGCAAAGCGCGCTTTGGCGTAGCCGATCAGCGTATCCTTGCCGGCGCCGCTCGGGCCGACCACCGCGACGAAGACGCCGTTGCGGATCGGCAGGCTGTCGGCCAGCTCGCGCTCGATGAGAGCCGAGACCATCATGCGACCCGGCCGCCCTGGCGCCACACGATACGCACGACCGGCACGTGGTCGTCGACGCGCACGCGCACAAGGTCGGCCCGGCGGCCGGGCTCGATGACGCCGCGGTCGTTGAGGCCGATTGCTTCGGCCGGGTTCTTCGAGACCATGGCGACCGCCTGCGGCAGCGAAATGCGGTCGACGAGATCGCCGAGGAAGAAGGCGGACTGGATCAGGCTGAAGGGAATGTAGTCGGACGAAAGGATGTCCAGCAGGCCGTCGGCGGCGAGCGTGCGCGCCGAGACATTGCCGGAATGCGAGGCGCCGCGCATGACATTCGGCGCGCCCATCAGCACGCCGAGGCCCGCCGCCTTCGAGGCCTTGGCCGCCTCTTTCGTCGTCGGGAACTCGGCGACGCGCACGCCCTGCTCGATCGCTTCGTCGACATGGCCGGCGGTCGCGTCGTCATGGCTGGCCAGCACAATGCCGCGCTCATGGCAGGCGGCCGAGATGAAGACGCGGTTCGGACCGGAATTGCGAGCCGATTCCGCCATCCGCTTCTCGCAGAATTTCTGGAAGTCGTGGTCCGTCAGCTTCAGCTTGCGCTGGTAGTAATAGGCATAAGTCTCGAGGTTGACGAACTGGCGCTGTCCAGGCGCATGGTCCATCAGCGAGGCGAGCTTCACCCGCTCGTTGGTCTCGAAATTGGCGAAGGCCTTGAGGCAGTCCGGCGCCGAGACCTCGCAGCGCAGGTGGATGAAATGGTCGGCCCTGAGCCGATCCTGGCGCACGCTGTCCTCGATCGCGTCGGCGAGCTTGCGGACGTCGTCGGACTTCAGGTCGGCGTCATCGTCCATGCCGACGCGCAAGGCGTCGAGTACGGTGGTGATGCCGGCGGTCGCCACCTGGGCGTCATGGGCAAGCACGGCGGCGATCGGGTTCCAGCGCACTTTCGGGCGCGGCGCGTAATGGCCCTCGAGGTGGTCGGTGTGCAGCTCGACGAGGCCCGGGATGATGTAGTCGCCGCCCATATCCTCGCCGGTGCGGGCAGCACCCGGCTCGACGGCGGCAATCAGGCCGTCGCGCAACAAAAGCGAGCCCTCGATGATTTCATCGGGCAGCACGATGCGGGCATTGGTGAGAACGGTTTCGGCGGTCATCTTGGGCGGTCCTATATCAATCAAGCTGTTTTGCGGGCAGGGCCGCGGCCAAGCGCATGGTGGGAAAGCACCATGAATGGGGCGCCGGGTTCGCTTTCGACAAACAAGGTCAGCGCATCCACCGGCACCGGCTGCCGCAGCACATCGGCGAACAGGCCGTCGATCGCCGCGCGAAGACGTGGGCTTTCCTCTGGCCCGACGCGCCCCGACAGCGTCATGTGGAAGCGGAACGTGTCGAAGACGTAGGGATAGCCCCATTGGCAAAGGTTGCGAAACTCCTCCGGGTTCAGCGCATCGGGGCTGCGGCGCTCGATCTCGGCCTCGGTCAGCGGCGCGCGGAACGGGTCAAAGGCGCGCACCACCTCGCCGGCGAAATCGTGGAGCGGCGCAAACTGCGTTTCCGGCACCAGCGCGAAGAAGCCGTCGATCTGACCGACGACCAGACGCGGGATGACGACCGGCGGCGTCGCCGCGGCGAAACTGTCGAGCGCGGCGCGCAGCGAGGCTTCCGTCCCGTTCGGCGCCAGCCGGAACGGCGCCTTCAGCGTGGCATGGAATCCGTAGCGCCGGGCGGAGGCGGTGTGGAAGGCGACTTCCGCGGCCGACAGATCGCCCACGGCCTCGACCGGCCGCGTCGCCGCGCCGAACGGGTCGCGGCCCAGCCAGTTGGCGGCAATGCGCGCCAGCTTCTCGTCCTGCCCCGGGGTATAGTAGATGGCGTAGCGCATGGGCGTTCCTCGTCAAGCGCGCTGCGCCCCGAAGGATTATGCGACGCGCTTCAAGTCATTGTTTCGGCAAGTCGTGGCCCAAACGCCGGAGCGCTTGCGGCGACATGCACCGGAACCGCTGCCATAGGTGATTTCCATGACGGATTGACGAAGCTTTCATGGGTTTTCGAGGGCAAGTCCAGCACGGAGCTCGTTAGCCGACGATTTTCCGGACTGGACCAACGGCTTTGCCGGCCTGCCTATCCGGCCTTCATCAGCCATTCGTGCTCGGCCGCGTTGTGGAACTTCCACGTCCGCTTCGGTCCGGCCATGACGTTGAGGTAATAAAGGTCGTAGCCGTGGCAGGCCGCGCAGGGGTGATAGCCCTTGGGTACCAGCACGACATCGCCGTCCTCGATCGCCATCGCTTCGTCCAACTCCCGCACGCCGTTGCGGTCGGCATCGGTGTAGACGCGCTGAAAGGCAAAGCCCTGCGGCGGGTTGAGTCGATGGTAATAGGTTTCCTCGAGATAGGATTCGGCCGGCAGATTGTCCTGGTCGTGCTTGTGTGGCGGATAGCTCGACGTATGGCCGCCGGGCGTGATCACCTCGACCACCAGCAGCGAATCCGCCGGCTTGCCCTCGGGCAGGATGTTGGTGACGTAACGCGTGTTGGTGCCCTTGCCGCGCACTTCCTGGCCGAGATCGTCAGGCCCGATGACGCGCACCGGCAGGCCGCCGCTTAAGCCGGGCGCCGAGCAGACGGCGAGCTCCAGTTCGGTATCGGCGGTCACCGACCAGTCCGAGCCCTGCGGCACATAGACCGACCATGGCTTGCCTTCAAAGGGCGACATGCGCTCGCCGAGCAGGCCGAGATCCTTGCCGCCGGCCGACGCCTTGCCCTTGCCGGTGACGAACACCAGGCACACCTCGCGCTCTGCCGTCTTGCCCGACGCCGTCTCGCCCGGACGAAGCCGATGCAGATCGAAACCGACATAGGTCCAGCCGGCGCTTTGCGGCGTGACGTGGGCGACATGGCCGTGGCCCCTATCGGCCTTGACGAGCAGTTTCGACATGGGAGCTCCTTTGATCATTCCTTCGGCTCGGCCGGAGGCTTAGCCTCTTCCACCGGCTTGTAGAGGTAGAAAAACTGCCACACCGCGTAGCCGGCGAAGCCGAGGGCGATGACGCCCCAGAAGGGCGTGCCGGAGGCGAACTCGATCACCGACCAGGCCAGGCAGACGGCGACGACGGCGATACGGCGCCACAGCGGCCGGAAGAAGGGATGCTCATAATCTTTCATCGCGCCAATCCAGGATTTGCCCAAAGCGCAACGGATAAACCGCGCGCCCCGACTAATCCATCATTCAATCCACCGTTCAGGCCGGAAAACCTTGCGTCTCGACCGTATAGCCGGCGTCGGTCATCACCCGCATCAGCTCCTTGTGGCCGACCTGAGCCATCTTGAGCGGCGGGTTCTTCTTCGGATCCTGCTCGGCCTCGACCACGAACCAGCCTTCATAGCCATGATCGGCGAAACGCTGGACAATCGCCCCGAAGTCGAGCGAGCCGTCGCCCGGCACGGTGAAGGCGCCGAGCGCGACGGCATCGAGGAAGGACTGTTTTGTCCGGTCGAGCCCGTCGATCACGTCCATGCGCACGTCCTTCACATGGACATGGTTGATGCGCTTGTGGTGGTTGTCGATGGCGCGCAGCACATCGCCGCCGGCAAAGGCGAGATGGCCGGCATCGAGCAGCAGCGGAATGCCTTCGCCGGAATTGCGCATGAAGGCGTCGAGCTCCGGCTCGGTCTCGACCACCGCCGCCATGTGGTGGTGATAGGAAAGCGGCATGCCCTGCTCCGCGCACCATTCGCCGAACTCGGTGACGCGCCGGCCGTAAGCCTTCATCTCGTCGTCTGAAAGTTTCGGCTTGGTGGCCAAAGGCTTGGAGCGGTCGCCCTGGATGGACCGGCCGACCTCGCCATAGACGATACAGGGTGCGTGGACCGCCTTGAACAGGTCGATCATCGGCTGGATGCGATCCTTGTTCCGGGAGATGTCCTCATCGACCAGCGTGCCGGAGAACCAGCCGCCGCAGAGCGTGACGTCGGCCTCCTTCAGGATCGGCAGCATCACCTTCGGATCCTTGGGAAAGCGGCGGCCCATCTCCATGCCGGTGAAGCCGGCCGAGCGCGACTGGCGCAGGCATTCTTCCAGCGACACGTCATCGCTCAATTCCACCAGATCGTCGTTCCACCATGCGATGGGGGACATGCCCAGTTTGGCTCTCAAGTCGTCACTCCAATGTCGGTTTATTCCTACCCCCTTGTGGGGCGGGTCGCTGCGAAGCAACGGGGTGGGGGCGGCGCTGCCCCCACCCGGACCTTCGGTCCGACCTCCCCACGAGGGAGAGGTAGGGAGCATCGCCTCGCCGGCTTCAATCACCGACGCTCTGTTTCTGCTTCTTCTCCTCATACGCCTTGCGCGCGGCATTGACCTGCGGCCGCGACGAGACTTCCGGCACGGCGACATCCCACCAATGACCGCCGGCCTCCGTCGACACCAGCGGGTCGGTGTCGATGACCAGCACCGTGGTCTTGTCGTTCTTCTTCGCCTTGGCCAGCGCCGTCTCCAGTTCGGCAATCGACGCCACCTTCTCGGCGACGGCACCGAGGCTTGCCGCATGCGCGGCGAAGTCGACGTCCGGCATCACCTCGTGGCGGGCGTCCTTGAGCAGGTTGTTGAAGTTGGCGCCGCCGGTCGCCATCTGCAGCCGGTTGATGCAGCCATAGCCGCGGTTGTCGAGCAGCACGATGGTGAGCTTGAGGCCAAGCATCACCGAGGTGGCGATCTCGGAATTAAGCATCAGATAGGAGCCATCACCGACCATGACGACCACCTCCTGGTCGGGCTTGGCCATCTTGACGCCGAGACCGCCGGCGATCTCGTAGCCCATGGTCGAGAAGCCGTATTCGGCATGGTAGGAGCCCGGCGCGCCGGCCTGCCACAGCTTGTGCAATTCGCCCGGCAGACCGCCCGCCGCATGCAGCAGCGTGACGCCCGAACCCATGGCGCGCTGCACGGCGCCGATCACCTGCGCATCGGAAGGATAGGCGGCGTTGGTCGAAGCCGTCACCTTGGCGGCGGCGGCCTGCCACTCCCTCTTACCCTTCAGCGCGTTATCGGTCCAGGCGGCGGGCGCCTTCCAGCCCTCCAGCCCGGCGGACAGCTCGGCAAGCCCCTCGGCCGCGTCGGCGACCAGCGGCAGCGCCCAATGCTTGCCGGCGTCGAAGGCCTGGGTATTGAGGCCAATGATGGTGCGGCCGGCATTCTTGAACAGCGCCCAGGAGCCGGTGGTGAAATCCTGCAGCCTGGTGCCGACCGCAAGCACGACATCGGCCTCCTCCGCCAGGCGATTGGCGGCCGACGTGCCGGTAACGCCGACCGCCGCCATGTTGAGCGGATGGTCGTCGGGCAACGAAGACTTGCCGCCCTGCGTTTCGCAGACAGGAATGCCGGCGCCCTGCACCAGCTTGGCGAGCTCGTCCGAGGCCTGCGAATACAGCACCCCGCCGCCCGCGATCACCAGCGGCTTCTTGGCGCCCTTCAACGCCGCGACGGCCGCCGCCAATTCATTGCGGTCCGGACGCAGCCGGCGCGGTGTCCAGACACGCTCGGCGAACAGGCTTTCGGGATACTCATAGGCTTCGGCCTGCACGTCCTGGCAGAGCGAAAGCGTCACCGGGCCGCATTCGGCCGGATCGGTCAGCACCTGCATGGCGCGGTTCAGCGCCGGGATGATCTGCTCCGGCCGCGTGATGCGGTCGAAATAGCGCGATACGGGACGGAAGCAGTCATTGACGCTCGCCGTGCCGTCGGAGAAATCCTCTGCCTGCTGCAGCACCGGGTCGGGCAGGCGGTTGGCGAAGATATCGCCGGGCAAAAACAGGACAGGCAGCCGGTTTACATGCGCGAGCGCCGCGGCCGTCACCATGTTCAGCGCGCCGGGGCCGATCGAGCTGGTCGCGGCCATGAAGCGGCGGCGGAAATTGGCCTTGCCATAGGCGATCGCCGCATGCGCCATCGCCTGCTCATTATGGGCGCGAAAGGTCGGCAGCTCGTCGCGCACCTGGTAGAGCGCCTCGCCGATGCCGGCGACGTTGCCATGGCCGAAGATCGCCCAGACTCCGCCGAAGATCGGCACCGTCTTCCCGTCGATCTCGGTCATTTGCCGGCTGAGGAAGCGGGTCAGCGCCTGTGCCATCGTCAGGCGGATTGTCTTGCTCATGTGTCTCCTCCGCGGTCCTTCAGCGATCTTGTTATGCGGCCTTGCGGCCGCGCGCGGCAAGCCATGCCTCGGTCAACTGTTCGAAGCGCGCGGCCATGTCGGCGATCGCCTCGTCGTCCGACATTCTGCCGGCCAGCCATCGTTCGGCGGCGTTGACGAAGATGGTGCGACCGACGGCAAAGCCCTTGACGATCGGCGCATTGGCGGTGGCGGCAAACGCCGCGACCAGCTCGTCCTGCGGCGCCTCCAGCCCGAGCAGCACGACGCCACGGCACCAAGGATCGTTCCTGACGATCACCTGTTCGATCTTGGCCCAGGCGCCTGCGGAAGCCTGCGGCTCGAGCTTCCACCAGTCGGGCTTGATGCCCAGCGCATAGAGCTCTTCCAGCGCGCGCGGAATGGTGGTGTCGTCGAGCTTGCCGTGCTTACCGGCGATGATCTCGACCAGCAATTCGCGGCCGACTTTCCGCGCCGCTTCGAACAAAGCGCGCAGCTTCTGCTGCTGCTCAACTTTGAGCGCCTCCGGGTCGTCCGGGTGATAGAAGCACAGGCATTTGATGCAATGGTCGACCGGCCATTCGGTGAGCTGCGAGCCGATGTCCTGCGAAAACTCGAAGCGCAGCGGCCGCGATCCGGGCAATTCGACGGGGCGGCCGAGCCAGGCGAAGGGATGGCGGGCGAATTCGAACATGGCGTCGCGGCCATATTTCTCGTCGATCAGCATGCCGTAGCCATCGCGGCCGGCGGCGACCTTTGCCGCCGCCTTGACCGTCAGCACCTTGAAGTCGGGAATACGCGAAACATCGGCGCCGACCCTGGCCGCCACATCTTCCAACTGGACGCGATGGTCGCAGGCCAAAGCCATCAACGAGGGGATGTCGCGCCGCCGCGTCGTTGCCCAGTGGACGTGGTTGATCGCCTCGTCCTTGCGCAGCGCCAGGTGCTTGCTGCCATGCTTCAAAAAGAACTGCAACTCCTCGAAAGTCGGATATTCCGGCGCGCAGAGCAGGCGCGACACCGCGAAGGCGCCGCAGGCATTGGCCCAGGTCGCGGCGGTGGCGAAGCTTTCGCCGCCGAGCCAGCCGCGCAGGAAGCCGGACATGAAGGCGTCGCCGGCGCCGAGCACATTGTAGATCTCGATCGGGAAACCCTTGCCGACGATGCCGTCCTCGAGATCGTCGCTGATCGGGCCGTCATAGACGATGCAGCCCTTGGCGCCGCGCTTGAGCACGATGGTCGCCAAGGACAGGGCGCGGATCGTCTTCAGCGCGCTCAGGCAATCGTCGGCGCCCGACGCGATCATGATCTCTTCCTCGGTGCCGACGATGAGATCGCAATCGGGCAGGACCGTCTTCAACTGCGCCGACACGCGGTCGGATTTGACGTAGCGCTCGAAGCCCTCGGCATGGCCGGCAAGGCCCCAGAGGTTCGGGCGATAGTCGATGTCGAACACCACCTTGCCACCCTTGGCCTTCATCAAGCGGATCGCCTTGCGCTGCGCGGCATCGGAGTTCGGCCGGGAGAAATGCGTACCGGTGACGACGACCGAGCGCGCCGAGGCGATGAAGGCCTCGTCGATATCTTCTTCGGCCAGCGCCATGTCGGCGCAGTCCGAACGATAGAAAATCATCGGCGAGACGCCTTCGCTTTCGACCGAGAGCAGCACCAGCGCCGTCAGCCTCTCCTTGTCGGTCTTCAGCCCGTCGACCGAAACGCCCTCGCGCCGAAGCTGCTCGCGGATGAAACGGCCCATCTGCTCGTCGCCGACGCGGGTGAGCAGCGCCGAGCGCAGGCCGAGCCTCGCCGTGCCGACGGAAATATTGGCCGGGCAGCCGCCGACCGACTTGGCGAAAGAGGTGACGTCCTCCAGTCGCGAGCCGATCTGCTGGCCATAGAGATCGACCGAGGCGCGGCCGATGGTGATGACGTCGAGCGGCGGGTATTTCCCCTCCACGGCTTCGCCCATTCGAACCTCCCATCGGCCTTGTTGTGTAGAGCAGCGTCGTTTTGGACAGCACGCGCCAGCGATGGCGTGGTGTCGTCAATATGAAATATTAATTCCAATCTACAGTCAATATGGAATGAGCATTCCCAAACTGAAAAGCGCTCGTCTGGGGGCTCAGCCCCTGCGCCGGCGCCCGGTCTCGCGGCGTTTCTCGCCCACGGCGACGGTCAGCGCCATGGCCAGCGCCATGGTCGCCGAGATCGAGCGGAAGCCGCCGAAATCGGCCTCGGCGACCTCGAACCAGACCTTGGCGAATTGCGCCAGCGGCGAGAAGGATGAGTCGGTGATCGCCACGATCGGCACACCCTGCTCGGCGATCGAGCGCGTCTCCTCGATCGTCGCCGGCGCGTAAGGCGAGAAGCTGATGGCGATGACGGCATCGCGCGGCGTGGCGAAGCCGATCATCTCGGCGTTCAGTCCCGCGGCCGATTCCACCAGCTGGTTGCGGATCTTCAGCTTCCCCAGCGCATAGGCGATGTAGGACGCCACCGGGTAGGAGCGGCGCTTGGCCAGCACATAGATCGTCTCGGCTTTCGCCAGCAGCGTCACCGCCTCTTCGAAATGTGCATCGTTGAGCGAACGCGAAATGTCACCAAGCGAGGTGCTGGCGGCGGCGACGAAGCCGTCGAAGATCGCCCGGTGGCCACCGCCTTCCTCGGCTTTGGCGCGCAGCGCCGCCAGCCGCTCGTCATAGGAGGAGTTGCGCTCGCGCAGCCGCTCGCGGAAAACCTGCTGCAGGCTGGTGAAGCCATCGAAGCCGAGCTGCTGGGCAAACCGGATCAGCGTCGAGGGCTGCACGCCGGCGGAAGCGGCGATACTTGCCGCCGTCCCGAAAGCGATATCGTCGGGGTTGTCGAGCGCATAGGCGGCGATCTGCGCGATGCGCTTGGGTAGGCTCGCGCGCCTGTCCAGGATCGTCGCGCGCAGCGTTTCGAAATCGCGAGGCACCCGTTCGTCCATCGTCGCTCCGCCCACGCTCATAAGGTTTTGTCCCTCTCCTGCCTCATCATAGCGAGTTCGCGCAAGAACACCATAAAAAATGATTTAGATGTTCCATTCTTTACTAAAATGGACTAATTCATCCATACGAGCTTTCCTTTAGTCTGGAGACAATCGACATGGTCGGAGTGGGCCTCATCGGCACGGGCTTCATGGGCAAGTGCCACGCCATCGCCTGGAACGCGGTGGGCACCGTTTTTCCCGATGTCGACAAGCCCAAGCTGGTGCATCTGGGCGAGGTGAATGACGATTTGGCCAAACGCAAAGCTGCCGAGTTCGGCTTCGCAAAAGGCTCCGGCGACTGGCGCGCCGTGGTCGAGGATCCGGACGTCGAAATCGTCTCGCTGACCACGCCCAACCAGTTCCACCCGGAAATGGCGATCGCCATCCTCGAAGCCGGCAAGCATCTGTGGTGCGAGAAGCCGATGGCGCCGAGTTTCGCCGAGGCCGAGGCGATGGCGAATGCCGCAAAAAAATCCGGCAAGGTCGCCGTGCTCGGCTACAACTACATCCAGAACCCCGCAATCCGTCATATCGGCGCGCTGCTCGAGGAAAAGATCATCGGCGGTGTCAATCTCGTGCGCATCGAGATGGACGAGGACTTCATGGCCGACCCCGAAGCGCTGTTCTTCTGGAAGCATGAGGCTTCGTCCGGCTATGGCGCGCTCGACGATTTCGCCGTGCATCCGCTGTCGCTGATCAGGGCGCTGTTCGGCCGCGTCAGCCGGGTCATGTGCGACATGATCAAACCCTATGCCGACCGCAAGACCGCGTCCGGCGCTCGCCGCGCGGTCGAGACCTACGACATCGCCAGCGTCTTGATGCATATCGAGAACGGCGTTGCCGGCACGCTGCTGGTCAACCGCTCGGCCTGGGGCCGCAAGGGCCGCATCGCCATCCAGATCTTCGGCTCGAAGGGCTCGATCCTCTACGACCAGGAGCGGATGAACGAGTTCCAGCTCTACCTCACCGCCGACCGGCCGACCGAGCAGGGCTACCGAACCATCCTGGTGGCGCCGCACCACAAGCCCTACGATTCCTTCCTGCCGGCGCCCGGCCACGGCCTCGGCTTCAACGACCTCAAGATGATCGAATGCCGCGAGCTTCTGATGCGCATCGCCGGCAAGCCGGCCCGCATCATCGACTTCGACGAGGGGCTGGAGATCGAGCGCACCGTGCATGCCATGGCCCGCTCGTTCCAGGAGCAGCGCTGGGTCGATGTGAGGTGATTGGGCCGAGCGTCGGGACCGGTATGGTGGTTCACGGCGGCCGGCCAATGCAAAATCGGATCTGAGCATTCAGGCCAGGTTGATGGCGACGTTGCGCAGCAGCGCCACGGATTTGCGCATGCCTTCCATGGGCGACAGCATCATGTCCTCGTGCTCGATCGACAGCACGTCGTCGTAGCCGGCCTGCTTCAGCGCCGTGCAGAACTGCCGCCACCAGGTCTCGCCGTGGCCGTAGCCGAGCGTGATGTAATTCCAGGCCCTTTCGGCAAACTGATTTGGCGGACGGGCATCGAGCACGCCGTCGATGGCCGCCGGTATCGGTTCGACGCGCGTATCCTTGGCGTGGACATAGTAGATCGCCGAGCCAAGCTTGCGCACGGCGGCGATGGGATCGGCGCCCATCCATATCGGATGGCTCGGATCGTAGTTCGCGCCGACCGTCTCGCCGACGGCATCGCGCAGCCGGAACAGCGTCTGCACATTGTACACGGCCTGATGCCCATGCAGTTCCAGGCAAAGCTTCCTGATGCCAAGGTTGTTCGCAAAGCCGACGAGGTCGCGCCAATACGGGATGATGCAATCGTCCCACTGGTAGCGCTGGATCTCGGCGCATTCGGGCGGCCAGTCGGTGATGATCCAGTTGGGGTTGGCGTCGCCCGGGCCGCCCGGCAGCCCCGACATCATCACCACGCGGTCGATGCCCAGGAGGCTCGCCAGCCGGATCGTGTCCTCGGTCACCTGGCGGTGCTGCTTGCCCTGCGGTCCCGGATGCAGCGGATTGCCCGAGCAGTTGAGCGCCGCGATCGTCAGCCCGTGGTCGCGGACCTTGGCGACGAATTCGGCGCGGGTCGCCGCGCTATCCAGCATGGCCGCAAGGTCGATATGCGGCGCCGACGACCAGTTGCCGCAGGCGAACTCCAGCGTCTCCAGCCCCAGTTCGGCCGAGGCGCGCAGCATTTCGTCGAAGGACAGGTAGCCCAGGCTGTCGGTGATCATGCCAATCTTCATTTCGGAAACTCCCGCTTGCTTCGGACCGTCCGCTCACAGCTCTACGGGCTCAAACCTGCCGGACCGGGCCGACGCAAGCGCCGCCTCGCAAAGGATCATCGCCTTGCGACCATCGCTGGCGGTGACCGCCGGCCGCCTGCCCGTTTCGACGCAGGTGATGAAGTGGTCGATCTCGGCCGCGTAGGACTCGGCATAGCGTTCGACGAAGAAGTAATAGGGCTTGTCGCGCGATATGCCCGTGCCGCCGTATATTTCCACCGAGGTCGGCAGCCGGTTGCCGGCCTGCAGCATGCCGTCGGCGCCGTGCACCTCGATGCGCTGGTCATAGCCATAGGCAGCCCTGACGCTGTTGTTGATGTGGCATTGCCGGCCGGACGCCGTTCGCAGGATGAACATCGCGGTGTCGTAGTCGCCGAGCTTCCTGTATTGCGGCGCCACCAGCGAGGAGCCGGTCGCGAAAAGTTCGACTGGTTCTTCGCCGAGCATGTTCCGCGCCATGTCGAAGTCGTGGATAGTCATCTCGCGAAAGACGCCCCCGCCTCCCGCTAGCGCTTCCTCGGATTCCGGCTCGGGGTCGCGGCTGGTGATGATGACCTGCTCGACGGCGCCGATCTCGCCGCCATCGAGGCGCTCCTTCAGCGCCCGGAAGCTCGGATCGAAGCGGCGGTTGAAGCCGATCTGGAACGGCACGTCGGCCTTCGCGACCGCCGCCAGGCACTCGTCGGTGCGCTTCAGGTCGAGGTCGATCGGTTTCTCGCAGAAGATCGCCTTGCCTTGCGCCGCCGCAGCCATGGCTAGCTCCGCGTGGGTGCGTGTGGCCGACGCGATGAAAACCATTTTCACTGCCGGATCGTTCATAGCGGTCTCGGTGTCCACGATCTCGGCGCCGGTTACGGCGGCGACCTTCTCGGCCGCCTCGCGATTGGGATCGACGACGTAGCGCAGCCGCACCTTCGGGTGGCGCGCGAGATTGCTCGCATGCACACGGCCGATCAGCCCTACCCCGAACAGACAAACATCCATCATGCGTTCGACTTTCCCATCAGGCCGCTCCATCGCTGGCGGCCGGTTCGTGTTGCCCAAGCGGCATCATTTCACGGCGCCCATGGTCAGCCCGCGCACCAGATGCCGCTGCACCAGAAGCGCGAAGAACACGATCGGCAACGCGCCGATGACGCCGGCAGCCGCCATCGAGGCCCAGTCGGTGTCGATGCGGCCGATCAGCGTTGCCGTGCCGCGCGGCATGGTCATGGCGCGGGGCGTCGCCGTCAGCGCCAGCGCGAAGAGGAACTCGTTGAAGGTGACCAGCACGGCGAAGATCGCGGTGGCCGCGAGCCCCGGTGCCGCCAATGGCAGCGTGATGCGGCGGAAGGCGCCGAAGCGCGAATCGCCGTCGACCATCGCCGCCTCCTCGAGGTCGACGGGGATCTCGCTGAAGAAGCTCTCCATCATCCAGACGCAGAAGGTGACGTTGAAGGCGGTGTAAGTAGCGATCAGGCCGAGCCAGCTGTCGAGTAGCCCGAGGCTGAGCATCAAGAGATAGACGGGGATCAGGATGACGACTGGCGGGATGATCCGCAGGGTGAGCAGGAACAGGCCAACCTTGCGCTCCGCAGCGAAAGGCAGGCGGAACCTGGCGATCGCATAAGCGCCCATCGCGCCGACGATCAGCGCGATCGCGACCGAGAAGAAGGTCACCACCAGCGAGTTCGTCAAATAGGAGCCGAACTGCTTTTCGGTGAACAGTCGCACGTAATTGTCGAGCGTCGGCACATGCGGGTAAAGCGTGCCTTCCTGGGTGATCTCGCGGTTCGACTTGAGCGAGGTGGAGACCAGCCAGTAGATCGGCAGCAGCACGACGGCCAGCACGAAGATGGTGGTGAGGATGCGCGACAGGCGGTTGCTCATGACGCGTCCACCCTGCGCAGCAGCCTGATGGCGCTGAAGGCCAGCGCGAGCACGACGAGGCCGATCGTCACGAACAGCGCCGCCGCATATCCGGTCTGCTGGAATTTGAATGCGGTGTCGTAGCCGTAGATCGAGATCAGCCTCGTCGCTTCGCCCGGCCCGCCACGGGTCAAGACGAAAACCTGGTCGAAGGTGCCGAAGGCGTCGATGGTCCTGAGAACGATCGCCACCGCCAGCACCGGCCGCATCATCGGAAAGGTGAGATCGGCGAAGACGCGCCAGGCGCCGGCGCCGTCAACGCGCGCCGCCTCGAATGGCTCGTGCGGCAGCGATTGCAGTCCCGCAAGCAGGATCAGGAACATCAGCGGCGTCCATTCCCAGACGTCGAGCGCGACCAGGCCGATGAAGGCGTTGAGCGGATTGCCGAGGATCTGCACCTCGCCGCCGCCCGTGGCCTTCGACAGCGCGGTCAGCATGCCGGCGTCGCTGGCATAGATCAGTCGAAAGACGATGGCGACGACGACCGGCGTGATCACCATGGGAATGATCAGCACGGTCCTGAGCAGCCGGATGCCGCGGAATTCGTGCAGGCAAAACAGCGCCAGCGCGAAGCCCAGCACCGCCTCGAAAGACACCGACAGCGCCACGAACTTCACCGTGACCCAGAGTGCGTTGAGAAACTGCGCGTCGCTCCACAGATGCAGATAGTTCTGCAGGCCGACATCGGCCACCGGCGAGCCGTAACGATAGGCTCTGGTGCTGGCGCGGAGCCCATCCCAGAGCGGATAGACGAGCACGCCGAGCACGATCGTCAGGCCCGGCGCCAGCATGAGATAGGGGAGGGCGAGGTCGAGCCCCGCCCCCTGCAGGCGATATTTGCGCGCCTGCGTGCCGGTTCGCATCAGTAGTAACCGGCCGTGGTCAGATAGTCCTTGACCTGCTTGGCGGCCTTGTCGAGCGCAGCGCCCCCGCCGGAGCCGGCCTGCAGCGCCTTGTTGAGCTCGATGCCGAGCAGTTCCTCGACCTTTGCCCAGTCTGGTGTGCGCGGCCGCGGCAAGGCGCCCGCGTCGAGCTGCTGCAGGGCGACCGGGATCAGACGGTTGCCCGGCTTGGCGATGCCGAAGGCGCTGCGCTTGACGGGAATAGAGCCCGCTTCCGAGAGCTTGGCCTGGGTTTCGGCGCTGACATACCATTTCAGGAACTCGATCGAGTTCGCCTTGTTGGGCGCCGATTTCGGCACGCCGGCGATGAAGATGCCCATCTGGGCGATCGCCTTTTCCTGCTTCGGCACGACGCCGAAATCGAGCTTGCCCGCGACCTTGGTCTGGGCGGGATCGTCGGCCTTCAACGCATTGCCCGAATACTGGATGATGGCGCCGGCATCGCCGCCGAGGATTGCCGCGCCCTCCTGGTCGGAATCGAACTCGACTACGCCGCTCGGCGCGTTCTGCTTCATCGTGCCGACAAAGAAATCCGCCGAGGCCTTGCCCTCGGCCGAATTGAAGATGGGGTTCCACTTGTCGTCGAAGAAGGCGCCGCCGAACGACAGGAAGATCGGATACCAACTGGTGACGATCGGGTTGCCGGAGACACCGCGGAACACAACCGGGTATTTGATCTTGCCGGCAGCCACGCCTTCCTTGCCCTTGGCGATCACCTCGTCCCAGGTCTTGGGCGCGCCGCCGGTGAAGACGTCGTTGCGGTAGGTGAGCGTCTGCAGGTCGCCGACGAAGGGCACGCAGATCAGTGTTGGCTTGGCGTTCTCGAAGCCCTTGACGCGCGGCCCCTGCCGCGGCGGCCAGTAGCCCATGTCGATCATCGGGCCGATCCAGTCCTTGTCCGACCCATCGATGCCGCCGGCACCAAGGTCCTCAAGCACGTTGGCGGCGCCGAACTGCGGCACCCATGGATCGTCGAGCAGGTAAAGGTCATACTGGCCGGCCCCGCTCTGAGCGTCGGCGAACCACTTCTCGAGCGTCACGCCGTATTCGTCCTCGAGGAACTGGATGTCGAAGCCCTGCTCCTTGGCCAGCGGGATGATCTTTTCCTTGAACGGCGTCAGGCCGCCATCGGCGAAGGCGCCGATGATCACCTTCTTGCCGGCTGCCCTGGCCGGCATCGGCAGGCCGAGCGTGGTGAGGGCCGTGCTGGCCAAGGCGAGGCCGAGCCCGCCCTTGATGACGGAGCGGCGAGTAAGTCTGCTGGAATGCATCATTTCACTCTCCCATTGTTATTGACCCTGTGGACGGCGGTGAGGCCGCCCGAATTGAAGAAACAGGCGTTCGCCGGGTCGAAGGCGACGCCGATGCTTTCACCCACCACACCCCTGAAATCGCGTCCGGCACGCACCTGGACGTTGCCGCCTTCGAGGCGGACATTGACCAGCGTCTCGTTGCCCATGGGCTCGACCACGTAGATTTCGCCCTGCAGCACGCCCGCTTCGCCCGGCGGGGCGACGCTGCAGTCTTCCGGTCTCAGCCCGATCTCCACGATCTCCGCCAGGCGGCATGCGGCGAGCCGTGTCTGATCCACCGGCACGATCCCGGTGGCGACCGTCACGCCTTGCTCGCAAAGCGCGGCCGGCAGGATGTTCATCGGCGGATTGCCGACGAAGGTGGCGACGAAACGGTTCGCCGGGCGGTCGTAGATCTCGATGGGCGGCGCCATCTGCTGCAGCTCGCCGCCCTGCATGACGGCGACGAGGTCGGCCATGGTGAGCGCCTCGACCTGGTCGTGGGTGACATAGATGGTGGTGGCGCTGAGGCGCTGGCAGAGCCGCTTGATCTCGCCGCGCATGGTGAGCCTGAGCCGCGCGTCGAGATTGGAGAGCGGCTCGTCCATCAGGAAGGCGGCCGGGTCGCGCACGATGGCGCGGGCCAGCGCCACGCGCTGTCTCTGGCCGCCGGAAAGCTGGCGCGGCCGGCGGTCGAGCAGATGGCCGATTTCGAGGATGGCGGCTACCTCGCCGATCTTGGCCTTGCGCCCGGCCTCGGATGTGCCGCGTATCCACAGCGGATAACCGATATTGTCCGCGACCGTCATCTGCGGATAGAGCGCGTAGCTCTGGAACACCATGGCGATGTCGCGGTCGCGCGGCTGCAGCCGGGTGACGTCGCGCTCGCCGATGAACACCTTGCCGGCGGTCGGCATGTCGAGCCCCGCCAGGATGCGCAGCGCCGTCGTCTTGCCGCAGCCCGAGGGGCCGAGAAGGGCGAGGAACTTATGGTCCGGCACGGTGAGGTCCAGCGATCGCAGCACGTTGAGCGCGCCGAAATTCTTGACCACGTTCTTGAAGACTACCGAACCCATCCCGCCAGCGCCCCTGCCTTCCTCAAGCCTTGCGCTCGTGCACGTAGAAACCGGCATCTTGCGCCAGTTTCTTCAGATTGCGATAGCCCATCGTCGCATAGGTCAACGGATGCGCCTTGGCCGGGTCCTGCTCGGCCTCCACCACCAGCCAGCCCGAATAGCCCTGGTCGGCGAAGATTTTTAGGAGCGTCGGATAGTCGATCGCGCCGTCGCCGGGCACGGTAAAAATGCCCTCCATCACCGCGCCCATGAAGCTCATATCGGCCTCGCGCGCCTTCTTCAGGATGGCCGGCCGCACATCCTTGCAATGGACATGCACGACGCGCTCGACATGCCGGCGCAGCAATTGCTCCGGGTCGCCGCCGGCAAAGGCGCAGTGTCCGGTGTCGTAGAGCAGGCCGACCGCCTCGCCGGTGCTGTGCATCAGCCTGTCGATTTCCCCGTCGGTCTCGACGATCGTGCCCATGTGATGGTGGAAGGCCATGCCGACGCCGAAATCCGAAAACCGCTCCGCGAGCCGCGTGATCTTGGCTCCATAGGCCTTCCATTCCCCGTCCATCAGCTTCGGCCGCTGCGAGATCGGGTCGTGGATCGCGCCATGCCGGCCGCGCGAGGTGTCGGCATAGACGACGCGCCTGGCGCCAAGATCGCGAAGCAGCGTCAGATGCGGCCGGATCGCCTCGAATTCCTCGTCCACCTCCTTCTCGCAGATGCGCCCGTCATACCAGCCGGAGACCAGCGCCAGCCCGTAATGGTCGAGGATGGGCCGAAGCGTGCGGCTGTCGCGCGGGAACTTGCCGCCAAGCTCGGTGCCGGCATAGCCGGCCTCCGCGGTTTCGGCGAGGCAGGTCTCGAGCGGCGTGTCGCCGCCCAGTTCCGGTACGTCGTCATTGGTCCAGGTGATCGGGTTGATGCCAAGTCGAACTGTCGTCATTGCTCGCTTTCCGCCCCGCAGCCGGATCGCTGCGGGGTATCTGGTCTCGGGAGGAGATGCTGCGATTGCTGGCGGCAGGGCAAAAGCCCGCCGTTTCGTTCGGCGGGGCGCCCTCCCAGCATCTCGCCTGGCAAGTTCCCGTCTTACATGTCCTTGTCGACGTCTTGCCCCAACGTCAGTGCGCGAAGTCTACCCCGCTCTGTCTCCCTCGCGAGGGCCAGTTTTCCGGAAAATGAAGGAACCAGTTTCAAGTCGGAGGTGGGTGTGGCAGGATGGGGGAGGATGGACAATCTCGAAATCATCGATCGTCGGCGCGAGGCCCCCCTCTCTGCCCTGCCGGACATCTCCCCCTCAAGGGGGGAGATTGGCAGCTTCGCCGCCGCGCCCCCCTTTGCGACGTTGGCGATTGGCGAAAGCCGGCGCGACATCCGATCTCCCCCCTTGAGGGGGAGATGTCCGGCAGGACAGAGAGGGGGGCGAAGGAACTCGACCTTACAGCACAAGCGTGTCGCGGCACGCCATTGCCATTGCATCCATGGGTGGGGATAACCCATGCGCCCCCACCCCAAACCCCAGGCCTTCCCGCTCGACATGCTAGCCGTGAACCGCTCGAGCCCCGAGCATCTCTCGCGCCAGCTCTATCACGGCCTCGTTGCCATCATCCGCAGCCGCGCACTTCCCCCCGGCTCGGAGCTTCCCTCCACCCGCGCCTTGGCGGCCGAACTCGGCCTTGGCCGCAACACCATCGTCGCCGCCTACGACCAGCTGGTCACCGAAGGCTATCTCGCCAACCGCCAGGGCGCGCGCCCCGTCATCGTCGACCTGCCGGACGGCCCGCGCGAATCACCGCGCGAGGAGCCGCCCGTGCCGCTGCGCGCGCCTTCGCTGCGCGGCCAGCAGCTGCTCAACCAGCCCTATCACCACGGCCGGCCGGGGCACGTCGCCTTCCACCCCGGCATGCCGGATGCGCAGAGCTTCCCCTTCGGCGTCTGGGGCCGCCTCGTTGCGCGCCGCGCCAGCCATGGTGGCGAGACGTTGTTCGGCACCTATGACGTCACCGGCCACCCGGCGCTGAAGGAAGCGATCGCCGGCTATCTGTTCTCGGCCCGCGGCGTGCGCTGCCGGCCCGAACAGATCGTCATCACCACCGGCGCGCAGGCCGCCTTCGATCTTCTTGCACGCCTGCTGCTCGATCCCGACGACACGGTGTGGATGGAGGAGCCCGGCTATTACGGCGCCAAGGCCGCCTTCACCGTGGCCGGCGCCAGGATCCTGCCGATTGCGGTCGACCAGGAGCGCGGCTGGCGTCTCGATGCCCCGGATTTTTCGCCCCGCCTCATCTATGTGACGCCGGCCTGCCAGCATCCGCTCGGCATCACCATGCGCATGGAGGAGCGGCTGCGCCTGCTCGACATCGCCGAAACGGCCAATGCCTGGGTGATCGAGGATGATTTCGACGGCGAATACCGATTCCAGGGCCGCCCCGTGCCGGCGATCCAGAGCATGGACCGCTCCGGCCGCGTCATCTATGTCGGCACCTTCGCAAAGCTCCTGTTCCCGGCGCTGCGCATCGGCTTCATGGTGCTGCCGCCGGAGCTCGCCGGCCGCATCGTCAACGCGCTCTCAACCACCGGCCAGTTCGCGCCGCTGCTCCTGCAGGCCGCCTTGGCTGATTTCATCACCGAAGGCCATATGAGCCGGCATCTGAAGCGCATGCGCCGCATCTATACCCAGCGCCGCCAGCTTTTCCGCGACATCGTGACCGAGCGTCTGCGCGACGAGATCACGCTGTCCCCCGCCGAAGCCGGCATCCAGGTGGTGGGCTACCTCAAGGAAGGCATCGACGACATCAAGGTCAGCCAGGCGGCGGCAAAAAGGGCGATCAACGTCTCGCCGCTGTCGAAATATTTCCAGAACACGGCGCCGACCCAAGGGCTGGTGCTGGGCTATGCGGCGTGCGACGCGGCGCAGATGAGGGATGGGGTGGAAAGGCTGGCGCAGGCGATCGGGGAGGTGCTGGGGTGAGGCTAAGGCGATCTCAGTTGGCGGAGAGGTGGAAGGCAGGACCTGTGCCGATTGAGTATCGGACGCTGTACGTCGCCGCCATGCTGCCAGGAGCTCTCGGCAGCGCCGACGCAGCGTGCAACCGACGTGATTTCGATCTCTGATCAATCGTCCGGCTTGGGCTAGAGCTCTAGAAAGGGGCTGATGAAGTCAGATCGAAGTGGCTAATCGCCGGGGCTTCCTTACGGGTTTTCGTGCCCTGGCTTGCTCTCACCGTTGGACTTCATCTGTCGGTCCCTCACGTGCGCCTGCAGCTGAAACTAGCCGTCCTGCTCCTGCGGTAGCCCGTCGGTTAGATCGTAAAAATCGGACTTCGATCCCACGAAAATATGCTTGCTAAGGCGCAGGCCTGTCGGTGGGTCAAGGGTTCCGGCAGCGACGAAGGTTTGAAGGCCGGGAGCCGCCTTCCAGAATAGATTACCGCCGCAGCGCGAGCAGAAACCGCGCTCGACGTCGTGTGACGAGCGGTACCAACTGAGGGTAGACGACGCTAGCAGTTCAAGATTCTCCGAGCGACAGGCCGCCATAGTCGCGAAGTTGCCACTGGTGCGGGCGCATTGGGTGCAGTGACAGGCTACAGGCTGTGCAAGCTCACCCGCGATTTGGTAGCGCACTGACCCGCATAGACAACGACCCGACGACATGGAGACCTTACCCGCCAAGGGAGATTTTGTTCCATCAAGTTGCGAACGGAGTTATTGTGCTGAAGTAGCCCTCGACAAGGCTTTCAGGACGCGTGTCGCAGCTGCTTTTCGCCCTTCTGAAGCCGCGGAAACCGAAATTGGCGCACCCGACAAGATTCGAACTTGTGACCTCTGCCTTCGGAGGGCAGCGCTCTATCCAGCTGAGCTACGGGTGCTTCCCGGAGAACCGGAAAACGAACCGGCCGGTGAGCCGGCCAGCCACGGCTTCTTAGCGGAAGCCGCTGCGGGCTTCAACGGGCAATTGGCGATTGTGCGGTGGGCTGTTGGGTGATTGTCCGACCGGTAGGCCATCGGAGACGGCGCTCCCCCTCTCCGTCTCGGCTTCGCCGAGCCACCTCTCCCCCGCTCTGGCGGGGGCGAGGAACCGAAGCTCCGGTGGCCTAACCTTCTGCCTCGACCTTCGCCGTCTTGCGCCGCACCGCCCGCGCGGTGTGCTTCTGCTTCTTCGCGCTTGCCAGCTCGTGCATGGCATCCAGCTGCATCTGCTGCATCTCGGCCAGGCGCTGCCATTGGCGCGAGATCAGGTAGTCGAGCTTTTCGTGCAGGTGCCGCACTTCCAGCTCGGCCTTGAGGTTCACCCGGTAGTCGTTGAAGGAGCGCAGCCGGTCTTTGGCTTCCTGGCGCTTCTGGCTCATCATGATCACCGGCGCCTGGATGGCGGCGATACAGGAGAGCAGAAGGTTGAGCAGGATGAACGGATAGGGGTCGAAGGCCTTGGATTCGCCCTGGACGAGGTTGAGGCCGATCCAGATCAACAGCACCGCCGCGAAGGAGATCAGGAACCACCAGCTGCCGCCGAACTCGGCCATGCCGTCGGAGACGCGGTCGGCGAAGGAGCGGTGCTCCTCGAACTCCTCTTCCGAGTTTTCCGAGATCGTGTCCTGCCTGGCGATCGATTCCACCACCTGGCGGTCGAGCTCGGAGAATTCGCCATGCTCCTGCTGCAGCAGTTCCTCCATGTAGCGCATGCGGTAGCGGCCGAGCTCCTCGCGGCTGATGCGGGCGCCGCGCGGCAGGTCGGGATGGTCGGAGCGAATGCGATCGGCGAGGCTGGGCCTCAGATCGTCGATGCGCACCAGGTCGCGCTTGCGGAATTTGCGCCCCGATATCGCAGAGGGTTTCTTCTTCGGCTTGACCCTGGTCGCGCCGGGAACATGCGGTTCGGAATCCGGCACCTCCGGCGCTTCGAGGATCTCGTCGGCGGCTGCTTGCGCATCCTCCGGCACGGTTTCCGCCTCGAGATACTCGCCGGCGATGTCGTTCTCGTCGTCGGGCTGCGCGGATGCCTTCGGGTCGCCTGCCATGCTCGGTGCTCCTGTTCGAGGCTTTGCGATACGATACGCCAAGCCGGCGGCATATCCATGGTCAGTGTGAAAAGTGTGTGACGGAACAAGTTCTTGTGATGGGGCGGGCGGGCTGCTTAGGCAATTGCATAGGTCGGCGCACCCCCTCATCCACCCGTTACGCGGCCACCTTCTCCCCGCCGGGAAGAAGAGGGAAGCGCCGGCGCTGACAATCTCCTCTCCCCGCCGGGGAGAGGTCAGCCGAGCGAAGCGGAGGCTGGTGAGGGGGAGCGCCGTCGGCAATTTCTCACCACCCCTGGAGCAATCGTCTCCGCCCCCTGGCCTTGAGTGAGATCAACCTGTCCCCTGTGGCGGGCCTGATAGGCTGACTATATCGACATCGGGCCTGACCGTTCAGGTTCCCGCCACCTGGGGCGCGCAGCGCCCGCAAATGAGGGATCGCCGCCATGTACAAGAAAATCCTGATCGCCACCGACGGTTCGGAACTCGCCCAAAAGGGCGTCGCCCACGGGCTTGAGCTGGCCGAGGGGCTCGGCGCCGCCGTCGTCTTCGTCACCGTCTCCGAGCCGTTCCCGACGCTCGCCTGGGGCGGCGCCATGGCCGGTTATGTCGCCGCCGACGAGCTCACCAATTACCAGGAAAACGCGCGCAAATATGCCCGCGAGGTGCTCGACAAATGCCAGGCCGAGGCCGGCGCGAAGGGCATCGGTGCGAAGACCCTGCACATCGAGAACCGGACGCCCGCCGAGGCGATCCTCGATGTGGCTGCCGCGGAGGCCTGCGACCTGATCGTCATGGCCTCGCACGGCCGCCGCGGGCTGGGACGCCTTGTGCTCGGCAGCCAGACGGCGGAGGTGGTGTCGCTGACGCAGATCCCGGTGCTGGTGGTCAGATAAAAGATTGGTGGGACAACGCCTCCCAATGAGGTCGTCATTCTAGGGCGGAGCGACGCGAAGCGTCGCGCAGACCCTGGAATCCATGCCATTACGCCCGCCGAAAAATGCATCGGTGCAGAACGAGGACGCCTACGCCGGCGTTCCGGCGCCACTGTCTGCACCGTCGCGACGTTCACAGGTCGCGGCATGGATTCTAGGGTCTGCGCGCGTCGCTTCGCTCCTTGCTCCGCCCTAGAATGACGAGCCGACAAGGGCACCGTTCTACTGCGCCGGTAGCAGCAGCGGCGAACTGGGCGACGCTAAGTCCGGCGACGGCAGATCCGACGCCGGCTGGCCCGGCCGCGTCGACGCAGGCGTCGCCTGATTCGGCGTCGACAGGCCGGGCAAAGCCGAGTCGGGCGGCTGCAGGCCAGGCGGCGGCGAGGCCGGCTGTTGCCCGGAATACATCAGCCTGGGCTGGCCGGCATCGGCTATCGTCGGCCCCAGGCTTCGCTGGATCAGCGCCTCGACATGGTTGTTGCGCTGGCGCGCGCTGTCGGCGCCCATTACCACCACGATCAGATGCCGCCCATCGGCATTGTAGGAGGTGACGATGTTGTAGCCGGAAGCTCTTATGTAGCCGGTCTTGATGCCGTCGACCCCGCGCACGCGCCCCAGCATGTCGTTGTGGCCGCGCACCAGCCGCCCGCGGAACATGAAATCGCTTTCGGAGAAATAGTGGAAGTGCTGCGGGAAGCGCTTTTCCAGCGCCATGCCCAGCACCGCCATGTCGCGCGCCGTCGTCACCTGGCCGTCGTCGGGCAGGCCGCAGGCATTGCGGAAATTGGTGCCGGTCATGCCGAGCGAGCGCGCCTTGGCGGTCATCATGGCCGCGAACTGGTCCTCTGAGCCACCGCCAAGATATTCGCCCACCGCCACCGCCACGTCGTTTGCCGACTTCACCACCATGGCGCGGATGGCGGAATCGACGTCGATTGTTTCGCCGCGCCGGAAGCGCAGCTTCGTCGGCGGCTGCGAGGCGGCGTGGTCGGAAACCGGGATCTGCGTCTGCTTGGTGACGCGGCCGCTCTCCAGCGCCTCGAACAGCATGTAGAGCGTCATCATCTTGGTCAGCGAGGCGGGATAGCGCTGCGCCGTGGAATTGACCTCGAACAAGGTCTTGCCGGTCGAGGCGTCAACCACGATCGCCGCATATTTCTGCGGCTTGGCCGGCACGGCAAGCACGCTTTCAGGCGGCGCGGCCGTGGTGCAGCCGGCGACCAGCAGGAGCAGGGCCATCGCAGCGATGAGTTTCTGGAGGATGAGGAAGGGACGGGGCAAGACGGTTCTAAAGCTGTTGCTGAGATGCGGCGAAGCTAACGTAACGCATGTGCCGCGTCCAACTGGTTAACGGCGGCAATAAGGCATTTGCCCAGGTTTTGGAGGTTCGAGCCGTCGCCGAAGCTGCCAATCTCCCCTTGCGGCCCGCAAGGGGGAGATCGTATGTCGCGCAGGCTTTCGCCAATCGCCGGCCGCCTGCTCACCCCCGCTTTGCGTTCCGCTCCACCTTTCCGTTAATATGCGTGCGGCTTGGTTTTGGGGGGATCGGCAATGTCGGAAATCGCCACGGGTACGACCTCGCTTTTGCGAGCATCGCTCAGCCGCACCGGCAAATGGGCGGCGAGCTTCGCCTTTATCAGCGGCGCGGTCGGCGACGTGCTCAACCCGCTCGGACCCTTTGCCGCCTATATCGCGCTTGGAGCCGCGGTCGCGGCGCTGATCATCGCCGTCGCCATGGTGCTGCGCCTGGTGCTGGCGGCTAAAGCCATGCCGGCGCTGATCTTCGCCACCAGCGCCGCGGCGATCGCCGGCGGCGTCTACGGCATCCAGCAGCAAACGAATTCGCAGAACGGCGTGGTCGCCAGCCTAGTGCCGGCGGTGGCCGAGCTGCAGCAGTCGCTGGGCATCGTCTCGCAGAAAGTGGCGAAGATCGAGAAGACCGTCACAGAGACGCAGAAAACCGTCGAGGCGATCAAGAAATCCACCGACACGGTGGCGAAGACGACCGAAGAGATCGCCGCGGCGCAGAAGCAGCAGACCGCGCAAGGCGCCGAGACGCAGAAGACCGTGGATATGGTCAAGCAGACCACCGACACCTTGGCCGCGGGCCAAGAACAGCAGCAGGCGCAGGTGGAAAAACTGCAGGCGACGACCGAGCAGGTCGCCGCTTCGATCGACACGATCGCCAAGGGATTTGCGCAGCTTGCGGCGCAGGGCGGCGCGATCGCCGATCCGAAGCGCCCGGATGAGTTTTATCACAATGCCCGCGTCTACGAGCTGGCCGGCGACATGCTCAACGCGCGCCGCTCCTATCTTGCCTTTGCCGGCTTCGATGTCGACGCGGTCGACCCCTACACGCGCTTTGCCACGCTGCTCAGGGTCCAGGACGGCAAGGCCGGCGCCCGCGAAGTGTTCGGTTCTCTGGCGGAAAAGGCCAAGGCGCCGTCGCTCAAGCTCGTCCATCTCTTGCAGTTCGACGACGCCCAGCGGGTGGACAAGCTCAACGCCTTCATCGCCGCCAATCCGGATTACGCGCCGGCTTACTTTCTCCTGGCGCAGGAATTCTCCGAGGATCGTCTCGGCAGCCAGACGCTCGCCGACAAGCGCAGCGAAGCGCAGGCGTTGGCCAAGTTCGTTTCCTATGAGCAGGATGGCGGCCTGCTCAAATATTTCATCGATCAGACGCAACTGGCCGACTGGCTCGACCGCAGCCGCAGCCGGCTGGCGGCCCTCGGCGACGTGCTCGATCCCTCGCGCTTCGTGCCGACGCTGACGCCGACGCGCTCCAACGCCGGCTGGTCGATGACGATCTCGCTGCCCGAGCCGGCGACTGCGATTTCCTGGCGTCTCGGCGATAGCGGCCCGTTCACCGACACAGGCCTGATGGCCTTGAACGACCAGCGCACCGGCAAGCCGATGCCCAATCCGAGCTTCGAATTGCCGGACAGCACCGCCGCCGCCATCATCGCCATCAAATATCTCGACATCCGCGGCCGCGAGACCGGCCCGTTCGACATCCGCTTCGATCCGGATTCGGCGCTCCAGCAGGGCAACAAGCAGATCCTCGACCAGTTCTGGACGTCTTGGATCGCGTTCGACGCCGGCGGCAATCGCGGCTTGGTCTATTTCACCCAGATGCTCTCCTTCCGCTGCGCCATCAAGGCGGTGCATTACAGCCTGAACGGCACCGCGCTCGACAAGGAGATCAAGATGCCGCCCTGCGACGCCAAGGACCCCTACGCGATTCCCTCCGACTACCAGCCTTACTTCAAGGTCAAGGACGATGTGAAATCGATGGCGGTGCAGGTGACCTATACGGACGGCACAAAGTCGCCGGTCAGGGAGTATAAGCGGCAGTAGGGTTCCTTATCCTCCCCCTTGTGGAGAGGGTCGATCCGCGCAGCGGATCGGGGTGGGGGTCGAAAGGATTCTTTCTTTGAGCCCCACCCCGTCGACCGGTCTCCGCTTGCTCCGACCGCTCGCCGACCCTCCCCACAAGGGGGAGGGTGAGGAACTGATGCAAATTGCCTACCATCTCGCTTGCGTATCCGGTGCTGGACAGGCTTTGCTGCCGCGAGAAAAAGATTCGCCGGGAGGCATCCATGGACACGGTTACCATCACCGCAAAGGGCATCTCCGTCTCGCTCGATCTCGTCGTCGGTCACATCAGTGCCATGGACATCGAAGCCGACGGCCGCGTTCTGAAGCCTCTGCATCGCGCGCCCTGGGTCGGCTCGCCGCGCGAGACATTGCCTGAAAGCCTCCCCGAAGGCACGGTGCGGCTCTCAGGCGATTTCCTCTGCGCGCCCTTCTCCGCCAGCGACGTCGAGGCCGCACCCCTGCATGGCTGGCCGGCCAACAGCGAATGGGACGTCGTCGAAAGCGCCGCCATTGCCGGCGGCTGGCGGGCCGTTTTTCGGCTGCGCCGCAAGGTGATGGGCGCCGCTGTCGACAAGGTCTTCACGCTGCGCGACGGCCACCCCTTCCTCTACCAGGAGCACATCTTTTCCGGCGGCTCGGGGGCGATCTCCGTCGCCCATCATCCGATGACGGCCATGCAAGGCGGCGGCCGGTTGGCCTTCTCGCCAAAACGCGTGGCGGTGACGCCCGCCACGCCGCTCGAGCCCGATCCGGCGCGCGGCAGCTTCATGCTGGCCTATCCGGCCCGCGCCGGTGACCTTGCGCAGTTTCCGCTCGCCGCCGGCGGCACAACCGACCTCACCGACTACCGCATCGAAGACAGGCGCGAAGATTTCATCACCTTGGTCGAGGCGGATCACGGCGGGCCGGGCTGGACGGCGATTGCCCGCCGCGCCGAGCAGGACCTGGTTCTGGTGCTGAAGAACCCGGCCGAACTGCCGGTCACCATGCTGTGGTTCTCGAATGGCGGCCGCGACTACGCGCCCTGGAGCGGCCGTCACGTCGGCGTGCTCGGCGTCGAGGACGGCCGCACGGCCGTCGGCCATGCCGCTTCGCTCGGCGACAACTGGCTGAAGCATGAAGGCGTGGCGACGGCCTTTGCGCTGGCCGAGGGGCGGTCGGTCTCGTTTCGCCACGTGATCGGCGCGGTTCCGTTCGCCGAGGCCGGACCGCTAGGCGGCCTGGAAACCGCGCCTGACCGCTTGCGTGTCCTCGCTGCCGGCGGGGCAGCGCGGGAGGTGCCGTTCGACGGCGGGTTCCTGCGCATCGGCCGTTCGGTTCCTGCTTGAGAGGTCGGCCAGGATGGGTCCGCGCAGCGGACGGGAAGCCAATTGCTTGGCTTTCCGAGCGACGAAAGCCGGTAGGACAGAGGGGGTGCTGTCCCGCCGGCGTTTTGGATTTCTGCATGAACCGGCAGCATGTGACTGGCAGCTTGCGATCTAAACGACGTTCTAAGATTTGAAATTTCCGCTCGGTGCCGCCAAAATGTCGGCCGAACAGCACCGGAAAGGCGCCTATGTCCGAGATCGCTCATATCACAGCCGCCATCTTCAAGCGCGCCGGCAAGGCCAAACGCTTCGTCGTCGCCATCGCTGGTCCGCCCGGCGCCGGCAAGTCGACAATATCCGCCTCATTGCATGAGCTTTTGCCGGAGGGCAGCTCGGAGGTCGTACCGATGGACGGCTTCCACTATGACGACATTATTCTCAACCGCCGCGGCCTGCGTCCCCGCAAGGGCGCGCCGGAAACCTTCGATTTCGCCGGCTTCGAGACGCTGCTGAAGCGCATCCGCTCCGGCGAACCCGATATCGCGATTCCCGTGTTCGACCGCAGCATGGAACTGTCGCGCGCGGCGGCCGAAATCGTTTCCGCCGACACCAAGTTTGTCCTGGTCGAAGGCAACTACCTGCTGCTCGACGAGGAGCCCTGGTCGCGGCTGGCGCCTTTGTTCGATTTCACCATCTTCGTCGACGTGCCGCGGGCTGAGCTCGAGCGCCGGCTGATGGAGCGCTGGCGCGAACACGGCAAATCCGACGAGGACGCCCGCGCCTGGATCGCCTCCAACGACATGCCCAACATCGAGCGGGTGCTGGCGCGGCGCCGGCCTGCCGATATGGTCGTTGGTTCCTTGGTTATTGGTTAACCTGCTCAATTTTCAATAGTTTTGGGCGGGAACCTTAAGGTTTTCGCGCCGTTATGACCCTATCCCGAATTGTCCGGCGCCGGAGCAATTCTAGGAAGGCGGCGAACGCTTTCCCTCCGAAACTGCGAACCGAGAATGCAGGAGCCGTCAGATGGCAACGAACAGCAGAAAAACCGCGCCCAAGAAGGCCAGGGCCAGCCAATCCAGGATGACGCAAGCCCCAGCCGGCGCCGGCCCCGCGGCGGCCGAACGATCGAAGGACGCCAAGCCGGCTTTCGGTAAGGCAGCGCCGAAGAAAGTGACGCCCGGCGCGGCCCACAAGGTCGCGGCCAAAGCGCAGAAGCCGCACAAGCCAGCTGCAAGCAAATCGGGTCCGATACGCACGGTCGCAAGCGTTGCGACTGGCGCGGTGGTGGCGACTGCAAGATTGGCCGCGTCCATGCTTGGCAGGCGAACCAGCGCCAAGTCGAAATAAGAGCCCTAGCCTTTCGCTGGAATGGTGAGCCCCCGCTTCACCGCCGGCCGTGCCAAGCCGCGCTCCAGCCATTCGGCGACGGTCGGGAAATCGTCGAAGCCGACCAGGTCGCGCGCCTCGTAGAAGCCGATCAGGTTGCGCACCCAGCCCAGCATCGAGACATCGGCGATTGTGTAGTCGTCGTCCATGATCCACTTGCGGCCCTTCAGGCGCGTTTCGAGCACGCCGATCAGCCGCCGCGACTCGTCGCGGTAGCGCTCCAGCGGCCGTTTGTCGGCAATTTCGCGCCCGGCGAATTTGTGGAAGAAGCCGACCTGCCCGAAGATCGGGCCGATCGCCGCCATCTGGAAGAACACCCATTGGATCGCCTCGTAGCGGCGCGCCGGATCGGCGGGAATGAGCTTGCCGGTCTTGTCGGCCAGATAGAGCAGGATGGCGCCGGACTCGAACAGGCCGATCGGCTTGCCGCCCGGACCGTCCGGGTCGATGATCGCCGGTATCTTGCCGTTCGGGTTGAGCGACAGGAATTCCGGCGTCCAGCTCTCGTTCTTGCCAATATCGACATAATGCGGCTCGTAGGCAAGGCCGATCTCCTCCAGCGCAATCGAGACCTTCACGCCATTGGGCGTCGTGGCGGAATAGAGCTGCAGGCGCTCGGGATCCTTGGCCGGCCAGCGCTTGGCGATCGGAAAGGCGGACAGGTCGGTCATCGCAAACTCCGGATGCGGATTGGCGCGGGGCGGCGCTTATGGCGGGTCAGGGAGAATTAGGACCCCGGCCAGCCGGGATCAATACGCCGCCAGATCAGGATGACGTTTCGTTGGATCGGCATCCTGATCTAACTCTTTGTTGGAGCATGATCTTCTCCGAAAACCGGCTCCCACCTTTCGGCATCATGCTCCCACCAGCTTGCCGTGCCACACACAGTCAACCAGTAGGCGGGCGGTCAGACCGCCTTGAAGGCCAGCACCGCATTGGTTCCGCCGAAGGCGAAACTGTTGCTGAGCGCGGCGCGCACCTTGCGCTCGCGCGCCGTGTTCGGCGTCACGTCGAGGTCGCATTCCGGGTCCGGCTCGCGATAGTTGGCGGTCGGCGGCACGATGCCGTCGCGGATCGCCATCACGCAGGCGATCATCTCCAGTCCGCCCGAAGCGCCGAGGCAATGCGCATGCATCGACTTTGTCGACGACACCGAAAGCGAACGGGCATGGTCGCCGAAGACGCGCTTGATCGCCGCTGTCTCGATCTGGTCGTTGGCCTTGGTGCCGGTGCCGTGCGCGTTGAGATAGTCGACATCTTCCGGATTGAGCCCGGCATCAGCCAGGCAGAAACGCATGGCCGCTTCGGGTCCCTCGACCGTCGGCGCGACGATGTCGGAGGCATCGGCCGAAAGCCCGACGCCGGCGATCTCGGCCAGAATCGTGGCGCCGCGCGCCATCGCATGATCGTAGCTTTCCAGCACCGCCATGCCGGCCCCTTCGCCGAGCACAAGGCCGGCACGGTCGGCCGAGAACGGCCTGCAGGTGTCGGGCGAAAGCACCCTGAGCGCCTCCCAGCCCTTCAGCACGCCCCATACCAGCGGCGCTTCGGTGCCGCCGGCGACCATCACGTCGGCGCGGCCGAGCCTGATCTGGTCGACGGCCGAGGAAATCGCATGGTTGGCGGACGAGCAGGCTGAAGTGGCGCCGAAGACAGGGCCGCGCAGCCCGAGATTCATGCTGACTTGGCCGGCGGCCGCGCCCGGCATCACTTTCGGCACGGTGAAGATGGCGGCGCGGTTGCGCCCTTCGAGCAGGATTGCGCGGTAATTCTCCTCGATGGTCTCGAAGCCCGCGACACCGACGCCGACGACTGCACCCATCCGGTAGGTGTTGTCGGCATGCGCGGTCAAGCCCGATTGCCGCATCGCTTCCCGCGCCGCGATCACCGCCAGCAGGCTGAAGCGGTCCATCGACACCCCCTGCTTGCGGTCGATGCCATGGTCCGGCAATTGCTTGATTTCGCAACCGGTCTTGACCTTGAGGTCATGCAGCGACGGATTGTCGATGGGGCCGATGGCGGAGCGGCCGGCGCGCATGGCGTCCCAGATCCCCGCCGCATCGTTGCCGAGCCCGCAAATCCCGCCGATACCGGTGATGACGACGCGTTTTTGCATGCAGTCAGGCTTTTTTCGCGATCAGTTCGCGAACCGCCTCGACCATGTCGCCGACGTTCTTGAGATTGCTCCAAGCATCGACCGTGTTCATTTCGATCTCGATGCCGTATTTTTCCTCGAGATCGAAGATGATCTCGGTCAACTCCAGCGAATGGATGCCGAGCGTTCCGAGATCGGTGCTGGCGGTGATTTCCTCGCCGCCAGTGTCGGCATGCGCTTTGATCTTTTCTATGATCTCGGTCGTCAGTTGGTCAGCCATTCGGTTCCTTCCCTGTCGTTTCCCGACGCCAACTGATCAGCGCCTTTTTTATCCCCGGATCCAACAAACGCCGTTGCCCTTACCTCGCCAGACACCGCGCGACCGCTCCAGGGTGGCTTCCCTCTATAGAAACCAAAACGATGTCAAGCAACAAGCGATATATCGACAAAGCCGCCGGAGTGCTTAACCTGGAATCGTGGACACGATCGAAAACACCCTGACATCCCGGCCCGCCTTGCCTGCGGCCGCCGCTCCTTTGCCTGTCGCGCAACGTGTTGCCGGGCGAGCCAGGCTTTTCTGCGGCAAGAGCGATGGCCGGACGCGTTTGCAGCGGCTCTATCAGGACGGATCGGCCAAGATCCGCCTGCCGGCGGTGCAAGGCGATCCGCTCGAGGCGGTGCTCATCAACACGGCTGGCGGGCTGACCGGCGGCGACCGCCTTGGCTGGACGATCGAGGTCGGCGCCGATGCCTCAGCCTCCATCACCACCCAGGCCTGCGAGAAGGTCTATCGCGCCGCCGCCGACAGGGCCGAGACAAGCGTCGGCCTGCGGGTCGGTTCGGGCGGCCGCATCGCCTGGTTGCCGCAGGAAACCATCGTTTTCGACCGCGCCGCCTTCGCCCGCACTCTGGATGTCGAGCTTGGCGACGATGCCGAGGCATTGATGCTCGAAGCCACGCTGTTCGGCCGGCTTGCGATGGGCGAGCGGATGGTTCAAGGGAGTTTCCATGACCGCTGGCGGGTTCGCCATGGCGGTGCGCTGGTCCATGCGGAGGATTTCAGGCTCGGCCCGGACATCGCCGCAACGCTCCAGCGGCGGGCGGCGACCGGCGACGCGCTTGCCGTCGCCACGGTGCTCTTCGTTTCGCCGCAAGCGGAAGATCTGCTGGGCAAGGTCCGGGCCATCATCGGCGATCCTGGCACCGGCGGCTGGGGCGGCGCCAGTTTCTGGAGCGTCGGCCGATCTGGCAAGCTTCTTGCGAGGCTCTGTGCCGGCGACGGCTACCAGCTCCGCAAGCGGCTGGTTCCGCTCGTCGAACTGCTTAATGGGCGGGCGGGCCTGCCCAAATTGTGGTCACTCTGATCTGAAACACCGGGATATTGCATGAATCTTACGCCGCGTGAAAAAGACAAGCTGCTCATTGCCATGGCGGCGATGGTGGCGCGCAAGCGCCTGGAGCGCGGCGTCAAGCTCAACCATCCGGAAGCCATCGCCCTGATCACGGACTTCGTAGTCGAAGGGGCGCGCGATGGCCGCCCGGTCGCGGAACTGATGGAGGCGGGCGCCCATGTCGTCACCCGCGCCCAGGTCATGGAGGGCATCGCCGAGATGATCCATGACGTCCAGGTCGAGGCGACGTTCCCCGACGGCACCAAGCTGGTGACCGTGCACGAACCGATCCGGTGAGGAGGAAGACGATGCTGGAGCTCAGGCCCAATTGCGAATGCTGCGACAAGGATCTGCCGCCGGAGGCGACCGATGCCCTGATCTGCACCTTCGAATGCACCTTCTGCGCCGACTGCGTGGATAATGTGCTGGGCGGCGTCTGCCCAAATTGCGGCGGCAATTTCGCGCCGCGGCCGATCCGGCCGGCGGCCAAGCTGGCGAAATATCCGCCTTCGACCAGGCGCGTGCTCAAAGCCGAAGGCTGCGGTCCGCGCAAGGCCGCTTAACCGGGTCAATTGGAAAGGGCAGAAAGATGATCCCCGCTTCGACGAAACGCAGCACGCTCGCCGTCGTCCTGTTGCTGGCGGCCGCCATGCCCGCCTACGCCCATGTCGGCGTCGGCACGACCTCTTCCTTCGCAGCCGGGTTCGCGCATCCGCTGTCCGGGCTCGACCACATGAGCGTGATGATCGCCGTCGGCCTTTGGGCGGCGATGAAGGGCGGCAAGGCCGTCTGGGCCTGGCCGCTGGCCTTCGTCGGCGTGATGCTGGCCGGCGGCGCGCTCGGCATGCTGCATGTGCCGGTGCCTTTCGTCGAGCCGGCTATCCTCGCTTCCGTCGTGGCGCTCGGTCTGCTGGTGGCGCTGGCGATCGACCTGCCGGTCTCGGCCGGGATCGCCATCATCGGCCTGTTCGCGCTGTTCCATGGCCATGCTCATGGCACCGAAGTGCCGGAAAATGCCGGCGGTTTTGAATATATGGCCGGCTTCGCGATGGCGACGGCGCTGCTCCACGGCGTCGGCATCGCGGCCGGTCTCGGCCTGGGCTCGCGCTTCCGCGGCGTGGCGCGCACCGCCGGCGCAGCTTGCGCGGCGATTGGCGTCGGCCTTGCCTTTGGCATGTTGTGAGGGTGCGATGATCCCCGGCGAAGTCATTACGGCCAAAGGCGGTATCGACCTGAACAAGGGCCTGCCCACGGTGACACTCAAGGTCGCAAACAGCGGCGACCGGCCGATCCAGGTCGGCAGCCACTATCATTTTTACGAAACCAATGAGGGCCTGAAATTCGACCGCGAGCGCGCGCGCGGCATGCGGCTCGATATCGCCGCCGGCACGGCCATGCGCTTCGAGCCGGGACAGGAGCGCGACGTCACGCTCGTGCCGCTGGGCGGCAAGCGCGAGGTCTACGGTTTCCAGCAGAAGGTGATGGGCAAGCTGTGAGGTCCGGCGCGCTCACATCACTTCGGCGGCTTAGCGGCGGCATAGATGACGACCTTCCCCGGATTGTCGAACTCCACGGCAAGCACGTCCTCGGCCTGCACGCGCCGCGAATCGATTGCGTTGAAGAGCAAGGCGTTCGCCTCGATCTCCTGGCGCAATTCGGCGACATCCTCCTGATGCTGCTTCACCTTGTTCTCGATGGCCGGCGGCGGTCCGCCTTCGCTGCGCGCCGCGTCGGTCAGGAAGATGATGTCGACCGTGTCGAGCTTGGTGATCTTGCGCACCGCGCCGATATTCTCGCGGGTGCGGTCGATGGCCGTGATGACCTTTCCGGCCTCCGTCGTGGACAGCGCCTCTTCCTGCCGGACATCGGAATCGACGATTGCCGCGGCAGGCCGGCCGTTGTCCAGCGGCTGCGCCGCGGACGCCGCATGGGTCGCGGCCATGAAAAGCGTGGCGGCAGCCACGGGACTCCATTTTGCAAAACGCGGGGCAGTCGCCATCGCTCGCTCCTGAATGAACTTGTGGCGGGGCGAAAACAGCGAAACGGTCCTGTCTGGCCGCAGGTTCCCTTCAAAAGCCGGCAGGCGGACCGCAAGGCGGCCCGCCAAGGCACGCAATCAGCTCGCTTTCTTGGTGATCAGCGTCAGCGCGCCATTGGGCTGCATGCTGGCGGCGATCACCTGCGCCGAGCTCATGCCCTTGGCTTCGAGCGCGGATTTCACCTTGGGCGTGGCGTCGATCGACTTGCGCAATGTCTGCAGGCCGGCATCGCCGCGCTGCGCCACGATCTGGTTGACCTGCGTCTGCGCGTCCTTGGGCAGTTCGGTGATGTCGACGACGTTGACGCTCTGGATCGCTGGCGCCGCGGACTGGGCTTTCGGCGCGGCGGGTGCGGTGGGCGCCGGGCTAGGCTGCGGTGTCGGCTGCTGCTGAGCGCTGGCAGCTCCGGCCATCATCAGACTGGCGGTCGCGGCGAGAAGTATCGCTTTGCGCATGGATATTCCTTCCATCGGCTTGGGAGTGATTCCGCCCGCCTCAACGGCCTGATGGGAACGCTCAAATGGGCGCTCAAAGTGTCGCCGGGCGGGTCATTGCATGACCATTGGATGGCGACAATGTGTGCCCCGCGTCCAAACAACCTTACTTTTGGCGACCTGAATTTCGGGAGCAATTGCTGATGGCCAGGATAAGCCGTGCCGCCTATGCGCAAATGTATGGACCGACGGTCGGCGACAAGGTGCGGCTTGCCGACACCGAGCTCTTCATCGAGGTTGAGAAAGACCTCACCGTTTATGGCGAGGAAGTGAAATTCGGCGGCGGCAAAGTCATCCGCGACGGCATGGGCCAGAGCCAGGTCACGCGGGCCGAGGGTGCTGTCGATACCGTCATCACCAATGCGCTGGTCGTCGACGCGCTCACCCGCATCGTGAAGGCCGATATCGGCCTGAAGGACGGCCGCATCGCCGCGATCGGCAAGGCCGGCAATCCGGACACCCAAGCTGGCGTCACCATCATCATCGGCCCCGGCACCGAGATCATCGCCGGCGAGGGCAAGATCCTCACGGCCGGCGGCTTCGACGCGCATATCCACTTCATCTGCCCGCAGCAGATCGAGGAAGCGCTGATGAGCGGTATCACGACGATGCTGGGCGGCGGCACGGGCCCCGCGCATGGCACCCTGGCCACCACTTGCACGCCCGGCCCCTGGCACATGGCGCGCATGATCCAGTCCTTTGACGCGTTCCCGATGAATATCGGCCTGTCGGGCAAGGGCAATGCCTCAAAGCCCGCGGCGCTGGAAGAGATGGTGCTGGCCGGCGCCTGCTCGCTGAAATTGCACGAGGATTGGGGCACGACCCCGGCCGCCATCGACTGCTGCCTGTCGGTCGCCGACGCCTACGACGTACAGGTGATGATCCATACAGATACGCTGAACGAATCGGGCTTCGTGGAAAACACGGTGGCGGCCATCAAGGGCCGCACCATCCATGCCTTCCACACCGAGGGCGCCGGCGGCGGCCACGCGCCCGACATCATCAAGGTCTGCGGCCTGCCCAACGTCATCCCGTCCTCGACCAATCCGACCAGGCCCTACACGGTCAACACCTTGGCCGAGCATCTGGACATGCTGATGGTCTGCCATCATCTGTCGCCGTCGATCCCCGAGGACATCGCCTTCGCCGAAAGCCGCATCCGCAAGGAGACGATCGCGGCGGAGGACATACTGCACGATATCGGCGCCTTTTCGATCATCTCTTCCGACAGCCAGGCCATGGGCCGGGTGGGCGAGGTGGCGATCCGCTGCTGGCAGACCGCCGACAAGATGAAGCGCCAGCGCGGCGCGCTGCCTGACGAGACCGGCGACAACGACAATTTCCGCGTCCGCCGCTACATCGCCAAATACACCATCAATCCGGCCATCGCGCACGGCCTGTCGAAGGAGATCGGCTCGATCACCGTCGGCAAGCGGGCGGATCTCGTGCTGTGGAACCCGGCCTTCTTCGGCGTCAAGCCGGAGATGGTGCTGGTCGGCGGTTCGATCGCGGCAGCACCCATGGGCGACCCGAACGCCTCGATCCCGACGCCGCAGCCGATGCACTACCGGCCGATGTTCGGCGCCTACGGCAAGGCCTTGACCAACTCCTCGGTGACCTTCGTCTCGAAGGCGGCGTTCGATGCCGGCCTGCAGGGCAGGCTGGGTGTCGACAAGGCGATGATCGCGGTCGAGAACACCCGCTGCGGCATCGGCAAGCATTCCATGGTGCTCAACGACGCGACGCCGCATGTCGAGGTCGATCCCGAAACCTACGAAGTGCGGGCCGACGGCGAGTTGTTGACCTGCGAACCCGCGACCGTGCTGCCGATGGCGCAGAGGTATTTCCTGTTTTAGGCGGCTGATCGGTGAGTGGGCAAATATCGTTGCGGCTCGCGCGCACAGACCGCAATATGCGGCAAAGCAGCAGCCGCATTGTGATTACGCATGCCCACCGAAATCGCCTCCCCGCACGACATCTTTCCGCATATCCGCATCGTCATGGGCATGGTGATCGGCCTCGGCGTCACGCGGCTGCTTTCGGGAACTGCCCGCATCGTCCAGCATCCCGGCCAGTACCGGCTCTATGCGGTGCATCTCGCCTGGGTCGCTTCGGTGCTGTTGATGCTGGTGCATTTCTGGTGGTGGGAGTTCGGCCTCTACGCCATCGAGAACTGGACCTTCGGCAAATATCTTTTCATCATCTTCTACGCCATCACGCTGTTCCTGCTCTGTGCGCTGCTGTTTCCGGATTCGATGCTCGATTACACCAGCTACGAGGATTATTTTTACTCGCGCCGCGCCTGGTTCTTCGGGCTGCTGGCGGCGACCTATCTGCTCGACGTGGTCGACACGCTGCTCAAAGGTCCAGAGCATTTCGCCCGCTTCGGCAATGAATATCTGATCCGCACGCCGGTCTTCGTCGCGCTTTGCCTGGTGGCGATCCTGGTTCGCGACCGCCGTTTCCACATCGCTTTCGTCGCGGCCGCGCTTGTCTACCAGGTATCGTTCATCCTGCGGCTCTTCGACACCATCGTCTGAGCGCCATTGGGCTGATGCGGGCGATGGTCTAAGGTTTCGGAAAGCAAGGTTAACCATGTACAAGGCCGTCGGATCGCGCGGATCCCGGGTCAGCCGGGTGCTCTGGATGCTCGAGGAACTCGGGCAGCCCTACGAATTCGTCGAGGTGAAGCTACGCTCGCCGGAGGCCTATGCGCTCAACCCCTCCGGCAAGGTGCCGATCCTGATCGACGGCGAGCTCAAGGTCACGGATTCAGCGGCGATCTGCGTCTATCTGGCCGACAAACATTCTGACAAGGGCATGGGCGCCAATCCCGGTCTCGCCGGCCGCGCCGAGATGGATTCCTGGATGCATTTTGCCCAGAGCGAGCTGGAAGCGCCGCTCTGGAACAAGCTGCGCCACCGCTTCCTGCTGCCCAAGGATGTTCGGGTCGATGTCGGCCCAGCCGCGGCCTATGATTTCGCATCCGAAATAAAGGCGCTGGATCGCCGGCTTGGCGATCAGCCCTTTGCGCTGGGCGACCGGTTCTCCGCCGTCGACGTGCTGCTCGGCGATATCGGCGGCTGGGCCCGCGCCGGGCGTTTCCCGATCGATTCCGAGCGCGTCAACGCCTATTTCGACCGTGTCCTTCAGCGCCCCGCTCGTGCAAGGGCGCAAGCCAATGGCGGAGCCATGAAATGAAGCTCAACATTAACACCGATTTCACAAAATTCCCGCGTGCCGTTTCGGTGCTCGCCGCCGGCGATCCGGCTTTGACCGAACCCTACGACAAAGCCGTGCTGCCGCATGACGAGCGGCACCTGCGTCGCCGCGCCATCGAGACGGCCGGTGGCGAAAAGGTGCTGGTCGACCTGCCCGAGCCGGTGGCGCTGAACAATGGCGACCGGCTGGTGCTGGAAGACGGCCGCCAGCTCGAAATCGTCGCAGCACCCGAGGAGGTCTACGACATCCGCGCCCGCGACGCGGTTCATCTCACCGAACTCGCCTGGCACATCGGCAACCGTCACCTTGCCGCGGCGATCGAGGCGGACCGCATCCTTATCCTGCGCGATCATGTCATCAAGGCGATGCTCGAAGGCCTCGGCGCCACGGTGAACGAGGTTTCGCAACCCTTCAGCCCAGTGCGTGGCGCCTATTCCGGGCATAGCCGCGACCACGGCCATTCGCATGGTCACGATCATGACCACCACGGCCATGATGACGATCACCACGATCATGCGCACGACCACGACCACCACCACCACCACCACCATGACTGAGGAGCTTTCCAGCGTCGCGCTGCTGCGGCTGATGGCCTGGCTGTCGCCGTCCTTTCCGGTCGGCGGCTTCTCTTACAGCCACGGCCTCGAACGCGCCGTGCAGGACGGGCTGATCGCCGACCGGGAAGATCTCGCCGGCTGGCTGGAGACGCTGGTCGAGATCGGCTCGGGCTGGAACGATGCCGTGCTCTTCGCCGAAAGCTGGCGCCGCGGACGGGACGGCGGCGATCTCAGCGAGGTTGCCGCGCTGGCCGAGGCGCTTGCCGGATCGCAGGAGCGCCATCTCGAAACCATGCTGCAGGGCACGGCCTTCCTCCAGGCGGCGTCGGCCTGGTCGTCTCCGGTGCTGGAGCGTTTGCCGGCCGATTGCCCCTATTGTGTTGCGGTCGGCGCCGTTGCGGGCAGCGGCGCCATCGTCCTTTCGGATGCGCTTTCCGCCTTCCTGCAGGCTTTCTTCTCCAATCTCGTGCAGGCGGCAATCAGGTTGGGTGTTGTCGGCCAGGTCGACGCCGTCGCATTGTTAGCCGGCTTCGAATCGCTGGCGCTGGCGACTGCGTCGCGTGCCGCCGCTTCCAGCCTGGACGATCTGGGCGGCGCGGCCTTCATGTCCGACATCATGGCGATGCAGCACGAGACGCAATACTCCAGGCTGTTCCGCTCATGATCGTGCTTGCCGTCATCCTTTCCTTCGTCCTGCTCCTGATCACCACGCTGCATGTCTATTGGGGCATAGGCGGCATCTGGCCGGGCATGGACCGCGCGTCTTGCGCCCGCGCCGTCGTCGGCTTCCGCGGCGTCGATGAGATGCCGTCGTCATTCGCGAGTTTTGCTGTCGCCGCTTGCCTCGCGCTCGCGACGCTCTGGCCGCTGGCGCTCGCGGGTATCTTTGCGACGCCCTTTCCAAGAGAAGGCCTGGCTGCCACGGCGATGATGATCGGCCTCGTCTTCCTCGGCCGCGGCATTGCCGGCTTCACGCCCTGGTGGCGCCGGCTTGCGCCCGAACAGCCTTTCGCGTGGCTTGACCAAAGCCTTTATTCGCCGCTTTGCCTCTTGATCGGGGCAGGCTTCGCAATCCTTGCCATCACGGAGTTTCCGGCATGACGTCGAAAAACGGTCCTCTTCGCATCGGCATCGGCGGCCCGGTCGGCTCCGGCAAGACGACGCTTACCGAACAGCTCTGCAAGGCGCTGCGCGACGATTTCTCGATCGCCGTCGTCACCAACGACATCTACACCAAGGAGGACGCGATGATGCTCGCGCGGCTGCAGGCGCTGCCGGAAGAGCGTATCGTCGGTGTCGAGACCGGCGGTTGCCCGCACACGGCCATCCGCGAGGATGCCTCGATCAATCTGCGGGCCATTGCCGAGCTGAACAAGAAATTCCCTGATCTCGACATCATCTTCATCGAATCTGGTGGCGACAACCTCGCCGCCACCTTCTCGCCGGACCTTGCCGACTTGACCCTCTATGTCATCTCGGTCTGCCAGGGCGAGGAGATCCCGCGCAAGGGCGGCCCGGCCATCACCCGCTCGGATTTCCTGATCATCAACAAGAGCGACCTGGCGCCCTATGTGAACGTCAACCTCGAGGTCATGGAGAGCGACGCCCGCCGCATGCGCGGCAAAAGGCCGTTCGGCTTCACCGACCTGTCGCGCGGCAAGGGCTTGCAGGAAGTGATCGAGTTCATCGTCGAGCAGGGCGGGCTGCAGTCGGCGCGCCCGGCGGCTTGACCCGCTGAGCCAGCGTTTATCGGTTGCTGGCAGCCGCCATGCGCGGCATTCTCGGAACACAACCCAAGCGGAGGATTTCGATGAGCCTTGCCCGTCTGCACAAGGAACCGCTGAGCAACCTGCCTTACTATGAGGAGCGGGTCGATCTTGCCGCCGCCTTCCGCTGGACGGCGCGGCTCAACATGCATGAGGCGGTGGCAAACCACTTCTCGCTGTCCGTCAGCGAGGAGGGCACGAAGTTCCTGATGAACCCCAACCAGGTGCATTTCTCGCGCATCAAGGCGAGCGACCTGCTCCTGATCGACGCCAACGATCCCGACACGCTGTCCGGCCCCAACGCCCCCGACCCGACCGCCTGGGGGCTGCATGGCGCCATCCACCGCAACGTCCCGCATGCGCGCTGCGTCATGCATGTCCATTCGATCCACGCCACCGTGCTTGCCTCGCTGGCCGATTCGACGCTGCCGCCGGTCGACCAGAACTCGGCCATGTTCTTCAACCGCCATGTCGTCGACGCCAATTATGGCGGGCTGGCCTTCGAAGAGGAGGGCGAGCGCTGCTCGCAGCTTCTGACCGACCCCAAGGTCAAGGTGATGGTCATGGGCAATCACGGTGTGATGGTCATCGGCGACACTGTCGCCGACACCTTCAACCGCATGTTCTACTTCGAGCGCGCCGCCGAGACCTACATCAAGGCGCTGTGGACCGGACGTCCGCTGCGCACGCTCTCCGACGAGATCGCCGAGAAGACCGCGCGCGAGATGGACGACTACCCGGGCCAGGCCGAGCGCCATCTGGCCGAGCTGAAGGCGATCCTCGACGAGGAAGAGCCGGTCTACCGGAATTGATCTTCCTTCTCCCCGGTCACGGGGAGAAGGTGCCGGCAGGCGGATGAGGGCAGCGCTGACGCCGGGGCTCAGAGCCCCAGTTGCGCCCGCAACTCCTCGGCGCTGTTGATGACGATGGCGCCGGGCGGACCTTCCATCGGCGCTTCCGGCCAGAAGATCGTCTTCATCCCGGCCGCCAGTCCGGCCATGGCGCCCGTGAGGCTGTCGTCGACGGCGAATGCGTCTGCCGGCTCGACCCCGGCCAGATAGGCGGCGCGCAGGAAGGGCTCGGGCAGCGGCTTGCCGTCGATCACATCGTTGCGGCTGACCGTCAGCATACCGGGATAGACAAGGCCGACGGCGCGCAGATTGGCATCGACGATCAGCCGGTCGGAGTTGGATACCACCGCCTGCTCGACGCCGAGCGCGCGCAATTCGTTGAACACTTCGATCGCGCCGGGACGCGGCTTCAGCGTTGCTGCCAACGGCAGATAGTGATCGTATTTGCGCACGATCCAGTCATCGAAGGGCAGGGCGAGGCCGAACTCGTCGCGCAGCATCTCGTAGACCGGCCATGCCGCGATGCCCAGCACCCGCTCATGCAGGTCGGGCGGCGGGGCGATGCCGACGCTGCGCAGGGCGGCCGCGAGTGCCGCCTCGTGCAGCGGCTCGCTATCGACCAGCGTTCCGTCCATATCCCAGAAAACGGCTTTCGGCGTCATGCGCGGCTCCTCTCGCCGATCCCCTTAATCGGTTTCCCGGCGGAGATAAACCGTCCCACAGGCAAATGGTCGGAAGCGCGACGAATTCATCGTTCGGCAGCCTACGAGGCGTCCAAGCAATTGCTCTTTCGATAGACAATTGCGCGCCGAAATATTCGCGGTAAGCTATGGCGCCCGTTTCAGCATTCTTGCGGGCGGGGAGGCGAGACGTGAATTCGCGACAGGAAACCGGCAGCACCAGGTTGGACGACGCCGCGCGCGCCGGCTGGCTCTATTATGTTGCCGGCAACACGCAGGACCAGATCGCCGCCAAGCTCGGCATCTCCAGGCAAACGGCGCAGCGGCTGGTATCGCTCGCCATGTCGGAGGGCCTGATCAAGGTGCGGGTCGACCATCCGATCGCCAACTGCCTGGACCTTGCCGCGCGGTTGAAGTCGCGCTTCGCGCTCGACCTTGTCGAGGTGGTGCCGAGCGACCCGACCTCGAGCTCGACGACGATCGGCATCGCCGAGGCGGCCGCGGCCGAGATCGAACGCCGGCTGCGCTCTGAGGCTCCCATTGTCATGGCGATCGGCACCGGGCGCACGCTGAAGGCGGCGATCGAGCAGCTGCCGCCGATGGACTGCCCGCAGCACAAGGTCGTGTCCTTGACCGGCAACATCTCGCCCGACGGCTCGGCCGCCTTCTACAACGTCATCTTCACCATGGCCGACCGCGTCAAGGCACGGTCCTTCCCGATGCCGCTGCCGGTCATCGCCTCCTCGCCGGAAGAGCGCGAGATGCTGCTCAACCAACCGATGATCCAGCCGACCCTGGCGCTGGCGGCGGAAGCCGACGTCACCTTCGTCGGCATCGGCGATCTCGGGCCCAAGGCCCCGCTCTACGAGGACGGCTTCATTTCCGAAAGCGAGCTGAAGGCGCTGCAGAAGGCCGGCGGCATAGCCGAGATCGTCGGCTGGGTCTTCGACCGCGAAGGCCGCATGATCGAGGGCATCACCAACGACCGCGTGTCCTCCGCCGCGCTGCCGTCGCGGGAGAAGTCCCTGGTCATCGCCTTGGCCATGGGCGAGCGCAAGCTGCCTGGCATCCTCGCCGCCGTCAACCGCCGGCTGGTCAATGGCCTCATCACCGATGAACGGACGGCCGAAGCCCTGCTTGCCGGCTGACTGCCCATAAAAAGAGCCGCCTACTATTGCGAACGGCCTCGCGGGTCGTTGCCGTCGAGAAACCCCATGTCCCGCTGCAGATGCTCGGAAAATTCCCGGACATCGAGATAGCCGCGCCTGCGGCCGGCAAACCTTGCAAATCCCCGCACCAGCGCGAAAAACAAGCTCCGTGCCGGGGTTGAAGAAACGAGTTTTTCCTGAACCGTGACCATGATCGTCAGCCTTCGCAATGCTTGAACTGGATTGACCGTCGACCCCAAATATCGGTCTGGCCGGTTCGTGCTTCCAATCAAACCTCGATCGTGACCCATAAGGAGGCCTTATGCCCGATCTGAACTCTCCGCAGCTTGCGCCGCTGCCGCCGCTGCAGGCGATCCGGGTGTTCGAAGCGGTGGCAAGGCACCTGTCCTTCACCAAGGCGGCGCAGGAGCTGGGCATGACCCAGGCGGCTGCGAGCTACCAGATCAAGCTGCTGGAGGAACGCATCGGCGCGCCGCTGTTTCTGCGCCGTCCACGGCAGATCGAGTTGACCGAGCCCGGCCAGCGCCTGGCGCCCGCCGTCAGCGAGGCTTTTTCCATCCTGGGCCAGGCCTATGCCGCGGCGCGCGGCGGCGCCGACGGCCTGCTTTGCGTCACCACCGTGCTGACCTTCGCCTCGAACTGGCTGGCGCAGCATCTGGGCTCGTTCCAGCTTGCCCATCCCGCAATTGCCGTGCGGCTCGACACGTCCAGCCGCCTGACCGATTTCGCGCGCGAGGATGTCGATCTCGCCATCCGCTCCGGCGGCGGCAAATGGCCGGGCCTCGAGGCTCACAAGCTGCTCGACGCCGATTTCACGCCGATGCTGAGCCCCAAGCTCGCGGCGAGCATAGGCGGCGTCAAGGAGCCGGCTGACCTGCTGCGCCTGCCGATCCTCGACCCCGGCGACATCTGGTGGTCGCAATGGTTCGAGGCCGCCGGCGTGACCGGGCATGATCTCGCCAAGCGGCCGGGCTCCAGCATGGGCGCGCAGGCCTATGAGGCGAACGCGGCGATGGCCGGCCATGGCGTGGCCATCCTGACCAGAGCCCTGTTCAAGAACGAGCTCGCCGACGGCCGCCTGATCCAGCCCTTCGACCTCGTTGGAGATGACGGCCATGCCTATTGGCTGGTCTATCCGACGGCGCGCCGCAACGTGCCGAAGATCCGCGCCTTCCGCGACTGGATCCTGGCCGAGATCGCCTGCCCGTAAGCCGACCGCCGTAGCATCCTTCGCGAAGGGGACCGGCTTGTCGCCGGATCGGGTCACGTTGCGTCACTTCTGCTGCGCTGCAGCATAGATTCCCGCTTGACATAAATCACGGCAAGTGAGTAATTGCTCATAACCAAGGCAAATGCTCATCTTGGTTTATGGGAGGAATTTTGATGAAACTTCGCACGCTCACCCTGGGCCTGTTGTCGGCCAGCGCCCTCGCTTTCGCCGCGCATGCCGAATCCATCACCATCGCCACTGTCAACAATGGCGACATGGTCCGCATGCAGAAGCTGACGGACGACTTCACCAAGGCCAACCCGGACATCCAGCTCAACTGGGTTACCCTTGAAGAGAACGTGCTGCGCGAGCGCGTCACCACCGACATCGCCACCAAGGGCGGCCAGTACGACGTCATGACCATCGGCACCTATGAGGTTCCGATCTGGGCGAAGCAGAACTGGCTCCTGCCGCTCGACAAGCTCGGCGACGACTACGACGTCAAGGACATCATTCCGGCCATCGCCGGCGGCCTTTCCGTTGACGGCAAGCTCTATGCCGCGCCCTTCTACGGCGAGAGCTCCTTCGTCATGTACCGCAAGGACCTGATGGAGAAGGCTGGCTTGAAGATGCCCGACGCGCCGACCTGGGACTTCATCAAGCAGGCCGCCGACAAGATGACCGACCGCGCCAACGGCGTGAATGGCGTGTGCCTGCGCGGCAAGGCCGGCTGGGGCGAGAACATGGCCTTCCTCACCGCCATGTCGAACTCCTTCGGCGCCCGCTGGTTCGACGAGAACTGGAAGCCGCAGTTCGATCAGCCGGAATGGAAGAACACGCTGCAGTTCTATGTCGACCTGATGAAGGCCGACGGTCCGGAAGGCGCTTCCTCCAACGGCTTCAACGAGAACCTGGCCCTCTTCCAGCAGGGCAAGTGCGGCATGTGGATCGACGCCACCGTCGCGGCGTCCTTCGTCTCCGATCCGAAGGCCTCGAAGGTTGCGGACAAGGTCGGCTATGCGCTAGCGCCCGACAACGGGCTCGGCAAGCGCGGCAACTGGCTGTGGGCATGGTCGCTCGCCATTCCCGCCGGCACCCAGAAGGCCGATGCCGCCGAGAAATTCGTCTCATGGGCGACCTCGAAGCACTATCTCGAGCTCGTCGCCTCGAAGGAGGGCTGGGCCAATGTTCCTCCTGGAACGCGCTCCTCGCTCTACGCCAATCCTGAGTACCAGAAGGCGGCGCCCTTCGCGAAGATGACGCTGGACTCCATCAACGCCGCCGATCCGACGCATCCGACCGTCAAGCCGGTGCCCTATGTCGGCGTGCAGTTCGTCGCCATCCCTGAATTCCAGGGCCTCGGCACCACCGTCGGCCAGCTCTTCTCGGCAGCCCTTGCCGGCCAGTCGAGCGTCGACGACGCGCTGAAGCAGGCTCAGGACGCCGCCACCGCGGCGATGACCGAAGGCGGCTACATCAAGTAAGGCTCCTCCCGGTGCCGAACGCCGGTAGCGCATCATGACCGGCAAGGGGCCGCCCGAAACCCAGTTCGGGCGGCCACCCTTCAAAATCGGGAAAATTCTGGCACGACTCTGAAAATCCGGCTGACCTTGGGAGGGTGACCGTCATGGCTACTCAGCAAACCCGTTCGCTTGCCCGTTTCATGATCGCGCCATCGGTGATCCTGCTGTTCGTCTGGATGATCGTGCCGCTGCTGTTCACGCTGTGGTTCTCGTTCCAGCAATACAATCCGCTGAACCCGATCCGTAACGGTTTTGTCGGCTTCTCCAACTACGCGCTGTTCTATTCCAACCCGGCCTTCCTCTCCTCGATCCTCAACACGCTGATCATCGTCGTCAGCGTGCTGGTCATCACGGTCGTCGGGGGCATCCTTTTGGCGTTGTTGCTCGACCAGCCGATCTGGGGCCAGGGCATCGTGCGCATCCTGGTCATCTCGCCGTTCTTCGTCATGCCGCCGGTCGCGGCGCTTGTCTGGAAGAACATGATCATGCATCCGCAATACGGCGTCTTTGCCGATATAGCGCGCTTTTTCGGCGCCGAGCCGATCGACTGGTTCGGCCAGCATCCGCTGACCGCTATCATCCTCATCGTCGCCTGGCAGTGGCTGCCCTTCGCCACGCTGATCCTGCTGACGTCGCTGCAATCGCTCGACGGCGAGCAGAAGGAAGCGGCCGAGATGGACGGCGCCGGCTTCCTCAGCCGGTTCATCTATCTGACGCTGCCGCATATGTCGCGCGCCATCACCGTCGTCATTCTGATCCAGACGATCTTCCTACTGTCGGTCTATGCCGAGATCCTGGTCACCACCAATGGCGGCCCGGGCTACGCCTCCACCAACCTGCCCTTCCTCGTCTACCAGAAGGCGCTCCTGGAATTCAAAATCGGCCAGGCATCCGCCGGCGGCGTGATCGCCGTCATTCTCGCCAACATCGTTGCCTTCTTCGCCATGCGCGCCGTCGGCAAGAACCTGGACAAATAAGGGAGGATAAGATGGCACGCGCAGTCACCACCCAGCACAAGACCATCGCCACGGCCGCGGCCTGGATCGTCGCCCTGCTGATCTTCTTTCCGATCCTCTACACGATCATCACCTCGTTCAAGTCCGAGCAGGAGGCGATACAGGGCTTTGCACTGATCCCGTCCGGCACCATGGAGAGCTATGCCGAGGTGCAGGCGCAGAGCGGCTATTTCAAGTTCTTCCTGAACTCGGTGATCCTGTCGGTCGGCTCGACGCTGCTTGCGATCCTGATCGCGGTTCCGGCAGCCTGGTCGATGGCGTTCTCACCGACCAAGCGCACCAAGGACATCCTGATGTGGATGCTGTCCACCAAGATGATGCCGGCCGTCGCGGTGCTGTTCCCGATCTACCTGATCTTCCGCGACACCGGCCTGCTCGACAGCCGCATCGGCCTTACCGTCATGCTGATGCTGATCAACCTGCCGATCGTGGTCTGGATGCTCTACACCTATTTCCGCGAAATCCCGGGCGAGATCCTGGAAGCGGCGCGCATGGACGGCGCCTCGCTGTGGAACGAGATCATCTATGTGCTGACGCCGATGGCGGTTCCCGGCATCGCCTCGACCATGCTCTTGAACATCATCCTGGCCTGGAACGAGGCGTTCTGGACCATCCGGCTCACCACCACCAATGCTGCGCCGCTGACGGCCTTCATCAGCTCCTTCTCCAGTCCGCAAGGCCTGTTCTGGGCAAAGCTGTCGGCGGCCTCGACGCTGGCGATCGCGCCGATCCTGATCATGGGCTGGTTCAGCCAGAAGCAGCTGGTGCGCGGCCTCACCTTTGGCGCTGTGAAGTAGCAACGCCCAAGCGGCGGACGACGAAGACCATCCCCGGGAGGAAACCATGGGAAACATCGCGCTCAAGAACGTCTCCAAGTCCTTCGGGTCGACAACGATCATTCCGAACATCGATCTCAATATCGAGGACGGCGAGTTCGTGGTGTTCGTCGGCCCCTCGGGTTGCGGCAAGTCCACGCTGCTCAGGCTGATCGCCGGGCTCGAGGACACAAGCGGCGGCATCATCAGCATCGATGGCCGCGACGTCACCCGCGAGGCGCCGGCCAAGCGCAAGCTTGCCATGGTGTTCCAGTCTTACGCGCTCTATCCGCATATGACGGTCGCCAAGAACATCGCTTTCCCGCTGAAGATGGCCGGCGAGGACCAGGCGACCATCGACAAGAAGGTGAAGGACGCCGCGCGCGTCTTGAACCTCACCAACTATCTCGAGCGGCGCCCAGGCCAGCTGTCCGGCGGCCAGCGCCAGCGCGTCGCCATCGGCCGCGCCATCGTGCGCCAGCCCTCGGCCTTCCTGTTCGACGAGCCGCTGTCCAACCTCGACGCCGCGCTTCGCGGCACCATGCGGCTCGAAATCAGCGAGCTGCATCATCAGCTGAAGACGACGATGGTCTACGTCACCCACGACCAGGTCGAAGCCATGACCATGGCCGACAAGATCGTCGTGCTCAATGCCGGCAACATCGAGCAGGTCGGCTCGCCGATGGAGCTCTACAAGACGCCGAAGAACCTCTTCGTCGCCGGCTTCATCGGCTCGCCCAAGATGAACATGCTCGAAGGCGCGCCGGCGCAGAAATACGGCGCCAAGACCATCGGCATCCGGCCCGAGCATCTCAACATCTCGACCTCGGCCGGCGACTGGAAGGCGACAGTGGGCGTCGCCGAGCATCTCGGCTCCGACACCTTCCTCCACGTCCAGGCGGACGGCATCGGCACCATCAATGTCCGCGCCGACGGCGAGGTCGCGGTCAAGCATGGCGACACCGTCTATCTGACGCCCGACAAGACCAAGCTCCATCGCTTCGGCGCCGACGGCAAGGCGCTGGTGCAGTGAGGTTGAAAGGCAAATCGGCGCTGATCACCGGATCGGCGCGCGGCATCGGCAAGGCCTTCGCCGAGGCCTATGCGCGCGAAGGCGCGACGGTGGCGATTGCCGACATCGACGTGGAAGCGGCGGAAGCGACGGCGAAAGCGATCGGTTCTGCGGCTTACGCAGTCCGGCTCGACGTCACGGACCAGTCTTCGATCGAGGCAGCGGTGAAAGCGGTCGAGGCGAAGACCGGCGGGCTCGACGTGCTGATCAACAACGCGGCGGTCTTCGACCTCGCGCCGATCGTCGAGATAACGAGGGCGAGCTACGAAAAACTGTTCTCCGTCAATGTCGCCGGCACGCTGTTCATGCTGCAGGCGGCGGCCCGCTCGATGATCGCGCGTGGCAAGGGCGGCAGGATCATAAACATGGCAAGCCAGGCGGGCCGGCGCGGGGAGCCGCTAGTCGCGGTCTATTGCGCCACCAAGGCCGCCGTCATCTCGCTGACGCAGTCGGCCGGGCTCGACCTCATCAAGCATCGGATCAACGTCAACGGCATCGCGCCGGGCGTTGTCGACAGCGACATGTGGGACCAGGTCGATGCGCTCTTTGCCAAATATGAGAACCGGCCCAAGGGCGAGAAGAAGCGGCTGGTCGGCGAAGGCGTTCCCTACGGCCGCATGGGCAAGCCTGAGGATCTCGCCGGCATGGCCGTTTTCCTCGCTAGCGACGAGGCCGAATACATTGTCGCCCAGACCTACAATGTCGATGGCGGTCAATGGATGAGCTGACGGGATGAGTTGAGGGGGGAAGGCGCTTCTCTCTTTCCTCCGGAGAGGGCGCCGCGGGGCAGGTGAGGGGCAGCATACTGGAACACAGGATGTTGCCCCTCATCCTCGCTCCTCCCGAAGGAGGCGTAATCAGTCGGGCTGCAGATCGGCCAAAGGGTAAATGAGATGACCGTGAAACTCTCTTCCTCGAACCTCGCCAGGCTGCCGGCCAAGGTCGCCGGCCCCAAATATGACCGCTCCGCCTTGAAGGCCGGCATCGTCCATTTCGGCGTCGGCAATTTCCACCGCTCGCACCAGGCGGTCTATCTCGACGATCTGTTCGGCACCGGCGAGGCCCATGACTGGGCGCTGATCGGCGCCGGCGTGTTCGAAGGCGAGAAGATCGGCCGCTCCAAGCTCGAAGAGCAGGATTGGCTGACCACGGTGGTCGAGCAGGATCAGGGCCATATGAGCGCCCGCGTCACCGGCGCGATGATCGATTTCCTGACGCCCGGCGACGCGGCCGCGATCATCGAGCGGCTCGCCGATCCGGCGATCAAGATCGTCTCGCTGACCATCACCGAAGGCGGCTATTTCATCGACCCGGCTTCGGGCAAGTTCAACCCCGCCCATCCCGACATCGTCGCCGATGCGCAGCCGGGTGCTGTGCCCAAGACCGTTTTCGGCATCATCCTGGCCGGCCTGCTGCGCCGGCGCGCCGACCGCATCGTGCCGTTCACCGTCATGTCCTGCGACAACATCCCTCACAACGGCCACGTCACCTCCGACGGCGTCATCGGCCTTGCCCGGTTGATCAACGAGGATCTCGCCAAATGGGTCGGCGATCATGTCGCCTTCCCGAATGGCATGGTCGATCGCATCACCCCGGCCACCACCGACCGCGAGCGCAAGATACTCGCCGACGATTTCGGGCTTGAGGACAACTGGCCGGTGTTCTGTGAGCCGTTCAAGCAATGGGTGCTGGAGGACCATTTCACCGCCGGCCGCCCGGCGTTGGAAAAGGTCGGCGTGCAATTCGTCAAGGACGTCTCGCCTTACGAGCTGATGAAGATACGTATCCTCAATGGCGGCCACGCCACCATCGCTTACCCGGCCGGCCTGATGGACATCCATTTCGTCCATGAAGCAATGCAGGAGCCGTTGGTGCGCGCCTTCCTGTCGAAGCTCGAGCATGACGAGATCATCCCCACCGTGCCGCCGGTGCCGGATACGGATCTGGAGGACTACTACCAGCTCATCGAGCGGCGCTTCTCCAATCCCAAGATCGGCGACACCATCCGCCGGCTTTGCCTCGACGGCTCCAACCGTCAGCCGAAATTCATCATCCCGACGATCGCCGACCGGCTGAAGGCGGGCGAGGGCATCGCTGGTCTCGCGCTGGAATCCGCGCTGTGGTGCCGCTACTGCTTCGGCACCACCGACAGCGGCGCCGTCATCGAGCCGAACGACCCGAGCTGGGACCGCATGCAGGCGACCGCGAAGGCGGCGAAGGACGATCCGCAGGCCTGGCTGGCGATGGAAGACATCTACGGCGATGTCGGCCGCTCGCCCGTCTTCGCCGGGGCCTTCGCCCATGCCTTGAAGGTGCTGTGGGCACACGGCGCGCGCGAAACCCTGACGCGTTATCCCGCCGGCAAGCTCTGAAAGCACCGGAAACCACCAGCATGATGCCCGAGCTGGTCATCTTCGACTGTGACGGCGTGCTGGTCGATAGCGAGGCGCTTTCGGTCTCGGCGCTGCTCGGCATGATTGAGCTCGCCGGCGGCACGATCAGCGAGGACGCCGCCTACGAGCATTTCCTCGGCAAGAGCATGAAAAGCGTGCGCGAGATCCTCGGCCGCGATTTCGGGCTCGACATCAGCGACCGGCATTTGACCGCTATGCGCGTCGACTTGATGCGCAAATTCCGCGAGGAATTGAAGCCTATCCCCGGCATCAAGGAGGTGCTGCCGGAGCTCGGCCGGCCGTGCTGCGTCGCCTCGTCCGGCACGCTGGAGCGCATCCGCTATGCGCTCGACGTCACCGGCCTGCTCCCCTTGCTGGAGCCGCATCTGTTCAGCGCCACCATGGTCAAGCGCGGAAAGCCGGCGCCCGACCTTTTCCTCCACGCCGCCGCCAGCATGCGGGCGCATCCGCGCGAGTGCCTGGTGATCGAGGACAGCCCCGCCGGGGTCGCCGCCGCCCGGGCGGCGGGGATGCGCGTCTTCGCCTTCAACGGCGGCTCCCATGCGTCCAACCCCGCCCTCAAGGCGCGGCTTGCGTCGACGGAACCGGACTTTATATTCGCTGACATGCTGCAATTGCCCGATCTGATTGCAGGCTTGGGAGCGAGAGAAAAAGCATCTTGACGAAGAGTTTCGTTTGCGCGGTCGATGTCGGCACCGGGAGCGCTCGCGCGGGCATTCTCGACGCGCGGGGCAACCTGCTCGGCCGCGCCGACCATCAGATCGCCATGCATCAGCCCAAGCCCGATCACGCCGAGCATGATTCGGAAGACATCTGGTCGGCGGTGTGCCAATCCGTACGGTCCGCGCTCCAAAAATCCGGCGTCGCCGCCGGCGATGTCGCTGGCATCTCCTTCGACGCGACCTGCTCGCTGGTCGCGCGCGACAGGCAGGGCGATCAGATCAGCGTCTCGGTCACCGGCGAGAAACGCTGGGACACGATGGTCTGGCTCGACCATCGCGCCATCACCGAGGCCGATGAATGCACGACGAGCGGCCACGCCGTTCTTGACTACATTGGCGGTGTGATGTCGCCGGAGATGGAAACGCCGAAGCTGATGTGGCTGAAGCGCCATTTGCCGAAGACATGGAACGAAGCCGGCTATCTATTCGACCTCGCCGATTTCCTGACCTGGAAGGCATCGGGCTCGCTCGCCCGCTCGCAATGCACGCTGACGGCAAAATGGACCTATCTCGCGCATGAGGAAAAGAGCTGGCGGCGCGATTTCTTCGAGCTTGTCGGGCTCGGCGACCTGTTCGAGCACGGCAATCTGCCGGAAAAGGCAAGCCCGGTCGGCGCCGATATCGGTCCGCTGACGGTGAAGGCCGCGGCCGAGCTTGGTCTGACCGAGAAATGCCGGGTCGGCGCAGGCGTTATCGATGCCTATGCCGGTGCGCTTGGCGTTCTCGGCGGCTTTGCCGGCGATGAGAAGAACATCAGCCGGCACCTGGCGCTGATTGCCGGCACATCGTCCTGCGTCATGGCGATGTCGCCCGACCCACAGCCCTTTGCCGGCGTCTGGGGTCCGTATTTCGGCGCGGCATTGCCGAAACTCTGGCTGTCGGAAGGCGGCCAGTCGGCCACCGGCGCGCTGCTCGATCACATCATTCGCTGGCATGGCGCCGGCGGCGAGCCGGACGCGGCCATGCATATGAAGATCGCCAGGCGCGTCGCCGAGCTGCGCGCCGAGGATGGCGAGGCGCTGGCGGCAAGGCTGCATGTGCTGCCGGATTTCCACGGCAACCGTTCGCCGCTCGCCGACCCGCATGCGGTCGGCGTCATCAGCGGCCTAACGCTCGATTCCTCCTTCGACAGCCTGTGCAAGCTCTACTGGCGCACCGCCGTCGCCATCGCGCTCGGCGTGCGCCATGTGCTCGAGGCGCTGAACGAGAACGGCTATCTGATCGACACGCTGCATGTCACCGGCGGCCACACCAAGAACCCGCTTTTGATGGAGCTCTACGCCGACGCCACGGGCTGCACGGTGGTCGAGCCGCTGGCCGACGAGGCGGTGCTGCTCGGCACCGGCATGGTGGCGGCGACCGCCGCCGGGATCTACCCTGACCTCAACGCGGCCTGCGTCGCCATGCAGCAGGGCGGCAGGACGCGCGCGCCCAAAAAGGAAGCCGGCGCCCGCTTCGACCGAGACTACCGCATCTTCCTCGAAATGCACCGCCAGCGGCAGGCGCTCGACGCGATCGGATAAAGCAATTCCAGGAAAAGTGCGTAGCGGTTTTCCGTTCGGAATTGCGCAGAAATCCGATCCCTCTTACTGCTTGCGCAGCGACTTGCCGGTCTCGGCGTCGAACAGATGGATGCTCTCTTCGTCGAACGTGTAGCGCACGGCCGCGCGCAACTCGGGGCATTCGCGGGCCGGCACCAGCGCGCTGATCTCCTTGCCGCCCGAGCCGAATGTCACCAGCGCGTCATTGCCGTGGAACTCAATGAGATCGGCGGTGCCTTGCAAAAGGTTGCCCATGCCGGCTTGCGCCGTCTTCAGGTCCGGTGGCCGGATGCCGAGCACCACGCGATCGCCGTGCCGCAGGTCGAAGTCGCCGCCTTGCAGCGACAGCACCGTCCCGGCGCCGGTCAGCGTCCAGCCATCCCCCTTCCGGCCGACCATGGCCTCGATGAAATTCATGTTCGGCGTGCCGATGAAGCCGGCCACGAACAGATTGCCGGGACGCCGATAGATCTCCGCCGGCGAGCCGATCTGCTCGATCACGCCATCCTTCAAGAGCACGATGCGGTCGGCCAGCGTCATGGCCTCCAGCTGGTCATGCGTGACATAGACGGTGGTGGTCTTCAGCGACTGGTGCAGCCTGGCGATCTCGACGCGCATATGCGTGCGCAGCTTGGCGTCGAGATTGGAGAGCGGCTCGTCGAACAGGAACACTTTCGGCGTCTTGATCATGGCGCGTGCGATCGCCACGCGCTGCTGCTGGCCACCGGAAAGCTCGGTCGGCTTGCGGCCGAGATAGGGTTCCAGCCCGAGCGTTCGGGAGACCGCCTCGACCCGCTTCTTGATCTCGGCTGCCGGCACCTTCTGCCGCTTCAGCCCGAAGGCGATGTTGTCGAAGATCGTCATGTGCGGATAGAGCGCATAATTCTGGAACACCATGGCGATGCCGCGATCGCCCGGCTCGAGATCGTTCACCACCATGCCGCCGATCGACACCTCGCCGCCGCTGATATCCTCCAGCCCCGCCAGCATCCTGAGCAAGGTCGACTTGCCGCAGCCGGACGGACCGAGGAACACGACGAACTCATGCTCCTCGATCGAGAGGTTGAGGTCGCGGATGACGGTCGTGGCGCCGTAGGCCTTGTCGACATGGGAGCAAACGATCGCGGACATCTTTATCCCTTCTCGCCGGTCAGCAGGATCTGCAGCTTGACGTCCTGCGGCTTGCCTTGCGCCGCGCGCTCGAACGCCTCGATGCTTTCGGAGAAATCATAGGTGCCGGTGATCAGCGGCTTGAGGTCGACCTTGCCGGAGGCGATGAGCTGCAGGGCGCGGTCGAAGATGTTGGCATAGCGGAACACGGTCTCGATGCGCACTTCCTTGGAAATTGCCGCCGGCACGTTGAGCTCGACCGTCTCCACCGGAAGCCCGACCAGCACCACCGCGCCGCCCGGCCGCACCACGTCGAACAGGTTGGCGAAGGCCTTCGGGCTGCCGCTCGCCTCGAACACGATATCGGCGCCCCAATTGTCGGTCGCCGCCCGCACCGCATCGACCAGCGACTGCTTGCCGATATCGACCGGCACGATGCCGGGATACTGGGCGGCGATCGCAAGCTTCGGCGCTGAGAAGTCCGAGATCAGCACTTTTGCGCAGCCGCCCGCCAGCGCGGCGAGCGCGATCATGATGCCGATCGGGCCGCAGCCGACGACGACGGCGACATCGCCGGGTACGATGCGGGCGCGCGCCGCCGCCTGCATGCCGATGGCGAAGGGCTCGACCATCGCGCCTTCGGCGAAGGAGACATTGTCCGGAAGCTTGTAGGTAAAGGCCGCCGGATGAACGGCGTAGGGCGCGAGCACGCCATGCACCGGCGGCGTTGCCCAGAAGCGGACGTCCGGGTCGACATTGTAGATGCCGAGCTTCGTCGCGCGCGAGGAAAGGTTCGGCACGCCCGGCTCCATGCAGACGCGGTCGCCGACCTTCAGGCGCGTGACATTGGCGCCGATCTCGACGATCGTTCCCGAGGCCTCATGGCCGAGCACCATGGGCTCGCGAACTATGTAGCTGCCGATGGCGCCATGCGTGTAGTAATGCACGTCGCTGCCGCAGACGCCCACCGTGTGGATGGCGATCCTGACATCGTCCGGTCCGACATCGAGCGGCAGCGCGATCTCGCGCAGCGACAATTCGCCTTTTTTCTCAAGCACCAGTGCCCGCATCGGGTATCCTCACATCAACTTTTCTTTTGCCGGAAAACGGAATTCAGGAAGCCGCTGAGCACTCCGAGGAAGAGCAGCGGCGGCAGCGACAAGAGCACGACCGAGGCGTTGAGGATGCCCCACGGCACGTTCATGCCTTGCTGCGAGAGCTCGGAAGCCACGATCGGCAGCGTCTTGGCGTTGGAGCTCGACAGCATCAGCGCGATCAGGAACTCGTTCCAGACCAGCACGAAGCTGAAGGCGATGGCGCCTATGAGCGAGCGCGCCGCCACGGGAAGCGCGATCCGCCAGAAGACGGCATAAGCGCCGTAACCATCGACCAAAGCCGCCTCCTCGATCTCCTTCGGCACCCCCTGGAAGGCAGGGATGGCCAGCCACATGATGACCGAGATGGTCAGCAGCGAATAGGTGACGATCAGCGCCGGCAAAGTGTCGTAGAGCCCGAGCTGCAGCCAGATCACCATCAGCGGGATCGCCACCGCCACCGGCGGCAGGAAGCGCAGCGACAAGACGAAGAACTGGATGTCGCCGGCGAAACGGTTGGGATAGCGCGCCACCGCATAGGCCGCCGGCAGGCCGAGCACGATGCCGATCAGCACCGCCGCGCCGCAGGCGACCGCGGAGTTGTAGAGCCCGGTCAGCACGCTGTCGCGTCCGAGGATGTAGCTGATATTGGCGAGCGTCGGCGTGAATATCACCTTCGGCTCGCGCGTGATGATGTCGACATTGTTCTTCAGTGCGTTGAGCGCCGTCCAGACAAGCGGGAACACGGCCAGGAATCCGGCCAGCGCCAGAATGGCCTTGGCGATCAGGCGGCCCGGTCTTATCGGATATGGCCTCATGCCTGCACCCGCTTCCACAGCATGGTGAAGGTGATGACGGTCGCGATCATCATCAGCACCGCCATGGCCGAGGCGTAGGAGACCTTGCCGGATTCGATGAAGCCTTGCGAGAAGGCGTACATGTCGAGCGTCTCGGTCGCGACGCCGGGCCCGCCGCGCGTCATCACATAGATCAGGTCGAAGGAGCGCAGCGACTCGATCATCTTGACGAACATCAGGCTGATCAGCGGCGCCTTCAGCATCGGCAAGGTGACATAGGCATGGATCTGCCAGCGCTTGGCGTGGTCGAGCCTGGCCGCCTCGATCGGCTGCGGCGGCAAGGTTTCAAGCAGCTTCAGCACGATGACGGCGAAGAACAGCCCCCACTGCCAGACGTCCACCGAAGCGACGGCGAACAACGCAGTGCCGGGCTTGGACAGCGGATCGAAGATCAGCCCGCCGGTGATCAGCCGGTAGGGATAGGTGGCGATGCCGTAGAGCGGGTGATAGGCGAACTTCCAGACGAAGGCGGCGGACACGCGCGGCAAAAGCACCGGGATAATGAACAGGAGGCAATAGAAATTGCGCAGGCGTGGGCCGGCGGCCTCGAATATCAAGACGCCCAGTCCGATCGCCACCACCATCGTCGCGACGACGGTGACGATCTCCCATTTCACCGAAACCCAGACGGCGTTGAGGAAGCGGCGGTCGAGGAAGAGATCGGCGAAGTTCGAGAACCAGACCCAGGAATAGCCGGTCGTGCTCAGCTCGCGATTCTGCAAGGCGATGACGATGGCATAGAGCGTCGGCACCATCGACAGCACCAGAAGGATGGCTAAAGTCGGAACCAGAAATGTGACCGGCAGGGAAGAGCGTCGGCGCATGGCCTCCTCGGATGTTTACTGCTGTCTGGCGAAGGTCCCGCGGCGCACGGTCCCGGCATTCCTTCGAATGCCGTGCACCGCGCGCCGCGGACGGGAGGATTACTTCTTCTTCACCAGCTCATTGGCATAGGCCTCGAGCTCGTTGAGGCCGCCCTTGATATCGGTGCGCGTGCCGGTGACCAGTTCCTCGAGGATGATGCCCCAGCGGTCGCCGAGATCGGGCCAGCGTGGATCCTGCCAGAAGTTCACCGCCGTGACCTTGCCGGTGTCGGCCAGCGCCTTGCCGAGATCGGCGCCGTAGATGTCGGCGAATTCCTTGCTGGAGAGGACGCTGGTGCGGTTCAATTCGCCAAACTGGTGCGCGTCGAGCCGGCGCTTCTCATTCTCCTTCGACGTCGCCCAGGCGATGAACAGGCCGGCGCATTTCTTCGCGGCGTCATCGGCATTGGCCTTGGTGCCGATGGCAAGCCCATGGCCGTAACCGCCGCCCGGCAGCGGCGAGGGCGGCGGCAGGAAGCCGACCTTGCCGACCACCTGCGAGGTCTTCGGGTCCACCGCCATGCCCGACAGCGGCGTCGATTCGACGAGGATGGCGACCTGGCCGGAGAGGAAGGCGCCGGTCGATTCATCCCAGCTGCCGGTCTGCGTGCCCGGGGCCGAATCCTTGAACAGCTTCAAATAGGTCTCCGTCGCCTTCACGGCGGCGTCCGAATTGAAAGCCGGCTTGTCGCCGTCGAACCACTTGCCGCCATAGGCCTTGAAGAACGGCATCCAGCGCCAGACATTGGCGCCCGAGCCGCGCGCGCCGCGCAGCGCGATGCCGTACATGCCCTTGTCGGCATTGGTCAGTTTCGGCACGTCGGCGATCAGCTCGTCCAGCGTCTTCGGCGGCTGAATGCCGGCGGCCTCCAGCACGTCCTTGCGATAGACCATCAGGTCGCCGCCGCCGGTCAGCGGCGCGAACCACACCTTGCCGTCATAAGTAGCGACCTTCTGGCGGCCCGGATCGAAGTCGGCATAGTCATAGTCAGCCGGGTAATAGTCGGTCAGCGGCACGATCCAGCCCGAGGAGGCGAACAGCGCCACATTGGCCTCGTCGACATAATAGACGTTGTAGTTGCCGACGGTCGAAGCGTCGGCGCGCGATTTGGCGCGGCGGTCGTTCTCGTTGAGGTAATCGATCTGGAATGAGGCGCCGGAGAGTTTTTTGAACTCGTCCTTGGAGTCCTCCAGAAGCGTTAGCCCATCGCGCGGCTGCGCCAGCACCTTGACCGGCGCCGAGCAGACCGGCGCCTGGGCAAGCGCCGCGGTTGATACGGAAGCGGTAAGCACGAACGCTGCGCCGAGGCTGGCAGCGAGCCGGTTTGAATTCATTGGTTTTTCTCCTCCAGGAACACTCGCGAAAGCGGCAGGTCCTCGGGCTAAGCGACCCTCACCGTCGCCTTTTGACCTTCCACCCGTCGCCAAAATGAGCAGTTGGAGAGAGCGAGGCTAGAAGCCCCGTTGCAGCAGACCTGTACTTTTATGCATTGTGCGGCGCAAAATATGGCGCAGGCAGAGTCTGCCCGTCACACGAATATCAGTACCATCGAAGTGGGCGTATCGGCTGTCTTACGCTCTCAGCGTCAGCCGCTGCCGAGACAGCTTGCGATAGGATGACGGCGTCATCTTGTGCTTGCGCAGGAAGGCGCGGTTGAAGTTCGAGATGTTCATGTAGCCGACCTGGAAGCAGATGTCGGTGATCGGGATATCAGTGTCGGCGAGCAGCTTGCAGGCCTGCCAGAGTCTGAGCTTGGCGAGGTGGTCGCTGAAGGAATTGCCGGTGTTCTTCTGGAAGAAGCGGGAAAAACTGCTTTCGCTCATGCCGGCCAATGCGGCCACGTCCGGCAGCTTCAAATCCTCGGCGAAATGCTGGAACAGGTAGGTCAGCGAGCGCTGGACGATATCCAGCGACTCCGCGTCCAGAAGCGGGGAGAAGTCCGGCGACGACAGAAGCGCGTATTCGTCGGTGGTGGCCAGAAGGTCGAGCAATTCGAGGAACATGCGGAACCTTGCCAGCCCATGCACCTCACCCATTCGTTCCATCAGCCCGGCGCCGTCGAGCGCGGTCTGGCCATGGAAGACCATGCCGCGCAGCGAGCGTTCCAGGAACGGTTCCAGCTCGCGCAGCTCCGGCAGCAGCCCCGAGGAGCCGCGCAGCCGCTCGGCATCGAATTGCAGCACGATATCGCGGCCTTCGATCAGTTCGCCGGGCTGCACCGCCGTCACCCAATCATGCGGCAGCCCGCCGCCGACGATGGTCAGATAGCCCGGCCCGAATTCGCCGATATGGTCGCCGACCAGCACAACGCCTGACGATTTCCTGAGCAGATGGATTTCGTATTCCGGATGGAAATTCCAGACATTGCGCTCCCATGGATAGTCGTCCAGCCGCCACAGGAAGCTTTCGCTCGCCTCGGTCACGATGTGCTCGAAAGCGGGCGCCGTGCGCGGAATCGCGGCCGTGTTCTTTCTGCGCTTGAACGGCATCCATTCCTCCCGGCATGGCGCGCCGGCTGCACATGCCAAGGCCACCCCTAGCAGCCGACGGCCGGCAAATGAAAGAGGCGTTGCGGAATTCTGGCTCCGCCTGGATCAATCGCTAGCCGGGCCTCCGCCCTTGCCAACATGTCGCGTTTCGTTCACAAGGCGACGCAAATGGCGCCATTTTGCGCCATTGTTGTACGGCTTCCGGCCCTTTGGCCGACGCGCCGTGTTCTGAAAGAGCGGAACAATGTCTGCGATCGAAGCCGGCGCTCGCGCGCCGGAAAACCTTTGGCGTCAGGAAATCAGGGCGACGATCGCGCTCGCCTGGCCGATGGTGCTGACCAATCTCGGCCAGACCGCCATGACCGCGACCGACGTCATGATGATGGGCCGCCTCGGGCCCGATACGCTCGCCGCTGGCGCGCTCGGCTCCAACCTCTATTTCATGCCGCTGATCTTCGGCCTCGGCCTGATGCTGGCGACCTCGCCGATGATGGCGACCGAGCTCGGCCGTCGTCGCCATTCGGTGCGCGATCTTCGCCGCACCGTGCGCCAGGGCCTTTGGCTGGCGATCCTGATCTCGATCCCGATCTGGATGTTTCTCTCGCACGGCGAAGAGGTGCTTCTGGCCATGGGCCAGAAGCCGGAACTCGCGCATGAGGCCGGCATCTATCTGCACTGGCTGCAATGGGCGGTGCTGCCCTTCTATGGCTATATCGTGCTGCGCTCCTTCATCTCGGCGCTGGAGCGGCCGGGCTGGGCGCTGATCATCGTTTTCGTCGCAGTCGCCTGCAATGCTTTCTTCAACTGGGTATTCATGTTCGGCAATCTCGGCGTCAGGTCGATGGGCATTGCCGGCTCCGGGCTCGCCACCACTCTGTCAAGCGCGCTGATGTTCGTCGGCCTGGCGGCGGTGGTGATCAAGGAAAAGAAGTTCCGCCGCTATCGTCTGTTCGGCCGCTTCTGGCGCGCCGACTGGCCGCGTTTCCGTGGCCTGCTCAGGCTCGGCCTGCCGATCGCCGGCATCCTTGCCTTCGAGGTGACGATCTTCAACGCGGCGGCCCTGCTGATGGGCCTGATCGATGCGGATTCGCTGGCCGCGCACGCGATTGCCATCCAGATCGCCTCGATCTCCTTCATGGTGCCGCTCGGCCTCAACCAGGCGGTCACGGTCCGGGTCGGCCTGGCGCATGGCGCCGGCAATCCGGAAGGCGTTTCGCGCGCCGGCTGGACCGCCTTCGTCATCGGCGTCTCCTTCATGGCGCTGATGGGTCTGGTGATGATTCTCTGGCCGCATGCGCTGATCAGCGCCTTCATCGATCTCACCGATCCGGCCAATGCCAGGGTGATCACGCTCGCCGTGTCGTTCCTGGTGTTTGCAGCGCTTTTCCAGATTTTCGATGGCGCCCAGGCGGTCGCCGCCGGCATGCTCCGCGGCTTGCACGACACCAAGGTGCCGATGATCTACGCCGCGATCGGCTATTGGGGCGTCGGCCTGCCGCTCGGCGTGCTGCTTGCCTTCCATTTCGGCCTGAACGGCGTCGGCATCTGGATCGGCCTGGCGTCGGGACTGGCCGTGGTGGCGGCGCTGCTCCTGGCGCGCTGGCTCAGGCGCGACCGCATCGCGCCGCAGCTCGCCTTCGGGCATTGATCGACAGAGGCTGCGGGTCCAGTCGGCAGCCTTTCGTCGGCTCAGCGCGCCCCTGCGCGTTGCTCCAGCCGCCGTGCGTATTGCGTCAGCGGGAAGCACATGACGAAAAAGATCAGCGCCACCAGCCCGTAGACCTTGAACGGCTCGAAGGTCGCGTTGTTGATGGCGTTGGAGGTCCTGACCAGTTCCTCGAAGCCGATGATCGAGGTCAGCGCCGTCGATTTGATGAGCTGCACCAGGAAGCCGACGGTCGGCGCACGGGTGATGGCGAAGGCCTGCGGCAGGATGATCAGCCTGAGCTCCTGCAGATAGTGCAGCCCGAGGCTGGCGCCGGCGTCCCATTGCCCGCGCGGCAGCGCGTCGACGCCGCCGCGCCAGATCTCGGCCAGATAGGCGCTGGCGAAGAAGGTCAGCCCGAGCGCCGCTGCCGTCCATGGTTCTATGCGCAGCCCCAGCATCGGCAGCCCGAAGAACATCAAAAAGAGCTGCATCAAAAGCGGCGTGCCCTGGAAGAGCGCGATATAGCCCGAGGCTATCCGTTTGACCCATTTGTTCTTGGCGATGCGGAAGAACAGCACCACCAGCCCGACCAGCGCGCCGCCGATGAAGGCGGCGAGCGACAACAGCACCGTCCAGCGCGCGGCGAGCAGCAGGTTGCGCACGATGTCCCAGAAGGTGAACTCGATCATGACACGCCCGCCCCCAGAACACGGCGGCCGCCGCCGACCAGCAGCCGGCGCAGCCCCATAGACAGGCCGAGATAGACAATCGTCACCACGAAATAGGTCTCGAAGGCGCGAAAAGTGCGCGCCTGCAGCATGTCGGCCTCATAGGTCAATTCGCGCACCGCGATCTGCGAGACCACGGCCGATTCCAACATCATGATGACGATCTGGCTGGTCAGCGCCGGGTAGATCACCTTCAGCGCCTGCGGCAGCACGATCTTGACGAACACCTGCCGGGGCCTGAGGCCGAGCGCCAGCGCGGCTTCACTCTGGCCGCGCGGCACGGCGTCGAGCCCGGCGCCGACGATCTCGATCGTATAGGCTGCCATGTTGAGCGTCATCGCCAGCATCGCGGCCAGGATCGGGTCGAGCCTGATCCCGAGCGTGGGCAGCCCGAAGAAGATGAAGAACAGCTGCACCAGGAATGGCGTGTTGCGCATCACCTCGACATAGATGCCGATCGCCAGCTGAAGCGGCTTGGGGCCGTTTCTCTTGCCGACGGCGCCGAGGATGCTGAGGAATGTGCCCGCCAGCGTCGTGACGGCGATCAAAAGCAGCGTCATCGCCGCGCCGCGCGCGATCACGCCCGCCGCACCCGCAAGCCAGCCGAAGTCGAGGCTGTAGCCCATGGCGATTGACCTTGTTGGAGGTGCCTGACCGAAGAGGGGGTTCGGCGCCCCTTACGGCGCCGAACCGGTAGGCAGATCAATCCTTGAGGTTGGCGGGATTGAGCGGCGTTTTCAGCCAGGCCTTCGAGCTCTCGTCCAGCTTGCCGTCGGCCAGCATCTTGGCGACCGCGTCGTTCACCGCCTTCTTCAGCCGGTCCTCGTTCTTGTTGAGGCCGATATGCGAGGGCGAGGTCAAAAGCTGGAATTTCTGCTCCGGCTTCAGCGCATCCTGCTTGGCGAGCACCTGGGCGCCGACATCGTTGCCGACGACCATCAGCTGTGTCTGGCCGGAGATGAAGGCCTGGATGACGGAATTGTAGTTGTCGAAGCGGCGGATGTCGGCGGAAGCGGGAGCGGCCCGGGTCAGCGAGGTGTCCTCCAGCGTGCCGCGATTGACGGCGATCGACTTCTCGGCGAGGTCTTCCTTGCCTTTGACGGCAAGCTCGGCCGGGCCGATGACGGCGATGTAGTAGGGTGCGTAGGCGGCGGCGAAATCGATCACCTGCTCGCGCTCCTTGGAGTAGCCGACGCTCATCAAAATATCGACGCGCTTGTCGGTGAGATAAGGAATGCGGTTCTGGCCGGTGACGCTGACCAGGTTGAGCTTCACCTTGAGTGAATCGGCGATCGCCTGCGCGACGTCGATGTCATAGCCCTTGATGCTCATGTCGGCGCTGGCCGAGGAGAAGGGCGGGAAGTCCGAGAAGATGCCGACATTGATGGCGCCGGCCTTGGTGATGTCGTCGACGGCGTCGGCTTTCGCGGCCTGGGTGGAGAGACCGGCGGCGCCGAGCATTACAGCCGCCGTGATGGCGGATTTCAGTGCGTTGCGAAGAGTCATTGTTATTCCCCTGCTGGAAGCTTGTTGTTGAAACCGGCCGCCGGCTCCAGCGCGGCGGCCGTGTTGGCAGAGCAATTCCAGGAGACGCGGTTTAGGCTTGGCGACTTCGCCATAGCTTCCGTCTGGAATTGCGTGAGGCATCAGTCCTTCTTGATCGCCGGGCTGAACACCATCAGGCTCAGAATCTCGAACAGCACCTGGGCGCCGACATGGGCGGTGTTGGTGGTCGCGTCATATTGCGGCGCCACCTCGACCACGTCGCCGCCGACGATGTTGAGGCCCTTCAGCCCGCGCAGCAGCTCGAGCACCTCGCGCGTCGTCAGCCCGCCGACTTCCGGCGTGCCGGTGCCAGGCGCGAAGGCCGGATCGATGCTGTCCACGTCGAAGGAGATGTAGGTCGGGCCGTCGCCGACGATTTTGCGCGCCTTCTCGATGATTGCCGGGATGCCGAGCCCGGTCACCTCCTCGGCATGCACGACGGTCATGCCGGACTCGTAGGTGAATTCCCACAGATATTCGGCCGAGCCGCGGATGCCGATCTGGATCGTGCGCGAGGGATCGAGCACGCCATCCAGCACCGCGTTGCGGAACGGTCCACCATGGTGGAACTTGGTCATGTCGAACAGCCCGCTGGTATCGCAATGGGCGTCGATATGGATCAGGCCGACCGGCGCCTTTTTGCCGACCGCCTTCAGGATCGGATGGCTGATCGAATGATCGCCGCCGACGGAGAGCGGCAGCACGCCGGCGTCGACGATCTGGTTGGTGCGCTTTTCGATGTCCTCATGGCTGATCTCCAGCCTGTAGCGGCTGCGGAACGGCGTGTCGCCGATATCGGCGACGCGCAGCTCATGAGTCGGCGCGCATTCCAGCACATGATTGTAGGGGCCGATGCGCTCGATGGCGCGCAACGCGCGCGGCCCGAAGCGCGAGCCGGGACGGTTGGTGACGCCGAGATCCATCGGCACGCCGATCATCGCCACCTGCAGGTCGCCGAAATCCGGGTTCTCGGCGGCGATTTCGCGGTAGGGCGCGGCGAGGAAAGTCGGGATGCCGGAATAGGGGGCGAGGCGTGTGCCCGACTTGTTGAAGATCTTGTCGGCCACCTTGCGGAATTTCGGGTCGAACATCTCGCCGCCATGGCTCTCGCCATATTTGCGGCGCAACGCTTCGAGCTTGCCGCGATCGTAACCCATGTCCGGTCCTCCTCTTGCCTGCCTGTAGCGCTGCACGCATGGACGAGTTGCCAAGCCAGCCTGCTGTCCGGCTGGATCGTTGCCCGCCGGCTGCGCTGCGGATTCCACGTCTCTTGAAGCTGTTCCGGACAAAAGTGTCGGGCAGCCGCATTGAAAAATCAATTGATATTGTTAGGGTCCTGCCTGTGAGAAAATCTCACAAAGTAGGAGCCCTTCCATGGCCAAGCGCCTGCCGCCGCTGAATCCCCTGCGCGCCTTCGAAGCCGCGGCGCGGCATGCTTCGCTGACCAAGGCCGCGGGTGAGCTCAACGTCACCCATGGCGCCGTCAGCCACCAGATCAGGGCGCTCGAGCAGTCGCTCGGCGTAAAGCTCTTCGAGCGCAGCGGGCAGCGCGTGAAGCTGACGCCGCATGGCGCCGAATTCCTGCCGGCGGTATCGGCCGCCTTCGACGGCATCGCCGCCGCCACCCAGCGCATGACGCGGCCGGCAAGTGCCGGCGCGCTGTCGGTCTCCTGCGTCCCGGCGCTGCTCTTGCTCTGGATGACACCGCGGCTCGGCTCCTTCACGGCGCAATATCCGGACATCCAGCTGACGCTGATCCCGTCCAACGATCCCAAAGACATCCGCGCCGCGGATATCGACGTCTGCGTGCATTATGGCGACGGGAGCTGGACCGATTGCTGGATACGCAAATGGTCCGGGCTGGAGCTCTTCCCGGTGGTCAGCCCGACGCTGATCAACAACCGCCCGATCCGCAGCGTCCGCGACCTCGCCGACCACGTCTTCCTGCATGGCGACGATGGCCGTGAATGGCACACCTGGCTGGCCGCCGCCGACGCGCTCGATCTGGAACGCGGCCGCCGCCATCGTCTGGGCGATGCGCGCATGGCGACGGAGGCCGCCGTTCACGGCCACGGCGTGGCGCTGGGCGATTCCGTCACCGCGCGCGCCTTGCTCGCCAGGGGCATGCTCGTCGCGCCCTTCAGTTTGTCGGTGCCGGCGGTCGATGATTTTTACGTCGTCTGCCGCAACGAGATGCGCTCGGCGCCGATCGTGCAGCTCTTCATCGACTGGCTGTTCGCCGAGAAGGAGCAGGACGAGGCCCGCGCCGACGCGCCGGTGGCCGGCCGTGTGCTCAGCCGCAGGAAACGTCCGTCCCTCAAGGTCATAGGCGCCAGGACCGCGTCCTGATGGCTGGACTTGCATAGCTGCTTTTTGTCGGGCCAGCTTGCAAAGCAGCAAGCGCGTTCGGAAATACGGTGCTAAGAGGCAGTTGGCTAAAGCAATTCCGTGCAACGGGGTTCCGTCCGGAATCGATCGAACAAGGATTTGAAGCGTGACGCCCCCGTTTCCGTGCGTTGTGCTTTATGGATGAGCGAGCATGGCAAAGACCGATATAGCGCGGCGCGTCTACAACCACACCTGGAAGCTCGACCCGATCGTCCGCAGCCTGCTGGATACCGACTTCTACAAGCTTTTGATGCTGCAGATGATCTGGGGCATGTATCCCAAGGTCGATGCCACCTTCACGCTGATCAATCGCACCACTTCGGTGCGGCTGGCCGACGAGATCGACGAGAGCGAGTTGCGTGAGCAGCTCGACCATGCCCGCACCTTGCGCTTTTCTAAGAAGGAGATGATCTGGCTGGGCGGCAACACTTTTTACGGCCGCAAGCAGATCTTCGAGCCGGAATTCCTCGCCTGGCTCGAGGATTTCCGCCTGCCCGAATACGAGTTGTCCAGGCGCGACGGCCAGTTCGAGCTCTCTTTTGCCGGGCCCTGGATGTACACGACGCTCTGGGAAATCCCGGCACTTGCGATTATCAACGAGCTGCGCTCGCGCGCGGCGATGCGCTCTTTCGGCCCGTTCGCGCTCGACGTGCTCTACGCCCGCGCCAAGGCCAAGATGTGGGACAAGACCGAGCGGCTGAAGGCGCTGCCCGGCATCCGCATTTCCGATTTCGGCACGCGCCGCCGCCATTCCTTCCTGTGGCAGCGCTGGTGCGTCGAGGCGCTGAAGGAAGGCATCGGCGATGCCTTCACCGGCACCTCCAACGTGCTTCTGGCCATGGACAACGATCTCGAGGCTTTGGGCACCAACGCGCATGAATTGCCGATGGTCTTCGCCGCACTCGCCAATTCCGAGAAGGAAATCAGAGAGGCGCCTTATAAGGTGCTGCAGGACTGGCAGCGCTACTATGGCGGCAATCTGCTGATCGTGCTGCCCGACGCCTTCGGCACCGATTCCTTCCTGCGCGACGCGCCCGACTGGGTCGCCGACTGGACCGGCTTCCGCCCCGACAGCGCGCCGCCGATCGAAGGCGGCGAGAAGATCATCGACTGGTGGCGCAAGAAGGGCAAGGACCCCAAGCAGAAGCTGCTGATCTTCTCCGACGGCCTGGAGGTCGAGACCATCGAGGAGACCTACAAGCACTTCCGCGGCAAGGTGCGCATGTCCTTCGGCTGGGGCACCAACCTCACCAACGATTTCGAGGGCTGCGCCCCGACCGAAACCGACAGCCTCGATGCGATTTCGCTGGTCTGCAAAGTCACCGAAACCAATGGCAGGCCGGCGGTGAAGCTGTCGGACAACCCCGCCAAGGCGACTGGGGACGAGAAGGAGATCAAGCGGTATCTGAGGATATTTGGCGAGAAGGGACGGGTGGAGCAGCTGGTGAAGGTGTGAGGCTTAAGGCCCGGACGAATGGAATTCCCGGATAAGCCGAGTTCCTTCGCGCCCCCCTCTGTCCTGCCGGACATGTCCCCCTCTAGGGGGGAGATTACGCTATCATCTCCGCTTTCGCCAATCTCCGACGTTGCAGGAGGAGAGCTGGCGCCGAAACTGCTAATCTCCCCCCAAGAGGGGGAGATGCCCGGCAGGGCAGAGGGGGGCGCCGTAGAGCGCCAACGTTGGAGGTTGGCCTTTCTCGCAACTGCCTTGGCGGCCACTCTCCCCACGCCCGCCTTCGCCCATGCCTCCGACCGCGGCCACGTCCTGCTTCTCCCGACCGGTTACTACATCGCAGGTGGCGCGCTGGCGGTGGCCGTCAGCTTCCTCGTGCTGGGGCTGCTGCCGCCTGCTTCCCTCGATCGCTTCTGGCGCCGACGCCTGCCCCTGTTCACCTTCGGCGACGCTCCACGGACCGTCGTCAGCCTCATTTCCTTTGCCAGCTTCGCGCTTCTGATCGCCGCTGGCCTCGTCGGCAGTCGCGACCCGCTCTCCAATCCACTGCCTCTGGTGATCTGGACCCTGCTTTGGGCCGGCTTGACCCTGCTGCAGGGCGTCTTCGGCGACCTTTGGTCGTGGCTCAACCCATGGTACGGGCCATGGCGCGTATTAAGTCGGCTTGTCGGCAGCCGACGGGCCGAAGCCCCGCCATCGCGCCTGCCGCCATGGCTCGGCTACTGGCCGGCATTCGCGCTGTTCTTCGCCTTCGCCTGGTTCGAGCTGATCGATCCGGCGCCCGACGATCCGGCCCGCCTGGCCTTTGCCGCCAGCACCTACTGGCTGGCGAGCTTCGTCGCGATGCTCGTCTTCGGCTACGAGGCTTGGAGCCGGCGCGGCGAATTCCTCACCGTTTTTTTCACAATGGTCGCCCGCTTCGCGTCTGTCGAGCGCCTCGATGGCCGACTCTCGCTCTGCTGGCCCGGCGCCAAGCTGCTGGCGGCTGGGCCACTGCCGCTGAGCGGCACGGCTTTCCTCTTGCTGGCGCTGTCTTCCGTGTCCTTCGACGGCCTGTCGAAAACCTTCTTCTGGCTCGGTCTGTTCGGCGTCAATCCGCTGGAATATCCAGGCCGCACCGCGCTGATCGGCGTCGGCAGCTTTGGCCTCGTCCTGACTTTCGTCCTCCTGGCAGCGGTATTCGCGTTGGCCGTCTTTCTTGGACAGCGCCTCGCAGGCGATGCGCAGTCGTTCGCAAAAGACGCCGGCCTGCTGGTCTGGTCGATCGTGCCGATTGCGCTCGCCTATCACATCACGCATTACCTCACCGTGCTTTTGGTCGACGGCCAGTATGCGCTGGTCGCGCTCTCCGATCCTTTCGCGCTCGGCTGGAACCTGTTCGGCACCGCCGACAGGATGGTCGAGGCCGGCGTTGTCGCCGGCGCCCAGTCGGCCTGGTGGCTGTGGAATATCCAGGCCGGCGTCATCATCGCCGGCCATGTGCTGGCGGTTCTGGTCGCGCACGGCCTTGCCTGGCGCCTCCATCCTCAGCCTTCGCGTGCGGCGCTCAGCCAGCTTCTGCTCACATTTCTGATGATCGCCTACACGATATTCGGCCTCTGGCTGCTTGCCACGCCGACCGCCGGATGACACAAGGGCGCCCCTCCGATGCCGTCGGGTAAACCTCGCTTGCCAGGCCAGGGCTTTGGTGATTTAGTTTGTACACATGCAATTTTTCCATCCTTCGCAAGAGGATGGTCTAGCCGCCTTATCGCTGGTCAAAACTGAAAAAACAGGGGAACCGACATGGCTGACAAGAACGGATTTTTCGACCTCTCCAAGATGACGCTGTCACGCCGCACCGCGCTGAAGGGCATGGCCGCCGGGGCCGGCCTGGCGCTGGCGCCGGGCTTCGTCCGTTACAGCCAGGCGCAGAGCTCGGCGCCGATCAGAATAGGCTTCCAGTCGCACCGCACCGGCATAGGCGCCGCCTATGGCCGCTGGTATGAGAAGACGAGTGCGGCCGCTGTTAAGGCGATAAACGATGCTGGCGGCATCGGCGGCCGCAAGGTCGAGCTGGTCATCGAGGACGACGGCACCGATCCGGCGCGCGGCGCCGAGGTGGTCAACAAATTCGCCAAGCAGCACAAGACCGACATCGTCTTCGGCACTTTGTTCTCGCATGTGGTGATCGGCTCGGCGCCCGCCGCCGGCGAAAACAAGATCCCTTATTTCGTCGTCAGCGAAGGTCATCACGTCGCCTCCACCAAGCTCAACCGCTACGTCTTCCAGCCCGGCATCACCGACGTGAAGAGCCAGATCCAGTCGATGGCGCCGTGGATCGCGGCAAACGCCGGCAAGAAGGTGACGCAGATCTTCCCCGATTTCGCCTTCGGCTACGACCACCGCGACTACCTGCCGCCGGCGCTGAAGGCGCAAGGCGCTGACGTGATCGCCCAGATCGCCATCCCGCCGACGGAAAGCTCCTTCACAAAGTACTTTCCCCAGATCCCGGCCGAGACCGAGGTGATCTACCATGTCATGGTCGGCCCTGCCGTGCTTACCTTCGTCAAGGAGCTCGGCGAATTCTACGGTTCGCAACGGCCGCAGCTCTTCGGCTTCATCGACTCGCTCGAAGCCGTCGACATCAACAGCCCCGGCCTCGAATTCCTCGACGGCAGCCATTTCTGGGAAGGCTCGCCGCGCTATGCGCAGCCTGACGATTCCGCCGCGCAGAAAGCCTACCGCGCCGCGGTCGGCATCGACGACAATGGCGCCGCCGTCGGCGACCCCAAGGACGTCTCCACCGCCGCCCACATGTTCGGCTGCTGGGAAACGCTCTATGTCGTCAAGAAGGCGATGGAGGATGCCGGCTACAAAGGCCCGGAGGATCGCGCCAAGCTGGTCGAGGCGACCGAGGCGCTGAAGGAATTCGCCGAGGGGCCGGAGCATCCGCAGGGTCCGAAAACCTTCAACGGCAAGATCCACCAGTGCTTCGGCATCCAGAACATCTCCAAGGTCGAAGGCGGCAAGCTCAAGGTCGTCCACAAGACCAAGCTCGAGGACGGCCTCTACGAGCCGGAAGGGGATTACACGACGCAGGCGCTGTGAGCTTGGCTCATAGCTGATGCATTTCGGACCCCATCTCCTCCTCGCCGCGCTCGAAGGCCTCGTCACCTCCGCGGTGCTGGCGCTGACGGCGCTTGGGCTGTCGCTGGTGTTCGGCGTCATGCGCGTCGTCAATGTCGCGCATGGCGAGTTCTTCATGCTAGGCGCGGTGCTCGCCTGGGCGGTCTCGACGGCGATTTCCGGCCACCCGGCGGTCGGCTTTGTCGCCGCGCTGGTGATCGCGCCCTTGCTGGTCGGACTGGTCGCGCTCGTCGCCGAGCGCCTGGTGCTGCGCCGGCTGAACTACAATCCCGAAGGCACCATCGTCGCCACCATCGGCATGCTTTACATCATCCAGCAGCTGGCGCTGACCTTCTACGGTCCCGAGGCGCGCCCGGTCGAGCCGCCCTTCAGCTACCGCATCCTTTTGCCGTGGTTCGGCTATTCCGGCTACAAGCTCTCGGTGGTCGCCGCCTCCGCCATTCTGCTGGTGATCACCTGGTTGGTGCTGACGCGCACCAGGATCGGCCTGATCATGCGCGCCACGCAATATGACCGCGAGACGGCGCAGGCCTTCGGCATCCCGGTCGAGCGCGTCTATGCCGGTGTCTTCGCCGTCGGTGCCATGCTGGCGGCGATCGCCGCCGTGCTGATCGTGCCGATCAGCCAGGCGCATTACCTGATGGGGCAGGACCCGCTGCTCTTATCCTTCATCGTCGTCATCATCGGCGGCCTGGGGTCACTCCGCGGCACCGTGGTCGCCGCCATCCTGATCGGCCTCTCCGACGGCATCATCTCGATGTTCTTCTCGCCGACCCTGGCCAAGATCATCGCCACGCTGGTCGTCGCCATGGTGCTGGTGTTCCGCCCGCAAGGCCTGTTCGGGACGACGCCGCGATGAGGAATGCTTCGCCGGCAAAGACCTATGCCCTGCATATCAGCGTGATCGCGCTTCTCTTCGCACTGAACTTCGTCCTGCCGGATTATCACCAAGGTCTGTTCGCTCGCATCATGGCGCTGGCCGTCTTCGCCATGGGCTACAATCTGCTCTTCGGCTATGTCGGCCTGCTCAGCCTCGGCCATGCCATGTTCTTCTCGGCCGGCCTCTACGGTGCGGGCCTGACCGTCTATCACCTCGGCTGGGGCGTACCGGAAGCTTTTGTCGCCGGTGTCGCCTGTGGCGCGCTGCTCGCCTTGGTCATCGGCCTGCTGGCGCTGCGCACCTCGGGCGTGGCGTTCATGATCGTCACCATGATGTTTGCCCAAGTCTTCTATCTGCTGATCCTCTATTTCGCCGCCTGGACCGGCGGCGACCAGGGCTTGGTCATCCAGCAGGCATCGCGGGTGATCGCGATCGGCGGCGCATCCTTCGACCTGACCGATCCGACCGTGCGCTACATGAGCGCTCTGGCGCTTTTCTCGATCATTCTGCTCGTCACCTTAGCCGTCGTCTGCTCCCGCTTCGGCCGCGTGCTGGTCGCCATTCGCGAGAATGAGGAGCGCACCAAGATGCTCGGCTACGACACGGTCGCCAACAAGCTCACCGCCGTCGTCGCCTCCGGCGCCATCTGCGCCGCCTCGGGCGCGGCCTATGCCTTGCTCTTCGGCTATGTCGGCTCGAGCTTCGCTTCCGTGCAATATTCCATCCTGCCGCTGCTCTGGGTGCTGCTCGGGGGTGCCGCAACCACGCTCGGGCCGCTCATCGGCACGCTGTTCATGTACTATGTCACCGACATCACCAGCGGCTTCACCTCCGCCTATCTGCTGATCGTCGGCGTGGCGCTCATCCTGTTGGTGCTGTTCTTCCCGAAAGGCATTCTGGGCAGCATCCGCGAGCGCTGGCTGCGGTGGCTGCCATGACGCCGCTTCTCACCACCAAGGGCCTGTCGCGCCATTTCGGCGGCCTGCGCGCCGTCGACGGCGTCGACTTCACGCTGATGCCGGGCGAGATCCGCGCCATCATCGGTCCCAACGGCGCCGGCAAGACCACTTTCGTCAGCCTGCTCTCAGGCCGCATCCGGCCGTCCTCCGGCATGGTCGTCTTCGACGGCGCCGACATCACCGCCATGCCGGCTTACAAAAGGGTTCGCCTCGGCGTTGCCTACACCTTCCAGATCACCAGCGTCTTCGCCAACCTCACGGCCTTCGACAATGTCGCGCTGCCGGTGCAGCGCACGCTGACCGACGGCCGCACGAAGGGCCAGGTGAGAAGCGGCGTCATGGCGGCGCTGGAGCGCACCGGCCTTGCCGAGCGCGCGGGCACGCTTGCCGGGCAACTCTCCTACGGCCACCAGCGACTGCTCGAAGTGGCGATGGGCCTGGCGCTGAAGCCGCGTCTGCTGATCCTCGACGAGCCCACCCAGGGTCTCGCCGACAGCGAGATCGACAATTTCATCACTCTGGTGCGCGAGATCGCCAGGGACGCAGCGGTCCTTTTGATCGAGCACAACATGCCGGTGGTCATGCAGCTTGCCGGCCGCATCACCGTCTTCAATTCGGGAAAGATCCTCGCCGAAGGAACGCCGGGTGAGATCCGCGCCAACGCCGAGGTGCAGGACGCCTATCTCGGAGCGGCCCATGGCTGACTCCGTTAGAACCAATGGCGGATTGCTCACCCTTTCCGGCCTCGATTGCTTCTATGGCGAGGTGCAGGTGCTCTACGGCCTCGACCTCACGCTGAACAAGGGCGAGGTGCTTTGCCTCTTCGGCCGCAACGGCGCCGGCAAGACGACGACGCTGAAGGCGATCATGGGTCTGGTGCCCGCGGCTGCGGGCTCGATCAGGCTGGACGGCAAGGAACTGACCGGGCTCGCCGCGCATGATGTGCCGAAGGCCGGCGTCGCCTATGTGCCGCAGGGCAGGCGGCTGTTCGCCGAGATGACGGTGGCGGAAAACATCGAGATCGGCCTGATGGCGCGCGGCAAGGGCAAGCAAACCCGCGAGAGCGTGCTCGATCTCTTCCCGTTGCTCAGCGAGCGGCTGAGGCAACGCTCCGGTACGCTCTCCGGCGGCGAGCAGCAGATGCTGGCGATGGCCCGCGCGCTCTGCCTCGAGCCGCAAGTACTGCTGCTGGACGAGCCGACCGAAGGGCTGATGCCGTCGATGATCGCCAAAATCCGCGAGACGGTGGCGAAGCTGCGCGAACTCGGCGTCTCGACGATCCTGGTCGAGCAGCGCGTCGAAGCCGTGCTCTCGGTCGCCGACCGCGTCGCATTCATCGAGAACGGCCGCAACCGCGAGACGGTCGATGTCGAGGCCCTGCGCGCCGACCCGTCGGCGGTGCGGCGCTATGTCGGCGTGGGCTGAGGATTACCTCCCCCTTTGTGGGGAGGGTCGCCGCGAAGCAGCGGGGGGCAGCGCCGCCCCCCCGGACCTTCGGTCCGACCTCCCCACAGGGGGGAGGTAAGGCGCCGTCTCACTCGAAAAACAAAAACCCCGCAACCAAAAACGTCGGGATCAGCACCGCACCCGACCACGCCATATAGCCGAAGAAGCCGGGCATCTTCACGCCGCGATGCCGGGCGATGGCATAGACCATGAAATTCGGCGCATTGCCGATGTAGGTGTTGGCGCCCATGAACACCGCGCCGGCCGAGATCGCCGCGAGCGTCGAGGCGGCCTCCGTCATCAAATGGCGCGCGTCGCCGCCGCCAAGCTCGAAGAAGACGAGATAGGTCGGCGCATTGTCGAGGAACGACGACAACGCCCCCGTCAGCCAGAAATAGGCGAGGTCGTTCGGCTGGCCGTCGGCAGACGTGACCAGTGCCACCAGCGGCGCCAGCGCGCCGTCATGGCCGGCCCGCAGGATGGCGATGACCGGCACGATGCAGATGAAGATCCCGGCAAAGAGTTTCGCCACCTCGGCGATTGGCTCCCAGGTGAAGCCGTTCGCCTCGCGGTGGCTCTTGTACGAGACTTGGAGAGACAGCAAGGCAAGCGCCAGGATGAGAGCGTCGCGCACCAGGTTCTGCAGCTCGAGACCGACGCCGAGGATTGGGATGCTGATGCCCGGCTTCCAGCTCGCCGAAAGCAGGATCGCGCCGATCACGCCTGCGAGCAGCGGCAGGTTGGCCAGGCCGCGCAGCCGCACCTTCTTGTCCGGCGTCGGATCCTTGATCTTCGGCATGCCGCCCTCGCGGCGATGCAGCACGATATCCAGCGCCAGGAAGACGATGAGCACCAGCCCGCCGCTGAACAGCGTCTCTCGCCACAGATTCGCGGTCGTCCAGAAGAAATCGACGCCGCGCAGGAAGCCGACGAACAGAGGCGGATCGCCAAGCGGCGTCAGCGAGCCGCCGATGTTGGAGACCAGGAAGATGAAGAAGATCACCACATGCGCGTTGAACGGCCGATTGTCGTTGGCGCGCAGCATCGGCCGGATCAGGATCATCGAGGCGCCGGTGGTGCCGATCACCGAGGCAAGCAGCGCGCCCATGAGCAGCAGGCCGGCATTGGTAAGCGGCGTGCCGTGGATGTTGCCGGCAAGCAGGATGCCGCCCGAGATGGTGTAGAGCGCGAACAAGAGGATGATGAAGGACAGATATTCGGTGAGCAGTGTATGCAGCACCGCTTCGCCTGCGGTCGGAATGCCGAAGGCGACCGCCAGCGGCACGACCGCCAGCGCCGCCCACCCAGTGGCGATCTTGCCGTAATGATGTTCCCAAATATGCGGGAAAAGCAGGGGCCCCGTCGCGATTGACAACAGCAGGCCGGCAAAGGGCAATGCCCACCACAGCGACATCGCGGCGCCCGGCAGCCCGTGGATTTCGGCGGCGAGAGCCTGGACCGGAAGCAGCACTGCGATGGCGAGCGCGGCGAATGAGAAAAGCCCCCTCATCCGGCCGCTCCGCGCTCTCCCTTCTCCCCTTGTGGGAGAAGGTGGATCGGCGCGCAGCGCCGAGACGGATGAGGGGTGCTCCAGCGGAGTGAGACGCTGGCGTCCCCTGGAACACCCCTCGTCCGTCGCCTTCGGCGACACCTTCTCCCGCAAGGGGAGAAGGGGGAACCCGCATCTTGGCTCCGCAAACTGGTGGCCCCTCCCCACCAGGAAGATACGAAAGGAACCGTCGCTTGCCCCACGATCCGGTCAGTCCGCCGAATGGTCTTCGAGCGTTACGCCGGCGTCACGCATGCGCTTCAGCATCGCCTCGACCGAGCCGTTAAGGTCGATGCCGCGGCAGGCGTCGAGCCGCACCGTCGCCTTGAACCCCTGCTTCACCGCGTCGAGCGCCGAGAACGCGACGCAGAAATCGGTGGCGAGGCCGACCAGCGTGATCGTGTCGATGCCGCGTTCCTTGAGATAGCCGGCAAGGCCGGTCGGCGTCTTGTGGTCGTTCTCGAAGAAGGCGGAATAGGAATCGATCGCGGTACGAAATCCCTTGCGAATCACCAGTTCCGCCTTGGTCCAGGCGAGCCCGGAATGGAAGTCGGAACCGAGGCTGCCCTGGATGCAATGATCCGGCCACAGCGTCTGCGGCCCATAGGGCATCTCGATCGTCTCGAAGGCCTGCTTGCCGGGATGGCTGGAGGCGAAGCTCGAATGTCCAGCGGGGTGCCAGTCCTGCGTCAGGATCACATGCTCGGTCCGCCGGATCAGGTCGTTGACCAAAGGCACGATCTCGTCGCCGCCGGCAACCGCCAGCGCGCCGCCGGGGCAAAAATCATTCTGCAGGTCGATGACGATGAGCGCTTCTTCGGCCATGCGGTTCCCTCTCGTTTCAGCTTGGGGTTCCAGTCCAAAAGCCGCTGACGCGACCGGACAGCGAACCTTGACCAGATGGCCGGCGGCGTCAACCTCCGGGGCCATAACAATCGCGTTCAGGTTCTTCGCGGCGCCTACTCCGGCCCAACTCCGGCTTTGACAATTCCGGCCGGCCTGATATCATTTGCATACGAATGAATTTGCCCGGTCCGGAGATCGGCAAGAAGACCCGGGGCAGGCACCTCGGGAGGCCAGGGAAGGCCCAATTGTCTGGAAGGCAGAGCGTGATCCGTTACGCGAAACCCACCACGGTCGAAGAGGCGCTCGCTCTGCTCGGCGAGGATCGTTGGCGCATTCTCGCCGGCGGCACGGATTTCTATCCGGCGCAGGGCGCGAAGCCGTTCCGCGACAACGTCCTCGACATCAACGCTCTCGCCGAACTGCGCGGCATCGCCGAGACGGACGATCATTGGCGGGTTGGCGCCCGCACGACCTGGACCGACATCGTGCGCCAGCCGCTCCCGCCCGCCTTCGACGCGCTGAAGGCGGGCGCGCGCGAGGTTGGCTCGGTCCAGATCCAGAATGTCGCATCAATTGCCGGCAATCTCTGCAATGCCTCGCCGGCAGCGGATGGCGTGCCGGCTCTTTTGGCCCTCGACGCCGATGTCGAATTGCGGTCGCTGAAAGCTGTCCGTCATCTTCCGCTTAGTGAATTCATCCTCGGCAATCGCCGCACGGCGCTGCAGCCGGACGAGATGGTCACCGCCATCCGTGTACCGAAGCGATCCGCTGCCGGCAGCTCGGCTTTCGTCAAGCTCGGCGCCCGGCGTTATCTCGTCATATCGATCGCCATGGCGGCGGCGCGGCTGGTGGTCGAGAACGGCGTGATTGCCGAAGCGGCGATCGCCGTCGGCTCCTGCTCGGCGGTTGCCCGCCGCCTCGCCGGCGTCGAGGCGACCCTGCGCGGGCGTCCGATCGATGAGGCGCTTGTCGATGCGGTGCTGTCGGCGGCGTACGATGAATTGTCGCCGATCGCCGATGTGCGCGGCAGCGCCGAGTACCGAGAGCAGGCGGCGCGCGAGATCGTCGTCCGTGCCGTGCGCGCGGCGGTCGGGCTTAATCAAGGCAAGGTGGCCGCATGAGCATGGTCCAATCCGGCATGGCCCAGTCCGGCATGGCCCAGTCTGGCATGGAACGCGCCGACATCGCCTTCGAGGTCAACGGCACGACTGTCAGCGTATCCGTGCCGCCGGTCAGGCGGTTGTCGCAGGTGTTGCGCGACGAGTTGCGGCTGACCGGCACCAAGGTCGGTTGCGATGCCGGCGATTGCGGCGCCTGCACGGTACTGGTCGATGGCGATCCGGTCTGCGCCTGCGTGATGCCGGCAGCCTCGGTGTCCGGCGCTTCCGTCACCACTGTCGAAGGCTTGGCCAATGGCCGGCTGTCTGCCCTGCAGGCGTCGTTCCTGGAACATGGCGCCGCGCAATGCGGCATCTGCACGCCCGGCTTGCTGGTCGCGGCCACCGCGCTGCTGGACCGCAACCCTATGCCGAGCGAAGCCGAGACGCAGGATGCGCTTGGCGGCGTGCTCTGCCGCTGCACGGGATACCGAAAGATCGTCGCGGCGGTGATGCAGGCCTCGCAGCACATGCACGACCTCGATCTTCGCCTGCCGGAAGTGGGCCGCGCGGTCGGCGCCTCGCCGATCCGCCTCGACGGCGTGCCGAAGGTCACCGGCGACGAGAAGTTCGGCGGCGACTCTTTTCCGGACGATGCGCTGTCCGTGCTGGTGGTCCGCTCGCCGCATTATCATGCCCGCTTCAGCTTCGGCGATCTCGCCGCCTGGACCAAGGCGCATCCTGGCCTCACCGGCGTCTTCACCGCCGGCGACATTCCGGGAAAGAATTGCTTTGGCGTCATCGGCCCCTTCGCAGACCAGCCGGCGCTGGCCGAGGGTTTTGTCCGCATGCGCGGCGAGGCGGTGGCGCTGGTGGCTGGCGAGCGCGAGGCGATCCTCGATCTCGACCTGACGGATTTTCCGATCACCTGGACCGAGCTGCCGCATGTGCTGCAGCCGCGCGAGGCGAAAGCTGACGGCGCGGCACTGATCCATCCGTACCGGCCAGCCAACTTGCTCACCTCCGGCCATGTCGGGCGCGGCGATCCGGAAGGAGCGTTCGCCAGCGCGGCCGCCACTGTCTCCGGCACCATCGAGACCTCTTTTGTCGAGCACGCCTATATCGAGCCGGAAGCCGGCTACGCCTATATGGACGGCGACACGCTGGTCGTCGTCGCCTGCACCCAGGCACCCTACATGGACCGCGACGACACGGCGAAGGTGCTGGGCCTTCCTGTGGAGAAGGTCCGTATCGTGCCGACCGCCACCGGCGGCGGCTTCGGCTCCAAGCTCGATGTCTCGCTGCAGCCGCTGATCGGCTTAGTGGCGATGAAGACGGGCCGGCCGGCGGCACTTGTCTACACTCGCAACGAATCGATGATGTCGACCACCAAGCGCCATCCCGCTGAGATGAAGGCGACCATCGGCGCCGATGCCGAGGGACGAGTCACCGGCATGGTCTTCGAGGGCGATTTCAACACCGGCGCCTATGCCAGTTGGGGCCCGACCGTCGCCAACCGCGTGCCGGTGCATGCCTCTGGCCCTTACCTCACGCCGAATTACCGGGCGACGGGCTACGCCATCCACACCAATGGCCCGATCGCCGGCGCCTTCCGAGGCTTCGGTGTGCCGCAAGCTACCATCATGCAGGAGACGCTCTATGACGAGCTCGCCGCCAAGCTCGGCATGGATCGTCTCGACTTCCGGCTAAAAAACTGCCTTCGTAACGGGTTCGAAACGGTCACGGGTCAGCGCCTGGAATCCGGTGTCGGTATCGGCGAGTGCCTGGAACAGCTCAAGCCGCACTGGGCGCGTGCGCTGGGGGACGCGGAGACGTTCAATGCCACCCATACCGCAAGCAAGCGCGGCGTCGGCGTCGCCTCCTGCTGGTATGGCTGCGGCAACACTTCCTTGCCAAATCCGTCCACCATCAAGGTCGGCATCTCGGCCGCGGGTGACGTCGTCCTGCACCAAGGCGCCGTCGATATCGGCCAGGGCTCCAACACGGTCATCGCTCAGATCTGTGCCGACGCGCTCGGCCTGCCGCTGGAAAGATTCCGGTTGAAGAGCGCCGATACCGCAATCACGCCCGACGCCGGCAAGACATCCGCCTCGCGCCAGACCTTTGTCACCGGCAAAGCCGCCGAGAAGGCCGGCCGGGCGCTGCGCGAGAAAATCCTGCGTTTTGCCAATGTCTCCGGTCAGGCGACGATCGCGCTCGACGGCGACAGCATCTCCATCCGCGAGGGCGATGCCGCGCGGCGCATCGATCTTGCTGCGCTGAAGGCCGATGCCGACGGCTTCGTCTTCGTAGCGGAAGAAACTTACGACCCGCCGACGCTGCCGCTTGACGCCAAGGGCCAGGGCAAGCCTTACGCGGTCTACGGCTATGGCGCGCAGATCGCCGAGCTCGAGGTCGATCTCAAGCTCGGCACCGTCAAGCTGATCAAGATCACCGCAGCGCACGATGTCGGCAAGGCGATCAATCCGGTGCTGGTCGAAGGCCAGATCGAGGGCGGCATCGCGCAAGGCATCGGCATGGCGCTGATGGAGGAATACATCCCCGGCCGTACCGAGAACCTGCACGACTATCTCATCCCGACCATCGGCGACGTGCCGCCGGTCGAGCATATTCTCGTCGAGGTTCCGGATCCTGAAGGCCCCTTCGGCGCCAAGGGGCTGGGCGAGCATGTGCTGATCCCGACGGCGCCGGCGATCCTCAACGCCATCCGTCATGCCACCGGCGTCCTGGTTACCAAGGTGCCGGCGACGCCGAGCCGCATCCTGGCGGCGATCCGCGAGAAGGAGGCGCGCCGATGAGCGAGCTTGCCGAACGTTTCGAAACCCACGCTCCCGGCGAGAAGCAGGTGGCGGAAAAGATCCGCTGCGATGCCTGTCCGGTCATGTGCTACATCGCCGACGGCCGCGCCGGCGCTTGCGACCGCTACGGCAATGTCGGCGGCCGCATCGTGCGCACGGATCCGCTGACCATCCTCGACCACGCGGCCGAGACCGGCGGCGCGGTCGTGCCGTTCATTGCCGAGGGCGAGGCCTGGAACGGTGAGCTGGTCAACACCGGCCGCCGCTTCGTCACCGCGATCGGCGCCGGCACCACCTATCCGGACTATAAGCCCGCGCCTTTCATCGTCAGCCAGGAAGTCGAAGGCGTCGATCTCGTCACCGTCGTCACCGAAGGCATCTTCTCCTATTGCGGCGTCAAGGTGAAGATCGACACCGACCGCCATATCGGCGACGAGACGGCGACCGTGCGCTCCGAAGGCGAGGCGATCGGCCATGTCACGACCGGCGAATACGGCTCGCAAATGCTGTCGCTTGGCGGCGTCCATCATTTGACCGGCGGTTCCAAGGCGGAAGGCCGCGCCACCTGCGACGCGCTGCTCAACCTCTGCAACCGCAAGCCGGTCGAACTCACCATCGATGGCGGCGCGACGGTCATCGTCGAGGCCGGCAAGGCGCCGGTCATCGACGGCAAGGTCGAGCATCGCATGCGCGTCGGCTGCGGCTCGGCCACCATCGGCATGTTCGCCACGCAATGGCGCGGCCTCGTCGACGAGGTGGTGGTGGTCGACGACCACATCACCGGCGTCGTTTCCGAGCATCAGGCCGGCAAGGTGCTGGGCTGGGAAGATACCGGGATAAAGATCATCGGCCGCCGTTCGACCCCCGGCCGCTATTTCAAGGTGTCCGAGCCCGGCCTCGGCTGGGGCGGCACCACGATTTCCGATCCGCTGTCGATCCTCGGCGACTGGAACGCCAAGAAGGGCGCGCGTCCCGGCTTGTCGTTGCTGATGGTGTCGACCACCGGCGAGCAGTTCGCCTATTACGAGCTGGACGACCAGCTGAAGCCGGTCCAGAAGCCATTTCCCGAGCGGCTGCAAAAGTCCGTCGGCCTGATCGAGGACAATTGCGAGCCGGCGCTGTGCACGGTTCTGTTCATCGGCGGCGCCGGCGGCTCGCTGCGCGCCGGCGTCACCGAAAACCCGGTCAACCTCACCCGCTCGGTGCAAGGCCTGAAGACCTATGTGACGGTGGGCGGCGCGCCGGTCTATGTCTGGCCGGGCGGCGGCATCACGCTGATGGTCGACGTCACCCGCGTGCCGGAAGGCGCCTTCGGCTATGTGCCGACGCCGGCGCTGGTGGCGCCGATCGAGTTCACCATGCGCCGTGACGACTATGTCCGGCTGGGCGGTTACGAGAACGAGATCCGCAGCATCGAGGACATCCTCGCCAAGGGCGGCGAGTATCTCAATCCGCGCAGCAACACCGGCGCGCCGGCCGGCAATCCCTGGCCGCCGTTGGCGCAGTTGCGGCGTTCGGCGGCGAACGGGGCCGGGTGATGAACGGCCCGCAGGCGCATTGGCTTGCCGACGGGAGGCGGCTCCATCTCAACCATGGGCCGATCGACCTTATCGTCGAGGCTTCTGGCGAGCCGGGTGAACGCCGCGCCGCTTACGAACAGGCAGTCGCGCGCTTTCAGACGATCCTGATCGAGGTGGTTGAAGAGCTTCCCGAATTGCGCCTGCCGGCCTTCTTCCTGGCGCCGCGTGACTTCGCGGGTCCGACCGCGCGCCGCATGGAGGCTGCCGTCATGCCGTTGGCAGAATGCTTCATCACGCCGATGGCCGCCGTTGCCGGTTCGGTAGCCGACGAAATTCTCAGCGCAATGCTCGCCGGCCGCCAGCTCGACCGCGCTTACGTCAACAATGGCGGCGACTGCGCTCTCCATCTTGGCATCGGCCAGACGATGACGGTGGCGATCGCCGGCACCGGGAATGGCATGGCCGACCGCGTCGCTATCCGCAGCGAAGACGGCGTGCGCGGCGTCGCCACCAGCGGCTGGCGCGGCCGGTCGTTTTCACTGGGCATAGCCGATGCCGTCACGGTGCTGGCGCCGACGGGCGCAGAGGCCGACGCGGCGGCGACGCTGATTGCTAACGCCGTCGATCTGCCCGGACATCCCGCCATTGCACGCGCCGCGGCGCGCGATCTGGCGCCAGACAGCGATCTCGGCGAGATGCTGGTGACGCAAAGCGTCGGCCTGCTTGACGCCGCCGAGATTGCGCGCGCGCTGGACAACGGCCTTGCCGTCGCCGAAGATTTTCGCCGGCGCGGCCTGGTCGCCGCATCGGCTTTGTTTCTGGCGGGCGAGGCCCGCATCAGTGGCTCGGTGACGCTCGCTGCGCCCAACGAGCATGCACAGGAGGAATTTGCCGATGCCTGAGTTTCCGATCCGCAAGGTTGCGGTCCTGACCGAGGAGATTTTTCACGACGGTGGCCCCGTGGCGAAAGAACCCCGCCTGCGCGCGGCGGCTCTTGCCGTGGTCAAGAACCCTTTCGCCGGGCGCTATGTCGAGGATTTGCAGGGCGCGATGGAGGACCTGAAACCGCTCGGGCTTCTGCTCTCGGACAGGCTGATCGCGGCGCTCGGCGGCGACGTGAAGAAGATCGACGGCTACGGCAAGGGCGCCATCGTCGGCACGGCAGGGGAGCTGGAGCACGGCGCGCTGTGGCATGTGCCGGGGGGCTACGCCATGCGCGAGCGTCTGGGCGACGCCAAGGCGATCGTGCCCTCGGCCAAGAAGGTCGGCGCCTTCGGGTCAAGGCTCGATGTGCCGCTCGGCCACATCAACGCCGCCTATGTGCGCAGCCATTTCGACGCCATGGAGGTCGGCATCAGCGACGGCCCGCGTCCGGACGAGATCCTGTTCTGCCTCGCCATGACCTGCGGTCCGCGCATCCACAACCGCATGGGTGGCCTGGCGGCAGAGGACATCAAGGCATGGGACGGCCTCAGATGAGCGGCGAGGACAATCTGCTGCGGCTGGTCGAGGCCGAGGACGGTGACGAGAACGACTACCACCTGCAGGACCAGGTCGGCTTCATCCTGCGCAAGGCGCATCAGCGCCATGTCTCGATCTTCGCCTCGCATATCGGCGACCTGACGCCGCCGCAATTCGCCGCTTTGGCCAAGCTTTACGATATCGGCGAAACCTCGCAGAACCAGCTCGGAACGCTGATCGCCATGGACGCCGCAACCGTGAAGGGCGTCATCGACCGGCTGAAGGCGCGCGGGCTGGTCGAAGTCTCCAAGCACGAGGTCGACAAGAGGCGGCTGCTGGTCAATCTGACGTCCGAGGGCCGCGAGGCGATCGAGCGGCTGATCCCGCTCGCCCGCGCCATCACCGAGGAGACGCTGGCGCCGCTGACCGCCAAGGAGACCGCGACGTTCCTGCGGCTGCTGGCGAAGCTGGCGTGAAAGGTTGCTTTCGACGCTGGAGGGACAGCACCCCCCTCTGGCCTGCCGGCCATCTCCCCCGCAAGGGGGGAGATTAGCAGTTCGGACGCTCGCGCTCGTCCTGCAGCGTTGGCGATTGGCGAAAGCGAAGGTGACGGCTGATCTCCCCCCTTGCGGGGGAGATGCCCGGCAGGGCAGAGGGGGGTGGCGGGAACTCGAGCTGGGCATTTAGCCTATGCCAGGCCCGTCCGCCTACAAGTCCACCCCGAACATCTCCCTGGCCTGCTCCGGCGTATAGTAGCCAAGCCTGACATCCTCGGCGACCAGCTTCGGGTCGCGCTCGCGCGGATCGCCGTAACCGCCGCCGCCGGGCGTGCCGACACGCACGCGATCCCCGGCTTTGAGCGCGATGTCCTGTTCTTTGGAAAGATGCGGCGGTACATGCGCTTCGCCGCCCCGGAACACCGTCACGCTGTTCGGCGCGCCGTCCTTGCCGCCGAGCGCGCCCTGCGGCCCGAAACGGCCGTGATCCATGACGAAGGACGCTCGGGCTTCACCGCGCAATATCTCGACCTCATAGGCGAGCCCGAAGCCGCCACGATGTTTTCCCGCGCCGCCGGAGCCTTCGCGCAGCGCGTAATGCCGGTAGAGCACCGGAAAAGCCTGCTCCATGATCTCGACCGGCGGCGATTTCGAAATGCCGATGGTCGAACAGCCATTGCTCAAGCCGTCGTGGCTGGCATTGCCGCCATAACCGCCACCCGAGATCTGGTACATGACATAGTCGCGCCCGCGCGCCGGATCATTGCCGCCGAGCGCGAAATTGCCGCTGGAGCCGGCGGGCGCCGCCGTCACCTTTTCCGGCAGCGCCTGCACCATGGCCGCGAACACCGCTTCGGCGATGCGCTGCGAAACCTCCGCCGCGCAGCCCGACACCGGGCGCGGATATCTGGCGTCTAGGAAGGTGCCTTCCGGCCGCTTGACGTTCAGCGGCTCGAAAGCGCCGGCGCTGATCGGCACTTCTGGAAAAATATGCCGCATGGCCAGATAGACCGATGATAAGGTCGTGGCCAGCACGCTGTTCATCGGTCCGGCGCAGGGTTTCGATGAGCCGGCAAAGTCGAAGGTCAGCGTGTCGCCTTGCTTCTCGACGGCGAGATTGATGGTCAGCGGCTCATTCACCACGCCGTCGGAATCGACAAAGGCCTGCGAGCGGTAGATCCCGTCAGGGATCACGGCGATCGAGGCGCGCATCTGCTCGGCGGCGCGGCGGCGCAGTTCCGCGATCGCCTCGACAACCGTTTCGTCACTGTAACGATCCAAGATCTCATTGAGCCTGTCCTGACCGATCAGCAGCGCGGCGGCCTGCGCGCGGATATCGCCGATGCGTTGGTCAGCGACCCGGATGTTGGAACAGATGATGGCGTAGATTTCCGGATCGAGCGCGCCCTTCTTGAACAGTTTCACCGGCGGCAGGCGCAGGCCTTCCTGTTCGACCGCCGTGGCCGAAGCGGAGAAGCCGCCCGGCACCGAGCCGCCTATATCCGGCCAGTGGCCGGTGTTGGAAAGCCAGCAGAAGATCTTGCCGCCGCGATAGACGGGCATGACGAAGCGCACATCCATCAGATGCGTGCCGCCGAGATAGGGATCGTTGACGATGTAGATGTCGCCGGGCTCCGGCGGCAGGCATCGTCCGTCGGCGATCATCTCAATCACCGTCTTTGTCGAATATTGCATGACGCCGACGAAGACCGGCAGGCCCTGGCTGCCTTGCGCGATCAGCGAGCCGTCGACGGCCGAATAGATGCCGTCCGAGCGGTCATTGGCTTCCGCGATGACCGGCGAGAAGGCCGCGCGTGAGAAGGTCAGGTCCATCTCGTCGCAGACCTGCTGCAGCGCCGCCTGCAGCACCGAAAGGGTGATCGTGTCGAGCTTTGCCATCTTAGGCCTCGCCGATGTCGATAATGATGTTGCCGTCCTCATCCGAGCGCGCCCGGTCGCCTGGTTCGAGCACGGTCGTGGCATCCATCTGCTCGAGGATCGCCGGCCCGACAATTGTTGCGTCGAGCGGCAGCTTTTCGCGCGCATAAACCGGCGTGTCGTGCCAGCGCCCGCTGTACCAGACCGGCCGGATTTCGCGCCGCGCCTCCTCGAGCGTGGCGGCACGTCCTGCGGGGTCGATCAGCCGCGACAGGTCGATCTGCGGCCGCACGCCGGTGACTGAGGTGTTGAGGTTGACGAGGTTGGCGCGGATCTCCGGCAACTCGACCTTGAAGCGGGCGAAATAGGCTTTTTCGAACAGAAGCTGCAGTGTTTCTCGTGAAACCGACGAGGAGGGCAGCGGCACGTTGATGATGTGCGTCTGGCCGACGAACTGCATGTCGGCCGAATGGGTGACGCGGATCACCTCGGGTTTAACCGCTTCCTTGCCGATCAGCGCCTCGCCTTCGTTACGATGCCGTTCCAACACCTCGCGAAGCGCAGCTTCGTCGAGGCCGCCGACCGGCTGGTTGATTGTGTTGACGAAGTCATGCCTGAGATCGGCGACGACACAGCCGAGCGCGTTGGTGATGCCCGGGCGCGCCGGCACCAGCACCCGGGGCAGGCCGAGCTCGCGGGCGAGCGCCGTCGCATGCAGCGGCCCGGCGCCGCCGAAGGCGAACAGCGCGAAATCGCGCGGATCGTGGCCGCGCGAGACCGACACCATGCGGATCGCGCCCGCCATCTTCATATTGCCGAGCCTCAGCACAGCACCCGCCGCTTCGACACCGGAGAGGCCTGTGCGCTTGCCGATCTTCTCCTCGAAAATGCCGGTGACGCGCTCGACGGTAACCGGATTGTCGACCGCCAGCAATTTCTTCGGCGCCAAGCGGCCGAGCACCAGATTGGCGTCGGTGATGGTCGGCTCGATGCCGCCCCGCCCGTAGCAGATCGGGCCTGGGTTGGCGCCCGCGCTTTCCGGGCCGATCTGGATCAGCCCGGCCGCATCGACGCGCGCGATCGAGCCGCCGCCGGCGCCGACGGTGTGCACCGCCACCATCGGCACATGGATCGGCATCGCATATTCGATCTCGATCTCGTTCGACACGGCAGGCTCGGCGTTGCGGATCAGCGCCACGTCGGTCGAGGTGCCGCCCATGTCGTAGGTGACGAGGTTGCCGAAGCCGGCGCGCTTTCCCGTATAGGCAGCGGCAATCACGCCCGAAGCCGGGCCGGACATCACGGTCTTGGCCGATTCCTGCGTGACGAAGCGGGCCGAGATCATGCCGCCATTGCCGTTCATGATCAGGAAGTCGCGGGCGTAGCCCTTCGCCGCCAGCTCCTTGCGCAGCCGTTCGACATAGCGCTCCAGGATCGGCTGAACCGAGGCATTGACCGCCGCCGTCACGCCGCGTTCGAACTCGCGCGCTTCCGAAAGCAGCGCATGGCCGGTGGTGATGTGGCCGTTCGGCCAGAGCTCCGCCGCGATCTCGGCGGCGCGCCGCTCATGCGACGGGTTGGCGTAGGAGTGCAGGAAATGGATGACCAGCGACTCGCAGCCGGCGTCGAGGAGCTTCTTCACCGCATCGCGCATCTCGGCTTCGTCGAGTTGAATGCGCACGGCGCCCGACGCCTCGACCCGCTCCGACACTTCGAGCCGAAGGTCGCGAGGAATGACGGGGACAAAAGTGCCCGTCATGCCATAGGCCTGCGGCCTCGTGCGGCGCCCAAGCTCGATCACGTCGCGAAATCCGCGTGTGGTGATCATGCCGGTCCGCGCCAGCCGCCGTTCCAGCACGGCGTTGGTCGTGGTCGTCGTGCCATGCACGATGAGGTCGATGCCGTCGATCGGAAAGCCGGTGGCGCCAAGCGCTGCGACCACGCCGAAGGCCTGGTTTTCCACCGTGGTCGGGGTCTTGGCGATATGGACCTTTCCACCCGCCTTGCCGTCGATCAAAAGCAGATCGGTGAAAGTCCCGCCGACATCGATGCCAGCCACGACGCTTCCCGCCGACGCCGAAAATTTCTCATTCATTGCCGAAACCCGAAATGCCAGGACTACGGATATGCCTCGGTTTGGAAAGGCGTTTTACGTCGCCATCTTGACCTCAAGATCATTTGTATACTAATAAGTTTCGGACACAAGAGCTTACCGCTTGTCAATGTGCAGCGAGCACGCCGGGACCTGACCGTTCGGGCGCGCAGGAGAAAGTTTGGCGCCCAGTGCGTTCCATCTGGGCCGGAAAGTTGGGTTGGAATGAACACGACATCCGCGTTGAACGTCGCCGGCGCGAGGCCGCTGCAGTTCCCGATCCCGGCCAATGTCTATGCCGAGACCGTGGTGTCGGTGAAGCATTACACCGACCGGCTGTTCTCCTTCCGCATCACCCGGCCGCAGTCGCTGCGCTTCCGCTCCGGCGAGTTCGTCATGATCGGCCTGCCCAATGCCGAGAAGCCGATCTTCCGCGCCTATTCGGTCGCCAGCCCCGCCTGGGATGATGAACTCGAATTCTTCTCGATCAAGGTGCCGGACGGTCCGCTGACCTCCGAGCTGCAGAAGATTGAGGTCGGCGACACCGTCATCATGCGCCAGAAGTCGACCGGCACGCTGGTGCTCGACGCGCTGACGCCCGCCAAGCGCGTGATCATGATCTCGACCGGCACCGGCATCGCGCCCTTCGCCAGCTTGCTGCGCGACCCTGACACCTACGAGAAGTTCGACGAGGTCATCCTCACCCACACCTGCCGCGACAATGCCGAGCTCACCTATGGCCAGGAACTGGCGGCCGGGCTCGAGAGTGACCCGCTGATCGGCGAGCTGACCGGCGGCCGCGTCACGCTCTACAATTCGACGACCCGCGAGGAATCGGCGCGCATGGGCCGCATCACCGCTCTGATCGGCTCGGGCAAGTTCTATTCGGACCTCGGCATCGACAAGCTCAATCCCGAGACGGACCGCATCATGATATGCGGCTCGATGCACATGCTGAAGGACGTCAAGGAACTTGCCGAAAGCCTCGGCTTCCAGGAAGGCTCCTTGAGCCATCCGGCCAGCTTCGTCGTCGAGCGCGCCTTCGTCGGCTGAGGCATATCGCAGTCCGCCAGCTCTGTTGGAGGCGTCTGAGATTAGCGACGACATTCGCGCTTCGTCATTCCAGGGCGGAGCAAGGAGCGGAGCGACGCGCGCAGACCCTAGAATCCAGCCGTTATGCTAAGGCGTTGCGGCGGTTACAGAATTCTCCACCGTTGCACTCTGCGGCAGAGGTCACGGCATGGATACTCGGGTCAAGCCCGAGTATGACGAAGCGGCCTTTTTGCGCTATGACCCTTTGAAAGACTCGTGAAGCATCGCTTCACGGGCTATCTTCGTGCGTGCCACCCAATGACACGCACGAAGGCATAAAGCGCAAAGGCGCTGAATGAAAGGGCAGGAGATGAGCACGATCCGCGAGGCCGGCGCAGGCGCAGGCGCGTCCAAGGTGATGCCGCTGCCGGCGCGCGCCGCCGCCAACACGCCAGTGCCGCTGGAACATGGCATTGCCCGCAACCCCGGCATGAAGCTCGATCTCGGCTTCCTGGAATCGGTGCGCAGCGTCAACCGTTCGGCGCTGGAGCGCCGCGTCGCGACGCTGACCAAGCGCCGCTCGATCAAGGCCGACAACCAGGCCGCCTGGCTCCTGCGCGCCATTGCCTGCATGGATCTCACCACGCTGAACTCCAACGATACCGACGAGCGCGTGCGCCGGCTTTGCGCCAAGGCGATCAACCCGCTGCGCCGCGATATCATCGAGGGCCTCGGCATATCAGGCGAAACCATCCGCCCGGCGGCGGTCTGCGTCTATCATCCTTTCGTGGCCACGGCAGTCGACGCCGTGCGCGGCACCGGCATCCATGTCGCCGCCGTCTCGACCGCCTTCCCGCATGGCCTTGCGCCGCTCTCGACGCGCCTGCAGGAGATCGAGGCTTCGGTGAAGGACGGCGCCGACGAGATCGACGTCGTCATTCCGCGCGGCCTGGTCTATGGCGCCAAATGGCGCGAGCTGTTCAACGAGATCGTCGCGATGCGCGCGGCCTGCGGCGATGCGCATCTCAAGGTCATCCTCGGCACCGGCGATCTCGCCACTTTGCGCAACGTCATGCTCGCCTCGATGGTGGCGATGATGGCGGGCGCCGATTTCATAAAAACCTCGACCGGCAAGGAAAGCGTCAACGCCACACTTCCCGTCGGCCTTGCCATGGTGCGCGCCATCCGCGCCTATTTCGAGGAGACCGGCTATCTCATCGGCTTCAAGCCGGCCGGCGGCATTTCCACCGCCAAGGTTTCCCTCGATTGGCTGGTGCTGATGAAGGAAGAGCTCGGCCGTCCCTGGCTCGAGCCGGACCTGTTCCGCTTCGGCGCGTCCAGCCTGCTCACCGACATCGAACGCCAGCTCGAACATCATTTGACCGGCCACTATTCGGCCAACCACCGCCACGCGATGGCGTGAGCTTCCACCCTCCCCCTTGTGGGGAGGGTCGCCGCGCAGCGGCGGGGTGGGGTCGTAAAAACCAGATCAGCCAGTCCAATGAACGAAACCATCAGCCATTTACCCCCACCCCGATCGGCTCTGCCGATCGACCCTCCCCACAAGGGAGGGTAAAAGAGGCATCCCATGAACATCCTCGAACGCTATCATGCCATGGAATACGGCCCGGCGCCGGAAGCTCGTAACGAGGCCGACGCCTGGCTCGCCGCACGCGATTTCTCCAAGGCCCTTTTCATCGACGGCGCCTGGAAAGCGGCGGCCAGAGGCACGACTTTCGAGACCAGCGAACCCTCCTCCGGCAAGCTGCTTGCCAAGGTCTCGGATGCGGCCGCCGCCGATATCGACGTAGCGGTTGCCGCGGCCGCCAAGGCGCTGCCGAAATGGTCGGCGTCTTCCGGCTACGCCAGAGCAAAAGTGCTCTATGCCATCGGCCGCGCCATGCAGCGCCACCAGCGCCTGTTCGCGGTGCTGGAATCGATCGACAACGGCAAGCCGATCCGCGAGAGCCGTGACATCGACGTGCCGCTGGCGATCCGCCACTTCATCCATCATGCCGGCTGGGCACAGGCGCTGGACAAGGATTTTCCCGACCACAAGCCGGTCGGCGTCGTCGGCCAGGTCATCCCGTGGAATTTTCCGCTGCTGATGCTGGCCTGGAAGATCGCGCCGGCTTTGGCCGCCGGCTGCACGGTGGTGCTGAAGCCGGCCGAATTCACGCCGCTCACCGCCATATTGTTCGCCGAGATCTGCGAGCGGGCCGGCGTGCCGAAAGGCGTCGTCAATATCGTCCAGGGCGGACCGGAGGCGGGTGCGGCCATCGTCAATCATCCCGGGGTCCAGAAGATCGCCTTCACCGGGTCGTCGGAAGTCGGCAAGATCATCCGCAAGGCCACCGCCGGGTCGGGCAAGAAGCTTTCACTGGAGCTCGGCGGCAAGTCGGCCTTCGTCGTCTTCGAGGATGCCGACCTCGACAGCGCCGTCGAGGGTCTGGTCGACGGCATCTGGTTCAACCAGGGCCAGGTCTGCTGCGCCGGCTCGCGTCTCCTGGTGCAGGAAGGCGTTGCGGAAGCCTTGATCGCCAAGATCAAGGTCAGGATGAGCCGGCTGCGCGTCGGCAGCCCGCTCGACAAGAATACCGATATCGGCCCGCTTGTCGACCGCACCCAGCTCGACCGCGTCAAGGGTCTCATTGCCGAGGGCGCGAAACAGGGCGCCGTCTGCTGGCAGCCGGACGCCGCTTTGCCGTCCTCCGGCTATTATCACCTGCCGACGCTGGCGACGGGTGTTTCGCCGGCTAATATCCTGGCGCAGGAAGAGGTGTTCGGGCCGGTGCTGGCGACGATGAGCTTCCGCAACACCGAAGAAGCGATCGAGCTTGCCAACAACACGCGCTACGGCCTGGCTGCTTCGGTGTGGAGCGAGAACATCAATCTGGCCCTGCATGTCGCGCCGCAATTGAAGGCGGGCGTGGTGTGGGTCAACGGCACCAACATGTTCGACGCCGCCTGCGGCTTTGGCGGCTATCGCGAAAGCGGTTTTGGCCGCGAGGGCGGCCGCGAGGGCATGTTCGAGTATCTGGCGGTGAAGCTGCCGATTGGCCCGGCCATCAAGCCGGCCGCCGCCGGCTCGGCCCAGCCGGTCGAACAGGCCGACGGCACGGCGATCGACCGCACGGCAAAGCTGTTCATCGGCGGCAAGCAGGTGCGCCCGGATGGCAACTATTCGCTCGCCGTCGCGACCGCCAAGGGCAAGCTTGCCGGCGAAGTCGGCCTCGGCAACCGCAAGGACATCCGCGATGCCGTCGCTGCCGCCCGTGGGTGCAAGGCTTGGCCGGAAGCGACCGCCTATAACCGCAGCCAGGTGCTTTATTATTTCGCCGAGAATCTGTCGGGCCGCGCCGATGAATTCGCTGCGCGCCTTGTCCAGTTGACCGGCGTGGCGGCGAAGGCCGCGCGCGAAGAGGTTGAGCAGTCGATCGAGCGCTTGTTCCTCTATGCCGGCCTCACCGACAAGTTCGAGGGCCGCGTCCACCAGCCGCCGGCCCGCGTCGTCACGCTCGCCCTGCACGAGCCGGTTGGCGTCGTCGGCATTGTCGCGCCGGACAACCAGCCGCTGCTCAACTTCATTTCGCTGGTCGCGCCGGCGCTTGCCATGGGCAACACCGTCGTCGCCGTCCCTTCGGAGCGTCATCCGCTGCTTGCGACCGACCTCTATCAGGTGATCGAATATTCCGACTTGCCCCCCGGCGCCATCAACATCGTCACCGGCCGCAGCGCCGAGCTCGCCGGCGTGCTGGCCAAGCATGACGATGTCGACGGGCTCTGGGTGTTCGCCGATGCCGACATCTGCGCCAAGGCAGAGGCCGACTCCATCGGCAACTTGAAGCGGGTCTGGACCGGCAACGGCCGCACGCTCGACTGGACCTCGAGCGAGGCCGCCGGCGAACCGTTCCTGCGCCGCGCCATCGAGGTCAAAAACGTCTGGGTGCCTTACGGCGACTGATGCCCTTCGCGCGAGGCGCGCCCGCACCCTCGCGGCAATGATATCCGCGTGCCGGAGCCGTTTGGCTGCTGTCGCGAAGGTGGGCGTTCGGGCTTGACGCTTGTGCGGGTGTTCTTTAACCAGAAAAAACATCTTTATCTATGGGCAAGAACTTAGGCCGTACGGTGCTGACGGTCTGGCGCATGACGCCCGGACTGGCCATCGATAGACGCGGACGCACCAGGCAGGTGAGGAGAAAAACATGGCGGATCTGGCAGGTAAAGTGGTCGTCGTCACCGCGGCGGCGCAAGGCATCGGCCGGGCGAGCGCGCTGGCCTTCGCCAAGGCGCGCGCGACCGTTCACGCCACCGATATCAACGAGCCGCTGCTGGCCGAGTTGGGCAAGACATCAGGCATCAAGACCCGGAAGCTCGATGTGCTGAACGACGCGGCCGTCGCTTCTGCCTTCGCCGAGATCGGCCGCGTCGACGTGCTGTTCAACTGCGCCGGCTTCGTCCATGGGGGCTCCATCCTCGAGATGAAGGACGAGGATCTCGACTTCGCGCTCAACCTCAACGTCCGTTCGATGATCCGCACCATCCGCGCCGTGCTGCCCGGCATGCTGGAGCGCGGCGACGGCTCGATCATCAACATGGCCTCCCTGGCAAGCTCGCAGAAGGGTGTGCCGAACCGCTTCGTCTACGGGCTGACCAAAGCAGCCGTGGTCGGCCTGACCAAAGCGGTCGCCGCCGATTATGTCGCCAAGGGCATTCGCTGCAACGCCATCTGCCCGGGCACGGTCGAAAGCCCGTCGCTGCAGGACCGCATGCATGCGCAGGGCGACTATGAGGCAGCGCGCGCCGCCTTCATCGCCCGCCAGCCCATGGGCCGGCTTGGCACGCCGGAGGAGATCGCCGATCTCGCGGTCTACCTTGCTGGTGCCACCTACACGTCGGGGCAGGCCTACAACATCGACGGCGGCTGGTCGATCTGAGGGATCGGAAAGGGCTTGGCAGGAGATCGGGGTCCTGCATCGATCAGTCTGAAAATCCCTTTCGCCGGATCGCCCGATGCGGCGTTCGCGCTTGCCGGGGATCAGATCGATGGCTACGGTCCGCCCGGCTTTCGCAACGTCCCCAATCGAAACGAATTTTGCAAATGGCTTCAGGCCGCACCTTAGGAGAAGAATGATGAAGTTGTTGCGCTATGGCGAAGCTGGTAGCGAGAAGCCCGGCCTGCTCGATGCGGATGGGACGATCCGCGACCTTTCGGCTCATGTCGCCGATATCGCCGGCACGACGCTTCATCCGGCCTCGCTGGAGATGCTCTCAAAACTCGATCCGAAGTCGCTGCCGCTGGTCGCCGGCAAGCCGCGCCTGGGCGCTTGCGTCGCCGGCACCGGCAAGTTCATTTGCATCGGCCTGAACTATTCCGACCACGCCGCCGAGACCGGCGCCACCGTGCCGCCGGAGCCGATCATCTTCATGAAGGCAAGCTCGGCGATCGTCGGGCCCGATGACGACGTGCTGATCCCGCGCGGCTCGGTCAAGACCGACTGGGAAGTCGAGCTCGGCGTGATCATCGGCAAGACGGCCAAATATGTCTCGGAGGACGACGCGCTGGATTATGTCGCCGGCTATTGCGTCGCGCATGACGTTTCCGAGCGCGCCTTCCAGGCCGAGCGGCAGGGCCAGTGGACCAAGGGCAAGTCCTGCGACACCTTCGGCCCGACCGGCCCGTGGCTGGTCACCAAGGACGAGGTCGCCGACCCGCAGAACCTGAAGATGTGGCTGACCGTCAACGGCAAGACCATGCAGAACGGCTCGACCAGGACCATGGTCTATGGCGTGAAGTACCTGGTGTCTTATCTCAGCCAGTTCATGTCGCTGCATCCCGGCGACATCATCTCCACCGGCACCCCGCCCGGCGTCGGCCTCGGCATGAAACCGCCGGTGTTCCTGAAGCCCGGCGACGTCGTGGAGCTCGGCATCGAAGGGCTCGGCCAGCAGAAGCAGACGTTCAAGGCGGACGAGTAAGCGCAGATTTCCCCTTCTCCCCCTGTGGGAGAAGGTGGCCGCGAAGCGGCCGGATGAGGGGTGTTGCAAGGATCTCCGCGCTGCAGAATTAAGCGCCCGAGGGCCTTCAATTTTGAGGTCTTACTCCGCTGGAGCACCCCTCATCCGTCTCGGCGCTGCGCGCCGATCCACCTTCTCCCACAAGGGGCCTGTTGCGCAGTTAGCGAGGACAGGCTCGCGGAGCGATTTGGTCGCGAGGTCTCGCTCCGTTTTGGCTTTTGGGGTGGAATTGAGGGTGGCGGTGTGGCCTCAGGCCGGATTGCAGGCGCACCTATCCTGTGATGGCGGCCCATCGGCGCATGTTGAAGGCGATCGCAGCCATCGTCACTTGAGCTGCGGCCTTGGCTAATCCGACATAGCGGATCGTCGTCAGCTTCATGCGGTTCTTGAGCGTGGCGAAGGTGGTCTCCACCGCCGCCCGCCGTCTCGCGATCAGGCGGTTGTA
>NZ_JAIUHG010000015.1 GCF_020164955.1 Mesorhizobium sp. CA8
CCAGATCGTCGCCTCCCTGATCACAGCCATCTTTACTCAGCCGCCCTTGGCAATCCTGCGCCGAAATCTCCATGCCTTGCGACATCGTTGGCGCGAGCCACCTCGAAAGCGCAAATTTCAAGCCATGCCAAAGCTATCTTAGCGCATATGCCCGCCACCACCGGCACGCGGTCGATCAGCTCGGCCTCGCTCTGGTCGGTGATCTCGAGGAAATCGAACCGCTCGCGCTCAAGCTCGAAGGCGCAGTGCATGCGCCAAAGACCATTGTTCTTCTTCTCATGCGCACCGGCCTTGGCAACCGCCGTCGCATCGAGGATGCGGATCAGCCGGCCTTTGGCCAAGCCTGCCTCCTCCTCGCGCTTCAAAAGATGCCCGATCAACTGCTGCAGCCATGGCCCTGCATTGCGCAGCCGGCCGAGCAAGGCCACGTCCGAAATGTCGGCAATGCCGCTTGCCGCCGCCCAGGCCACGACGCCCCGCATCCCTACCTTGCCAAGGCAGTAAGCCAGCGTCAGGCGCAACAGGTCGCTCGCCGACCTGATGCCGCGTGGTCGCAGGAACGCCTTCGTCTCGCGCGCACTTCCTGCGATCAACTCTTCGCCGCCGAGAAGCTCAAGTGTCTCGGCCCAGCCATCATCAACAAGCGATTCGTGTGTCATCTCCAGCGTAGAATCACAACCGATTCCGCGCCGCAATACCTATCTTAGCGCCTATGCCCTCAAGGGGGAGATTCGCTCGTCGCCAAGATCCGCCCTACACCCTAAGCTGAATTGACCCCGCAACCCCAAACATGCCAAACGCCCCAAGCCACCTATCTGGAGACGTGCAGATGACCGACCGCATCGAGATCGCCGGGTTGCAGATTGCCCGGGAGCTCCATGACTTCGTCGCCGAGGAGGCCGCGCCCGGCACCGGCATCGACCCGGAAAAATTCTGGACCGGCTTTTCGGCCATCGTCCACGACCTGGCGCCGAAGAACCGCGCGCTGCTCGCCAAGCGCGACGCGATGCAGGAAAAGCTCGACTTCTGGTATCGCGCCAATGGCGCGCCGATCGACATGGAGGCCTACAAGAATTTCCTCAAGGAGATCGGCTATCTGGTGCCGGAAGGGCCGGCCTTCAGCGTCAGCACGGAACATGTCGATCCCGAGATTGCCGTCGTTGCCGGACCGCAGCTCGTCGTGCCGGTGATGAATGCGCGCTATGCGCTCAACGCCGCCAATGCGCGCTGGGGTTCGCTCTATGATGCGCTCTACGGCACCGACGCCATTCCCGAGACCGGCGGCGCCGAGAAGGGCAAGGGCTTCAATCCCACGCGCGGCGCCAAGGTGATCGCCTGGGCGAAGGATTTCCTCGACCAGTCCGTGCCGCTGACCACAGGCAAGTGGGCCGGCGTCAACGGGCTGTCGGTGGCGAATGGCGCGCTGAAAGCGGGCGAAGGCGCAGGCGCCACGACGCTCGCCGATCCAAGGCAGTTCGTCGGCTATCGCGGCGATGCCGCCAATCCGGAAGCCGTGCTTCTGGTGAAGAATGGCCTGCATATCGAGATCGTGATCGACCGCGCCAACCAGATCGGCAGGACCGACCCGGCCGGCATCGCCGACGTCCTCCTCGAAGCCGCGTTGACCACCATCCAGGACTGCGAGGATTCGGTCGCCGCCGTCGACGCCGAGGACAAGGTCGTCGTCTATCGCAACTGGCTCGGCCTGATGAAGGGCGACCTGGCGGAAGAGATCACCAAGGGCGGCAAGACCTTCGTCCGCAAGCTCAACCCGGACCGCACCTACAGCTCGCGGGGCGGCGGCACGATCACCTTGCCTGGCCGCTCGCTGATGCTGGTGCGCAATGTCGGCCACCTGATGACCAATCCGGCGATCACCGCCCGCGACGGCAACGAGGTGCCGGAGGGCATCATGGATGCGGCGATCACGGCGCTGATCGCGCTGCACGATGTCGGCCCGAATGGGCGGCGGATGAATTCCCGCGCGGGCTCGATGTATGTGGTGAAGCCGAAGATGCACGGGCCGGAAGAGGTCGCGTTCGCCGTCGAGATTTTCGACCGCGTCGAAGCGCTGCTCGGCATGGCGAAGAACACCATCAAGATGGGCATCATGGACGAGGAGCGGCGCACCACCGTCAACCTCAAGGAAGCGATCCGCGCCGCAAGAGAGCGCGTGGTGTTCATCAACACCGGCTTCCTCGACCGTACCGGCGACGAGATCCACACCTCGATGGAAGCCGGCCCGATGATCCGCAAGGGCGACATGAAACAGGCCGCCTGGATTTCCGCCTATGAGGCCTGGAATGTCGATACGGGGCTGGAATGCGGGCTCGCCGGCCACGCCCAGATCGGCAAGGGCATGTGGGCGATGCCGGACCTGATGGCGGCGATGCTGGTTGAGAAGATCGCGCATCCCAAGGCCGGCGCCAACACCGCCTGGGTGCCGTCGCCGACGGCCGCGACGCTTCACGCCACGCACTATCACAAGGTCGACGTGCACGCCGTGCAGGCGGCGCTGAAGAGCCGGCCGAAGGCGAAGCTCGACGACATCCTGTCGGTGCCGGTAGCAAGGCGGCCGAACTGGACGCCGGACGAGATCCAGCGCGAGCTCGACAACAACGCGCAGGGCATCCTGGGTTACGTCGTGCGCTGGATCGACCAGGGCGTCGGCTGCTCGAAAGTGCCCGATATCAACGATGTCGGCCTGATGGAGGACCGCGCCACGCTGCGCATCTCCTCGCAGCACATCGCCAACTGGCTGCGCCACAAGGTCTGCTCGGAAATCCAGGTGAGAGACTCGCTGCAGCGCATGGCGGCGATCGTCGACCGCCAGAATGTCGGCGACCCGCTCTACCGCCCGATGGCGCCGGATTTCGAGAACTCCATCGCCTTCCAGGCCGCCTGCGACCTGGTGTTCAAGGGAGCGGTCCAGCCCAACGGCTATACGGAGCCGGTGCTGCATAAGCGGCGACTGGAGCTGAAGGCACGCGAGCGGATGAGGTAGCGCCCGCGCCCGTTTCGACCAACGTCACGGCTTGCGTGTTACGAAACCTGCGGCTTTGGTGATTGGCGAAATCACCGGCCAGAGCGTCCTTCTTCCCGTTTACGGGGAGAAGCGGCTAACCGCGCCCGCTTCACGCCGCCTGCGCCATGCGCTCCGCGCTCATGCGATAGGAAATCGCTTCGGCGAGATGGATGCGGCCGACCGTTTCGCTGGCGTCGAGGTCGGCCAGGGTGCGGGCCACTTTGAGCACGCGGTGATAGGCCCGCGCCGAAAAGCCGAGCTTTTCGCTGGCGTCCTTGAGCAGCGTCAGGCCGGCGGCATCGGGCTTGGCGATCTCTTCGATGATCGAGGGCGGGCAATGCGCGTTGGTGGTGGCGCCGGCGCCGAGCTTCTCCAGTCGTTCGCGCTGCATGGCGCGCGCACGCGCAACGCGCTGCGCCACCGCCGCGCTCGTCTCGGCCTTGTCCGGCCGGATCAAGTCGCTCGCCGAGACCGCCGGCACTTCGATCCTGAGGTCGATCCGGTCGAGCAACGGGCCGGAAATGCGCGCCTGGTATTCGGTGCGGCAGCGGTCGCCGCGCAGGCAGCGATAGCCGGGCTCGCCCGACATGCCGCAGCGGCACGGATTCATCGCCGCCACCAGCTGGATGCGCGCCGGATAGGTGACGCGGTGATTGGCGCGCGCGATCATGCAGTCGCCGGTTTCCAGCGGCTGGCGCAGCGCATCCAGCGTCTGCGGCGAAAATTCCGGCAGCTCGTCGAGGAACAGCACGCCGTGATGGGCGAGCGAAGCCTCGCCCGGACGTGCGCGCAGCCCGCCGCCCACCATCGCCGCCATTGAGGCCGAATGATGCGGCGCGCGGAACGGCCGCCGGTCGGTCAGCTTGCCTTCGCCGAGCTCGCCGGCAACGGAAGCGATCATCGACACTTCGAGCAGCTCCTTCGGCGCCAGCGGCGGCAGGATCGAAGGCAGGCGCTGCGCCAGCATCGACTTGCCCGAGCCTGGCGGGCCGATCATAAGCAGATTGTGGCCGCCGGCCGCCGCCACTTCCAGCGTCCGCTTGGCGCTTTCCTGGCCCTTGATGTCGGCGAGATCCGGCAGGTCGCGCGCGGCAAGCTGGATGCCGGCTTCGGGCCGCGACAGCACCTGCGTGCCGCGAAAATGGTTGGCGATCGCGATCAGGCTGCGCGGCGCCAATATGTCGAAATCCTTGCCTGCCCAAGCCGCCTCCGGGCCGCAGGCGAAGGGACAGATCAAGCCCTTGCCTTCGGCATTGGCGCCGATGGCCGCCGGCAGCGCGCCGGCCACGCCCGCAATGGTGCCGTCGAGCGATAATTCGCCAAGCACCACATAGCCGGCCAGCATATCGCCCGGAATGGCGCCAAGCGCCGCCATCAAGCCAAGCGCGATCGGCAGGTCGAAATGGCTGCCTTCCTTGGGAAGATCGGCCGGCGCGAGGTTCACCGTCACCTTCTTCGACGGCATCGACAGGCCCGAGGCATGGAGTGCGGCCTGCACGCGCTCGCGGCTTTCGGCCACCGCCTTGTCCGGCAGACCGACGATTTGCATGCCGACCTTGCCCGGCCCGACCATCACCTGGACATCGACCGGCAAAGCCTCGATGCCCTGGAAAGCCACCGTGCGAACCCGCGCCACCATTTTGTCCAAGCCCCCAATACCGGCTCGCGCGGCTTTGCGATCGGGCCGCGAGCGAAGTCAGGCTAGACAACCACAGATTTTCGCTTTGGGCAAGAACATTACGGGAACGCACGCACCGCGCTTCTCGTTACGGCGCAGCAGTCGAATGTTGCGGCGGCAACGGAACCTTCGAGAACATCCTACCCAGGTCTCGTAGATGCGGCTTGGTGAATCGACTGCGATAGTAGTGAGTTGCCAGGGCAGAGGACCAGTATTTTCTTCGCAGCCCGATAAGGCCAAGGATCATTTTCCGCCTACGGGCGGATTTCAAAATCAGTGTCCCTTCCGGAATATCTAATCCCGACATGGTTCTGTAGAAATTGAAAACATCGGCGAAAGGCACGCGCCTGTAGCGCCAGGGCTTGGCGGACCCCGCATAATGGATCACCCTGGGAAGCCGCCATTCGATTTCCACATACCGCTCTGAAAAGAAATTCCATTCCCTGCCCAGGAAAAGAACCCGGCCGCGCACCACTGTATTCAAGGCGGTCTGGTCGAGGTACCGCGACTTTGCGGTTTCCCGAACTTTTGCAAAGATCCTGTTCGCAATGCCTTCTCTGCGCCATGCAACGAGGTTCATCGTCAGAACGCCCGAATTGATATATTCATTCCGGGACATTTCGATCTCGTCGAGTTCCTCCTGCTCGACAAAGCCGTCAATCACGCCGGCTACCAAATTGTCGCCCAAGTCCGCCGACCAGAGACCGCCGAGATCGGATACCACTAGCGTATCCGCATCCATGTAGATGGCCTTGTCGCAATCAGGCAATATCTCGGGAATGAGTATTCGGGCATATGCCGCAGTCGTCAGCAGCTTGCCTCTTGTCGGCAGATCGGAAATCCGCTCGGCGTCTGCTTGGACGATCTGACAGTCAATTCCTTTTCGTTCACAAAAACGGCGAAGCTCTATCACGGTCGCGGGCTCTATTCCCGCGTCGATAACGACGAATTTCGCCTCTCGATTATGAATCCAAGCAGAAAAGATGAATAAAAAAAGTCCAGGCACAAAGTTATTGTCGCTTGCAGTGACAATTATCATGAAATTGCCGCTCCTGAAAAACGGAGATCTAGGCTCTGCCATAGTGGGTAGAGAGCGAGAGCGTTCACGATCATAGGCAGCACGTTGGCAGCTCGCCTCTCAAATAGCTCATAGCCCGGCGTGGGGTTCACCCGTCATCTTCTTCGAGGGCATCGGCAGATCCGATGTATGGAGCGCCACCTGCATCGTGGAGAGAATTACCCCCGCTTCCCCTCCACGCAATCCCAAAACAAGCTTGCAATATCCGCCCCGCCAAACCGCTGCACTTCGCGCACGCCGGTCGGCGAGGTGACGTTGATCTCGGTCATGTAATCGCCGATCACGTCGATGCCGACCAGGATGAAGCCGCGCTCCCTGAGCGCCGGTCCGATGCGGGCGCAGATCTCGCGCTCGCGCTCGGTCAGCTCGGTCTTCTCGGCGCGGCCGCCGACATGCATGTTGGAGCGGGAATCGTGCTCGGCCGGCACGCGGTTGATGGCGCCGACAGGCTCGCCGTCGATCAGGATGATGCGCTTGTCGCCCTTGCGCACGTCCTTGAGATAACGCTGCACGATATAGGGCTCGCGGAACAGTTGGCCGAACATTTCGAGCAGCGAGGCGAGATTGCGGTCGGCCTCGTGCAGATGAAAGATGCCGGCGCCGCCATTGCCGTAGAGCGGCTTGACGATGATGTCGCCGAACTCCTTGCGGAAGGCCGCCACTTCCTGGGGGTCCTTGGTGATCAGCGTCTCCGGCATCAGGTCCGGGAACTCGGTGACGAAGATCTTCTCCGGGCTGTTGCGCACCCAGGCTGGGTCGTTGACCACCAGCGTCTTCGGATGGATGCGCTCCAATATGTGCGTGGTGGTGATGTAATTCATGTCGAAGGGCGGGTCTTGCCTGAGCAGCACGACGTCCATCTCGGAGAGGTCGGTGCGCACCTTCTCGCCCAGCGCGTAATGATTGCCCTTCTCGTCGCGCACCTGCATCTCCTCGACGCGCGCGAACACCTTGCCGCCCACCATCGACAGCCGGTCGGGCGTGTAGTGGAAAAGCTTGTGGCCGCGCCGCTGCGCCTCCAGCGACAGCGCGAAGGTCGTGTCGCCGGCGATCGACACGGTGGAGACATGGTCCATTTGGACGGCGATCTTCAACGGCATTTGCGGTCTCCGGGGAACTCAGACGCCCGATATAAGGAAATCGGCGGCGCCTGCCAATCGTGCTCGCTTGGTGCAGACGCTTAGCGGTCGAAGACCAGCCTGGAGTAGCCGAGGAAGGACAGCGCCATCGCGACGATCGAGGCAAAGGCCAGCGCCGCCAGCGGCGGCAGGGCAGGCAGCGCGAACAGGACGGCGCAATAGATCAGATAGTTGACGATGCCGGTAGCGATGCCGACGCTGCCATAACGCACGCCTTCCTGCGCGATGCCCCGGCTCGACGGCGCGAAGGTCAGATGGCGGTTGATCTGCCAGGTGACGCAGAGCGCGAAGCCGATCGACAGCAGGCGCGCCGCCATCGGGCCGAGCGGCGTGGCAGCAAGCAGCAGCCAGAGCGCCGCGGCGTCGGCGACGAAGCCGATGCCGCCGGCAAGGATGAAGCGGACGAGGCGGTCCACTATGCCGCCCGCGAGGACTTGCCCGGTTCGCCCTTGGGCGAGGCCTGCCCGGATATCCCGCGCTCGGCGCGGCCGGAGGAAATCGACAGATAGAAGATGCGCTTCTGCTCGGCCCGGCCGCGCGAGACGGAATCGAGGATCAGCCCGGTCATCATCGACAGCATGGCCAACAGCAGCATGCCGATCGACAGCACCCAGGTCGGCATGCGCGGCACCAGCCCCGTCTGCGCGAACTCGACCAGTACCGGGATCATCAAGCCGATGCTGGCCGCCAGGAAGAACAGCGCGAACGTGCCGAAGAAGCGCAGCGGCTGCGTCTCCTTCACCAGCATGGCGAACATCCACAGTATCCTGGCGCCGTCGCGGAAGGTCGACAGCTTCGACGACGAGCCTTCCGGGCGGCGGCCGTAATCGAGCGCCATCTCGCTCACCGGCAGCTTCAGCTGCGAGGCATGCACCGACATCTCGGTCTCGATCTCGAAGCCGCCGGAAACGGCCGGAAAGCTTTTGACGAAGCGGCGCGAAAACACCCGGTAGCCGGAGAAGATATCAGTGAAGTCGGTCCCGAACAGGCCCTTGTAGAGGCGGTTGAAGATGCGGTTGCCGAAAGCGTGGCCGTTGCGGCCGGCATCGTCGCTCACGCCGCGCCTGGTGCCTACCACCATGTCGGAGCGCTCGGTCTGCAGGACGTTGATCAGCTGCGGCGCATCCTCCGGCGCATAGGTGCCGTCCCCGTCGGCCATCACATAGATATCCGCGTCGATGTCGGCGAACATGCGCCGCACCACATTGCCCTTGCCCTGGCGCGGCTCGCGCACGACGACGGCGCCGGCGGCGCGGGCTTTCAGCGCCGTGAGGTCCTTGGAATTGTTGTCGTAAACATAGATCGCGGCCGAAGGCAGCGTCTCGCGGAAGCGCCGCACGACGTCGCCGATCGTCAGCTCCTCGTTGTAGCAAGGCAGGAGCACGGCGATGACCGGCTCGTGGCGGACTGCATGCGGCATGTCTGTCTCCGGACGCCCGATCCAGCCTCCGGCCGTGCTCATGCCGGCCCTGTCGAGCCGTTTTACTATTTATTGAAGCCGTTAAGGCTAGGTTTAAAACCGATCCTCTCCCTTCAAAGGCCACAGCAATGGGCACAGCCGAGACCGGCGCCGCCGCCTGGAAGTCCGATCTGGCGTTGGCGCTGCTTGCGGCCCTGCTCGCATTCGCTATCAATGCATGGGCCGGGCTTGGCCAACTGACCGACGCCGGCGGCGACAACGACAATCTGCTGCGCCTCGTCGAGGTCCGCGACCTGCTCGCCGGCCAGGGCTGGTTCGACCTGCACCAATACCGGATGGGGCTGGAAGGCGGCTTTGTCATGCACTGGTCGCGGCTGGTCGACGCGCCGATCGCCGCCATCGCGCTTGCGGCCTCGGCGCTCACCGGCAGCAGGCCGCTCGGCGAGGACGTGGCGCAGGTGATGTGGCCGGCGCTGCTCTTCTGGTCGACCTTGTTCTTCACCGCCCGCGCCGCGCGCAGCTTCGGCGGTGGCGGCGCGGTGCTTCCCGCTATCCTGATCGGCGCCGCCGGCTATTATTTCATCGGCATCTATGACCCCGGCGCGCTCGATCACCACAACGCCCAGCTGATGCTGACCATGGCGAGCCTCGCTTTGCTGCTCGAGGCGCCCTCCCGACGCTGGGCCGCGTTGTTGTCCGGCCTCTGCGCCGCGCTGACGCTCGCCGTCGGCATGGAAACCGTGCCCTATGTCGCCATTATCGGCGTGTGCGTGGCGCTGCTGTTCGTCGCCGATCCAGGCGGCGAACGGGCGATCGCCCGGAATTTCGGCCTTGGCTTCGCCGGTGTCGCGGCGCTTGTCTTCGCCGTCACCGTTCCGCCTTCCGCATGGGGCGTGGCGCAGTGCGACGCCTTCTCGGTCGCGCAGTTTGTCATCGCGGCCATTGCCGGCGTGGGGCTTGCCGCTATCGCCTCCGTCGAGCCCGCCGCCGGCAGCTGGCCGCGCAGGCTGGGGTCGCTTGCCCTTCTGGGGGTCGTGCTCGGCGTGGTCGTGGCGGTGCTGTTCCCGCAATGCCTCTCCGCGCCTTATGCCTCCCTCGATCCGCGCCTCAAGGAACTGTGGCTCGACCACATCGACGAGGCCCAGTCGCTGCTCGCGCTGCTTGTCCGCGATCCGGCGCGCGTGGCGGCGCGTTACGCGACGCCGCTGGTCGCGATCGTCCTGATGGCACGGCACTTGCGCCGCGGCGGCTGGCGGCGGCAGGACAGCCTCGTTGCGGCACTGCTCGTCGTCGCCTTCGCGGTCGGCGCGTGGCAGGTGCGCGGCACCACCTTCTCGATCGCCTTTGCCGTCGTTCCGTTGTCGACCTGGATCGCCAAATGGCGGGCGCGGGCCGAAGCCAGCTCCTCGCTCGGCGTGGCGCTGCGCCTTGCGGCCGTCTGGCTGGTCTCGATCAACCCGGTCTGGACGGGCGTCGCCGCGGCCGCCTCGGTGGCGTTCGAGAAAGGCAAGGCCGTCGCGGACGGCGGCGCCTCGGACAGGACTTGCCAGAAGAAGGCCAGTTTTGCGCCGCTCGGCGGCATGGCCGATACCACCGTGCTGACGATCTCCAATCTCGGAGCGCCAGTCCTCGCTTATAGCGGCCATCGCGTTTTCGCCGGCCCCTATCACCGCAACGTCGCCGGCAATCTCCTGGCGCTGGACGCCTTTCTCGGCTCGGCCGATGACGCGCGGGCAATCGTCGAGGCGCATCGCGTCGGTCTCGTCGCCATCTGCCCCGGCAATATCGAGACCCTGATCCTCACCCGGAAAGCCCCGCAGGGCTTCCTTGCCGGCCTGCTGCGCGGCTCCGTGCCGGACTGGCTCGAGCCGGTCAGCGAGACCAAGGGCAGCCCGATCGAGCTCTATCGCGTAAAGCAAGCCGGCTAAAGCAAAGTCCCGAAAGTGCGAAACGGTCGTTGGATCGCAACTACTTGAATGGAAGCTGCATCGCCGGGAAAGGACTGTTCGACATCTTCATTAGAAGCTACGCATAAACGAATATATGGGCTGAACTAGACTTCTTTGCCCGAAGCTGAACCACCGCCCGCGACGCAGGCAACTTCCGGACGAGGGAAAAATCGATTTTCCGATACGTTTCCTAAACGCTTTGCTGTCAGTCTGGCTGAAAATACCGACATCAGAACAGAGATATGATGCAAACGACGTTTGGCACGGGTCGGCCGGCCAAGGAAAACACGGATCTGGCCTTCACCGATTCGTTGACCGGGCTCGGCAACCATCGCCGCTTCTTCGACAAGGTCGATCGCCTGATCGGCGACCGCGCCGACGATCCCGCCCCCTTTACCGTCGGCATCCTCGACCTCGACGGCTTCAAGCCGATCAACGACCTGTTCGGCCACAAGGCCGGCGACGACATCCTGGTCCAGGTGGCGATGCGGCTGCGCGCATCGATGGACGGCTATTCCACCGTCTGCCGCATCGGCGCCGACGAGTTCGCCTTTCTCTACCCGATGGTGTTCTCGGAGGAGCAGGCGGCCGAGACGTCGCGCATGCTGATCGAGATCTTGTCGGCGCCCTATGACGTCGGCGAACGCACCGCCAGGCTCTCGGCCTCGGTGGGCTGCTCGCTCTTCTATTCAGGCGACGAGACCACCGAGATCCTCCTCAACAAGGCCGAGACCGCGCTCTATCACGCCAAGCGTTCGGGCCGCGGCCGCGTCGTCGTCTACACCCGTGAGATGGAAGAGGCGGCCAAGCGCGTCACCCGCATCGAGCAGGCGCTGCGCCGCGCCGTCTCGGCCGGCGAGGTCGAGCCGCATTTCCAGCCGATCGTCGACTTGAACAGCCGCCGCACCATCGGCTTCGAGACGCTGGCGCGCTGGACCGACCGCGACCTCGGCGTCGTGCCGCCATCGGTCTTCATCCCGATCGCCGAGGAACGCGGCATCATCGGCCCGCTGTCGCAGCTGGTGCTGCGCAAGGCGACCGAAGCGGCACGCAGCTGGCCGAAGGAGCTGTTCTTGTCCTTCAACCTGTCGCCCTCGCAGCTTGTCGACCAGAACACCGGGCTCCATATCCTGGCCATACTCGACCGCACCGGCTTCGATCCGCGCCGGCTGGAGATCGAGATCACCGAGACCGGCCTGATGAACGACCCGGCCTCGGCCGAGAAGATCGTCGAGGATTTGCGCCGGGTCGGCATCCGCGTCTCGCTCGACGATTTCGGCACCGGCCAGTCGTCGCTCGGCCGCCTGCGCGAGTTCCATTTCGACAAGCTCAAGATCGACCGCGCTTTCGTCTCCTCTATCCTCGACGACCGGCCCTCGGAGCACATCATCCGCGCCATCCTGGCCATGTGCGAAGGGCTCGGCATGGATGTCGTCGCCGAGGGCATCGAGGATGAAGCGCAGGCCGACCGCCTCGTCCAGTTCGGCTGCGCCGGCGGGCAGGGCTACCTGTTCGGCAAGCCGGTCGATGCCGACGCCACGCTCGGCTATCTGCGCGATTCCTATCGTGGCGCGCTGCGCGCCAAGGCGATCTGACAAGGTCTGTTGATATTCAGGTGAGGCCGGTCTGCAAATGGCGGCCTCCTGCGCTTCCGGTGCTCACGTTCTCGAAAGCCACCATTTGCGACTCGGCCTGACCTGAATCTCAACAAACCTTGAGCTGCTTCCGGGGAGACGGAGGTGCAGACCTTATTTGTCGGACATAAGCCACCGAATCCATCTTTTCGCCCTTGCCCCCCGGCCCGGCGCGGCTAGGATGCGCGCCGGCCAAACGGGAGAAGAGATCATGATGCCATCGGCGCGTTTCGCCGACCTGGACGGCGCCTCGGTGCTGATCACCGGCGGCGGCTCCGGCATCGGCGCGGCGCTGACCGAAGGTTTTGTGCGGCAGGGCGCCAGGGTCGCGTTCATCGACATCGCTGATAAGCCAAGCATGGCCCTTGCCGACCGATTGGAGAAGGAGCTTGGCCACCGCCCGCTTTATCTCAAGGCCGACCTGCGCGACATCGAGGCACTGCGCGCAGCCGTTGCCAAGGCGGCCGAGGCGCATGGCGATGTCACGGTGCTGGTCAACAATGCCGCGCTCGACGACCGTCACGCAGTGGAAGACGTCACCGTCGAGTTTTGGGACAACAATCTCGCCATCAACCTGCGCCCGCATTTCTTCACCGCCCAGGCCGTGGCGCCCGGCATGAAGCGCGCCGGCGGCGGCTCGATCATCAACTTCACCTCCACCTCTTACCTGATCAACCATCCCGATATGCCGGCCTACACCGCGGCCAAGGCAGGCATACTCGGCCTCACCAAGGGCCTTGCAGGCAAGCTTGGGCAGGACCGCATCCGCGTCAACGCGGTGGCGCCAGGCTGGGTCATCACCGAACGGCAGCGCAAGCTCTGGGTCACCGACGAGGCGCTCGCCGCCCATGTCGCCAAGCAATGCATCAAGGATGTGATGCAGCCCGACGACATGGTGGGCACGGTGCTGTTCCTGGCGTCGGACGCCTCGCGCATGCTGACCGCCCAGATGCTGATCGTCGATGGAGGCTTCCTGTGAGCCCAACACCCGCGGTCGCCGCGCTCGACTGGGGCACGACCAGGCTCAGGGCCTGGCTGCTCGACGGCACGGGCAAGGTGCTTGCCGAGCGGCGCGGCGACGACGGACTGATCACCGCCCGCGAAAAGGGTTTTGCCAAGGTGCTGGAGAGCCACCTTGCCGCCATGGGCGCGCCGGACACGCTGCCCGTCATCATTTGCGGCATGGCCGGTTCCCGGCAAGGCTGGATCGAGGCGCCTTACGTCACCGTGCCGGCGCCGATCGGCGCGATCCTGCGCGGCGCCGCTCGCGTCGAGGGCTCACGCCGCGACATCCGCATCGTGCCCGGCCTCGCCCAACGGCTGGCCGACGCGCCGGACGTGATGCGCGGCGAAGAGACCCAGCTTGCCGGCGCCGGTTTGCCGGCAAAGGGGCGCCACCTCGTCTGCATGCCCGGCACGCATTCCAAATGGGTCGCGGTCGAAGACGGCGCGGTCGAAGGTTTCGGCACCTGGCCGACCGGCGAGCTGTTTTCCGTGCTGGCCACGCACTCGATCCTGAAACATTCACTGGGCGAGCATCCCGCTCCGGTCGCCGCGGACAGCCCATTTTTTCGGCAATGGTGCGAGCGGGCCTTGGGCGAAGGCGGCGACGTCACCTCGAAACTGTTTGCCATCCGCGCTGCCGGGCTTCTGCAGGATCTGCAGCCCGCCGACGCGGCGGCATGCCTGTCCGGGCTATTGATCGGCGGTGAGATCGCCTCGGCGAAGCGGCGCTACGGCGCCATCGAAGCGCCGGTGGCGCTGATCGCCTCGGGCGCGCTGGCCACGCTTTATGGCGCGGCGCTCCGTTTTGCCGGCCTTGCTTTCCGCAGCGTGGACGCCGATGAAGCGGTGCGTGCCGGTCTCGTCGAGGCCGCGCGCGAGAACGGCATGATTGGAGGCGCTTCATGAGCCAGACCGCACCCTTCCCGAAGCTCAAGCGCGGGCTTGTCGCCATCCTGCGCGGCTTGAAGCCGTCCGAGGCGGTGGCGATCGGCCGCGCGATCCACGACGCCGGCATCGAGGCCATCGAAGTGCCGCTCAATTCGCCGGAGCCGTTCGCCTCCATCGCCGGTCTGGTCAAGGCGCTGCCGCAAAGCGCGCTGATCGGCGCCGGCACGGTGCTGACCGCCGCCGATGTCGACGCCTTGCATAAGGCCGGCGGCAAGTTGCTGGTCAGCCCCAACATCGACGCCGAGGTCATGGGGCGCGCCATGCATTACTCCATGGTGACGATGCCTGGCGTGTTCACGCCGACCGAAGCCTTCCAGGCGATCCGGCTCGGGGCCTCGGCGCTGAAGTTCTTCCCGGCGAGCGTGCTTGGATCGAGCGGCGTTGCGGCGGTGCGTGCCGTCCTGCCGCCCGCAACCTTGATCGGCGCCGTTGGCGGCGTTTCCGACAAGGATTTTGCCGGATACAAAGCGGTCGGCGTCAGCGTCTTCGGGCTTGGGTCCAGCCTCTATAAGCCGGGCGCGACGGTCGAGGAGGTGGCGCAGCGCGCTCGCGTCGCGGTCGCCGCCTGGGACGAGGCCTTCGGAGGATGACGATGGACGGCGTTTCGGTTTTTTCCGATCATATCTGCGAGCTCGGCGAAGGCCCGAGCTACGATCCCGCCACCGACGCGCTGTTCTGGTTCGACATCGTCAACGGCAAGCTTCTGGAAAAGCCGCTCGCCGGGAAGCTGAAAATCCATGATCTCGGCGTCATGGCCAGCGCCGTCGCCGTCATCGACGACGAGCGCCAGCTGATCGCCACCGAGGTCGGCCTGCAGGTCAGGGACGTCAGGACCGGTAGATTGACGCTGCACACGCCGATCGAGGCCGATAACCCGCTGACCCGCTCCAACGATTCGCGCGTCCACCCGTGCGGCGCGCTCTGGACCGGCACGATGGGCAAGGGCGAGGAGAAGGGCGCCGGCTCGATCTACTGGTTCTTCAAGGGCGAATTGCGCCGGCTGTTTTCCGACATCACCGTCTCGAACTCGATCTGCTTTTCCGAGGATGGGACGATCGCCTATTACACCGACACGGCGACCGGGCTTCTGATGCGCGTCGCCTGCGATCCGGCGACCGGCCTGCCCGAGGGCGGGCCGAAGGTGTTCGTCGATCATCGCTCCTCGAAAGGCTATGTCGACGGTTCGGTCGTCGACCGCGACGGGGTTCTCTGGAACGCCGTCTGGGGCGGCAAGGCGGTGAAGGCCTATGCGCCGGACGGCACGCTGCTGCGCGAGATCGCCATGCCGGTGACGCAGGCTTCCTGTCCCGCTTTTGTCGGTGCAAAAGCGGACCGTCTGGCTGTTACCTCCGCCTGGAAGGGCAAGGACGAGAAGCAGCGCGCGCTCGATCCGCAGGCCGGCATGACCTTCCTGCTCGACATTCCGGTCAAAGGCCGCTTCGAGCCGCGCGTGCGGATCGCCTGAGCGCTGTCACGCAACCGCCCGCGCCGGTCGGTTTCCCGCAAGCCGATTGCCGCGGCCGTGCGATGGTAGCGCCCTGATTTTGACCAGGGCAGACGTCCATGCCGCAGGACAAGCCGACCCTCATCCTCGTCTACGAACCGGAAAAGGCTTGCCTCGACCGCCTATCCGCCGACGGCTACCCGCCGGATCGTGCCGTGGAAATCTCGTCCTATCTGGCGCAATCGACCGACCTTAAGCCGGAGTTCGGCCGGCTCGCCGAGGCTTGCGACAAGCGCGACCTCGCCTTCGAGCCTGTCGAGCTCGACGGTGCGGCGCCGATCCTGGCGAAAGCCGATCCCGCAAGGGCGCTGGTCTGGGCCCTGACCGACGGCATTGCTTATTTCCGCGGCGGTGTGGCGCCGGCGCTTGCGCGGCTGAATGGGCTGCGGACCATCGGCGCCGATGATTCACTATTCGCGCTCTGCCAGGACAAGCTGCGTTCCGGCGCCGTGCTCGCTGCGCTCGGCCTGCCGGTGCCGCAGGCCGGCCTGGCGCGCAACGGCGCATGGCTGGTCGAGCCGCCGCCCTCGCCCAAAGGCTGGTTCGTCAAACCCAACCGGCTCGGCGCTAAGATCGGCATCTGGCCGGATTCGCGCACCGCCGATCCAGGCCATGCGCTGGAGCTTAGCCGGCGTGTGTTTTCGCATTACCGCGACGATGTCGTCGTCCAGCCCTATGTCGCCGGCCGCAACGTGCGGGCGAGCTTCCTTGGGTTGAAGGAAGAAATCGGCGTCGAGGCTTTGGGCATATTCTTCGTCGATTCCGGCGGCGACTTCCAGACCATGGCCGACTCGATGGCACTCTATGGCGAGACCGGTCAGGCGGCGAAGGATGCTGGCACCTATGCCGAGCCGGAACTTGAGGCCGTGGGCGCCAGTCAGCCGGAGGCGGATCGGAAAATCCGCGCCATTGCGCAGAAGCTGATAAGCGGTCTCGGCCTGAAAGATATCTTTTCCGTCGACTTCCGGGTCGAGGCCGACGACACCGTGCACCTCATCGAGTTCGAAGTCTGCCCCGGCCTGCCCTGCTTCGATTTCCGGAACTATTGCCGAAAGCAGTGGGGCATGGAACTCGCCGACGCGATGGCAGAGACCGCCGCCAACCGGCTTTTTGCTGACTAAACGCCCTCGACCAGCACGATCTCGCCGTCGGCCACTTTCTGGCGGATGGCAACGGCGCGCTGGTATTCCGGCGAGTGGTAGCAGTCATGCGCCGCCGCCAGTGATTCGAACTCGATGATGACGTTGCGGGCGCGCCCCGGCCCTTCGGCCTTTTCATGCTCACCGCCGCGCGCCAGGAACTTGGCGCCGAAGCGGTCGAAGGCGAGCTTCGCGGCGGCGACATAGTCCTTGTAGCCCTCGGCGTCGCGCACATCGACGCGGGCAATCCAATATCCCTTCGGCATTCTTTTTCTCCTGTTTGTGCTTGAGCGAGGACTGGTCCTCAGGCTGATTGCATCTCCGCGAGGATCGCCTCTGCCGCGGCGCGGCGGTCCAGCGCGGCGACAATCGGCCGGCCGACGACCAGATGGCTGGAGCCGTTGCGGATCGCCTGCGCCGGCGTCACTACGCGTTTCTGGTCGCCATGCTCGCTGCCCGCCGGCCGGATGCCCGGCGTCACCACCGCCAGGTCGGGTCCGACGATACGGCGCACCGCTTCGGCCTCTTCCGCCGAGCAGACGATGCCGCCCATGCCGGCATGCAGCGCCTGTTCGGAGCGCCGGAGCACCAGCGTGTGCGGGTCGTGTTCGTAGCCGGCGTCGATCACGTCCTGCTCGTCCATCGAGGTCAGCACCGTCACGCCAAGCAGGCAGAGCTCGCTGCCCTTGGCCGCCTCGACAGCCGCTCTCATGGTTTTGGGATAGGCATGCAGCGTCAGCATCGTCATGCCCATCTTGACGATGTTCTCGACGCCCTTGGCGACCGTGTTGTCGATGTCGAGCAGCTTCATGTCGAGGAACACTTTGGTGCCGCCGCTGGCGAGCTCCCGGGCGAAATCCAACCCGCCGGCGAAGGCGAGCTGGTAGCCGATCTTGTAGAAGGAAACCGTGCCTTCGAGCTCGCGCACCGCTCTCTCGGCCTCCTTCAGCGTCGGCAGGTCCAGCCCCACAATCAGCCTGTCTCGCATGGTGTCGGCCGCCGCGAAAGTGATCACGCCTCGATCCGGGCCGACAGCATGCGCGAGGTTTCGATCAGTGTGCGGCATAGGCGCTCCATCGATTGGTGTAGTCTGGCGTCCCGGAATTGTCCGTCCTCGGCGAAGGCTTCGCCTGCCTCGGAGACCGAGCATTCGGGCGTGATCACCTCCATCTGGCAGCGCACCAGCACCGCGCGCAGATGGTTGATGCAACGTATGCCGGCGAACTTGCCCCCGGAGGACGAGCAGAGCCCGACCGGCTTGCCGGCAAGCGGCCTGAACGTGCGGCTGCCCTCGCGCCGAATCCGGCTCACCCAGTCGATGGCGTTCTTGAGCAATGGCGGGATCGAGCCGTTATATTCGGGCGTCGCGATGAGCAAGCCGTCATGCGCGGCGATCTGGCGGCCGAGCTTGATCGCGTTCTCGGGGAGGCCTTTTTCCTTTTCCAGGTCCTCGTCCATGATCGGCAGCGGATAATCGCCGAGCGAGATGCGCGTCACCTCCGCGCCCTGCATGGCCAGTTCCTTCTGCGCCACGTCGGCGGTCCGGCCGCTGAAGGCGCCGCTCCGGGCCGAACCGGCGAAGACGAGGATTCTTGGGATCACTGCCATTGGCCACCCTTGTTCGGGGACAGGTACAGCCAAGGAGCATTCAAATCAACGAGGGGGTGGCAGAAAACGTTCGAGGATTGGTCGCCACCTACCAGCTTCGTCATCCACGGGCGAAGCAGCCGAGAAGCGGCGTCGCGAAGACCCGAGGATCCATTCCCTTACCCCAATCGTAGAGGCGCAGCGGAGCAGAATTCTGGATCGTCGCAACGCTTCGAAAGTCACGGAATGGATCCTCGGGTCTCCGCCGCGTCGGTTCGCTCCTTGCTCCGCCCGTGGAGGACGAAGTGACGGGCGCTTCGGCCAGTCGCCAGGACGCTGCCGCCACGGGCGATGCCCGAACACTTTTGCAGGTAGAAACTAATGCCCTGCGCGCCGGTAGATCCACAGCTGCGTCGGCGGGATGTTGCGGAAGATGAAATCGAAATGTTCGACCGTGTAATCGCCGCGCCCGGCCGGGATCGGCGACAGCGGGCCGTAGGTCAGTTGCACGATCGGCCGTCCGGCGGGAATGCGGTCGAGCAGGCTTTCGATATAGGCGATGCGCTGGGCGACCGGGAAGTTGAGCAGCGGCACGCCGGAAACGACCGAATCGAACACCAGGTCGCGCTTGTCGCCGAGCGTGGCATAGAGATTGAAGGCGTCGCCCTCGATCACGTTGACGCCGGGATAGAGCCCGCGCAGATGGCGAACGAAGTCGGTCGAATATTCGACCGCGTACAGGTTTTCGGGCTTCACGCCCTGGGCAAGGATGGCGCGGGTGATGACACCGGTGCCGGGCCCGACTTCGAGCACCGGCAGGCCCGATCTCGGATTGACGATCGACGCCATCTTGCGCGCGGTGATGGAACTGGTGGGAACGATCGAGCCGACCGTCTTCGGCTTGTCAATCCAGCCTTTGAAGAACTTCAGCTCGTCGTCGAATTTTTCGGCCAGCGCTTTGCGCAACCCGGGACTACGTGCCATCACGAGCTCTCCTCAATGCTCAGCCTCCCGCTCCGCTACTTAGCAGGTGGGTGGAACAAGGCAAGGCGTCAAGCTGGCATAAGGTGTTGATGACGCTTGGGCAGCAGGTCGCTCCGCCGATGCCGCTGTGGCGGTCAGTTTTCGCCGAACGACTCGAAGAAGTCCTTCATGCGCGCGAAAAAGCCGCTCGACTGGGGCGAGTTGTCCTTGGACGAAAGCTGCTCGAACTCTTCCAGCAATTCGCGCTGGCGGCGCGTCAGGTTCTGCGGCGTCTCGACCGCCGTCTGGATATAGAGGTCGCCGACATTGGGCTGGCGCAGCACCGGCATACCCTTACCCTTCAGGCGGAACTGACGGCCGTTCTGGGTGCCTTCCGGCACTTTCACCTTGGTCTGCGTGCCGTCCAGCGTGGTGACTTCGAAGGAACCGCCAAGGGCGGCCGTCGTCATCGAGATCGGCACCTTGCAATAAAGATCGGCGCCGTCGCGCTGGAAGAATTCGTGCGGCTTGACCGCCAGGAAAATGTAAAGGTCGCCGGATGGTCCGCCGCGCAGGCCCGCCTCGCCCTCGTTGGCAAGCCGGATGCGGGTGCCGTCCTCGATGCCGGCGGGGATATTGACCGACAGTGAGCGTTCCTCGGTGACGCGGCCCTGGCCGGCGCATTTCGGGCAGGGGTCCTTGATCGTCTGGCCGCGGCCCTGGCATTGCGGGCAGGTCCGCTCGATCGAGAAGAAGCCCTGCGTGGCGCGCACCTTGCCGTGGCCGTGGCACATCGAGCAGGTCACCGGCTGCGTGCCCGGCCTGGCGCCGCTGCCGGAGCATTCCGCGCAGGAGATGGAGGCCGGCACGCGGATCTGCGCCGTTTTGCCGGAAAAGGCTTCTTCCAGCGTGATTTCCATATTGTAGCGCAGATCGGCGCCGCGTTCGCGGCCGCCCGACGAACGGCGCTGCCGGCCGCCCATCATGTCGCCGAAGATATCCTCGAAGATGTCGGCGAAGCCGCCGGCGCCGAAGCCGTGTGCCGCGCCGTTCATGCCGCCCTCGAAGGCGGCGTGGCCGAAACGGTCGTATGCGGCGCGCTTCTGCGGGTCCTTCAGCGTCTCGTAGGCTTCGTTGATTTCCTTGAACTTGTGCTCGCAGGCATGGTCGCCGGGGTTGCGGTCGGGATGGAACTGCATGGCGAGCTTGCGGAAAGCGCTCTTGAGTTCCTTGTCGTCGGCGCCTTTTTGCACGCCCAGCGTTTCGTAGAAATCAGCTTTCATTTTTTCCCGCTGTCCGGATGCTCAATGTCTTCAAGCATTGTTGGCGACGTTTGCCGGCACGTTCTTGGATTTAGGAGCGATGTTTCCCGGATGCTAGTACTAAGCCGGGCCACTCCGGGTTTTTCTGTCACTTTTTCGGGCAGGGTTGCAAAAAAGCCCGGCCTTGCGCCGGGCTTTTCGCATGATCCGCCGTCAGCCGGCTCAGGCCGACTTCTTCTTCTCGTCGTCTTCGTCGATTTCCTCGAAGTCCGCGTCGACCACATCCGAATCCTTGGCGGCATCCGCCTTGGCGTCGGCTTCGGCCGCTTCCTTCTGCGAGGCCTCGTACATGGCCTGGCCGAGCTTCATCGACACTTCGGCGAGCGACTGCGACTTGGCCTCGATGTCGGCCGGGTCGTCGCCTTCGGCGGCGGTCTTCAGCGCGGCGATCGCGTCCGAGATCGCGGTGCGGTCAGCCTCCGAGACCTTGTCGCCATAGTCCTTGAGCGACTTCTCGGACGAATGCACCAGCGCCTCGGCCTGGTTGCGGGCCTCGACCAGTGCGCGGCGCTTCTTGTCTGCGTCGGCATTGGCCTCGGCGTCCTTCACCATCTTCTCGATGTCGGCGTCGGACAGACCGCCCGAAGCCTGGATGCGAATCTGGTGCTCCTTGCCGGTGCCCTTGTCCTTGGCCGAGACGTTGACGATGCCGTTGGCGTCGATGTCAAAGGTGACCTCGATCTGCGGCACGCCGCGCGGAGCCGGCGGGATGCCGACCAGGTCGAACTGGCCAAGCAGCTTGTTGTCGGCCGCCATTTCGCGCTCGCCCTGGAAGACGCGGATCGTCACCGCCGACTGCGAATCCTCGGCGGTCGAGAAGGTCTGGCTCTTCTTGGTCGGGATCGTCGTGTTGCGCTCGATCAGTCGGGTGAACACGCCACCCAGCGTCTCGATGCCCAGCGACAGCGGCGTCACGTCGAGCAGGAGCACGTCCTTGACGTCGCCCTGCAGCACGCCGGCCTGGATGGCGGCGCCGAGCGCCACGACCTCATCCGGGTTGACGCCCTTATGCGGCTCCTTGCCGAAGAACTGCTTCACGATCTCCTGGATCTTGGGCATGCGGGTCATGCCGCCGACCAGGACCACTTCGTCGATCTCGCCCGCCTTCAGGCCGGCATCCTTGAGCGCCGCCTTGCAGGGGTCGATGGTGCGCTGCACGAGGTCCTCGACCAGGCTTTCGAATTTCGCCCGGGTGAGCTTCATCGTCAGGTGCTTCGGGCCGCTGGCATCGGCGGTGATGAAGGGAAGGTTGATCTCGGTCTGCGTCGTCGACGACAGCTCGATCTTGGCCTTTTCGGCCGCTTCCTTCAGGCGCTGCAGCGCGAGCTTGTCGGCCTTGAGGTCGATGCCCTGTTCCTTCTTGAACTCGGCCGCCAGATATTCGACGAGCCGCATGTCGAAGTCCTCGCCGCCGAGGAAGGTGTCGCCATTGGTCGACTTCACCTCGAACACGCCGTCGCCGATTTCCAGCACGGAAATATCGAAGGTGCCGCCGCCAAGGTCATAGACGGCGATGGTCTTGCCGTCCTTCTTTTCCAGGCCATAGGCAAGCGCGGCGGCCGTGGGCTCGTTGATGATGCGCAGCACCTCGAGGCCGGCGATCCGGCCGGCGTCCTTGGTCGCCTGGCGCTGGGCGTCGTTGAAATAGGCCGGAACGGTGATGACCGCCTTCTCGACCTTCTCGCCGAGATAGGCTTCCGCCGTCTCCTTCATCTTCTGCAGGATCATGGCCGAGATCTGGCTGGGCGACTGCTTCTTGCCGCCGGCCTCGACCCAGGCGTCGCCATTGTCGCCCTTGACGATCTTGTAGGGGACAAGCTTCTTGTCCTTCTCCGTCACCGGGTCGTCGTAGCGGCGGCCGATCAGACGCTTGACCGCGAAGATGGTGTTTTCCGGATTGGTTACCGCCTGGCGCTTGGCCGGCTGGCCGACGAGACGTTCGCCGTCGCTCGAGATGGCGACGATGGAAGGCGTCGTGCGCGCGCCTTCAGCATTCTCGATCACCTTGGGGTCCTTGCCATCCATGATGGCGATACACGAGTTGGTGGTGCCGAGATCGATACCGATAACTTTTGCCATTGTTCTAATCTCTCCTCTAAGCAGGCTCTCTGGACCCTTCAAAAGGCGTTCCGACGAAAGCCCCTGTTCACAAGAAATCCCGTCATGTCCCCGCTTTTCAGGGCTGGACGGCTGGCGCGTATATAAGAACAGGCGGCACAAGGCGCAAGCATTCTGCGCAAGCTGTCCGTCAACCTGGCAGCGAGCGGAAGGAGACCTGCCGTGCTCTGCGCCCGAGCCGGTCTGAGGTCGGTGTATCCTACTGTTCCAGCTGGATTTTTTAAAGCGGCGCCGACTAGGGGCATGCAGATCTGCCGACCGGCAAGGTCAGGACTTGCCGTTTCGGGCGTGACTTTCGGTCGCGAAAGAGCGGAAAATGAGCGTTGCGGCGACGCTTCGCGCATACTGCGCAAGCAGTGAGGAGCGCCTGGCGCTCGGGCAAAGCCCTGCCGGGCGCGTTGCCCGGCAGGGCAATTGCGAACTTAGAGCCCGTTGTCCTTCAGGATCTTGGCGGCGTTCTCCTTGGTGATCCTTTCCGTCGGCAGCGTGATGGTCTTCTCGACCTTCTCGCCGTTGAGGAACTTGATCGCCTGGCGCAGGCCCTCGGCGCCCGGCGTGACATAGGTGAAGGTCGCCGTCAGCTCGCCCTTGTTCACCATCTGCACGCCTTCGTTGGGCAGGCCGTCAATGCCGATGAACTTGATGTCCTTCTCACGCCCGACGTCCTTGGCCGCGAGATAGGCGCCATAGGCCATCGGATCGTTGTGGCCATAGACAAGGTCGATCTTCTCGTTGGTCTTCAGCGCGTTGGCCATGATGTTGTAGGCCTGGTCCTGCTTCCAGTCGCCCGACTGCTGGTCGAGCAGGTACTTGATGCCCGGCTCCTTGTCGGTGAATTCATGGAAGCCGTCATGGCGGTCATGCGCAGGCTGCGTGCCCATGCCGCCCCAGATCTCGACGACGTTGCCGGCCGCCTTGCCCTTGCCGCCCAGGAGCTCGACGGCATATTCGCCCGCGGCCCGGCCGATCAGCTTGTTGTCGCCGCCGACGAACTGCGTGTAGTCCTTGGTGTCGACATTGCGGTCGAGCACGAAGACCGGGATCTTGGCGTCGATCGCCTGCTGCACGACGCCGGTGAGACCTGCCGATTCCTTCGGCGACACCAGCAGTGCATCGACCTCCTGGCGGATCAGGTTCTCGACATCGGCGACCTGCTTTTCGGTCTTGTCCTCACCGTCGGTGATGATCAGCTCGACTTCCGGGTGCTTGGCGGCTTCGGCGATGATGTCCTTGTTGAACTGGGCGCGCCAGGGCTCGATGGTCGTCACCTGCGAGAAGCCGATCTTCCACTTCTTGTCCTGGGCAAAGGCGTGGTTGCTGGAAAAGAGAGCGGTCGTCGTCAGAAGTGCCGCCGCGAAGGTGGCGAGCTTCAGCATATCACGTCGTTTCATGGTCCTGTTTCCTCCGGATTATAGAGACGAGGTCTCCTGTGACCGCCGTTTTGCCGCGGCCGTTTCCTTTTGCGCCGTCCGTCCGCCGGGCAGGCGCAGATAGCTTAAGATGTCGCCGGCGTTGCGCTCCTGCACGAGCACGGTGCCGATGATGATCGCCCCCTTCAGCACCAGCTGAAGGTTCGAATTGATGTTGTGCAGCTGCAGGATGTTGGAGAGCAGCCCGAAGATGAGCACGCCGCAGAAGGTGCCGATCAGGCTGCCGCGGCCGCCCATCAGGCTGGTGCCGCCGATGACCACAGCGGCGATGGCGTCGAGCTCCAGCCCGGCGCCGGCGTCCGGCTTGCCTTGCCGGTATTGCGCCACGTAAAGCACCGCCGCGATGCCGGCGAGCAAGCCGGACACGGCATAGGTGGCGATCTTGACGCGCCCTGCCGCAATGCCGGAGAGTCGCGCCGCCTCCTCATTGCCGCCGATGGCATAGACATAGCGGCCGAAGGGCGTGAAGCGCAGCACCGCGCCGTAGATCACGACTGCGCCGAGGAAGAAGAGACCTGGCATCGGCACGACGCCGAACACCAGCGAGCGCAGGATCTCGAAGTCGGCGGTGGCGTTGGAGCCGGTATAGACCGGCAGCACCGCGTTGTTCTGGCCGGCGGTCAGCCTGGCGATGCCGAGCGCCGTTACCATCATCGCGAGTGTCACGATGAAGGGCTGCAGACGGCCGGCGACGATGATGAAGCCGTTGATGGTGCCGAACAGGAGCCCGACGCAAGGCGCCACCAGAAGCACGCCGAGCACGCCGAACTTAGTCTCCACCTGCGGCAGCAGGTACCACAGCGAAAGGCAGCACAGCACCACGCCGACGATGCCCGGGATGACAAGTCCGCGCGTCTTGTCCAGCCGAGCCTCAGGGCCGGCTTGCGCGCCGGCGCAGGATTTCTCGATGTTGAGCAGGATGAAGCGCGTGGCCAGCGCGCCGAGGCAGAGAGCCGCCAGCGCGGTCGTCGGCAAGCCGAGCGCCGCCGACGGGGTGGCGCCCGGCACGGTGAGAAGCATGGCGCAGACGACCGAGCAGATCGCCATCAGCGAGCCGACGGAAAGATCGATACCGCCGGTCAGGATCACCGCGGTCATGCCGGTGGCGATGAGGCCGGTGGTCGACACCTGGCGCAGCACGTCGAGCAGGTTGCCGTAGGATAAGAAGATGTTGTTGCCCTTGGAGCTGATCGGCGAGCCGAAGACGCCGATCAGGAAGATGGCGATCAGCCCCCAATAGAGCTTGGTGCGGGAGAGAAGATTGATGAGGCTCATGCGGCTGGTCTCGCTGCCCGTCTTGGTGCGGCAAGCCGCATGATCGCCTCCTCGCTGGCCTCGGCGCGGGACAGGATTCCGCGCTGGCGGCCCTCCGCCATGACCAGGATGCGGTCGGCCAGATGCAGGAGCTCGGGCAGTTCGGAGCTGATCACGGCGATCGCCAGTCCATCGCCGGCGAGTTTGAAGATGAGGTCGTAGATTTCGCGCTTGGCGCCGACATCGATGCCGCGCGTCGGCTCGTCGAGCAGAAGCACGCGCGGCCGCGTCGCTAGCCATTTGCCGATCACCACCTTCTGCTGGTTGCCGCCGGACAGCGTGCCGGCGGCCTGCTCGATGCTTTCGCAGCGTATGCCGAGCGCGCTCACCGCCTCGCGCGCCAGGCCTTGCTCGCCCGAACGCGAGCGCAGGCCGAAGCGCGCCAGCGCGCCGACCAGCGGCAGCGCGACATTATCGGTGATCGAGGCCTTGAGATGCAGGCCTTGGGTCTTGCGGTCCTCGGTGACCAAAGCGATGCCGAGCCGGCGGGCCTCGCGCGGCGAGCCGATCTCGACCGGCACGCCGTCGAGCCGGATCTCGCCGCCGGTGCGGCCGTCGCTGGAGCCGAAGATCGCCTCGAGGATTTCGGTGCGGCCGGAACCCAATAGCCCGCCTATGCCGAGGATTTCGCCGGCGCAAAGGTCGAAGCCGACACCGTCGATCACCGTGCGCCAGCCATGCCGGTCGGGTTTCGACAGCGACAGGCCCCTGACCGAGAGCACCACCTTGCCGCCGGGGCCGCGCTCATGATCGGAGGACGCCAGAAGGTCGCGCCCGACCATGGCCGAGATGATGGCGTCTTCGCTCAGTCCCGCCATGTCCTCAGTGAAGACATGGCGTCCGTCGCGCAGCACCGTCACCCGGCTCGCCAGGTGCATGACCTCGTCGATGCGATGCGAGATGTAGATGATGGCGACGCCGCTTGCCGCGAGCTGGCGGATAATGCGGAACAGTCGCTCGCACTCGGCCGGCGACAGGGCCGAGGTCGGCTCGTCCATGATCAGGATGCGCGCCGATTTCGACAGCGCCTTGGCGATCTCCACCAGCTGCTGCTCGCCGACCCTCAGCGTGCCGATGCGCGCTTCCGGATCGAGCTCGATGCCGAGACGCTGCAGCAGCGCGCTGGCCGCACGGCTGCTCGCCTTGCGGTCGACGACCAGCCCGGCGATCAGCTTTTCGCGGCCGAGGAAGATGTTGTCGGCGACGCTGAGTTCGGGAACGAGGTTGAGCTCCTGATGGATGATGGCGATGCCGGCGTCTTCGGCATCGCGGACGCCAGCGAAACGGACCGGCTTGCCGTCGACGGCAACAGTGCCTTCGTAATCCGTATAGACGCCGGAGAGGATCTTCATCAGCGTCGACTTGCCGGCGCCGTTCTCGCCCATCAGCGCATGCACCTCGCCGCTTCTGAGATCCAGGCTCACATCGGACAGCGCGGTGATGCCGCCAAACCGCTTGGAAATGCCGGTCGCGCTCAGGACGACGGCGGGACCGGCGGCGGCCACATTGCCAGTCGTGATGGAATCAGCGCGCTGCATGGCAAAGGACGGCCTCCCTCCGTCGTCTTCGATGCCTGAACGCTAATCTAAACGTTTCGAATCTGTCAAGCGTCTATCTAGGCGCTGAGGATTGATGCATTTCAATTCTTGCGAAAAATGCCGGCTTTACGTAGGGTTGGTCGAATAGGGGCGGCTAAACGTTTCGAAAATGACGGTGTCAGAGCGGAAAAACCAGCGGAAATCCACGGCGCCGACCATGCAGCACGTTGCCGAGGCGGCGCGTGTGTCGGTGGCCACTGTCTCGGCATTGCTCAATGGCACCGCCACCGTCAGCCCCGAGCTTACGCAACGCATCGAGCAGGCGATCCGCGACATCGGCTACAAGCGCAATGCCATTGCCCGCAGCCTGAAGATGGGCACCACACGCACCATCGGCCTCACCGTGCCGCACATCACCAACCCGTTCTTCACTGATGTTGTCTCGGTCATCCAGCAGGCGTTCGACCGCGCCGGCTATGCCGTTATGCTGTGCTGCACCGACGAAGATCTGAACACCCAGGACGAGCAGATCCGCCTGCTGCTCGACCGCATGGTCGACGGGCTGATCGTGGCGCGCGTCGGCGACGGCGGCATTCTGAAGGACATCGTCGAGGACGCCAATGTGCCGGTGGTGCTGCTCGACCGTCTCTGCGAGGGCGTCGACACCGACGCGGTAGTGCTGGACAATCGGCGCGCCGTGTTCGACGCCGTCACCTATCTGATCCATCTCGGCCATCGCCGCATCGGCTACATCACCGGCACATCCGACATATCCCCCATGCATGACCGCATGATCGGCTATCGCGAGGCGCTGCAGGCGGCCGGCCTGCCGGTGGCGGAGGAGCTCGTGCGCTCCGGCAACTTCCACGAGATCGACGGCTACAACGCGACCATGCAGCTCTTGTCGCTGCACGACCGGCCGAGCGCGATCTTCTCGGCCAACAACCCGATGGTGATCGGCACCATGAAGGCGATCCGCGACATCGGCCTATCCTGTCCCGAGGACATTTCGGTCGCCTGCTTCGACGATTTCCCCTGGTCGGACGTGTTCGTCCCGCAGCTCACCACCGTGGCGCAGCCGGTGCAGGCGATCGGCGAGCAGGCGGCGAACCTTCTGCTTGACCGGCTGGCCGGCAACCGCGACGCGCCGCCGCGCAAGCTCGTGCTGAAGGGCCGGCTGATGATCCGCAATTCCTGCCGGCCGCTGGGCGCGGTCGCGCAGAGCGTCAGCGCGTAGGTTCGAAGGCCTCTGCGCACAGCGCCTGCAGCTTTGGGAAGATGTGCCTGCCGCCGGTGATCACCCGCGTGCCTTGGTCGATCACCGTCTCCGGATCGGCTTTCAGCATCGTGCCGCCGGCCTCTTCGACCAGCAGCATGCCGGCAAGGCAGTCCCAGGCGTTCATGTGTTCCTCGGCATAGCCGAGCAACCGGCCGGACGCCGCATAGGCAAGCATCAGCGCGCCCGAGGCATTGCGGAAGAAGACGCCGCCTTTGGCCATGATCAGGCCGATGAGCACGACGACATTCTTGGTCGAGGCGCGGTTGGAAAGCCCGGTGCCGACGGCGCCCTCGGAAAGCGACGCCGCATTGCTGGCCTTGATCGGCTTGCCGTTGAGGAAGGCGCCGCCGCCCAGGCGGGCGTAGAACGTCTCGTTGGTCGAAGGCTCATGGATGACGCCGACGATCGTCTCGCCGTCCCTGGCGCAGGCGATCACCACGCACCAGGCGGGAATGCCGCGCACGAAATTGGCGGTGCCGTCGATCGGATCGATCACCCAGACATGACCGGTTGTTCCGGTCACCGCCGCGTGCTCCTCGCCGACGATGCCGTCTTGCGGATAGGCCTCGGCGATCGCGGCGCGGATGAACAGCTCGACCTCGCGGTCGGCCTCGGAAACCAGGTCCTGGTGGCCCTTGCTCTCGACGGCCAGATTGTCGAGGTCGCGAAAATATTTTAGCCCCAGCTCGCCGGCGCGCCGCGCCAGGTCGATGGTGAAATGCATGCGGTCATCGAGATCATGGTTCATGAGCAGGCTCGCGCTTGGCAGGGAGCCTGCCCTTAGAGCAATTCCACGAAAGGTGCGAGCGGTTTTCCGCCCGGAATTGCGTCAAAGCAAAGAGATAGAGCGGTCCGCCGTTTTCGCGAAACGGTGAAAAACTCTATCAGACGGGTATGTCAGAAGCCATGGCGCCGTCAGGCCGCCTTCGACATCGATTTGTGCACGTCGGCGAGGATCTCGAAGGAACGCACGCGCGCTGCGTGGTCGAAGCACTGCGCCGTCACCATCAATTCGTCGGCGCCGGTGCGGCGGATGAAGGCGTCGATGCCCTGGCGCACCGTTTCCGGCGAACCGACGACGGCGCAGGACAGCGCCTGGGCAAGCATGGTTTTCGCCGCTGGATCGAGATCGCGGTCGTAGTTCTCGACCGGCGGCGGCAATTGTCCGGGTCGGCCGATGCGCAGATTGACGAAGGCCTGCTGCAGCGAGCTGAACAGAAGCTTCGCCTCGGCGTCCGTCGGTGCGGCAAAGACATTGACGCCGAGCATGACATAGGGCTTGTCGAGTTGCGCCGACGGCTGGAACCGCGTGCGATAAACCTCCAGCGCATGATGGAGCTCGGCCGGCGCGAAATGCGAGGCGAAGGCGTACGGCAGGCCGAGCAGCGCCGCGAGCTGCGCGCCATAGAGGCTGGAGCCGAGTATCCACACCGGCACGGTCTGGCCTTCGCCGGGCACGGCGCGGATGCGTTGGCCTTCCTCGGCCGGCTGGAAATAGCCCATCAGCTCGACCACGTCCTGCGGGAAATTGTCGGCGCTTTCCAGATTCCGCCGCAGCGCCCGCGCGGTCAGCATGTCGGTGCCCGGCGCGCGGCCGAGGCCGAGGTCGATGCGGCCGGGGAAAAGCGCCGCCAGCGTGCCGAACTGCTCGGCGATCACCAGCGGCGCATGATTGGGCAGCATGATGCCGCCGGCGCCGACGCGGATCGTCTTGGTGCCGCCGGCGACATGCGCGATCACGACGGGCGTCGCTGCGCTGGCGATGCCCGGCATGTTGTGATGCTCGGCCAGCCAGTAGCGCCGGTAGCCCAGACGCTCGGCGTGGCGGGCGAGGTCAAGCGAATTGGCAAGCGACTGCGAGGCGGTGCTGCCTTGCGTGATCGGCGACAGGTCGAGAACCGAAAGGTCAGTCATTGGTCAGGTCTCCACGATGCGTTTTTCCCGCAGCCTCGCCTCGAAGGGGGCGCGGTCGGGAATGACGATGGCGAGCTGGTTCTCCAGCACGTCGGCGAGCTCGGGAGCCGTCGCGATCTCGCGCTGCTCGCTGCGGCCGCCGGCACGATGCGTCGACAGCCGGTTGTTGCGCAGCGCATAGCGCCGGTCGGGCAGGGCCAGCGCGGCAACCAGCGTGGTCAGGAAATGCGAGCTCGGATGCGTCGAGAGGAAATGGCTGGCGACCCGGTTGTCGACCTCATAGGCCTGGCTCATATCGAAGCGATAGAGCGTGCGCCAATCCCCGCCGACATCGGCCTGCAGGCGGAATTGTCCGCCGGTCTCGACGAGGCGAAAGGTTTCGTGTGGCGTCTGCTGCTCCAGCCCGGGTTGCAAAAGCAGAGGCGCCGTCAGGGTCAGGCCGCCGAAGCCGACATCGGCAATGTAAGTGCGGCCGCCGAGCTCGATGCGCAGCAGCATATGGCTGCGCGCGGTAATGGCGTCGTCCGGCTGGCCCCAGAGCACGCGGGCGGCAAGTCCGCTGACGGTGAAGCCCAGCGCGTCAAGCGCGTGCATGAAGACCAGATTGTGCTCGAAGCAATAGCCGCCACGGCCATGGCGAAAAATCTTGTCCTGCAGCGAAGCGATGTCGAGGCCGACGGAAACGCCCATCAAGGCATCGATGTTCTCGAACGGGATCGCCTGCGGGTGCGCGGCGTGCAGCGCCTGCAGCGTGGCCAGCGAAGGGTTGGCCGGTCCGCCATAACCGATGCGGGCGAAATAGCCATCGAGATCGAAGTCGCTCATTCAGGGGCAGGTCCGGCTTGACCGAGCCGATATAGGCACTGGTCACCGGTGTCGCAAACAATGGCCGAGGTTTGAGATTGGGCCAGCCTCACGCCGCCGGATTGTGATTGTTCCCGGCCGGCTCTTCATCGACGACAGCCGTATGTTGCGCCGCCAGGAAATTGCCGACCGGGCTCAGGTTTTCGAAATGGTCGCAAAAAACCTTGATGACGACCAGCAGCGGCACCGCCATCAACGCGCCGACGAAGCCCCACAGCCAGGACCAGAAGGCGATGGCGATGAAGATCGCCACCGCATTGATCTCGAGGCGTCGCCCGACCACCGTCGGCGTCACGAACTGTCCTTCGACGATGTCGCACAACACCACGAAGGCCGGCGCCAGGAGCGCATAGGCGATCGTGTCGAAGCTGATCAGCGCGATGACGGCGACGATCAAGACGGTCATCAGCGCGCCGACATAGGGCAGGAAATTGAGCAATGCCGCCATCGCCCCCCAGACCAGCGGATTGGGCATGCCGAGCGCCCAGAGACCCAGTCCGATCACCGTGCCAAGACCCATGTTGATGATTGAGACCGTGAGCAGATAGTGCGAAATCTCGCGCTCGACGTCATAGACGATACGCAACGCCCGCTTCTTTTGCGTCATACTGGTGAAAGACTGAACGATCTTCTCGTAGAACAGCGTGCCGGAGGCGAGCAGGAACAGCGAGAGCACGAACACTATGGTGATCGCGGTGCCGGCTTCCAGGATGTTGCTGGCCGCCGTGGATAGGATGCCGGAAGGCGCGACCGCGACCCGTTGAAGGCCGGGCTCCTGCGAGGTCTCCGTCAGCGCCTCCAATTGACGTGCAAGATCCATCATCCTTTCGAGCGGCCGCTTAAACGGCGCCAGCCGTTCCGTCAGCTGCTGGCCGATCGAATAGGAGTTGTTGATGAGGTCGATGACCGGGCCGCTGAGCAGATAGCCGGCGGTGGCGAAAATGAAGATCGACAGCAGCACGAGCAGCGTCGCCGAGACCACTTCCGGAATGCCGCGCTTGCGCAGGAAGCGCACGATCGGCGTCAGCGTCAACGCCAGCAGGAACGCAAGTATCACCGGCATGAAGAAGGCGCGGGCGAAATAGAGCGCGGCCGCCGTCACCAGAATGAAGATTCCGATCACCAGCGAGCGCATCAGGCGCATGTCCGCCCGCGCCTCGGCGCGCGCGTCAGGATTTTCGGTAACGCTTGCGCCCGAAGCGATCGGTTCGGTTTTCATCGGTTCCCCTAGAGCAATTCCAGGAAAAGTATGAGCGGTTTTCCGTCCGGAATTGCGTCAAAACAAGGCACCGCAACCGGTGCAATCGACGGGGAAAACGTGCTCGCCGCGCCAAGGTTCCGTTAGCCGGCGATCATGGAGGACCTCGGGCAGCTGCCGCTCAGGCGCCAGTCACCCTCGACATTGCAGCCGGCGCAGGGGATGCCGCCTCTGCCGTCTCCCTGCGCACGATCGGCGCCACCTTGGTGCCGTAGAGCTCGATCGCCTTCATGATCCTGGCGTGCGGCATGGTGCCGATCGCCATTTGCAGCAGGAAGCGGTCGTTGCCGAAGATCTTGTGTTGGGCGACGATCTTTTCCGCCACGGCCTCAGGACTGCCGACGAAGAGCGCGCCGTTCGGGCCCCGCGCCTGATCGAAATGCGCGCGCGAGGTCGGACCCCAGCCGCGCTCGCGGCCGATGCGGTTCATCACCTCGGCCTGCGGTGCGTAGAAATCGTCGGCCGCCTGTTCGGTCGTCTCGGCGATGAAGCCGTGCACGTTGATGCTGGTGGCAAGCGTTGCCGGATCGGTGCCGGCGCGTCGCGCCGCCTCGCGGTAGATCTCGAACAGCGGCGCGAAGCGGGCCGGCTCGCCGCCGATAATGGCAAGCGCCAGCGGCAGGCCGAGCACGCCTGCGCGGGCGGCGGATTGCGGCGTGCCGCCGATGGCGATCCAGATCGGCAGCTTTTCCTGCAATGGACGCGGATAGACGCCGCGGCCGTTGATCGGCGCGCGCAGCTTGCCCTGCCACGTCACCTTGACCTGGTCGCGGATGGCCAAAAGCAGGTCGAGCTTTTCGGCGAAGAGCTCGTCATAGTCCTCGAGGTTGTAGCCGAACAGTGGGAAGGATTCGATGAAGGAACCGCGCCCGGCCATGATCTCGGCGCGGCCGTTGGATAGAAGGTCAAGCGTCGCGAATTGCTGGAAGACGCGCACCGGATCGTCGGAGGAGAGCACGGTGACCGCGCTGGTGAGCTTGATGCGCTTCGTGCGCTCGGCCGCCGCGGCCAGCGCCACCACAGGCGCCGAGGCCGCGTAGTCGGGGCGGTGATGCTCGCCGAGGCCGAACACGTCGAGGCCGACCTGGTCGGCCAGCTCGATTTCCTCGATGAGGTTGCGCAGCCGCTCATGAGGGCCGATCGCGCCGGTGCCCGGCTCCGGGCTGACATCGGCGAAAGTGTAGAGACCGAGTTCCATCTGGTTGCGTCCTAGGGCGTTCATGTGGATGTTGCTTGTCGGCGCTAGACGTAACGATCTGCCTTGCCGACCGCCAGAGGTGCGGTCTGTGAACAGTGCATCGCGCATCGCCGCGCCGTATCCCTGCGGCAACAAGCCCGGATTTTTCATGGCTGGCATACCGAATTGGCGCTTGAACTCGGCGCTTTCACGCGTATGTAAGCGTCGCGAATAGACTGCAGGGAAGTACACTTGGCTATCTACAGGGAAAAAGACATTTTCGAGCGGCGCAACGCCGCGAACGAGGCAAAGAAGGCGCTGCTCGAGCGCTTCAAGGCAAAGCCGGCGGCGGATGATCCAGCCGTTCTGGCCCGCCAGGCCGAACGCAAGGCTATCCTTGAGGCCCGCGCCATCCGCGAGGCCGAAAAGGCAAGACTGAAGCAGGAAAAGCTGGCGCGTGAAGCGGCCGAAAAGGCCGAACGCGAGGCGATTGCCGAAGCGGCGCGTCTTGCGGCGGAAGCGGCGGCGGCCGAAGAGGCCAGGCGCCGCGAGGCCGAGGAGGCCCAGCGGATCGCGCTTGAGCTCGCCGACGAGGCCGAGCGCAAGGCCAAGCGTGACGCACGCTACGCCGCCCGCAAGGCGCGCGTCGGCAGGGCGCCTCCGGGCTTCTCCGCCCGCTAAGTTCGGGTTTGCTGAAAAATGAGTCAGGGTCGCCGAAAGCGGCCCTGAACGTGTTTGTGCCTGAAAACGCTCAAGCTACCAGTTTGAGGCCGACGATGCCGCAAACGATCAGGCCGATACATGCGAGCCGGACAGCGGTCGCGGGCTCGCCGAGCAGCCAGATCCCGAGCAGCGCCGTGCCGACGGTGCCGATGCCGGTCCACACCGCATAGGCCGTGCCGACAGGCAGCGTCTTCAACGCCAGGCCGAGCAGGCCGAGGCTGACGATCATCGAGGCGATGGTAAGAAGGGTCGGCAGCGGTTTGGAGAAGCCGTCGGTATATTTGAGACCGATCGCCCAGCCGATCTCGAAAAGGCCGGCGAAGAAAAGAAATATCCAGGACATCTAAGCACTCCGTCATCCAGCATCGGCTGGGATGCTCGGTGTGGCGGGTCGTCCCGGCCGGTTTTTCGGACAAAGCGAGGTCGTCCTCGCCCCTGGATATAGGGTGCCCTTGTTTTTTACGATCAACAAAACACCGGCAGCATGGCATGCTGCCGGTTGAAGCCTGGATCGAGCCGGGTCGGCCGAAGCCGGTCGCTTACTTTTCCTTGATGCGCAGCGCCTTGACCGGCGGCGCCTTCGGAGCCGGGGCCGCGGCGGGCTTCTTGGCATCCTTCTTCGGCTTGCGGGGTTCCTTGCCCGCCTTCATCGCACCTTTTGCCATGATTCGCTCCTCCGGTTTGTGGGCGGTCCAACTGAAACAAGAGAAATGCCGGACTGCAAGAGGCTGTGCCGCTTTGCGAAGCCGGCCGATCGGCTGTCAACCGATTTCCGGCTCGACACCGCTTCGAAACCTCGCAGGGGCTGGCGCATTGTCTGTGGAGCTTCAAGGGGCGGGCCGCTAAGCTCGGGCGCGGGGCAGGTCGGAGATCGGATGGCAGGACATAGCGGATCGAAACGGGTGATCTACGCTGCGCTTGCCGGCAATCTGGCGATCGCGCTCACCAAATTCGCGGCGGCAGCCTTCACCGGTTCGTCCGCCATGCTGTCGGAAGGCGTGCATTCGCTGGTCGACACAGGCAACGGCACGCTGCTCCTCTACGGCATGCATCGCGCCGCGCGGCCGCCCGACCGCACGCATCCGCTCGGCCACGGGCGCGAGCTCTATTTCTGGAGCCTCATCGTCGCGCTTCTGGTGTTCGCGCTCGGCGCCGGCGTGTCCTTCTATGAGGGCGTCACCCACATCATGGCGCCCGAACCGGTCGTCAATGCCAAGGTCAACTATACCGTGCTCGGCCTCTCCTTCCTCTTCGAGGGCAGCTCATGGCTGGTCGCGCTGAAGGAGTTTCGGCAGCAGAAGGGCAGGCAAGGCTGGATCCAGGCGGTGCGCCGCAGCAAGGATCCCAGCGTCTATACGGTGCTGTTCGAGGACAGCGCCGCGCTGCTCGGCCTCACCGTCGCCTTCGCCGGCATCCTGTCCGCCGAACTCCTGGAGATCCCCGAGCTCGACGGCGTCGGTTCGATCGGCATTGCGATCATTCTCGGAGCGACGGCGGTCTTCCTGGCGCGCGAAAGCAAGGGACTGCTCTTGGGCGAGCCCGCCTCCCCGGAAGTGCAGCGCCAGGTCCTGGAGATCGCCCAGGCGGATCCGGCGGTGCAGCGGGCGAACGGGATAGTGAGCGTCCATATCGGCCCGGAGGAGATCGTCGCGGGCTTGAGCATCGAATTCGAAGATCATCTCACCGCGCCCGAGATCGAAGCCTGCGTCGAGCGCCTGGAAGCAAGGCTCCAGCAGGAAATGCCGCAAATCTCCAGGCTCTTCGTCAAGCCTCAGGCCACTGGCACATGGGAGCGGCGGCGCAAGGCCATGGCCGAGGCTGCGGACGAGAGTTAGGTTGAGCAGAGCGAAACTTGTGAGGAGGACGGCCGATGAAGATCGAGGGCGGATGCCATTGCGGGGCAATCACCTATGAGGCGGAGGTCGATCCTGAGAAGACCTCGATCTGCCACTGCACGGACTGCCAGCAGCTGACCGGCACGGCCTTTCGCGTCACCGTTCCGGCGCCGGAAAGCGACTACAGGATCACCAAGGGCACGCCGAAAGTGTATATCAAGACCGGATCCAGCGGCGCCAAGCGCGCGCAGGCGTTTTGCGGCGAATGCGGATCGCATCTTTTTGCGACGTCGGTAGGCGATGGACCGAAAGTCTATGGCATCAGGGTGGGCACGGCGCGCCAGCGCGACCAACTGGTGCCGAGAAGACAGGTCTGGCACCGCTCGGCGTTGCACTGGCTGCCGGAAATCGAAGGCATCACGACCATCGAGGAGCAGTAGCGGCTATACAGGCTGGGCGGAGCGTTCCAGACCTCGGGAATTGGCAGGAGCCCGCCGTCGCCTTCGCCCGCCTTGCGCGGTTCAACGTCGTGCAGGCGCTCGATCGACTCCCTCAAGAAGCGAAGGACCGTCCCTTCACCCCAAGAGCGTCTTCGTCCTTTTGCTGCCGCCCAGCTTGCGCCAATTGTTGAAGCGGTGGGTGGCGGCGGCGAAGGAGATCTTCATCTGCTGGGCGACGGTGTAGCGCGACTTCCCCTCGTCGAACATGCGATAGCAGCACTCGACGCCTTCCTCGGTGAGCTTGCCGTCGGGTGTCTTGTTGTGCGGATTGGCGGGATCGAATTTCTCGATCTGCTGCTCGACCAGATCCTTGAGGCGCTGCAGGTCGGCCTCGATGCTGGCGATGAGGTCGAGAACGGGCTTCGCATCGAATGCGTGCGGAGGCTTCTTGTCCGTCATTCGGTTGGTCTCCTTCAATTTCGGCTGTTGCCGTCCATATAGGCAAACATTCGGCAATAATGAAGAGCGGCCCGAACGCGCTGGGATCAAGCATTTGCGAGCGCGTCGACGGCGCCGGCGATTGACGGCAGGCGGTCAAGATCCTAGTTTAGAACGATTCTAAACTAGAGTGATCCCATCATGCTTTCCCGTGTTTTCGGCTTCGGCCGCCGTTCCTTCGATTCGCTGTCGGAGCAGGAGATCCTGGCGCTGGCGATCTCTTCCGAGGAAGATGACGGGCGCATCTACCGCGCCTATGCCGATGGGCTGGCAGAAGATTTTCCGCAATCGGCAAAAGTGTTCGAGGCGATGGCCGAGGAGGAGGATGGCCATCGCGATTCCCTCATCGAGCTTTACCGCAAGCGCTTCGGCGAGCGCATCCCGCTGATCCGGCGCGAGCATGTGAAGGGCTATTTCGAGCGCAAGCCGGACTGGCTAGTGAAGCCGCTCGGCATCGAGCATGTGCGGCGGCAGGCCGAGGAAATGGAGCGGCAGGCCTATCGCTTCTATGTCGAGGCGGCCAAGCGCACCACCGACGCCTCGACGCGAAAGCTGCTCGACGACCTCGCCGTGGCCGAGCAGGGCCATGAGAGCTCGGCGCATGAACTGGAGCAGGAGCATGTGCCGGGCACGGTCAAGATGGAGGAGGCGACGGCCGAGCAACGCCAATTCATCCTCACCTATGTGCAGCCGGGGCTGGCCGGGCTGATGGACGGGTCGGTGTCGACGCTGGCGCCGATCTTCGCCGCTGCCTTCGCGACGCATGCGACATTCCAGACTTTCCTCGTCGGCCTTGCCGCCTCGATCGGCGCCGGCATTTCTATGGGCTTCACCGAAGTCGCCTCCGACGACGGCAAGCTGTCGGGGCGCGGTTCGCCGATCAAGCGCGGCCTCACCGTCGGCATCATGACGACGCTGGGCGGGCTCGGCCATGCGCTGCCCTATCTCATTCCCCATTTCTGGACAGCGACGATCGTTGCGGCGGTCGTGGTGTTCTTCGAGCTCTGGGCGATCGCCTTCATCCAGAACCGCTACATGCAGACGCCCTTCTGGCGCGCCGCCTTCCAGGTGGTGCTGGGCGGCGCGCTGGTGTTCGGCGCGGGCGTGCTGATCGGGAATGCTTAGCTCTTTACCTTCTCCCTTTGCGGGAGAAGGGAGCGCCGCGCTTCATCCATTCACGACGCGACTATCCTCCGGTGCCTCTGCCCTTTCCTCCATACCGTAGTCGCGCACGACATGGGCGATGCGCAGACGGTAGCCGGCAAAGATGCCGCCGCGGCCGGCCTGCTGGGCCTGCCGGTGCTCCGTAGTGTTGCGCCAGGCCTTCACCGCTTCCTCATCGCGCCAGAAGGACAATGACAGCACCCGCTTGGGATCGGTCAGGCTCTGGAAGCGCTCGACCGAGACGAAGCCGTCGATGCTCTCGAGCAGCGGCTTAAGCTCGGCGGCGATGCCGAGATAGGCATCGCGCTTGCCTTCGGCCGGCTCGACCTCGAAGATGACAGCAATCATGCTTCTATTTCCTCCTTGGCGGTCACGTCGGTGCGAAAGAACTGTCTTGGGCCATGTGGGCCGGAGACCAGCTTCAGAAAGACGCGATCTTCCTTCAAGATGAATTTCTCGCGCCGCGCGAATTCGTAATTTGCCTTGCCCGCCGGGTCGGCGGCAAGCCGCGCGCGATAGGCTTCATAGGCTGCGAGGCTCTCGATGCTGTAGGCGGCATAGGCCGTGGTGGCCGAGCCCTCATGCGGCGCGTAATAGCCGATCAGGTCGGCGCCGCAGCGCGGAATGGCCTGGCCCCAGGCCCGCGCATATTGCTCGAAGGCGGCCTTGCCGAACGGGTCGATCTCGTAGCGGATGAAACAGGTGATGGTCATGTCGTCTCCTCGTCCGTTGGTTTTCGACGACGACGGTTCGACCACGGTCGAAACATCGTTTCCGTGATTGTGCTAGGCATTCTCCTGTCAGGAGTGTTTGCCCGGGCTGCTTGAGATGGCCCCAGGATAATGCCTCTCTGACGGGAATGCTTCGATGAGGATCGAACCATGCGTGAAGGACCGGACATTGCCCGCATCGCCAGCCTGGTCGGCGACCCGGCGCGCGCCAACATGCTCAACGCTCTCATGGGCGGCACGGCGCTGACGGCGTCGGAACTGGCGCTGGAAGCCGGCGTGTCGCTGCCCACCGCTTCCTCGCATCTGTCGAAGCTGATGGAGGGCGGGCTGCTCACCTTGGCCAGCCAGGGCCGCCACCGCTATTACGGCCTCGCCAGCGCGCAAGTGGCCGGCATGATCGAGGCGATCATCGGCGTTGCCGAGGCGGTCGGCCCGAAACGGGTGCGGCCCGGTCCGCGCGACGCGGCGATGCGCGTGGCGCGCGTCTGCTACGATCACCTCGCCGGCGAGCAGGCGGTGGCCATGCTCGACCGGCTGTTCGATAGGAAGCTTTTGCTGCGCGAGGACAACCAGATCAGGCTCTCGTCAGCCGGCGTCTCGCATTTTTCCGCGCTCGGCATCGAGACCCACGTCAAGGCGCGGCGGCCGGTGTGCCGCGCCTGCCTCGACTGGAGCGTGCGGCGCTCGCATCTGGCCGGCACGCTGGGCGCCGCCATCCTCGACAAGATCATCGCCGAGAGATGGGCGCGGCGCGAGAAGGACAGCCGCGCCGTGGTGTTCTCGCCGACGGGCAGGCAGGCGTTCGAGAGGGTGTTTCTCTCCTAGGCGGACAATCTCACGATGCTGTCCCTCGGCGCTGAAAATCACCCCCGCTTCAGCACCTTCCCCAGCTTGAAGAACTCGTTCCACGGATCGGCCTTCTTCAGCTGGGCCAGCGTGGATGCATCGCCAAGCGGGAAGGCATTCGGCGCAAGCCCTTTCTCGATCTCCGGCCAGGTCACCGGCATGGATATCGTGGCGCCCTTCTTGGCGCGCGAGGAATAGGGCGCGACCGTGGTCGCGCCGCGGCCGTTGCGCAGATAGTCGACAAAGATCTTTCCGGTTCGGGCCTTCTTCGACAATGTCGAGGTGTAGCGGTCGGGCGCAGCCTGCTCCAGGGCGCGGGCGAAATCATGCGCGAAGTCCTTGACCTCGTCCCACTCCGCCGAGGGTTTCAGCGGCACCAGCACATGATAGCCCTTGCCGCCGGAAGTCTTGACCAGGTTGGGCAGCGACAGCTCGTCGAGCTGCTTGCGAATGTCGAGCGCCGCCTCGCGCACGCGGCTGGCGTCGATGCCTTCGTCCGGATCGAGATCGAAGATGATCTGGTCCGGCTTTTCCAGCTGGTCGATGGTCGAGCCCCAGATATGGACCTCGACCACGCCGTACTGGACGAGCGCCGCCAGCCCGTCGAAGTCCTTGATGTAGAGGATCTCCTCGCCATCGGTGGGATCTTTCATGCGGGCGATCTTGTCGCTCATGCCGGGCGAGGCGTGTTTCTGGAAGAAGCGCTGGCCGTGGATGCCATCCGGTGCGCGCACCAAGCTCAGCGGCCGGTTGACGACGAATTCAGCCATGCGCGGCCAGACCAGCGCGTAGTGATCGAGCAGGTCCTGTTTCGAAACCTTCTCGTCGGGCCACAGCAGCTTGTCGGGATGCGAGAGTTTTATCGAGGTTTTCGCCGCTCCGGCTGAGGTCTTGACGGGTTTTCCGCCCGGCTTTGCTTCGCTCCCGGCCTGCTTCGGCTTTTCCTGCACGACTTCCTCCGCCGGCTTGTCCTCGCGAAGCCCCTGGAAGGAGGCGTGGCGGATTATACGGTCGGATGTCCAGCTGCGAAACTCTACCTCGCCGACAAGTTCCGGCTTGACGAAGGTGAGGCCCTTGCCCTTGGGCACCGCGGTCGAGAAAGGCGAGGTCTTCGTCTCGAGGCTGTCGAGCTTCTTTTTCAGATCCGTCATCACCTTGCCGGAAAAACCGGTGCCGACACGGCCGGCATAATGCAGCTTGCCGCCTTCATTGAAGCCGACCAGCAGCGAGCGCAGGCCGCGGCCCGTCTTGTCCGAAGGCAGATAGCCGCCGATGACGAATTCCTGCCGGAGCGTGCATTTCGACTTGATCCAGCTGAGGCCGCGCCCGCTGCGATAGGGCGCGTCGGCGCGCTTCGACACCACACCTTCCAGGCCCATGCGGCAGACATGCTGCAGCATGATCTTGCCGGGCTCGTGGAAATGATCGCTGAAGCGCAGCGCCGAATCCTCGGACTGTTCGCCGAGCAGCTCGGCCAGCGCCTGCTTGCGCTCGACCAGCGGCTCGCGGCGCAGATCCTCGCCGTCGAGCCGCATCAGGTCGAAGACATAATAGATGAAGCGGTCGGCGCGGCGCGCCGACAGATCCGCCTGCAGCAACGGGAAGGACGACACGCCGCTGTCGGCGAGCACCACGATCTCGCCGTCGATGATGGCGTCGCGGCATTTCAATTTGGCCAGCGCGGTGGTGACCGGGCCCTCGAATTTCCCGGTCCAGTCGAGGCCGGCGCGGGTGAGCAGCCTGACCTCGCTGCCTTCGATCTGCGCCTGCATGCGGTAGCCGTCGAACTTCACTTCATGCAGCCAGTCGTCGCCGCCGGGCGCTTCCTTCTCCAGCGTCGCCAGCTGCGGCTCGACGAATTCGAGGCGCCTCACCTGCCCGGCCTTGGCTTTGGCAGGCTTGTTGGATTGCCAGACTCTCGGTGTCTGCCCCTTGGCGGCCTTGCCCTCGCCGACTTCCTCGATGGTCAGGCCGGATTTAACCGAACGAGGCTCCTCCACCAGAATGTCCTCGCCGGGCCGGGCGGCGGCGTCATCGGATTTGATCAGCAGCCAGTTGTCGCGCTTCTCGCCGGGGCGGGGCTTCAGCCTGACCAGATGCCAGCGGCCGTTGAGCTTGTGTCCTTGGAGCTCGAAGTCGATATGGCCCTTCTTCATGCCCTTGGCCGGATCGCCATCCGACGTCCATGTGCCTTCATCCCATACCAGGACCGAGCCGCCGCCATATTGGCCCTTCGGAATGGTGCCTTCGAAGGAAGCATAATCGATCGGATGGTCCTCGACATGCACGGCCAGCCGCTTCTCATGCGGGTCGAGGCTCGGGCCGCGTGTCACCGCCCAGCTCCACAAGACGCCGTCATGCTCGAGGCGGAAATCGTAATGAAGCCGCGTCGCGGCATGTTTCTGGACGACGAAGATGCCGCCGGCCTGCTTGCCGCGCGTCACCTTGCCGGTCGGCTCGGCGGTTTTCTTGAAATCGCGTTTGGCGTGATATTGTTCAAGGCTGGCCATCGGCGTGGCTCCTATGCGGACTTGCGCTTCGGCGCGGCCTTGGCCTTCGCCCGTTTGGCCGGCGACTTGGACGATGCCTTGCTGGCTTTGCCGTCATCCGCATTGAGGCTCTGCTTCAGCGCGTCGAACAGATTGACGACATTGGACGGTTTCGGCGATGCCTTGGCCTTTGGCGCCTTTCTGCCCGCCTTCTTGGCGCGGACCAGCTCGAGCAGCGATTCCTCGTAGTGATCCCTGAATTTGGCGGGGTCGAACTTCGCCTTCTTCTTGTCGATGATATGCTCGGCCAGTTCGACCATCTCGCCGTCCAGCTTCACGGACTGAATATCGGCGAAGATGGCGGACGCGTCGCGCACCGTATCGCCGTAACGCAGCGTCGTCAGCAGCATGCCTTTGCCAAACGGCTCGATCACCGCCGGGCGCTCGCGCTGATAAAGCACGATGCGGGCGAGGCCGGCCATTTTCTTCTCGGCCAGGGCATCGCGAATGACGGCGAAAGCCTCCTCCGACACCTTGTCGGCCGGCGAGACGTAATAGGGCGTGTCGAGGTAAACCTGGTCGATCGAAGCCTTGTCGACGAAGCCGTTGAGATCGAGCGTGTGCGAGGACTCGATCTGGACCGCTTCGATATCCTCGTCCTCGATGCGGATGAATTCGTCCTTGCCGACCTCGAAGCCCCTGACCTTCTCATCCTCTTCCAGCGGCTTGCCGCTTTTCTGGTCGACATAGACACGCCGGACCCTGTTGCCGGTCTTGCGGTTGAGGATGTGGAAGGACACCTTTTCGGCGTGGGTGACGACGTTGCTCAGTTCGATGGCGCAGGTGACCAGTGAAAGCTTGAGATAACCGCTCCAGGCGGGACGCGGCGCCATGACGAACTCCTTGCAGCATCGGACAAACCGAAACGGCCGGGGCGCCGCTTCGGTTCCCGGACAGGAAGGCCGACGCCACGTGCGCCGGCCTTTGCGGGCACGGCTATTCGGCCGCCTGCAAGTTCACCTTGCTTTCGGCGATCTCGGTGAGCTTGCGGTCGGTCGCCTCTTCTTCCTTGAGGTTCTTGGCCAACACGTTGGCGCAGTCGCTGCGGCCAAGCTGCTTGGCCCAGGCAATCAGCGTGCCGTAGCGCGTTATCTCGTAATGCTCGACCGCCTGCGCGGAGGCGATCAGTGCTGCATCGAGGACTTCCTTGTCGTCGACATCGCCGCTGACCTCGTCGGCCTCTTCAAGGATGCCGTCGATGGCGGGGCAGTTGACGGTCTTGGCCTTGACACCGTGCAGCTCGAACACCTGCTCGACCCGCTCGATGTGACCCTTGGTCTGCGTGAGATGCTTCTCGAAGCCGGCTTTCAATTGCGGATCGGTCGCCTTGTCGATCATCTTCGGCAGCGATTTCTCGATCTGCTTCTCGGCATAATAGATGTCGCGGAGCGTGTGGATGAAGAGATCGTCCAGCGTCTTGATATCTTTCGAAAAGAAGCCCATGGCGGTTGCCTTTCCATGTTTCGCATTGTCGGGAAGTTGCGCGGCGGGAAAGCCGTCAACACGGGCCGGGTTCGCTCCGGCCTCGCGGGTCAACGTCGGCTTCCGTGGCAGGTTCCGGCCCGCCGGGCGCGCGAAAGGAAATTTCCCGTCGCCGGACGAACGTGAAACAGAAGCGCGGCCAAGCGACATCGGAACGAAACATATGTGATGCAAAAGTCACATGAGCCGGAAACGCGACGAAAGGCACCGAAAGACCGCGAATCAGCCGCAATCCGGCCACGATGCAACGCGTTTCGGACCAGAAATTAACATCACGTTCACCGACTATTCACGCCTCGACGCTATGCTCTCGAACAGTTCGGACGGGACATCCGAAAGCGGGACAGGGACAGGGTAAAATGAACTTCTGGAATCAGATCGCCGGCTACGCCGCCGCCATTCGCGAATTCGTCGCGCCGACCTATCGGCCGGAGCGCTACTACATGCGCGGCCCGGGTCCGGCCTGCGCGCGCCGCGGCAACTCGCTGGGCGTCAGCGCGAACTGACATGACCAGCCTACGCGCCCACCACAGCCGCATCTGCCGGCCGGCCGCCGACCAGCGTGCCACGACCTATCGCGCCGAGCGCCTGACGCTCGCCGCCAACTGGCGTGCGACAACGCCGCGGCTTTGACGCCGCCGCCGGCTGGCTTAGTGTCTAAAAACACAAGCAGCCGGGGCCGCGATGACCGACCTGCCCGAACCGCACCGTCCCGCCTTCCCCAGCCAGGCCTATGACGCCCGCCAGCCGCTGATCGTCTCGACGGCGTCTGCGTGTTCTGCTCGGGCTTCGTCCAGCTCATCCTCAAGCTCGACCGGAAAAAACGCTTCCGTTTCGCCACGGCGCAATCGCGGCTCGGCGAGGCGCTGTTTCGCCGGCATGGCCTTCCGACCGACGATTACCACAGCAACCTCGCCATCATCGACGGCGCGGCCTTCACGAAGCTCGACAGTTTCGTCGCCGTCATGGCCGCGCTCGGCTGGCCATGGCGCGCGGCGAAGGCGCTGCTCATCCTGCCGCGGCCGCTGCGCGACTGGCTCTATGACCGCGTCGCCAAGAACCGCTACACGCTGTTCGGCCGGAAAGACAGTTGCGAGATACCTTCGGCCGAGTTGCGGGAGCGGCTGATCGGCTGACGGCCAAGAGCGAGGTTTACTGCAAAAAGCGGCGGCCGGGCTGATCGTGCGCTATCGCGGCTGGCTGCATGGCTGGAGCACGGTGGGTTCGCCGGCCGTCTCGCTCAGTTCCCGGCAGCCGTCGGCCGTGCAAAGCGTCCAGCCTTCCCAGGTGGCGCCGGACGCCGCGAGCACCAGGCGCGGCTGGGGCCCGATCCGCGGCGCATAGACCCACCAGCTGCCGCGCAGCACCGAGCCCTCCGGCGGCTCCATGCCCGCGCCGGAGCCCTTGACCCGCGCCTCAACGACCTGCAGTCCCGCAGGCGACACTTTCCAGTCCTCCTGCCAGCGCGTCCGTTCCACCGAATGCGTCCAGGACAGCGTGAAGGCGGCGACGGCGAGCGTCACCGTCTTGCCGGCGGCGAGGATGCATAGGCTCATGCGGTGCCGGCCGTGGACAGCCGGCGGGCACGCCAGCAATGCCAGGCAATCCACGCCAGCGCCAGCGCCCAGCCAGCCTCGTCGGTGAGCGGCAATGCGGCCACCAGAAGCAGGCCGGCGCAGAACGCGACGAGACGCTCCCACAAGGCCATGCGGCGGGCGAGGAAGCCGACGGCGGCTGCGCCCCAGAGCACGATGCCCATGCAGGCCTTGACGACGATATAGGCGACCTCGACGGGATAGCCGAACGAGGCGGCGATCGGGCCCGCGTCCTGCAGCATGAGGGCCGGCGTGTAGACCGCCATGAACGGCACGACGAAGCCGGCAATGGCGAGCTTGGTCGCCTGGATGCCGATCTTCAATCCGCTTTCCTTCGCCATGGGCGCGGCGGCGAAGGCGGCGAGCGCCACCGGCGGGGTCAGGTCCGCCATGATGCCGAAATAGAAGACGAACATGTGGCTGACCACCAGCGGCACGCCGAGCGATAGCAGCGCCGGGCCGGCAAGCGAGGAGGTGATGATGTAGTTCGGGATGGTCGGAATGCCCATGCCGAGAACCAGGCAGGTGAGCATGGTCAACACCAGCGACAGGAACAAATTGTTCTCTCCGATGGAGATGATCCAACCGATGAAGGTGGAGGCGATGCCGGTGAGCGTCAGCGTGCCGATGACGATGCCGACGATGGCACAGGCGATGCCGACGGGCAGGGCGTTCTTGGCTCCTTCGGCAAGCGAGTCGACGCAAATGCGCAGCGTCTCGCGCCCGCCCCTGAAGGCGAGGCAGGCAATGACGAGCGCCGCGATGACGAGGCTCAGCACATTGACGCCGAAGCGCATGAAGGACGCCGCGGCAAGCCCGAGCGCCAGCCAGAAGACGAAGCGAAAGGCAACCGGTCCGATCAACGCCGCCAGCGGCGTGCCGAGGATGAGCACGACGGTCAGCGCGAGGCCCATCGTGCCGGCGAAGATCGGCGTGTAACCGGCAAAGAGCAGATAGACCAGCACGGCGAGCGGCAGCACCAGCGGCCAGTGCTTCCTGACCGCTTCCCACGGATTGGGCAGCTCGGCCTTGGCCATGCCGTGCAGGCCGGCCTTGCCGGCTTCCAGATGCACCTGCCAGAAGCAGGCGCCGAAATAGAGCAGCGCCGGGATGATCGCCGCCTTGACCACCTCGGCGTAAGGGATGTTCAGCGTCTCGGCCATGATGAAGGCGACGGCTCCCATCACCGGCGGCATGATCTGGCCGCCCATCGAGGAGGTCGCCTCGACCGCGCCGGCGAAGGCGGAGCGGAAACCGAAGCGCTTCATCAGAGGGATGGTGAACTGGCCGCTGGCGACGACATTGGCGACGCCCGAACCGGAGATGGTGCCCATCAGCGCCGAGGACAGCACGCAGACCTGGGCCGGGCCGCCGCGCCACGAACCGACGAGGCCGAGCGCGAAATCGTTGAACAGCGCGATCATGCCGGCCCGTTCAAGGAAGGCGGCAAAGACGACGAAGATGAAGATGTAGGCGGCCGAGACGTAAACCGGCGTGCCGTATATGCCTTCGGTGCCATAGGCGAAGGTGTCGACAAGCTGCGCGAAATCATAGCCGCGATGGATGAAGGGCGGCGGCAGGTGATTGCCGACGAAGCAATAGGCGAGGAAGATGAAGGCGATGACCGCCAGCGGAAGGCCCATCAGCCGCCGCGCCGCCTCGAAGACCAGCGCCACCAGCAGCGTGCCGACGATCAGGTCCGGCGTGGTGAGGAAGCCGGAGCGGCGGATGAGGTCGGCATAGAAGACCCAGTTGTAGAGGCCTGTGCCGAAGCCGAGCAGGCCAAGCACCCAGAAGCCCGCCTTCGCCGCGGCGCTCCTGGCGCGCAGATTGGCGATCAGGCCGAAACCGAGCAGCAGCAGGAAGCCGACATGCATGGCGCGCACCACCTGGCTGGGCAGGCTGCCATAGGCGGCGATGTAGATCTGGAAAACGGAGAAGGCGACCGCGATGAGGAAGGCCGCCTTGCCGCCGAGGCCTTCGCCAAAACCGGGCGGCAGACCTTCGATTTGTTCCTCGGCGACGGGAAGATGCAACGTGGCCGATTTGCCGTCGGTTGTTGTTCCGGACGTTGCTTCGGTCATCCGACGGGCTCCAGGATGGACATCTCAGTTAGCCGCGTCACTCTTTTTACTTCAGCAGCCCTTTTTCCCTGTAGTATTTCTCCGCGCCAGGATGCAGCGCCACAGGCATGCCGTCCAGCGCCTTGGCCGGATCGATCGCCTTGGCTGCGGAATGGGCGGCGACCAGCTGGTCGAGATGCTCGAACAGCAGCTTGGTCATCTGATAGGCGGTCTCGTCGGAGACGTCGGCGCGGGTAATGAGGAAATTGCCGACCGCGGCCGTCGCGACATCTTCCGCCTGGCCTTCATAGGTGCCTTTCGGGATGACCACGGAGAGATAGGGCGCGCCGATCTTGGCGACGTCCTCGGGCGGCACGGCGACGACGTTGATGGGAACCGAGGTCGCGAGATCGCGGATGGAGGCGACGCCGAGGCCGGCCGACTGCAAGGTGGCGTCGAGCTGGCGGTTCTTGATCAGCTCGACCGACTCGGCGAAAGGCAGATATTCGACCCGCCCGAGATCCTCGTATTTGAGACCGGCGGCGGCGAAGATGGCGCGCGCGTTGAGCTCGGTGCCGGAGGCAGGCGCGCCGACCGACAGGCTCTTGCCCTTGAGGTCGGAGAGCGTCTTGATGCCGGAGTCCTGGCTGGCGACGATCTGGATATAATTGGGATAGATGGCGGCGATGCCGCGCAACTTGTCGAGCTTGCCCGGGAAGCCGGCCTCCGTGTTGCCTTCGGCGGCCATCTTGACCGAATCGCCGAGCGCAAAGGCGATCTCGCCCTTGCCCTGCTGCAGCAGGTTGAGGTTTTCGACCGAAGCCTTGGTCGCCTGAACCTGCGTGCGGGCGCCCTCGATCCCCTTGCCGTAAATCTCCGACAGGGCGACGCCGAGCGGATAGTAGACGCCGGACGTGCCGCCGGTGAGCACATTTATGAATTCCTGCGCCCCGGCCGATACGGCGCCAAGGCCGAGCGATAAGGCCAGCGTGCCGGCGGCAATAGACTTGGTCCAGAAATTGAACATAGGGTTTCCTCCTCCTGAAAGGGTCGCGCCACACCGCCTCCCCGGTGCGAAGTTGGGAGTTTAGACGGGAGGAGCCAAATGCCAACCCGCAATTGCATCTATTAGACGAACGGTTGAGCGGCTGCGAAAGCGCCGGCTTGCGCTCGATTGCATTGGGGACGAAAATTTTTCCGGCGCCTGTCGAAATCGGCCAAGGCCGCACGACATAGGCCGGCACGCGATGATGCGGCCTTCAAGAAACGGGAGAAGACCATGCGATACATGCTTTTGATCTACAATGACGAAGCCGCGATGGCGAACGCTCCGAAGGAGCAGACCCAGCAGGTGCTCGCGGCCTATGGCGCCTATACCGAGGCGCTGAAGAAATCCGGCGCGTACATCGCCGGCGAGCGGCTGCGCCCGACCCAGGCGGCCACCGCGGTGCGGATGGCGAACGGCAAGACCAACGTGCTCGACGGCCCCTATGCCGACACCAAGGAGCAATTAGCCGGTTTCTACATGATCGAGGCGGCCGACATCGACACGGCCATCGAATGGGCCGCGCGCTGCCCGGCGTCCAGCACCGGCACGGTCGAGCTGCGGCCGATCTGGGAAATGGCCGAGTACGTCGCCGCCGCGGAGTGACCCCGCGATGGATGATCGTTCGGAGATCGCGCGGGCGGCGGCCGAGGCGGCCGCCCGGCGCAGCTACGGCAAGCTGGTCGCCTGGCTCGCGGCGCGCACGCGCGACGTCGCCGGCGCCGAGGACGCGCTGGCCGATGCCTTCGCCGCCGCGCTCGAACGCTGGCCGCGAACCGGCGTGCCGGCGCAGCCCGAAGCCTGGCTGCTTGCCGTGGCGCGGCGGCGCGACGTGGACGCCGTGCGGCGGCGGCTGACCGGCGAGGCGGCGCGCGACCACCTGAAGCTGATCGCCGAGGAGATGGAGGCGCGCGTGCGGGGCGAAGACCTGCCCGACGACCGGTTGCGGCTGATGTTTGCCTGCGCCCATCCTGCGATCGAAGCCAGCGTGCGCGCGCCGCTGATCCTGCAGACGATCCTCGGCTTCGACGCCGCGACGATCGCCTCGGCCTTTCTGGTTTCGCCGGCGACGATGGGCCAGCGGCTGGTGCGGGCCAAGGCGCGCATCCGCGAGACCGGGATTCCGTTTCGCGTGCCGGAGCAGGCGGAACTGAGCGAGCGGCTGGGCGCGGTGCTCGAAGCGATCTATGCCACCTTCGCCGAAGGCTGGTCGGATCCGACCGGCACGGATAGCCGGCGGCGCAATCTCGCCGCCGAAGGCATCTGGCTTGGACGGCTGGTCGCCTCGCTGATGCCGGACGAGCCAGAGGCGCTGGGACTGCTGGCGCTGATGCTGTTCGCCGAAGCGCGCCGCTCGGCGAGGCGCGGCCCGGAGGGGGATTTCGTGCCTTTAGCCGAGCAGGATATCGCGCTCTGGGACGACCGACTGATCGATGAGGCGGAGGCCTTGCTGGTGCGCGCCGCGCAAAGGGGCATCATCGGCCGCTATCAGCTGGAGGCCGCCGTGCAGTCCGCCCATACGGCGCGCCGGCGCGGCAGCGGCACCGACTGGGCGGCGATCCGCCAGCTCTATGATGCGCTTCTGGCCGTGGCCGGCTCGCCGGTGGTGGCGATCAACCGCGCGGTGGCGATCGCCGAAACCGAGGGCGTCACGGCCGGACTGGCGGCGCTTTACGTGCTGGGCGACGACAAGCGGCTGCAGGACTACCAGCCCTATTGGGCGGCCCGCGCCGGGCTGCTCGCAAGGCTCGGCAATATCAAACAGGCGGCAGAATCCTACGACAGGGCGATCGGCCTCGAGCGCGATCCGGCGCTGCGGCGTTTCCTGCAGGGCGAGAAGGCGAAGCTCGTCAGGAACTAGCTTTCGGGCCACATCTCGTGCGATGCGTTCAGCTTGCGCATCAGCTCATTCTCGCGCAGCCTCGCCCAGAGACGTTCGATGTTCGGCCAGGCGCCGCGCACCTTCTGGACCTCGGGATGCCAGGCCACCAGCATGACGAGGTAGATGTCCGCCAGCGACAGCGTCTCGCCGGCCAGCCAGTCACGGCCAGCCAAAGCCTGGTCGAGAATGGCAAAGCCGCGATCCATCTCGGCGACCGCCGCCTGCTTAACCGGCTGCAGGCCGTCGCCATCGGCGGTGTAGCGATGGGCGTAATATAGCCGCAGGACCGCCGGGTAGAGCACCGACGACATGAAAGCCAGCCAGCGCAGGAAATCGGCGCGGTCGGGCGAGCCCGCTTGCGGCGCGAGATGGGCTTCAGGGTGGCGTTCAGCAAGCAGGATGCAGATTGCCGCCGATTCGGTCAGCGAATGACCGTCCGGCAGCGTCAGCACGGGCACCTGGTTCAAAGGGCTGATGGCGAGGAAGGCCGGATCCGGCGGATCCTTCTTGGGCACGTCGATCTGCTCGAAGGGCACGCCGGCCATGGCAAGCGCGGCCTCGGCGACGAAGCCGCCGCTGTTTGGGCGCGTATAGAGCTTGTACATGAAAATCCTCCCGCCGGCCGACTAGGGCCGGCGGCGATATGAGCCGGAAGCGGCGCCTGGTTCAAGCCGCCGACGAATGCCACCGGCGCCTTTTCAGCGGTCCAGTCCGTTCAGGCTCCCAGCCCATCGAACAGGATGGTCGAAAGATAGCGCTCGGCGAAGGAGGGGATGACGACGACAAGGGTCTTGCCCTTGTTCTCCGGCCGCGAGCCGACGACGATAGCGGCCTGGAGTGCCGCGCCCGACGAGATGCCGACCGGCACGCCTTCGAGGCGGGCAACAAGGCGTGCATTGGCGAGCGAATCCTCGTTCGAGACCCTGACGACCTCGTCATAGATCGAGGTGTCGAGGATTTTGGGCGCAAAGCCGGCGCCGATGCCCTGGATCTTATGCGGGCCGGGCTGGCCGCCCGACAGAACCGGCGAGGCTTCCGGCTCGACCGCCACAACGTGCAGCGAGGGCTTGCGCTTCTTCAGCACCTGGCCGACGCCGGTGATGGTGCCGCCGGTGCCGATGCCGGCAACGAAGATGTCGACCTCGCCATTGGTGTCGTTCCAGATTTCCTCGGCCGTGGTGCGGCGGTGGATTTCGGGATTGGCCGGATTCTCGAACTGCTGCGGGATGATGGCGTTGGGCAGCGTGGCGGCGAGCTCGTCGGCCTTGGCGATGGCGCCCTTCATGCCTTTCGGGCCTTCGGTCAGCACCAGCTCGGCGCCGAGCAGCGCGAGCATCTTGCGGCGCTCGACCGACATCGTCTCCGGCATGGTGAGGATCAGCTTGTAGCCCTTGGCGGCTGCGGCGAAGGCAAGCGCGATGCCGGTGTTGCCGGAGGTCGGCTCGATCAGCGTCGTCTTGCCGGGCGAAATCTTGCCGGCTTCCTCCAGCGCCTCGATCATGGCGACACCGATGCGGTCCTTGACCGAGGCGATCGGGTTGAAGAATTCGAGCTTGGCCAGAAGGTCGGCGACGATGCCCTTCTCCTTCGCAAATTTGTCCAGCCTGACCAGCGGCGTGTCGCCAATCGTCTCCGTGATCGAGTTGAAGACGCGGCCGCGGCCGGGCACGCGCGCGGAGGTCACGGGCTTGTTCATTGGTTTCGCTCCCAAGGCAATGGCACAGGCAGACAGAATAGGGCTTTCAGCCGCGCAAGATAGGCTGAGGCTGGAAAATATCCGAGTGGGGCGGTTGCTCAAAAGCGCCCACGGCCGGAAATGCATTTTCCGCCACGACGGGTTTCAGGAATAGTTTGGCCGAATCCGGGATCGGTTGAGATTGGAACCTATTGACGCGCCGCTATGGCGGCAGCCGCCCCCATCATGAAGCCGGCGGCGGTGCGGTTCAGCACCTTCAGCGCGCGCGGCGATTTCAGGAACCAGCGCGCCTTGGCGGCCAGCGCCAGATAAGGCACCAGTACCACGAACAGAACCACCACGGTGAGCGTCGCGAGGATGGCGTAGTCGGCGAGCGTGATCGTCTTCAGGTCGACGACGGTCGGCGTGATGGCGAGATAGAAGATCATCGTCTTGGGATTGCCGAGCGTCACCGTCAGCCCGGCGATGAAGCTCGACACCAGCCCGCCCTTGGCCTTCCGCGCCTCGAGGTTTTCGGGCGTGATGCCGCTGGTCCAGAAGCGCCAGGCAAGGAAGGCGAGATAGGCAACGCCCGCCCATTTGATGGCGAGGAAGACCATGGCGAAGGTGTGGGCGACGAAGGCGAGCCCGAGCACCACGGCGGTGAGGTAGGTGAGGTCGCCGAGCATCAGGCCGAACGACATGGCGAGCGAGGAACGGAAGCCGGAGCCGAGCGCGCGGGCGACAAGCGCCGTGACGCCTGGGCCCGGGATGGCCGCGGCGATGCCGAGCGCGGCGCTGTAAGCGAGGAATCCGGTGAGTGTCATCGTTCTGGCCTGGGATCGGACGCGTCTATTGCACGAAACGGAACGGGAATGAATTCGCTTAGGTCCGGATTCGTTTGCGCCAGCCCCCTCATCGGGCCGCTGCGCGGCCACCTTCTCCCCGGGGGGAGAAGAGGTTGGCGCCGGCGCTTGCCTGCTCCTCTCCCCTTGGGGAGAGGTCGGATTGGCCCGAATTGCTGTTCGCAATTCGGATGGCAATCCGGGTGAGGGGGGAGCCGCTACAACTCGACCGGGAGCTAGCCACCATAAGTCTACCCGCCGTAAGTTACACGCCAAATCGTGCCGTTGCCGTCCTCGGTGAGGATCAGCGCGCCGTCCCTGGCCACGGCGACGCCGACCGGCCGGCCCCAGACCGCGTCGTCGGATATGACGAAGCCGGTGGCGAAGTCCTCGTATTCGCCGGTCGGCTTGCCGTCCTTGAATCTCAGCCGCACCACCTTGTAGCCGGTGCGGACATTGCGGTTCCACGAGCCGTGCAGCGTGACGAAGGCGTCGCCCTTATAATCAGCCGGAAAATTCCCGCCGTCGTAAAAGGCCATGTTGAGCGGCGCCGAATGCGCCTGTATCAGCACATCCGGAACGGTGACCTTGCCGGCGAGGTCGGGGCGCGCGCCCTCGTGGCGCGGGTCCTCATTGTCGCCGATGTAATACCAGGGCCAGCCATAGAAGGCGCCTTCCTTCACGGCGGTCGCATATTCGAAGGGGGTGTTGTCGCCAAGCTCGTCGCGCTCGTTGACGACGCACCAGAGCGCGCCCGTCGCCGGCTGCACGGTCATGCCGGAGCAATTGCGCAGGCCGGTGGCGACCGTCCTGCGATTGTTGCCGTCGGGGTCGAAGGCCAGCACGTCGGCGCGGCCCTGTTCCGCGCCCCAGGCCTCGCCGAGCGGCTGCGATTTCGCCCATTCCTCGACACCGCCCTTCGGCTTTGCGCCCATGTCTTCGGCGATGTTGGAGCCGGAGCCGACCGACAGATAGAGCGTCTTGCCGTCGGGCGAGAAGGCGATGTCGCGCGTCCAATGGTGGCTGGCGGGGACCTTGGCGACGATGGTTTCCGGCTTGCCCGACGCTTCCAGGTCACCGTCGCGATAGGGGAAGCGGAGGACGCTGTTGCTGTTGGCGACATAGACCCATTGCGGCTTGTCGCCCGGCGGATAGAAGGCGATGCCGTAGGGCCGAGTCAGGCCCTCGGCGAAGATCGACCTCTGCGCGGGCTTGGCGCTGCCTTCCGCGAGGCGATAGACGCGGACCTGGTTCGCCCGGCTGTCGGCGACGAAGAGATCGCCGTTCGGCGCCACGCGCACGACACGAGGACTGTCGATGCCGGAAGCGACCAGCTCGGCGGAAAAACCGGGCGGAAGCTTCGGCTTCGCGTCCTCGGGGCGATCGGTGACGCCGCCGCCATTAGAGGCGGACTCCGTCACATCGGGTTTCGGCAAATCCTCGGGTTTCAGCAGCCGGCGCACGCCCGGGCGGTCGGCCTTCCAGTCGCCGAAGGCCTTTTCGCCGCTGAGCAAGGGCCGATCGGCCTGCTGCGCAAAGGCAGCCGTGGCAAAAACCAGCGCGAGGCCCACAAGGCCGGCGATCCGCATCATGCTGTCCTCCGTCGTCTGCCAACATGTCCTGTCTCTGGGCGCCTCACTCGATAAGGCGCCCGGAGACAGAACATATTGGGCTAACGATCGAAAAGAGAAGCTCGCGCACGTGATTTGACGGAACGCCGGGCTCAGACCTCTTCGGCATCCAGATCGTCGTCGAGGCGCTTTTCCAATTCGACGAGGTCGGCCGGCAAGGGCAGGCCCATGGCGCGCATTTCCCGCAACTTCTCGCGCAGCTGCTCCTGGATCTCATGCTCGTCCTCGGGCTGGTTGACCATCTCCTCGAGCAGCAGGCTGATCTGGGCTTTCAACGATTCCAGCGCCATGTTTTTCTCCTCTGCGGCGATCTTAGGTGTGTCGAGATTCAGGTCAGGCCGAGTCGAGAACGGTGGATTCCGAGAACCGGAGCGGAGCGCACTTAAAGTACGTGAGCACCGGCCTACGCCGACCGTAGCCTTAATCTAGCTGCCGCGCCACTCACAAGCGCTTCGGCCGGCGAAGGCAGGAAGCACAGGAAGCCGCCGTTCGCAGGCCGCCATCACCTGAAAATCGATACACCTAACGAAGCATGCGGGAAATCAGCTGTGCGGTATAGTCGACCATCGGCACGATGCGGGCGTAATTCAGGCGCGTCGGGCCGATGACGCCAAGCGCGCCGACGACACGGGCGTCCTTGTCGCGATAGGGAGCGACGACCAGCGACGAGCCGGACAGCGAAAACAGCTTGTTCTCCGAGCCGATGAAGATGCGCACGCCCGGCCCTTCCTCGGCAAGGTCGAGCAGCTGCAGCAAGCCGTCCTGCGTTTCCAAATCCTCGAACAGATGACGCAGCAATTCGAGATCGGCCTGGGCGGTGACGTTTTCCAGAAGATTGGCGCGGCCGCGCACGATGAGACGCGCCGGCAGGCCGCTTTCAGCGCCGGCCCAGACCGCGAGGCCCTTCTCGACCAGATCCTGCGACAGCGTGTCGAGGGCCGCCCTGGTCTCCTCCTTGATGCGGGCGATCTCGGCGCGCGCCTCGGCCAGGGTGCGGCCACGAATATGGGCGTTGAGGAAATTGGACGCCTCATGCAGCTGCGACACGGTGATGCCGGCCGGCAGCTCGACGACTCGGTTCTCGACGTCGCCGTTCTGCGACACTAGCACGGCAAGCGCCTTGGTGGGCTCGAGCTGGATGAATTCGATGTGCTTCAGCGCCACCTCGTGCTTGGAGGCAAGCACGAGGCCGGCACCGCGCGACATGCCGGACAGCATCTGGCTGGCTTCGGTCAGCATATGCTCCAGCGTCGCGCCCGAGCCGGAGGCGCGCACCTGCGCTTCGATGGTGCGGCGCTCGTCGTCGGAAAGGTCGCCGAGCTCCATGAAGGCGTCGACGAAGAAGCGCAGGCCTGTCTGGGTCGGCAGCCGCCCGGCGGACACATGCGGCGCGTAGATCAGCCCCAGATGCTCGAGATCGCTCATCACGTTGCGGATGGTGGCGGGCGACAGCGAGGAGGGCAGGATGCGCGACAGGCTGCGCGAGCCGACCGGCTCGCCGTCGCGCAGGTAGGAATCGACGATCCGCCGGAAAATATCGCGCGAGCGCATGTCGAGTGACTGAAGTACGGGCGACTGAAGCCCGGGACTCTGGGACGTCGGATCGACTGGTTTGTTCATTCCGGCGAGAAACCTCCTGCCGAAAGATATAGACTTAAGCCACAGCGGCGCAACCCGGTGCCGCATTCGCGGTCACGTAGCGCGTTTGCGGGCGTGGGTGCGCGTTTGCGGTTACCCAGCCCTTTTCCTTTGCGACCTCGTTTTCCTTTGCGCCATGCTGCGCATGCGTCTACAAGCCGCCGACGAATCCGGGAAAGAACAGAAAGAGCCTCGATGCGCCCCTCCAAACGCCAAGCCGACGAAATGCGCGCCATCTCCTTCGAGCGCGGCGTCTCCAAGCATGCCGAAGGCTCGTGCCTGGTGAAGTTCGGCGACACGCATGTCTTGTGCACGGCCAGCCTGGAGGAAAAGGTGCCGGCCTGGATGCGCAATTCCGGCAAGGGTTGGGTGACGGCCGAATACGGCATGCTGCCGCGCTCGACCGGCGAGCGCATGCGGCGCGAGGCCTCCGCCGGAAAGCAGGGCGGCCGCACGTTGGAGATCCAGCGGCTGATCGGCCGCTCGTTGCGGGCCGTGGTCGACCTGCAGGCGCTGGGCGAACAGCAGATCACCGTCGACTGCGACGTGATCCAGGCCGATGGCGGCACACGCACGGCCTCGATAACCGGCGGTTGGGTGGCGCTCTATGATTGCCTGCGCTGGATGGAAGCGCGCCAGATGGTGAGCGTTTCCAAAGTGCTGAAGGACCATGTCGCGGCGATTTCCTGCGGCATCCATGACGGCCAGCCGGTCATCGACCTCGATTACCTCGAGGATTCCTCGGCCGGCACCGACGCCAATTTTGTCATGACCGGCAAGGGCGGCATCGTCGAGATTCAGGGCACAGCCGAGGGTGAGCCGTTCTCCGAGGAGCAGTTCGCGGCGCTGATGGGGTTGGCGAAGAAGGGTATTTCGCGGCTGGTGAGCCTGCAGCAGATGGCGGTGGCCTAACGTTGAATGCGATGAGGTCGGCGATCCTTCACACCCCCCTCTGGCCTGCCGGCCATCTCCCCCGCAAGGGGGGAGATCAGGTGTTGTCTCGGCCTTCGCCAATCTCCAACGCTGAAAAGTTCGCGGCGGCGGCGACGCTGCCAATCTCCCCCCTTGCGGGGGAGATGGCCGGCAGGCCAGAGGGGGGTGCCTCGTGATACCCTCCGCAATTTTGGAATCAGCGCTTTATGTGAATGATCTCAAGGCCGCCGAAGCCTTCTACCGCGACATCATTGGTCTCGAAGCCTTGGGCAAGGTCGAGGGCCGGCATGTCTTCTTCCGTTGCGGCAACGGCGTATTGCTTCTCTTCAACGCCGAGGCGACGAAAATCCCGCCGGCGCCGGACGCTCGGCTGAAGGTGCCGCCGCACGGCACGGCCGGCGAAGGGCACCTCTGCTTTGCGGCAACCGCCGATGAAATCGCCGCATGGCGCAAGCATCTCGCCGCGAACAACATCGCCATCGAAAGCGATTTCGAATGGCCGCAGGGCGGGCACTCGATCTATATCCGCGACCCGTCGGGCAATTCGATCGAGTTCGCCGAGCCAAGGATCTGGGGGTTCTGATGCACTCTCTCAATGGACGCAAGATCGTCGTCGCCAGCCACAATGAAGGCAAGCTGCGCGAATTCGCCGACCTGATGGCTCCGTTCGGCTTCGAGGCGAAATCGGCCAGGGAATTCGGCCTGCCCGAGCCCGACGAGACCGGCACCACCTTCGAGGAGAACGCCTATATCAAGGCATATGCCGCCGCCAAGGCGACCGGCCTGCCGGCGCTGTCGGATGATTCCGGGCTCTGCGTCGACGCGCTCGACGGCGCGCCGGGGGTCTATACCGCCAACTGGGCCGAGACGCCGGACGGCAGCAGGGATTTCGGCATGGCCATGCAGAAGACCGAAACCGCGCTGCAGGAGGTCGGCGCGGCGGAGCCGGCGCAACGCACCGGCCGCTTCGTCGCCGTTATCTGCCTCGCCTTTCCGGATGGCGAGGCCGAATATTATCGCGGCGAGGCCGAAGGCACGCTGGTGTGGCCGCCGCGCGGCACGCTCGGTTTCGGCTACGATCCGGTGTTCCTGCCCAACGGTTTCGACAAGACCTTTGGCGAGATGAGCGCAGAAGAAAAGCATGGCTGGAAGCCCGGCCAGACGACGGCGCTTTCGCACCGCGCCCGCGCTTTCCAGAAATTCGCGCAAGCGCGATTGGATTTGGGGCGTCTGGACTTGGCCAGGCTAGGATCGGCATGAGCGCGGTCACCATCCCGCTCGACCGCAGCCCCGGCTTCGGCGTCTATATCCACTGGCCGTTCTGCGCGGCCAAGTGCCCTTACTGCGACTTCAACAGCCATGTCCGCCACCAGCCGGTCGACCAGGAGCGTTTTGCCCGCGCCTTCGAGACGGAGCTCGCAACCATGCGCGACCGCACCGGGCCGCGCGAGGTGACCAGCATCTTCCTCGGCGGCGGCACGCCGTCGCTGATGAAGCCGGAAACGGTGGCCGCCGTCCTGGAGGCCGTGGCGAGGAACTGGACGGTGCCTGCCGGCATCGAGGTGACGCTGGAGGCCAACCCGTCCTCGGTCGAGGCCGAGCGCTTCCGCGGCTATCGCGCCGCCGGCGTCAACCGCATCTCGCTCGGCGTGCAGGCCCTGAACGACAAGGATCTGCGCTTCCTCGGCCGGTTGCACAATGTCGAGGAGGCACTGCACGCCATCGGCCTTGCGCGCGAAATTTTTCCACGGCTGTCCTTCGACCTGATCTACGCGCGGCCAGGCCAGACGCCGGAAGCATGGGGGGCGGAACTGGAACAGGCGATCGGCTATGCCGTCGACCACCTGTCGCTCTATCAGCTGACCATCGAGGAGGGCACGCCCTTCCACGCGCTTTACGCGGCACGCAAATTCACGCTGCCCGACAATGACCATGCCGCCGACCTCTACGCGCTGACGCAGGAGTTGACGGCGGCGCATGGCCTGCCGGCCTATGAGATTTCCAACCACGCCCGGCCGGGCGCCGAGAGCCGGCACAATCTGACCTATTGGCGCTACGGCGAATATGTCGGCGTCGGTCCGGGCGCGCATGGTCGCTTCGTCGAGAACGGCCGCCGCACCGTGACGATTGCAGAAAGAATGCCGGAGACCTGGGTCAATCTGGTCGAGGCCAAAGGCCACGGCGTCACCGGCGGCGAGATCCTGACGCGTTCCGAAGAGGCGGACGAGTTCCTGCTGATGGGCCTAAGGCTCGCCGAAGGCATCGACCTGCAGCGTTACGAGGCGCTCTCGGGTCGCGGCCTTTCAAGCGCGCGGCTCTCGGTGCTGCAAGAGGAAGGGCTGGTGGCGCCGGTCGGCAATGCAAGGCTCCGCGCTACGACGGCGGGGATGATCGTGCTCGATGCGGTGGTCGCAGATTTGGCGCGGTAGAGCAGCAGCCGACTGGTTTGTTAGTCTGCCCGATGATGTTAGATATTGGCCTGCCCTAAGCCGAATGCCATTTCCACGCATCCAATGGGACCTGCAATGAAGTTCCTGATCCATGAGACGCTGCGAACTTTAAACACGGATGATGTTTTTGAGTTTGGATTGACCGAGATTTCGAAATCCCGTGAGCATTCCGACTTCTATGAAGCAGTGACCGTATTCAGCAGAAACCAGAAATCGAAGAAACACAAAACATCGGGCTTGAGCGAGTTTGACGTCGTGCGCAGCTTCATGACTTATGTCGGGATAAATTTAAGGACAATCGCAAAAGACGATTCGATAGAATTCGACTTGAACGGACTTACTCTGGATCAGTACATCCCACTTATGAAATCAATCCGCGAGATTATGGACGAGTAGTGCTGGTTTTCCCTCTCTGAGATGTGGCGTTTCCCGCGCGTTCGTCATTCTCGGGCTTGACCCGAGAATCCATTCCGTGACCAACGCGCAAGGACGCTGCGGAACAGAATTCTGCACCGCTGGCGGAACGTCTATGTAACGGCATGGATTCCAGGGTCTGCGCGCGTCGCTTCGCTCCTTGCTTCGCCCTGGAATGACGAAGTGCGGCCGCTCGCGGCCAATGACGATGGACGCGACGCCTTAAGCGTCGTGCTTCTGGCGGTGCTTGCCGCGGTGCTTTTCGCCATGCGCCTCGCCGTGACGGACAGGCTTCTGGTCGGCCTTGTCGCGGCGCGCGCCGGACTCGGCGGCGATGGGGTGTGGAGGGATGCCCTCGCGGGCGGTCTTGCTTTCAAGTCGGCCGATAAAAATATCGAAGCGATTGGGCATCGTTCGGTCCTGCCTCCTCCCGGGGAATCAGGGGTTAAATTCGCCGATGTGGGTTTCGTTCCGCACTGTGGCAAAGGCAAGGCGATTTCCTTACCTCGACCTCACGTTTTGCAACGGGGCTTCAGCCATGCGAAACAGACTTGGTTCTTCGCAATTCCGGACGGAAAACCGCGACGCACTTTTCCTGGAATTGCTCGGAATGAGGGGCATTCGGTGACCGGCGACAAACGCAGCTATCTGATCGGACAGAGCGAGATCGCGGCGCGGCCGCTTCAGCCGGCTCTTTATCTGGTGGCGACACCGATCGGCAACCTGGCCGACATCACGCTGCGCGCGCTGGAGACGCTGTCGGCTGCCGATATCGTCGCCTGCGAGGACACGCGCGTCTCGCGCGTGCTGCTCGAACGCTACGGCATCCGCCGCCGCACCACCGCCTATCATGAGCACAATGCGAGTGAGGCCGGGCCGAAGCTGATCGAGGCGATGGCTGCCGGGCAGAGCGTGGCGCTGATCTCGGACGCCGGCACGCCTTTGGTCTCCGATCCCGGCTACCGGCTGGTCGGCGAGGCGCTGGATCATGGCATCCGCGTCGTGCCTATCCCCGGACCTTCGGCTCCGCTTGCAGCGCTGACCGCGTCGGGCCTGCCGTCCGATGCTTTCCTGTTCGCAGGGTTCCTGCCCGTGAAGACCGGACAGAGGCTGACCAAGCTCGAAACGTTCAAGGCGGTGCCGGCGACACTGATCTTCTTCGAATCCCCGCGCCGTCTGGCGGAGACGCTTGGCGCGATGGTCGAGGCGCTGGGCGGCGCCCGGAAGGCCGCGATCGGCCGCGAGCTGACCAAGGCCTTCGAGGAAATGCGCACCGGAACCCTGGCCGAACTGGCCGGCCACTATGCCGCCGCAGACACGCCTAAAGGCGAGATCGTCATCTGTGTCGGTCCGCCGGAAGCGGCGGAGGACCAGCCGGCCGACATCGACCGGCTGCTTTTGTCCTTAGCCGCCGAAATGCCGGCATCGAAGGCAGCGGCGGAGGCGGCGAAAATGACCGGCGGTCAGAAACAGGCGCTTTACCGCCGGCTGATCGAGCTCAAGGCGGACGGGGATGGCTGAACGCACGGTCGGCCATCGCCGCAAAGCCTATCGGCGCGGTCATCGCGGCGAGTGGCTAGCGGCGCTGGCGCTGATGCTGAAAGGCTACCGCATCCTTGCCCGCCGTCACCGCACCAGACTCGGCGAGATCGACCTCATCGCCCGGCGCGGCGACCTCGTGCTGTTCGTCGAGGTCAAGGCGCGGCGGACGTTGATCGAGGCGATGGAAGCGATCGGCCGTGAATCGGAGCGCCGGATCGAGGGCGCCGCGGATTTGTGGCTGTCGCGCCAGCCGGATTACGGCCGGCTGTCGATGCGTTTCGACATGGTGGCGGTGCTGCCCTGGCGCTGGCCGGTGCATGTCGAGAACGCGTTTTATGGAAGGAATTGAGCGGGCTTACCCCGCTACAAGGGCAGGACAATCGCATACGGCGGCGCTGGCCCCCTCATCCGGCCGCTTCGCGGCCACCTTCTCCCGTGGGGAGAAGAGGTTGGCGCCGGGGCCAACAGTCTCCTCTCCCCTCGGGGAGAGGTCAGCCGAGCGAAGCGGAGGCTGGGTGAGGGGGAGCGCCGCGTTTGGTTCCCATTCCTGCGGGCTCTCACCCCCAAATGAATAGCGCCGCCAGCCCCGCAATACCCACCGCAAGCCGCCACCAGCCGAACAGCGCGTAGCCGTTCCGTGAGACATAATCGAGCAGGAAGCGCACCACGAGCAAAGCGGTGACGAAGGCGGCGATGAAGCCGACGGCGATGATCGGCAAATCGGCCGAGGTCAGCACGTTGCGGTTCTTGAAGAGATCGAAGGCGAAGGCGCCGACCATTGTGGGCATGGCGAGGAAAAAGGAGAACTCGGCCGCCGCGCGCTTGTCGACGCCCATCAGCAGCGCGCCGACGATGGTCGAGCCGGAGCGCGAGGTGCCGGGGATCAGCGATAGGCATTGGAACAGGCCGATCTTGAGGTAAACGCTCAATGGGAAGCGCGCGACATCGTGGAAGCGCGGCTTGAAGGTGATGCGGTCGACGATAAGCAGCACCACGCCGCCAATGATCAGCATGATGCAGATCAGCCGGGGCGATTCGAACAGGATTGTCTTGATGACATCATGCGCCAGCGCGCCGATCACCGCAGCCGGCAGGAAGGCAATCAGGATGCCGATGACGAAATGCCGGGTCTGCGGGTCGCTGGGCAGCTTGACCAGCATCTGCCAGAGCTTGCTGAAATAGACGCTGAGGATCGCCAGGATCGCGCCAAGCTGAATCAGGATCTCGAAGGCCTTGCCGGTGGAATGGAAACCAAGGAAATGGCCGGCAAGCAGGATGTGGCCGGTCGAGGACACCGGGATGAACTCGGTCAGGCCCTCCAGCAGCCCAAGCAGCAGCGCTTCGACGATGGTCTGGCTTTCCATGGCAACCTCTGCTTTTGAATGACGGCTAAGGGAAGGGCTTGCTTGTCATGGGGCGGAAGTCCCCCTATAGGTCGCAGCACCATGACAGTCCCTGGAATCGGGCGGCCAAGACTTACCGGCGCGGCCGGCCAATTGCCAGTGCGCCCTATCATCGCGGAACCATGCTGACGCTTTTCCATCATCCCATGTTCGCCACCTGCCGGTTCGTGCGCCTCGCTTTCGGCGAGTATGGCGAGGAGCTGGCGCTGATCGAGGAAAAGCCTTGGACCCGGCGCAAGGAGTTTCTGGCGCTGAACCCCGCCGGCACGCTGCCGATCCTGCTCGCCGAAGGCGACGTGCCGATCGTCGGGGCCATGGTGATCGCCGAATATCTGGATGAGACGCGCGGCGTGTTGAAGCGCGACAAGCGGCTGTTCGCAGAGGACCCGATGCAGCGCGCCGAAATCCGCCGGCTGACCGACTGGTATCTGGCGAAGGCCGAAAGCGAAGTCACGCGGCATCTGGTGCGCGAGCGCGTATTGAAGCCGGTCATGCCGGAAACCGCCGGCGGCGGCTCACCGGATTCGGCCGCGATCCGCGCCGCGCGCGCCAACATCCGCCAGCACATGAAATACACCAACTGGCTGGCCGGCACGCGCCATTGGCTGGCCGGCAACAAGGTGACCTATGCCGATCTCGCGGCGGCGGCGACGCTTTCGGTGCTCGACTATCTCGGCGAGATCGATTGGCGCGAGCATGGCGCCGCGCGCGAATGGTACACACGGGTGAAATCACGGCCGTCGTTCCGGCCGCTGCTCTCCGACCGGGTACGCGGCCTGTCGCCGGTATCGCATTATGCGGACCTCGACTTCTGAAACCTTACGCGCGCTGATCGAGGCGGAGGCGCGCCGCGCCGGCTTCGAGGCGGTTGCCGTGACTAGGCCGGACGCGATCCCGCTGGCGCCCGCGCGCTTGGCCGAATTCGTCTCGGACCGTTTCCATGGCTCGATGGAGTGGATCGCCGAGACGCTTCAGCGCCGGGCCGAGCCCTCGGCGCTGTGGCCGGAGGTGCGCTCGATCATCGTTCTCGCCATGAATTACGGCCCGGACCGCGATCCGCGCGATGTTCTCGCAAAATCCGACCGCGGCGCGATCTCGGTCTACGCGCAAAACCGCGACTATCATGACGTGATGAAGGGCCGGCTAAAGAACATCGCCGGCAAGATCGTGGCGAAGGCCGGCGGCGATGTGAAGGTGTTTGTCGATACAGCACCCGTGATGGAAAAGCCGTTGGCGGAAGCGGCCGGCCTCGGCTGGCAGGGCAAGCACACCAATCTGGTCAGCCGCGCGCATGGATCGTGGCTGTTCCTCGGCACGATCTTCACCACGGCCGAGCTGGAGCCGGACAAACCTGAGATCGACCATTGCGGTTCCTGCCGCGCCTGTCTCGACGTATGCCCGACCGACGCGTTTCCCGCGCCCTACCGGCTCGATGCGCGGCGCTGCATCTCCTACCTGACCATCGAGAACAAGGGGGCGATCCCGCGCGAATTCCGCGAGGCGATCGGCAACCGCATCTATGGCTGCGACGATTGCCTGGCCGCCTGCCCCTGGAACAAATTCGCCCGCGCGGCTTCGGAGGCGAAGCTTGCCGCGCGCACCGATCTGCGCGAGCCGCCGCTTTCGGAGCTGTTGCTCCTCGACGATGCAGGGTTTCGCTCATTCTTCTCGGGCTCGCCGATCAAGCGCATCGGCCGCGACCGTTTCATCCGCAATGTGCTGATTGCCGCCGGCAATTCGGGCGACGCTTCGCTATCGCCCATTGCGCGCCGCCTGCTGGGCGACGCCTCGCCGCTGGTGCGGGGTGCGGCAATCTGGGCTCTGTCGCGACTGCTCTCCAAGGGCGAGTTTGGCAGCCTTGCCGCGACCGCTGCGAAAACCGAGACCGATGCGACGGTGCGGGAGGAATGGCTGGGAGCGCTGGCCATGAAGGCCGATTGAAGGGGATTCCTTGATGGGCGAAAGACGCTTCTTCATCTTTGGCGCCGGCTATTCGGCCAAGGCTTTCGCGCGGGCCAACGAGCGACGCGCGTTGGTCTCCGGCACGACCCGGGCGCCGGAAAAGTTCGAGGCGCTGCGATCGGCCGGCATCGAGCCGCTGCAATTCGACGGCGCGCTGTCGCCCGAGCTCCGCGACGCGCTTGCCAAAACCACGCATCTCATCGTCTCGATCGCTCCCGACGAGGGCGGCGATCCGGTGCTCAACGCCGCCGGCGATGCCGTCAAGGAAAAGATGCCGGCGCTGGAGTGGATCGGCTATCTCTCGACCGTCGGCGTCTACGGCGATCATGGCGGCGCCTGGGTGGACGAGACCAGCGACTGCCGGCCGATGTCGAAGCGTTCGACGATGCGGGTGGCGGCCGAACAGGAATGGCTGAAGCTTGGCCGGGAGATCGGCAAGCCGGTGGCGATCCTGCGGCTTTCCGGCATCTACGGGCCGGGGCGCAATGCGCTGGCCAATCTCGAGGACGGCACGGCGCGGCGGCTGGTCAAAAGGGACCAAGTGTTCAACCGCATCCATTGCGACGACATCGCCGGCGCGCTCTGGCATCTTGCCGAAAAGAATCTCGGCGGGATCTTCAACGTCACAGATGACGAGCCGGCGCCGCCGCAGGATGTCGTCGCTTACGCCGCCGGGCTGATGGGTGTCACACCGCCGCCGGAAATTCCCTTCGAGACCGCCCAACTTTCGCCCATGGCGCGGTCTTTCTATGGCGAGAACAAGCGCGTCGCGAATCAGGCGATCAAGGCGGCCGGCTACCGCTTCCGGTTTCCCAACTACCGGGTGGCGCTGGAGCGGATGTGGGCCGAAGGCAACTGGCGGGACGGAGAGCCGCGTAGCTCGATGAGAAGATGACGCCGGAGTGAAGCGGTCGGACGAGACATCGTGTTCTACTGCTTTGATCGATGCGGGACGGGCGGCGTGGTATGATTCGTCCCTGGCCGGGTTCGCCTGGCCATACGGCAAAGGGGTAGACTGGAGAGGGAACCCAGCCTCATGAATTTGCGATCGCTGCCTGACCGCAAGCCGTTCCTGACTGCCGCGCTGGCGCTGGTGGCCCTGGCCGCGCTGGCGGCCGTCGCCATTTCGGCCGAACCCCGCGCCAAGGAGTTGTTCGGCGCCCGAAAACTGCCGGCCGTGGCGCCCGCGCAATCCTTCGGCTTCTACTCCAAAGGCTGCTTCACCGGCGGCGTGGCGCTGCCGATGGACGGCCCGACCTGGGAAGTGATGCGCCCGTCGCGCAACCGGCGCTGGGGCCATCCGGCGATGATTGCGCTGATCGAAAAGCTTTCGCGCGATGCTCAGGCCGACGGCTGGCCGGGGCTTCTGGTCGGCGACGTCTCGCAGCCGCGCGGCGGACCGATGATGACCGGCCACGCCTCGCATCAGATCGGGCTCGACGCCGATATCTGGCTGACGCCGATGCCGAAGCGGCCGCTGACCATCGCGCAGCGCGAGACTATGAGCGCGACGCTGATGGTCGACGAGAAGACGCATCTGGTGAAGGATGCGCTGTGGACGCCGGCGCATACGCGGCTTTTGAAACGCGCGGCGAGCTACCCAGAGGTCGAGCGCATCCTGGTCAATCCCGGTATCAAGAAGAAGCTCTGCGACACCGTCAGCAGCGACCGCTCCTGGCTGCGTAAGATCCGGCCGTTCTGGGGCCATGACTATCATTTCCATATGCGCATCGGCTGCCAGCCTGGCTCGCCCTTCTGCAAGGGGCAGGAAGCGACGCCGGGCGACGACGGCTGCGGCAAGCCGCTGGCCTGGTGGTTCACCGAGGAGCCGTGGCGGCCGAACAAGAACCCGGATGCGCCCAAGGCGCGCGACCTGATGACGATGGCCAACCCGCCGAAGCAATGCCAGGACGTGGTCAACGCACCGGACGCGCCATCGCTGGAGGCGGTGACCTATCATGGCGGCGGCGCCGCGATCGCCGTGGCCGAACCGCAGCCGACCGAGCCGGCGGAGACGATCTCCAGCGGCAACGCCGCAATCCCGGCGGCGGCAAGCGCTTTCGCGCCGACGCCAAAGATCGGCATCCCGCTGCCGCGTCCACGGCCGGGGAACTGAGGCCCTGGGTAATCTCCCCCCTTGAGGGGGAGATGTCGCCGAAGGCGACAGAGGGGTCGCCGAGCATAAAGCGCCAGCGTCTTCCGCGACGAAAGACAACGCTGGCGATCTATGTGAGACGGCCCCCTCTGGCCGCTTTGCGGCCATCTCCCCCTCAAGGGCGAAGAGGGCGCCGGCGAGCCAGGAGTTCAAGCCTGACGCCGAACCCGCTTCCCCTTTGCGGGGTCATGCGCTAGTCAATCGATTGAAATGGGCGATTGAAGACGCCGCAGGGGCGCCACAACGAGGACGATCAAGAGCATGGCAGGCGAAGACGAGAAGGGACTGCGGTTTCCGGTCCTGATCGGTGACATTGGCGGCACCAATGCGCGCTTCTCGATCGTGCTCGACGCCAATTCGGAAGCGACAGAGCCGCAGATCGTCCAGACGGCGAATTTCAAGATAATCGACGAGGCGATCCAGGCGGCGGTGCTCGACCGTTCGTCCATCCGGCCGAACTCGGCCGTGCTGGCGGTCGCCGGGCCGGTCGACGGCGACGAGATCCCGCTCACGAACTGCCCCTGGGTCGTAAAACCCCGGCAGATGCTTGCCAATCTGGGCCTGGGCGAGGTCGTCGTGCTCAACGATTTCGAAGCGCAGGCGCTGGCGGTGGTAGCGCTCGGCGAGGAGCATATGGAAAAGATCGGCGGCGGCGCGCCGGAACCCCATGCAAGCCGCGTCGTGCTCGGCCCCGGCACGGGCCTTGGCGTCGCCGGGCTGATCTATGCGCTCAACCACTGGATCCCGGTGCCGGGCGAGGGCGGGCATATGGATATCGGCCCGCGCACACCGCGCGACTTCGCGGTGTTCCCGCATATCGACAAGCTCGAAGGCCGCATCTCCGGCGAGCAGATCCTGTGCGGACGCGGGTTGGTCAACGTCTACCGCGCCGTGGCCAGGACGGACGGCAAGCCGACGCCCTTGACGACGCCGGCCGAGATCACCGCGGCCGCGCTCGCCAAAACCGATCCGGTGGCGGAGGAGGCGCTGGAACTGTTCGTCACCTGCCTCGGCCGCACGGCCGGGGATCTGGCGCTGGTGTTCATGGGCCGCGGCGGGGTGTTCCTCACCGGCGGCATCGCGCAAAAGATCGTGCCGGCGCTGAAGGAAGGCAATTTCCGCGCCGCCTTCGAGGACAAGGCGCCGCACAGCGCGCTGATGCGCGAAATGCCGGTCTATGTCATCACCCATCCGCTGGCGGCGCTGCTCGGCCTTGCCGCCTATGCCAGGACGCCTTCGCTGTTCGGCGTGCAGACGGCGGGACGGTACTGGCGCGCCTGATCGCGCCCGGTTTCGGGATATCGACCGGGCGCCGCGACGAAGTTTCGCCATAGGCAAGCCGTAGCCGGGGCGTTAAGAGGATGCCGGAAATGCGGCCCATCCGACACGCGGAAAACCACGAAGCGCCCCTGATTTGACTGTTCAAACTTCCCTTAAACTGAAAGTTCAGCCCGCCGAGGTCAGCGCGGTGCTGCGCCGCATCCTGGCCGAAAACGGCAGGGAATACCGCTGGACCTATGTCGTCGCCGTCGCCTGCCTGCTGATCGTCTCCGGCACCACCGCCTTCACGGCGTGGATCATGGCCCCGATGATCAACCAGATCTTCTACGAACGGCGCAGCGACATGATCGTCTGGATCTGCGCCGGTTTCATGGGCGCCTCCCTGCTGCGCGGCTTCGCCGGCTACGGCCAGGCCGTGGCGCTGGCCAGAATCGGCAACAATCTGGTCGCCCGCTATCAGAAGCGCAGCTTCGACCATCTGATGAAGCTCGGCGTCCACTTCTTCAACGAGACCCGTTCCGGCCGGCTGGCGGCGCAGGTCAACGAGAATGTCGGCGGCATTCGCGACCTGCTGTCGCTGACGCTGACCTCCATCAGCCGCGACGCGGTCTCGCTGGTCGCGCTTGTCGGCGTGATGATCTACCAGGACCCGGTGTTGTCGCTCAGCTCGCTGCTGATCGGGCCGCCGCTTATCTGGGCCGTCGTCTACATCACCCGCCGGCTGCGGCGGATCAACCGGGAATCGGTGCTGATCAACTCGCGGCTGAACGGGTCGGTGCAGGAGGCCACGCAAGGCATCGCCATCGTCAAGGCCTTCACCCTGGAGGACGAGCTGGCGCGCCGCATCGGCATCATGGCCGACGCCGCCGAGCAGCGTAACAACAAGATCGCCCGCGTCGCGGAGCGGCTGTCGCCGATTTCCGAGATTCTGGGCGGCCTCGCCATTACCGCCGTGCTGGCCTATTCCGGCTATCGGGCGCTGGTGCTCGGACAACCGCCGGGCGCGGTGTTCTCCTTCATCACCGCGCTGATCATGGCCTACGACCCGGCAAGGCGCCTGGCGCGCACGCAGGTCGGCATGGAACGCGCGCTGGTCAATGCGCGCATGATCTACGAGCTGCTCGATCTCGAGCCGAAGCAGAGCGACGCCCCCGATGCGGTCGAGGCGAAGGTCACCACCGGCGAGGTGCGCTTCAACAATGTGACATTCGGCTACAGCGCCGACACGCCGGTGTTGCGGGATCTGAGCTTTACCGCGGCGGCCGGCAAGGTCACGGCCATCGTCGGCGCCTCGGGTGCCGGCAAGTCGACGATAGTGGCGCTGCTGCAGCGCTTCTACGACGTCGACAAGGGCTCGATCGAGGTCGACGGCCAGGATATCGCCAAGGTCACCAAGCATTCGCTGCGCCAATCGATCGCCTATGTGGCGCAGGCGCCTTATCTCTTCGAGGGCACGATCCGCGACAATATCCGCTACGGCCGGCTGTCGGCCACCGACGCCGAGATCGAGCAGGCTGCGAAACAGGCGGCCGCCGACGAGTTCATCCGCCAGCAGCCGCAAGGCTACGACACGCCGGTCGGCGAAGGCGGCTCGACGCTTTCCGGCGGCCAGCGCCAGCGCGTGTCGATTGCGCGCGCCATCGTGCGCCACGCGCCGATCCTTTTGCTCGACGAGGCGACCTCGGCGCTCGACAACGAGGCCGAGGCGCGCGTCCAGGAAGCGCTGACCCATGTGATGGAGGGGCGCACGACGATCGTGATCGCGCACCGGCTTTCGACCGTGGTCAATGCCGACCACATCATCGTGCTGGAAGAGGGGCGGCTGGTCGAGGAAGGCACGCACGCCTCGCTGATGGCGGACCCGCACAGCATCTATGCCCGCTTCCACCGGATCCAGGGCAAGAAAGGCTTGGGGCTTGTCGACGACGTCAAGGCAAGCCAGACTTCGGCCCAAACTCCCGCACCGCGCAGCCGCGCGAAGAAAACCGTCAGGAGAAGCGCATGAGTGAAGCCGGCGATATGGGCCTGGTGGTGGTGGGCGCCGCCGGCCGCATGGGCCAGACGCTGATCCGCGCCATCCACTCCATGCCCGGCGCGCGCGTCGCCGCCGCGATCGAGCGGCCAGACTCGGGCCATCTCGGCAAGGATGCCGGCGAGCTTGCCGGCATCGGCATCATCAACGTGCCGATCGTCGACGACCCGCTGCCGGCCTTCGCCAAGGCCGACGGTGTGCTCGATTTCACCGCTCCGAGCGCGAGCGTCGAATTCGCCGGCTATACCGCGCAGGCGCGCATCGTCCATGTCATCGGCACCACCGGCTGCTCGGCCGAGGACAATGCGAAGATCGCCGCCGCCGCGCGCCATGCGACGATCGTCAAATCCGGCAATATGAGCCTCGGCGTCAATCTTTTGGCCGTGCTGGTCGAGCAGGCGGCGAAGGCGCTCGACCCTGAGGATTTCGACATCGAGATCCTGGAAATGCACCATCGCCACAAGGTGGACGCGCCGTCCGGCACGGCGCTGCTGCTCGGCGAGGCGGCGGCGAAGGGGCGCGGCATCGACCTTGCCGAGAACAGCGTGCGGGTGCGCGACGGCCATACCGGCGTGCGCAAGGCCGGCTCGATCGGCTTCGCGACGCTGCGCGGCGGCTCCGTCGTCGGCGACCACAGCGTGATCCTTGCCGGCACCGGTGAGCGCATCACGCTGTCCCACCATGCCGAGGACCGGGCCATCTTCGCCCGCGGCGCCGTCAAGGCTGCGCTTTGGGCGCGCGGCAAAAAACCCGGGCTTTATTCCATGCGGCACGTGCTCGGCTTGAGCTGAGGCGTCTCTCTTCCGCAAAATCTCGAAGGAGCAAACATGTCGGGAACTCTCGTGCTCGTGCGCCACGGCCAGAGCGAATGGAACCTGAAGAACCTGTTCACCGGCTGGCGCGACGTCGACCTGACCGACCAGGGCACCGCCGAGGCGCTCGCGGCCGGCGAGAAGCTCAAGGCGCGCGGCCTGAAATTCGACATCGCCTACACGTCTGCCTTGAAGCGGGCGCAGAAGACCTGCCAGCACATTCTCGACATCGTCGGCCAGAGCGAGCTCAAGACGATCCGCGACCAGGCGCTGAACGAGCGCGACTATGGCGATCTCTCCGGCCTCAACAAGGACGACGCGCGCAAGAAGTGGGGCGAGGAGCAGGTGCATATCTGGCGCCGCTCCTACGACATCGCGCCGCCCGGCGGCGAAAGCCTGAAGGACACCGGCGCGCGCGTGTGGCCCTATTACCTGCACGAGGTGCAGCCGCATGTACTGCGCGGCGAGACGGTACTGGTCGCCGCGCACGGCAATTCGCTGCGCGCGCTGATCATGGCGCTGGACGGCAAGTCAGGCGATGAGATCGTCAAGCTCGAGCTCGGCACCGGCGTGCCGGTGATCTACAAGCTCCACGCCGATTCCACCGTTGCAAAGAAAGAAGTGCTGGAGGGGTGAGGCAAGCCGGCTCAGGCAATGCGGTCTCGAAAAAAGCGCGTTGACACATATCGCTTGCCCGCTTACATGAGCGCCCACCAGCCCAGATGGCGGAATTGGTAGACGCGCACGGTTCAGGTCCGTGTTCCGCAAGGAGTGGAGGTTCGAGTCCTCTTCTGGGCACCATCTCATCCCGACTGCCAACGGGATAGCTTGTGAGATTCACGGCATTCACAATTACCCCTGGCCTCTGAGTTGCAGGCCGTGGGCCAACCTCCCTTCCGGCCAGCCCCCCAACAAACCGCTTCAAACACATCGCCCCTGACGCTACGGTCCGTCTCATGGCCCCTTCCGTCAGCCCGACCATCGCCGCGCGCCGCGACCAAATGTTTCCGATCCTCACCGACGCAGACATCGAGCGCATGCGCCGGTTCGGCGAGCCACGTGCCTATGCCGCCGGCGATCGCATCGTGACCGCCGGCACGGTTTCGCCAGGCGTGATCCTCATCCTGTCGGGCAAGGTCGACATCACCGAGGCCGGCGGGCTTGGCCCGCGCGAGGCGATCATCACCTACGGCCCCGGCAACTTTGTCGGCGAGCTGGCGCAGTTGTCGAACCGGCCGTCGCTGGTCAATGCCGAGGCGAACGGACCGGTCGAGGCGATCGTCATCCCCTCGCAGCGGCTGCGCGACCTGATGGTGCAGGAGGCCAATCTCGGCGAGCGCGTCATGCGCGCGCTGATCCTGCGCCGTGTCGGCCTGCTCGAAAGCGGCGTCAGCGGGCCGGTCGTGATCGGCCCGCCGGGCAATGGCGACGTGCTGCGGCTGCAGGGTTTCCTGCGGCGCAGCGGACTTCCCCATCGTGCTCTCGATTCCGACACCGACCCTTGCGCGAAAACGCTGATCGAGCGCTTTCACGTCGACCCGCACCACTTGCCGATCGTGCTCTGTCCGAACGGCAAGCTGATGCACAATCCGGGCGAGACCGAGCTTGCCCGCTGTGTCGGCCTGCTGCGGCCGATCGACGCCGATAAGGTCTATGACGTGGCGATCGTCGGCGCCGGGCCGGCGGGGCTGGCGGCCGCGGTCTATGCCGCCTCGGAAGGGCTGTCGACCATCGTGCTCGATTGCCGCGCCTTCGGCGGGCAGGCGGGCGCCTCGGCGCGGATCGAAAACTATCTCGGCTTCCCGACTGGTATCACCGGCATGGCGCTGATGGCGCGCGCCTACAACCAGGCGCAGAAATTCGGCGTCGAGATGGTCATCCCCGACGAGGCGAAGCTGCTCGACGACGCCGGCGACGGCGCCCGCTACCAGCTTGCCATCGGCGACGGCCAGAGCGTGCGCTCACGCGCGGTGGTGATCGCCAGCGGCGCGCGCTACCGCCGCCTTGACATCGCGAACCTCGCGCAATTCGAGGGAACCTCAGTGCATTACTGGGCTTCGCCGATCGAGGCGCGGCTTTGCCAAGAGCAGGAGGTGGCGCTGGTCGGCGCAGGCAATTCGGCGGGACAGGCGGCCGTCTATCTGGCGAGCCAGGTGCGCAAGGTGACGCTGCTGGCGCGCCGCGACAGCCTCGACGCCACCATGTCGCGCTATCTGGTCGAGCGCATCGCGGCGCAGCCCAACATCGAGGTGCTGACGGAGACCGAGATCGCGGCGCTGGAGGGCCAAGACGGCAATCTGGAAGCGCTGCGCTGGCGCAACCGGACGACCGGCGAAGAGACGACGCGCGCCATCCGCCACCTCTTCCTGTTCATCGGTGCCGACCCGAACACCGACTGGCTGGCGAATTGCAACGTGGCGCTGGACGCCAAGGGTTTCGTGCGCACCGGGCCGGACGTGGCGCCGGGCCGCGGCCTGATGGAGACCAGCCGCAGCGGCGTGTTCGCCATCGGCGACGTGCGCTGCGGCTCGACCAAGCGTGTCGCGGCCGCCGTCGGCGAGGGCGCGCAGGTGGTGGCGGCGCTCCATGGCTATCTGGCGCAAAATGCCGAACCGGCGAGGAGACCGTGATGGACGAATGCAGGCACACCAAGGACATCAAAAAGGTCACGCCGAGCGCGCTGGGCTGCGAGGAATGCCTGAAGAGCGGCTCCTGGTGCGTGCATCTCAGGCTCTGCCGCACCTGCGGCCATGTCGGCTGCTGCGACGACTCGCCCAACCGCCACGCGACAAAGCATTTTCATGCCACGCGGCATCCGATCATCGAGGGCTACGACCCGCCGGAAGGCTGGGGCTGGTGCTTCGTCGACGAGGTGTTCATCGACCTCGAAGGCGATACGACGACGCAGAACGGGCCGATCCCGAAGTTTGTTTGACGGCGCCGGGCAAGCCGGCGGCCAAGCGTCCGGTTTAACGCACCGAGCTCGTCACGGTCGGATCGACGGCGTCGGGAACGGATTTTCGCTCATTGCCGGCGACGAGACCGATGAGGAGGAGGCTGAGCACAACCGGCACAAACAGGATAGCGACGCGCGCCTGCACGTAAAAGATAGCACGCCATTCATTTCGCTTTTCGGGGCTGTCGTTCATCATGCTCGCTCTGTCTTTGCCTCCCGGGGGAGGGACATAGAGAGGAAGCGTTAAACATCTCCTTCCGATTCGGTTAACACGGCGATCTGCGTTAATCGCAAAAGGGCAGCGCTCCCCCTCTCCGTCCGCTGCGCGGCCACCTCTCCCCCACTTTGTGGGGGCAAGGAAACGCCAATCGCCTAGGCAGCGCCCTTCGCAAGGGTTCCTCGCCCCCGCCAAAGGCGGGGGAGAGGTGGCTCGGCGAAGCCGAGACGGAGAGGGGAGCGCCCTATGCGATTGGATGCCGGATGCGCTTCCGATCGGCCCGAAAGTCCGCCTCCGCCGATCAAACGGCAGGCAGCGCGAAAAGCCTCCCACCCGCCGGCACGATGTCGTCGATGCCGGCAAGGCGCAGGCAATGCCAGGCCATGGCGTGGTTGGAGGAGGTGACCGGAATGCCGATGCGCCGCTCCAGCTCGGCGACCGCTTCCGCTACGCGCAGGCTGGTGCAGGAGATGAAGATCGCGTCCACCCCCGGCACGGCGGCCATGCGCTCTGCCGCCGACTCAATCGAGGCGAGCGAGATGCGGGCAGCCTCGCGGTCGTCGCGCCGGTCGAAAGTGGCGACGGCTGATATGTCGAGGCCGCGGCCGGTGAAATAGCGGAGCAGGCCCTGGTTGATCTCGGGTGCATAAGGGGTCAGCAGGCCGATGCCCCTGGCGCCGAGCGCCTTGAAGGCGGCCAAAGCGCCGGTGACCGGCGTGGTGCAGGCGACGCCCGGCCGCGCCTTGCGGATCTCGGCGAAGACGGCTTCCTCGCCGAGCGTCATGGTGGCCGAGGTGCAGCCGAAGCCTACGACGTCGAGCGGGATGCTGGGCAGGATCAGATCGACGGTCGGCGTGATGCGCGGGCCGATGGCGCGCAAAGTATCGGGCGTAATGTCGTTGTCGTTGAACAGGCGCGCCTCGTAGAAGGCGACGCCCGGAATGCGGATCAGCGCGCGGAACTCGTGCTCCAGCGTCTGGTCGGTGGCAAGGATCGCCAAGCCGATCGCCGCGCGCGAGGCGAGGCCGCCGTCGATCTCCGACGGAAGGACGCCCAAATCGATCGGCCCTGGCGATTGCGGGCGGGTAGCGGCCGCGCTGACAGACATGGCATTCCCTTTCCTGCTCGATCCCCTCCGGGATCATGCTCTCAGTTCAAAATTCCGTCCATCGAGATCGCCGGCTTGCGGCCGGCGATCAGGTCGGCGGTAATGCGGGCCGAGCCATGCGACATGGTCCAGCCGATATGGCCGTGCCCGGTGTTGAGATAGAGATTGCTGAGGCGGCGCCGGCCAAATTCAGGCAGATTGTTGGGCGTCATCGGCCGCAGGCCCGCCCACATCTCGGCGCGGTCGTAGTCGGCGCCTTCGGGATAGAGCTCCTCGGTCACCCCTTTCATGAAGGCGAAATCGGCCGGTTTGTGGCTGGTATCGTAACCGGCGAACTCGGCCGTAGCGGTGACGCGCAGCCGGTCGCCGAAGCGCGACACGGCGACCAGATTGTGCTCGTCGATCGCGGCGATGGTCGGCGGCCGCGGCTGGTTGCCGATCGGAATGGTCAGCGAATAGCCCTTGATCGGATAGATCGGCAAGCTGATGCCGACGGTGCTCGCGACCAGCGGGCTGTAGGAGCCGAGCGCCAGCACATAGGCGTCGCCCTTGACGCTTCCCTTGTCGGTCAGCACCCGGGCGACATCGTCGCCGGACGTCTCGATGCCGGTGATGGTCGTGCCGGTGCGGATCTCGCCGCCGCGCGCGGCCACTTTTGCCGCCAGCGCGCGGGTGAATTTCGCCGGATCGCCGGTCTCGTCGGTCGGACAATGGATGCCGCCGGCGATTTTTTCCTTGGCGGAAGCCAGCGCCGGATCGAGGGCGACGATGGCGTCGCGGTCGAGCACCTTGATCAGCTGGCCGTCGGATTCCAGCAGCTTCATATGCTCGACGCCTTTGTCGAGCGCCTGCTGGCTGCGATAGAAATAGAGGATGCCGCGATCGTTGCGGTCATAGTCTATCGCCTCGTCGGCGACGACCTCGTGCAGCACGGATTGCGAATAGACGGCGAGCCGATGCTTAAGCAGCGTGTTGCGCCTGGCCTTTTCGGCCGTGCATTCCATCAGGAACAGCCATGACCAGCTGTAGAGCCGCGGATCGGCCGAAAGCTTGAAGCGCAGCGCCTGGTCTTTCAGCACCAGTGATTTCAACAGGATCATCGGCGCCCTGGGCGAGGACCAGACGAAGGAATGCCCCGGCGCGATCATGCCGGCATTGCCCCAGCTGGTTTCGGCGGCGACTTCGGCGCGCCGCTCGAGGATGACGACCTCGTGCCCGTCCTTCTGCAGCTGATAGGCCGTGGTGACACCGACCACGCCGCCACCCAACACGATCACGCGCATGGCGCCTCCGGAGATCGCAAGTTGGGGCAGTTTAGAGGGTGGATGGCGGCGCGCAATGGCACACATACCGAGAGGTCAGCGGGACAGCGCCCCTCGTAGTCAGGGCGATGCAAATGGCGCTTCGTCATTCTAGGGCGGAGCAAGGAGCGAAGCGACGCGCGCAGACCCTAGAATCCATGCCATGACATTGGCCATAGAATGCAACGGTCCGGAATAGCGGCTGGCAATGGCGCCAGATAGGTCGCGACATGACAGGTTACGTCTACATGACCGCAAGCCAGAAGGGCGGCACGATCTATATCGGTGTCACCAATGACCTTGCGCGTCGCATGCCTGAGCACAACAATGGCCAAGGTTCCAGCTTCACCAGCCGTTACGGTGTGCAGCGTCTCGTCTGGTACGAGGAATATTTCGACATCGCTGATGCCATCCAGCGTGAGACGTCACTGAAACGCTGGCCTCGCCGATGGAAGGTCGAGCTGATAGAGAATGCCAACCCGGAATGGTTCGAGCTGTTTCGCGGGATCGGCTGGTGAGCGTTCTGAACCGTGGTAGCTCTCAACCGTCACGGCATGGATTCTAGGGTCTTCGCGCGTCGCTTCGCTCCTTGCTCCGCCCTAGAATGACGAAGGACAGGTTGGCGAGACAACACCCCCTCTGCCCTGCCGGGCATCTCCCCTGCAAGGGGGGAGATTAGCAGCTCCGCCGGCGGCGCCTTTCCTGCAACGTCGATGATTCGCGAAAGCGGTCGCGACATCCAATCTCCCCCCTTGCGGGGGAGATGGCCAGCAGGCCAGAGGGGGGTGTGACGGAACTCGACGACTGCCCCCAAGACCTCACCTACCCCAGTGCCTGCTCCAGATCCGCGATCAGATCATCGCCGTCCTCGATCCCACACGACAGCCGCACCAGGGAATCCGATATCCCGATCGCACCGCGCTTTTCCGCTGGGATCGAGCCATGCGTCATCAGCGCCGGGTGCTCGATCAGGCTTTCGACGCCGCCCAGGCTTTCGGCCAAAGTGAAGAGCTGCGTACGTTCGAGGAAGCGTTTTGTTCCCGTCAGGTCGCGGTCGAGGTCGACCGAGATCATGCCGCCGAAGGCGTGCATTTGCTGGACGGCGATGGAATGCTGCGGGTGGCTGGCGAGGCCGGGATAGATGACCCGGCGGACATCTCTTCGCGTTTCCAGCCATTGCGCTATTTTCAGGCCGTTGGCCGAATGACGCTCCATCCTGAGCGCCAGGGTTTTTATACCGCGCAGCGCCAGAAAACTGTCGAACGGGCCGGAAATGGCGCCGATGGCGTTCTGCAGAAATTTCAGCTGGGCGGCGAGGTCCTTGTTGTCGCCGACGACCGCCACGCCGCCGACCATGTCGGAATGGCCGTTGAGATATTTCGTCGTCGAATGCACGACGATGTCGATGCCGAGCTCCAGCGGGCGCTGGATATAGGGGCTGCAGAAGGTGTTGTCGGCGACGGTGAGCAGCCCCTTGCGTTTGGCCAGGGCGGCGACCGCTTCGAGATCGACGATGCGCAGCAGCGGGTTGGTCGGCGTCTCGACCCAGAGCAGTTTTGTTTCCGGGCGGATCGCAGCCTCGACCGCGGCGAGGTCGGTGAAGTCGGCAAAACTCACCTGGAGGCCTGCCGAGCGCTTGCGCACCCGCTCCATCAGGCGGAACGAGCCGCCATAGATGTCGTCGGTGGCGACGATATGGGCGCCGGCATCGAGGAGCTCGAGCACCGTGCCGATCGCCGCCAGGCCGGAGGCGAAGGCGAAAGCAGCCGAGCCGCTCTCGAGGTCTGCCACCGCGCGCTCGAAGGCAAAGCGCGTCGGGTTCTGGCTGCGGGCGTACTCAAAACCCTTGTGCACGCCGGGCGACTGCTGGCGGTAGGTGGAGGTGGCATAGATCGGCACCATCACGGCGCCGGTCAGCGGATCGTGGCTCTGGCCGCCATGGATGGCGCGGGTGGAAAAGGCCAGGCGGTTCTTGCCGTTCGAAGTCATCTTGCGCGGCGCCTCAGATGGTTGATCAGGTCGATACGAGTTATCAGGCCGATGAACTCTTCGCCATCGAAGACGATGGCGACCTCGTTGCGGTCGAAGACAGGCAGCAGCGCGTCCAGCGTCTGATTGGCCTGCAGCGTGTGCAGGTTCGACGTCATGGCCGTGCGCACCGGCGCGTTGAAACGGTCCCAGCGGCCGTCATAGGGTCCGTCGACCTTGGCTAAAATATCGCTCTCGTCGACTATGCCGACCAGCCTGCCTTCGTCCAGCACCGGCAGCTGCGAGACGTCGGAACGGCGCATGCGGCCATAGGCGTTGAGCAGGCTTTCCTCCGGGCCGACGGTCACGATGTCGCCGGTGCGCGGCGAGCGCATGACCAGGTCGCGCAGATCGCCATGCTGTTCCTGGTCGGCAAGGCCCTGCTCGGCCAGCCAGATATCGTCGAAGACTTTCGAAAGATATTTGTTGCCGCTGTCGCAGACGAAAGTGACGACGCGCTTGGGCACCGTCTGCTCGCGGCAATAGCGAAGTGCCGCCGACAGCAGCGTGCCCGAGGACGAGCCGGCCAGGATGCCTTCCCTGGACAACAGATCGCGCACCGCAAGCATGCTTTGCTTGTCAGGAATGGAGTAGGCCTTTTTCACCAGAGAGAGATCGGCATTGGGCGGCACGAAATCCTCGCCGATGCCTTCGACGGTCCAGCTGCCGGCCTCTTCCATCTTGCCGGTCTTGATCAGCGGCGCCAGCACCGAGCCGACCGGATCGGCCAGCACCATCTCGGTCTTCGGCGAGTGTTTCGTAAAAAAGCGGCCGAGGCCGGTGAGCGTGCCGCCGGAGCCGACGCCGACCACTACAGCGTCGACATCGCCTTCGAGCTGCGAAAAGATCTCCGGGCCGGTCGTCGTCTCATGCGCCAACGGGTTGGCCGGGTTGGCGAACTGGTTGGCATAGAAGGCGCCGGGCAGCTCGGCGGCGATCTTCTCGGCCATGTCCTGGTAATATTCGGGATGGCCCTTGCCGACATCGGAGCGGGTCATGCGCACCTCGGCGCCCAGCGCGCGCAGATGCTGGATCTTCTCGCGCGACATCTTGTCGGGCACAACGAGGATGATGCGGTAGCCTTTCGGGATGCCGACCTGGGCGAGGCCGAGGCCGGTGTTGCCGGCCGTGGCCTCGACGATGGTGCCGCCGCGCCTCAACTTGCCCGCCTTCTCGGCGGCGGCAATCATCGACAGCGCGATGCGGTCTTTGATCGAGCCGCCCGGATTCTGGCTTTCGAGCTTGATGAACAGGCGGCACTTGCCGGTGTCGAATTTGGTCAGCTCGACGATCGGCGTCTGGCCGATCAGGTCGAGCACCGAAGCGTAAGGCGGACGAAGTCTCGACAGGCTGATGTGCGCGCCCTTCGGCGCCGCTTTTGTCTGCTCGCTCATCTTGAGTGCTCCATCGAAGCAGTTCGAGGCGGATGTCGGCAATCTCGCGCGGGAAGCCGCGGGAATCCATTCCGGTTTCGCGGATCGCGCGCCCTGTCTTTTCCAGCCCTTTTCATCAGGAAAGAAGATAGATCGTGCCAATCCGGCGGCGAGTGGAGGAATGGAATTTCACGGACGCGTCGTCTGTCCCCTCAAGCGGGAAACTACGCAACCGCCGCCTGGCCCTCGATCTCGATCAGGAAGTCCGGATTGCCGAAGCCCACAACGCGCAGCACCTTCATGATGGGCGGCGGAGCACGGTTGGCCCAGAACGCCATCCAGGCGCCAAAGCCCGGAGCGATATCCTGGTCGCCAGCGACATAGACCGACAGGCTGACGAGATTCTCCAGCTTTGCTCCGCCAGCTTCCAGCACCTTGGCCAGATTGGCCAGCGCCTGCGTCGTCTGCGCCGCGAGATCGCCCTTGCCGACGATGTTGCCCTCGCCATCGACGCCGTTCTGCCCTCCGACCAACACGATGCGTGCGGAAGCAGGCAGCGACACGCCTTGCGAATAGGCGGGGTTGCTGTGCATGCCTCGCGGGTTCAACCTTTCGATGGTCACTCTCGTTCCTCCATGCCGGCAATGACCGGCCGCCTTCGCCTCAAATCAAGCGACACAGAGGACCAGCTCAAGGGGCTGTTCAACGCACCATATCGTTCGTTGCCGATGCCGATTCCATCATGCTAGCCGAATGAAGCGCGGGGGCGGACAGCAAGTGCCAAGGAGCGGCCGATGAAGATTCTTGCTTATGACAATTTCAAGGCCGGCGTCACGCTCGACGATCTCAGGCCCTATCTGCGCGACGAGGTCTCGAATGTATGGCGGCTGTGGAAGCAAGGCATCGTGCGCGAGAACTATGCGCGCGCCGATGTCGGCGGCGTCATCATCGTCTTCGAGCTCGACAGCATCGAGCAGGCCATGCGCTATACCGATGATTTCCCGCTCTCCAAGGCCGGGCTGCTGGAATGGCATTTCATCGCTTTCGACGCGCCGCTGCCGCTGGAATTCCTGTTCGACCCGACCGTCGACATCGCCAAACCCTGGGATCGGACGGCGGCATGATCTGCTCCGGCGAAGGCATCGAGATTCCGCAGCGCCTGGCCGAATGGTGCGATCCGCGCCGCATGGCGCTGGTCGTCTACGACATGCAGGTCGGCATCTGCCGCCAGGTCGAAGGCGCTGCGGCGATCGTCGAACGCACCGGCACGGCATTGGAAGCGGCGCGCTCGGCAGGCATGCGGGTAGCATTCACGCGTCATTTGTCGCTGCCGAAAAAATGGATGGGCGCCACGCAGCTGCGCACCGCCATGGCCTGGCAGCGGTGCGATAGCCCCGACGCGGTCCAGCCATGGTTCCCGCGCGACGCTGAGGCGACGCGGATCGTGCCGGAACTCGCCCCGCGCGCGGACGAGGCGGTGTTCGACAAGCTGACCCTCTCGGCCTTCGATTCCACGCCGCTCGGCTTTGCGCTGCGTGACTGCGGCGTCCGTGCGGTGGCGCTCGCCGGGATCGCCATGGAGATCGGCATCGAGCCGACGGCGCGCCAGGCGACCGACAACGGCTTCGTCGCCGTGGTGATCGAGGACGCCTGCGGCTTCGGCAATGGCGAAGCGCGCGACCGCTCGATGGCGACGCTGCGCTTTGTTGGCGAAGCCGTCGTCACCGACGTCGCGGGCTTTCGCGGCGCGCTTGCCGATGCTGTTTGATTTAGGGCTAGAGCTTTGTTTTACGCAATTGCGGACAGAAAGCTACGGCGAAGCCGCCGAGCCCAACCGCTGCGCACTTTTCCCGGAATTGCTTTAGGCCGCGGCTTCGATGTCGGTGCGGAAGCGCACGCCCTCCGCGCGGCCATGCAGGATGCCCCAATCGTAGAGCGCCTGCAGCGCCGCGGCGAGGTCACGGCCGCGCTCGGTCAGCGCGTAGCGCGCCTTGCCATCCGGCGAGGTTTCGAGCGTGACGAAGCCGATCTCGACAAGATCGGCCAGGCGCTGCGTCAGCATCTTGTCGGAAAGCGCAGGGATCAGCCGGCGCAGTTCGGAATAGCGCAGCGGTCCTTGCTTGATCCGCGCAATGATCACCGTCTTCCATTTGCCGCCGAGCGCGTCGAGCGCGAACTCGACCGGGCAGCCATAGAGTCTACCGCGTTGTGTCATGCGCCGATCCTAGGCAAGGGCCGCGCGCGGCAAAAGCGGAATTTACCCCGCCATGTGGCCAGATTGCCGTGCCTGGCTTTGTCGGCGACGACTTCATAAAGGGAGAGCAAAATGAGTGTTCGGGACCCCAATCCGGTCAATGCACGAAAGCCGAAGCGGGTGGCGATCGTGATCGCCAGTCCGTCCGTCTCGACCATAACGGGGTGGCCGGTCGGCTTCTGGTGGAGCGAGCTCACCCATCCCTGGTTCGCTTTCACCGAGCGCGGCTACGAGGTCGAAATTTTTTCGCCCGATGGCGGCAAATGCGAAGCCGACGCGCTGAGCGATCCGCGCGATCCGTCGGGCTATTCGGAAACCGATCTCATCTCGCTGGGTTTCATTTCGAACCCAAAGCTCCAAGCGATGGTCGACAACACGCGGCCGGTGGCCGAGATCGATGTCGCTCGCTTCGACGCCATCGTCGTCGCCGGCGGCCAGTCGCCGATGTTCACCTATGAGGGCGCGACCGGTCTCCAGCAGACCTTCGTCGCCTTCCACGAGGCCGGCAAGGTGGCCGCCGCGCTCTGCCACGGCACCGCCATCCTGCGCTATGCCAGGCGCGCCGACGGATCGCTGCTTGCCGCGGGCAAGACGGTGACCGGCTTTGCCAATGCCGAGGAGGATTTTGCCGACAACGCCACCTGGGCGATGGGGGCACTCGAACGCGGCAAGCATTTGATGCCGTGGCGGATCGAGGACGAGCTCAAGGCGATCGGCGCCAATTATATCCAGGCCGGGTTGTGGCGCGGCTTTGCCGTGCGCGACGGCAACCTCGTCACCGGGCAGCAGAATTTTTCCGGCGCCGAAACCGCGCGCGTCGTCTGTGAGGCGCTGGGCGGCTAGAGTTTTTTGTTTTTACGCAATTGTGGACGGAAGGCTACGGCGAAGTCGCCGAGCCCAGCCGCTACGCACCTTTCCTGGAATTGCTCCAGCTCTGCCTTATCCCAGCAACTGCTTGCTCAGCTTCGCGCACTGCACGCGGATGTCGGGAATGGCGTCGATCTCGAAGAAGGTGCCGCGCGTCAGCGGGCCGACGGCGAGCAGCTTCGACGACACCGTGCCGTCGGCCGCGATCAGCTCGCATTTCGCGGTGACATCGAGGCCGAGGCGCAGCGGGTCGGGCCGCGCCAGGCCGCGCTCGATCAGCGAGCGCACGACACCGTTGGACGTCCTCGAACTATCGCGGGCGATGCCCATGCAATCATAGAGGCGGGTGACCTCCAAGGTCTCGACATCCTGCGTGCCGCGCGGCTGGATCTTCACGACGAAGCCATCGTTCGGTTCTATCTCCACCACCCTGCCGGCGACGAGGCGGATGCGGCCTGAGCTGACCGCTTCGGTGACGCGCGCGTAGACTTCCGGCGCCATGCGGTGGCGGTGGATGTCCCACCAGGCCTTGGTGTGCTCGACGAAGCGGCGTTTGGCCGAGGACGGCCAGTTCTGCCAGATCGTCTGGTTGAAGGGTCTGAGACCATCGACGACGTCGCGCCAGTCGCCGCCCGCCTTCTGGGTCTCGCGGATCAGATTGCGGAACCAGCCGACGAAATAGGAAAGCTGGGTGCCGAGCGGGATATCGGCGATATCGAGCTTGATCGGGTTGCCCTTGCGATGCGGCGAGGGCAGCAGGCCGCGCCGCGACACCGCGACGATGGCGCCGCGATGGCCGCGTTGTTCGAGCGACAGGAAAGCGTCGACCATGCTCAAGCCCGTGCCGAGCAGCAGGACGGCGGCTTGCGGATCGAGCGCGGTATCGGCCTCCGTCCCCATGCGGATGGCATGGCCCTGGAAGGCGCCGGGCTGCTCGTCATGGCCGGTGGCCAAAACGGCGAGATGCGCCACGACGCTGGTGCCGTTGGCGAGCGCGACCTCGACACCCGACGGTGTCGGCGAGATCGACAGGCTCTCCTCGCGGATCAGCCTGAGACGCCCGGTCTCGCGCTCGCGCTCCTCGAGGCTCTCGAGCACGTCCTGCAGATAGCGGGCGTAAAGGCTGCGCGGCGCATAGAACGGCCCCTGGTCCGGCTTGGCGAGACCACGCTTCAGGACCCAGCGCGCGAAATGGGTCGGGTCGTCGGCATAAGCGCTCATGCCGGAGGCGTTGACGTTGAGCACATGCGCCGAAAGCAGCGTCGAATAGGCCATGCCCTGGCCGAAATGCGGCCGCTTCTCGATCAGAGTGACGCGCAGGTCCGGATTGGGCGACTTCAACAGATGCGCGGCCAGCACGACGCCGCTGGCGCCGCCGCCGACAATGATGATGGAATTGGCGCGTCCAACCATGACTGCTACCCGAAACGTGACGGAGCGATCAGTGGGCGGCGAACGCCGCGGGCGGCCTCGGCTGCAGGCCGCGAACGATCGCCGGAACGGTCTTCAGAGGGTCGCGCATCGTTCTCTCACTCCCAATGTTGATAAGATTACTATACTAAGCAGCCCGGGCACGAAACCGCAGTTCCAATTGCCGCGCCATTTGCGGCATGGATTTGCCGAGATGGGATGATGAGCGGATTTTTCGTTCGACTGGCATCCGGCGGCCTACTACATCTTCGTCATTCTAGGGCGGAGCGACGCGAAGCGGAGCGTAGACCCTGGAATCCATGACGTTACCTTCGCGAGAGATGCAGCGGTTGAGAATGGAACTCCGTCGAACCTGTCTGAAAAGATAGTTCTGCACCGCCGCATCGCTCCTGTGTCACGGCATGGATTCTAGGGTCTGCGCGCGTCGCTTCGCTCCTTGCTCCGCCCTAGAGTGACGACCTGAGGGACGGCTCCGCCAATCCCAAGGGCGACCGAAGGTGCAGCAGGCGTCCTCCCCCGCTATCCGCGACCGTCCTTTTGCGCCCATTCCGTCGGTACCCGGTGACACTTTTCCAACAATGCGCCCTTCGTTGGAAGGATGTAACTCTACAAACTAAATAGAATTAGCAGACGATAGAAAGGCAATCCAGTTTCAGGGGTTATGGAGCCTTTCAATGTCAATCCTTTCACGACGCGTTCTGCTTTTCTCGTCGGCGGCGCTTGCCACCGCCACCTTGCTCGGTCCGGCCAGCGCCGAGGATTTCAAGATCACCATCGGCTACCAGACGGTGGTCGAGCCTTCGAAGGTGCCGCAGGCCAACGGCGCCTATGAAAAGGCGACCAAGGCCGCGATCGACTGGCGCAAGTTCGATTCCGGTGCCGACGTGATCGCCGCGATCGCCTCCGGCTCGGTCGATATCGGCTATGTCGGCTCGAGCCCGCTGGCCGCGGCCGCCAGCCGCGAATTACCGATTGAGACCATCTTCGTCGTCGGCCTGATCGGCCCGTCGGAAGCGCTGGTTGCCCGCAACGGCTCAGGCATCGAGAAGGTCGCCGACCTCGCCGGCAAGAAGGTCGCCGTGCCGTTCGTCTCGACCACGCATTACAGCCTGCTCGCGGCGCTGAAGCATGAAGGCGTCCACCCGAAGTCGGTGCAAATCCTGAATCTGAGGCCGCCGGAGATCGCCGCCGCCTTCGCGCGCGGCGACATCGACGCAGCCTATGTCTGGGATCCGGCCCTCGGCCAGGTCAAGACGTCCGGCAAGGTGGTGCTGGACTCCTCGCAGGTGGCCGCCTGGGGCGCGCCGACCTTCGATGCGTGGATCGTGCGCAGCGATTTTGCCGAAAAGCACCCCGAGGCCGTGAGCGATTTCGTCAAGGTGACCGGCAAGGCCTATGCGCAGTTCCTCGCCAAGCCGAAGGCGTGGTCGGTGTCTTCGCCGGAGGCCGGCAAGATCGCCAAGCTCACCGGCGCCAAGCTGGAGGAGGTGCCGGAACTGCTCAAGGGCTATGTCTTCCCGTCGCTCGAAGAGCAGGCTTCGGACAAGTTCCTCGGCGGCGCAACCGTCAAGGCCGTCGCGGCGACGTCGGCCTTCCTCAAGGAGCAGGGCAAGGTCGATGCCGTGCTGCCCGACTATTCGAAATATGTGACGGCGAAATATGCCAGCGAGGCGCTCGCCTCGAATTGAGCTTTCTCCATGCAATTCCCGGAGGGATGACCGCCTTTCCGGGGATTGTCCGAAGCGCGGCGCCTTCTTCCCTGGCCTTGCGCTTGCCTGTCCCGAAACCGCTTACGAGGCGCGGCTTCGGGGCAGGCGCCCTTTCTCGTTTAACGCAATTCCGGACGCAAGCTACGGCGAAGCCGCCGGGCCCAAGCGTTTCACACTTCCTGGAATTGCTTGGCAGCAGAGGCAGAACCCAATGCCGCATCTTACCCTCGATAAGGTCAGCGTCCATTATAACGGCCAGCCGGCACCGGCGGTCGAGCGCGTTTCGCTCGACGTCGGCAAGGGCGATTTCGTCGTGCTGGTCGGCCGTTCCGGCTGCGGCAAGACCTCGCTGCTCAACGTCGCCGCCGGCCTGGTCGAGCCCGCGGCTGGTCTGGCCACGGTTGGCGGCCGGCCGATCACCGGGCCCGGGCCGAACCGCGCCGTGGTGTTCCAGAACGATGCTTTGTTCCCCTGGCTGACGGCGCGGGAAAACGTCGCCTTCGCGCTCAGGCTGCGCGGTGTGTCGGCCGACAAGCGGGCGCGCCGCGCCGACGAATTGCTGTCGCTGGTCAAGCTCGGCGATGCCGGCGACAAGCGCGTCTGGGAGCTTTCCGGCGGCATGCGCCAGCGCGTCGGCCTTGCCCGCGCTTTGGCCGCCGAACCCGAATTCCTGCTGCTCGACGAGCCGCTCGGCGCGCTCGACGCGCTGACGCGCGAGCGCATGCAGACGACGCTGATCGATCTGTGGGCCGCAAGCAAGGTCGGCGTGCTGATGGTGACGCACGGTATCGAGGAGGCGCTGGTGCTGGCCACCCGGATCGTCGTGCTGGCGCCGGCACCGGGGCACGTCGTGCGGAGTTTCGAAACCTGTTTCGGCCGCCGCTACGCGGCCGGCAAGCCGATCCGCGCGATCAAGGCGGATCCGGCCTTTGCCGCGGCACGTGCGGAGTTGACCGATGCGATCTTCGAGGGAGAAGCTGCATGAGCGTCGACGCCTATAGCGAACGCGCGAAAGCTAAGGCCGGCGAGACCGAGGGATTTTCGGTACCATGGTCGCGGCCGCGGCCGAAACGGACGGCCGTTTCAGCCAGGCTCGTCAGCGCGATCACCATCCTCGTGCTGCTCGCCGCCTGGACGGTGTCGGCCTCGCTGCAGCTGGTGCCGCCGGTTTTCCTGCCCTCGCCGGCGGCTGTCTGGGCCAAGTTCGTCATCGTCGCCCGCGACGGTTTCATCGACGCGACGCTGCTCCAGCACGTCGTCGCGTCACTCTGGCGCGTGTTCGCGGCGCTGATCGCCGCGATCCTCGTCGGCGTCCCGGTCGGCCTCGCCATCGGCATCAGCCGGGTCGGGCGCGGCGTGTTCGATCCGCTGCTCGAATTCCTGCGGCCGATCCCGCCGCTCGCCTATCTGCCGCTGATCATCATCTGGTTCGGCATCGGCGAGCCGTCGAAGATCCTGGTGATCGCCATCGCCATGCTCGCGCCGGTCGCGCTGTCGACCGCCGCCGGCGTGCGGGGTGTTTCGCGCGAGCGCGTCGACGCGGCGCGATCGCTCGGCGCCACCCGAGCCCAGGTCATCCGCCATGTGATTCTGCCCAGCGCGCTGCCTTCGATCCTCACCGGCCTGCGCATCGCGCTCGGCGCCGGCTGGTCAACGCTGGTGGCGGCCGAGCTGGTGGCGGCGACGCGCGGGCTCGGCTTCATGATCCAGTCGGCGGCCCAGTTCCTGGTCACCGACGTGGTGGTGATGGGCATTCTGGTGATCGCGATTATCGCCTTTGCCCTGGAATTCGTCATCCGCCGGATCGAGCGGGTCCTGGTGCCCTGGGCGGGGCGGGAATGAACGCAAGCGAAAGGAGAAAGACGATGACCCATTCCACCGCAGTGCTGTTCGCGCATGTCGGCACATGGCTGTTGCGTCTGCCGCCGAGCGAAAAGCGCCTGGAAGACAAGCGGCCGCAGGACGAGCCGAAATCGCCGACCCCGGTGCTGTTTGCCGGCGAACGCGACCGCCTGCCGCCGCGCGACGAGAGCTTCTACTGGGCCTGGCAGTACTGGTCGCAATGACAGGCCGCAGCGGCGTTCCCTGTTCCAGGCGGACCGGCGCGTGGCGGCGGAGCCGGTTGTGGAAAAACGATTCCAGCTTGCGCCGCGAACTCGCAAGATCATTCCTCTACTAACTTTATAGAGTTACCTAACCTGACCTCATTCCAAACGGCCCCACAGCCGGGCCATCGAAGGAGAGGATCATGTTCAATCTGACGAGACGCGCTTTCGGCCTGCTGGCAGCGGCGGCCCTTGCCGCATCTTTTGGGACGACATCTTTCGGCGCCGCGGCGCCGGACCTCAAGGCGTTCAACATCGGCTACCAGAAGGCCGGCCTGCCGGTGATCGCCCGGCAGCAGCAGATCATCGAAAAGGCATTGGCCGACAAGGGTGTGGCGGTGAAATGGGTCGAGTTCACCGCCGGCCCGCCACTGGTGGAAGCCTTGAATGTCGGGGCCATCGATGTCGGCTGGACTGGCGACGCGCCGCCGATCTTCGGCCAGTCGGCCGGCGCCAACATCGTCTATGCGGCGGCGCTGCCCTCCAATGGCGACGGCGAAGCGATCTTCGTCAAGCCGACCTCGCCGACCCAGTCGCTGGCCGATCTCAAGGGCAAGCGCATCGGCGTCGGCAAGGGCACCAGCGCGCATAATCTCCTGGTCGCGGCGCTGGAGAAGACGGGCATCTCCTTCGACCAGGTCACGCCGGTCTATCTCAGCCCGGCGGACGCGGCCGCCGCTTTCGCCAGCGACCAGATCGACGCCTGGGCGGTGTGGGATCCGTTCTTCGCCATCGCCGAGACCCGCTACCAGCCACGCGTGCTTGCCCGCTCCAGCGACGTGCTCAAGGTCAACACCTATTTCCTCGCCAACAAGGATTTCGCCAAGGCGCATCCGGATTTCGTCTCGACGACGATCGCCGCGCTTGGCGACGCGGCGAAATGGGCCGACCAGAACCGCGACAAGGTGGCTGAGGCGCTGCATGAGGTGACCGGCGTGCCGCTCGATGCGCAGACCATCGCCGCCAACCGCTCCAAATTCGGCATCTACCCGATCACCGACGAGATCGTCGCCGGCCAGCAGGCGACGGCCGACCGCTTCTTCAAGCTTGGGCTGATCCCGAAAGCCGTGCGCATATCCGACGCCGTCTGGACCGCGCCGGGCAACTGAGCCCTGTCACCGCGCCGGGCGGCGAACGCCAGGCGCCGCCTTTGTTTTCGTCCGTCTTCTCCCGGGTATCAGCCATGACCGCATCATCAAGCCCGCTCGATTTCTTCTGGTTCATCCCCACGCATGGCGACGGTTCCTATCTCGGCACCGAGAAGCAGCAGCGTCCGCCCGAATTCGGCTACTTCAAGGAGATCGCGCAGGCGGTCGACAGGCTGGGTTTCCCCGGCGTGCTGTTGCCCACCGGGCAGAACTGCGAGGATTCCTGGATCACCGCCGCCGGCCTTGCGACGCTGACCGAAAGGCTGAAATTCCTTGTCGCGCTGAGGCCCGGCGTGACGCTGCCGACCTTCGCGGCGCGCCAGACCGCGGCGCTCGACCGGCTGAGCAACGGCCGCCTGCTGCTCAATGTCGTGGTCGGCGGCAATCCGACCGAGCTTGCCGGCGACGGCGTGTTCCTGCCGCATGACGAGCGTTATGCGCAGGCGCAGGAATTCCTCACCATCTGGCGCGGCCTGGTGTCCGGCGAGCGGGTGAATTTCGACGGCAGATATTACCGCGTCGAGAACGGCCGCCTCGATCTCTTGCCGCTGCAGGAGCGGCCGCCGCTTTATTTCGGTGGCTCGTCCGACGCCGGCCAGGAGCTCGCGGCCGACCTCGTCGACATGTATCTAACCTGGGGCGAGCTGCCGGCGCAGGTCGCCGGCAAGATCGCCTCGGCGCGCGAGAAGGCGGCGCGGCGCGGCCGCAAACTGCGTTTCGGCATCAGGCTGCATTTCATCGTGCGCGAGACCGAGGACGAGGCCTGGCGCGCCGCCGAGCGGCTGATCAGCCATGTTACCGACGCGCAGATCGAAAACGCGCAGGCGCGTTTCCTCAAGGAGATGGACTCGGTCGGGCAGCGGCGCATGGCCGAACTGCATGGCGGCCGGCGCGACCGGCTCGTCGTCTCGCCGAATCTGTGGGCCGGCGTGGGACTTGTGCGCGGCGGCGCCGGCACGGCGCTGGTCGGCACGCCGGAGCAGATCACTGAGCGCATCGGCGAATACCAGGCGATCGGCATCGACACCATCATCGGCTCCGGCTATCCGCATCTCGAGGAAGCCTACCGCGTCGCCGAACTCCTGTTCCCGCGGCTCGGCCTCGGCACGCAGCGGCAGCGGGCGCACAAGGACATCGCCAACGAATTCACCGTCGGCTTCCACGGCGCCGGCCGACTGCAGGCGGCGTCGTGAGGCTTGCCGCGCGTCTTGCCCACAACGGCGCGGCCGGCTGGCTGCTGCCGGCGGCAATCATCGCCGGCTGGGAAGCCGCCGCGCGCGCCGGCTTGATCCCGGCCAATGTGCTGCCGGCGCCGAGCGCGGTGGCCGAGGCCTTCTGGCGGCTGACGCTGTCGGGCGAACTGATCCGCAACATCGGCGTCTCCACTTTGCGCGCGCTGTCGGGCTTCGCCATCGGCGGCTCGATCGGCTTCGCGCTCGGCCTCGCCAACGGATTGTCGACGCTGAGCCGCGGCCTCACCGACACCACGCTGCAGATGATCCGCAACGTCCCGCATCTGGCGCTGATCCCGCTCGTCATCCTGTGGTTCGGCATCGACGAGGAGGCCAAGCTCTTCCTGGTGGCGCTCGGCGTGTTCTTCCCGATCTATGTCAACACGCTGCTCGGCATCCAGAGCGTCGATCCGCAGCTGGTCGAGATGGGCCGGGTCTACGGGCTCGACCGGCGCGCCTTGTTCTTGCGCGTGATCCTGCCCGGCGCGCTGCCCTCGATCTTCGTCGGCCTGCGCTATGCGCTGGGCATCATGTGGCTGACGCTGATCGTCGCCGAGACGATCTCGGCCAGTTCCGGCCTCGGCTACATGGCCATGCAGGCGCGCGAGTTCCTGCTGATCGATGTCGTGGTGCTGTCGATCCTGATCTATGCGCTGCTCGGCAAGCTCGCCGACAGCCTGGCCCGCCTGCTCGAGCGCCTGTCGCTCGGCTGGCATCCCGCCTTCCAGAAAGGGTGAGAACAAAGATGCCGGCCGCCACCCTGACTGCACGTTCCCTCATCGCGGCGCCCGCGCATGCGCGGGCGATCGGCTCGGTCGGGGGCCGCCGGGCCTTCGCCTTCAAGGAGGTGGGGAAACGTTTCGGTGACAAGATCGTCCTCGACGGCATCAGCCTCGACGTGCGGGCCGGACAATTCCTGGCCGTCATCGGCAAAAGCGGCTGCGGCAAGAGCACGCTGCTTCGGCTGCTGGCCGGGCTCGACCGCCCGAGCAGCGGTTCAGTGACCCTCTCGGACGAGGAAGGTCACAGCCGCACGCGCTTCATGTTCCAGGAACCGCGCTTGCTGCCCTGGACCAGCGTGGTGAAAAATGTCGAGATCGGACTGACCGGCATCGCCGGCGGCACCGAGGCCAGGCAGCGGGCGCTTGCCATGCTGGACGAGGTCGGGCTCGCCGATCGCGCCGGCGAGTGGCCGTCGGTGCTGTCGGGCGGTCAAAAACAGCGCGTGGCGCTTGCCCGCGCGCTGGTCGGCCAGCCGCAGATCCTGGCGCTGGACGAGCCGCTCGGCGCGCTGGACGCGCTGACCCGCATCGAGATGCAGCAGCTTCTGGAGCGCATATGGCTCGACCAGAAGTTCACCGCCGTGCTGGTGACGCATGATGTCGGCGAAGCCGTCGCTTTGGCCGACCGCGTCGTGGTGATCAGCGCCGGCAAGATCGCTTTCGACCTCGACGTGGCGGTGGCACGGCCGCGGCGGCACGGTTCGGCGGAGCTTGCCCGGATCGAAGGCGCCATCCTGGACCAGCTGTTCGGCCGGGTTTGAGCGCGGCGCCGGCGTCGGCCGGCAATTCAAAAATCACATGCGCAAGATCAGATGCGCGAGCGGTTCGCCCAGCGCAGCCCGACCAAGCCGACCAGCAAGGTGACGAGGCCGATATAGAGCCATTGCGCCTGCCCGGTCATGAAGCTGCCCTTGACCAGACCGAGGCCTTGCAGCGACCACAGCACACCCACAGACAGCACAATCAGCGCCAGCACAAATCTGATCAATCGCATCGGATTGACCCTCTTCTAAAGTCGATCCTGAACAGCAACGGGGACGCAACAAAGACGCTGAGGAATCGAAACAGTTCGGTTCCTCTGTAGTGCAAATTCTGCAGACCGATCTTGCCCGGAACGTTCCCGGATGCCGGTCCGATATTCCTTAAGAATACGGCCCTCCGGCTTCAGAAATATCATGACAAACTGTTTCGCGGCGACTCCAAACGTGTGCCGCCGCCATGGAACCGCCAGAACGCTGCCGCATTTCCCGCCTCATTCGGCACCTAGGCGGGGCTATTCGATCAACGGAGCCTCCCCCAAAGCATGAAGAAAACCAACCGGACCGCGCTTGTCGCGGTAACGATCGCGGCTGGCCTGATGGCTGGCGCCTCGTCCGCCTCCTCCGCCGCCGCGCAGTGCGGTCGCGCTTCCTGGTATGCGCTGCATTCCAGAACCGCCTCAGGGGAACGCATGAACCCCTCGGCACTGACCGCCGCCCACCGCTCCCTGCCCTTCGGCACCAAGCTCAGGGTCACCAACAAGAACAACGGCCGCAGCGTGGTCGTGCGCATCAACGATCGCGGTCCGTTCGTGAGGGGACGCATGCTCGATCTGTCCCGCGGCGCCGCCAGCGAGCTCGGCTTCATCGGTTCGGGCCACACCGCAGTCTGTATGGCGCGCGTCTGATCCGGCTCTGAATCGAAAACGGAGCCTGGGCTCGACCGAGCCGCCTCGCGCTTTTTCGGCACCACGCTCTTGCTGTCGCACCACGATCCAAGGCGAGCCTGCGGGTCCCGGATCGTGGCCGGTGTCCGGCATGAGGGGCCGGACACATATCCTTCACACTTCGGCACTGCACACTGAGCCGGCTCCACCGTTCGAGGCTGATTCTCAACAGGTTAAACCAAAGAAGCATTCGTCAGACAAAATGACGTATTGCATCGCAACAATATCTTGCTAACCTCGCCGGGAGACATTCAAGGCTCGGCGCTGTTCGTCGTCCTTTTGGTCGTCGGACGGCAGCGAGGTTCGCGATGTTCTACCAGCTCTACGAACTGAACCATGCGGCGCTGCAGCCGGCCCGTCTCTATGCCGACGCGGTGCGGCTCTTCTACTCCAACCCGCTCAATCCGATTTCCCACACACCCTTCGGCCGCTCGGTGGCTGCGACCGCCGAGCTCTTCGAGCGCACCACCCGGCGCTATGGCAAGCCGCAATTCGGCCTCGACAAGACCGTGGTCGACTGGAAAAACGTCGACGTCACGGAAAAGACGGTCTGGTCGAAGCCCTTCTGCAACCTCATCCGTTTCGAGCGCGCGCTGCCCGCCGGCCGCAAGCCCGACCCGAAGCTTTTGATCGTGGCGCCGATGTCGGGCCATTATGCGACGCTGCTGCGCGGCACGGTCGAGGCGATGCTGCCCCATGCCGACGTGCACATCACCGACTGGGTCGATGCCCGCATGGTGCCGGTCTCGCAAGGCAGCTTCGATCTCGACGACTATATCGACTATGTCATCGACATGTTCCACGCGCTCGGCCCCGACACGCATGTGATGGCCGTGTGCCAGCCTTCCGTTCCAGTGCTGGCGGCGGTCTCGGTGATGGAGAAGCGCGGCGACCCGTTCGTGCCCTCGACCATGACGCTGATGGGCGGTCCGGTCGACACCCGCCGCAATCCGACCGCGGTCAATCTCCTGGCCGAGGAAAAAGGCAGCGACTGGTTCCGCGACAATGTCATCATGCAGGCGCCGTGGCCGGTGCCAGGCTTCGGCCGCGAGGTCTATCCGGGTTTCCTGCAGCTTTCGGGCTTCATGAGCATGAACCTCGATCGCCATATCATCGCCCACAAGGATTTCTTCATGCACCTTGTGAAGCATGACGGTGACAGCGCCGAGAAGCACCGCGACTTCTACGACGAATATCTTGCGGTGATGGACCTGACGGCGGAGTTCTACCTGCAGACGGTCGACACCGTGTTCGTGCGCCACGCTTTGCCGAAAGGCGAGATGACGCATCGCGGCGAGCCGGTCGATCCGAGGGCGATCCGCAACGTCGCGCTTTTGACCATCGAAGGCGAGAACGACGACATTTCCGGACTCGGCCAGACCCAGGCCGCGCATGACCTTTGCGTCAACGTCCCGGCCGACAAAAAAGCGCATTACATGCAGCCGGCCGTCGGCCATTACGGCGTATTCAACGGCTCGCGCTTCCGCTCGGAGATCGTGCCGCGCATCGTCGACTTCACTTCCAGCTATGGCCGCCAGAACCGGGTGGCGACAAAGCCGAAGCTGGTCCGTTCCGCAAAAAGCTGAACGGCGCAACTCCTTCGTTCCGCCGCCGCCCGGCGGCTGGCGGTGTTGCGCCCATGCCTCTGTTGCGAAAGTGTCGCTACGGGATCGTCCAGGTAACCATGCCGTCAAACTGGCCGTCGTCTCTAATTGACACGGACTGTAAATCGCCCTTAACGTTTCGTTAATAAAGAACAGGGCGGGGGCAATGACTTCCTCAGCGATGACGCGGATACTGCGCCTATGCGCAGCCGCAGGACTGGCGATCTCTGCGCATTGGGCGGCGCCGGCATGGGCGGCGGGCGCAATGTCCACGGGCGGCCTAACGTCGCAGCCGATCGGCCATTATGATTTCTGCAAGTCGCATCCGAGCGAATGCAACATCCGCCCGGTCGATCTCGATCCGGCCAGGATGACGGATAGCCTGTGGCGCCGGCTGATCAGCGTGACGGCCAAGGTCAACGCCGCCGTCAAGCCGATGAGCGACCTCGATCACTATGGCAAGGACGAAGTCTGGGCCTATCCGGACGACGGCTATGGCGATTGCGAGGACTATGTGCTGGAAAAGCGCCGCCAGCTCTACCGAATGGGCATGTCGCTGGCGGACCTTTTGATCACCGTCGTGCGCAAGCCCGATGGCGAAGGCCATTCGGTGCTGACGGTGCGCACCGACAAGGGCGACTACGTTCTCGACAATCTGACCGACAAGATCAAAGCCTGGGACGCGACCGGCTATCGCTTCCTCAAGCGCCAGGCGATCGACAACACCGGACGCTGGGTCTCGATCCGCGACGGCCAGCAGGTGCTTGTCGGTTCCGTGCAGTAGGCGAAAGCCTCAGGCTCACGCACTTCGAAATTTTTCTCGACTCCATGAACCGTTTCCGTTCGGCCGGCGACACATAGCCGTGGACGACAAACCCAACCATGGAGAATTTCAATGACTGCTTGCCTGCGAAACACTTTGCTTGCGGCCATCGCCGCGTCGGCCCTGAGCGGATCGGCCCTGGCGGACGAGACCACCAAAAGCTGCGCCAAGACCAGTCTCAACGACCTGTGGAGCGGCCGCTGCTGCAGCGTCAGCTCCGCGAACTGCCTTGGCGGCGGCAATGGTGGCCGCGATCATCAGGGCCATCAAGGCAATGGCGGCCGGGGCAGCACCAATGGCGGCAGCGCCGGCAAACCCTGATCTCAAGACTTCAGACAGAGCCGAACCAAGCGCCAGCGGACAATGCGATCCGCTGGTGCCAGACACCTGGAATTATGGACGCCGGCCAAGAGCCGTGCGGATCGATGCGCTGAGGCGGCGCAGTTCCGCCTCATCGAGCCTCTCGATGCTCTCGGCGAGCAGATTGGCCAGCTCGGTCGCCGCCGGCGACAGGCCGGACGTGTCGATCCTGACCCTGGGATGCGAGCTTTCCGCGAGCCGGGCTAGGTCCTCCGCATCGTCCCAGATGATATTGAAATAACCGATGATCTTCTGGATCAGGGTCCAGGTCGGCGCGCCGCGGCGGCCGTGCTCGAGCGCCGACAGATAGGCGGCGCTGACGCCGATGGCTTCGGCCATCGCCTTCTGGCTGACGCCGCGCTCGGCGCGCAGCGCCCTGAGCTTCTCGCCGAACGGGGTCACACCGGTCGCCTCATGGACGCGTCCGCCGCAGCCGAACATAGAGAGCGCCCGAGCCGCCATGGTTGCGGGCGGCATGGTCGTGGCTGGAAACGAGGTGGCGGAAGGCGGGCGTCGACAGCCAGGCCGGCACGGCGCGGCGCAGGATGCCGTCGCCGCCCGAGGACGATCCCTTGCCGGTGATGATCAGCACGTAGCGGACGCCGCCGGCATGTGCGCGGTTGAGGAAGGTCAGCAGCAGCGAATAGGCCTCGTCCTGCGTCATGCCGTGCAGGTCGACGCGGCCTTCGATCGGCAGCCGGCCTTTCTCCAACTTGTGCAGCGTCTGGTCGTCGAGCGAGTGCGCCACATGCGGGGTCTTCGGCTTGGCGGCCACGGCCGCGACGCCATTGGCGGCAGGCCGCGGCGGCTCGGGCTTGGGCTCGACGATGTCGGGGATCTCGACGGCGGTCTTGCCCTTCAGCGGCCGGGCCGAGCGGGCGACCAGGTTCCACAGGATGCGGTCGTCGTCGCTGAGATGGTCGTCACGGCGGCTCACCGGGTCGCTCCATGCAGAAGCGCACGCGGCACCAGCGCATAGAAGTCGGCCGCGTTGCGGACCACGCCGGCGATTTCGCCGGCGGCACCGCCGGAGCCGGCGAAGAGATCGCCCCGCGCGGGTCCGGTGATGGCCGAGCCGGTGTCCTGCGCGATCATCAGCCTCCGGAACGGTTTTTCATCGAAGGCGGTGAGGGTCGGCGCATCGATGTAGAAGGGCGTGCCGAATGTGTGCAGCAGGCGGTCGACCGCGACCGAGCGGCCCGGCGTCAGCGGCACCTTGGCAGCGGCGATCGGACCAAGCGCGGCGTCATCGACCGCGGCCTCGCGGAAGAAGATATAAGAGCGGTTCTGCCAGAGGATCTCGTCGACCCGGTCGGGATGCGCCTTGAACCAGGCACGGATCGACTGCATCGTCACCTTTTCCAGCGGGATTTCGCCGAGATCGCTCAAGATCTTGCCCGGGCCGGTGAAGCGCTGGCCGGACTTCGCGGCATAGGTGACGCGGGCGAGCCTGCCGTCGGTCATCTTCAGGCGCGCAGCGCCCTGCACATGGATGAAGAAGGCGTCGACCTTCTCGGCGAGCCAGGCGATTTCGAGATTTTTGCCAGCGAGCGCGCCGCGCTCGATTTCGCCGCGGTCGAAATATTCGACCGGAACACCATCCGTCCGGCGGGCGAAGGCCAGATAGGCATCCATGCCGGCCGGCCGGTTGCCGTCGTCGACGTCGATCAGGTCGGAGGGGCGGGACAGCAACGGCACGGTGAACCGCCCGGTCCTGACCGGCGAGGCCTCGACCTCGGGTTCGTAGAAGCCGGTGACGAGACCCGAGCCGTTTTCAGCCTTGACCAGCATCGGTACGAAATGCCGCTCGAAGAAGGATCGCGCCTCGGACCTGCCCGGCGCCGAAACGGCGCGCGCCTCGGCATAGGCATCGGCAAACGCATTGAAATCGACGCCAAGCGATCCGGTCCGGTAGGGTTTTATCGGCGCCTGGAAAGCCGAGCGGCGAAACGCAGCGAAGGCTGCAGTATGATCATCCCCGCGCCACCCGGGCAGGTCGTCAAAAGATTTTTCGCTGAGTATGGGAGAGAGCGGCACGACCGAGCCCCGCCGCCTGGATCTAGTCTTCTTCTTCGGTGGCGACGAGCTTCCAGTTCGGGTCGCGCGAGCGGGTGTCGCGGGCGAAGGTCCAGACGTCCTTGACCTCGGCCACCGTCTCCGGGTCGCCGTCGATCACGGCGCCGGCCTGGTCGCGGGTCGCCGAGATCAGCTCGGAGACGACGCGCAGCGTGATATGCGCTTCCGAGCCCTTCATTTCGGCGGCGACGATATCGGCCTTGTCGATGCCGACGAAGGAGGACTGGATTTTTTCCGACTTCGCCTCGCGTTCGCCGATCGCGGCGACGAAGCCGTCATAGACTTCGCGCGACAGGAGATTCTTCAGCGTCTTACGGTCGCCGTCGGCATAGGCCATGACGATCATCTCATAGGCCATCTTGGCGCCGTCGACGAAGGTCTTGGGATCGAAGGACGGATCATTGTCCTTGATCGTGCGCAGGCCCCTGTTGAGGTCGGTATCCGGCTTGGCGAAGGCGTCGATCGCGGCATAGGTGTCGGCCGCGGGTTCGCCCGGCATGCGCTTGCGCGGCAGCGACACGACATTTTCAGGCTTCTGCCCCGCATCGGCCTCGCGCGTGCGGCTCGCCGAATAGGGATCGAAGGGCGGGCGTTCGTTTCCAGTGCGACGTCCAAGCACGTTGCGCAGCTGGAAAAAGATCACAACCGCCGCAATCAAAAAGAAAATCGTGCCGAAGTCGAAGAAACCCATAATTTCCGCCAACTCGATCCCTGTCCTTGCCGCACCGGCGTAAACCCCTCGGGGATCGCGGTCGCATAGCGTTCAACACCCAAAGCATATAGAACGGCAGGCGCTATCATTCAAATCAAAGGCAGCCATACCTATCTAAAGGCGCCAAGGCCAGCGGCGATTGTCCGCGAGCGCCGCAAAAGAAGAAAGCGATCGGTCGAGACTTTGCGCATTTCCTTCATTCCGTTGTTCCTGCTGTTGCTGCCGCTGCTGGAGATCGCCGGCTTCGTCGTCGTCGGCCGCGAAATCGGCGCTTTGGCGACGGTCGGGCTGGTCATCCTGTCCAGCGTCGCCGGCAGCCTGCTGCTTCGGCATCAGGGTTTCGGCGTCATGGCGCGGGTGCGGACGGAAATGGATGCCGGGCGCGACCCCAGCCGCCAGCTCGCGCATGGCGCGATGATCGTGCTTGCGGCGATCCTTCTGATCATCCCGGGCTTCATCACCGACATCTTCGCCATTCTTCTCTTGTTGCCGCCGCTGCGGGACTTCGCCTGGCGCCTGCTCAAGAACCGCATCGTCATGGCGACCAGCTTCGGCAGCGGCTTTTCGGCCCGCCGGCGCGACAACGTCATCGACCTCGACGACAGCGACTATTCGCGCGACGATTATCCGAACCGGCCGGACCACAATTCGCCCTGGCGGCGGCTGAAAAACGATTAGTCCCGGACCTGTCGCCGATAGGGGCGGCAAAACTTGTTTTGTCCGGCCGAGCATGGTAGCGAACCCGCGATTTCAATCCGGTCAGCAATGCTGCCCAGGCAAAAGGACTTAAAGGCTCATGGCCAGCAACGATGACGCGGCGACCGGCGCCGCCAACGGCAACGGCAACGGCACCCAGAACCAGCCCTCGCTCAATGTGCTTGCGCAATATGTGAAGGACCTGTCCTTCGAGAGCCCCGGCGCGCCCAATTCGCTGCGTGGCCGCGACAAGGCTCCGGGCATCGCCATCAATGTCAACGTCAACGCCAACCCGCTTTCGGACAAGCAGTTCGACGTCAATCTGACGCTGAACGCCAAGGCTTCCTTCGACCAGGAAGTGCTGTTCAATGTCGAGCTGGTCTATGGCGGCGTCTTTGCCATTTCGGGCTTCCCGCAGGAACACATGCTGCCGCTGCTCTTCATCGAATGCCCGCGGCTGCTGTTCCCCTTTGCCCGCCAGATCATCGCCGACGCCACCCGCAATGGCGGCTTCCCGCCGCTGATGCTCGACCCGATCGACTTCGCGCAGATGTTCCAGCAGAGGATTGCCGAGGATCAGGCTGCGGCGAGCAAAGTCCAGGTGAGCTGAGGCGAACGACGCCATACCACTTCGAGAGCCCGGCTTCGCGCCGGGCTGTTTTGTTTAGACGTCGGAGATTGGCGAAAACCTCCGCGCGGTCGTCATTCCAGGGCGGAGCAAGGAGCGGAGCGACGCGCGCAGACCCTGGAATCCATGCCGTTAAGCCAATGCGTTGCAACGGTTACAGAATTCTGCTCCGTTGCACCCTACGGCAACGGGCACGGCATGGATACTCGGGTCAAGCCCGAGTATGACGACGTCACGGAGGTTTTGGCCAATCTCCAACGTCAGCGCCAACAGCGCCCGCTCAAGCCACCGCCACCTTGAGCCACAGCGCCTTTTCGCCCAGCGTCGAAACCAGCCCGGCATGCGCCGCGCGGTCCGCTTCGCTCAGCCGCGGCGGCAGGGCGATGGGCCGGGCGCCGATGGAGATGTCGATATCGGCCACCTCGCCGGCGCCGTTCATCTGCACGGCCACGGATTCCAGAACCAGCGCCGCCTGTTTGCCGCCGATGAGCTCGATATAGACCTCGGCCAGCAATTCGGAGTCGAGCAACGCGCCGTGCTTGGTGCGGCGTGTGTTGTCGATGCCGTAGCGCCGGCAGAGCGCATCGAGCGAGTTTGGGCCCATCGGATGCTTGCGGCGGGCCAAAGCGAGCGTGTCGACGATGCGGCCGGGATCGATGGCCGGATGGTCGAGCCGGCTATATTCGAGGTTGAGGAAGCCGAGGTCGAAGGTGGCGTTGTGCGCGATCAGCTTGGCGCCGTCGGTGAAGGCCAGCCACTCATCGACGATTTCGGCGAAGGTCGGCTTGCCGACCAGGTCGGCGGCGCTGATCCCATGCACGGCCTGCGCCTCGGCGTGGATGGCGCGCCCTTGCGGATTGATGAATTTGTGGAAGGTGCGGCCGGTCGGGAAACGGTTGACCAGCTCGACGCCGCCGAGCTCGATAATGCGGTCGTCGCGCAAATCGAGGCCAGTGGTTTCCGTATCGAAGATGATTTCACGCATTCGAATCAGTTCGCTTCCCAAGCGAGCAGAATCATACACCAGAACAAAATGGCAATGGGGGCTGGTGACGGCCTGACGCATGACCTCCGAAAATCGGAATCGATTTTCGGAAAAGGATCATGCGCGAAATCAAAGCGTTACAGCGTCCTTGCGCGTCCGAACGGACGCGCGGCGCTGTAATGTCAGGAGCCGGCTTTGCCGGACTTTTCCCCTGAGAGTTCGGCGATGATCGCCTCGACCGCCTTTCGCGCCGCATCGAAGCCATGGCCGGTGTCGATGACGAAATCGGCCTGGCGGCGCTTTTCGGCGTCGGGCACCTGCTTGGCGAGGATGGACGAAAACTTCTCCTCGTCCATGCCGGGCCTGGCGAGCACGCGCTGGCGCTGGATCTCGGGCGACGCGGTGACGACCACGACCTTGTCGACGCGGTTGCGGCCGCCGGTTTCGAACAGCAACGGGATGTCGAGCACGGCGAGCGGCGCGCCGGCGGCGCGATGTCTCGCCAGAAACGCATCGGCGTCGGCGCGCACCAGCGGGTGAATGATCGCCTCGAGCTGCTTCAGCGCAGCTGGATCGGTGAGCACTTTTCCGGCGAGCTTCGCGCGATCGACCGCGCCTGCCTGCGTCGTGCCCGGGAAAGCCGCTTCGACCAAAGGCGCTGCCTTGCCGGAATAAAGGCGATGCACCGTCTCATCCGAATCATGCACAGGCACGCCGGCCTCGGCGAACATTTTCGCCGTGGCGGACTTGCCCATGCCGATCGATCCGGTGAGGCCGAGCACGATCATCAATGGCCCTCGATGTCGGCAACGATCATGCGCCGCAATTCGGGCGTGACATCTGGCTTCCGGCCGAACCAGCGCTCGAAGCCGGGCACGGCCTGATGCAGCAGCATGCCGAGCCCATCGACGGTCTTCAGGCCGCGCGCCCTGGCCGCGGCAAGCAAAGGCGTTTCGAGCGGCACATAGACAATGTCGGTGACGATGGTGTGGCCGGGCAACGCGCTCGGCTCGGCGGCGAGGGCTTCGTTGCCATGCATGCCAAGCGCCGTGGTGTTGATGAGCAGGCCGGCATCGGCAAGCAGCTCGCGGACCGCGCCCGCGCCGTGCGCCGAAACGCCGGCGCCGAAGTGGCGGCTGAGTTCCTCGGCTCTCGCGAGCGTCCGATTGACGATGCGGATATCCTTGATGCCACGCTCTTTCAGCGCATGGATGACCGCGCGGGAGGCGCCGCCGGCGCCCAGAACCACGGCCGGCCCATTGGCAGCCCAGCCCGGCGCATGGTCGTCGAGGTTGGCGGCGAAGCCGTAGCCGTCCGTGTTGCCGCCCCAGAGAAGGCCATCTTCGAACCACAGCGTGTTGACGGCGCCGATCGCGTCGGCCGCATGGTCTCGGCGGGCCACTCCGGCGAAAGCGGCTTCCTTGTGCGGAATGGTGACATTGCCGCCACGGTAGCCGTTCTCGCCGAGGGATTTCAGGAAGGCGGCGAAATCCGCCGGCGCGACGTCGATCGCTTCATAGCTGCCGTCGATGCCATATTGCGCCAGCCAATAACCATGGATCTTCGGCGAGCGCGAATGGGCGATCGGATGTCCGGTGACAAAAGCTTTTGCCTCAGCCATCGATCGCTCCCAATCCGCGCAATTCCTTCAGCAACGGCAAAAGCGGCAGGCCGACGATGGTGAAATAGTCGCCCTCGATCTTCTCGAACAGCTGGATGCCTTCGCCTTCGATCTGATAGGCGCCGACGCTGGACAGCGCCTTGGCGCCGACGCGGGCCAGGTGCCGGCCGATGAAGGCAGGATCGAGCTTGCGCATGGTCAGGCTGGCGACGCCGACATGACGCCACAGCACCTGGCCGTCGCGGCAAAGCACGGCGGCGCTGTTCAATTGATGCGTCTTGCCGGAGAGCGCGAGCAGGTGGCGGCGAGCGCCTTCCATGTCGGCGGGCTTATGAAAAATCTCGTCGCCCAGCGACAGGGTCTGGTCGCAGCCGAGCACGAGGGAAGCTGGCCTGCGCTCGCTGACGTCGGTCGCCTTGGCCTCGGCCAGGATCGACGCGACATCCTCCGGCGAAACGCCGCTGTCCTTCAGCGGAGCCTCGAGCGCGCGCTCGTCGACATTTGCCGGCACCGCCTCGATGTCGAGGCCGGCATTGACGAGCATCGCCTTGCGGTACGGGCTGCCCGAAGCGAGGATGATTTTCTCGGCCATGATGGTTCATCCAACGATTGCGACCCGTCCGACACCCCTCATCCGTCTCGGCGCTGTCGCGCCGATCCACCTTCTCCCACAAGGGGAGAAGGAAAGTCCTGGGCCATCGCCGCTGCAAAACCGCTATCTAGTGGTAATTGCGGGATGCCGGTGCCGCGTTCTTCCTTCTCCCCTTGTGGGAGAAGGTGGCCGAGCGAAGCTCGGTCGGATGAGGGGTGTTGGACGGAGTGCTCACCTATGTCGCTTGCCCTAGCGCGTCTTGCCCCGAAGGGCAACGATGGCGGCCGCCGTTTCCTCGATGGAGCGGCGGCTGACATCGATCATCGGCCAGCCATGCCTCGTGCAGAGCTGGCGGGCATAGGCCAGCTCCTCGTTGATGGCGGCGCGGTCGACATAGTCGGTCGGCACGAAGGCGGCGCTGTTGCCGAGAATGCGGTTCTGCCTCACATGCGAGATACGCTCGGCCGTGGCGACCAGGCCGACGACCAAAGGCGTCTTGGCGACGATCAGGCTTTCGGGCAGCGGCACGCCGAGCACGATCGGGATGTTGGCGGTCTTGATGCCGCGATTGGCGAGATAGATGCTGGTCGGCGTCTTCGAGGTGCGCGAGATGCCGATCAGCACGACATCGGCATCGTCCATATTGGCCGGGAGCTGGCCGTCATCATGCTCCATGGTGAAGTTCAAGGCATCGATGCGGCGGAAATACTCGGCGTCGAGCACGTGCTGGGCGCCGACGCGGCGGCCGGCCGGCGTGCCGAGATAGGACTGGAAGACGGTGAGCACCGGTTCCAGCACCGAGACGCAAGGCAGGCCCATCGCCGCGCAGCGCTCGTCGATCGAGCGGGCGAGCTTCTGGTCGACGACCGTGTAGAGGATGATGCCGGGCTCCTCCTCGATGTCATCGAAGACCTTGGCGACCTGCTTCTCAGTGCGGATCAGCGGATAGATATGCTCGATGGCGCGCGCGTCCTTGTATTGCGCGGACGCCGCGCGGCCGGCCGCCAGCAGCGTCTCGCCGGTGGCGTCGGAGATCAGGTGCAGGTGGAAGAAGCTCTGAGGTTTGTTCACAGGGATGGGTCCAGGCTGTGGGCAATTGTGGACAAGGCTGGATGGGCAGGCCTCGGCTAAGCAAACGACTGTATCAGATGGCCGCTTGTCCACAATTCGACCCGCTGTAGGCTTTGTCGCGGCGCTGGGGACAAAACCGGGGATCAACTTTTGTTGGCCGATTTCGTCCACAGCACGGAGTTCGGAACGGAAAGCCCAAGCTTTTGACTCCAAAGCCTGAATCCGCTTTGTCCCCAGAGCCATCCAAATTGCGAAAGCGAGTACGCGACAATATGCTGACTGGCCTTTTCGAGCCGCAGGCTGGACAGGTCGCAACCATCACAACCAACAGACTCTTAGAATCAGAAGACTCTTTTAAAATAGATATTTGATTTAAAGGGACCGGAGAGGGCAGCGCAGGATGGCTGGGAAACGGATCATGCTGGACGTCCTCAAGGGCGAGACGGTTTCACCGCCGCCGCTCTGGATGATGCGTCAGGCAGGCCGCTATCTTCCGGAGTATCGCGAGACCAGGAAGCGAGCGGGATCCTTCCTCGATCTCTGCTACGATCCGGACCTCGCCGTCGAGGTGACGCTGCAGCCGATCGAACGCTTCGGCTTCGACGCCTCGATCCTGTTCTCCGACATTCTCGTCGTGCCCAATGCCCTGGGACGCGAGGTTCGCTTCGAGGAAGGCCGCGGCCCGATCCTGAAGCCGATCTCGGCTGCCGAGATTGCAGCATTGAACGGCGATGTGTTTCACGTGAATCTCGAACCGGTCTATGAGACCGTGCGCCGGTTGCGGGCGAAACTGCCCAACGAGACGACGCTGATCGGCTTCTGCGGAGCGCCCTGGACGGTGGCGACCTATATGATTGCCGGGCACGGCACGCCCGACCAGGGACCGGCGCGGCTTTTCGCCTATCGCGAGCCCGAAGCCTTTGCCAAGCTTTTGAAGACACTGGCCGATCATTCGGCCGCCTATCTGATCCGCCAGATCGAAGCCGGCGCCGATGCGGTGCAGATTTTCGATTCGTGGTCGGGCGTGCTGGACGAACCGTCCTTCGAGGCCTTCTGCGTCGAACCGGTGGCCAAGATCGTTCGTCAGGTGAAAGCGGTTTACCCCGATGTGCCGGTGATCGGCTTTCCGAAGGGAGCCGGCGAACGCTATCGCGACTATAGGAAGAAGACCGGCATTGCCGGCCTCGGCCTCGACTGGACCGTGCCTTTGTCGATGGCGAAGGAATTGCAGCGTGACGGCGCGGTGCAAGGCAATCTCGATCCGCTGCGCCTGGTCGCCGGCGGCGAGGCGCTGGCCGACGGAGTCGATGCCATTTTGAGGAACTTGGGTGGCGGGCCGCTGATCTTCAATCTCGGCCACGGCATCACGCCGGAAACGCCGGTGGCGCATGTCGAGGCGATGGTCAAGATGGTGAGGGGCCAGCGATGAACAACGAGAGCAGCGCGAGCAGCGGGAACAGCACTGGCCAGGCGATGAAGCGCATGGTGATCGGCATTGCCCTGCTCGTCGTGGCGACGGCGCTTCTCTATGTCGTGGCCGGCGACGGCTTCTATCTCTGGGCGAAGGCGATCCATGTGATCGCGGTCATCTCCTGGATGGCCGGCATGCTCTATCTGCCCAGGCTGTTCGTCTATCACGTCGATGCCGAGAAAGGCTCGGTCCAGTCCGAGACCTTCAAGGTGATGGAACGCCGGCTGCTCAGGGCCATCATCAATCCGGCGATGATCGTGACCTGGGTGTTCGGGCTTTGGCTGGCCTGGAAAGGCTTTGCATTCCAGGGCGGCTGGCTGCACGCCAAGATCGCGCTGGTGCTCGTCCTGTCGGGCCTGCATGGCTATCTCGCCGGCGCGGTCAGGAAATTCGCCGAGGACAAGAACGAAAAACCGGCGCGGCACTGGCGGATCGTCAACGAGATCCCCACATTGTTGATGATCGTCATCGTCATCCTGGTGATCGTGAAGCCGTTCTAGATCAGGAGCATGGTTTTTTCCGAAAGCCGGTTCCCACTTTTAGCTCACGCTGACCCCGATTCGGGGATCATGCTTTAGCTTCCCCCGGCCCAGCCAGGATCCGCAAAAGGCGGCTTGCTCTTTCAGGCGACCGACGATAAAAGACGGGTCTTCCTTCCCGTCATGCGCCGCCCCTTTCACTCGCTTTCGGCCGCGCCCGGCATTTGTCGTATTCAGCCGATTTTTCTCCCCAAAGCCTACCCAGAGTCTATCTAATGCAAGAAATGAAACTCGCAGAGTTCAAGAACAAGAAGCCGCCAGAGCTGATCGCTTATGCCGAATCGCTCGAGGTGGAGAACGCCAGCGTCATGCGCAAGCAGGAGCTGATGTTCGCGATCCTGAAGAAGCTCGCCGCCCAGGACATCGAGATCATCGGCGACGGCGTGGTCGAGGTGCTGCAGGATGGTTTCGGCTTCCTGCGCTCGGCCAACGCCAACTACCTGCCGGGCCCCGACGACATCTATATCTCGCCGTCGCAGATCAGGCGCTTTTCGCTCAAGACCGGCGATACGGTCGAAGGACCGATCCGGAGTCCGAAAGAGGGCGAGCGCTATTTCGCGCTGCTCAAGGTCAACACCATCAATTTCGACGATCCCGAAAAGATCCGGCACAAGATCCATTTCGACAATCTGACGCCGCTCTATCCGACCAAGCGGCTGAAGATGGAGGTCGACAATCCGACCTCCAAGGACATCTCGCCACGCGTGATCGATCTGGTCGCGCCGATCGGCAAGGGCCAGCGCGCGCTGATCAACGCACAGCCGCGCACCGGCAAGACGGTGCTGATGCAGAACATCGCCCATTCGATCACCGCCAACCATCCCGAATGCTATCTGATCGTGCTTCTGATCGACGAGCGTCCGGAGGAGGTGACCGACATGCAGCGTTCGGTGAAGGGTGAGGTGATCTCCTCGACCTTCGACGAGCCGGCGGCGCGTCACGTGCAGGTCGCCGAAATGGTGATCGAGAAGGCCAAGCGCTTGGTCGAGCATGGCCGTGACGTCGTCATCCTTCTGGATTCTATCACCCGCCTCGGCCGCGCCTACAACACCGTGGTGCCGTCATCCGGCAAGGTGCTGACCGGCGGTGTCGACGCCAACGCGCTGCAGCGCCCGAAGCGCTTCTTCGGCGCCGCCCGCAATATCGAGGAAGGCGGGTCGCTGACCATCATCGCGACCGCGCTGATCGATACCGGCAGCCGCATGGACGAAGTCATCTTCGAAGAGTTCAAGGGCACCGGCAACTGCGAAATCCAGCTCGACCGCAAGGTGGCCGACAAGCGCATCTACCCGGCGATGGACATCCTCAAGTCCGGCACCCGCAAGGAAGACCTGCTTGTGCCGCGGGCGGACCTGCAGAAGATCTTCGTGCTGCGCCGCATCCTCGCGCCGATGGGCACGACCGACGCGATCGAGTTCCTCATCGACAAGCTCAAGCAGACCAAGACCAACGCGGATTTCTTCGATTCGATGAATACGTGATTGGGCGGCCCTTCCCCCCTTGTGGGGGATGGTGTCGCCGAAGGCGACGGATGAGGGGTGCTCCAGGGAAAGCCAGCGTCTCACTCCGCTGGAACACCCCTCATCCGTCTCGGCGCTATCGCCGCAGCAATTTCTCCAACTCCTCCGCATCCGTCACCACCGGCAGACACACCTGTCCGCTGCAGAACCAGGCGCCCGCCTTGTCCGTCGGCGGCAAAACGCCGCCCGGCAGCGACGGTCGATTCGCTTGCGTACCAATCGGCACAAAGATGTCGACCCGACGTGGGTCGGGGTTCCGATTCGCAACCGGAACGAGGCTTGAAGACTCCGGCTTGTCTATGATGACGAGCTTCAATGGTTCGAGCGCCAGCGCGCAGGCGTTGACGATGCCGGCCTGGCCATAGGCCTGCTGGGATGCGCGGCCCATGGCGTGTTCGGCGGTCGCCCAGGCCTTTTCCCAGAGATCGGGATCGCCGGTGAGCGAGGAAAGCCGCACCAGCGCCTCGACGATCTGGCTGGTGGCCGAGGGGATTGCTTCATCGACATCGCCGCGGATGCGGATCGGCACGTCGCCGCTGTCCGACGCCGTCAGCCAGTAGCCGGTCTGATCGCCATCCAGATGCCAGCGGTCGAGCTCGCCGACGAACTGCCTGGCGCGATCGGAATAGACCGGATCGCAGGTCGCCTCGAACAGCGCGATCGCCGCGTTGGTCATGGCGGCGTAGTCGCTGGACAGCGCCGGAAAGAGTTTTTTCGCGCCGAGCATGGAATGTGGCAGGCGGCCGTCCTGGCTGGCCTCGACGATATGGTCAAAGGCCTTGGCTGCCGCGTCGATCCAGTCGGGCCGCCCAACCGAGCGACCCACCTCCGCAAGCGCGGCGATCATCAGCCCGTTCCAGTCGGTGAGCGCCTTGCCGTCGCGCCCTGGCCTGACCCGCCCTTCGCGAACGCCCAACAGCTTTGCCTTCAGAGGCGCAAGTTGCGCGTAGTCGGCGACGCCTTGAGCTTGCTGCGCCTCGCTCTGGCGAATGATCGGCTTGCCTTCCCAGGCAGACGGGGCGGCGAGCTCGAAATACCGGAAGAAGGTCGACGCATCGTCGCCGAGCGCGGCTTCGACTTCGTCGCGGTTCCAGGTGTAGAAAAGCCCCTCCTCGCCGTCACTGTCGGCATCGAGACTTGCGGCGAAGGCGCCGCCGTCGACCCGCATTTCGCGCAGCAGCCAGTCGACGGTCTCTTCGATTCGTATTCGGAACAGGTCGTTGCGGCTCGCGGCATAGGCCCAGTTGCACAGGCGGATGAGCTGGGCGTTGTCGTAAAGCATCTTCTCAAAATGCGGCACCAGCCATTCGGCATCGGTCGAATAGCGGCTGAGGCCGCCGCCGATGTGATCGTAGATGCCGCCGGCGAGCATTTTATCGAGGCTGATGAGCACGGCATCACGATGGTTCGCTTGGCCGTCGCGCAGCCACGATAGCCAGAGCGCGTGCATGAAGGGCGCATTGGGGAATTTCGGCGCGCCTTTCAAGCCGCCAAGATCGCGGTCGATCATGCCGTCGATGCGGCCGGCGAGATCGGCGAGCGTGTCGCGGTCGAGCACCGCCTTGCCTTTTGCGCCAGCGAGTTGCTGCTCGACATGGGCGATCAACCCGTCGGCGCTTCCGGCGAGGCTCTGCTGCTTTTCGCGCCAGGCCTTGTCGACCGCTTCCAGCACCTGGATGAAGCCTGGCCTTCCGTAACGCGCCTCGCGCGGAAAATAGGTGCCGCCCCAGAAGGGCTTGCCGTCGGGCGTCAGGAACATCGTGAGCGGCCAGCCGCCCTGCTCGCCCAGGGCCTGCAATGCCGCCATATAGATCTGGTCGATGTCGGGCCGCTCCTCGCGATCGACCTTGATATTCACGTAGAGCCGGTTCATGACGGCCGCCACGGCGTTGTTCTCGAAGCTTTCGTGGGCCATGACATGGCACCAGTGGCAGGCGGCGTAGCCGATGGAGAGCAGGATCGGCCGTCCGAGCTCCTTCGCTTCGGCAAGGGCGGCAGGCGACCAGCCGCGCCAATGGACAGGATTGTCGCTGTGCTGCCGCAGATAGGGGCTGGCTTCGTCGGCAAGCAGGTTTCGCGCGGGCAAGGTCACGATGGGGAGCTCCGCGTTCGGGTTTTGATGCGGCAAAGGCTAAAAGTGCGAAGCGGTTTCGGCCGCATCATGCTCTACCTTTAATCTAGGCGGTTCGGCAGGTCCGGCAAATGATTTCGCCAATGGTTTCGAAGGATTCGATCGTAGCTCTATCCAGCGGCCGCTTGCCTGCCGGGATAGCCGTCATCCGTATTTCCGGCCCCAAGACTCGATTCGTGGTCGAAACGATCGCGGGGCCTGTTAAGGATCGGTTTACCAACTTGCGGACGCTCAGGGCGTCCGATGGCTCCACGATCGACCACGGCCTCGTTCTGTTCTTCCCAGGACCCGGTAGCTTTACTGGCGAGGACGTCGCCGAATTCCAGGTCCATGGCAGCCGCGCCGTCGCGGCCAAGATGCTGGAGACGATCACCGGCTTCGAGGGCGTCAGGCACGCCGAGCCGGGCGAATTCACCCGGCGCGCCTTTCTCAACGGCAGGCTGGATTTGGTGGAGACGGAGGCATTGGCCGATCTGGTCAATGCCGAGACGGAGGCGCAACGCCGCTTCGCCCTGCGCAATGCCGAAGGCGTGCAGAGCGAACTCTACTCGAACTGGCGCCGCCGGCTGATCCATGCGCGAGCCATGATCGAAGCGGAGATCGATTTCGCCGACGAGGAGGATGTGCCAGGCTCCGTTTCGGATGCGGTCTGGTCAGACGTGTCGGCAATGATTGGAGAAATCGAGCGTCATATCGAAGGGTTCAAGGCCGCAGAGATCATTCGCGACGGTTTCGAAGTCGTGATCCTCGGCGCCCCGAATGCCGGCAAGTCCAGCCTGTTCAACGCCTTGGCGCGGCGGGAGGCGGCGATCGTCACCGACGAGCCGGGCACGACGCGCGATCTACTCGAGGTCGTAATGGACCTCAATGGGCTGAAGGTGCGGCTTGTCGATACGGCCGGGCTGCGGGAGGCTGCGAACAAGGTCGAGTCGATCGGCATCGAAAGAGCGCGGGCCAAGGCTGATGTGGCGGATCTCGTTCTGCTGCTGGAGGACATGGCAGAGCCGGCGCCTCTTAGGGGTATCCCAGATGGGGCTCCGTTGCTGAGGATCGGGACGAAGTCGGATATCGCCGAGATCGGCAGTGGTGCCTACGATTTGGTGATTTCTTCCAAGGACGGCAGCGGTCTGGACCGCCTCCTGAACGAGATCGGAGCCCGCGCCGCCGCCGCGGTTGGCGAGGCGGGCGACGTCATGCCATCCAGGCTGCGTCATGTAGAGTTGCTCAAAGAGGCATTGCATTTCCTGCGGGCGGCGCTGTCGGGCCAAAGCCAGGAGCTGCGCGCCGAGGAACTGCGGCTGGCGGCCGAGCGCCTTGGGCGAATCATCGGTGCGGTCGATGTCGAAGATTTGCTCGACGTCATCTTTTCGCAGTTCTGCATCGGCAAGTGATTCACGTGAAACACTGGCGCGCCCCTGCCCGGCAGTGACTCACGTGAAACACTGATGCGATTTACCGGATCGATGTTTCACGTGAAACGCCTTCGTCCTTGACAGCAGGTGACAGCGGGGACATGTGTCGGGCAATCTCTGAAAGCGGATTGTTGGAAAATGACCGATCACTATGATGTGGTGGTGGTGGGCGGCGGCCATGCCGGATGCGAGGCGGCGAGTGCTGCCGCGCGCGCCGGCGCCAGGACCGCGCTGGTGACGCTGCGCTTCGAGACAATCGGCGTCATGTCCTGCAATCCGGCGATCGGCGGTCTCGGCAAGGGACATCTCGTGCGTGAGATCGATGCCATGGACGGGCTGATGGGGCGCATCGCCGACGCCGCCGGCATTCAGTTCCGCCTGCTCAACCGCCGCAAGGGCCCCGCGGTCCGTGGTCCGCGCACCCAGGCCGACCGCAAGCTCTATCGGCTTGCCATGCAGGCCGCGATCAGCGAACAGGCCAATCTCGATGTGGTCGAGGGCGAAGTCCTTGACCTCGAGATCGAAGACGGTCGCGTCGCGGCGGTGCTGGTTTCGGGCGACCGGCGGCTGGCCTGCGGCGCGGTCGTGCTGACCACCGGCACCTTCCTGCGCGGGCTGATCCATATCGGCGAGAAGAAGATCGTCGCCGGCCGGATGAACGAGCAGGCGAGCCACGGGCTGTCGGCCACCATGGCGCGCGCGCGCTTCAAGCTCGGGCGCCTGAAGACCGGAACCCCCCCTCGCCTCGACGGCCGCACCATCGACTGGGCCTCGCTGGAAAGCCAGGCCGCGGACGAGGATCCGGTGCCGTTCTCACTGATGACGGACGCAATCGCCAATCCGCAGATCCATTGCGGCATTACCCGTACCATGCCGGCGACGCATGAGCTGATCCGCGCCAATCTCGGCCGCTCGGCGATGTATTCTGGTACGATCGAAGGCGTCGGGCCGCGCTACTGCCCGTCGATCGAGGACAAGATCGTCAAGTTCGGCGACCGCGAAGGCCATCAGATTTTCCTCGAGCCGGAAGGCCTCGACGACGACACCGTCTACCCGAACGGCATCTCGACCTCGCTGCCCGAAGATGTGCAACGCGAGATCCTGAAGACCATTCCCGGGCTGGAAAAGGCAACCATGCTGCAGCCGGGCTACGCGATCGAATATGACCATGTCGATCCGCGCGAGCTGAAGACGACGCTGGAGACGAAGCGGGTCGCCGGCCTTTTCCTGGCCGGGCAGATCAACGGCACGACCGGTTATGAAGAGGCCGGCGCGCAAGGGTTGCTTGCCGGCATCAACGCGGCGCGGACGGCATCTGGCGATGAGGCGGTCGTGCTCAGCCGCACCGAGGCCTATATCGGCGTGATGGTCGATGACCTGACCAGCCGCGGTATCGCCGAGCCCTATCGCATGTTCACCTCGCGCGCCGAGTTCAGGCTTTCCCTGCGGGCCGACAATGCCGACGAGCGGCTGACGCCGCTGGCGGAAAAGCTTGGCATCGCGTCGTCGGAACGGCTGCAGCGTTTCGGCGGGATGGCGCAGAAGCTCGACGAGGCGCGGGCCTTGGCCAAGTCGGCTACCTGGACGCCTAACGAGGCGGCGCGGCATGGGCTTGAGATCAACAAAGACGGCGTGCGTCGCTCGGCTTACGAGCTTCTGGCGCATCCGGGCGTCGGCATGGCCTGGCTCAGTCGCGTCGAGCCGCGCTTTGCAAATCTCGACGCCAAGACCGCCGAGCGGCTCGAAACCGAAGCGAAATATTCGGTTTACCTCGATCGCCAGAAGACCGATGTCGCGCAGATCAGGCACGAGGAATCGCGGCTTATCCCGGAGGCGATCGACTTTTCTGAGGTGCCGGGCCTGTCGAACGAGCTGAAGCAGAAGATGAAGACGCGCCAGCCGCGTTCGATTGCCGATGCGCAGCGCATGGAAGGCATGACGCCGGCGGCGCTTGCCATCATTGTCGCACATGTCCGCAATGCCGAGCTAGCCGCGCGAAGGTCTGTGGCGTGAGTTCGGATGCCTGGGCGGACCTGCAGAAAGCAGCGGGACCGGTTTCACGTGAAACATTCGGGCGCCTGCAGGCCTTCGAGCAGCTGTTCCTGAAATGGAACCGCAGCATCAATCTGGCGGCGCCGTCGACGCTGGACGATGTCTGGCGCCGGCATATCCTGGACAGCGCCCAGCTCGCGCGAATCGCGCCCGCCGCGACACGCTGGGTCGACCTCGGCTCGGGCGGCGGGTTTCCCGGATTGGTGCTTGGCTTCCTTCTGGCCGAGCGTCCCGGCGCCTCGATCGATCTGGTCGAAAGCAACCGCAAGAAAGCGTCGTTCCTGCAGTCGGTCATTGGCCAGTTCAACCTTCCTGCACGCGTTCTGGCCAAGCGTATTGGCGACAGCTATGCGCTTGTTTCCGCGCCGGAAATCGTCACGGCGCGGGCGCTGGCCGCGCTTCCGGATCTGCTCAATCTGGCAGCGCCTTGGCTCACCAAAGGAGCGCGCGCGCTGTTCCACAAAGGCCGGGATTACCGGGCCGAAGTGGAAGAAAGCACTCACCGCTGGGCCTTCGATCTGGTAGAACATTCGAGTATGACCGACCCACTCGGTGTCATCCTCGAAATCACTGACTTGCGCCCGGCGAAACAGCAATGAATTACTGGCATAAGCCCATGAGCACAGCACCGCGTATCATCACCGTCGCCAACCAGAAAGGCGGCGTCGGCAAGACGACGACTGCCATCAATCTGGCCACGGCGCTGGCAGCGATCGGCGAGCGCGTGCTGATCGTCGATCTCGATCCGCAGGGCAATGCCAGCACGGGGCTCGGCATCGACCGCAAGGACCGCACGGTTTCTTCCTATGATGTGCTGACCGGCGAGCTCGAGCTGGAGGCGGCTGCCGTGCCGACGGCGGTGCCGGGCCTGTCCATCGTGCCCTCGACACTCGACCTGCTCGGCATCGAGATGGAGATCGCCTCGGCCCCTGACCGCGTGCTCAGGCTGCGCAATGCGCTGCGCGCTGCGGCCGAACGCTCGGCGCCGTTCGGCTACGTGCTCATCGACTGCCCGCCCTCGCTCAATCTCTTGACTTTGAATTCAATGGCGGCAGCCGATTCCGTTCTCGTGCCGCTGCAATGCGAATTCTTCGCGCTGGAAGGTCTCAGCCAGTTGCTGGAGACGGTCGAGCAGGTGCGCCATACGATCAATCCGGACCTCACGATCCAGGGCATCGTGCTCACCATGTATGACGGGCGCAACAACCTCGCCAACCAGGTGGTGCAGGATGTGCGCACCCATATGGGCGACAAGGTGTATGAGACGATCATTCCGCGCAATGTGCGCGTTTCCGAAGCGCCGTCCTACGGCAAGCCGGCGATCCTCTACGATCTGAAATGCTCGGGCAGCCAGGCCTATCTGCAGCTCGCCTCCGAGGTGATCCGCCGCGAGCGCAAGCTGCGCGCGGCCTGAAGGCTCGCCCTGCGGTCTTGGTTAATCCGCCGATTCGATTCCGAAACGATCTGGACACTGTAATGAGCGAAGACCAATCGAGAAAAAGACTGGGCCGTGGGCTCGCGGCCCTGATCGGAGAAATCGATCGTCCGGCGGCGCCGGAAAAGCCGAGCCCGGCGGTGGCGGCCGACGGCAAGGTGCCGATCGAATTCGTCAGCCCGAACCCGAAGAATCCGCGCCGGCATTTCGGCGATGCCGAGCTTACCGACCTTGCCCAGTCGATACGCGAGCATGGCGTGGTGCAGCCGGTGGTGGCGCGCCCCTCGCCTTCGCACCCCGGCCGCTACGAAATCATCGCCGGCGAGCGGCGCTGGCGGGCGGCGCAGCGCGCCGGCCTGAGCGAGATCCCGATCATCGTGCGCGACGTCAATGACCGCACCGCGCTGGAGCTGGCGATCATCGAGAACGTACAGCGCGCCGATCTTAATCCGGTCGAGGAGGCGCAAGGCTATCAGCAGCTCATCGACGAGCATGGCTACACCCAGGCCGATCTCGGCCAGGTGATTGGCAAGAGCCGCAGCCATGTCGCCAACACGCTGAGGCTGTTGAAGCTGCCCAATGTCATCCAGAGCATGCTGGTCGACGGCGACCTGTCGGCCGGACATGCCCGCACGCTGGTCACCGCGGAGGACCCGGCCGAGCTTGCCAAGCGCATCGTCAAGGAGGGGCTCTCGGTGCGCCAGGCGGAAGCGCTGGCCCAGATGCCCGCCGGCCCGACGCCGGCCAAGGTGAAGTCCGCCGCGAGCCCGCCCGAGAAAGACCCCGACACGCTGGCGCTGGAGAAGCTGATGACCGACACGCTCGGCATGATCGTCAGCATCGAGCACAAGGGCAAGGGCGGCGGCACGCTCAAAGTGGATTACCGCTCGCTGGAGCAGCTCGACGAGCTCTGCCGGCGGTTGAAGGACGAGCGGTAGGCGGCTGCCGCGTAACGATATTCGCCGGCATCTGAGGTTTTGGCTTAAGGCTGCATACGCCTGATATATTGGTGATAGACAGGGCTGGCGCTTTTTGCCGGCCCTTTTTTTGGCGGCGGTGGCTGCGAAGGCGGCGGAGGCGGCTAATCTCCTCGCCTTGTGGGGAGATGCCCGGCAGGGCAGAGGGGGCGCGACGGAACGCTCTACATCTCCTGAAGCGAGCCAAGGACGAGCGGCGCAGACATTAAGGTGACTGGCGTGACTGATCAGGCCGAGGCTTGATTGCCACGTGGTTCCCCCAATCCGTCCCTGCTTCGCAGCGCCACCTTTCCCCCCTCCGGAGGGAAAGGAAGGGAGCGTTCCTGGACAGGCGTTGACGGTAAAAAGGCTTGGCGCCTTCCTCTACCCGTCGGTCGGGGAGAGGTGGCTCGGCGAAGCCGAGACGGAGTGTGGGGTCGACCAGCGCAGCATAAGACAATACATGCGCCAAGCTCCCACGTCGCCCAAAACCAGCGGCTTGGAAATGTGCGCATGCCGTAGCGAAAAAGGGGAGATCAGCCGGCATCGCGGTTTTCGCCAATCACAGGCGGCGACCGACGCTACATTGCGGCCGCGGCTCTTTATCCGGCCGCGCTTGATCGTTGCCTGGACGAGAAGGTGTTGGATTCAGCGCCGGCGCCCTCCGCTTGACAGCCTAGGGCAACGGCGTACCTTGTATTAGTCCAAACTAAATCATGCCCTGGCGTGCCGATCAGTCGCGATGAGGGCTATCTGCCGTTCCGATCGTGTTCGTGGAAACGGCACCGCCCCGCCGAAGCGATGTGCCCGACGCGCCTGACGCAAACGGGAGGTGGAAATGGCGGTCAGTTGGCGATTGTCCGGAAATTATTTCGAGAACTGCAGCTGCGATGTCGTGTGTCCGTGCCTGCTGTCCACCAAGGCGCAGCTGACATCGAAGCCGACGAAAGGCGTTTGCGACGTCGCTCTGGTCTTTCATATCGACAAGGGCAATTACGGCGACGTCCAATTGGATGGGCTCAACGTCGCGATGGTTGCGCACACGCCGGGTCCCATGGCGGACGGCAATTGGACGGCCGCCGCCTATATCGACGAACGCGCGAATGACAGGCAAACAGAAGCGCTGGGCGCCATCTTCACCGGTGCGGCCGGTGGGCCGATGGCTGCTTTGGCGCCGATGATCAGCACCAACCTCGGAGCCAAGAAGGTGCCGATCACATACCAGGTCGACGGCAAGAAGCGGTCGGTGGAGATTGCCGGCGTGATGCAGCTCGCGGTCGAACCGCTGCCGACAATGCGTGAGGATGGCGAGATGTGGGTGGCCTCCGGCCATCCCGTCAATCCTGACTGGCTCGGTCTGGCAATGGGGATGGAAGGCAATACTTTCAGCGATCATGGCATGAGTTGGGACAACTCCCGCCGGAACGGACACTACGCCCCGATCAACTGGTCCGGCCAGCAGTAGTTCTTGCTGCGCATAGTCGGGACGAGCATCGCCGATGCTGACGTTGCAGCGAAACATTGTCCTCGCGCTGCTGATCGCAGCCGCAGCGGCGGCGTGGGCCGTGCTTGTCCGGCAGCAGACGGGCATGGACGCGGGCATGCGCATGGACATGTACTCACCCACCATGGGCATGACGGCCGCGCTCTTTGTTGCCGTCTGGTTGATCATGATGATTGCCATGATGTTTCCGGCGGCCGCGCCAATGATCCTGACCTTTCACCAGGTCCAGAGCGGCAAACGGGGGCGCGGCCAGGCGTTTGTCTCGACCTGGGTGTTCGTGGCCGGGTACATGCTGGTTTGGGCGTCGACGGGCGTTCTCGCCTTTGCCGGCGCGGCGGGCGCGGAGATGCTTGCTGCGCATGCGGGATTGGCCGCAGCGACAGCCGCGCGCATCGGCGGCGCGTTGCTGATGGTGGCGGGCGCCTATCAACTCTCCCCGTTGAAAGATCTGTGCCTCGCCAAATGCCGCTCGCCGATCGGTTTCATCCTGACCTCATGGCGCGATGGGCGCTGGGGGGCGGTGCGCATGGGCCTGCAGCATGGGCTCTTTTGCCTGGGCTGTTGCTGGCTGTTGTTTCTCGCCCTGTTTCCGCTCGGGATCATGAACGTCGCTGCAATGGCTGTGGTCACGCTGCTGGTCTTTGCGGAGAAGACGCTCCCGTATGGAGAGCGGATAGCGAAGGTGTCGGGCGTCGCCCTGCTTCTTTACGGCGCGGCGGTGCTGGTCTTTCCGCAGGCGCTGCCAACCTTCCAGCCGGTGGACACGATGACGATGAACTGATCGGAGGCGACCCTCGGACGAAAGGATCGCCGCGCACGGATCGCCAGCGTTATCGCTCGTGCCGGAACGCGTTGACGCCTCACGCGAGGCCCCCTCTGTCGCCTGCGGCGACATCTCCCCCTCAAGGGGGGAGATCAGCCGCGTTGCCCCAGCCTCGCGCTTTCGATGGCGATGCCGAGCAGCGCCTGCCGGGCCAGCGCTTCCGACAGATCGGGTCGTTTGCGTGTCTGCAGAACAGCCGTCTGCAGTCGGCCCAGCGCGCGGCCGAGCGCCTCGCTGTTCCAGCGTTCCAGCGTCTTTTCCACCAGCTTGCGACGCAAGAAGAAGACGGGCGGCCGGGCGCCGGCGACGACCGAGGCGGCATTGCGGCCGCCGGTCTCCATCTGAGCGCGCATCAGCTGGATCGCCTGCAATTGCCGCATCGCCGAGGACAGCACCAGGAAGGGATGGCCGCCCGATTGGCAGTGGCGGTTGAAGGCGATGTCGAAGTCGCCGGCCTTGCCGTCCAGCATGGCGTCGACCGCGGCGTCGAAGGAAGCGCCGGAGACATCGCCGGACAGCGCGTTGACGTCGTCGACGTCGATTTCCTTGTGGCCGTGCGCATAAAGCACCAGCTTCTCGATCTCGCCGCGCGAGGCAAGCCGATCGCCGCCGAGATTGCGCCGCAGCGCCTGGCGCGCGTCCAGCGTCATCGACATGCCGGCCTTGCGCAGTTCGTCGTCGATCACCGTATCCAGGTCGCGGGCCTCATCAGCGTAGCAGGGCAAGGCGATCGCGTTGCCCGCGGCCTCGACGATGGCCCTGAGGCCCGTGCCTTTCTTCAGGTCGCCGGCCTCGATGAGGATGATGGCGTCGCGCGCGGGCTCGGCGGTCAGCGCCTTGATGTCGTCGGCCAGCGCCTTCTGGCCGCTGGCGTTGCGCACCCAAAGCAGCCGCCGGTCGGAAAACATCGGCACCGTGCGCGCTTCGTCGAGCAGGCGGCCTTCGTCGCGGTCGACTTCGGCGCCGTCCAGCCTGACGACGGAGAACGGGTCGTCGAGCGGCAGGCCGGTTTTCGCGGCGAAGGTTTTCGCCCGCTCGGCGACAAGGCCGCGGTCTGGACCGTAAAGCAGGACGATTCCCATGGCCGGATCCGGCCTCGCCAGCCACGAATCGACCTCGTATCCCTTCTTCTGTGCCATGCCAGGTGGGTTAGCACGGGGCGGAGGCCGAGTGAACGGAGAAGCGGCCGGCCTCTCTCGTCATTCTCGGGCTTGACCCGAGAATCCATGCCGTGACCTCTGTCGAGGGCGCAAGGGTGCAGAATATTCTGTAACTGCTGCAACGCCTTAACGCCACGGCATGGATTCTAGGGTCTACGCGCGTCGCTCCGCTCCTTGCTCCGCCTTAGAATGACGATCCTAAAGTAGCGCCTGTCACGCCCGCCTCTGCTCTGCCGGGCGTCTCTCCCACGACGGGGAGATTAACTGCGGCGGCCGCCGCGCATGCATAGGTTGTCTTTTCTGGCGGCAATCGCCCCGCAAACTTCCGCCAAATTGCGCGGCGGGCAAAAACATCGACAAGAAATTTCGTCGCCATATCTGCATCTTGTCGCTTGCGTACCGCATTGCTCAGCCGAGCTGACGGCCCGGGAGGAAGGCCGTGCCGAGGTCCGGCGAATTGGCACTGGTCTGGCGGCGCGGATGTGCAAAGATCGCACCGGCAACATTGGAGGATGTGAGCTCATGGCCGACGCTGGACTGTTGCGCTTCCATGTCCCCGAGCCCGAGGTGCGGCCCGGCGGCACGCCCGATTTCTCGAATGTGACCATCCCCAAGGCCGGCTCGGTGCCGCGTCCGGAGATCGACGTCGATCCGCGCAGCATCCGCGACATGGCTTTCTCCATCATCCGCGTGCTGAACCGCGCCGGCGAGGCCGTCGGGCCGTGGGCCGGGCTGCTCGGCGACGAGGAATTGCTCGAAGGCCTGCGCCATATGGTGACGCTGAGGACCTTCGATGCGCGCATGCAGATGGCGCAGCGCCAGGGCAAGACCTCCTTCTACATGCAGCATCTGGGCGAAGAGGCGGTGAGCTGTGCTTTCCGCAAGGCGCTGAGGCCCGGCGACATGAACTTCCCGACCTACCGGCAAGCCGGCCTTTTGATCGCCGACGGCTATCCGATGGTCATGATGATGAACCAGATCTATTCCAACGAGGCCGATCCGCTGAAGGGCCGGCAATTGCCGATCATGTATTCGTCGAAGGAGCACGGCTTCTTCTCGATCTCCGGCAATCTGGCGACGCAGTATATCCAGGCGGTCGGCTGGGCGATGGCCTCGGCCATCTCCAACGATTCGCGCATCGCCGCCGCCTGGATCGGCGACGGCTCCACGGCCGAGTCAGACTTTCATGCTGCGCTGGTGTTTGCTTCGACCTACAAGGCGCCTGTCGTGCTCAACGTCGTCAACAACCAGTGGGCGATCTCGACCTTCCAGGGAATCGCGCGCGGCGGCTCCGGCACCTTTGCCGCGCGCGGGCTCGGCTTCGGGATCCCGTCGCTGCGCGTCGACGGCAATGACTATCTCGCCGTCCATGCCGTGGCCAAATGGGCGGCGGAGCGGGCGCGCGCCAATCTCGGGCCGACGCTGGTCGAATACGTCACCTACCGCGCCGGCGCGCATTCGACCTCCGACGATCCGTCGGCCTACCGGCCGAAGGCCGAGTCCGACGCCTGGCCGCTCGGCGATCCGGTGATCCGGCTGAAGAACCATCTCATCCACAAAGGCGTTTGGTCGGAACAGCGCCATACGCAGGCGGAAGCCGAGATTCTCGAGACGGTGATCGCGGCGCAGAAGGAAGCCGAAAGCCACGGCACGCTGCATGCCGGCGGCAAGCCGTCGACGCGCGACATGTTCGAAGGCGTCTATGCCGAGATGCCGCCGCATCTGAGACGCCAGCGCCAGCAGGCGGGGGTCTGATCATGCCCAGGCGTACAATGATCGAGGCGATCCGTGACGCCATGGACGTATCGATGGGGCGCGACAGCCAAGTCATCGTCTATGGCGAGGATGTCGGCTTTTTCGGCGGCGTCTTCCGCGCCACGCAAGGCTTGCAGGCCAAATACGGCAAGAGCCGCTGCTTCGACGCGCCGATCAGCGAGTCCGGCATCGTCGGTTCGGCCATCGGCATGGCCGCCTATGGGCTGCGGCCTTGCGTCGAGGTGCAGTTTGCCGACTATGTTTACCCGGCCTACGACCAGATCGTATCGGAGGCGGCGCGCTTGCGTTACCGTTCGAACGGCGACTTCACCTGCCCGATCGTGGTGCGCATGCCGACCGGCGGCGGCATTTTCGGCGGCCAGACGCACAGCCAGAGCCCGGAAGCGCTGTTCACCCATGTCTCGGGCCTGAAGGTGATCGTGCCCTCCAATCCGCACGACGCCAAGGGATTGCTGATCGCGGCGATCGAGGATCCGGATCCGGTGATCTTCCTCGAGCCGAAGCGGCTCTATAACGGCCCGTTCGACGGCCACCACGACAAACCGGTGACGCCATGGTCGAAGCATGAGCTCGGCGAGGTCGCCGATGGTCATTACACGATCCCGCTCGGCAAGGCGGCGATACGCAGGCAAGGCTCGGCGGTCACCGTGCTCGCTTACGGCACGATGGTCTATGTCGCGCAGGCAGCGGCCGAGGAGACCGGCATCGACGCCGAGGTGATCGACCTCAGGACGCTGCTGCCGCTCGATCTTGAGGCGATCGTCGCATCGGTGAAGAAGACCGGTCGCTGCGTCGTCGTGCACGAGGCGACGCTGACCTCCGGCTTCGGCGCCGAGCTGGCGGCGCTGGTGCAGGAGAACTGCTTCTATCATCTGGAAGCGCCGGTGGCGCGGGTCGCCGGCTGGGACACGCCCTATCCGCATGCGCAGGAATGGGATTATTTCCCCGGTCCGGCGCGAGTCGGGCGCGCGCTGATCGAAACATTGGAAGCTTAGAGGGGGGGAGGCCTGAGATGGGCGAGCACGTCATAAAGCTTCCCGATGTCGGCGAAGGCGTCGCCGAGGCCGAGCTTGTCGAGTGGCACGTCAAGGTCGGCGACCTTGTGCGCGAGGACACGGTTCTCGCCGCCGTCATGACCGACAAGGCAACCGTCGAAATCCCCTCGCCGGTCGACGGCGAGATCCTGTGGCTGGGCGCCGAGATCGGCGACACGGTGGCGATCGGCTCGCCGATCGTGCGGCTGAAGGTGGCCGGCGAAGGCAATGTGAAAAACACGTCGCCAGGCGAGAGTGGTGCCGACGGCATGCCCGCTGGGGCGAGCCATGGCGATCGTCTTCCCCTCCAGCCTGCGCAAGACGCAGCGCCGCCATCCTCGGGCTTGTCCCGAGGATCCGCTGGTTCCCCGGAACTGGCGGCGTCGCATCCACGCAGGTCGGCAGATCCTCGGGACAAGCCCGAGGATGACGGCGTTAAAAAGAATCGCGCCATGCTCAGCCTTTCGGGCGAGCCGCGCGCGGAGGGCAAGAAGCCGCTTGCCTCGCCTGCCGTCCGCCTGCGCGCCAAGGAAGCCGGCATCGATCTGCGCCAAGTGACGGGCAGCGGTCCGGCCGGGCGCATCAGCCATGAGGACATCGACGCGTTCCTCGCGCGCGGCCCGCAAGTCGCCCGCCCCACCGGACTTGCCCGGAAGGACGGCGTCGAGGACATCAAGGTCGTCGGTCTCCGGCGCAAGATCGCCGAAAAGATGTCGCTGGCGAAATCGCGCATCCCGCATATCACCTATGTCGAGGAGATCGACGTCACCGCATTGGAAGAATTGCGGGCAACCCTCAACAAGGAGAAGCGCGGCGCCAAGGGGACGGAAAGGCCCAAGCTGACGCTGCTGCCATTCCTGATGCGGGCGATGGTTAAGGCGATTGGCGAGCAGCCGAACCTCAACGCCTTGTTCGACGACGATGCCGGCATCATCCACCGATATGAAGGCATCCACATCGGCATCGCCGCGCAGACGACGAACGGGCTGGTGGTGCCGGTCGTGAAACATGCCGAGGCGCGCGACCTGTGGGATTGTGCGGCAGAGGTCAACCGGCTGGCCGATGCGGCCAAGGCCGGCACGGCGAGCCGCGAGGAGCTTTCCGGCTCGACCATCACCATCACCTCGCTCGGCGCCATGGGCGGCTTGGCGACGACGCCGGTCATCAACTACCCGGAAGTGGCGATCGTCGGCGTCAACAAGATGATGGTGCGGCCGGTGTGGGACGGCACGCAGTTCATCCCGCGCAAGATGATGAACCTGTCGTCCAGCTTCGACCACCGCGTCATCGACGGCTGGGATGCCGCGGTGTTCGTGCAGCGCATCAAGGCGCTGCTGGAGACGCCGGCGCTGATCTTTGTGGATTGAACATGACAATGGTCGCAAAGACCCCCTCACCCGGATTGCCAGCCGAATTGCGAAGAGCAATTCGGGGCAATCCGACCTCTCCCCGAGGGGAGAGGAGGTCGCCGGCGCCTCCACTTGGGGAGAAGGTGGCCGCGAAGCGGCCGGATGAGGGGGTCTCCTCCAACCCAAATGGCGTGGCCCCATGAAAGAAATCTCCTGCAAGCTGCTTGTCATCGGCGCCGGGCCGGGCGGCTATGTCTGCGCCATTCGCGCCGGACAGCTCGGCGTCGACACGGTCATCGTCGAGTTCGGCAAGCCGGGCGGCACCTGCCTCAATGCCGGCTGCATCCCGTCCAAGGCGCTCATCCATGCCGCGGAAGAGTTCGGGAAAATTGCGCATATGGCCGGCGGCAAGGATCCGCTGGGCATCAAGGTCGGTGCGCCGACGCTCGACCTGACCAAGACCATAGCATGGAAAGACGGCATCGTTAGCCGGCTCAACAGCGGCGTGGCCGGACTTTTGAAAAAGGCCAAGGTGAAAACCGTGCAAGGCTGGGCGACGTTCCGGGACGGCAAGACCGTCGAGGTCGAGACCGAGACCGGCACGCAGGTCATCCACGCGGAGACCGTGGTGATCGCCACCGGCTCGGCGCCGGTCGAATTGCCGTTCCTGCCTTTCGGCGGCCCGGTCATCTCGTCCACCGAGGCGCTGTCGCTCAGCGAAGTGCCGGAGAAGCTCGCGGTCGTCGGCGGCGGCTATATCGGGTTGGAGCTCGGCATGGCCTTCGCCAAGATGGGCGCCAAGGTCACCGTGGTCGAAGCCCTGCCGCGCGTGCTCACCCAATATGATGCGGAACTCACCCGACCCGTGCTTAAGCGGCTTGGCGAGCTCGGCGTCGAGGTGATGCTGGGCGTCAAGGCCAAGGGATTGTCGACCAAGGGCGATGCGCTGCTGGTCGAAACCGCCGAGGGCAAGAACGCCAAGGTCACCGCCGGCAGGATCCTGGTCACGGTCGGCCGCAAGCCGCTGACCGAAGGCTGGGGTTTGGATCAGATCGACCTCGACATGGCAGGAAAATTCATCCGCATCGACGACCAGTGCCGCACCTCGATGCGCGGCATTTTTGCCATCGGCGACGTCACCGGCGAGCCGATGCTGGCGCATCGGGCGATGGCGCAGGGCGAGATGGTGGCCGAGATCGTCGCCGGTCATAAAAGAAGCTGGGACAAGCGCGCCATTCCCGCGATCTGCTTCACCGATCCGGAGCTGGTCGCCGCCGGTCTCACGCCGGAAGAGGCGAAAGCGTTCGCCGGCGAGATCAAGATCGGGCAGTTCCCCTTCGCCGCCAACGGCCGCGCGATGACGACGCAGGGCGAGGACGGGTTTGTGCGAGTCGTGGCGCGTGCCGACAACCATCTGGTGCTGGGCATCCAGGCGGTCGGGCAGGGCGTGTCGGAACTGGCGGCGGCGTTCGGCCTGGCGCTCGAGATGGGCGCGCGGCTGGAAGACATCGCCGGCACCATCCATGCGCATCCCAGCCAAGGCGAAGGCTTCCAGGAAGCGGCGCTGAAGGCGCTGGGCCACGCGCTGCATGTTTAGGGCAGCGTAATCTCCCCCCTTGAGGGGGAGATGGCCGGCAGGCCAGAGGGGGTCGGTGCGACTGGATGCGACCTCCCTTGCGGACAGATGGAGGTTAGCGCTCCACGCGCGGGGACCCCCTCTGTCGCCTTCGGCGACATCTCCCCCTCGAGGGGGGAGATTATACAGCTCAGCTCGCCAGCCGGCTGACCATCTCGTGCTGGGCGTAGGCGCGGCCGAAGCGGTTGGCTAGGAAGGCGTCGAGGGCGATGTCTTCCTGGCGGACAAAACCCTTCGCCGGCAGGCTGCCGTCGGCCAGCATGTCGAGCGCGGCGCAGATACCTGAGGCGGTGGTGATCTGGATGGCGCTGCGCACGATGCTGCCGACGCGCTGCGAATAGATCTTGTTGGCGTAGGTCTCCTGCAGCAGGCGGCCGTTGCGGCGGCCCGAAACGGTGACGAAGACGATGACCACGTCCTGCAGCGTCGCCGGCAGGGCGCTCTCGAAGATGTCCTTCAGCACGTCCCGGCGGTGGCGGAGCCCAAGGTCGTTGAGCAGCGCCTTCATGATCGCGGCGTGACCGGGATAGCGGATGGTGCGGTAGTTCAGCGTGCGCACCTTGCCCTTCAGCGTCTCGGCCAAAGTGCCGAGGCCGCCGGAGGTGTTGAAGGCCTCATAGGTGACGCCGTCGAGCGAGAATTCCTCGCGCTCCTCCAGCGGCGGCACCTCGATCAGCTCGCCCTCGACGATCGCCTCGCAGGGCTCGCAATATTCGTTGATGACACCGTCGGTGCTCCAGGTGAGGTTGTAGTTCAGCGCGTTGGACGGATATTGCGGCAGCGCGCCGACGCGCATGCGCACGCTTTCCAGCGTGTCGAAGCGGCTGGCGAGGTCGTTGGCCACGATCGAGATGAAGCCCGGCGCCAGGCCGCATTGCGGGATGAAGGCGCTTTTGGCGTCACGCGCCAGCTCCTTGACGCGACGGGTCGAGACGACGTCCTCGGTGAGGTCGAGATAATGCACGCCGGTGGCGGCGGCCGCCTCGGCAATGCGCGTGGTGAGGTGGAAGGGCGCGGCGCTGAGCACGGCGAACTTGCCGGCAAGCACTTTCTCGAGCTCACCCGAGGCAGTGATGTCGAGCTCCTTCGTCGCAACGCCGGCCGGCAGTTCGGCGGCGGCAAGCTGGGCGGCCGAGCGGTCGACCAGCGTGACGTAGTAGTCGCCCGTGGCGCTCAGCATTTCAGCGATGGTCGAGCCGATCTTGCCGGCGCCGACGACAACGATGTTCTTCATGATCATATCCCCTGCCAATACTGATTTCGATGTGGCGGGAATCCTCGCAGCTTGCCTGTCGAAAGGAAGCGTGGAATCTGGCAATATGAAGCTGAACTTTGAGCGATATGCCGAAAGGTTTCGTCGAAATGATCAGTGAAGCCGAACAGGCGCTGCTTACCTTGTTGCGCGCCAATGCCCGCGCCTCGACCGCCGAGCTCGCGCGCCAGCTCGGCGTGTCGCGCACCACGGTGCAGAGCCGCATCGAGCGGCTGGAGCAGCGCGGCATCATCACGGGCTATGGGGTCAGGCTGTCGCCCGATTATGAGCAAGGGCTGGTCAAGGCGCATGTGCTGCTCACCGTCACGCCGAAGCTCGCCGACAACGTGGTGCGCAGCCTCGCGGCGATGCCCCCGGTCCGCACGGTGCATTCGGTGAGCGGCAATTTCGACATGATCGTCATCGTCGACGCGCCGTCGATCCGCGACCTCGACGCGCTGCTCGACAAGATTGGGGCGATGGATGGGGTCGAGCGGACGTCGTCGTCGATTATTCTGTCGACAAGGTTGGATCGGTAGGCGGGGGTCTGAGATGTTGGCGGGCGACGAAGCTGCCGATCTCCCCCCTTGCGGGGGAGATGGCCGGCAGGCCAGAGGGGGTGTGACGGAACGCTACCTGGCCCAGGTCGTCACGCTGCCTCAGCTTGTAGCCGGTTGGAGAGGTCGGCGGGACAGCACCCCTCTCTGCCTTGCCTGGCCGTCACGGCGGGTTTCGCTAATCTCCAGCGTCAGCGCTAAGCCCTCCGTCTCTCCGGCCCCTCATCCAGCCATGCCACATCCTCCGACGTCAGCTTGATATCCAGCGCCCTAAGACTGTCTTCAAGCTCGTCCAGCGTGCGCGGGCCGATCAGCGGCACCGACGGGAAGGGTTGCGCCAGGACATAGGCGAGCGCGACATGGATCGGGCTCTTGCCGAGTTTGCGCGCCAGTTCGATGGCGCGGTCGCGGCGGCCGAAATTCTTTTCCGAATACCAGACCCGCACCAGCTCCTCATTCTCGGTCCGGTCGCGGCCGGCGCGGTCGGTGAAAAAGCCTCGGCCCTGGCTCGACCAGGCGAAGCTCGGCATCTGCCTTGCCGTCAGCCAGGCTTTCCAGTCATCCGTGGAAGAGGTGACGCAGCCGGGCCAGATCGGCTCCAGCATCTCGGCCAGCGAGAAATTGTTGGAGAGCGCGCCGGGCTTTTGCTTGCCGTTCTTCTCGGCATAGGCGATCGCTTCGTCCATGCGCTCCATCGTCCAGTTGGAGCCGCCGAATAGGCCGCGGATGCGGCCGGCCTTGGCCTCTGCGTCCATCGCGTCGACGAATTCGCCGACCGGCACGTCGGGATTGTCGCGATGCATGAAATAGATGTCGACGTGGTCGGTCTGCAGCCGGTCAAGCGACTGCGCCAGCTGCTTCGCAATCACATCGGGATAACAGAGCGGCGAATGCGCGCCCTTGGCGATGATCACCGACTGCTCGCGCACGCCGCGATTCCTGAGCCATTGGCCAAGCAGCGTCTCGGTGTAGCCGGCGGCATAGACGTAGCCGGTGTCGAACAGATTGCCGCCAGCCTCGAAATAGGCGTCGAGCAGGATGGAGCCGGAGGAGAAGGTGCGGAAATCCTCGAAGCCGAGCGCCAGAAGCGACACTGCGCGCGGCAGGCCGGGGATGGCGCGCTTGCTGATGGCGGTGCCGTTGGTCCGCAGCGGTCGGCCGGAGAGGGTGTTGATGCGCTTAGCCGGCTTTTCGATGTCATATTCCAGCCCGACCGCGTGGCGCCATTTGTCGAGGACGCGCAGCGTGCCGAGGCTGTCGGACCAACCCATGCCTGGCCAGGCGAACTCCTGCCGTCCGGCAAGGATCGCCTCGCCGGCGGCATCGACCTCGAAGGAATAGAGGTGGCGAGTCTCGCCGAGGCTGATCACCTCGCGAGCCGCCCCGGACCGGATCACCTCGATCCGGCCCGGTCCGACGTCGCGGTTGCCACCGGCGAACCAGAAATCGGGCACCTCGATCTGGCCCTTGGTGCCGAAGATGCGCAGCACATTGTCCTGGTCGAGCGAAATGCTGCAGGAGACCTCGGCGACGATGCCGTTGGCGAAGGTGAGCAGCGCGGAGGCCCACTCGTCGACACCGGACTGGCCGAGATGGGCAGCGCCCACCACCTTGACGGGCTCGAGGAAGGGCTGACCTGCCCCTGCGCCCGCGATCAGCCGCGCCATCGATACCGGATAGCCGCCGACATCGAGAATGCCGCCGCCGGCGAGGTCATTGGCATAGAGCCGGTGCTCGGGCATGAAGCCCGGCATGGCGAAGCCGAAGCTTGACTTGATCATACGTACCTCGCCGATGGCGCCCGATTTGATCAGCTCGACCAGCTTCAACGTCTGCGGGTGCAGCCGGTACATGAAGGCTTCGCCGAGAAACGTGCCGGCCTTACGCGCCGCATGCATCATGGCGTCGGCCTCGAAGGCAGTCAGCGCCAGCGGCTTTTCGCACAAGACATGCTTGCCGGCTTCCGCCGCCTTGATCGCCCATTCGGCATGGCCGGGATGCGGGATCGAAATGTAGACCGCGTCGACGTTTTTGTCGGCGAGCAGCGCGTCATAGCCGTCGAGGATGCGCGCGCCCGGAAAGGTCTGGGCCAAGCCCGGCTTGGCGGGATTGCGGGCTCCGAGCGCGGCCAGTTCGCCGTTGCGCGACCCTGCCACTCCGCCGGCAAAGGATTTGGCGATGCTGCCGGGTCCGAGAATGCCCCAGCGGATTTTTCCAGATGTCATGTCGAATTCTCCATGGTCGCCGCCACGCCTGGCATGCCGGCAAAGATAATTTGCGGGTCAGCGGATCCTTGCGCCCGCCTTGTCGAAGAGCAGCGCCCGTTCCGTCTTGATCGAGACCGTGAAATGGTCGCCGCTGGCGCGCTGGCGCGAGGCCTCGCGCTCGACGATCAGCTCTTCGGGTCCGGCGTTGGCGTAGACGTAGCTGACGGAACCGAGATGCTCGGCGACATCGGCCTTGACCGGGATGTCGCAATCGCCCTCGCCGGCCTCGAAGAAATGCTCCGGCCTGACGCCGAGCACCACCTCGGCGCCGAGGGCTGGAAAAGTCTCGCAAAGCGGCTTGCGCAATCTGGCGCCGCCGTGATGGGCGAGCTCGATAATCGCGGCGCTGTTCGTCGTCTCGACGACCTTGGCGCTGAGGAAATTCATCTTCGGCGAGCCGATGAAGCCGGCGACGAAACGGTTGGCCGGGTCGTCATAGAGATCGAGCGGCGCGCCGATCTGCTCGACATTGCCGGCCTTGAGCACGACGATGCGGTCGGCCAGCGTCATCGCCTCGGTCTGGTCGTGCGTCACATAGATCATGGTGACGCCGAGCTCCTTGTGCAGGCGCGAGATCTCGACCCGCATCTGGACCCTGAGCTCGGCGTCGAGATTGGAGAGCGGCTCGTCGAACAGGAAGACCTGCGGCTCGCGCACGATGGCGCGGCCGATGGCGACGCGCTGGCGCTGGCCGCCGGATAATTGCTTCGGCCGGCGCTGCATCAATTCGTCGATGCGCAGGATTTCCGCCGCTCGCTTCACCCGGCGCTCGGTGTCGGCCTTCGGATTGCCGTTCATCCTGAGACCGAAGCTGAGGTTCTGCTCGACCGTCATGTGCGGATAGAGCGCGTAGGACTGGAACACCATGGCGATGCCGCGGTCGGCCGGCTCGACATCGTTGATCACCTTGCCGCCGATGGCGATGTCGCCGCCGCTGATGTCCTCCAGCCCGGCAATCATCCTCAGAAGCGTGGACTTGCCGCAGCCGGAGGGGCCGACGAAGACGACGAACTCGCCGTCGGCGATGTCGATGTTGGCGCCGTGGACGACTTCAAAGATGCCGAAGCGTTTGACGACGTTGGTGAGGGTGACGGCCGCCATGTTAGAGCGAGATGTAGCTAGGGTGGATCATTCTGTGTCCCGGTGGGCGAGGCATCTCGCGCTTTCCTATTTGACCGCGCCGGCGGCGATGCCGGCGATGAAATGACGCTGCAACAGCACGAAGACGACGAGCATCGGCACCGTCAGCATGACGGCGCCGGCCATGATGCCGCCCCACGAAACCTTGGTCAGGCCGATCAGCGTGCCGAGCGCCACCGGCGCGGTCATAGCGCCCGGCTGGCTGTTGATCAGCAGCGGCCAGAGATAGTTGTTCCACGAGGCGAGGAAGAGGATGATCGCGAGCGCCGCCAGCATCGGGCGGGCCAGCGGCAGCGCCACGAACAGGAAGATGCGCCATTCCTTGACGCCTTCGACGCGGGCGGCGTCGAACAGCTCGGCCGGCATCATCGAGAAAGCCTGGCGCATGAAGAGCACGCCCAGCGAATTGAACAGCGGCGGCACGATCAGCGCGATCCAGGTGTTGGCCAAAGCGAAGTCGCGCGCCACCATGATGAATTGCGGGATCAGCACCACCGCATAGGGAAGCGTGATGGTGCCGAAGATGATGGCGACGACCGCGCCCTTGCCGTGGAACTCGTAGCGCGCCAGCGCCCAGCCGGCCATCGAGGTGAGCAGCACCGACAGCACGGTGTAGGTCACCGCGACCGAGACCGAGATGCCGATGGCGCCGATGAAATTGGTGTCGCGCTGCAGGTTGGCGACATTGTCGAGGAAATTGTCGTGCGGCAGGAGCTCGATGCCGGGGCTGAAGATGCCGTTGTCGGGCATGGTGGAGAACACCACCATCATCCACAGCGGAAACAGCCAGACCAGCGCCAGCGGCGTCAGGAAAAGATGCAGCGCAATGCTCCGCCCGAGCCGCCTTTGGGAGCGCGAAGTCATTTCGGTTCCCTCATCAGCCAGAGCTGCACCAGGGTGATGGCGATGGCGAGCCCGGCCATGGTGTAAGCGACGGCCGAGGCGTAGCCGAAATTGAGCGAGCGGAAACCCTGGCGGTAAAGCAGCAGCCCGAGCGTCTCGGTGCCGCCGCCCGGCCCGCCGCGCTCCGTGATCAGGAACGGCTCGGTGAAGAGCTGCATGGTGCCGATGATCGACAGAACGGCGCAAAAGACGATGACCGGCTTCAGCAGCGGCAAAGTGATGTAGAAGAACTGCCTCAGCTTGCTGACGCGGTCGAGCGTCGCGGCCTCGTAGACGTCCTCTGGGATCGACTGCAGGCCGGCCAGGATGATGATGGCGTTGTAGCCGGCCCAGCGCCAGGTCACCGCGATCATGATCAGCGCCATGGCCGGCGTGACGTTGGAAAACCAGTCGATCTTGGCCAGGCCGACGCTCTCCAGGAGCTTGTTGACGATGCCGAAATCGAGGCTGAACATCAGCCGGAAGACGGCCGAATAGGCGACCTCGCCGACCACCACGGGCGCGAAGAAAGCGAAGCGGTAGAGGCCGCGGGCCTTCAGGAGCGGCGAGTTCAGAAGCACCGCCATGACGATCGCCAGCGCAATCATCACCGGCACCTGGATGACAAGGATCAGCAGCGTGTTCTTCAGCGCATTGTAGAAGGCGGGGTCGCCGATAAGGCGACCCCAGTTGAAGGTCGGCGCGAAGCGCCACGGCACGGTGCGGGTCGCCTGGAAGGAGATGATGAAGGAAGAGATGATCGGCCAAATCCAGAAGATGGCGAAGATCAGAAGGTAAGGCGTGAGGAAGCGGTACGCGGTGGCGTTCTGGGTGCGCATTCTTCCTCCTTTCGTCTGTCTTTCCCTTCTCCCCCGGTGGGAGAGGGTGGCCGCGAAGCGGCCGGATGAGGGTGTTCCAGGGAACGCCAACGTCTCACTCCGCTGGAACACCCCTCAACCGTCTTGGCGCTGCGCGCCAATCCACCTTCTCCCACAAGGGGAGAAGGTGAGGCGGCGCCCTACTTCACCGGCAAACCTGTCGCGGCGGCGATCTGCTTGGCGGCGTCGTCGAGCGCGGCCTTGGCGTCGGGATAGCCGTTGGCCAGATATTTGGTCTGCACGGCGCGGACGATGATCTCGGCGTCGCTCTGGAACTGTGTGCCGCGGCTCGGCACCACCTTGGGCAGCGTGGCCAGGATATCTTTCCACACGGCCTGGCCGCCCCAATAGGGCTGCGGCTGCGAGACGTAAGGATCGTCGAGCGCCGAGATCAGCGACGGCACCAGGCCGAAATCCTTCAGCATGGTGATCTGGCCCTCATTGGTCTCGAGCGTATATTTCAGATAGGCGTAGGCCGCTTCCTTGTTCTTCGAGGCCGAGGTGATGGCCAGGGACGAGCCGCCGAGATTGGCGGCGCGCGGGCCGTCGGCGGTCAGGCTCGGCATCAGATAGACGCCCCATTTGCCGCTCTCCTTCGGCGATTCGGTACGGATCGTGCCTTCATACCAGCCGCCATAGACCTGGCTGGCGACCGTGCCGGCGGTGTTGTTGGTGATCTTGGTCGACCAGTCGGCCGACGACACGATGCCGGCGTCCTTCATTTCCTTGACCTTGGTCATGGCATCGACGCATTTCGGCTCGGCCACGGTGATCGACTGGCCGTCCTCGGCGAAATAGGCGCAGCCCTGCTCGTTGGAGATCATGCGGAAGAATTCGGTGTCGCCGTTGAAATCGGCATTGGTCATCGACACGCCCGGATTGGCGTCCTGGATCTTTTTGCCGGCGGCGATGAAATCGTCCCAGGTCTTGATCGAGGCGGGATCGACACCGGCCTTCTCGTAGAAGTCGCGGCGGTAGAAGACGGCGACCGGGCCGGAATCCCATGGCATCGCGTAGGCCTTGTCGCCGACTTCGAGCTCGGTGCGCTTGAAATCGGGGAATTTCTTCTGGTCTTCCGCCGTGTAACCCAGCGTGTGCAAATCGACGAAGCAGTCCGGGAACTGGCTCCAGTAGTTTTCCGCCTCGCCATTCTCGATCGAGACGATATCGGGCAGGCCGACGCCGCCGGCGGCGCAGCCGGCGATCGATTTGTCATAGGTGGGCTGGTTGCCGAGGTCCTGAACCGTGACCTTGATGTCGGGGTATTTCTTGTTGAAGCCCTCGACCGTCGCCTTCAGCGACGAGGCGGCGATGTTCCAGCTCCAGATGGTGATCTCGCCGGACTGCGCCAGGGCCGAGCCGGAACCCAGGGCAAGCATAAGCGCGGCGCAGGTCAGTGTAGTGCGCATTGAAATCCTCCCATTTCATTTGCTCTCTCACTGTGAGCGTGGCTAGACTATGCGGCGCGGAAGGCTTGTCGCCGTCAGAGGGAATAAGAAGTTGGCGGAAAGTAAGATGCCGGAGCGTCCGTTCTACCAGCCTGGCGCGAGCAGCGTCGAAGGACTGCCGCTCATGCTGCAGATGTTTTACAACCACCCGTTGGTGATGCTGAAGCCGCACTGGCACGCCCAGGTGGAGGTGAATTTCATCGTGCAGGGCCGCGTGCATTACCGCATGGCCGAGCACGAGATTTCGCTTTCGGCCGGCGAGATGTGCCTGTTCTGGGGCGGCTTGCCGCACCAGATGGACGATCTTTCCGACGACGCCGTCTATGCCGGCGCGCATCTGCCGCTGGTGCATTTCTTCCGCCTGCACCTGCCGGCCGACATACGCCATCGGCTGATGACCGGCGCGACGCTGGTGACCAACGCGACCGACCAGTCGGACGACGACAATTTCAAGCGCTGGAACGAATATGCGCGCTCGGGCGATCCGGCCAGGACCGAGCACGCCGTCAACGAGCTGCTGCTTCGGCTCGAGCGGGTACGCTTCGAGCCTTACCGGCTGGTTCCGGAAAGGGTGGCTGGGCAAGGCGCCGGCAATGCCTTCGACCAGCAGTCCTCGCGTAATGTCGGGCGCATGTGCGATTTCATCGCCGAGAATTTCCTCTACGACATCGATTCTGTGACCATCGCCGCGGCCGCAGATATCCATCCCAAATACGCCATGAGCCTGTTCAAGAAATCGACCGGCATGACGCTCAACGAATATGTCAACCTGCTGCGGTTGAGCTACGCCCAGGCGCTCCTGATGCATGAGGACGCCAATGTGCTGAGGGTCGCCATGGACTCGGGCTTCGGCTCGCTCAGCGCCTTCAACAAGTCCTTCCGCAAGCTCGCCGGCATGTCGCCTTCCGATTTCCGCCGCGCGGGCGGGGCGCGGTAGCGGATCGCGTTAGCGGGACGATCAGGCGGATGCGACGGCCGGAAAGCTGATTGTGACGCCGAGACCCGGATTGCGGTCCTCGAGCGTTATTGCGGCGCCATGCAGGTCGGCCACCGCCTTGACTAGGCTGAGGCCCAGGCCGCTGCCGGGCGTCGTGCGGCTGGCATCGAGCCGGTACAGCCGACGGAACACCTTTTCGCGCTCCTCGGCGGGAATCCCCGGGCCATTGTCGCGGACATGGATGAGCACATGACTGCCTCCGCCGGTCACCGAGAGCTCGATCGCGGTGCCCGGCGGGCAATGCCTGAGCGCGTTCTCGACCAAATTGGCGAGCATCTGCATGAGCAGGTCGCGGTCGCCGTGCACATACCATTTCGTGCCCGGAACGATCACAGTGGACAGCGACTTGCCGTCGTCCTCGGCGACATCGGCATAGACTTCGCCAATGGTCTCGACGACCGGCCCCACATTGAGATCGACGAAGCGTGCCTTGCGGGCGCCGGCCTCGATCTGGGCGATGCGCAGCAAGGCGTCGAAGGTGCTGTTGATCTGCTGGCTTTCGGCACGGGCGTCGGTCAGCTCGGTCGAGACATCCTCGCCCGACACCGTCTTGTCGGCGGCCGATTCCAGGATCATCTGTAGCCGGTTGAGCGGCGTCTTGAGATCATGGGCGATGTTGGCGCTTACCTCCCGCATGCCATCGACCAGGGCCGATAGGCGATCGAGCGCGGAATTCACCTGGGCCGAGACGGCGTCGATGTCGTCGCCATTGCCGGTCAGCGGAATGCGCGCATCGAGCCGCCCATGCGAGACGTCGACCATGGTGTTGGCGATGCCGTCGAGGCGGCGCTGGACGCGCGAGGCAAGCACGGCGCCGCCGCCGACCGCCAAGACGGTAATGAAGAGCGTGGCCCAGCCGAAGCTCATCAGCACGATCCTTTCCAGATCCTCGGTTTCCGAAAGCGAGAAGGCGACCGTCAGCTTGTTGTCGCCGACCGTGCCCGAATAGGCGCGATATTGGGTATCGGGCGCCACGCCCGGCAAGTCGGCGGCGAACATGGAGAAGCCGTCCGGCAGGCTGGTGGCGGTGAAATCGCCGGCGAGGCGGTTGCCGTCCTTGTCGGTGAGGGAAAAGATTTCGTCCTTGTCCTGGCTGAACTGGGCGTGGTCCCTGACGGTGGCGACGAGATCCTCCTTATCGCTCTCGGCATAGGTGGCGGCGATAAGCGAATAGGTCTCCTTGATAGACTGATCGAGCTGCCTGGCGAGCGAAGCGCTCATCAGTTGATAGACGATCGCGCCGGACAGGATGAAAGCCAGCAGGAACAGGAAGGCGAAGGACAGGGCCAGCCTGAACGGCGTGCTGCGCAGCAGGCTGGAGCGCGTCTCGCTCATGTGACCGCGGAGGCGGTTGGCCGACCCGCAATTGCGGAGGGAAGATCAGGCCGGGACATGCAGGCTGTAGCCGGTGTTGCGCACGGTGTGGATCAGCGGCACGTCGAACGGCCTGTCGACCTTGGCCCTGAGCCGGCTGATATGCGTCTCCACGACGCTGGTCTTGGGGTCGAAGTGAAAATCCCAGACGCGCTCCAGGAGCATGGTGCGGGTGATGACGCGGCCCTCGCCACGCATCAGCACTTCCAGCAGGCTGAACTCGCGCGGCTGCAGATCGATCGGCTGGCCTTGCCTGGTCACGCGACGCTGAATCAGGTCCATTTCGAGATCGGCGACGCGTAAGTTGGTCTTCTGCTCCTGGGCCGCCGGCCGGCGGCCAAGCGCATGGATGCGGGCAAGCAGCTCGGAAAAGGCGAACGGCTTGACCAGATAGTCGTCGCCACCCGCCTCGAGGCCCTCGACCCGGTCGTCGACGCCGCCGATCGAGGTCAGGAAAATAGCCGGCGTACGGATGCCGGCGGCACGCACCGCCTTGATCATCGACAGGCCGTCGAGGCCGGGCACCATGCGGTCGGCCACGATCACGTCATAGGCGTTGCGAGTCGCGGCGAAGAGCCCGTCATGGCCGTCGCGCAGCAAATCGCAGACATGGCCGGCCTCGGTCAGCCCCCTGACGATATAGTCGGCGGTTCTCGGATCGTCTTCAACAAGCAGAAGTCGCATTGCCCGGTGCTATCCTTGCCGCCGCAGCCTCGCCGGCTCGGCAGCGCGGGCTGGGACTTTTCTCGGCTGGTGTCCTATCTCTTTGTTTTTACGCATTTCCGGACTGAAAACCGCTACACATTTTTGCGAGAGGCGCTCTCTCTTCGAAACGGAGCTAGTCCCGGCCGCAAATCACTCACACTTTTCGGCATCATGCCCTAGTCGAGGAGCGCCTGCTCGTCTTCTTCGATCAATTTTCTCAGCGTCATATGGAGAATGATAGCCATGATGCAGCCGAGAAAGGTCAGGCTGGTGAAGGTGGTGCCGAAGCCCATGCCGCCGTGTTCGACAGGCTGCGAGAGCAGGTCGCCGAAGGAGGCGCCGAACGGCCGGGTCAGGATATAGGCGAGCCAGAAGGCGAGGACGGCGTTCAGGCCGAGGAAGAACCAGGCAGACGCGATCGCCGCGATCAGGCTGCCGAAGATGAGCCCGGTGGCGAGATAGCCCAGGGCGAAGCGCTCGGCCACCAGATCGCCGGCGGCGGTGCCGAGCGAAAAGGTGAAGAGGATCGCCAGCCAGTAGAAAATTTCGCGCCTGGTGGTGAAGATGGTGTGGATCGACAGGGTCTTTTCGGTGGCGTACCAGGCCGCGAAAGTCAGTGCGAGGGCGACCGAGAAGACGATCGTCGTCGTCTCCAGCCGGACGCCGAAATTGTCGACGATGTTGTCGGTGACCAACGTGCCGACGATGCTGATCAGGGCCACGGCGAGCCAGTAGGCCCAGGGCACGTAGCGCTTCTGCGCGAATTGCAGGGCGATCGCGACAATCAGAACACCGGTCATGATGAGCGACGTGCCGGTAAGGCCGAGGCCAAGATTGACGGCGAGATAATCGGCCGCCGTCTCGCCCATGGTCACCGCCATGATCTTGATCAGCCAGAAGTCGATGGCGACGTCCGGAACCCGGTTCAATTCGGAGTCGTGTTCAATGATTGCGGCCATCGCAATTTCCGTTTCCATTCGCGCCCGAAAAATTGCGTTCGGCGGCGATCGTCAGGCTAGGCAGGCGAATTCACCGCAGCCTGTCCGCGCCCTTACAAATTCGTAAGGTCGGCCAAAAACATCCGCCGGGCCTCGCCATCACGCGGCAGAGAAGCTAGAGAAGCCTTGGTGCCCTTGCCGGCGCCGGAGCGGTGAGAAGGAATGGCCTACACGTCTCTCAAATCGGCGCCGAAAGCGTTCGACCAGCACAAGCGGCTGATCGTCGTGCAGGTGGCCGCCGTGCTTGCCATCATCCTGCTCCTGTTCAGCAAGCCGGCCCTGGCCGAAGGGTCGGACGGGCACGAAGTCGTGGAGACGATCGGCTTCGCGATGGTGCTGATCTGCTTCCTCGGCCGGCTGTGGAGCATCCTCTTCGTCGGTGGCAGGAAGAATGACGAGCTGATCGTGTCCGGCCCGTTCTCGATGACCCGGAACCCGCTCTATTTCTTTTCAACTGTCGGCACGGCCGGCATCGGACTGATGTTCGGTTCGGTGCTGGCGGCTGGAATGCTCGGCCTGGCAAGCTTCCTCGTCTTCCGCTTCACCGCGCGCAAGGAGGCCGAATATCTCGCCGGCAAATTCGGTCCGGCTTACGCGGTCTACGCCGAACGCACGCCGTCCTTCTGGCCGAATCCGCTGCTTTACCGCGACGAGGCGCAGTGGCTGTTCTCGACGGGCGCGCTGCGGAACACGTTTCGCGACGGGCTCTATTTCCTGGCTTTGTTTCCGGTGATCGAGGCGGTCGAATATTTGCGTCTCAGCGGGGACCTGCCGACGCTTTTCACGGTCTATTAGTTTCCGGTACAGAATGACCGACGGCTCTGTCTGCCTTGGCAGGCGGCATACGTTGGAGATTGGCTGACGCGCTTGTCAGGTCGTCATTCTATGGCGGAGCAAGGAGCGAAGCGACGCACGCAGACCATAGAATCCATTCCGTGACGTCGAGGCGTTGCCACGATGCAGAATTCTGCTCCGCTGCTTTCCTCGACCAAGGTCACGGAATGGATCCTCGGGTCTGCGCTCCGCTTCGCGTCGCTCCGCCCGTGGATGACGAGGTTGTGAAGCTTCCGCCAGTCTCCTGCGTTTGCGCTGATTTCCCAGAAAATGAACGCCGATCAACGCGCCTTGCCGCGCGCGGCGCGGCAGGTGCTCTGCAGGAGAATTGCCAGGCAGCCGGCGAGAAGCAGGAAGCCGCCGACGAGCGGCGGCAGCGTCAGAAGCTTTACCGCGGCGGTGATCAGCGCGATCAGGATCAGCGCCAGCAACGCAAGGCTGCCGTCGTCGACGAACATGCCGACGAGTTCCTTGAGGACGAGACGGATCACGGTCATCGGACTACCCCTTCGGCGGGTGCCGGGTAAGCGCCGCGCAACCAGCGCATAATGGCGAAGGATGTAACGGCAATGACGGCGAAGATGGCGAGCAGAGCGAGGTCGGCGCCCGGCCATTCGGCGCCGAGGCCCTCGCCGGTCCAGAACACGCCGAAGCTGGTCAGCATCAGCCCGACGACGAATTTCAGCGCATTCTCGGGCACACGCGCCAGCGGCCGGTGCACGGCAAGGCCGATCAGCATCACCAGCAGGAAGGCCGCCAGCGCGCCGAGGCCGGCATAAAGCGTCTGCCCATGCGCGGCGCCGACGGCGATGACAATGAACACCACTTCGACGCCTTCGAGCAGCACCGCCTTGAACGACGCGACGGCCGCCCGATAGTCGGCGCGGCGGTCATTGGCCTGCCGCTGCAAGGCGGCCGTCTCCTTGGAAAAAGCCTGCTCCTCGTCATGCAGTGCGATGACGCCGACGCTGCGCAGGATCGCCTTGCGCAGCCAGCGCATGCCGAACAGGATCAAAAGCACGCCGACCACGAATTGCAGGGCGGTGATGGGGACGAGCGCCAGAAGCGGCCCGAAAACAAGCACCAGCGCCGCCAGCAGGGCGAGCGCCAGCGCCGCGCCTGTCAGCGCCGGGCGCCAGCTGCGCGTCACGCCGACGGCGAGCACGATGGTGAAGGCTTCGACCACTTCGACGAAGGAGGCCAGGAACGAGGCCGTCACGGTGGAAAATATAGGTGTCAGGCCATGCATCAAGGCTTCGTCCAATGCTGGGGAATCATCGGTCGGTGAGAACGATACAGCGCTGCGGCGCCGGCGAAAATGCCGCAGATGATCCGATCTGGTCCCGCGTGAGGCGAGGTCGGGACCGGACATTTCGATGAACTCATTGACGGACTGTATCCGTTCGGTGTCCGTTGTATCGCGGCACTGCCCTGGCTATCTGCTGGAGCAACAAGAAGTTTTAAGCGGTCGACGGCCGCTCCAGCAGGAACGGAGCCAATGAAGAAAATCGGATTTCTGTCGTTCGGGCATTGGTCGCCCTCGCCGCAATCGGGCACGCGCTCGGGCGCAGACGCGCTGCTGCAGTCGATCGACCTCGCGGTCGCGGCCGAGGAACTCGGCGCCGACGGCGCCTATTACCGCGTCCACCATTTTGCCCGGCAGCTCGCCTCGCCGTTTCCGTTGCTTGCCGCCGCCGGCGCCAAGACCAAGCGTATCGAGCTCGGCACCGCCGTCATCGATATGCGCTACGAGAACCCGCTCTATATGGCCGAGGACGCGGGTGCTGCCGACCTGATTGCCGGCGGGCGTCTGCAGTTGGGCATCAGCCGCGGCTCGCCCGAGCAGGTGATCGACGGCTGGCGCTATTTCGGCTACGTGCCGGAAGAGGGCAAGAGCGACGCCGACATGGCGCGCCGGCATTCGGAGATCTTCCTCGACCTGCTGCGCGGCGAAGGCTTTGCCCAGCCCAATCCGCGGCCGATGTTCCCCAACCCGCCCGGCCTGTTGAGGCTCGAGCCCTTCTCGGCGGGCCTGCGCGAACGCATCTGGTGGGGCGCGGCCACCGACGCCACCGCCGTGTGGGCGGCCAAGCTCGGCATGAATCTGCAAAGCTCGACGCTGAAGTTCGATGAGACCGGCGAGCCGCTGCATGTCCAGCAGGCCAAGCAGATAAGAGCCTACCGCGCCGCCTGGAAGGAAGCAGGCCATGCCAGGGAGCCGCGCGTCTCGGTCAGCCGCAGCATTTTTGCTCTCGTCAACGACATGGACCGCGCCTATTTCGGCGGCAGCGAGGGCGAGGACCACTTTGGTTATATCGAGCCGGAAAAGCGCGCCGTGTTCGGCCGCACCTATGCCGCTGAACCGGACAAGCTGGTCGAGCAACTCAAGGAGGACGAGGCGATCGCCGAGGCCGACACGCTGCTGCTCACCGTGCCCAACCAGCTGGGCGTCGACTACAACGCCCATGTCATCGAGTCGATCCTGAAGCACGTCGCGCCGGCGCTGGGCTGGCGGTAAGAAAACCGCAAAACGCGTAATCTCCCCCCTTGCGGGGGAGATGGCTGGCAGGCCAGAGGGGGGTGCTGTCCCGCCGGCATCTCAGCATTCGGTTTCTTTAGCTCGATCAGGCTAGTGCAAGCATATCGGAATTCTGCACCACGCTACGCTCGTAGGGCGCGGCACAGGTCTGCGCCGCGTCGCTCGCTGGTGGCGCCGCCCTTGGATTGAGGAAGTTATAGGCCGCGTTCCTTCGCGCCCCCTCTGTCCTGCCGGACATCTCCCCCGCAAGGGGAGATCGGCAGCTTCGGCGCCGGTGCCGCTCCCGTCCTTACCCTCGACGTTGACATCTGATAAAATAGCAATCTACTTTGCCACGTAATCGGTTACGTAACCGATTACGGCTCAATCAAGTGGAGGAGATCATGAGCAGGATTTCGAACACGCATGGGCTTGGCCCGTTCTCACGCCGCCAGTTCCTGAAGACCAGCGCCTTGGCCGCCGGCGCGCTGGCTCTGCCGCTCGGCCCGGTCCTCGCCGCCGACAAGCCGAAGGTCGGCCTGGTGATGAAGTCTTTAGCCAATGAGTTCTTCAAGCAGATGCAGGCCGGTGCGGAGGAGTATGCGGCCAAGAACAAGGACAAGTTCGATTTCGCCGCAGTCGGCATGAAGGACGAGCGCGACTTCGCCGCCCAGGTCGACGCCATCGAGAACTTCATCACCCAGAACTACAACATCATCGTTGTGGCGCCGGCAGATTCGAAAGCCATGGTCACGCCGATCGCCAAGGCGCTGAAGGCCGGCATCAAGGTCATCAACATCGACGTCGCGCTCGACGCCGAGGCCAAGAAGAAGGCCGGCATCGACCTCGCCTTCTTCGGTCCGGACAACCGCGCCGGCGCCAAGCTCGCCGGCGACGCGCTCGGCAAGGCGCTGGGCAAGGGCGGCAAGGTCGTCATCCTCGAGGGCAATCCCGAGGCCGACAATGCCAAGCAGCGCAAGCTCGGCTTCGACGATTCGGTGAAGGAGTACAAGCTGAAGCTGCTCGACTCCAAGACCGCGCATTGGGAGACCGAAGAAGCCAACACGCTGATGACCAACTTCCTCACCCAGCATCCCGACATCCAGGGCGTGATGGCGGCGAACGACTCCATGGCGCTCGGCGTCGTCAAGGCGATCGACGCTGCCGGCAAGTCCGGCCAGATCAAGGTTGTCGGCTTCGACAACATCCCGGCCGTCGGTCCGCTGCTGAAGGAAGGCAAGATGCTCGCCACCGTCGAGCAGTATGGCGCGAAGATGGCGGCCATGGGCATCGATTATGGTTTGCGCGAGCTGGCCGGCGAGAAATTCTCCGGCTGGGTCAAGACGGACGTCAAGCTGATCACGGCATGAGGCGAGTCCGCGCGCCGGCACTCCCTTCCGGCGCCAGGCTTCGCCTCTCTCGTCACCGCCGCCGGCAATTCCGGCGGCGGTGACGGAGCGCCCGCGCCGCTATCGTCGCCGACGGGCACGGTTTAGGATTTCTACCGCCCATGGATGCGATTCTCTCCCTTGAAGGGGTCGGAAAAATCTTTCCCGGCGCCGTCGCGCTGAGCGACGTGTCGCTGTCGATCGCGCGCGGCGAGACCCACATCATCCTGGGCGAGAACGGCGCCGGCAAGTCGACGCTGATCAAGCTCTTGGCCGGCATCTACCAGCCGGACTCCGGCAGGATTGCCTTCAACGGCGAGCCCTACCAGCCGAAGACGCCGCATGATGCGCAGCAGAGCGGCATCCGCATCGTGCATCAGGAGCTCAATCTTCTGCCCTATCTCAGCATCGCCGAGAATCTGATGCTGGAAAGCCTGCCGCGCCGCGCCTTCGGCATCGTCGACCGCAAGGCGCTCAACAGCCGCGCCGTGGCGCTGCTCAAGGAAGTCGGCCTCGACATCGATCCGCGCACCAGGGTCGAGGCGCTGGGCGTGGCGCAGATGCAGCTGGTCGAGATCGCCAAGGCGCTGAGCTACGACTCGAAGCTTCTGGTCCTCGACGAGCCGACGGCGACGCTGACGCCGCCGGAGATCGAGCGGCTGTTTTCCATCATCAAGCGGCTGAAGGCCAAGGGCGTCACCATTATCTACATCTCGCACCGGCTGCATGAGGTGTTCGAGATCGGCGACCGAGTGACGGTGCTGCGCAACGGCAGAGTGGTCGCAACGCGCGACCTTCACGGCCTTTCCGTGCCGGATATCGTGCGCATGATGATCGGCCGCGACATCGCCGACGAATTCGGTTTCGATGCCTCGATCGTGCCCGGCAAAGTCGCGCTCAGCGTCGCCAATCTGAAGCGCGACGCCTCCACTCCGAACATTTCCTTCGCCGTGCGCCATGGCGAGATCCTCGGCGTCGCCGGCCTTGTCGGCAGCGGCCGCACCGAGGCTATGCGCGCGCTGTTCGGCGCCGACCCGAAGCTCGACGGCGTCGTCGAGATCGATGGCAAGCCGGTGGCGATCACAGCGCCGAAGGATGCGGTGCGGCATGGCTTGAGCCTGCTTACCGAGGACCGCAAGGGCCAGGGCCTGCTGCTCGACATGGCCGTCGACAAGAACATCACCATCACCGATCTCAGCAAGGTTTCGCGCAACGGGCTGCTCAATCGAAGGACGGAGGCTGCCGCCGCCAACGATCTCGTCGGCCAGCTGCGCGTCAAGGCGAGCTCGATCGAGCAGGCGGTGCGCAATCTCTCCGGCGGCAACCAGCAGAAGGTGGTGCTGGCGAAATGGCTGTTCCGCGGCACCTCGACGCTGATCCTCGACGAGCCGACGCGCGGCGTCGACATCGGCGCGCGGCGCGAAATCTACCAGCTTCTGTGGATGCTGGCGGCGCAGCGGAAAGGCATCATCATGGTGTCCTCCGATCTCCCTGAATTGATGGGCATGTGCCACCGCATCATCGTCTTTTCCAGGAACAGGATCGTCGGCGAAGTGGCGCGATCCGACTTCGACCAGGAGCGCATCCTGTCGCTCGCCTATCAGGAGTATGTGCGGCCATGAGCGAGACGACCGAAGCAGCCGTTGCGGCGCCTGTTTCTCCAGGCCGGGCAAAATTCCTGCGCTTCCTCGTGCGCGATGCCGGCGTGCTCCTGGCGCTGGTGCTGATCACGCTGTTCTTCTCGGCCACCGCTCCCTATTTCGCCACCTCCGGCAATGCGCTGAAGATCTTCGTGCAGATCGCCATCAACACGGTGCTGGCGGCCGGCATGACCTTCGTCATCCTCACCGGCGGCATCGACCTTTCGGTCGGCTCGGTGCTGGCGCTGTGCACCGTGGTCGGCGCCACCGTGATGATCAACGAGAGCCTGTCGCCGGCCGTCGCCATCACGCTGGCGTTGCTCGCCTGCATGGCGACGGGCGCAGCCTGCGGCTTCCTCAATGGCTGGATCTCGACACGCTGGAAGATCCCCTCCTTCATCGTCACGCTGGGCATGCTCAACATGGCGGCGGGCGCCGCGCGCGTCGTCAGCGACAATTCCACCATCACCGGCCTGCCGCAGAGCTTCGTGGATTTCGGCAACCTCATCATCGGCGGCTTCCTGCCGTCGATCTTCCTGGTGGCAGTGCTGGTGATCGCGGCCGGCTGGTTCGTGCTTCGCTTCACCGTCTTCGGCCGCATGATCTTCGCTGTCGGCACCAATGACGAGGCGGTGCGGCTGTCGGGTCACAATCCGGATTTCTACACGGTCGCCGCCTTCACTATCAGCGGGCTGACCGCCGGCATCGCGGCCATGGTCTATCTGTTGCGGCTCAACATCGGAAGCCCGATCGCCGGCGTCGGCTACGAGCTCAACGCGATCGCCGCCGTCATCATCGGCGGCACCAGCCTCAGCGGCGGCAAAGGCTCGATCATCGGCACGCTGGTCGGCGCCTGCATTCTGCAGGTGCTCTCGACCGGATTGCAGCTGCTCGGCGTCGGCGACAATTTCAAACCGATCGTGATTGGCCTTGTCATCGTGCTCGCGGTCATCCTAGACGCGTACCGGGAGAGGCTGTTGCGGAAAATCCGCTGAGGGGAACGGGCTATGACGACGATCGCAGATGTCGCGCGCCATGCGGGGGTGTCCGTCGCCACCGTCTCGCATGTGATGAATCATACGCGCCATGTCGAGCCGGAAACGGCCGAGCGGGTGCGCGCCGCGATCAGCGCGCTGCGCTACAGCCCGAACTCGGTGGCGCGGAGTCTCAGGCGCGGCGAGACCAAGACCATCGGCCTGCTTCTCCCCGACAATTCCAACCCGTTTTTCGCCAGCGTCGCGCGGCAGATCGAGGATGCGGGCTTCGTCTCCGGCTACACGGTGATCCTGTGCAACTCCGACGGCAATGCCGAGAAGGAGGAGCGCTACCTCTCGGTGCTGATGGCCAAGCAGATCGACGGGCTGATCTTCGCCGGCTCGTCCGACCATGCGCGGGTCTTCGCCCGGCTGTTGCCCAGCGTGCCGGCGGTGCTGCTCGACCGCGAGATCCAGTCGGTCAATGTCGATTCGGTGCTGGTCGACCATGAGCATGGCGGCTATCTCGCCGGCAAATACCTGGCCGGACTCGGCCACAAGAAGATCGGCGTCATCGGCGGCCCGCGCGATTCGAGCTCCAGCCCGGCCCGCCTGCGCGGTTTTGCCCGCGCGCTCGGCGAAGCAGGCGTGGAGCTGCCGGCCTCGTCGATCGTCGATTCAGACTATCATTTCGCCGGCGGCCGGTTGGCGATGGATCAGCTCATGGCGCAGGCGCCGGACATCACGGCGGTATTCGCCTGCAACGACCTGATGGCCATGGGCGCGGTCACCGCGCTGCGCTCGCGCGGATTGCACGTTCCCGACGACATGTCGATGATCGGCTTCGACGACATCCCCTATGCCGTCACCACCTGGCCGCCGCTGACGACGATCGCGCAGCCGGTGGAAAAGATCGGCACGCTGGCGGTGAGCCTGCTGCTCGAGAGGCTGGGCGAGCCGGAAGCGCCTTCAAGGCGCGAGGTGCTGGCGCCGGTGCTGGTGGAGAGGGAGAGCTGCGCGGCGCGGCGGTAGTGTTGTTTAATCGTCGACTTTGGCGCAGCCCCCGCTCCGTCTCGGCGCTGCGCGCCGATCCACCTCTCCCCCGCTTTGCGGGGGCGAGGAAACGCCAATCGCTAACGGCGCGGCCTTGCAAGGCTTGGGTTCCTCGCCCCCGCCAAAGGCGGGGGAGAGGTGTCCGCGCAGCGGACGGAGAGGGGGGCGCCCTATGCGGTTGGCTTACGCCGCGGGCTGCATGGCCGCCCGCTCCAGCATGCCGAACAGGTCGCGCGGCTCGTCGGGGTCGGCGAGCAGGTCGAGCTCTTCATAGAGGCCGGTGGCCTGGAGCTGGTCGCGGACATAGCGCAGCGCGGAAAAATCTTCCGTGGCAAAGCCGACGGAATCGAACAGCGTGATCTGCTCCGGCGTCTTGCGGCCTTCAGCTTTCCCGGTCATCACTTGCCACAGCTCGGTCACCGGATGGTCGGCGTCGAGCTGCTGGATCTCGCCCTCGACGCGCGTCTGCGGCGGGAACTCGACGAAGATGTCGGAGCGCAACAGGATGTCGCGGTGGAGCTCGGTCTTGCCGGGGCAGTCGCCGCCGACGGCGTTGATGTGGACGCCGGCCCCGACCATGTTGTCGGTGAGGATGGTGGCGTACTGCTTGTCGGCCGTCACGGTGGTGATGATGTCGACGCCTTCCACGGCATCCTGCCCGGTCGAACAGATGGTGATATCAAAACCCTTGCCGGCGAGGTTGCGGGCGCATTTTTCCGAGGCCGAGCGGTCGATGTCGTAGAGCCGCAGCCGGTCGATGCCGAGCAGCGCCTTGAAGGCGATGGCCTGGAACTCGGACTGGGCGCCGTTGCCGATGATGGCCATGGCTTGGCTGCCCTTGGGCGCCAGGTATTTTGCCGCCACCGCCGAGGTGGCCGCCGTGCGCAGGGCCGTCAGGATCGTCATTTCGGTGAGCAGCATCGGATAGCCGGAGCCGACATCGGCGAGCACGCCGAAGGCGGTGACGGTCTGGCGGCCCTCGCGCATGTTCTTCGGGTGGCCGTTGACATATTTGAAGCCGTACATCTTGCCGTCGCTGGTCGGCATCAGCTCGATGACGCCGTCATGGCTGTGCGAGGCGATGCGCGGCGTCTTGTCGAACAACTCCCAGCGGCGGAAATCCTCCTCGATATAGGCGGCGAGCTCTGTGAGGAAGCGCTCGACGCCGATGGCGAGCACCAGCTTCATCATGCGGTCGACGCTGACGAAGGGAACGATGGCAAGGCGCGAAGGCTGGGTCATGATCAGAGGCTTCCGGAATGGCTGCGGGTCGGTCGGTCCATGATGCGGCGGCCCATCAGGCTGGCGGCGAGGTCGACCATCAGGGTCGCGGTGCGGCCGCGCTCATCGAGGAACGGATTCAATTCGACCAGGTCGAGGCTCGAGACCAGGCCTGAGTCGGACAGCATCTCCATCACCAGATGCGCCTCGCGGAAGGTGGCGCCGCCGGGCACGGTGGTGCCGACGGCCGGCGCGATCGAAGGATCGAGAAAATCGACGTCGAGGCTGACATGCAGGAGGCCGTTCTCCTTCTCGACGCAGGCCAGGAAGGCGCGCAGCAAGGGCGCGATGCCGTGCTCGTCGATGGCGCGCATGTCGTGGACGGTGACGCCGGCTTCAGTGAGCGCGCGGCGCTCGGCCGGGTCGACGCTGCGCAGGCCCATGGCGCAGATTCGGGCCGGGTCGACCGCTTGCGGCAGATCCGGGAAATAGCCCTGAAAACCCGCCTGCCCGCTGGCATAGGCGAGCGGCACGCCGTGCAGATTGCCGCTGGTGGTGGTGTCGAGCGTGTGGAAATCGGGATGCGCGTCGAGCCACAGCACGAAGAGCGGCCGGCCACGCTCGGCGGCGCGGCGCGCCACGCCCGACACCGTGCCGGCGGAGATCGAATGGTCGCCGCCGAGGAAGATTGGCATGGCGTCTCGCGAAGCCGCGTAGGCGGTCTCGGCGATCGCCGCCGTCCAGGCGGAAATCTCCGGCAGCGCCTTCAGCGCGAGATTGCCATGCACCACCGGACGCGCCGCGGCCTTCTCGACCGCGCCCCAGTCCTCGACCTCGTGGCCGAGCTCGGCCAGCACCGAGACGAGACCTGCCGTGCGTAGCGCGCTCGGCCCCATCTCGCATCCCATCCTGCCCGCGCCGTCCTGCACCGGCGCGCCGACGATCCTGCAGCGCATGATTCTTGTAGCCCTTGCGATTGATCGGCTTATTGGATCATCGGCCGCTGGCGGTTTGAACAGGTGAAATTGGTGTTTCGAGAAGAATGATTTATCATTCTGGACAAGCGATTTGATCGAAACGGGCAATCATGGATGCGCTCGACGAAAGACTGGTCACGCTTCTGCGGCACGATGCGCGGCGCAGCGTCTCCGACCTTGCCGTCGATCTCGGCGTCTCGCGCGCCACGGTCCGGGCGCGCATGGAGCGGCTGGAAAAATCTGGTGAGATCATCGGCTACACGGTGGTGCTGCGCGCCGATGCGGTCGATCAGAGGATACGCGGCGTCATGATGATCGAGATCGAGGGCCACGCCGCCGATCGCGTCGTCAAGGCGCTGGGCGGCCTCGCCGAGGTCTCGACCATCCATACCACCAACGGCCGCTGGGACCTGGTGGTCGAGCTCGGCACCGCCACGCTGACGGATTTCGACGCGGTGCTGCGCCGCATCCGGCTGATCCCCGGCATAACGGGCAGCGAGACCAGCCTGTTGCTGGCGACACCGCGGACGACGCGGGCGCGGCTGGCGTAGTTTTGCGATCGGTCGAGGCTTGCCGGCAGGCCCGCCTGCGCATCACGGTTGCGTGAGACTAGGGACGATCGGCGCTCCGAGAGCGTTAGTGGCGCATGATGTCCGACTCGCCGGGTGCTCCAAAGACCCGAGCGCCCTCCTGAAATCCAACGCTTTTAGGAGAACACGATGAAACATCTTCTCATGCCAATAGCGACTGGCCTGTTCATAGCCTCCACCGGCATGGCCTTGGCCGCCAACGTCCACACCGTAACGGGCACGACAGGTCAGCCGAACCAAACCATCGGCACGCCTCAGACAGGGGATGCCACGCCGGGCCACGCCGCCTCCGCTCCGGGTTCGGCCTTCAACCCGGACGGCAACGCCGGAACGCATTACGCAGGCACCCAGCCGCAGAATTCGAAGAATCCGAAGAGCGTATCGCAATATGACGTGGCCGGGTTCCAGCAGTCCCACAATCATTAGCGACGGGCATTAGGCGACGGGGTTGCGCATGGCGGAGAAAGCGAAGATTCCCAAAGAGCGCAACTCAAGACGACACATGCCGGCGTTACCGCCGCCGCAGCCTCGTCGGTATGCGGCACGCCGGTGTGAAGCCAGGGAAGGCTCGATCACACCGGCAACCGCTTTACCAAGATGCATGTTCGTCAGCCGTTCGGATAATAGCCGCCGTCCGAGCCGTCGCCCATATAGGTTCCCTGGCCGGTGGCATCCCGAAGCCGCTGATCCAGCTCGTTGATCTGCCCGATCGCCGAACGGCCTCCGGTGGGCTTGATGGCATCGGCCTGCCGCATCAGGTCGCGGGCCTGGTCCTGCGTGATCTTGCCGGCCTGCCTGGCCGTGCGGATGCCTTGTTTCACGCCAAGCAGTTGCTCCGTCGCGGCTCTCGCTTCCGGGTCCGCCGGCGCCGACGCCGTGGTCATGGTGTCGACCGCCGCTCTATGGTGGCGGTGCACGGCATAGGCGCTCGAAAGCGGTATGGCCGCGAAGATCGAGGCGGCCGCGATGATTTTAGGGGTGAAAGAACGCATGATGACATCTCCTCGTGATGGAGGAGCGGCAAAGCCGCTTTTTCCGAAACGGGCCGTCCGGTCGCGTCGTGTCGCGGTGCAGGCCATCCACCGCCGGCGGTTCTCGGCCCAGGGAGGAGATATAGAAACCGCCGCGGCGTTGAAATGGAGTGGCACGCAAACGTTATCCGATGTGATCTGGGGTCGAATCGCCGATGCGGCGTCGTGTGTGATCCGCGGTCCGGTTGCCCGGCGCAGATACCGGACATGTTGCTGCTCGGCGCGGGCTGGCCTTTAAACGCGAAAAAGCCGCGGAGACCGCGGCTTTTCGTTTGCTTGATCCTCGGTGAGGAAACTGGAGCGGGTGAGGCGATTCGAACGCCCGACCCCAACCTTGGCAAGGTTGTGCTCTACCCCTGAGCTACACCCGCTCGCGCGGCCTCGGGCCGCAAGCCGCGCCTATATGGCCGAAGAGCGCGGCGATTGCAACAGGGAAATGACGGTCTTTTTTGAACGAATTTCTTCCCGCGGTGACATCGCGTCGAAAGCATCGACGCGGCGCGGAAGCGGACCGATCGCAAATCCGCAGGCAAAGCCGTCGCCCGATTTTTCTGGAATTGTTCCGGCGGCCTTGCCCCGACGGCACGGTTGGCCGTAAACGGCATGAGCCCTGTTCGACCGCGCGAGGACCGATGCCGAAGACCGAAGCCGAGCTCAACGAATTTCTTGCCGATCTCGGCATTTCCGTCTCGACGGTCAGGCACCCGCCGCTGTTCACGGTCGCCGATTCGCAAGGCCTGCGCGGCGAGATTCCCGGCGGCCACACCAAGAACCTGTTCCTCAAGGACAAGAAGGACAATTACTTCCTCGTCACCGTCGGCGAGGACGCCGTGGTCGACCTGAAGCAGATCCACCACCTGATCGGCGCCGCCGGCCGGGTGTCGTTCGGCAAGCCGGAGATGCTGATGGAGCTGCTCGGCGTCATCCCCGGCGCGGTCACCGTTTTCGGCCTGATCAACGACACCGAAGGGAAGGTCAAGGTGGTGCTCGACCAGGCATTAATGAGCCATGACATTATCAACGGCCATCCGCTGACCAATGAGGCGACGACCTCGATCGCCGCCGCCGACCTGATCAGATTCGTCGAGGCAACCGGCCATGATCCTGTTATCCTGAAAGTCTCATAATCTTGAAAGTCGGGGCTTGATCGCCACATGGAAGGCGGTTCCAAAATCCGACAATGATGCGCCGGGCGCCGACGCCTGGAGCGCGACCGAAAGGGCGACACGATGAGCGACAACAATCCGTATAGCGGCGCGTTCGGCGGCAATGGCGGCCAGTACGCCCAGACGGTGCAATATGGCGGCGGCGACCGCCCAAAGGTTTCGCTGGGCGACGCGCCGGCGGCGGCCGACCTGATCAAGGAGACGACAACAGCCGCCTTTGCCGCCGACGTCATCCAGGAATCGCGCCGTCAGCCGGTGCTGGTCGACTTCTGGGCGCCATGGTGCGGGCCCTGCAAGCAGCTGACGCCGCAGCTCGAAAAGGCGGTGCAGGCCGCGGGCGGCAAGGTCAAGCTGGTCAAGATGAACATCGACGATCATCCCTCGATCGCCGGCCAGCTCGGCATCCAGTCTATCCCCGCGGTCATCGCCTTCAAGGACGGCCAGCCCGTCGACGGCTTCATGGGCGCCATTCCCGAAAGCCAGATTACCCAATTCATCCAGAAGGTCGGCGGCAAGGGCGGCGGCGCGCCGCAGATCGCGGACGCGCTTGCCGCCGCGGCCGAGGCGCGCACGGCCGGCGACGTGCAGACCGCGGCCGACATCTACGACGCGATCCTCGAGCAGGCGCCCGAGACGCTCGAGGCGATCGCGGGGCTGGGCGAGATCCTGTTCGATGCCGGCGATACGGAAGGCGCCGAAGCGGCACTCGCCCGGGCGCCCGAGGACAAGAAGGACGCGCCGGCGCTGGCGGCGCTGCGCGCCAAGATGACGCTGGCGGCGGAAGCGGCGGCGCTCGGCAATCCAGCCGAGTTCGAGCGGCGGCTCGCGGCCAACCCCGCCGACCACCAGGCGCGCTTCGACCTGGCGATGATCCAGAACGCCCGCGGCGAGCGGAATGCGGCCGCCGACAATCTGCTGGCGATCGTCAAGGCCGACCGGAGCTGGAACGACGACGGCGCCAGGGCGCAGCTGTTGAAGTTCTTCGAGGCGTGGGGAATGACCGACGAGGCGACGCTCGCGGCGCGCCGCAAGCTCTCGTCGCTGCTGTTCTCGTAGCTCGGCTCGGCGTTTCACGGATTCGCCGGAGCGCTGTCAATGTTTTTCTGACGCAATTCCGGACGGAAAACCGTTTCGCACTTTTCCTGGAATTGCTCTAGGCTTGTTCTTTGCGCAATTCCTGGCGGAAACCGCTGGTTTTCGGAATTGCCCCGAATTTTTTGCCGGCTGTCGCGGTCGGCAGGCTTGAGCGGCGGAGCGCCAGCGCCAGATAAGGGCAGGCTGGCGGTTCGCCGCCAAACGAAGACGAGTTTGCCGGGCGAGAGAGATTGCAGGTAATGCGCTTGCCGGCGTTGCTTTGGGAGGGTTGCGGTGCGCGTCGGTAATGCACTCTACCGGCTTGCCAAGGATTTGCCATCGGCAATCCCGGTGTTCCCGCTCGCCGGCGCGCTGCTTCTACCCGGCGGCCGCATGCCGCTCAACGTCTTCGAGCCGCGCTATCTGCAGATGATCGACCAGGCGATGGCCGGCTCCCGGCTGATCGGCATGATCCAGCCGAGCCTCGACGGCGCTTTGCGCGACGACGGCGAACCGGAGCTGTGCAGCGTCGGTTGCGCCGGACGCATCATCTCGCTCGCCGAGACGGGCGACGGCCGTTATCTGATCTCGCTGCAAGGCGTATGCCGGTTCCGCATCGTGCAGGAGCTCGCGGCAAAGGCGCCGTTCCGGCAGTGCAAGATAATGCCGTTTCTCGCCGACCTCGAGGAGGATCCGGCCGGCGCCGAGGTCGACCGGCCGGCGCTGCTCAAGGCGTTCCGCGCCTATCTGCAGGCCAACGATCTCGAGGCCGATTGGGAGAGCGTCAGCCGGGCCGAAAACGGCATGCTGGTCAACGCGCTGTCGATGATGGCGCCCTATGGACCGGCCGAGAAGCAGGCGCTCTTGGAAGCGCCGGACCTGAAGACGCGTGCCGAGACGCTGATCGCCATCACCGAAATGACGCTGGCGCGCGAGGATGACGAGTTTGGGCCAAGCCTGCAATAGTTTGCCGACACGGGGTGAGTTCCATGACGGACGGACGGGACGGACGGAAGGCCGAGGTCGACCCGAAGCTTCTTGAATTGCTGGCCTGCCCGCTGACCAAGGGGCCGCTGACCTGGGATCCCGAGCGCAGCGAGCTGGTCTCGCGTGTGGCGAAGCTCGCCTATCCGGTGCGCGACGGCATTCCGATCATGCTTCCCTCGGAGGCGCGCACGATCTCGGCCGAGGACATGCTGACGCCACCACCGCCGCGGCTCAGCGGGCCGTCGTGAGCGGGACCCCGGCAAGTCTTCGGATTGGCGGAGGCGCTGCAGCGCAGCAATCGGAAAGGCTGGCGGGGCAGCACCCCCCTCTGCCCTGCCGGGCATCTCCCCCGCAAGGGGGGAGATCAGACGTCACGCCGGCTTTCGCCAATCTTCAACGTCGCAGGATTGAGCGGAGCGCCCAAGCTGCCAATCTCCCCCTTGCGGGCATAGGCGCTAAGATAGGTATTGCGGCGCGGAATCGGTTGTGATTCTACGCTGGAGATGACACACGAATCGCTT
>NZ_JAIUHG010000016.1 GCF_020164955.1 Mesorhizobium sp. CA8
ATCCGAATGCGTTGTCCGGCCAGAACGAAGGCAGGCCGAGGAAGCTGACACGCAAAGATTTGTCGGCAGGCCAGACAGCTGTCGGCCCGAGCGATCAAGGCTCGGACAACGGAGGCGATAGAGGTAAGAAGCTCCGCAAGCTGCCGACCGTCAATGGCGCGCCGGGCGAGAACGGGCAGAACGCTCAGCAGAGGTTCGGGAAGAACAATCCGAATGCGTTGTCCGGCCAGAACGAAGGCAGGCCGAGGAAGCTGACACGCAAAGATTTGTCGGCAGGCCAGACAACTGTCGGCCCGAGCGATCAAGGCTCGGTCGTCGGAGGCGATAGAGGCAAGAAGTTCCGCAAGCTGCCGACCGTCAACGGCGCGCCGGCCGACAACCGGCCGAGCGTGCAGGAGCGGCTCAGGAGAAACAATCCGAGCGTGTTCTCCGACCAGAATCAGGGCGCGGCCAACGGAAACAGGAAGTTCCGCAGGCTGCCGAACGGCGAAGAGGGCTCCGCCGGCGCAGGCGCCAAGGTCCAGCGCAACTTCAAGCAGGAAAGGCCGGACGTGCAGGTGCTCAGGCCGCAAAGGCCAGAGTTCCAGGCGCAGCCAAGGCCTCAGATGCAAGAGAGACGCCTGCAGCAGTTGAGGCCTGAGCCTCAGATGCAAGAAAGACGCTTGCAGCAGCAGCGGCCTCGGCCTCAGATACAGGAACGGCGCCTGCCGCAGCAGCCCAAGGAGCAGCCGCCGCAGGGAAACAAGAAGCCGACCTGTGGGCGTCCTGGCGAGCCGCCCTGCCAGCAGTAGGCCAGCAAGGCTTGCCTGGCGGCAATGGCCCGTCCGTAGGCCGGATTTTACGGCCCACGATTTGCGAGGTTGAGAATGTGACGGCCAAATCCGTCAAAAGCAGACCGGACCGCTCTGGTCGCGCCGGGAGCGATTGCGGGAAAAAGGTGAAAGGGTCGAGCTCGGCGACTTCACCGTAGCCTTCCCCTCCGGAATTGCATCCCAGGGAGATAGAGCGGCTCGCCGTTTCCGTGAAACGGCAAAACGCTCTGGCTTTAGTCTAGAGCATGATCCCGAAAAGTGGGAACCGGTTTTCGGAGAAGATCATGCTCCAACAAAGAGTTAGATCAGGATGGCGATTCAACGAAACGTCATCCTGATCTACGAGCTTGGAGACAGCCGTTTCGCCGTGCCGCCGCGCTGGTTGAGCGAAACCCAGACATTCGGGTTCTGCTGCGATTGGCGTTTCAGGAAATAATAGCCGGTGGCGTTCCAGGGCCGGATTTCGTCGACCAGATTGTCCAGCACGAAATCGCCCTTGTCGGTCTTCACCGTCAGGATGGTGTGGCCCTCATTGTGAAGATCGCGCACCACCGTCATCAGCAGCGCCTGCCGGGGAAATCCCGCGTCCTGGAGAAGCTTGCGCTTGTAGAGCGCGTAGATCTTGCAATCGCCCTTGCCATCGGTCGGATAGTCCCAATGGTCCATCATCGTGCCCCAGTGGTCGTAATTGCTGACCGGCTTGATGGAACGGTTCGCCGTCCGGTTTATCCGTTTGAGGATGTTCATGTTCTGCGCGGTCAGCCTGATGCTCGCGGCGGGCAGCGTAGGCACCTTGCACTCTTTCGGCCGGCGATGACAGAAATCGAGCCAGCCATATGGAACGCTGGTGCTGCTACCGACGGCGGCGGAGCTTGCAGCAGGTCGTGTCGACGTTGGCTTGAACAGCGACGACTGCGCCGCTGCAGGGCCGACTTGCAGCGACGAGGCGCCAACTAACGAAACGAGGCCAAGGAGGAAAGAAGAGGTCAGGACGCCAGGGGAGCGCTGCATTGCCGACACCACCGCAACCAGAAGACTGGCGAGAAGCTAATGCGCAAACGCCTGCCCCGCCAATTAAACAATTACTAATGTCCTAACACGATTGTGTTCACTTCAAGGTGGAGGATGCATTCAAGCCGGAATCAATCGCCTGGCGCGGGGACTGCTCGGATGGTCGTTCGGGCAGCGAACGAAAGGCCTCAAACCCTGGTGCCGCCCACCGTCATCTGGTTCATCCGCAGATGCGGCTGGCCGACGCCGACAGGCACGCCCTGTCCGGCCTTGCCGCACATGCCGATGCCGGTGTCGAGCTGCATGTCGTTGCCGATCATGCTGACGCGGTGCATGGCGTCAGGACCGTTGCCGATCAGCATCGCGCCCTTGATCGGCTGCGTCACCTTGCCGTCCTCGATCATGTAGGCTTCGGTGCAGCCGAACACGAACTTGCCGGAGGTGATGTCAACCTGGCCGCCGCCGAAGGAAACGGCATAGATGCCGTTCTTGACCGAGGCGATGATCTCTTCCGGCTGCATGTCGCCGGAGGTCATGTAGGTGTTGGTCATGCGCGGCATCGGCTGGTGCGCATAACCCTCGCGGCGGCCGTTGCCGGTCGCCTTCATGCCCATCAGCCGGGCGTTCTGGCGGTCCTGCATATAGCCGACCAGTATGCCGTCATCGATCAGCACGTTGCGCGCCGAAGGCGTGCCTTCGTCGTCGACGGTGAGCGATCCGCGCCGCTCGGGGATCGTGCCGTCATCGACCACGGTGACGCCCTTTGCCGCCACCTGCTGGCCCATCAGGCCGGCGAAGGCCGATGTCTTCTTGCGGTTGAAATCGCCTTCGAGCCCGTGTCCGACCGCCTCGTGCAGCATCACGCCCGGCCAGCCGCTGGAGAGCACGATGTCGAACGTGCCCGCCGGCGCAGGGACGGCCTCGAGATTGACCAGCGCCTGCCTCAGCGCCTCGCTGGCTGCATGCTTCCAGCTTTCCTCGCTGACGAATTCGCCAAAACTCTTGCGGCCGCCCATGCCATAGGAGCCGCTCTCCTGCCGGTCGCCGCTGCCGACCACGACCGAAACGTTGATCCGGACCAGCGGGCGGATGTCGCGCACGATCTGGCCGTCGCCGCGCATGATCTCGACATGCTGCCAGGAGGCGGCGAGCGAGGCCGTCACCTGGCGCACGCGCGGATCCTTGGCCCGCAGCCAGCCGTCGATCTCCTGCAGCAGCTTTGCCTTGGCCTCGAAAGACGGCGAGGGGATAGGGTTCTCGTCGCCATAGAGATGGCGGTTGGTGCGGGCGGGCGCTCCGGCCAATGTGCCGGAATAGCCGCCCTTGACCGCCGAGACGGCATCGGCCGCGCGCAGCAGCGAGGCCTCGGAGAGATCGCTGGAATGCGCGTAGCCGCTGGCCTCGCCGGCCACGGCGCGCAGGCCAAAACCCTGGTCGGTGTTGAAATTGGCCGTCTTCAGCCGGCCATTGTCGAACATCAGCGCTTCGCTTTCGCTGTATTCCAGGAACAGCTCGCCGTCGTCGGCGCCCTTGATGGTCTCGGTGACGATCTCTTTGACGCGATCGTCGGAAATATCGAATTGGCCGATCAGGCTGTTCATGGCAAATCCATTCGTGGAAACAAAATCGTTGCACCGGATGTAGGCGCGAAGCCGCCATTGCACAATCGCCAACAGGATCAAGCCGACGATTGCGCCGCCGTCACTCGCCGCTCAGGAAGTTCTTGATGTTGGCGGCCATCGCGTTCCAGTTGGAAAACTGTTCCTCGAGATTGGCTTTGGTGATGCCGCCGGCGAAAGAGACATCCATCTTGAAATTCGAGCCGTCGCCCGAATAGGCCTTCACCCAGCGGTATTTTGCGTTCCAGGCGTTGGCTTGGTCGGCGGTCAGCGGGTCGGTGTAGCCGGTCGAGAACTGCAGCGACTTGCAGTTCTCGTGGTCTTCGCAGCCATAGAAATAGATCACGTATTTGACGCCCTCGACCCGCCCGGAAATCATCGGGTCGCCATTATCGTCCCTGCCCATCCTGGCCGAGCCGAAACCCTTGGCGATATCGAGGATCGCCGCCGGTTCCGGCTTCTGGAGGATTTCGGCCTCCTCGGCCCGCGCGGCCGAAACCGCAACGACCAGCGCCAGACCGGTGACGAAAGTGGATAAATTCGCGCGCATTGAGCCTCCTGGCCGCCAAACGCGCATTCGCCACCGGACCTCGACGTCAGGAGCGGCGCATGGGCAAGAAGATCAAGGTAGGGCGGCGAAACCTTCCGCAAAGCCCTTGAGGTCGACGGGAATGCCGATGCCTTCCTCGGGCGTCTGGAAGACGATGAAGGTGGCCGAGGTGCCGCTCTTCAACGTGTCGAGCAATGGCTTTTCGAGGATCACCTCGGCGTAGCAGCCGTCCTGGAAGCAGCGTACGAAATAGGCGCGGCCGATGTCCTTGCCGTCGACGTTGAGGCCGAGGCCGTTGGGGAGCAGCACGCCGAGTGGCGCCAGCACGCGCAGGATCTCGGCCTTGTTGTCGGCAGTGCGCAGCACCACGACCGAAAGGCCCATTTCAGGACGGTCCTCGGCGACGACGTTCTGCATCATCACGCATTGTTCGGACGTCGCGCCCGCCGGCGTGTCGCAGATGATCGACCACGCGCCATGCGTCGACTTCACCGTGCCGCTCGGGGGCGTGGCATTGTTCGGCGAGGCGGCGGCGCCAACGGCTATGCCGACGCCGAGCAAGGCAAGGGCAAGAACGACCTTCGCCAAGGTTCTCGAAAGCCAGGAAGTCATGACGGCTCCATTGCGAATCACGGCACTTTAAGCCGCGCCGGGGCCAAGTAAAGGATGAGACCGTCGCCGGCCCGCCCCGATACCGGCAATTCCATGCTTTTCCAAAGCAAATTCGCCCGAATTGCGACCGTTGCGCATATAGCGCGGCGGGCGCAGAAGATGTCCCTCGGCCTACGCGCAAAAATGCCGCACGGTTTCCTCCGCTCCTTTCTTGCGGAGGGAAATAGAGTATGGTTTGAACCACCCTAGGGACAGACCGGGATTCCCGATCCTGGCAGCGTCCGTTATTGGTGCGACCAGATCGCGGGAAGTGGGAGACGAGAGGGCGATGAGGAAATTCCTGGCAAGCGCTGAATTCTTGGCAGGTGCGGCCGCTTCGGCCGTGCTCTTCTCCAGTGCGGCGGCCCGCGCCGACCAGCCGCGGGAATGGGAAGTGACCTTCCAGGCGCCGGCGACCGACATGATGCGGCAGATCGAGCGGTTCGGGAACTACACAATGTGGTTCATCGTCCCGATCACCATCCTCGTGCTGGTGCTTCTGCTGGTCTGCATCGTCAGGTTCCGCGCCAGCGCCAACCCGGTGCCGTCCAGGACCAGCCACAACACGCTGATCGAGGTGATCTGGACAGTTGGGCCCGTGATCGTGCTTCTGCTGATCGCCATTCCCTCCTTCCAGTTGCTCACCGCTCAATACACCCCGCCGGAAGAAGCCAAGCTCACCGTCAAGGCGACCGGCAACCAGTGGAACTGGGACTACGAGTACCAGGTCGACAAGACCTTCTCCTTCAACTCGGCGCTTCTCCAGGACGCCGACCGCGCCAAGGCCGGCAAGGAAGATCGCGCCCTCTATCCGCGCCTGCTCGCGGTCGACAATGAGCTGGTCGTGCCGGTCAACACCATGACCCGCGTGCTGATCACCGCGGCCGACGTCATCCACTCCTTCGCCGTGCCGTCCTTCGGCATCAAGATGGACGCCGTTCCCGGCCGCACCAACGAGACCTGGTTCAAGGCGGAGAAAGAAGGCCTCTACTACGGGCAATGCTCGCAGCTCTGCGGCAAGGACCATGCCTTCATGCCGATCGCCGTGCGCGTCGTATCCGATGCGCAGTTCAAGACCTGGCTGGAGACGGCCAAGACCGACGTGCCTGCTGCCAACAAGGCGCTGATGGCCGAGATCTATGGTACCAACAAGGTAGCGGCCGCCGGCAACTGATGCCGCGGGTTAGCAAGATTTAGGGAACGGAGCGGAACATGGCAGAGGCTGCAGCTCACGATCACGGCGACCACAGGCCGCATGGCTGGGTCCGCTGGGTCTACTCGACCAACCACAAGGACATCGGCACGCTCTACCTGATCTTCGCGATCATAGCCGGCGTCATCGGCGCCGCGCTCTCGGTCGCCATCCGCATGGAGCTGCAGGAGCCGGGCATCCAGATCTTCAGCGGCCTGGCGCAGATGGTCTACGGCATGCAGGGCGACGCCGCCATCGACGGCGGCAAGAGCATGTATAATGCCTTCGGCGCCGCGCACGGCCTGATCATGATCTTCTTCATGGTCATGCCTGCGCTGATCGGCGGCTTCGCCAACTGGATGGTGCCGATCATGATCGGCGCGCCGGACATGGCCTTCCCGCGCATGAACAACATCTCCTTCTGGCTGCTGCCGCCGGCATTCATCCTGCTGCTCTCCTCAATGTTCGTGCCAAGCGCGCCGGGCGCTTTCGGCGTCGGTGGCGGCTGGACGATCTATCCGCCGCTCTCGACCTCCGGCCAGCCGGGACCGGCGATGGACCTGGCTATCCTGGCGATCCATATCGCCGGCGCGTCGTCGATCCTCGGCGCCATCAACTTCATCACCACCATCTTCAACATGCGCGCTCCCGGCATGACGCTGCACAAGATGCCGCTGTTTGCCTGGGCGGTGCTGATCACCGCCTTCCTGCTCCTGCTCTCGCTGCCGGTTCTGGCGGGCGCCATCACCATGCTGCTCACCGATCGCAATTTCGGCACCGCTTTCTTCGTGCCGGATCAGGGCGGTGACCCGATCCTCTTCCAGCACCTGTTCTGGTTCTTCGGCCATCCCGAAGTCTACATCCTGATCCTGCCGGGCTTCGGCATCGTCAGCCATATCGTCTCGACCTTCTCGAAGAAGCCGGTGTTCGGCTATCTCGGCATGGCCTACGCCATGGTCGCGATCGGCGCTGTCGGCTTCATCGTCTGGGCCCATCACATGTACACGACCGGCCTGTCGCTCGACACCCAGCGTTACTTCGTGTTCGCCACCATGGTCATCGCGGTGCCGACCGGCGTGAAGATCTTCTCCTGGATCGCCACCATGTGGGGCGGCTCGATCTCCTTCAAGCCGCCGATGCTGTGGGCGCTGGGCTTCATCTTCCTGTTCACCATCGGTGGCGTCACCGGCGTCCAGCTGGCCAATGCCGGCCTCGACCGCTCCCTGCACGACACCTATTTCGTGATCGCCCACTTCCACTACGTGCTGTCGCTGGGCGCCGTGTTCGCCATCTTCGCCGGCTGGTACTACTGGTTCCCCAAGATGACCGGCTACATGTACTCGCCGGTGATCGCCAACACCCACTTCTGGGTCACCTTCGTCGGCGTCAACTTGATCTTCTTCCCGCAGCACTTCCTCGGCCTTGCCGGCATGCCGCGCCGCACCGTCGACTATCCGGACGCATTCGCCGGCTGGAACATGGTGTCGTCCTACGGCTCCTACATCGCGGCCGTCGGCGTTGCGATCTTCCTCTACGGCGTGTTCGAAGCCTTCCAGAAGAAGCGCGTCGCCGGCGCCAACCCGTGGGGCGAGGGTGCCACCACGCTCGAATGGCAGCTGCCTTCGCCGCCGCCGTTCCACCAGTGGGAACAGCTGCCGAAGATCAAGTAGGCGCCCCTACGCATACGAGGCCGCCGGCTTGCCCGGCGGTCTTGGCCAACGGAATGATGGACTTTAAGTGCGCATGGCCCTTGCCGAAGACAGATTGATGGAGGAAGCGGGTTTTCGCATGTCGGAAGCGACCGCAGGCGATTTCTTCGCCCTCCTGAAGCCGCGCGTCATGTCGCTGGTCGTCTTCACGGCGTTTGTCGGCATGATCGCGGCGCCCGTCGCCATCAATCCGCTCATGGCGGTGATCGCCATCCTCGCAATCGCCATTGGCGCCGGTGCTTCCGGCGCGCTCAACATGTGGTACGACGCCGACATCGACGCCGTGATGACCAGGACCGCCGGCCGCCCGGTTCCGTCCGGCCGCGTCACCCCAGGCGAGGCGCTGAGCTTCGGCCTAGTGCTCTCGGTGCTGTCGGTGATGACGCTCGGCGTGCTGGTTAACTGGCTGTCGGCATCGCTTCTCGCCTTCACCATCTTCTTCTACGCCGTCATTTACACCATGTGGCTGAAGCGCTGGACGCCGCAGAACATTGTCATCGGCGGCGCCGCCGGCGCCATCCCGCCGGTGATCGGCTGGGCCGCCGTGACCGGCTCGGTCAGCCTCGAAAGCGTGATCCTGTTCCTGATCATTTTCCTGTGGACGCCGCCGCATTTCTGGGCGCTGGCTCTCTTCAAGTCCGACGACTACGCCCGCGCCGGCATCCCGATGATGCCGAATGTCGCCGGCCATGCCTCGACCCGTAGGCAGATCTTTGCCTATGCGCTGATCCTGGCGCCGGTCGGCGTGCTGCCATGGGCGCTTGGTTACACCACGGCCGGCTATGGCGTCGTCTCGGCGGTCCTCGGCGCGGGCTTCGTCTGGTATGCCTGGAAAGTGCTTGCCATGACTGACGACGACCGCGCGATGAAGCCGGCCAAGGCGCTGTTCGGCTATTCGCTGCTCTATCTCTTCGCCATCTTCGCCGCCTATCTCGTCGATTGCGTCGTCGGGCGCGCGCTCATGATGGGGGGGGTATGACCGTGGCCGAAAAGAACCTCGAACTGGTCACGTTGACCGAGCGTCAGCGCAAGGCGCGCCGCAACCGCTCCATCGCCATCGGCGTCGCGCTGGCGGCGCTCGTCATCATCTTCTATGCCGCCACCATCGTGCGCTTCGGTCACCATGGCGCGAGCCTCACCGGCTCGGGTCTGCTTGGGGGCGGCTGATGAGCGGCGACTTGAGCAAGCCCCGCAAGGTCAACAACGGCATCGTCGCCGCTGTGTGCCTCGCCTTCTTCGCCGGTATGATCGGCATGGCCTATGCGGCGGTGCCGCTCTACAAGATGTTCTGCCAGGTCACCGGCTATGGCGGCACCACGCAACGCGCCGAGAAGCAATATGCCGGCCGTGTGCTCGAACGCGACATCACCATCCGCTTCGATGCCAACACCAACGGCATTCCCTGGCAGTTCGAGCCGGTCGCCCGTTCGGTGACGATCAAGATCGGCGAGACGACCCAGGCGCATTACAGCGCAACCAACAGGTTCGATCGCCCCATCACCGGCCGCGCTTCGTTCAACGTGCAGCCTGAAATGGCCGGCGCGTATTTCAACAAGGTGGAGTGTTTCTGCTTCACCGACACGACGCTGAGGCCCGGCGAGACGCTGGACATGCCGGTCGTGTTCTACGTCGATCCAGACATCGTCAATGTGCCGGAACTCAAGGACTTGAAGACGATCACCCTATCCTACACGATGTTCCCGGTCGAAAAGAAACAGCCGGTCGCCTCGTCGGCGCCGGCCGCTGGCAGCAGCAACAAAGTTCCAGATTCCGAAGCAAGCCTCGGGGGTTGATATGGCAGACGCGCACGCAAAACCACACCACGACTACCATCTCGTCAACCCGAGCCCCTGGCCTTTCCTGGGCTCGGTCGGTGCGCTGGTCACCGCTGTCGGCGGCGTCTGCCTGATGCAGTATCTGAAGGGCGGCAACTTCCCGGTCTTCGGCCACAACATCGCCAATCCGTGGCTGTTCTTCATCGGCATGATCATCGTGCTTTACACGATGTTCGCCTGGTGGTCGGACACCATCAAGGAAGCGCATGAGGGCTACCACACGCGCGTCGTGTCGCTGCATCTGCGCTACGGCATGATCATGTTCATCGCCTCCGAGGTGATGTTCTTCGTCGCCTGGTTCTGGGCCTTCTTCGATGCAAGTCTCTTCCCTGGCGAGGCGAACCAGTATGCCCGTACCGCTTTCACCGGCGGTGTCTGGCCGCCGAAGGGGCTTGAAGTCCTCGATCCCTTCCACCTGCCGCTCTACAACACCATCATCCTGCTTCTGTCGGGCACGACGGTGACCTGGGCGCACCACGCGCTTCTGCATGGCGACCGCAAGGGCCTGATCAACGGCCTGGTGCTGACCGTCGGCCTCGGCATGCTGTTCACCATGGTGCAGGCCTACGAGTACATGCACGCTCCGTTCGGCTTCAGGGATTCGATCTACGGCGCCACCTTCTTCATGGCCACCGGCTTCCACGGCTTCCATGTCATCATCGGCACCATTTTCCTGCTCGTTTGCCTGATCCGCGCGTGGCGCGGCGACTTCACCCCGAAGCAGCATTTCGGCTTCGAGGCGGCCGCCTGGTACTGGCACTTCGTCGACGTGGTCTGGCTGTTCCTGTTCAGCGCCATCTATGTCTGGGCCTCGAACGGCGCGCTGAGCGAAGGCCATTAAACCGACAGGTTTCGGAATCCCAAAGGCGGCTGCGGCGACGTGGCCGCCTTATTCTTTGGGGCGAAAAGGTCTACGGTGAGAACATGAGCGAAGATAAAGCGGTCTGGCCACCCATCGATCCGATCTCGGCCGGCCTGCACGGCCGCTGCCCGCGCTGCGGCGAAGGCAAGCTGTTCTCGGGTTTCCTCACCGTCGGCAAGCGCTGCTACAATTGCGGGCTCGATTATTCCTTCGCCGATGCCGGAGACGGACCGGCGGTGTTCGTCATCCTGATCATAGGCTTCATCGTCGTCGGCCTGGCGCTATGGATGGAGGTGACGCTCAGCCCGCCGCTCTGGCTGCACTTCACTTTGTGGATACCGCTGGCGCTGGTTCTCTGCCTGACGGCGCTGCGCCTCATCAAGGGCGTGCTGATCACCTTGCAATATTCGAAGAAGGCTGCTGAAGGCAGGCTGGAATCCCAGGAATGAATGAGACGACAGGCTCGGTTGCCGACCGTTCGCGGCCGCGCGCGGCGTTGCTCATCGGTCTCGGCCTCGTGCTGTTCGCCGTGCTGATCGGGCTCGGCACCTGGCAGGTCCAGCGCTTGCACTGGAAGGAGGACCTGCTCGCGACCATCGACAAGCGCACGCATTCCGCCCCGTTGCCGCTGGCGGAAGTCGAGAGGCAATTCGCCGCTTCCCACGATGTCGATTACACCCCGGTGACGGTGACCGGCACGTTCCTGCACAAGGGCGAGCGGCACTTCTTTTCCACCTGGCAAGGCGACAGCGGCTTCAACGTCTACACGCCCTTGCAGTTGGAGGATGGCCGCTTCGTGCTCGTCAACCGCGGCTTCGTTCCCTACGATCTCAAGGACCCGGCCAAGCGCCAACGGGGCGAAATCGCCGGCAAGGTGACGGTGACCGGACTTGCCCGCAATCCGCTGCCTGCAAAGCCGTCGATGATGCTTCCCGACAATGACGTCGCCAAGAACATCTTCTATTGGAAGGACCGCGACGTCATGGCGGCGACCGCCGGCTTGCCTGCCGGCTTCGTGCTGGTGCCGTTCTTCGTCGATGCCGACAAGACGCCGAATCCCAGCGGCCTGCCGGTCGGTGGCGTCACCATCATCGATCTGCCGAACAACCACCTGCAATACGCCGTCACCTGGTACGGGCTGGCCGCCGCCCTTGCAGCCGTGCTGATTCTAAGACTGCGCCGCCCGGCGAAGGAGCAGTGAGCGCCGCCGCTCTTGACAGGGCAGGGGTGCGCACCTCATTTCGCCTACAACAAAGAGATAGAGCATGATGTGGTCCGAAACCGCTTCACACTTTTCGGCATCATGCTCTTGATTCCGACTGAACCGGCTTCGTATTCATGACCGAGAAAAAACCACCGCTGACGATCAGGCTCTGCCAGCCACGCGGCTTCTGCGCCGGCGTCGACCGCGCCATCCAGATCGTCGTGCTGGCGCTGAAGAAATATGGCGCGCCGGTCTATGTCCGCCACGAAATCGTGCACAACCGCTACGTCGTCGAAGGGCTGCAGAGCCTCGGCGCCGTCTTCATCGAGGAACTGTCCGAGATTCCGCCGGAGCATCGCCAGTCGCCCGTGGTCTTTTCCGCGCATGGCGTGCCGAAATCGGTGCCGGCGGATGCCGAGGCGCGCAATCTTTTCTATCTCGACGCCACATGCCCGCTCGTCTCCAAGGTGCACAAACAGGCGATGCGCCACCAGCGGCTCGGGCGCCATGTGCTCCTGATCGGCCATGCCGGGCACCCGGAGGTGATCGGCACGATGGGCCAATTGCCGGAAGGCGCCGTTACGCTGATCGAGACCGAGGCCGACGCCGCGCGCTTCGTGCCCGTCGACGCTTCGGCATTGGGCTTCGTCACTCAGACGACCTTGTCGGTCGAGGACACCGCCGGCATTATCCGGGCGCTCCAGGAGAGGTTTCCCGAACTACACGCGGCCGCGGCCGAATCCATCTGCTACGCCACGACCAACCGCCAGGAAGCGGTGAAGGAGACGGCGGCGGGCGCCGATCTTTTCCTTATCGTCGGCGCTCCCAATTCGTCCAATTCGCGCCGCCTTGTCGAAGTGGCGGAGCGCGCCGGCGCCACGATGTCGCTTCTCGTGCAGCGCGCCGCCGAAATTCCGTGGGATGAGATCGCCGGGATCAGGACGCTCGGCCTGTCGGCCGGCGCATCGGCGCCGGAAATCATCGTCGATGAGATCATCGACGCGTTCCGGCAGCGCTTCGAAGTCACCATCGATCTGGCCATCACGGCCACGGAAACGGAGGATTTTCCGGTGATGCGGGTGCTGCGCGATGTCGAACTGACGGCGGCCGACATGGCCTTCGTCAATGGAGCGGCGTGAAACCGGATGGCCGTCTACACCGACGTCAACGAAGGCGAGCTGACCGCATTCCTCAAGGCCTATCCGGTGGGCGAGCTGCTTTCCTACAAGGGCATCGCCGAAGGTACCGAGAATTCCAATTTCCTGGTCCATGCCTCGACCGGCTCCTACATCCTGACCCTCTACGAGAAGCGCGTCGACAAGGCCGACCTGCCGTTCTTTCTCGGCCTGATGGGCCATCTCGCCAGGAAGGGCATTTCCTGCCCGCTGCCGGTCACCGCGCATGACGGCACCGTCATCGGCACGCTCGCCGGCCGGCCCGCCGTCATCATCACCTTCCTCGAAGGCCTATCGCTCAGGCGCCCGACCGCCGCGCATTGTGGCGAGGTCGGCAAGGCGCTCGCCGGCCTGCATCTTGCCGGCCAGGATTTTCAGATGCGAAGGCCGAACGCGCTGGCCATCGACGGCTGGCGCAAGCTCTGGGCGGCCTCGCGCGAGCGGGCCGACGAGGTCGAGCCCGGCTTGGCGGCCGAGGTCGATGCCGATTTCGTCGATTTCGAGCGCAACTGGCCCACCGGCCTGCCGAAGGGCATCATTCATGCCGATCTGTTCCCGGACAATGTCTTCTTCCTCGGCGAGAAACTGTCGGGGCTGATCGACTTCTATTTCGCCTGCGACGATCTCTATGCCTATGATGTCGCCACCTGCCTCAACGCCTGGTGCTTCGAGAAGGATTTTTCCTTCAATCTGACCAAGGGCACGGCGCTGCTGGCCGGCTATCAGTCGGTGCGGCCGCTCTCGGGCGACGAGAAGGCGGCGCTGCCGATGCTGGCGCGCGGCTCGGCGCTGCGCTTCATGCTGACCCGCCTCTATGACTGGCTGACCGTTCCGGATGGCGGGCTGGTGATGAAGCGCGATCCGACCGAATATATCCGCCGCATGCGCTTCCATCGCGCCATCAAGTCGCCATCCGAATACGGGCTGACATGAACAAACAGATCGAGATCTTCACCGACGGCGCCTGCTCGGGCAATCCCGGGCCCGGCGGCTGGGGCGCGGTGCTGCGCTACAACGGCGTCACCAAGGAGTTGTCGGGCGGCGAGGCCGAGACCACCAACAACCGCATGGAGCTGCTCGCCGCCATCACGGCGCTCAATGCGCTGAAGGAGCCTTGCGCGGTCGACCTCTACACCGACAGCAAATACGTCATGGACGGCATCTCCAAATGGATCCATGGCTGGAAGAAGAACGGCTGGAAGACCGGCGACAGGAAGCCGGTCAAGAATGGCGAGCTCTGGCAGGCGCTCGACGAGGCCAACCGGCGCCACAAGGTCACGTGGCATTGGGTGAAAGGCCATGCCGGCCACCCGGAGAACGAGCGTGCCGACGAACTGGCCAGGCAAGGCATGGCGCCGTTCAAGAAAGGCCCGGTGAAGCCTGTCGTGGCGGCGCAGCCCCTAGCGCAGCCGAAGCGGCCGGCGGTTGCGAAGGCGCGACGTTCGACTCAAAGCTAATTAGGCCTGCCGGCCTGCCGGTCGATGGCGGGAGGAGGTGCGATCACAGCATTTGATCGGCTACCGGATCAGCAGTGCCATTGATTCCTGCAAGGGGGTATTATTTTCTACCATAGAGCAAGGATAGCTGCCATGGCAAACGTGGAAAAAATCAGCGTGGCGGTCACGACGCAGCAGGCGGCCGTCATGCGTGAGGCCGTGGAAACCGGGGAATACGCGACCACGAGCGAAATCGTGCGCGAAGCGGTGCGCGACTGGTTGGCTAAGCGAGAACTGCGCCAAGAGGACCTGCACCGTCTGCAACGGCTCTGGGATGAGGGCAAGGCGAGCGGGAGACCGGAGCCTTTGGACTTTGACGCCCTCAGAAACGAAGCTCGGCAGAGGCTAAAGGACGCCGCGCCGAATGGCCGTTAAGGTAGTCTGGTTACCGCGGCCAGAGCCGATTTAATCGACATCTATGTAGCCATCGGCAGCGAAAGCATGAGGGCCGCCGATCGCTACTATGACTGGATAGAGGACCGGGCGCGGCAGTTGGCGGACCAGCCACGTATGGGCGTAAGACGGCCTGACATTCGGGCCGCGGCGCGCATGTTGGTGGCGCCGCCGTTTGTGTTGTTCTTTGAAACTATACCGGACACCGATAATGGCCCAATAGAGTTGGTGGAGATCGTTCGCGTCGTGGACGGGCGCAGAGACCTGAACCGTCTGTTCTGATTTCAGCTCATCTGCCGGTGCCGGAATCGTCAGCGGATCAGCAGCGCCGTCGAGAACATGCCGAGCGCGAACACCGTGTGCGCCAGGAGGTTGAGCGCGCGCACCTTCGTCGGGTTGGGGAGCTTGGATGCCGCCCAGCCGGCGCCCATGCCAGGCGCCAGCAGGAACCAGCCCGCCCCGACCGTGACGATGCCGAGGATGAAGGCCGGCAGGAATGTCGGCGTCGCCAGCCAGCCCGCGCCGGCGAGCACGACAAGGATCACGCCGTAGAGAATGCCGACGAGGTAGTGGAACGCCCAGCCGAGCGCCTTTTCATGCGCATAGGGCGCCGCCTTGCCGATATCGTCGTGAAAGACCCTCTCCGGCAGATGCCGCACCCAGCGTCCCACCATGCCCCAGTTGGGCAATGGCTGGCCGATTGCCTTATTGAGGATGATCGCCCAGATGTCCATGAACACCGTGGCGCCGATGCCGATCGCCACTGCGCGCCAGATGGTGTCGAGCATCAGAGCTGCTCGAGGATCTTGGCAGCGCCGGACTCGTCGACGCCCGGTTTGGTCTCGACATTGAGCGCCATGACCTTGCCGTCGTCGACGATCATCGAAAAGCGCTTCGAGCGCAGCCCCATGCCGGCGGCGGAAAGATCGTTGTCCAGCCCCACCGATTTGGCGAAATCACCGCTGCCGTCGGCGAGATAGAGGATCTTGCCTTCGCCACCGGTGAACCGCGCCCAGGCGCCCATGACATGCACGTCGTTGACCGAGACGACGGCGATCGTGTCGACGCCGCGCGAAAGAATGGCGTCATGGTTCTCCAGATAGCCCGGCAGGTGGTTGTTGCTGCAAGTCGGCGTGAAGGCGCCGGGAACGCCGAACAGCACCACCTTCTTGCCGGCGAATATCTCATCGCCGGTGATCGGCTTGGCGCCGTCGGCGGTCATCATTTTGAAGGTTACTTCGGGCAGTTTTTCGCCAACCGAAATGGTCATGGGGAGCCTCGCTTGGGGGATGGGAAGGACCGATGTTTTCGATATCGGACTGCGCGGGCTCCGGCAACCTCTTCACAACCCTGGATCAAGGGAAAGGCAGCAACCCGTCGACCGAGCCCTCGGCGCTGGTCAGCGTGTAATATAGCCCGCCATCGGTCGGCGTCGCCGACGGCCGGTCGAGGATCGGCACGGTGAAGACGAGCTTGCCGTCCCTTTGGCTGCGCACCGGCGCGCCGAACATGTAGTCGCGCTCGCCGGCGATGAAGAAGTCGACGGATTGCGGATCGCCGGGCGACTGCGCCTGGACGACAAGAGTTTCGTGATCGCCGGGCAGCACGCTGACGCCGAAATCGGACCGGGCCGGGGAGGGTAGCGTCGCAAGCGCGGTTTTCACCAGTGCGGCGTCGGTCGCGTTATCCGGATCGGAGCCGGGATCGACGCTGAGCCGGGTCTGCACCGGAATGCAGATCGTCTCGCAGATGCCGAGGAAGACATGGGCATCGATGGTCGCCGGTTGGCCGGGCGATGACACCGTAAAGGTCACCGGCAGCGACACCGGACGATCGTAGCCTGCCCATTTGCCGTAGCCGTCGTCATGCCGCTGCGGCGGCGGGAATGACAATTGCGCGTCGGCGATGTTGGTGCTGCCGGATATGTCGAGCTGCGGCGGCACGCCGGCATCCCCCGGATCGCGCCAATAGGTCTTCCAGCCGGGCTTCAAGGCGATGTCGAGCACGCCGTGGATCTTGCCGGCCTCGTCGGGCTTGCCGGTGGTCACCAGCCGTACCTTGCCGCCTTCACTGTTGTACCAGTTCGAGGAGGAGGTCTCGGCCGGGAGGCTTGCAGCCCACCCGAAAACGATGCCGAGAACCAGTATTTTCATATATCGCATAGCGGTGATTTGACCGTCCGTTCTTGGCCGCGCAATGACTTCGTCACCTTCCCGGTATCATATTTGCGTGACATCGGGGACCGGCACCATCTTTTCGGCGCTGCCGAAACGCGTTACGCTCAAGCCATGGACTTGCTGCGCCACAAGAAGGCGGCCGCCGGCCGCGGCTTCCTCGACGATCAGTTCCTGATTGCCATGCCGGGCATGAAGGACGACCGTTTCGCGCGCTCCGTCATCTACGTCTGCGCCCATAGCGACGAGGGCGCGATGGGCCTGATCATCAACCAGACGCAGCAGATGCTGTTTCCGGACCTGCTTGTGCAGCTCGGCATCATGAACGAGCAGGAAGCGATCCGCCTGCCGGCGCATACGCGCGATTTCGTCGTGCGCAATGGCGGGCCGGTCGACCGCAGCCGCGGCTTCGTGCTGCATTCCGGCGACTATCGCGTGGAATCCTCGCTCAACGTCTCCGACGATATCTGCCTGACGGCAACCGTCGACATATTGCGCGCCATCTCCACGGGACGCGGCCCGCGCCATGCGCTGATGGCGCTCGGCTATTCCGGCTGGGGCGCCGGCCAGCTCGAAACGGAGATCGCCGAGAATGGCTGGCTCACCTGTCCGGCGACGCCCGAGCTTCTCTTCGACACCGACATCGAACGCAAATACGACCGCATCCTCGCCTCGATCGGCATCGACCTCGCCCATCTCAGTGCCGCCGCGGGGCATGCCTAGCCTGCCGTACCGAGCAGACGCAGAGGCCGTTTCGAAACTCGCTCATGCGAGTCATATGGTGGTGATTTCGAGAACCGGAGCGGAGCGTGCTTAACGCACGTGGGCACCGGAAGCGCAGAAAGCGCCGCCAGACGGCCGCAGGAGTAGAGTTTCCAAACGGCCTCTAAGCCTGGGTCAGCGGATACTGCTCCCTCAGCGTCTTCAGCACCTGGTCGCCGGGCATCGGCGCGCCGAACATGAAGCTCTGGACATATTCGCAGCCCATCTGGCGCAGCTCCAGCGCATCGCTTTCATCCGAAATGCCTTCCGCCACGACCGAAAGCCCGAGCTCATGCGCCATATTGACCATGGATTTGAGCAGCACGGCGCGCTTCGGCGTGGAGTCGTCGACGAAACTCTTGTCGATCTTGATCGTGTCGAAGGGGAAGCGCGTCAGATAGGAGAGCGAGGAATAGCCGGTGCCGAAATCGTCGAGCGACAGCCCGATGCCAAGCTGCTTCAGCTTGGTCAGCACATGCGCGGTCTGCTCGGGATTGTCCATCACCAGGGATTCGGTGAGCTCCAGCCGGAAGCAGCGCGGCTTCAGATTCGCGCGCGCGATGACGGAGCGCACGTCGCTGACCAGGTCGCGGCGGATGAGCTGGCGGCTGGAGAGGTTGACCGAGACCGACAGCGGCGCGTCGCCGATCTGCTTTTGCCAACCCGCCAGGTCCTCGGCCGCCTGCTGCATGGCGAACAGGCCGAGCTGCACGATCAGCCCGCAATTCTCGGCGACCGGGATGAAGTCCCCCGGCGGGATCATGCCGCGGCGCGGATGGTCCCATCTCAGCAGCGCCTCGAAGCCGGCGACGCTGCCGTCCTCCAGCCGCACGATCGGCTGGTAGGCTAGCGTGAACTCGCGCCGCTCGATGGCTCGGCGAAGGTCGGATTCGAACTGCAGCCGGTCGGTGCCGACGGTGCGGAAGGCGGGCCGGAACGGCTCGATCCGGTCGCCTCCGAAGCGCTTAGCTTGGTGCATGGCAAGCTCGGCGTCCTTGACCATGTCCTCGGCGGAAGTCTGCGCCGTCGTCCAGGTGATCAGGCCGATCGAGGCGGTCAGCACGATCTCGCGCTTGGCGAAGGTGATCGGATTGTTGATCGCATGCTTGATGGCGTCGGCGATTGCCGCGATGCGGGCCGGGTCCTGCTCCGAAAGCAGCATCAGCGCGAACTGGTCGCCGGCAAAGCGCGACAGCGAATCCTTCGGCTTGAGCAGCCGGTGCAGCCGGCGCGCAACAGTGAGCAGAATGGTGTCGCCGGCGGAAATGCCCAGACCGTCATTGACCTGCTTGAAGCGATCGATATCGATGATGAAGACCGTCGGGCGCACCTTCTCCTCGGTGCGGGCGATCGAGATGATCGCCTCCAGCCGGTTCATGAACAATTCGCGGTTCGGCAGGCCGGTCAAATTGTCGTGCACGGCATCGTGCAGCAGCCTTTCCTCGGACTTCTTCTGTTCGGTAACGTCGACCATGGTGCCGACGCAGCGGATCACCTCGCCGTCGGAGCCGATAACCGGGCGGGCGCGCAGCGAGAACCAATGGTAGTGGCCGTCGGCGCCGCGCAGGCGGAAATTCTGCGCCACCTTGCCGCGGCGATGCTCCAGCACCACGTCGAGCGTGGTGCGGAACGTGTCGCGGTCGTCGGCATGCAGCACCGGCAGCCAGTTGCGGGCAGCACCCCCAAGGCTGTTCGGCGCAAGGCCGAGCTGCAGGCTGATGTCCGGCTTGGTCACCACGCGGTCGCGCAGCACGTCCCAGTCCCAGACGATGTCGCCCGAGCCCGCCACGGCCAGTGCCTGCCGCTCGAGGTCGGAGAACAGGCCCTGGTGCAGCGCGCCGCCGGCAAAGGCGTGCTGCATGACCGTGAAGCCGATCAAGAGGATGATCAGGATCAGCCCGCCGCCCAGCGCCGGCTGGGCGATGTCGTTGTCCAGCATGCCCGTGATCGCCATCCACGACCCGCATAGCCATAGGAGCACCATCACCCAGCTCGGCACCAGCATGATGGCGCGGTCATAGCCGCGAATGCCAAGGAAGATGATGAGGCCGAGACCGGTGAGCGCGGTGGCGGCAAAGGAGAGGCGGGCGATGCCGGCGGCGACCGCCGGATCGACGATGGCGACGCCGGCGATCAGAAGCAGACCCAGGATCCAGACCAGCGCGCCATAGCTGAAATGGCCGTGCCACCGGTTGAGGTTGAGATAGGCGAACAGGAACACCACGAAGGTTGCGGCTAGAGCCACCTCCGTGCCGGCCCGCCATATCTGCTCGTTGCCGGGCGATATCTCGATGATCTTGTTGAGGAAGCCGAAGTCGACGCAGATATAGGCCAGCACCGCCCAGGCGAGCGCCGCGGTGGCCGGGAACATCGAGGTTCCCTTGACCACGAACAGGATGGTCAGGAACAGCGCCAGAAGGCCTGAAATGCCGATGACGATGCCGCGGAACAGCGTGTAGGAATTGACCGAGTCCTTGTAGGAATCCGGCTCCCAGAGATAGACCTGCGGCAGCTTTGGCGAGGCGAGCTCGGCGATGAACGTCACCACCGTTCCGGGGTTCAGCGTCACCCGGAACACGTCGGCGTCAGGGCTTGTCTGGCGGTCGAGCGCGAAGCCTTCGCTGGGCGTGATCGCGGCGATGCGCGTCGAGCCGAGGTCGGGCCAGAAGAGACCGGAATTCACCAGGCGGAAATGCGGCGCGACGATCAGCCGGTCGAGCTGCTGGTCGGTGGAGTTGGCGAGCGCGAAGACGGCCCAGTCGCCGCTCGAGCGCGCGTCATTGGCCTCCACCTCGATGCGCCGCACGATGCCGTCGGGCCCGGGCGCGGTCGAGACCTGGAAATTCTCGCCCTGGTTCCGGTAGATCTCCACCGCGCCGGAGAGGTCCAGCGCCTTGTCGTCGCGCGCGATCTTGATCGGCTCGACGGCGAAGGCCGGCATGGCCGAAAAAAGCGTGACGACGACCGTCATGATGAGGGCGAACAGCGACGCTAATCGCGGAGAATTCGTCACAATCAGCCCTTCGTTCCTTCGCCCGGGGGATCGTCCGCGATTCGGGCGTAGAGGTAGTGATCCTGCCAGATGCCATTGATCCTGAGATAGGATCGCAGAAGTCCTTCGCGCCGGAATCCGGCTTTTTCAAGCACGCGGATCGACCGGGCGTTTTCGGGAATACAGGCAGCTTCGATCCGGTGCAACCTGAGCGTATCGAAGGCGAAGCGCGACACCAGCTTGACCGCCTCAGTCATCAGGCCGCGGCCGCCGAAGCGTTCGCCGATCCAGTAGCCGATATGGCCGCTCTGCGCGACGCCGTGGCGGATGTTGCCGAGCGTGATGCCGCCGGCAAGCTTGCCGCTCGATTTTTCGAAGATGAAGAAGGCGATGGCCGTGCCTTGCGCGTAGTCCTCGCGGTAGCGGCTGATGCGCAGCCGCCAGGCAGTGCGGTCAAGCTCATCCGGCTGCCAGCGCGGCTCCCAAGGTTCGAGGAAAGCACGGCTTTCGCCCCGCACCGCCGACCATTCGCGGTAGTCGTTGGTCAGGGGCACGCGCAGCGTGACCTTGTCGCCCTTCAGTGCCGGCAGGTCGCGGCGAAAGAAAGGAAGCGCGAACACGGTTTTGGTCGAAGATCAGACGGCGAGCCGGCGGGCCGTCGTCTGCGGGCCCGCAAGCGATTCGAGGATCGCCTCGTAGGGCGCAAGCGTGCCCACAGGGCCGACCGCGGTGAGCGTCGGCTTGGTCGAAAACAGCCGCGAGGAGAGGTCGGTCAGCCGCTCGATGGTCAGCGCCGAAAGCCGCTCCATCAATTCCTCCTTGGCGATCGGTCGCCCGAACAGAAGCAGCTGCCTGGCGATCTGCGAGGCGCGGCTGGCCGGGCTCTCGGCCGACATGATGAGGCCGGCGCGATATTGCGCGCGCGCCCGGTCGAGCTCGTCCTGCTGGATGCTCTCGCCAGCCTTCTGCAATTCGTCGATGATCACCGGCACCAGCTTGGCGATGTCGCTCTGCCCGGTCGCGGCATGCACGCCGAAGATGCCGGTGTCGGAAAATCCCCAATGGAAGGCATAGACCGAATAGCAGAGGCCGCGCTTCTCGCGCACCTCCTGGAACAGCCTCGACGACATGCCGCCGCCCAGGATCATCGACAGCACCTGCGAGGCGTAGAAATCGCGCACATGATAGGCGCGGCCCTCGAAGCCCAGCACGATCTGCGCATCCATCAGGTCGCGGTCCTCGCGGAAGTCGCCGCCGACATATTGCGCATATTGCGGGATATTGCCCGCCGCCTTGGAACGAAAGCCGCCGAGCTGTTTTTCGACCTCGCGCACGAAATTGTCATGCTTGACGTCGCCGGCGGCCACGATGACCATCCGCTCTGCGTCATATTGCCGTTCGATGAAGTTGTGCAGCTGCTTGGAGGTGAAGGATTTGACCGTCTCCGGCGTGCCCAGGATCGAGCGGCCGATGGTCTGATGGCGGAAGGCCGTTTCGGTGAAGCGGTCGAAGACGATGTCGTCGGGCGTGTCGTGCGCGGCGCCGATCTCCTGCAGGATCACATGCTGCTCGCGCTCGAGCTCGTCGGGATCGAATTCGGACTCCTGCAGGATATCGGCCAGGATATCGACCGCGAGCGGCACGTCGTCGGAAAGCACCCTGGCGTAATATGAGGTCGTCTCGACGCTGGTGGCGGCGTTGATCTCGCCGCCGACATTCTCGATTTCCGAGGCGATCTCGAAGGCGCTGCGGCGCTTGGTGCCCTTGAACGCCATGTGCTCGAGCAGATGGGCCATGCCATGCTCGTCGTCCCGCTCATTGCGGGCGCCTGACTTGACCCAGGCCCCTAGGGCAACCGATTCGATGCTTGGAAGGGTTTCGGTGGCGACTGTCAGGCCGTTCGACAGACGGCTTACCTCAACACCCATATGGCAAGTACTCCTTAACGCGCCGCCCGCGAGTGGCGGCTCACGTAATCTTCCATCATTTTCAAGTCGGATGGAAGTATCGTGTATTTTTCGTCGGCTGTCATCAAGCCGCCTAGCCATGCGGGCAGGACAGGGGCGATGCCGCTCGCGGCCTCCACCGCTGCCGGGAATTTCGCCGGATGGGCGGTGCCGAGCACCACCATGGGCACCGGACCGGAGGCATGGGCGGCCGCGACATGGACGGCGGCGGCCGTGTGCGGATCGAGCAGGTAGTTGCTGTTCTCCAGCGTCGTGCGGATGGTGGCGGCGACCTCGTCGACAGTAGCGCGGCCGGCGTCGAACTCGGCGCGGATGCGCTTGAGCTCGCCTCCCTCGATGGTGAAGGAGCCCGATTGCTTCAGCCCGTTCATGTAGCGCCTGACCGTCTCGGCGTCGCGGCCGGCCGCCTCGAACAGCAGGCGCTCGAAATTCGACGATACCTGGATATCCATCGACGGCGAGGTCGTGGCGACCACGCCCTTGGTGCGGTATTCGCCGCTCGCCAGCGTGCGCGCCAGGATGTCGTTGTCGTTGGTGGCGATGATCAGCCGCTCGATCGGCAGCCCCATGCGCTTGGCGGCGTAGCCGGCGAAGATATCGCCGAAATTGCCGGTCGGCACAGTGAAGGAGACCGGCCGGTCGGGCGCGCCGAGCGACAGGGCCGATGAGAAATAATAGACGATCTGGGCCATGATGCGGGCCCAGTTGATCGAATTGACGCCCGAAAGCGACACCCGGTCGCGAAAGCCGTGGTCGTTGAACATGTCCTTCACCAGGCCCTGGCAGTCGTCGAAATTGCCCTCGACCGACAGCGCGTGGACGTTGGCGGCGCTCGACGTCGTCATCTGGCGCTGCTGCACCGGTGAGACCTTGCCGTGCGGGAAGAGAATGAAGATGTCGGTGCGGTCGCGGCCGGCGAAGGCGTCGATCGCGGCACCGCCCGTGTCGCCCGAGGTCGCGCCGACGATGGTGGCGCGCTGGCCGCGTTCGGCAAGCACATGGTCCATCAGCCGCGCCAGCAACTGCATGGCCACATCCTTGAAGGCCAGCGTCGGCCCGTGGAAGAGCTCGAGGATGAAGGTGTTTTTCCCGGTCTGCACCAGCGGGCAGACGGCCTCATGCCGGAAAGTCGCATAGGCTTCTCGCACCAGCCGCTCGAAGACCGGCGCCGCGATCTCGCCGCCGAGGAACGGCGTCAAGACGCGGATGGCAAGGTCCGGATAGGCAAGCCCGCGCATGGCGCGGATGTCGGCGGCCGAAAACTGCGGCCATTCGCGCGGCACGTAAAGCCCGCCGTCGCGCGCGAGGCCAGCCAGCACCGCGTCCGAAAATCCAAGCGCGGGCGCATCCCCGCGGGTACTCACATATTGCATCGTCAAAGGCCCATTGCTGCCGGTCGCGTCATCCACGGCAATTGCTAATTTTCCGAGCCGGCTCAGTCGCATTTTTGCCGCGCGGTTGCTATACGTCACCGGCTTTGTGAGAGGGAAGTGCAGTTTCATGGCGTTTTATTCGGTCAACCGTCGATTTGTCGCGGGTCTGGCGCTTACCGGCTTTATGCTTGCCGCCGCCGGCTGCCAATCGGGCGACAGTGGCATTCTTAACTTTGGTTTGACCAAGAAGGATCCGACCGCGCCGCCGCCGCCGCAGGATCCCAAGATACTCGCCAGCCAGTTGCGCGCCTATTGCCCGAAAGTGTCGCTGCGCGACGGCACCGCCTATTTCAACACCTATGCCAAGGGTGCAACGGCGAAGCCCAAGAAAAAGAAGCTTGACCCCGCGGCGCAAGCCGAGGCCGAGGCAGCAGCCGCGGCCGCCCAGACCGGCCCCAACGGCCAGCCCGTCGATCCCGCTCACGATCCGTCCAAGATCATCTACCAGGCCTCGATCACCGATGTGACGCGCGATTGCACCCATGCCAATGGTCAGATGTCGATGAAGATAGCCGTCGCCGGCAAGGTCGTGCCGGGGCCGATGTTCGCGCCCGGCACCATCACCATGCCGATCCGCATCGCGGTTCAGCACGGCGACGAGGTGCTTTATTCGCAGCTGCATCCCTACCAGGTGCAGGTTACCGACCCGTCGGCCGCTACCCAGTTCGTCTTCGTCGACAACAACGTCGTGGTGCCGGAGCCGACCGCACGCGACTACCAGGCCTATGCCGGCTATGACGAGAATACGCCGGCCGCCTCGGCGGATAAGTCGAAAGGCAAGCGGAAGAAGCGCGCTCCGGCGACGAACTGAGCAAGGGCAGGAAACAACGGCGTCTCGCTGGCCAACGAAACACGCGCTGTTCGTCATCTACTCAGGTAATCCGGCTGCCCGTAGTGCGCTGCCAAGAGCCTGCGCGAGCGCGGGCGCGCAATTCACGCCTGCAAACTGGCGGCTGTAGCGAAAGCCGGGCTGAAGCTCGATCACGCGGGCGGCAGCCGCCCTCGCTTCGTCCAATCGGCCAAGCTTGGCCAGCGCGGCGGCCAATTGCACATAGGTGATGCTGTGCGCCGGATTGGCTTGGACGGACTTGTAGGCAGCACGGCAAGCCTCTTCGTAACGGCCGCGCAGCAAATGGCTCATCGCCTGCGCATCAAATGCAGCCCAGGCCCATGAATCGAACGGGCTCAGCCGCACGCCCTGCTCGCTCCACTCTATCGCGCGCTCCGCTTCACCGCTCCATCCAAGCATGACGCTGCCGAGGATGTAGGTCAGCGCCGATGACGGGCTGATGGCAAGCGCAGCTTCCAATGCCGCGAACGCACCGGCGCGATCATGCGCATCCATTCCGATGGAAAAGCCCGCCCATGTGAGGGCGAGCGCATCATCCTGCCCGTGAACGATGGCCGATCGCGCGTGGCGGATCGAAGACGCACGGTTGATCTCCTGCAGGCCGGCGCGGAGGAACAGGCAATGATGGCACATCGCGGCATTGCCATGCGCCAGCGCATAGGCCGGTTCGAGCGCGAGCGCACGCTCGAGCAGCACCAGCGCCCTAGTCACCTGCTCCGGCATGCCTGAATCCACGTCGGGCTGGGCCTGCAGCACGAGATCGTAGGCATCGAGACTGTCGGGGCGCTTGCGCCTGACTCGTTCGATTTCGGCTTTCCGCACGCTTGGCGCAATCGCTCCTACTGCTGCCAGTGCGATCTCGTCTTGGAGCGCGAAGATGTCTTCGGAGCTGCGATCGTAGCGCTCGGCCCAGACATGAGCGCCAGTCGAAGCATCGATCATCTGCGCGGTGACACGCACGCTGCCGCCGGCCTTGCGCACACTGCCTTCGAGGACATAGCGAACGCCAAGCTCGCGGCCGACCTGCTTCACGTCGACGGCGCGACCCTTGTAGCTGAAGGTCGAGTTTCGCGCGATGACGAACAGCCACTTGATGCGCGCCAGACCTGTGATGATGTCGTCGACCATCCCATCGGCAAAATATTCCTGCTGCGGGTCGCCGCTCAAATTCGAGAACGGCAGGACCGCGACGGAGGGCTTCTCAGGCAAGCTCGGCGCCGACGCGGCGCGGGCGGCGGCCGAGGTATCGGGAACATTGGTGACAAGGGCCGGTCCGACATAGCGATAGCCGCGGCGCGGCAGCGTCTCGATCCAACTCGCGACATTCGCCGCGTCGGCCAGAGTCCGGCGCAAGGCTGCGATCTGAACCGTCAGATTGTTGTCGGCAACCGCCGATCCGCCCCAGCCGGCCTCGATCAGCGCGTCCTTCGATACGGGTTGGCCCGCATTCTGGATCAGCAGCCGCAGCAGCGCCACGGCGCGCCGCCCGAGCATGGTTGGCTCGGCCCCGTAAAAGAGAATGCCCACCTCAGGATCGAGGCGGAACGGGCCGAACTGGTAGGCGTCGCCCCTGGCTGTCATTCGAGTCTTTTAGCAAATTTTTGGCAACGGATTCACGACTTTCCGGTGTGAACGGCCGATGTTGCGCGAACGCTTGCCAGAAACAAGCACCCTGTCAGAGGAGGATCATATGAGCGCTGATGCCGTCATCCGCATGCCCGACGAGAAGAAGGGCGTCATGTTGCGTGGCCATCCAATGGCTTTCCTCGTTACCGATGAAAATACCAGGCATACGAGCATGTTCGACTGGACGATCCCGCCGGAATTCGCCACCGGGCGGCATGTTCACCGGGTGCAGGAAGAGACCTTTTACCTGCTCGAGGGCGAGTGTGAATGGCATGTCGGCGACAGGACGATTCGGGCAACGCCCGGCACCTTTCTGTTCATCCCGCCGGGAATACCGCACAACATCACGAATGTCAGCGAGAAGCCGGCGCGCGTGCTGATGACCGTCTCTCCGCCCGGTCACGAGCATTATTTCGAAGAGCTTGCCGAACTCACGGCGCAGGGTGCGCCGGATCCGAAAGCGCTCGCCGATCTGCGAAACCGCTACGACACCGACCAGCTGTCGACGCTGACGACGCGCTCGTAGCCGGGTCCTTGGGTTTCTAGACTAGGCGTCTTCCGACCACTCCGACAGTGCCGCGATCGTGCTCTTGAGCTCCGCCCAGCGCCGGATGACCGTTTCGGCGCCGGCGTCGGTCAGCGCATCGGCGTGGCCCGGATAGCTGTGCCCTGCGCCGGTGAAGCCGATGACGCGCATGCCGGCCGCCCTGGCGCCGGCAATGCCATGCACGGAATCTTCGATGACGAAGGTGTTCTTCGGGTTGGCGCCGAGTTTTTCGGCAGCGTAGAGGAACACGTCCGGCGCCGGCTTGGTCTTCTTGCTGGGGATATCAAGTCCTGAAAAGATACGGCCGGCGAAGAACGGCAGCAGCCGCACCTTCTCCAGCATGAATTCGACCCGCTCGGTGCGCGAATTGGAGCAGACGGCGCGTGGCGCGGTTACGGCCGCCACCGCCTCGCGGGCGCCGTCGATGATGCGCACGTCTGCGCGCAGCTTGCGGTCGACGAGTTCTTCCTCGCGGTCGATCAGCGAGGCCTGGAGCGGAATCCGCGACTTCTCCTCGACCCGCAGCATGATGTCCTTGAAGGTCAGGCCGGCATAGGTCTCGGCAAGCTCCTCGGCCGAAATCTCGAATCCGGCCGACGTCAGAAGCTCGGCATCGACGCGCGCGGCGATGATTTCGGAATCGACGAGCACGCCGTCGCAATCGAAGATGACAAGATCTGGCTGGGGCATGGCAATCCGAAGCGTGGGAGGAAATGACCTGGCTGGCTCAAGCGGCGCGGCATACACCAATGGGCCGGCCTTCGCAAACCGCCGTGGGTCAAACGGCGAGCCTTCACCGAATGTTTACGCTGATCGGTAACCATAACGGAGAGTAAAACCGTAACGCGTTTTTTTGGGTGTTTCGATGTCTGCCGTGCGTCTTCTCGACGAGCTTTCCCACGCTCCCCAACAGTCCGAATGGCTGGACACGATCCTGAAGGGCGATTGCGTCGCCGCCCTCGACAGGCTGCCGGAAAAGTCGATCGACGTCATCTTCGCCGACCCGCCTTACAATCTGCAGCTCGACGGCGACCTGCACCGGCCCGACCAGTCCAAGGTCGACGCCGTCGACGACGAGTGGGACCAGTTCGAGAGTTTCGAGGCCTATGACGCCTTCACCCGCGCCTGGCTGCTCGCGGCGCGCCGCGTGCTGAAGCCCAGCGGCACCATCTGGGTCATCGGCTCCTATCACAACATCTTCCGGGTCGGCGCCCGCATGCAGGATCTCGGCTTCTGGATCCTCAACGACATCGTCTGGCGCAAGACAAACCCGATGCCGAATTTCCGCGGCCGCCGCTTTCAGAACGCGCATGAGACAATGATCTGGGCCTCGCGTGACCAGAAGGCCAAGGGCTACACCTTCAATTACGAGGCCTTGAAGGCGTCGAATGACGATCTGCAGATGCGCTCCGACTGGCTGTTCCCGATCTGCACCGGCGGCGAGCGGCTGAAGGACGAGAACGGCAACAAACTGCATCCGACGCAGAAGCCGGAAGCCTTGCTTGCCCGCATCATGATGGCCTCGACCAAGCCGGGCGACGTGGTGCTCGATCCCTTCTTCGGCTCCGGCACCACCGGCGCCGTCGCCAAGCGCCTTGGTCGCCACTTTGTCGGCATCGAGCGCGAGCAGGCCTATATCGACGCCGCCAATGAGCGCATCGCCGCAGTGCGCCCGCTGGAAAGCGCCGATCTCACCGTGCTTTCCGGCAAGCGCGCTGAGCCGCGCGTCGCCTTCATCAGCCTGATCGACAACGGCCTTGTGGCGCCGGGCGCCACACTTTACGACGCCAAGAAGCGCTGGGCGGCGAAAGTGCGCGCCGACGGCACGCTGGCCATCGGCGATAGCGCCGGCTCGATCCACAAGATCGGCGCCGAGGTGCAGGGGCTGGATGCCTGCAATGGCTGGACTTTCTGGCACTATGAGCGCAGCGGCGGGCTCACCCCGATCGACGAGCTGCGCCGCATCGCCCGCCTTGGCATGGAGCGGGCAGGGGGCTGATCCACCTGAACCTGAATCAAAACATCAACGGATCGCCGCAAGCGATTCAGATCAGGCTGTAATCCCGAGCCGTTCAAGGTCTGCTTTAAGCGCCGCGACGTCGGTGAACAGCACGGCCTGCCAGCCCGCCGCCTTGGCGCCGTCGACATTTTTCTGGCTGTCGTCGATGAACAGCGAAGCTGCGGGATCGAGCCCGAACGAAGCGACGTGATGGTCGTAGATGGCGCGGTCCGGCTTGATCAGGCCAATATCGCCGGAGACCGTGATGCCGCGCGGCTTTTCAAGGAACGGAAAACGGGCGCGAGCCTCGCGGAATGTGTCCGACGCCCAGTTGGTGAGCAGCGTCACGTCGCGGCCGTCATCGATCAGGCCCTCGAGCAGCGCGACACTGTCGTCATAGGCATGCGGCACCATATCATGCCAGTGGCGGCGGAAGTTGCGGATGTTCTCGGCATGGGCGGGATGCTCGGCGATCAGCAACGACTCGGCTTCTTCCCAGGTCCGGCCACGGTCCTGCTCGACGTTCCAGGCGCTGGTGCAGACATTGTCGAAGAACCACTTCCGCTCCCCGGCGTCCGGGATAAGCCGGCTGAACGGGATGTCCGGATCGTAGTGGACCAGCACCTTGCCGATGTCGAAGACGATGTGGCGTATCTCGGTCATTGCAGGCCTTTCAGCGGGTAGGTTGTTTCTTAGTCGCGCCCGGTATCGCCGCCTCGATCACCTTTTTCATGACGGTAGGCAGCGCTTCCCCGGAAATTTCATGGGCCACCGACCAGAAGTGCCCCGCCGGCGCATCGCGCTTGATGTGGGCATGGAAGATTTCGAGTTCGAGAGAGAAATGGGTGAAGACATGGCCGATCTGCCCGGCGCGCCGCCAATCGGCGGCAAAAGGCGCAGCCTCGGCCGTCGTGGCGCCATCGATCCGCGCCGTCCAGCCGGTGGTCGGCACCTCCGTCATGCCGCCGAGCAATCCCTTCTCCGGCCGTTTGCGCAGAAGGATGGCGCCGTCGGCGCGCTCGGCGACGAAGGCAGCACCCTTGCGCAGCGGCTTGTCGTCCTTCGGCAGGCGGACCGGGAAGCGTTCCGGATCGCCGGTGAGGATGGCGCTGCAATCCTCGCGCACTGGGCAGAGCATGCAGCGCGGCCGCTTCGGCGTGCAGATTGTCGCGCCGAGATCCATCATCGCCTGGGCGAAATCGCCGGGCCGCGTCCGCGGCACCAGCTTTTCGACCAGCGCGCGGATTTGAGGCTTCGCTTCGCTGAGCGGCGTTTCGATTGAATAGAGCCGGGTCATCACCCGCTCGACATTGCCGTCGACGACCGCCGCCGGCTGGTCGAAGGCGATCGCCGCGATCGCCGCCGCGGTGTAGGCACCGATGCCGGGCAGTTCGCGCAAGCCCGCCTCGGTGTCGGGAAAGCGGCCGCCCCGCAGCGCCACGAGGTCGGCGCAGGCTTTCAGGTTGCGCGCCCTGGAATAATAGCCAAGCCCGGCCCAGGCCTTCATCACGTCCTCGGCTGCCGCCGCCGCCAGCGCCTCGACCGTCGGCCATTTCTCGACGAAGTTGCGGAAATAGGCTTTCACCGCCTCGACCGTGGTCTGCTGCAGCATTACCTCGGACATCCAGACGCGATAGGGATCGGCCCGCACGCCGCGCGCAAACGCGCCCGGGGCGACGCGCCAGGGCAAGTCGCGATGGTGGGCGTCATACCAGGCAAGCAGGCGGGACGCGATGTCCGTATCGCCGGACGCGGCCTGCTGTGATGCCTTGCGGGTCTGGTTCAGTGGTGCCATTGATCGGATTAGTTGGGGATTGGAGAACGCACATGGCAGGGAAAAGGCCCTTCGGCAATCCCGTTCCGGTGAGCGATCTCGCGACCGAGATCCTCGATCCGGTGCTGAAGAAGCGCGCCGGCATCTCGATCGGGCTGGTGCAGTCCTGGGAAGAGATCGCCGGGCCTCGGCTCGCCAGCCATTCGCGGCCGGAGAAGATACACTGGCCGCGCCGCCTGCATGAAGACGACCCGTTCGAGCCGGCGACGCTGATCATCGCCTGCGAAGGCATGGCCGCGCTGCACCTGCAGCACGAGGCCGGCGAGGTCATCAACCGCGTCAACGCCTTTCTGGGCTTCAACGCGGTCGGCCGCATCAAAATCCTGCAAAAACCGGTGCTTTCGCAAAAGGCACGGCCGAAGCCGGCGCCGCGGCCTTTGAGCGAGGCCGAGAAATCGAAGCTTTCGCATCTGGTCGGCAAGATCGAGGATGACGGCTTGCGCGCTTCGCTGGAGCGACTCGGCGCCACAATTATGGGTGAAAGGAAGCCCAAAGGGTCGTAAGAAGCGTCATGAATGCGTCGCCAATCTCGCGCATTCGTGATGCTTATGATCGAGTTTCGCGATTGGATTGGGGATCGCAATGCCTTAATTCGCGCCAACTCTCGCCTTTTCTAGCCCTTGCATTGCAAAATCCAACCGATATCAGGTGATTCGCATGAACCGTGCCCCGTTTGGCAAAAGTCTGTCACGCAGAAACCTTCTGACCACGCTGGCCGCTGTTCCTGCGGTGGCGCTGCTTGCCGCATGCAGCGACTCGGGCGAGGAGGCGAAGGCGGCCGATGTGAAGCCTGCCAACCCGTCTACGCCTGCCAAGCCGGCCGCCACGCCGGCGGCGGCCCAGGCGCCCGAGGCGCAAGGCACCGTCGACATGGCGGAATTGCTCAAGCCCGGCGCGCTGCCCGACAAGCAGCTCGGCAAGGACGACGCCAAGGTCACCATCGTCGAATACGCATCGATGACCTGCCCGCATTGCGCGCATTTCAACGACACCACCTTCCCGCAGTTGAAGTCGAAATACATCGACACCGGCAAGGTCCGTTACATCCTGCGCGAATTCCCCTTCGACCCGAGCGCCGAGGCCGGCTTCATGCTGGCGCGCTGCTCCAAGGACAACTACTTCGCCATGGTCGACGTGCTGTTCAAGCAGCAACCGAGCTGGGTCGGCGTCAGCAACACCAAGGAAGCACTGCTGCAGATCTCCAAGCTGGCCGGTTTTACACAGGAGTCCTTCGAGGCCTGCTTGACGGACCAGAAACTTCTGGACGATGTGAGAGCAGTCCAGAAACGCGGAGCGGACGAGTTCAAGGTCGACTCGACGCCGACCTTCTTCATCAACGGAAAGACCTACAAAGGGGCGATGTCGATTGAGGAAATGTCGGCCATCATCGACCCTCTGCTCTGACATCCAGGCCGCGCCGAAGCGGTCCGGCTTCGGCGCGCACGCCTGTAGTATTGGGCGGCGCGAATGAAGTTTTCGCGCCTTCGCCTCCTCGGTTTCAAGTCCTTCGTCGAGCCCGGCGAGTTCGTCATCGAACGCGGGTTGACCGGCATTGTCGGGCCGAATGGCTGCGGCAAGTCGAATCTCGTCGAAGCGCTGCGCTGGGTGATGGGCGAAAGCTCCTACAAGAACATGCGCGCGTCCGGCATGGACGACGTGATCTTCTCCGGCTCCGGCGCGCGGCCGGCGCGCAACACCGCCGAAGTCACGCTTTTCCTCGACAATACGGACCGCACCGCGCCAGCCGCCTTCAACGATGCCGATGAATTGCAAGTGTCGCGCCGCATCGAGCGCGAAGCGGGCTCGCTCTACCGCATCAACGGCAAGGAAGCCCGCGCCAAGGACGTGCAGCTTCTGTTCGCCGACCAGTCGACCGGCGCGCGCTCGCCTTCCATGGTCGGCCAGGGCCGCATCGGCGAGCTCATCCAGGCGAAACCCCAAGCCCGCCGCGCGCTGCTTGAAGAAGCCGCCGGCATCTCCGGCCTGCACACGCGCCGCCATGAGGCGGAACTGAGGCTGAAAGGCGCCGAACAGAACCTCGAGCGGCTGGACGACGTCGTCGGCGAGTTGGAAGGCCAGATCGACAGCCTGAAGCGCCAGGCGCGCCAGGCTTCGCGCTTCAAGAACCTGTCGGCCGACATCCGCAAGGCGGAAGCGACGCTTCTGCATCTGCGCTGGACCTTGGCCAAGACCCAGGAAGGCGAGGCGCGCTCGGCGCTCGCCGTCGCCACAACGCTGGTCGGCGACCGCGCCGCGGCCCAGATGGCGGCAGCCAGGGAGCAGGGCATCGCCGCCCACCGGCTGCCGGACCTGCGCGACGCCGAAGCAGCCGCGGCCGCCGCCTTCCAGCGCCTGTCTATCGCCAAGACGCAGATCGAGGAAGAGGCCGGCCGCATCCGCTCGCGCCAGGCCGAGCTCGAACGCCGGCTGCAGCAGCTCGACGCCGACATCGCCCGTGAGGAGCGGATGGTGCGCGACAATGCCGATATCCTCGAGCGCCTGCGCTCCGAGGAGGCTGAGCTCAACTCGGACAATGCGGGCGCCGCCGAGCGCGAGGCGACCACGCGTGTCGCCTTCGAGCAGGCCGGCGCGACGCTGTCGCAGAGCGAGGCAAAACTTGCCGCGCTGACCGCCGAACGCGCCGAGGCCGCCGCCTCGCGCCACCAGATCGAGCGCAGTTTGCGCGAGACCGCCGAGCGCCGCGACCGCTTCGCCCGTCAGCTGGCCGAGGTCGACCGCGAGCTTTCCGATATCGCCGCACGCATTTCCGGCTTGCCCGATCCGGCCGAAAAGCGGCTTCTGGTCGAGGATGCGCTTGCCCGGCTGGAAGAGAGCGAGGCCGGCGCCATCGCCGCCGAGCAGGCCGTCGCCGAGGCGCGCGCAGCCGAAAACGCCGCCCGCCCGCCGCTGCAGGACGCCAGGGCGGAACTGGCGCGCATCGAGACCGAGGCGCGCACGCTGGCGAAGATCCTCAACGCCACCAGCGGCGGCGATCTTTTCCCTTCTGTGCTTGAGCAGATCAGCGTCGAGCGCGGCTATGAGACGGCGCTGGGTGCGGCGTTGGGCGAGGACCTTGATGTCCCGCTCGACCGCAGCGCACCGGTGCATTGGGGCGAAAGCGCGATCCAGCCGGGCGACGCGTCACTGCCCGAAGGCGTGAAAAGCCTTGCCAGCGTCGTGCGCGCACCGGCGCAACTCGCCCGCCGTTTGGCGCAGATCGGCATCGTCGATACCTCGGACGGGCGCCGCCTCCAGGCGCAGCTTTCGCCCGGCCAGCGGCTGGTCAGCCGCGACGGCGCGCTCTGGCGCTGGGACGGCTTGACCGCGAGCGCCGATGCCCCGACCGCCGCCGCGCTGCGGCTGGCGCAGAAGAACCGTCTGGCCGAGCTCGATGCCGAAGCCGTGCAGGCGACGCGCGTCGTGCGCGAGGCCGAGGAAGCGCTGGCGCGCGCCGAGCAGACGATGCGCCAGGCAAGCGAGGCCGAACGCAATGCGCGCCAGGCCGGCCGCGACGCCCAACATGCGCTGGATGCCGCCCGCAACGTCCTGGCCGAGGCCGAGAAGGCCGGCGGCGAGCTGGTGAGCCGGCGCGCTGCCCTGGACGAAGCCCGTGCCCGCATCGTCGACAGCCACGAGGAGACGCAGGCCGCCTTCGTCGAGGCCGAGGAGATGCTGAAGGACGCGCCTGATCTGGGCGATCTCCAGCTGCAGCTCGAACAGGCTTCCGCCAACGTCTCGCGCGACCGCGCCACGCTTGCCGATGCGCGTGCCGTGCATGAAGGGCTGCGGCGCGAGGCCGAGGCGCGCATGCGCCGGCTGGATGCCATCGGCGCCGAGCGCAAGAACTGGCTGGAGCGCGCCGAAAATGCTTCGACGCAGATCGCCGCGCTTGGCGAGCGCAAGGCGGAGGCCGAAGCCGAGCGCGAGCGGTTGGCCGATGCGCCCGACGAGATCGACGCCAAGCGTCGCGCGCTCCTGACGCAGCTTTCCGAGGCGGAGGCGCTGCGCCAGGCGGCGAGCGACCGCTTGCAGGAGGCGGAAAACAAGCAGGCCGAGCTCGACAAGGCGGCGACCGCCGCCATCCAGTCGCTCGCCGAGGCGCGCGAGACCCGCGTCCGCGCCGAGGAGCGGCTCACCGCCGCCGACGAGCGGCGCGCCGAGATCGAGGCGCGCATCCAGGAAGCGCTGAACACGCCGCCGCATCTGGTCATCAAGCACACCGGCCTCGAAGCCGACGATCCGATGCCCGACATGGCCGAGATCGAACGCCAGCTTGACCGGCTGAAGATTGAGCGCGAGCGGCTCGGCGCCGTCAACCTGCGCGCCGAGGAAGAGCAGAAGGAGCTGTCCGACAGGCTCGAGACCATCGTCTCCGAGCGCGAAGACATCATCGAGGCGATCCGCAAGTTGAGGCAGGCGATCCAGAGTCTCAACCGCGAAGGGCGCGAACGGCTGCTGTCGGCCTTCGAGATCGTCAACGGCCATTTCCAGCGGCTGTTCTCGCACCTGTTCGGCGGCGGCACGGCCGAATTGCAGCTGATCGAGTCGGAAGATCCCCTGGAAGCGGGGCTGGAAATCCTCGCCCGCCCGCCCGGCAAGAAGCCACAGACCATGACGCTGCTTTCCGGCGGCGAGCAGGCGCTGACGGCGATGTCGCTGATCTTCGCCGTGTTCCTCACCAACCCCGCGCCGATTTGCGTGCTCGACGAGGTCGACGCGCCGCTCGACGATCACAATGTCGAGCGCTTCTGCAATTTGATGGACGAGATGTCGAAGACCACCGAGACGCGCTTCGTCATCATCACCCACAACCCCATCACCATGGCGCGCATGGACCGGCTGTTCGGCGTTACCATGGCCGAGCAGGGCGTCAGCCAGCTGGTCTCGGTCGATCTGCAGGCTGCCGAAGCGATGCGCGAGGCGAGCTGAGAGCTAGGCCGGTTCAGGCTGGCGAGCCGATCTACTTCTCCGCAGCCGTGGCAGGCGCCGTGTAGCGCCGCCGCACGGCGTCGATCACCAGCTTGCGGCTCTCGTCGGCCGACAATGCCTTGTTCTTCTCCGCCTCAGCCGTTTCTCGGGCGAGGTCCTTGTCCCTGATCTGTTGGCGGAACCATTTGGAATAGTCGCCGGCGCGCAGATGGTACTCCCATGTCTTGTCGTCGATGCCTTCCGCCATCTGCGCGAAGATGATGAGATTGTGGGCCCTGAGGTTCATCGCCTTCCTCGGACCGGTGAAGTAGAAGCTGCCTGCCTCGTCGAGCTCGCCTTCGGCATATTTGCGGCTGTGGCGCTTCAGCGACTGGTCCGGCTCGATTGCCTTTACCGTGAACGGCTTCTTGCCGTCGTGCGGCCGCCAGAACAGTACCCGGTCGCCTTTGGGCAACGGAATGCTCTTTGGAGCCTGGAGCCCCGTTTCCTTGCAGAAGGTCTTGATCACGCCCTTCGCCTTGGGCCCAAGCGCAATCACCGCCGTCACCAGGCCGAGCGCATCGGTCGAGATTGCTTCCGGATGGACAGTAATCAGCACCGTGCCGGGCAGCTCGATCGAAAGCACGGATCGCGTATCCCCGCGTCGCTTGGGCATCAAATGATGCGCCTCGTCGATGATCAGCCAGTGCGGCCTTGCCGTGCGATAGCGGACATTGCCGAGGCCGGGCAGCAATTCAGCGAAGAAATCGGGCCTCTCATCGACCTTCAACGCCAGGCCGTTGACCACGATATTGGTCTGCGGTTTCTCGATTAATTCCAGCAACTGTTCCTTGTTCGGTGCAGTCGAGCCGTTGCCGAGCGGCACCGCGCCTTTCAGTCCGTCATAGTCGCCCTCGGGGTCGAAAATGCAGAATTGCAAACCCTTTTCGACCAGCCGCTCGGTGAGCGCTGTGGCCAAGGTCGATTTGCCGATGCCCGAGCTGCCGGCGATCAGCACCGTCTCCATCGGCGACAAGTAAATGTCCTTGCCGCGTGAGGTCCCGAGCAGCACGCCGCGCAAGCGTTTTTTAGCCAGCAGATGATCGTGCTTGACCAGCCTGCGGATCAGCTCCTCGACGCCCTTGCCGCGCGTTTCCTTGGTGACGAGGTCGGCGGTTTCCTTGACGGCGGGCAGCGCGTTGGCCACCGCGACGCTGCAGCCCGAAGCCCTGAGGAAGGCGTGGTCGTTTTCCGCGTCGCCAACGGCCACGACATTGTGCGGCGACAGCTTCAGGTCGTCGAGCGCTGCCGCCAACCCGGTCGCCTTGTTGATGCCGGAAGGCAGGATCATCACCGCGCCCTTGTTGAAGATGATCTCCAGCTCCAGCCCAAGCTGCTTGATGACGTCGAGCACGGTGGCTTGGTGCGGCTCCCAGGTGGCGACGATCGAGCGGCCGACGGACAGCGGCTTCACGCCGCGCTTCTTGAGCCTGTCGACAAGATCCGCGGAAGGCGAGGGGGCGATCGTGCGCTCTTCCTCGCTGGCCGGCGTGTAGACCAGCGCGCCGTTTTCGGCGACCACCTTGTCGAACAGGGAAAGTTCGGGAAACACCTCCTTGAGATCGGGCAGTTCCCGTCCGGTGACCAGGATCAGCTTGCGCCCGGATTTCTTCAGCTTCTCCAGCGCCGAGACCGTGCTGGCCGCGACCAGGCCGTCATGCGCCAGCGTGCCGTCATAGTCGGTGGCCAATGCCATGAAATACATCGGTTGAACGTCTCCGAAGGCTGTTTGCCCACCCGCCAGGAGAACCCGGCCGCGTGGACCACAACGCCTGGCGGCACAAAAGGTTTAGGTCGAGCACTGGATTTGTCAGGCCGGTGCCAGGCCGTCATCGCAGCGGGGGACTCGCCCATGCAAACGAAACGGTCGCACGCCCCGGAGCCCGATCTGCCACTTGCCGCGCCACAACGTCTTCGCTACTGCCATTCCATGGCAACGCACAGGCTCATCAACACCACGTGGCACAATGTCCTCGGTATGGTTGCGCCGGCGCTCACAATTGCATCCGGCGATGTGGTGACGACGGAAACGCTCGACGCTCGGGGCTTCGATAAGAACGATGTGCAACGGGCACGGGGACCAAACCCAATGAACGGCCCGATCTTCGTGACTGGGGCCGAACCTGGCGACGCCCTCCGCGTGGACATCCTGCGCATGGACCCGATCCGCTCCACCGGGTGGACGATCTCGTCACTGGCCCCAAACGTCGTCGATCCGGAGGCTGCTCGCGGGTTGCCGGCACGGGACAAAGTCACCTGGCGGATCGACCCGGAATCGCGAACTGTGGCGTTGCAGGAGCCGCCGCCGGGCCTTGAAAGCTTCATTTTGCCGGTCGAGCCTATGATTGGCTGCTTTGGCGTGGCGCCATCGATGGGCCAGGCTTTCTCTACTGCGACCAGTGCAGAAAATGGCGGCAACATGGATTACCGCGGGTTTCGGCCTGGTGCGACCGTCTGGTTCCCCGTTGCCGTGGAGGGTGCGCTCTTCTTCGCCGGCGATTGCCATGCGGCGCAGGGCGATGGCGAGATTGTCGGAACCGGGATCGAAACCTGTTTTCAAATCGAGCTTCGCTTAACCGTTGAAAAGGATAGGCGGCTAGTATGGCCTCGCGGTGAGAACGAGACTCATATTTTCTCTATTGGCAACGCGCGCCCGCTTGATCAGGCCCTGCAGCACGCGACCACGGATATGCTTAACTGGCTGACCGGCGACTACGGCTTGTCCGCCGAAGCCGCATCCCATCTGATGGGACAGGTTGTCCGATATCACGTCGGAAACGTTTTTGACCCTGCCTACACGATGGTTTGCCTTATCGAAAAGCGATGGCTTCCGAAGCCGGCCTCCGTAGGCTGACCGGGCGATCGCAGGAAAGAGCGGTTTTCTGTTCGGAATAGGGTCGAAAATGGCCGGATCTGCTTGATGGCAGTTGGCTGGGGCGCCAGGATTCGAACCTGGGAATGTCGGTACCAAAAACCGATGCCTTACCGCTTGGCGACGCCCCAGCAGGCGGGGCATGCCGCGCTGCGCGCGGCCTTATAGGACGAGGCGGAGCAAAGCTCAATGCCGGAAAATCAACTAGAGTCTTTCATGTTTTGACGGAAGCGTATCCGGCGTTTTCGAAGTAGTTCTTGCATTCGGTTGCCTCGATGGTTGCGACGAGGTGGCCGATGTGGCGCCAAGTGTCCTCGACGGTGCGTTTCTGAGCCTGGCGCATCCAGTGCTTGATCTTGGCGAAGGCCTGCTCGATCGGATTGAGGGTCCGGTGAGTAGGGCGGCAGGTACCAGAGCCTGGCGCCAGCGGCCCTGATCATCTGCCTGATGGCAGCGGACTTATGGCTTCCCAGATTGTCCATGACGACGATATCGCCGGGTTCAGCACGGTGATGAGCTGCTGTTCGACATAGGCGGAAGCATTGGCCGTTGATCGGTCCGTCGAAGACGCAAGGTGCCGCGAGCCGATCACAGCGCAGCGCGCCGAGGAAAGTCAGCGTGCGCCAGTGGCCATGTGGAGCCAGGCCGCGCAGCCGCTTGCCCTTCGGCCCCCAGCCGCGCAGGGGAGCCATGTTGGTCTTGATCCAGGTCTCATCGATGAAGACCAAGCACTGCGGATCGAGGCCGGCCTGCCAGGATCGCCATCGCTGGCGCCTGCGGGCAATATCGGCGCGTGCCTGCTCAAGGGCGAACAGCGTTTTTTTTAAAGCTCAGGCCTTCGCGGCGCAGGAACTGCCACACTGCGTTGTGCGAGACCTTGACCCCACGAGCGGCCAACTCGTCCTTCAGCCGATGCAGAGTCAATTCACAGGTCTGATTGATCCGCTCCACGATGAAGGCACGGTGCGGCTCCAGCACCCTCTTGCGACGCCCGCCCATTTTGCCAGGCGCTATCGAGCCGGTCGCCTGATGACGCTGCAACAACTTCACCGCCGCCGAAACCGAAATGCCGAACCGCTTGGCGGCCGACCGGCGGCTCTCGCCGCTCAAAACTGCCGCTACAACCCGCTCGCGAAGATCATCGGAAAGAGGTCGAACCATCTGATGCTGGCCTCCAATCCAGCCAGCATCTTGAATCACAAATCCAACCGAGCGGGAATCCCTTCCGATTCTGTCGAGCGGTGAAACGCTCTAAAGCGATAGCGACGCGGGGCCACGGCAGCGGTTCAGCCTACGCTCTCCGGGAAACAGGCGATGCATCCCTGCCTACGCCTGGGCCACACGCACGCGGCAATCCTCCAGGACGGCCGCAAGCGTATCTTCGAAGGAATGCTCGGGCGCCCAGCCAAGCAAGGTCCGGGCACGGGTCGCATCGCCAACGATGCATGGCAGATCGCTCGGTCGCAACCGCAGGGGATCCTGCTCCGTGACGATCCTGGCGCTGCTTTGCGCGAGCAGCAGATCGAGGATGTCTCCCATCCGCCAGGAAACGCCGGATGCAATGTTGAAAATGGTGTTCGGGGCAAGGTCGCGGCTGGTCAAGACCGCGCGGGCATAGGCATTGGCGATGTCGCGCACATCCAGGAAATCGCGCCTCGCATCGAGATTGCCGACGCGGATGACCGGCTGAGCCAGGCCTGCTTCGATCCGTGCGATCTGCATGGCGAAGGCCGGGACCGCAAAGGCTTCCGTCTGGCCCGGGCCTGTATGGTTGAAGGGACGCATCCGGACGCACTTCAATCCCTGGCGTGAAAGTGCGCCGAGCGCGAGGTCGGCCGCGGCCTTGGTCACGGCGTAGTCGTCGATCGGAGCAAGCAGCGTGTTTTCGTCGAGCGGTCGTCCGGTTTTCGCGCTTTCGCCATAGACCAGGCCGGATCCGATATGGATCAGCCAGCAGTCCGGAGCCTTGTCGAGGATGGCATTGGCCAGGTTGAGTGCGCCGTCCACATGAATGCGCCACGTGTTTCGGGGGTCGGCCTGGGCGGCACCCAGTGCCGCGACCGCCGCCAGGTGAACGACATGGGTGGGCCGGTGACGGGCCACGGCGTCCTGCACGGCAGTCGCGTCTGTCACGTCCAACTCCTCGACCTGGCCGAAAGCGGGATGCGGACCACCGTCCTTTGAGGTCGCGGCAACGGCAATTTCGTGGCCGCAAATCCTGCGCAGCGCGTCGAGCACATAGGGACCGACGAAACCGTTGGTGCCGGTTATCAAAACCCGCATGCCGGCCTCACGAACCACGACGTATCGTCCGCATGTCGATGCGTGGCGAAAGACGGTGCGTCAAGTCATCGACCCGTAAATGCAAGGGCTTCCTTTCAACGCCTGGGTGCCGCGTGGCGCGCCAGATCGGCGTCCACCATTTCACGAATCATCTCTTCCAGGGAGATCGTCGCTTCCCATCCGAGTTTCGCCTTTGCCTTGGCCGGATTGCCGAGCAGGATTTCGACTTCCGCCGGCCTGAACAAGTCAGGATCGATGACGAGATGATCGTCCATCTTCAGCCTCACATGCTCGAAGGCGATCCTGCACATGTCGCGCACCGTCGTTGTTCTGCCCGTGGCGACGACATAGTCGTCGGGCTGATCCTGCTGCAGCATCAGCCACATGGCGCGGACATAGTCCCTGGCGTGGCCCCAGTCGCGCTTGGCATCGATGTTGCCCAGGCGCAGTTCCCTTGCCAGGCCCCTCTTGATGCGCGCGACGGCGTCCGTGACTTTGCGGGTCACGAATTCGATGCCGCGCAGCGGCGATTCGTGATTGAACAGGATGCCGCTCGATGCGTGCAGGCCGAAGCTCTCGCGGTAGTTGACGGTGATCCAGTGACCATAGGCCTTTGCCACCGCATAGGGGGAACGGGGATGGAAAGGCGTGGTCTCCGACTGCATCGGCTCCTGGATAAGGCCATACATCTCCGATGACGAAGCCTGATAAAAACGCGCCTCGGGAATTTCGAGACGCAGCGCCTCGAGAACATTCGTGACGCCGATGCCAGTGACGTTGCCCGTCAGGATCGGCTGCTGCCAGGAGGATTTGACGAAAGACTGTGCGGCAAGATTATAGACCTCGTCCGGCCTTATGTTGCGCAGGGCTCGGGCCAGGCCCGACAGGTCCGTGAGGTCGCCATCCACGATCCGCACTTCGTTCTCGATCCCTAGCCATTTCAGGCGCGCGGTGTTGACCTCGGCTGTGCTCGACCGTCGCGCCAGCCCGTATACTGTGTACCCCTTCGAAAGCAGGAGCTGTGCCATATAGGCGCCATCCTGCCCCGTAATGCCGGTTATCAACGCTGTCTTCGTCATCGATGCTCTCGGGGGTCGAGCGGCCGCGACCCCCAGTTGTAGAGCGGGCCGCGCTCCCGGGCTGTGGCAACCGCCGTCGCCACTTTCGTTATACGGCCTCTCAATCATCTGCCAGTGTGGCGTCCCGCGCCCGTTCCAGCGCCATTGCCACAATTTCACTCGCCCTGTCATGACTGCCGGCCTCGGCATAGCAGCGAAATTCGGGAGCGTTGCCGGAAGGCCGCAGATGGATGATCTCGCCGCTGGTCATCCGTGCCCTGAGACCGTCGGTCTCATCGACATCCGCGAGGGTGCCGAAGGGGGCAAGAAATTGCCGCAACGCGTCGCGGTCGGCTAGCTTGCGCATCAAGCCGCGCGATTTCTCGACAGGGAAGTTCTCGAGCCGCTCGCTGGCGCAGACCGGAAGGCTCCAGGTTTCACGCAGGTCGGAGAGCGATTTGCCCGTCGACGCCATCGTGCCCAGCACCGCCAGGATGGGCAAAAATGAATCCCGCGTCGGCAGCGCGGACAAGGTCCTGCCGTTCACCTGGCAATCCGACCCCAGAAGAACCCCGCCATTGGCCTCGAAGCCGACCACGATGCCGCCTGCCTTCTGCGCGGCGTCCATTCCCTCTATGACGAAGGGCGACCCGACCTTCGTTCTCCTGACGCTGAATCCGAAAGCCTCGGAGATGCCTGAATTGGAGGTGACCGGCGTCACCACGATTTCGGCCTTGAGGAAGAGCGCCGTAGCCAGCCCGATCAGGTCGCCTCGAAACAGCTCACCCTTGTCGTCGATGACGAGAGGACGATCGGCATCGGCGTCGGCAGAGAGCACGGCGTCGAATTTGAATTCGCGCATCCAGTCCTTCACCTTCGCCATCGTTTCCCGGCCGACGGCCTCCGTGTCGACGGGCACGAAAACCTCCGTTTTGCCGACGGCGATCACATCCGCGCCAAAAGATCGCAGAACCTCGACCAGCAACTCCCTCGCCACGGTGCTGTGCTGGTAGACGCCGAGCTTCATTCCGGAAAGGGCGCCAGGGGGCAGTATGCCGTCGAGACGATCTCGAAAGACCGCGAGCGCCTGTTCATGGCCGGTTTGCCAATCCGCATGGGCCGGCGGCCAGGGATATCGGTCCGATAGCTCCGCGACATGAGCGGTGATCGCGGCCTCGTCCTGCTTGTCGATCTCGCCCTTCGGCCCATAGAATTTGATGCCGTTGCGGTCGGCGGGAATGTGCGAGCCCGTTACCATGAGCGCCGCGGTGCCGTGCAGGCGCGCATAGAAGGCAAGCGCGGGTGTGGGGATGGGGCCGCAATCGACCGGCTGGAAGCCGCTTGCGGCCAGCGCCGCCATGCAGTCTTCGGTTATCGTTTGACTGCTGTCGCGCAGGTCGCGCCCGACGAAGACCTCGCCTTGCCGAAAGCCGGTCGACCGCAAGCGCCGGGCAAAACCCTCAGTATAGAGTCCGCTCGGCCGTCCGACCAATTCGGAAGCCAGACCCCGAACACCGCTTGAGCCGAATTTCATCAGTCTGCTTTTTGAAGGTTGCCGCCGTTCATTGGAATGAGCCCGGCTGCCCCCCGGCTGTCAACAGCAAAACAACTCGAAATTGCGACTCCCTAATGTCCCCAAACGGCCAGTTCGTTGCCGGCCGGATCGGTGAAGTGGAACCGCCTGCCGCCCGGGAAGGAAAAGATCGGCTTGACGATGGTGCCGCCGGCACTCTCGACCGCGTCCAGCGTTTCCTCGAGATTTTCGGAGTAGATGACCGGAAGCGGCTTGGCCGGCGCTTCGTCGGCATCTGCCTGGAAGCCGCCGTCGAGGCCTTCGGCAAAGGCGGAATAGGTCGGGCCGTAGTCGGCGAACGACCATGAAAACGCTGCGCTGTAGAAGGATTTGACGCTGTCCAGCGTGCCGCCCGTCGCCGGCAGTTCAAGATAGTCGAGTTTTCCGTTGAGTTTCATCACGCTACTCCACTACGTTCTTGTTATGTTCTATATCGCGCCATGCCCTCCGGCAAGTCTTTTTGACGCAGCTTTTGCTTAATCGATTGTAGTCGCGACAGTGCCCGGACCGGTGCTTGCCTTTCGCACTGCAGCATCCTATCGCTCGGATCGCGAAGGCGGGGAACCGGGCCGTGGTCCGGCTGTTTCTATCTTCCACGAACTGGAGGGCAAGCATGACCAAGTGGGTTTACACCTTCGGCGATGGCGCCGCCGAGGGCCGTGCCGGCGACCGCAACCTTCTCGGCGGCAAGGGTGCCAATCTGGCCGAGATGTGCAGCCTCGGGCTGCCGGTGCCGCCCGGTTTCACCATCACCACTGAGGTCTGCAACGCCTACTACGCCAACGGCCGCACTTACCCCGAAGCGCTCGAGGCGGATGTCGTCGCTGCTCTCGACCATATCGGCCGGATCACCGGCCGCCGCTTCGGTGATCCGTCGAAGCTGCTTCTGGTCTCCGTGCGCTCCGGCGCCCGGGCCTCCATGCCCGGCATGATGGATACGGTGCTCAATCTCGGTCTCAACGACGAGACGGTCGAGGCTCTGGCAGCCGATTCCGGCGATGCGCGTTTTGCCTATGACAGCTACCGCCGCTTCATCCAGATGTATTCCGACGTCGTCATGGGCCTCGACCACGAAGTGTTCGAGGAAATCCTGGAGGACCAGAAAGCCAGCCTCGGCCATGAGCTCGACACCGAGCTGACGGCCGAAGAATGGCAAGGCGTGATTTCGCTCTACAAGGCCAAGGTCGAGGAAGAGCTCGGCAAGCCGTTCCCGCAGGATCCGCACGAGCAGCTCTGGGGCGCGATCGGCGCCGTGTTCTCGAGCTGGATGAACAGCCGCGCCATCACCTATCGGCGCCTGCACGACATCCCGGAAAGCTGGGGCACGGCGGTCAATATCCAGGCCATGGTGTTCGGCAACATGGGCGACACGTCCGCAACCGGCGTCGCCTTCACCCGCAATCCCTCGACCGGCGACAGGCAGCTCTACGGCGAGTTCCTGGTCAACGCCCAGGGCGAGGACGTGGTGGCCGGCATCCGCACGCCGCAGAACATCACCGAGGCGGCGCGCATCGCCGCCGGCTCCGACAAGCCGTCGCTGCAGAAGCTTATGCCCGACGCCTTCCAGGCCTTCGTCGACATCTCCGACCGGCTGGAAAAGCACTATCGCGACATGCAGGATCTCGAATTCACCATCGAACGCGGCAAGTTATGGATGCTGCAAACCCGCTCCGGCAAGCGCACCGCCAAGGCGGCGCTGAAGATCGCCGTCGAGATGGCGAAGGACGGGCTGATCACCAAGGAGGAGGCGGTCGCCCGCATCGATCCGGCCTCGCTGGACCAGCTGCTCCATCCGACCATCGACCCGAAGGCGGCGCGCGATGTCATCGGCATGGGCCTGCCGGCCTCGCCGGGCGCCGCCACCGGCGAGATCGTCTTTTCGTCCGCCGATGCCGAGGACGCCAAGGCGCAAGGGCGCAAGGCGATCCTGGTGCGCATCGAGACCAGTCCGGAAGATATCCACGGCATGCATGCCGCCGAAGGCATCCTCACCACGCGCGGCGGCATGACCAGCCACGCCGCGGTGGTGGCGCGCGGCATGGGCAAGCCCTGCGTGTCCGGCGCTGGCTCGCTGCGCGTCGACTACAAGGCCGGCACGCTCATCTCGATGGGCCAGACCTTCCGCAAGGGCGACATCATCACCATCGACGGCGGCAACGGCCAGGTGCTGAAGGGCGCGGTCGCCATGCTGCAGCCGGAGCTGTCGGGCGATTTCGCCGCCATCATGGAGTGGGCGGATGCCGCGCGCCGCATGAAGGTACGCACCAACGCCGAAACGCCGCTCGACGCGCGCATGGCGCGCTCTTTCGGGGCCGAGGGCATCGGGCTCTGCCGCACCGAGCACATGTTCTTCGACGGCGACCGCATCGTCGCCATGCGCGAGATGATCCTGGCTGACACCGAGAAGGACAGGCGCGCAGCGCTCCACAAGCTCCTGCCCATGCAGCGCTCGGACTTCCTCGAGCTGTTCGAGATCATGGCCGGCCTGCCGGTGACGATCCGCCTGCTCGACCCGCCGCTGCATGAATTCCTGCCCAAGACCGAGGCCGAGCTTGCCGAGGTCGCGACCGCCATGAATGTTTCAGCCGATAAGCTCAGGCAGCGCACGGAGGCGCTGCACGAATTCAACCCGATGCTCGGCCATCGCGGCTGCCGGCTCGCCGTCTCCTATCCGGAGATCGCCGAGATGCAGGCACGCGCCATCTTCGAGGCGGCAGTCGAGGCCGGCCGCAAGGCCGGGGCGCTGGTGGTGCCCGAGATCATGGTGCCGCTGGTCGGCCTTGTGAAGGAACTGCAATACGTCAAGGCGCGCATCGATGCGGTGGCGCAAAGCGTCATGCAGGAGACCGGCACCAAGATCGATTACCTGACCGGCACGATGATCGAGCTGCCGCGTGCGGCGATCCGCGCCCATGTCATTGCCGAAGCAGCCGAATTCTTCTCCTTCGGCACCAATGATCTGACGCAGACCACCTTCGGCATCTCGCGCGACGACGCGGCCTCCTTCCTCGAAACATACCGGCGGAAGGGCATCATCGAGCAAGATCCGTTCGTGTCGCTCGATATCGACGGCGTCGGCGAGCTGGTGCGGATCGCGGCCGAAAAAGGCAAGACGACGCGGCCCGCTATCAAGCTCGGCATCTGCGGCGAACATGGCGGCGATCCGGCCTCGATCCGTTTCTGCGAGGAGGTCGGCCTCGATTATGTGTCGTGCTCGCCCTACCGTGTGCCGATCGCCAGGCTCGCAGCCGCGCAGGCTGCGGTGGCTGCAGCAAAGAGCGCGGCAAAACGCGCCTGACGGGCTTCGGCTAGCGGCGTCCCGATGCCTTACGGTTTTGTATGCAATGTCACGCGAACGTGCGCGTGACGGCCCTGAATCTCGACATCGTTTCAGGGGAGGTTCCGACACCGAATTCATTGGTGACGGAAGCCCATATTGCAGATTTCCTCGTCCGCCTGCCGCTCCATCCTGATCCTGCAGACCAAAGTCATCGGCGACATCGTGCTGGCCTCGGCGCTGGCGAAGAACCTGCAACTTCAATATCCGGGCGTCAGGATCGTGTTTCTCTGCGAAGCGCATTTCGCCGGCTTCCTGACGGCGCACGGCATTGCCACCGAGGTCGTCCCCTTCAGCCGCGCCAAGATGCGCGGCTCGCCGCTCCAGCGGGGACGCGAGCTCTTCCGCATGGTACGGACTTTGCGGCAGCACCGCTTCGACGTGACCATCGACATCACAGACTCCAAGACCTCACGGATCATTTCCGGATTGGTCAACGCCCGGGTCAGGGTCGGCTATTTTCCGACGGAGCGGCCTTTGCGCTGGCACGAACGTCAACCCGCCAATGTCAGGATGAAGCCCTTCGGATTCGGCAAAAAGCACTATCTCTATCGCTACTTGTCTCCGTTGGAGGCACTTGGCATCGCGCTGCGCGTCAGGGCTCCGGCGATTCGGCCGCCGCCCTTCGAGACGACGCGCGCCCTGGCGCTGCTTGCCAGGCACAGAATTCAGCCAAACGCCTTCATTGCCGTTCATGCCGGGGCAAGCTTCGCGGGTCGGCGCTGGCAGCCGAAGCGCTTCGCCGAAGCAATCGACAGGATCGTGCGGCAAACCGGCCTGCGGGTGGTTCTAGTCGGCGGTCCGGACGAGAGCGAGGCGACCGACAGGATCATCGCGGCGGCGAAGACGCGTGTCGTCAACCTGGCGGGCATGCTGGAGTTGGAAACTCTGCTGGCGCTGCTCAAGGAGGCGCGGCTGTTTCTCGGCAATGAAAGCGGGCCTATGCATATAGCGGCCGCGGCAGGCACGCCTGTGGTGGGCCTGTTCGGCCTGACCAACCCGGTCCGTTGGGCGCCGGTCGGCGTGCCGAGCATCTCGCTCAGGCCTTCCATGCCTTGCGATTGCGTCGGCGGCGACCTGTGCCGCCGGACCGATCCGAGCAAGGCATGCTGTGTCTGGCGCCTGGAGGTCGATCCGGTCGTCGAGGCCGCGCTGGAACTCCTGGCACGGACGGAGATGTCCCTGGAGGCCGCAGTCTGACATCCGCGGGAAAGCCCCGCATCGGTTGCGTCGCGCCTCCTGGAGCAATTCCAGGAAAGGCCGGAAACGCCGGACTCGGCGCCTCCGTCTTTCGTGCCTATGGGCGCGCGAGTCACTCTGGTCCACAACCTTGCCGTCTTGTATGAGAGCCACGTGAAACACACGCATGGCGGCTCCACATGTCTACGTCTCAGCCCAGCTTCGTGGACTCCGATCCGTCCGGCGCCCGGACACGGATGTCGCGGCTTCGCTCCGGCCCGCTACGGTCGATCCTGATCCTGCAAACGAAGCACATTGGCGATCTCGTTCTTTCCTCCGCGCTTGCGAGGAATCTGCAACTGGAATATCCCGGCGTGCGTATCTTCCTCTGCGATGGCCGCTTCGCCGGCTTCCTCACGGCCAACGACGTCGCCTCGGAGGTCGTGACATTTCGCCGTTCCCATATGCGTGGCACGCCGCTGCGGCGCGCGCAGGAGCTTATTCTCACGCTCCTTAGGTTGCGCCGGAGCCATTTCGATATGGTCGTCGACATCACAGATACGAGGACGTCGCGGTTCATCTCGGGGCTGATTGGTGCACCGGTTCGCGTCGGATATCATCCATCCGAAAGGCCGCCGAGTCGGCTAGAGCGCCAACCTGCCAACGTCAAGGCAAAGCCGTTCGGCTATGGCGGGCAGCACTTTCTTTATCGTTATCTTTCGCCGCTGGAGGCGCTTGGCATAGAGTTGCGCGTGCGGGATCCCGACATCCGGCCGCTGCCGCTGGAGACGACGAAAACCTTGGCGCTGCTGGACAAGTTCCACCTTCGGCCGAACGCCTTCGTCGCGGTGCATGTCGGGGCAAGCTTCCCCGGGCGCCGCTGGCAGCCCGAGCGCTTTGCCGCCGCAATCGACCGGATATCGGCCGAAACCGATCTGGACGTCGCTCTAGTCGGTAGCCCGGACGAGAACGAAGTGGTCGAAAAGGTCTTGGCGGCTGCGAAGGCTCGGATCGTCAACCTTGTCGGAGCGCTCCCGCTTGAGACCTTGCCAGCGTTGTTCAAACAGGCGCGGCTGTTTCTCGGCAACGACAGCGGCCCCATGCACATGGCTGCCGCGGTCGGCACTCCCGTCGTCGGCCTTTTCGGCCTGCAGAGCCCGGTCCACTGGGGACCGGTCGGCGTGCCGAGCATCGCGGTGCGCCCGGCCATGCCTTGCGACTGCGTCGGCGGCGACCTGTGCCAACGGCCTGACCCCAACAAGGCGTGTTGCGTCTGGCGCCTGGAGGCCGACACGGTCGTCGATGCCGTGCTCCAACTGCTGGCGCGAACGGAGATGGCCCCGGAGGCCGTGGTGTAAGGCGAAAGCAAATTTGCGCGACTGCTGCTTTTTGCGCTGTTTGCCGTTCCCATTTTCGCCTAGATGCCGGTTTTGTAGGGACAAGCTTTTTGGCGCGGCGCGGGGAATGCCCGGGCGTGCCGGTTTGGAACGAATGATGAGCCTGTTTCGAAACTCCCTTTGCGCGATGGCGCTGTCGCTGTTCGCGGGGTCGGCGGGCAATGCCGCGACGCTGCTCGAGCCGACGCTGCATCTGAAGCCGCAGGGCGTTGAAGGCGGCGGCGGTCGCGTCGCCCTGACGCTCGATGCCTGCGGCGGCAAGACCGACACAAGGATACTTTCGGCGCTTGTCGACAACAGGATACCGGCAACGATCTTCGTTACAGGCATCTGGCTGAAACGCAATGCCGAAGCCGTCGGGATCATGCGGGCACATCCCGACCTGTTCGAATTGGAGAACCATGGCGGCCGCCACATTCCGGCGGTCGATACGCCGCAGAAGATCTACGGCATCCGCAGCGCCGGCAGCCCGGACGCCGTGCAGGCCGAGGTTGAATCCGGCGCCGCCGCCCTTGCCGGGGCAGGCGGGCCGGCGCCGAGATGGTTCCGCGGCGCCACCGCCGAATACAGTCCCTCGGCGATCGGCATGATCCGCAGGCTGGGCTTTAAGATCGCAGGCTTCTCGGTCAACGGCGACGGCGGCTCACTGCTCGGCGCCAAGGAAACGGCGCGCCGTATCGGCGCCGCCAAGGACGGCGACGTCATCATAGCCCACATCAACCAGCCGACCCATGCCGCCGGCGAGGGTGTGGTTCAGGGCCTGCTCGCCTTGAAGCAAAAGGGCATGACCTTCGTACGCCTCGACGATGCCGAGGGTATAGGCAACGACGGCACGACCGACTGAGGTGCCGTGGCGCGCCAACGAAGGCTCAGCCCGGTTCGGCTTCAACCGTCACCTTGTTCGTATAGAACGCGCCGTGATTACGGATTTCGGCCATTTCGTCGAATGGCGTCTCATAAGCCCACATCGCATTCTTGCCTGCCTCGCCGGCCGGCTGGACGCTCCAGTAGCTGGCATCGCCCTTGTACGGGCAATGCGTCGAGTGCTCGGTGCCGGCGAGCTTGCTGAAGTCGATGTTGTCGAAGGGGATGTAGAAGGCGGCCGGATAGGGCGGTTCCGAAAGCACCTTGGCCCTGGTCGATCGGGCGATGACGGTGTCGCCCGCGCGCACGGTGACGCTGCCGCGATAGGGTTCGACCCTGATCACCTTGTCGGGATTGCGCTGAAAGCCGGGAGCTGGGTTGGCGGGCTTGTCCATGAATGGTCTCCTGGAGCAATTCCAGGAAAAGTGCGAAGCGGTTTTCCGTCCGGAATTGCGTCAAAACAGAGAGAGCGTTTCGTCGTTTCCGTGAAACGGTGAGACGTTCTCGGGGAAGACTTACATGTGTCCGCCAGCCGCATCGCGCAAGCGCGCGTTCCGCTTGGTGTCATCACCATTCATTGAACGTCTGTTTTCCAGTCGTCAGGCGGCCGTCTTGAAGGCATCCATAAGGCCGGCATAGGCGGCGGCAATGCCTGCGACCGGATTGGTGCTCCGCGCTGCGGCTTCGACTTTGAGCGCGCCGCCGCTGGTCGGCAGCGTCAGCAGCAGGAACTGGCGGTTGCCGGCGTCGCCGATGCAGGCGGCGGCGACATGCTCGCCCTCCGCGCCGTTTTCGACCCGCATCTTGAACAGTAACGTTCCGCCGACGGCCTCCAGCGCGCCGCCGACGACTTCGGCAAATTCATCTTCGGAAACGGTTTTGATGTCCGGCGTCAGATCGTCTAGACTTTCGGCAAGCGTGCTTTCGAGGGCTTTTTCATCAAGCTGCGCACCCATGCGAATCTCTCCATTCGCCAATCTCACCCAGCCCGTTAATGAAGCTTAACGGCGACGATGGCCGGATTATGGCGGTTTTCCCGGTCCTTCGATCCATCCACCGGCTTCGACTTATGGCGGCTGGACAAACCGCCGGTTCGTTTCACAATGCGTGAAACAAATGACGCGAATGCGCAAAGGGAGGAATTAATGCTTGGATTGATGCAGGAATGGCCGCTGCTTTGCCATAAGCTGCTCGACCATGCGGAACGCCAGCACGGCAGCCGGGAGGTCGTGTCGCGTTCGATCGAAGGCCCGATCGTGCGCACGACCTTTGCCGAGATTCATCACCGGTCACTCAAGGTGGCGCAACGGCTGGAGCGCGACGGCTTCAGCCTGGGCGACCGCATCGCGACCCTCGCCTGGAACACGGCCCGCCATATCGAGGCCTGGTACGGCATCATGGGCATTGGCGCGATCTATCACACGCTCAACCCGAGGCTTTTTCCCGAGCAGATCGCTTGGATCATGAACAATGCCGAGGATAAGGCGATCTTCGTCGACCTGACCTTCGTGCCGCTCCTGGAAAAGATAGCCGGCGCGGTCCGATCGCTGCGACGGGTTATCGTGCTGACCGACCACGCGCATATGCCGCAAACATCTCTGGCGAATGCCGTCGCCTACGAGGAATGGCTGGCCGAAGCCGACGGCGCCTTCACCTGGAAGACGTTCGACGAGAACACCGCCGCCGGCATGTGCTACACCTCCGGGACGACGGGCGACCCGAAGGGCGTTTTCTACAGCCACCGCTCCAATGTGCTTCATGCGATGATGGCGGCGATGCCCGACGCCATGGGCCTGTCGACGCGCGATGTCGTCCTGCCTGTCGTGCCGATGTTTCACGCCAACGCCTGGGGGCTCGGCCAGAGCGGGCCGATGATCGGCACCAAGCTGGTGATGCCGGGCTGCAAGATGGATGGCGCCTCGATCTATGAACTGCTCGACACCGAAAAGGTGACGTTCAGTGCCGCCGTGCCCACCGTCTGGATGATGCTGCTGCAATATCTGGAGGAGACCGGAAAGAAGCTGCCTTATCTGAAGAAGGTCGTGATTGGCGGGGCGTCCTGCCCGCGTGCCATCATCGCCAAGTTCCAGGACAATTACGACGTGCAGGTGGTGCATGCCTGGGGCATGACCGAGATGTCGCCGCTGGGCACGCTGTGCACCTTGAAGCCGCAACATGCGATGCGGACCGGCGAGGCGCGGCTCGATGTCCAGGGCAAGCAGGGTTTTCCGCCCTTCGGCGTCGAAATGAAAGTGACCGACGACGACGGTAACGCGCTACCCTGGGACGGCAAGACTTTCGGACATCTCAAGGTGCGCGGCCCCGCGGTAGCCCGCGCCTATTATGGCGGCGACGGCGCCGAGCAGTTCGACGCCGACGGTTGGTTCGACACCGGCGATGTCGCCCATATCGACGCCAGCGGCTATATGCAGATCACCGACCGCGCCAAGGACGTCATCAAGTCCGGCGGCGAATGGATATCGACCATCGATCTCGAGAATCTCGCCGTCGGCCATCCGGACGTGGCGGAAGCGGCGGCCATCGGAATCCCGCATTCCAAATGGGGCGAGCGGCCCCTGCTCGTCGTCGTGCGCAAGCCCGGCAGGGAGCCGAGCAAGGGCGACATTCTGACCTTCATGAGCGGCAAGGTGGCGAAGTGGTGGATGCCCGACGACGTGGCCTTCGTCGGCGAAATCCCGCACACCGCCACCGGCAAGATCCAGAAGACCAGTTTGCGCGCCCAGTTCAAGGATTACCGCCTGCCGACGGATTGACGAAAAATGTTCGATCTTCGGCTTCAAGCCCGCGCTAAAAACCTCTAAGTCTCGGTTCGGACTGGGGTAATGCGGCAGACAATGGCTACAATTCCTGAACGGCAGACGTCGAGGGCGGCCGGCTGGTCGCGGCGGATCGGCGCATTTTCGCTCGTCCTTCTGCTGACCGTCGTGGCCGGCTATCGGCTCGATCTCATCGAGACGCCGCCTTTCCTGTGGGTGCTGGCGGTCGTAGCACTATTGGCGGCGCTTGCCCTGTTGCTGGCAGGCCTCGCCCTGTCGCGGGTCTGGAGCTTCGGCGATCGCGGCGGCCGCGATCTCTCCATCGGCGCGCTGTTGGCGCTTCTGGTGTTGGCACCCTACGGCGTCGCGGTCTATTGGGCCACGATCTATCCGCCGCTGCGTGACATCTCGACCGATCTCGACGATCCGCCGGCGTTGGACATCAGCGACCGCACCGCCGACATGAACGAGCTGTCGCCGCCGACGCCGGGCGAACAGGCCCTGCAGGCGGAGGCCTATCCGCTGGTAAGCGGGCGCAGCTACAATCTGCCTTTCGAAACCGTCGTCGACGCTGTCGAAACCGTGCTCGACCGCCGCGACTGGCAGTTGACGGCGCCTTATCCCGACATCAACGGCCAAAGCGAAGCGACGATCAACGCGCTGGCCAAGGGCTTCGTGCTCGGATTGCCGGCCGACGTCGCCATCCGCATCACCGACGACGGCGAGCAGGTCATCGTCGACATGCGCTCGGCCTCGCGCTACGGCCGCTACGACCTCGGCGACAACGCCGCCCGCATCACGGCTTTCCTTGGCGAGCTCGACCAGGAGGTCGCCGGGCAGGTCGGCGCGGCGCCAGCCGAGTAGAGCAATTCCAGGAAAAGTGTGAAGCGGTTTTCCGTCAGGAATTTGCGTCAAAAAGGAAGAGGGAGCGCTTCGCCGTTTCCGTGAAACGGTAAGGCACTCCGGACCTACGCGGCGGGCGCGAAAACGCCGTCTATGGCCGGATCGCCGTCGGTGACGACCAGTCCGCGCGCGACCAGATCCTCGAGATGGGCAAGCACCGACAGGCCGGCTGCGCCGTGCAGCCGCGGGTCGGTGTCGCGATAGATCGCCGCGACCATTTCCGTGATCGTCCGATCTCCGGCGCGGATGCGTTCCAGGATCGCCCTTTCGCGCATCTTGCGATGCGTCTTCAGGCCGCGCATGAAGCTTTGGGGCGCGGCCACAGCTCCGCCATGGCCAGGCAAAAGCAAGCGATCGTCGCGCGCCAAAAGCTTGTCGAGTGAGCTCATATAGTCGGCCATGGCGCCGTCGGGCGGCGCGACGATCGAGGTCGACCAGGCCATGACATGGTCGGCTGAAAACAGGGTTCCGGTTCCCTCGAGCGCAAACACGGCGTGGTTTGCGGTGTGGCCGGGCGTCAGCACGGTGCGGATGGCCCAGCCGTCGCCCTCGGTCAGCGCATTGTCGGCCAGCACGACATCGGGAACGAAGTCCAGGTCGGCGCTGGCGTCGAGCGGATTGACCTCGCCGATGCGCAAGGCGCGGGCCGGCCGATGCGAGCCTTCGGCAAGCGTCGGGGCGCCGGTCAGCTCCTTCAATCGCGCCGCGAGCGGCGAATGGTCGCGATGGGTGTGGCTGACGAAAATGTGGCTGACAGGACGGCCAGCGATCGCCGCAAGCAGCGTTTCGAGATGGGCATCGTCGTCCGGCCCTGGATCGATCACCGCCAGTGTGTCGCGGCCGACGAGATAGCTGTTGGTGCCGTGGAAAGTGAACGGGCTTGGATTTCTGGAGGTGACGCGCAGCACACCCGGCGCAACCGCAACCGCCCGGCCATAGGCGGGATCGAAGCTGGTGTCGAATTCAAGGGCCATGCCGGCGTGCTCCGTTGCAATGCGGCAAAATGATTGCCGTCCGATACGGAAGCCAATATAGGAAAATCAATGCATGTTGCCCAAAACTGCGCCGCGGTTTGGGAGAACGACATACACCAAGACGAATTTTTAAAGCGCGCCGCCTGAATCCGTTTTTGCGCGATGCGCTTTAAAGCCAGCAACTCAGCCACCCGGCAAATCAGCCAGAACGGGGAAGACCATGGCAACTGCAACCACGATGCGCCCGCTTGTTTCTCTCACACTGCCGGATCGCGGCGCTGCCCGGCTCGCGACCCAGCTCTTCCTGGCGCTTGCCGGAACCCTGCTGCTGACGCTTTCGGCCAAGACCAAAATGGTGCTCGGCCCGGTCGACATTTCGCTGCAGACGCTGGCCGTGCTGTTGATTGCCTCTGCCTTCGGCCTGCGCCTTGCCGTCGCGACGCTCCTTCTCTACCTCGCCGAGGGCGCTTTTGGCTTGCCGGTCTTCCAGGGCACGCCGGAAAAGGGCATCGGCGTCGCCTATATGCTGGGCTCGACCGGCGGCTACCTCGCGGGCTTCGTGGTCATGGCCGCGATCGCCGGCTGGGCCGCCGATCGCGGCTGGGACCGCAATCCCTTCAAGCTGTTCAGCGCCATGCTGACGGCGGAGGTGGTCATGATGGCCATGGGCTTTGCCTGGCTGGCGATCCTCATCGGACCGGAAAAGTCCTGGCAGTTCGGCGTCCTGCCCTTCATCGTCGGCGACCTGATCAAGGTGGCTTTGGCGGCCAGCCTTGTGCCGGCCGTGTGGACGTTGCTCAAGCGCGGCTGAGCCAGAGCGACGAAAAAAGGGGCCGGCGGGCGACAAGCGCCCGCCGGCCCTTTTTCATTGTGTAGTCGGATTTCGCTCGAAACCACCGCATGCCGGATGGTAGAAAGGGGTGAAGTAACGTCGGGAAGCAGTCAAAGCCGACATTGACAAGCAAGCGCCCGAAACCTAAGCACGGGCAACTTGGCGTCGAGGCGGGGGCCGCGGTAGTTCAAGGAGAGCTTGTTGAAAGGAATTATCCTTGCGGGTGGGAGCGGGACACGCCTTTATCCACTTACATTAGCGGTTTCTAAGCAGATACTGCCGATCTACGACAAGCCGATGATCTACTACCCGCTGAGCGTGCTGATGCTCGCTGGGATTCGCCAGATTCTGGTCATTTCAACTCCGCGCGACTTGCCGGTTTTCCAGGCGTTGCTGGGCGACGGTTCCGAATTCGGGCTGGAACTGTCCTATGCCGAGCAGGCGCAGCCCAACGGCCTCGCCGAGGCTTTCATCATCGGCCGCGACTTCATCGGCAAGGACAGCGTGTCGATGATTCTCGGCGACAACATCTATTTCGGCGGCGGCCTGTCGCAGCTCTGCCGCGAGGCGGCGACGCGCGATGGCGGCGCCTCGGTCTTCGCCTACTATGTCGACGATCCCGAGCGTTATGGCGTGGTCTCCTTCGACAAGGCCACCGGGAAGGCGCTGACGATCGAGGAGAAGCCGCAAAAGCCGAAGTCCAATTGGGCCGTGACGGGTCTTTATTTCTACGACAACGATGTGGTCGACATCGCCTCGACCATCCGGCCTTCGGCGCGCGGCGAGCTCGAGATCACGACGGTCAACAATGTCTATCTCGAGCGAGGCGAATTGCATGTCCACCGCCTCGGCCGCGGCTATGCCTGGCTGGATACCGGCACGCATGACAGCCTGCTCGAGGCATCGTCTTTCGTGCGCACGATCGAGCATCGCCAGGGCATCAAGATCGCGTGCCCGGAAGAGATTGCGCTGGAGCAGCACTGGATCAGCGCCGACAAGGTTCTGGATCGCGCCGCGCAGCTCGGCAAGAACGAATATGCCGCCTATCTGCGCCGGCGGGTGGCCGATCTGATGGAGGAACGGGGTGCTTGATGTCAGGCCGCTCGGCCTCGACGGCGTGCTGGAGATCGTGCCGAAGCGGCATGGCGACGCGCGCGGTTTCTTCAGCGAGACCTGGAATGCCGAGCGCTTCGCTGAAGCCGGCATCGATCTCGCCTTCGTGCAGGACAACCATTCCTATTCCGCCGCGGCCGGCGTGCTGCGCGGCCTACATTACCAGCTGCCGCCGCGCGCGCAGGACAAGCTGCTGCGCGTCATCAGGGGCAGCGTGCTCGATGTGGCGGTCGACATCCGCCGTTCTTCGCCCACTTTCGGCAAATGGGAAGCGCTGGAGATATCGGCCGACAAGGGCAACCAGGTCCTGGTGCCGAAAGGCTTCGCCCATGGTTTCGTCACGCTCGTGCCGAATACCGAGGTGCTCTACAAGGTGACCGACACCTACTCGCCCGGGCACGACCGCTCGATCCGCTTCGACGACCCGGCGATCGGCATCAAATGGCCCGAGATCGCGGGCGGCTTCCAGCTGTCGGATAAGGATCGCAACGCGCCGCTGCTGACCGCGGCGGAGGTGTTCGCGTGAGGAGGGACGGCGGCATGAATTTTCTGGTCACCGGCGGCGCCGGCTTCATCGGTTCGGCCGTGTGCCGGCATCTGTGCGCCAATCCAGCCTACCGCGTCACCAATCTCGACAAGCTCACCTATGCCGGCAACCTCGCTTCGCTGAGGCCGATCGAGAACGCCCATAATTACCGCTTCGAGCAGGCCGACATCCGCGACGAGCGCGCGGTGCTGGCGATCTTGCGCCGCGACGACATCGACGTCGTCATGAACCTCGCCGCCGAGAGCCATGTCGACCGCTCGATCGATGGGCCGGGCGCCTTCATCGAGACCAACATTGTCGGCACCTACCGCATCCTGAACGCCGCGCTGGAATATTGGCGCGGCCTGTCCGAGGAGCGCAAAGCGGGCTTCCGCTTCCACCATGTCTCGACCGACGAGGTGTTCGGCGACCTGCCTTTCGACGGCGGCATGTTCGTGGAGGAGACGCCCTATGCGCCGTCCTCGCCCTATTCGGCCTCGAAGGCGGCCTCCGACCATCTGGTGCGGGCCTGGCACGAGACCTATGGCCTGCCTGTGGTGCTTTCCAACTGTTCCAACAATTACGGCCCCTACCATTTTCCGGAGAAGCTGATCCCGCTGGTCATCCTCAACGCGCTCGACGAGAAGCCGCTGCCGGTCTACGGCGCCGGCGCCAATGTGCGCGACTGGCTGTTCGTCGAGGATCACGCGCGCGCCCTTGAACTGGTGGCCACCAGGGGGCGGCCGGGCGAGAGCTACAATGTCGGCGGCAATTCCGAGCGCACCAATCTCGGCGTGGTCGAGGCGATCTGCGCTCTTCTCGACCTCAGGCGGCCGCGCGCCGGCGGCAAGCGTTACCGCGAGCTGATCGGCTTCGTCACCGACCGCCCCGGCCATGACCGCCGCTATGCGATCGACGCCTCCAAGATCGCGCGCGAGCTGGGCTGGACGCCCAAGGAGAATTTCGACAGCGGCCTGGCAAGGACCGTCGACTGGTATCTCGACAACAAATGGTGGTGGGGGCCGATCCGTGAGCAGCGCTACGCCGGCGAGCGGCTGGGCCACGGTTCGGTCGCAAAGAGCCGACCCAGTCCGATCGAAAGCAGCCCGGCCGGGTACGCGGCCGAGAGCAGGAAGGCAACCACGTGAGGCTTGCCGTCACCGGACGCGAGGGCCAGGTTGCCGCGAGCCTGGTCGAGGCGGCGCGGGGCCGCGATGATGTCGAGGTCGTGGCCGTCGGCCGGCCGGCGCTCGACCTTGCGCGGCCCGACACGGTGTTCGCAGCCCTGGAAGCGGCAAGGCCCGACCTCGTCGTGTCGGCCGCCGCCTACACCGCCGTCGACCAGGCGGAGAACGAGAAGGACTTGGCTTTCACGGTGAACGCAACCGGCGCCGGCAAGGTGGCCGAAGCCGCGGCAAGGCTCGGCGTCCCCGTCATCCATCTGTCGACCGACTATGTCTTCGACGGCACCAAGGACGGCGCCTATGTCGAGACCGACCCGACCGCCCCGCTCGGCGTATACGGCGCCTCCAAGCTCGCCGGCGAGGAGGCTGTGGCCGCGGCCAACCCGCGCCATATCATCCTGCGCACGGCCTGGGTCTACAGCCCCTTCGGCAGGAACTTCGTCAAGACCATGCTGAGGCTGGCCGCAGACCGCGACGAGATATCGGTCGTCGCCGACCAGTGGGGCAATCCGACCTCGGCGCTCGACATCGCCGACGCGATCCTGCATGCGGCGCCGAAGCTGGTCGACGACAGCAATTTCGCCGCCTTCGGCATCTATCACCTGGCGGGCGAGGGCGACACCAACTGGAGCGGCTTTGCCCGTCACATCCTCGACACAAGCCGGGCGTTTGGTGGCCCGCACGCGAAAGTGCGCGAGATCGCGACGAGCGATTATCCGACCAAGGCACGGCGTCCGCAAAACTCGCGGCTGTCGAGTGCGAAGTTTGCAGGGGCGTTTGGGTGCCAGGCGCCGGGGTGGCGGGTGTCGAGCGAAAATGTGGTTCGGCGGCTGGGGGGCGGCGAGACGAAACAGGCATTGAGTGCATGAACAAGCATCCAGCACCGGAGCAACTGCGCGATGCGAGCGCGCAGTCGGCCGATCAAGCGGCGCCGAAGAAGGGCGCGAAGGCTAAGTCACCGAAGACCAAGCCCGCGAAGCGCACCTGCATCATGGTGCTAGGCATGCACCGCTCGGGGACGAGCGCTCTGACGAGGGTGCTCAACCTGCTTGGTGCCGAGCTGCCGAAGAACTTAATTTCAAAAGACAGCAACAATGCGACTGGTTACTGGGAACCGGCAGCATTGAACGCTCTCAATGATCAGATGCTTGCGGAAGCCGGTAGTCGCTGGGACGATTGGCGCGTCTTCGACGCGGCCAACCTTGGCAAGCCTCGTGCCCAATTCTACCGCGCGGAGATCGCTCGCATCCTAGAGGAAGAATACGGCGAAGCTCCGCTTTTCGTACTGAAGGAACCGCGGATATCTCGTTTTGTGCCGTTCTATGCTGACATCCTGAAGTCGATGAAGATCGATGTTCGCTATGTCTTGACTGGGCGTAACCCGCTTTCGGTCCTTGCCTCGCTCGACAAGCGAGACGGCTTTACGCCGGGTTTTGCGGCACTTCTATGGTTGCGCCACGAGTTGGAGGCTGAGTCCGCCACACGCGGCAAGCCGCGTGTCTTCCTCTCCTACGAAGCGCTTATGCTGGACTGGCGTCATGAAATCCAGAATGTAGCGGCGGTGCTGGCCATCGGCCAACCGCGGACTGTGGACGACATCGCGGCCCATGTGGATGCTCACCTCTCGCGAGAATATCAGCATCATACTGCAGGCGGTGCGCAACTACTGGCCGACGAACGCATCGCCGACTGGGTCAAGGAAACCCATGCCGCCTTGACCGTGCTTCGTAACGACGGACAGGATGCTGAGGCGCTTGCCACGCTCGATAGGGTGAAGGCTGAATTCGACGCAGTATCGCCGATCTTCGGTGACGCGTTCTTTCCTGAGCTCGAGGCACGACAGCGGATCTCGGCACAGGCGCAGGCCGAGCTGCGAATGGTCGCAAACGACAGTGCTGAACTGGCCCGGCAACGTGCTGCCGAAATTGAGACTTTGACCGCTCTGGAGCGGCAAAGACACGCCGACTGGGGTGAACGCGAGGCAGAGTTCGCTAGAGAGAAGGCTGAACTTCATCGCTTAATCGGCGAGCGTGACGTCGAGGTCACGCGGCTCGTGCGAGAGGCCGAGCAAAGCATGACCGAGATTGAAAGGCTCGGGGCGCAAACCGGGTTGCAGGAATATCAGACAACCTTTGCCAAGGAATTGGCGGATCTGAAATCCTTGGCTGATCAACGCGCGGTCCAGATCGACCAACTGCAGGCCGAGTACGACGGACTGCGTCGGCAGGCTCACGAGAGCACAGGCAGATACGAGGAGCTTGAGCGCGAGAACGCCGCTCTTCGCGCCTACGCAACCGGGCTGGAGATGGAACGCGACCACGCCCGTGCCGAGGAAAAGCGGCTGCATGAGGTCCTTGACGCGGTGTATAGCAGCACATCTTGGCGAACGACGCAGCCAGTTCGTGCTATCGGATACGGTATCGCCGCGGTTGCGCGTGTTCCTGCGTCGTGTCGTAAGCGTTTGAGCCGGGTTGCCTACGCCTCTTGGCATCAACTTCCTGTGCCGACGGGCACGAAGCAGAAGTTCAAAGGCGTTGTTTTCCGTTTCTTGCCGTTTTTTTTCAAAAATACCACTGCCTATAAGGCTTGGCGGAGTTCCAACTCTTATGTTGGTGGGTTACCGGCAATTGCCGGCACCGCAGCTGTCGGCTCAGGCGTGCCGAAGCCCGTACACGTTCCGCTGCTGGATGCCGAGCCATTGGCGAATAAGCCGGTGCGCGTAATTGCTTTTTATCTTCCGCAGTTCCATCCAATCCCGGAAAACGACGAGTGGTGGGGTACGGGTTTTACGGAATGGGTCAATGTCAAACCCGCGCAGCCACAGTTTTTGGGGCATAGTCAGCCCCATGTGCCGGGCGAGCTTGGTTACTACGATCTCAGAGACAAAGCGGTACAACGCCGCCAGATCGAATTGGCGAAGCTATACGGAATTGAGGGCTTCTGCTTCTATTTCTATTGGTTTGCAGGAAAAAGGCTACTCGAAAAGCCGTTGGAGAACTGGCTCAATGACAGGGATTTGGATCTTCCATTCTGTTTATGCTGGGCCAACGAGAACTGGTCCCGTCGGTGGGACGGGCTCGACAGCGAAATCCTCATAGCGCAGAACCATTCGCCAGCGGACGATCTTGCATTTATCAAAGAGGTCGCGCCCTATCTGCGCGATCCCCGATATATCCGAATTGACGGTAAGCCGGTGCTTTTGGTTTACCGACCGAGTTTGCTCCCGGACGCCAGTGAAACGGCTTCGCGCTGGCGCCAATGGTGTCGTGAGAACGGCCTCGGCGAGATCTATCTCGCGTACACTCAATCGTTCGAAAAGAACGATCCGAGACTATACGGCTTCGATGCCGCTGTCGAATTTCCGCCGAACAACTCCGCGCCTCCGAACGTGACCGATCAAGTCATGCCCCTGGCAGACGACTTCGGAACGACTGTTTATGACTGGTCGATTTTTCCGAAGCGCAGCGAACAATATCCTCTCCGCGAGTATAAGCTGTTCCGCTCCGTCTGCCCAGGTTGGGACAATACCGCTCGTCGCAAGAACAATGGAACGGCTTTCATCAACAATACGCCGGATCTCTACAGGCGGTGGCTCGAAAACGCCGCCAAGGACACCATCAATTACATCGACGAGCCAAGTGAAAGACTAGTCTTCGTCAATGCCTGGAACGAATGGGCAGAAGGGGCGCATCTGGAACCGGATGCGCAGACTGGCTATGCGTACCTCCAGGCGACCCGCGATGCATTGGAGGCAGTACGTCATGAAGGGAAAAGCATCGTTGTAGTCTCACACGACGCACATCCACACGGCGCGCAAATGCTTGCCATGAACATGGCACGAGGTTTCGGTGAGCTTGGCTTCAAGTCCGAGTTGATCGTCCTGGGCCACGGCAATCTGCTACGTCGCTTCGCGGAAGTGGCCAATGTACATCTGATCGACCTTGCGGCGGACCCCAAGGCAAAGGTGTTGGAGCGCCTTAAGGCTATCCGACGCGGCGGGGCCGAGATAGCGGTGGTCAATACAACGGCGTCCGGGCTTCTCGTTCCGTTGCTGAAGGCAGCAGGCTTTTGCGCCGTCTCGCTTGTTCACGAAATGCCGGGCGTTTTGAAATCCGTCGGGCTTAAGCGGCATGCTGCCGCGATCGCGAAACACGCCGACGTTTTGGTCTTTCCCGCGGAAATTGTTCGATCCGGATTTGAGAATTTCGTAGGCAGGTCAACCGGGCGGGCGGTGACCCGTCCGCAAGGCTCCTATTTTCGCACGCCATTTCGGGAAGAGGATCGCGTTGCGGTGCGGGATCGGGTGCGCAAGAGACTCGGCCTGCGTGAGGACGCCCGCATAGTTCTCACGGTCGGATACGGGGATCACCGTAAAGGGCTGGATCTTTTCGTTGACGCCGGACTCAAGGTAATAAGGGCTAATCCGGATGCGATTGCTGTCTGGGTAGGTCATGTCGATCATGCTCTGCACGCATTTCAAATGCAGCGAATAAAGAATGCTGGGCTTGAGAATCGTTTTGTCTTTGTCGGCTTGGTGGAGGATCCCAGAGAGTACTATTTCTCGGCTGATATATATGTCTTGACGTCGCGTGAAGATCCATTTCCTTCAGTAGTGCTTGAAGCGTTCGATGCGGCAATTCCGGTAGTCGCTTTCGAAGGTGCCGGCGGCTTCCAGGATCTGCTAAAGCGCGATTGTGGTCTCCTTGTTCCCAAGTTCGACACTGATGCGATGGCCAGTGCCGTTTTCAGCCTTCTCGACGATCCGGAAAAAGCTGGACGTCTGGCTAAGATCGGCCGTGAAATTGTCCGGCAGGAGTTTGGCTTCAGCCACTATCTCCATGACCTGCTGGCCTATGCCGGAAGGCCTTTGCCGCGGATATCCGTCGTGGTGCCGAACTACAACTACGATCGATATCTCACCGGGCGCCTCGATTCGATCGTGAGGCAGACGGTACGACCTTATGAGTTGATTGTGCTTGACGATGCCTCGACGGATGACAGCGTCAAAACCATCGAGCAGTTTTTGGCCACCTGCGATATTCCAGCCAGATTGATCAGGAACGAGCGGAATTCAGGCTCGGTATTCCGTCAATGGATGCGCGGCGTTGAAGCTGCGCGCGGCGATTTCGTTTGGATCGCCGAAGCGGATGATCTCGCCGATCCCGACCTTCTGGAAAAACTTCTGCCCGCCTTCGAACGACGCGATGTAGTCATGAGCTACTGCCAGTCGCGGCAGATGGATGGCGATGGGCGCATCTTGAGCGAACATTACCTCGATTATGTCTCCGATATCGACCGGTCCCGCTGGGCTAAACCCTACGTCGTGGACGGACGTCAGGAGATAGGCGAGGCGCTATACCTGAAAAACACCATTCCGAATGTCAGCGCGGTTCTCTTTCGTCGAGAAACATTGCTCGAGGCTCTCGGCGCGGGGCTCGAAGAGATCGCTTCCTACAGGGATGCCGGCGACTGGGTCGCATATCTGCGGCTGCTGGAGAAGGGTGGGATCGCGTTCCATCCGCAGTCGCTCAATTCGCATCGCAGGCATCAATCAAGCGTCACCCGTTTCGACGTCAGACACTTGCAGGAAATCGCCAAGGTGCAAGCCGAGACGATCGCGCGTTTCCATCTTGGGGCGTCGGCACAAAGTGCGGCAACTGCCTATGTGCAGCGCCTCTATGAGCAATTTGGCTTGGCAATGCCTGAAAAGCCGCAGGTCTAGAGCATGATCCCGAAAAGTGGGAACCGGTTTTCGGAGAAAGATCATGCTCCAACAAAGAGTTAGATCGTGAGGGCGATTCAACGAAACGCCATCACGATCTAGGGCTCACAATAGACCTGCATCAAGTGTCGGCAAAAGGAATGCGGCTGCTTTCGCAAGAAATCCCGTCGCTCTCGCAATTGCCGATTTTTGCAAACTGAACCATCCGCCTTTTGGCTCATGCCGTTGTTCAAAAAGGAAATCTTCCTGAAAGCCGGGGCGAAAGTGCGGCCGGTAGAAAGGCAATGCGCGACGCATCCGGTCGACGCAATACCTCACATTTCTCGCTGTCAGCGGATACTCTCCCGGCTCGCTTTGCATGGTCCGGAAAAGTTCGACAAGCAGGCGGTGCTGGTCAGCGGAAGGGCGCGCAACATTCACATGCCTCAAGGCTTCGATCAGGGTGTAGGGCAGCGATTCGTTCCCGCCAACCTGGCTGTAGTCGAACCCATCGCCGGGAACGCCGATCATGGTGAGAAAGTCCCTAAACAACGAACCCTCAACCCACTGCGCTCGATCATATGGAGCCAGCACCAGCTTTGGGATTTTCAACCAGCGCCTGAGAACGTCCAACTGCGACGGGTCATAGGCGAAGGGCTGCTCGTTTAGCGGGCGGGTCCAATGCGTGTCATAATGCCGGACCACCTCGTTGAAAGCTGAGATTACGATGTCGCCTGGGTGGCGTAGATAGGCGATGACGCGAACGTCGTGACCCTTGAGCCCTGATAGAAACTGATCGAGATCTACTTCCGGCTGGCAAAGCATTTCCGAGCTGATGAGCAGCGTTTTGCCTGCCGCCTCTGCGAGCATCGTTGCCAACCGCGACGGGCCATGGTCGATCGATCCTGGCATGAATGCCGCTACCAAAGGGTTGTGGTTTGGCCAGTCGGGGATTGTCGGCTTGTAAAAGACGCCGTGCTCCAAAAGCAAAGAGGCGTTTCGAGCTAAAAAAGCTTGAAGCGCGCTCGTGCCGGTTTTGTGGACGCCGATATGAAGGATAATCGTCATGGAATCGACCTCAGCAGAAGGTCCGCAGCATTGATCATCGAAACCGCAATGTCATTAGAAGATTGTGATATTCCAACGAATCCAATGCCTAACACTGGGCTTGATGGTTAACTCGCGAGTCGCGCTGGGTTCGACCACAGCATCTCGGCCCGGCTGCCGCTGATTTCGATCGCTCGCGGTTCTTACCCGAAGCAGCGCTATGAGATTTCCCGAGGAGGTCCGATCTCGGCTTCCTCAGAATAAAGACCTCGGTCATGGGGCCACGTTCCCCAATTGGAGAACCCGGCGCAGGACATCGGCCCTATGAATCAAAACAATCTCAGCGGCGCAATCAACTCGCACAGCATCGAAGGAGTTTCACATGAGCCTTGCCGCGTCCTTCAGCGGTTGGCGACCCTTGTGAGTGCCTGTTGATTTGCGTAACTCGGGCCTTCGCCAAGCCGGATCAATACAATGTCGCCTTGTATTTCCAGGCTGCCAAGTGCGGGCCATACAGGCATCGTCGAAAGCCGGACAATTGTTTGATCGACTTGCTGGTCCGTCGGGCCGTTTACGTTAGAATAGCCGAGCAGTTTCATATAGTAGGTGATGCGCCAGGCATTGCCGCCGTCCCACTCGAAGAATGAGTATCCGACGGTTGAGCTGGGGGGCCTGGGATAGTTGGTGGCAAACGGCAGCCCGCCGAACACGCACAGAGCATACGCGCGCCTGGCGTCAAAGCCGGGCATCGCCGTCAGCCTCTCGTAGATAGCTGCGGCTAGGAGTGTGTCGTGCTTGTCGACAAGATAGCTGGACGCCTGCCGATAATTTTGGATCACCTGGATCTGGAAGATTACCACTCCAAGCAGGATCGCCGACACGATGCTTATCCTGGCATTGTTGCTTGTCACGGCAAGGTAGACGAAGAGCCAGACCGCTATCGGCAGACCTACGAGACTTCTAAGGGGCATGATGCCGGCCGCCAGAACGTGGACGCCGAAAGGAATGAACAAGCAGACCAAAGCGGCTGCGAGCAGCAGCAACCTTGTGCGTGACAACTCCTTGAAAAGCGTCCAGACGCCGAGGATTAACAGCAGCGGAACTGCCCATAAAATGACACCATAAGCGCCACGGTCCAGACCAAGCGCCTCTCCTATCGCTTCCAGTACCCGGCCGGTCACCACCACTGGATGTTGAAAGAAAAAACCCGGCTGGAAAAGCGACTCGAAATACTCACTTCTTTTGGAAATGAACGATTTGAAAATTGCATTGCCGACGGCGTAGAAAATCGCGGAGCCCACTACCAGGCCACCGACGCGGATCAGGTCTTTCGGCTGCGATCTTTCAATGCCGGCCCGTGCCTGCAGAACGCAGACGGCAATGCCCAAAACCAGGATTGCCGGTGCGAAACTCTGATAGATTGAGATCGCAAAACCGCCGGCAACGACCGCAACGAGGAAGCGCCGACCATCTGCCGGGCTACCGTTCTTGCTGATCAACCAAATTGCAAAGGCACTAGCAGCAAGGCCGATCCCGACCGCTGCGATGTTGGAGTAGAACTCTACGATGAAGAACCATGTCGGGAAAGCACAGAAGGTCGTGAAACAAGCATATTCGGCGATGGAAAGCCTATGCTTGTCGATGGTATCCATGACGAGCAGGTAAGCAGCAACGCAACCGGCGCCAAAGATCGCCGGAGCCAGCAATGGCATTACAGGATTTGGGATAAGGAACCTCTCGATCAGGTAGGCCCCCCAACGCCCCTGGGCAATCCAGATCGAAGAATCGGTTCTGAAGGCGGCCACCTCTTCGTCAATGGACAGCGAAAAGGAGGCCAGCTCGGAAAAGTACATTGCGACAAAGATCGCAAAGAGATTGATAGCCGCCCGGATCGAAGAGGGGCGTATCAGTATCGTCTGCGCAGTATCCATCGAGAAACCAGAAAGTTGAGCATCGTCGTGATGACAAGCGTTGAAAAGAATGCAGCCGCTCGGCTTTGCAGCGCTCGCTCGAAAAGATGAAGGGTCGCCAGGCCGGCCACGAACACCGCGACGACTGAACCGCCGACTGCCAGCCGATCCGCGAAGCCGGTGCGCCCGCCGGGAAAGACGCGATCCGGATAGAACACCATCACGAATGCGAGGCCTGCCAGCCAGGCAATGGTGTAGGATATGCCCGACGACAGGATCGTCAGGCCGGCAAAGTAGACGGCACTCGTCAGCGCGGTGTTCAGTCCTCCCGCAGCAAGAAAACGAAGCGCATCCGAGCCTATCCGGTCAGTGGTCATCCGGCCTGACCGTAGCGAGGAAATCCGAATAGTCCCTGATATAATCGCTTGCATCATATGGATGCGAGGCCATGACCAGCAGGGCGGTATCGGGCTGGAACTTGTACTGGATACCCCATACCACAGGAGGCAGGTAAAGACCGATCGAGGGATCTGCCAGCGACACTTCCTTTCTGTCGTGACCGTCATCGACGACCACCGACAGGCGGCCATGGGTGGCAATCAGGAATTGGTGGCACTGGCGGTGCGCGTGCTCACCCCTGACCTTGTCCGAAGGTACACCGTAGACCAAAAACGACCGCATGGGCTTGAAGGGCAGGTTCTGTCCGAACTCGAGCGGGGCCAGTTCGCCGCGCAGATCACTAAAGTGTGGCAACCGCCAGAGCTCACATCCGCCGACGCCGAGCGCCATCCTGTCGCCTGCAGCGCCGGGAGCCGCTTGTGTCATCACAGGCTCGACCTGCGGACCGGTCTGATAGCCAACGATGACGGCCGGATTTCCAACGACCACGGCGTTTGCCGGCACGTTCTTGGTCACCACGGCGCCGGCGCCGATCATCGCCTGGCGGCCAATCGTTATGCCCGGCAGGATCGTTGCGTTGGCGCCGATCGACGCGCCGTCCTCGACGATCGTCTGGAGAAACGACTCCGGATAGTGTTTCGAACGCGGGAAGCGGTCGTTGGTGAAGGTCGCATTCGGACCAACGAACACGCGATTGCCCAGCCGAATGCCGTCCCATAGCTGAACGCCGCTTTTAATCGTGACGTCATCGCCGACGGTCACGTCGTTTTCGATGAAGACATGATCGCAGATGTTGCAGTTCGCGCCGATCACGGCCCCAGGGAGCACATGGGCAAACGCCCATACGCGTGTGCCATTGCCGACGCGCGTGCTTTCGCAGATCCCGCGGTCATGGACAAAAAATGGTTTGTCGTTCATGCGGACGTCCCGTCGACAATGCGGCTTATTATCCGCAATGGGCGCGATTTGGTATTTTCAACCGCCCGCCAAAGATAACAGCCAAGGATGCCTTGCACCGCGAGGATCGCTGATCCAAACCCCGCGATCAGCAGCACCAGCGTCGTGTATCCGGCCGGGTCGATTTTGCCAAGCAAACGGGCGACGACGGTGATTGCCGCAAACACAAGACTGAGCACGCAGCCCGCAATTCCTACCCAGAGTATGAAAACGATCGGAAAGTCGGAAAACGAGAAGATCGAGTCCATCATATATCTGAGCCGGCGCCCAATGCCCCAGGCACTCTTCCCATGCTCCCGCTCGCGCCGCCGGTAAGGCACGAACTCCCGTCTGAATCCGACCCAGAACAGCTGAACCACAAGCGAGCTGTTTGGCTCCTCGATTGACAGGATCGCATTGAGCGCCTGGCGGTTGCAGGCAAATATATCGACCCCGCCGCTCGGCATGCTGGGCATAATCAGCCTGCGGTAAACGCTCCAGAAGGCCCGGGACAGGAAGCGTGTCAGAAGGGGGTCGTCGCGGCCGGTTCTGCGGCCAAACACGACGTCGGCCGTGTCCTTTTCGAGCATCGAAAAGAATTCGACAATCAGTTCGGGCGGCTCCTGGAGGTCGGCAGCCATTGCGGCCACATGTTTGCCGGATGCGTGCTCAAGCCCCGTCCGAATGGCCGTGAAGGAACCAAAATTCCGGCTGTGAAAGATGATCTTGTATTTGTAGCTGGCGTCCTTCAAGGCCCTGACCAGCAGGCCGCCCGACTGGTCCGGCGATCCATCGATGACAAAAACAAACTCGATGTCGCCCTCATACATGGCGTCGAAATCGGCGACGGCCCGCAACAGGGAAGGGATGTTCGGCTCATTGCGGTAAATGGGAAAAACAAGAGAGCGCGCAGTCACATTGCCTCCCATTCGCTAAGGGCTCTGCACACTTGCTCGACCTCATCATTCGTCATGTCCGGATAGCACGGGACGGAACAGAGACGACTGATGCTTGCCCTGGAGATCGCAAGATTTTCGGTCCCTTTCATGGGCAGGGCAGCCCAACCAACCTGATCGCAATCGAGCACGGGATAGTGGACATCGGTATCGACGCCGCGCTCCTTCATGAAGGTGCGGAATGCGTCCCGGTCGTCACACAGCAGGACCGCGAGGTGTGCGACGGCGCCGTTGCCGCCGTCGAGGAATTTGAGCCGGCGTCCGGTGACGGCCCTAAATCGGCTGACGATGCTGCGGCGTTGTTCGTTGCGGCTGTTCAAGTCCGGAAGGAGCACATCCAAAATCGCGGCCTGAACCTCGTCCATGCGAGAGTTGCGCCCTCCCGGCAGGGCCACATGATATTTGGAACTCCAGCCATATTGATGAAGCTGACGAACGCGGTCCGCCAGTCTTGGGTTGGAGGTGAGAACTGCGCCGCCGTCACCCATCGCGCCGAGATTTTTGGTCGGATAGAAGCTGAAAGTGGCGATGTCTCCAAGTGATCCAGCCGTTTCACCTCTGATGCGAGCACCATGTGCCTGGGCGCAATCCTCGATGACTGGGATGTGCGACATGCCGGCATTGACAAGTCCCGCCCGGATGGCGGGTACATCGACCACGCCGCCGTAAAGATGGGTAGCGACAATCGCAGCCGTGTCGGTGCTCACCGCTTCCAGCACCGATTGGACGCTTGCAAGTTGGCTGGCTGGTTCGATATCGACGTAGTGTGGAATGAGGTCGTTGTGCCAGCACGCGCAACTGGCATATCCCCCGGCATTCGCCGCCAGGATCACCTCGCGTCCATGCGCATCGTCAGGCCCGATGATAGAGCGTAAGGCGAGTTCAAGGGCGTCCGTTCCGTTGGCGACGAGGATGCAATCTGAGGCTCCTGCAAACGTCGCAAAGTTCGCTGCGAATCGCTTCCCTGCCGAGCCATTGAGCCACCATCCAGACCGCAGCGTGCTCGCGACCTCGCGCGCGATTTCAACCTCATAGCGCTGGTACAGGCGCTTGAGATCATTCATCGGAACGGCATTCGGCTTCGTCATCGACAACTCAACAGCGTGTCTTGTTCATTCCGGCGTGTTCGCCTGCAAACATTCGGAAATTAGACGATTCTAATGTGACTCATCCAAGAATACTTGCATCCCGGAAACAGCGGAAAGCCAGAACCTCATGCACAACTATTGAGATTCCGGCTCGGTCGCAACAGGCAGGCGTCATTTTGGGGAACGCTGTGGGCCTAGGGGCTGGCCAATGCCGCTTCGGCAGACCTGACCGGCACCGCCGTCAGCGACTCCACTCGGCCGCCTTTGAGCGTCAGCCGCTTCGTACACACGCTTTGAATAAGACCTTCGCTGTGGCTCGCCAGAACGATGATGCCTGCTTTTTCGGCCAGTTCGTCCATACGCCTCTTGGCCTTTTCCTGAAAAGAAGCATCACCTGCCCCAATCCATTCGTCCATCAGCAGGATTTCAGGTTCAAGCGCTGTCGCCACCGAAAAAGCGAGCCGCGCCGCCATACCCTGGCTGTAAGCCTTGAATGGAAGGTCGATGAAATCGCCGAGCTCGCTGAAGGCAATGATGTCTTCCATCTTTTCTTCGATCTCCGCTTCCGACCATCCGTTGATCAAGCCTCGCAATACGATGTTCCGGCGGCCCGTCGCTTCGCGGCGAAATCCGATGTTGATGTTGAAAAGGGCATCGACCCTACCTTCGATCGTGATGTTTCCTCCGGAAGGCTCGTAGATGCCGTAGAGGACCTTCAGCAGTGTTGTCTTCCCTGCTCCGTTCGGTCCGACAAGGCCGAGCCGGTCGCCTGCCTTCAGTTCGAAACCGACGCCATCGAGCGCCTGAACGAACTGCTTTCGGCCAGAACCTTCAATTCTGCCGCCTGTCGGGCCCAAACGCCGATCCGGCGCCGAAAGCGTTAGTTTTTCGTGCAGCTTGTAGACCAGGCTGACATTGTCCAACTTTATGGAAACCATCACAAACTCAAATCAAAAAGACGACTTGGCGGCGATATTTGCCAAGCAGCAGCAACGCGATCGCCCACATGACCAAGGCGGTGATGCCGGTGACGGCGAAGGCGTTGCTCGGAAACTCGCCGATGAGGATCGGAGTACGCGCAACGTCCAGGAAGTAAGTGAAAGGATTCCAGAGATATGCATATGTCTGTATGGCGTCTTGCCCGTTATAAACCCAGAAGACAGGTGTAAAGAACATTCCAACGCGCATCAGATTGCCGACGATGAATTCGCTGTCCGGGAAGAATGCGCCGGTAAACGCAAAGACCGTGATGAGGGCTGGTGTAGTCAGCAGGATCAACAGCAGTCCCGCAAGCGACCACAGCCACGCAGGCGTCAGCGACGGCCCGCTAATCAGCAGGATGATGACACATCCGACAACTGCATAGCCGGCCCGTATCGCCGACTGTATCGTCAGCCGCATCACATAGACGAACAATGGCAGCGTCGTGCCTTCGATGAAGCTCTCTTCGCGCTTAAAAAGCGGCACGCTCAGGGAGATGACCTCCATGAGGTAAAACCATACCATAAGGCCGATGGCAACGTAAGCAGCGTAACCTGCCGCATCTTTGCCAGCCGGCTGGAATACGAAAACGAATGTTCCCGCGAAAGCGAGATAGTTCACCAGCAACCAGAGCGGCCCGAGCGTGGTGCGCCGATGCTGGTCTCCGATATCTTCATGGGCCAGGGCGATCCATACCCTTCGCAGCTTCATGGCTCTGAATATGTCGTCGAAAGCGCCGTTCAGTGCCGAAATCATCGTTGTGGTGCCACAGCTATTGTTCTGGTGATTTGTCCCTCGCCCCTCACGTCCGCCGTGCACCTCTTTCATGGCCATTGCGACAAGCTTATGGCAGCGTGCTGCGGCTTAGTGAAGCCGGATCGTCACATCGTGACATTTATTAGCTCCCCCTGTTAGGCGCCTGACAGTTTCTCTGAACGACTGGCAATCCAGCCTGAGTTATTCCGGCTTCAAGTCAAATCATTCGCACAATCGAATATTGCCCAAAAAACCTCTAGCCCTCCCGCCCTCTCCGCGCTAAGGCGGTAACCGGGCGACGGGGTCGGGGAATTGCAATCTGAAGTGGCGGTGGACGATGTTTTGTCCGCGGCCGTTCTGATAGTATCCCCGCGCCTGGAGTCAGTACTGCCCAATGACCGCATACGTAGAAGCCGTATCGGAACTCCGACCGAGGATGCGGCGCGCCATCATCATGGTCCAGGACCTCGTCATGGTCTTGGTCGCGGTTGCTCTCAGCCTCGTCCTGTCGCAGTCGCGGCTGTCGTTCGACGCGCTATCCGCCGGCGGGCTGGCCTGCTGGGCGCTCATCGTGCTCATCGCCCATCTGCTGTTCCGATCCAGCGGCCTTTACAACACCGTCTGGCGCTTTGCCTCCACGCCCGATTTCTTCAACATCCTTAAGGGCTGCGGCAGCCTGACGGTGGTGCTCTATCTGGCCTCGCTTGCCTTCCGCTTCTTTTTCCAGCCGGTCGCCGGCCTCAACGAGCGCCAGTTCATCGTCTTCTTCCTGGTCTCCTTCACCATCATCTCGGCGCCCAGGCTCTATTATCGCTTCTTGCGTGACGGCGCGAGCTGGCGCATCTTGCGCCGCGCCGCCAGCGATGCCCCGACCAAGCAGGCGCTGTTCATCGGCCGGCTGAGCGAGGCGGACGTGATCGTCCGCTTTACCCGCACGGCCCAGCCTGCCGAATACGCCATCGCCGGCATCATGGCCACCGAGAGCGACGCGCCGCTCGGCACGCGGATCCGGGGCGTTCCGGTCGTGGCGCTCAGGCCGCGCCTGGTCGAGGTGCTGGAAGACTATGTCAAGGGGACGCAAAGCCTCGACCTTCTGATCTTCGGCCAGGGGGTAGAGCGCGAGATCGAGGACTATGCCGAGCTGGTGCGCGTCGCCCGCCACAGCGGCATCGCCGTCGTCCAGTTTTCCGGCCTGTCGGAACTGGGGCAGGGCGGCAAGCTGGTTCTCGATGATGTCGAGATGGAAACCATCATGCGCCGCTCCGCGGTCGCCACCGACACCACGCGCATCGGCGCCTTCGTTGGCGGCAAGCGGGTGATGGTCACGGGCGGCGCCGGCTCCATCGGCCGTGTGCTCGTCAAGCGCGCGCTGGAACTGGGCGCCGAGGCGGTGCTGGTGGCCGATAATTCCGAGTTCGGCATTTTCCAGCTCGATCAGCAGACCGACGACGCCGACCGCGACCGGCTGACCAGCCGCATCGTCGACGTCACCGACCGGCCTCACATGACGCGCCTCGTCAACGAGTTCAAACCCGCGATCATCTTTCATGCCGCGGCCCTGAAGCACGTGCCGTTGCTCGAGGAGAACTGGGAAGCGGCGATCGCGACCAATGTCTTCGGCACGCTCGCCTGCGCCGAGATCGCCGCCGAATGCGGGGTGCCGCAGTTCCTGCTGATTTCCAGCGACAAGGCCGTTGATCCGACTTCGGTGCTGGGCGTCACCAAGCGGGCGGCCGAGCAGATCGTCTCCTCGCTGCATGAGGCCGAGGCGGCGTCGCCGCCGCCGCGTGCCGGCGCGGCGAACGGCCATGCCGGCGCTCCCGATCTGCGTCGTTCGAGCACGAAATTCATCGCCGTGCGCTTCGGCAACGTCTTCGGCTCCAACGGCTCGGTGGCGACCATCTTCCAGGCGCAGATCGAGGCCGGCGGGCCGGTCACCATCACCGACCGGCGCATGACCCGCTATTTCATGACCATGGCCGAGGCCGTCGATCTCGTCATCATGTCGGCCGCCGATGCCGAGCAGCGTCGGGGCGCGGATGACTACGCCATCTACATGCTCGACATGGGCAAGCCCGTGCCGATCCTCGAAGTCGCCGAAACCATGATCCGCATGGCCGGCAAAAGCCCCTACACCGATATTCCGATCCGCTTCACCGGCATCAGGCCCGGCGAGAAGCTGCACGAGACGCTGCACGCCGAGAACGAGGAGGTGGTCGAGCTCGACACCGCCAAGATCTTCGGCCTCAGGACAGGCGTCGTCGAATGGCCGAAGATCGAGGCGGCCCTGCCGGCGCTGGTTGCCGCCACGCACGATCGCGACAAGGCCGCGGCGCTTGCCATCCTGGCCGGGTTCTACAGGGCGGAAGAAGACATTGGCGGCCTGCGCGAAGAGGCAGCGCCGAAAGCCGCCGGACAGGTCGGTTAGAGCATGTCTCCCGAAAGCGGGAACCGGTTTCGGATAAAGACATGCTTTACACCTGTGCCGCGTGCCAGCAACTGGCTATTGAAACCTGTTCAAACACCCTGCGGGCAAGCGATTCCACCGCCGTGACCAGAAAAGATCAGCGCGTCGCCGTTCTCATGGGCACGAAGGATGGCGCGGCCTATATCGGCGAACAATTGGAATCCTTGCTGGCGCAGTCCTGGCCGCTCGTCGATCTCTGTATCTCCGACGACGGTTCGTCGGACGCCACGACCGCAATCGTCGAGACGTGGCGGTCCCGTTGGAACAAGGGCTCTCTCACACTGGTGGATGGTCCGCGAAAGGGCTTCGCCGCCAATTTCCGCTCGATGATCATCGATCCGCGCATCGATGCCGACTACTACGCCTTTTGCGACCAGGACGATGTCTGGGAGGAGGATCGGCTGGAGAGCGCCATCCGCTGGATGGAGGGACAGGACATGGAAACGCCGCTCCTGTTCTGCTCGCGCACCGCGACCATTTCGCAGACCGGCGTTCCGGCCGGCTGCTCGCCGCTCTTCCGGCGTCCGCCGTCCTTCCGCAATGCGCTGGTGCAAAGCATCGCCGGCGGCAACACGATGCTCTTCAACCGCAAGGCGCGCGACCTTCTGGCGAAAGCATCGGCCAGAGCCGAATTCGTCAGCCATGACTGGTGGGCCTATCTCATCGTCACCGCCGCCGGCGGCAAGGTCCGCTACGAGCCGCGGCCGCTGGTCAGGTATCGCCAGCACGCGGCAAATCTTGTCGGTGCCAATGTCTCGTGGAGGGCAAGGCTTTCAAGGCTGGCACGTCTGTTCAAAGGCCAGTTCGCCACCTGGACCGACACCAACCTGCGCGGCCTCGCCGTCAACCGCGACCTCATCGCACGCGATGCTGCACTATGCCTTCGCCTATTCATCAGGGCGCGCAAGGGTAATGTCTTCAGGCGTTTCAGCCTGCTCGGCAAAAGCGGCGTCTACCGGCAGACATTCATGGGCACGCTTGGGCTCTACATCGCTTTCCTCTGGCGCCGGATCTGAGCCATGACGGCGAAGCGTGTGCTCGACCTTGCGGTCGCCGTTCCGATGCTGGCGCTGACGTCGCCCGTCCTGCTTGTCGCGATGCTGGCGATCCGGGCCACGTCGGCGGGCCCCGCCATCTTCTCGCAGATCCGCGTAGGCCGGGGAGGAGCCCTCTTTGCCTGCCGCAAGCTGCGCACCATGTATCTCGCAACGCCTTCCTTGCCCACGCACGAGGCGCCGGCCGGTTCGGTCACCGTCGTCGGCAAGGTGCTGCGCGCAACCAAGGTCGACGAACTGCCGCAGCTCTGGAACGTGCTCAAGGGCGAGATGAGCCTTGTCGGCCCTCGTCCATGCCTGCCGACGCAGACGGAACTGATCGAACGGCGCAAGGAACTGGGCGTGCTCACCGCACTTCCAGGCATCACAGGACTGGCGCAGATCGAGGGCATCGACATGTCCGATCCAAAACTTTGCGCTGAGACCGATGCGGCCTACATCAAGGCCGCCTCGACGAGCCTGGACCTCAAGATATTGCTGGGCACAGTCTTCCGCGCGTAGAGCGTTTGGCCGCTCACGGTACCGGCGAACGGCCCCCTTGTCGCGCCAGTTCCTCAAGCCGGCCGAGCGTATCGGTTTCCCGTTCCCAGCCTTCCGAGGCCAGCAACGACGAATCGCAGACCTGCGTCGCCACCAGAGCCTGCCACGCGGCCTGTCTGCCGGTGAGCGTGGCCAGCACCCGGAAAGGCCAGGCCGGCATGGGAAGAAGCCGGGCAGGCCGGCCGTATCCGCGCCGGAACGCGGCGACGATTTCGGACATTGCAACCGGCGTAGCGTCGCCGAGCACATAGGTCGGGCGCGGCGGCACGGGACGGGTCAAAAGATGCCTCACGGCGCCGGCCACGGCATCATGCGAGACGAGCGAGCGAACCGCCGTCAGAGCGGCTGTCGGCAACGGCAGGCCGGTGGCCGCCAACCGCATCAGCCAGCGCAGGTTTCCCTTTATGCCTTCGCCGTAGACCGGCGGCAGCCGCAGCGCCGTCGCGCCGTCGCGTCCGGCCGTTGCAAAAGCCTCCAGCATCTTGATCTCGCCTTCGCGCTTGGAGTGCCCGTAGGCGCATTGCGGGGCGGGGGGCGTCGCCTCGTCGATGGTGCCGCTGAAACCGGCACCCATCACGGCGCGGATCGAAGAGAGATAGATGAAGCGCCCGTCGGTGCGCGTGGCGGCTGCCTGGGCGAGCCGTCCGGTCAGCATCGCGTTGACGGTTCGGAAGTCGGCCGCGCCGGCGCTGCGATCATTGTTGAGCGCCGCGCAGTGGACGACATGCGTCACGTCGCGCATCAGCGCCAGGAAGGCTTCCTGCGGCGCATCGGCGCCGGGTAGCGCGACGGCATCGTCCGCTCCCGCCAGCCGCTGCGGCAGGCGCGAAGCGATCCGTATGTCGAATCCGGCTTCGCGCAACCGGCTGAAGACCCGGCGCCCAATGAGGCCTGTCGCGCCGGTGACCAGGACCTTCATGGTTGCGGGCTGACACTCGGCGCCATGGCAGGCGCGTCTTTGCCGGTTGGCGCCACCGTCCGCCCGGACGCAAGGTAGGTTCCCGCAATCAGGAATACCATCAGCGTCGCGTCGAGGATATCGTGGCCGACGAGGATGCCGGTCATTCCGCCGGTGAGATAGGTGATGACCGCGACAAGGATCATCGTCGCGCCGAACCGCTCCACCGGATCGGCGCTGCGGCGCAGCGTCCTTGCGGCGTTCCAGGCGGCAACGATGAAGATCGACGCCAGGGCCAGCGCTCCCAGTAGGCCGGCCTCGACCATCGCCGTCAGGAAGCCGTTGTGAAAATGGCTGAAACCCGCGCTTAGACCGAACTGCTCTTGAAAACCCTGCTTCATCAGCGCGCGGCTGGCCGTGATGCCATGGCCGAAAATCGGCATCTCGCGAACCGCGGCAAAGCCGATTTCCCACATCGCCACGCGCAGGCCGAGCGCCGTCGAATGGTCGCCATTGGCATTCAGCGCATCCCAGTCGCTGACCAGGAAGTCGGTTCGATCCAGCACGACGCGAGAGCCGATGGCGGCGATCACAAGGGCAACCACCACGCCGATCGCCACGAAGCGCGCCACGCTGGCGCCGGTGAACCGGCGGCGGTTGATGACAAGCAGGACGATGCCGGCAATCGGCACGGCCGCCCAGATCATGCGTGATCCCGAATAGACGATCGCCATGGCTCCGGCGATCGCCGCCAGGACCAGCAGCTTCCAGCGTTTCTCGATGCCCGACAGGGCGCCGGCGAGGCATGTCATGGCGGCAAGGCAGGTAACGGTTGCGAAGACGATCGGGTTTCCGGCGCCGCCCTCGGCCCTCACGCCGAGCCAGTGATACTGGAATAGGGCGATCGCCAGCGCGCCGAAGCAGGCCGCGGTGCTCGCCAGAATGGCAATGCGTGCCAGCGTGGCCTTCTCGGTGATGCTCCAGGTCGAATAGGAGATGGGGAAAAGCAGGAAGGTGATCAGCGGCAGGAAAAACCGCAAATCGGCAGCCAGCGTGCCGTTGACGATCGAAGCGAGAACCATGGCCGCGCAATAGGCATAGATCGCCACCGTTGGCGCGAGCATCGGCTGGTCGATGTTGAAGCGCCGGCGTTTCGTCGCCAGAAGCATCACGGACCACACGCCACCGGCATTGAAAGCTATGCTGACCAGCGATCCAAGCACCGGCGGCGAAAAAAAGCAGACGATCGAGAAATAGAAATTGATCTGTGCGGGCGTGAGGCGGCGCCGGAGCTTTGTAAACGGATTCAATGCTTTGCTTCGCAATTTACCAGGTTGCGCCCGGATCTCCATGGAGCCGGCCAAAGGCCGCCTCGCCGATCTCCGTTTGCCGCCCCTGCCGTTCCCCAAGCCCGTATAGCGGCTGGCGCCGCCCTGCGATAGAGCAGTCGACAATGTTGCGACAGAAATCCCCCGATCCGGCCAGGATCGAACGGCCTCGGAATTCCCCGGACGGCACGGTCTTTCCTCGCGTCCGCCTTTTGATGCCCTGGCAGGATTTTCCGCTTTGCCGGCCATGCTTGGAAAATTCGTTCTCTAATCAGCTCGCGCCGCGCGGGTCCTGCATTGTTATTGGCGGCGCCGATCTGTTAGAACGCACGCACGAAACAGTTTGTCCGAAGTGAAGCTTGCACCCGAGCGGCATGGGATTGCCCCCGCGGTGCAAGATTTCCGCCCGACGGCACGAGAGAACGCTCGACGCTCCATGAATATCGCGCTCACGCATCTGCAGCGGCTCGAGGCCGAATCCATTCACATCTTCCGCGAGGTCGCGGCGTCTTTCTCCAAGCCGGTGATGCTCTATTCGGTCGGCAAGGATTCTTCCGTGCTGATGCATCTGGCGATGAAGGCCTTTTATCCGGCCAAGCCGCCTTTCCCGTTCCTGCATGTCGACACCACCTGGAAATTCCGCGAGATGATCGCCTTTCGCGATCAGATGGCGCAGAAACTCGGCTTCGACCTTTTGGTCCATGTCAACGAGGATGGTGTGCGCGAGGGCATCAATCCCTTCGACCACGGCTCCAACACCCACACCCATGTGATGAAGACGGTGGCGCTGCGCCAGGCCCTCGACAAATACGGCTTCGACGCGGCGTTCGGCGGTGCCCGCCGCGACGAGGAGAAGTCGCGCGCCAAGGAGCGCATCTTTTCCTTCCGCAACGCCCAGCATGCCTGGGACCCGAAGAACCAGCGGCCGGAAATGTGGAAGATCTTCAACACCCGCATCGCGCCGGGCGAATCGATCCGCGTCTTTCCGCTGTCCAACTGGACCGAGCTCGACATCTGGCAGTATATCCTGCAGGAGAACATCCCGATCGTGCCGCTCTATTTCGCCAAGGAGCGGCCGGTGGTCGAGCGCGACGGCATGTTGATCATGAAGGACGATGACCGCATGCGGCTGCGCGCTGGCGAGACGGTCGAGAACCGTCTCGTGCGTTTCCGTACGCTCGGCTGCTACCCGCTGACCGGCGCGATCGAGTCCGACGCCGCCACGCTTGAGGCCATCGTCGCGGAGATGCTGACCGCACGCACCTCCGAGCGCCAGGGCCGCCTCATCGATCGCGACGAGGCCGGCTCGATGGAAAAGAAGAAGCGCGAGGGTTATTTCTGACAATGCGCCACATCATGGCCAAGAGCCTCGCCCCCACCGATTCGATCCGCGACTACATGGCCGCGCAGGAGAAGAAGTCGCTGCTGCGCTTCCTCACCTGCGGCTCGGTCGACGACGGCAAGTCGACGCTGATCGGCCGGTTGCTCTCCGACACCAAGCAGATCTTCGAGGATCAGCTTGCGGCGCTCGAAAAGGATTCGCGCAAGCACGGCACCACCGGCGACGACATCGACTTCGCGCTGCTGGTCGACGGGCTGGAGGCGGAGCGCGAGCAGGGCATCACCATCGACGTCGCCTACCGCTTCTTTGCCACGCCGAAGCGCAAGTTCATCGTCGCCGACACGCCCGGCCACGAGCAGTACACGCGCAATATGGCGACGGGCGCCTCGACAGCCGATCTCGCCATCGTGCTGATCGACGCGCGCCAGGGCGTGCTGCGCCAGACCAGGCGTCATTCGATCATCGCCTCGCTGCTCGGCATCCGGCACATCGTGCTTGCGGTCAACAAGATCGACCTCGTCGGCTTCGACAAGACCGTGTTCGACCGGATCGTCGCCGACTATGGCGAGTTCGCGCGAGAGCTGGGCTTCGTGAGCGTCGCGCCGATCCCGATGTCGGCGCGCTTCGGCGACAACGTCACCAGCCGCTCGGAGCGCACGCCCTGGTATTCGGGGCCGTCGCTGATCGAGCATCTCGAGACCGTATCGGTCGACGAGGCCGCCGTCGAGCTGCCGTTCCGCTTCCCCGTCCAGTATGTGAACCGCCCGAACCTGGATTTCCGCGGCTTTGCCGGCACCGTCGCCTCGGGCACCGTTTCGCAAGGCGACGAAGTCGTCGTCGCGAAATCCGGCAAGGCGTCCCGGGTCAAGCGCATCGTCGCGCAGGGCGGCGACCTCGAGCAGGCGGTCGCCGGCCAGGCGATCACGCTCGTCCTTGAGGACGAGGTCGAGGTGTCGCGCGGCAACCTGCTGGTTTCGCCGGCAGCGCGTCCGCAGGTCGCCGACCAGTTCGCCGCCAACATCGTCTGGTTCGACGAGCAGGCGCTGCTACCCGGCCGCTCCTACATCCTGCGAACCGAAACCGACCAGGTGAGCGCGACTGTCACCGACCTGAAATACCGCGTCAACGTCAACGATTTCGCGCATGAGGCGGCGAAGTCGCTCGACATCAACGAGGTCGGCGTCTGCAACCTCTCTACCCGCGCGCCGATCGCTTTCGATCCCTTCGCCGAGAACCGCACCACCGGCGCCTTCATCCTGATCGACCGCGTCACCAACGCCACCGTCGGCGCCGGCATGATCCTGCATACGCTGCGCCGTGCCGAAAACATCCATTGGCAGTCGCTCGATGTCGGCAAGCGCGGCCGCTCCGACCTGAAGAATCAGCGCCCGGCCGTGTTCTGGTTCACCGGGCTGTCCGGTTCAGGCAAGTCGACCATCGCCAATTTGTTCGAGAAGAAGCTGTTCGCGTCCGGGCGCCACACCTATATCCTCGACGGCGACAATGTCCGCCACGGCCTCAACCGCGATCTCGGCTTCACTGACGCCGACCGCGTGGAGAACATCCGCCGTGTCGCCGAGGTGGCCAAGCTGATGGCCGATGCCGGCCTGATCGTCATTGTCTCCTTCATATCGCCCTTCAGCGCCGAACGGCGCATGGCGCGCGAGCTGATGGCCGAAGGCGAGTTCGTCGAGGTCTTCGTCGATACGCCGTTCGAGGAATGCGCACGCCGCGATCCGAAGGGCCTTTACGCGCGCGCTCTGAGCGGCGAGATCAAGAACTTCACCGGCGTGGATTCTCCTTATGAAGCGCCGCAGAATCCGGAAATTCACTTGAAGACCCTCGGCAGGAGCCCGCAAGAAATGGCGGAAGCCCTGGAGCACTGGCTGACCGAGCGCGACATCGCCGAGGAACAGTATGGCAATGGCGGCGGTATCTGACGACGAGGCGATGCTGGGCGTCTTCGAGCGCCTGGCGCTGGAAGCGGGGCGCGAGGTGATGCGCGTCTTCCACGAGGGCTGTGCCGTCGACGGCAAGGCGGACTCTTCGCCGGTGACGGAAGCCGACCGCGAAAGCGAGAAGATCATCCTGGCCGGCCTGCGCGCCGCCTATCCCGACATCCCATGCGTGGCCGAGGAGGAGGTTGCGGCGGGCATCGCGACGCCCGATCTCGACGGCGCCTTCTTCCTGATCGACCCGCTCGACGGCACCAAGGAATTCGTCAACCGCCGCACGGACTTCACCGTCAATATCGCCCTGATCCGGCACGGCGTGCCGGAAGTCGGCGTCGTTTTCGCGCCGTGCACCGGGCGCTTCTTCAGCGGACGGCCGGGCAAGGCCGAGGCGCTGGAGGTCGATGCGGATTATCGCATCACTGAACGCCGCCCGATCCATGTGCGAGAAGGCGGCACGCCGCTCGCGGTCGTGGCCAGCCGCTCGCACAACACGCCGGAAACCGAGGAATTCATCCGCGATCTCGGCGCCGCGGAGATCGTCTCGATCGGCTCATCGCTGAAATTCTGCCTGCTCGCGGCGGCGGAAGCCGACGTCTATCCGCGCTTCGGCCGCACCATGGAATGGGACACGGCGGCAGGAGACGCGGTGCTGCGCGCCGCCGGCGGCATGACGCGCACGCTGGACGGCCAGCCGCTCGTCTACGGCAAGCGCAACCAGGCCAGCGACGGCGACTTCGCCAATCCGCATTTCATTGCGCGGGGGAAGGGCGCGTAACCTCGCCACTCGAGGAGGATGGCCGGCAGGTCAGAAGGGGATCGGCGCCGACGTTTGCGTTTCGCTCCGGCGCGATTCATCGCAAGCTGCGCCTGACGAGGAGGCCTTTCGCAACCTCACAAGAGGTCTGCGTTGCTGATCTTTGGCCCAGTCATCCACGGCGGTGCTGTGGGCACGTCCTCGATGACGCCAACCTTGCGGGCCCAAGTCGTAAAGGCCTTGTGCGCGGCCTCGACTGGTTTCCGACCGTCATAGGCCGAGTAGCACGCCTCGCAGGCCGCCGCGTGAAGCAGGCCGCGTCTCTCCACAGGCCATTCTTCCAAAAACTCAATGGCATCCATCACGCAGTCGATCTTTTGGATGTAGCCATTCTCCCCTACGAAAACTGACTGCTTGAAAGCATCACTTTCCATAGTGACCTCCCTTCAACAACTGACCCCGTTGGTCATGTCCGCAGATGCACCGCTAATATTCGAACACCTGCACGCCCGGCTGGGGACAAGAGAAAGATTGGAAGCAGCTCTTTTCAGTTCAAGAGGAGCCTGCGAGACATCACCAGCAGCACCTGGATGCTACAGTGAGCATCGATAGCAGGCCCTGCTGTCCCGGTTGCTAAGAGCGAACGACTAGCGGCACTAGGCCCTCGTGCCGCTCGCCGAGATAGCAGACGACCCGGTCGCCGACGCGCTGGAAATTGAGGTCGACCTTCGCCTCGCCCACGGTTAAGTGCCGGATGACGATGTTGTCGATGCCTATCGGCAACCGTGGGCGTTCGACATTGATCTCGCGCTTCCAACCATCGATGCGGATCCCCAGGCAGGCCTGCAGCATCATGAACGCGGAACCGGCCGACCATGCCTGCGGCAGACAGGCGACGGGATAGGCGATCGGCGCATCCCCGATCGCCCGCGTAAAGCCGCAGAATAGCTCCGGAAGCCGCATATTGAACCGGACCGCCGCCTCGAACATGCTGCTCATAAGCTTCACGACGCTGGTGCGCTCCTGGTAGCGGGCTAGCCCGGCGGCACAGATCGCCGTGTCATGCGGCCAGATCGAGCCGTTATGATAGGACATCGGATTGAACGGAATCTCATCGTCGGCCAAGGTGCGAACGCCCCAACCGCTGTGCAGATGCCCCGACAGCAACTGCTCGGCAATTGATTTCGCCCGTTCTGCCGAGGGCAGCCCTACATAGAGCAGGTGACCCGCGTTGGAGGCGCGCACCGCGCATTGCCTGCCTTCTCCATCGATTGCCAAAGCGTAGAAATTGCGGTCCGGCATCCAGAACCGGGCCTCCACTGCGCTGCGTATTTTTTCTGCCATGGCGCTCCAGTGCGCCGCCTTTGCGGCGTCTCCGCGTTTGGCTGCCAAGGCGGCCATGCCTTGATAGGCTGCGAAGACGTAGCCTTGCACCTCGACCAGTGCGATCGGACCGCGAGGTATTTTGCCGTCGGCATGGAAGATAGCGTCGGCGCTGTCCTTCCAGCCCTGGTTGAAGAGACCCGTGTCCGCCGCCCTATTATAGGTCACGAAACCGTCGCTGTTGCGGGCACCGACTTCCTCCATCCACGCGATTGCTGCGCACAGCGAATCCCACATGCGATCGACGAACTCGTCATCGCCCGTACGATCGGCGTAGGACCAAGCCAGGTAGACATAGAGCGGAGTGGTGTCGACGCCGCCATAATAGCGGCCGAACGGCAGCTCGCGCAGTATAGCCATTTCCCCTTTGCGCGTTTCATGCATGATCTTGCCGGGCTCGGCATCGTCGAACACAGAGGTCTCCGTCGATTGATAGCGGCCAAGGAACGCCAGCACGCCGCGGGCGAGCTCGGGGTTGAGCCACAGCATTTGCAAGGCGGAAATGACGCCGTCGCGGCCGAAGGCAGTCGAAAACCAGGGAATACCGGCGTACGGATATGGCCCGGTCTCCAGATCGGTGGTCAGCAGGGCGATGTCGGCACGTGTGCGCGTGAGCCAGTCATTGAACACGCGGCCGGAGCTGAAAACAGTGGCGCCCTGTCGACGCTTTGAGCGCATTGCAAATCGCGCTCGCGCCGCGGCGGCGCGGAACCGATCACTGGACGGGATTTCTTCGTTCTGACCGACTTCCAGATACAGCGCCTTTTTGTCGTGCCTCCCCACCAGAATGAGAAACTCTGCATGATGGGGATGGATCTGGTCGGGCCTCATCGAAAACGCGATGACGGATTGGCGCGCCACATTATCGAGGCCCTCGTAGCAAAATGTCACGCCTGACTCGCCGACCAAGGCGTCATGTGCGCGACCGCGCCGGCTGCGCGTAGTGCCGCGCACCTCGAACATGTCACGGAAATCGGCATCGAAGTCGAACCGGACCGGCAGCAACACCTCACGCGCGGAGTAGTTCGTGAAAGTGACTCGCTCGTACATGCGGTCATGCCAGATGAATCTGGTCCGCTCGATGTGCACGACCCCAGGCAGCGTTTCACTACCGTCGGGCCCGATGGTAGCCAAATTTGTGAGATTGGCGGTGAATAGGATGTTGTCCTGCGACAGCGAGGCTCCGAGCAGCGACGGCATGCGGCCACCTATGAACAGCCGGAAACGCGACAGCACTCGCGTATCATCGCGGAAAAGCCCGTCGCCGCTGCCGCGTATGTCGCCATAGCTGTCCGCGACGACGAAGCAGTCCTCATGCTTCAGCGCAAATTGCCTATGCGGCTCGCGCGGGGCCGATTCATCGAGTGCGGGGAGAGCGACCGCTGGATTAAGCTTGCGTTCTTCGACTTCGATGCTCATCTCATCCCTCCCGTTCAGACGGTCGATGCTGGCGCTCATCCCATATGCCTGCGCCCGACCACCTCCTAATCAACAGTATCTCGCATCAATGCTGCGATGCCTATGATCCCGAGAGCGTCATTGAAATCTTGGCGGATATTCGGCGAAGCTTCCGCTGTTCGAGTCCGATCGAATGCGGCGGGAACCCGGCGATTCTAACCGCCAACTCGTCTCAAGCGGTGCTGTTAAAAAGTGCTGGCTATTTCAGCCGCGTTTTCGGCGAACCCGTTTCGCGAGCCGAGTGGAAATTGCTCGTCGCGCGCCAGCAAGCGGTAGATCCCCAAATAGTCGCTGCACATGCGCCCGACCGTGAATCGCCTTTCAAAAGTTTTCCGCACACGTGCGCGATCGAGACTGCCTATCCGCCGCACAGCTTCGACGGCTTCGTCAATGCTTTCCACTATCAGTCCGGACACGCCATGATCGATGACCTCCGGAACGGCTCCGCGGTTGAACGCAACCACCGGGGTGCCGCAGGCCATCGCCTCGATCGTCACGAGGCCGAACGGCTCCGGCCAATCGATCGGAAACAGCAGCGCCGTCGCATTGCCCAAAAATTCCGCCTTCGCACGCTCATCAATTTCGCCGATGAACTCGACATTCGAATGCCGAAGCACCTGGGGTTCGACCCTGTCGCTCCAAAATGATTGGTCCACTGCGTCGATTTTGGCTGCGATCTTCAGCGGCATTCCGGCGCGCGTGGCGATTTCTATCGCGGCCTCCGGTCCCTTTTCGGGTGAGATGCGGCCGAGGAACGCGAGGTATCCAGCGGCTTTCGGCCGGAATGGCAGGAGATTGTTCGGCAGGCCGTGATAGACCGTTCCAAGCCAGTTGACCGGCGGCATGGGCCGGCGCTGGTCGTCCGAAATCGAGACCAGTGGAATGTCGTTGAACATCGCGTAAAGCTGCGCCAGGTCCGGAAGGTCGAGTCGGCCATGAAGCGTGGTAACGGTTCGCTGCGCGAACTCTCGAATTATCGGGAAATGGAGAACGTCGACGTGGAAATGCAGCACGTCGAATTCATTCGCCCGTCTGCGAACCTCTTCAAGCATCATGACATGGTAAGGAATGGGATTCTGTGCTTTCGGATTCAGGCGCAGTGCAACGTCGCAACATGCCACCAGTTCGGCCGAAGTACGTGAATCGCCGCTGGCGAACAACGTCACGTCATGGCCCCTTCGAACCAACTCTTCCGTCAAATAGGAAACGATGCGCTCGGTCCCGCCATAGAGCTTGGGTGGCACGGACTCAGTCAGGGGTGCGATCTGGGCAATGTTCATGTGCAGGGCATCCTGGAACGAAAGTCGGCCTTCAACGAACCGGCGACGGCAGCGGGCACCCCTTCTCCCGGTTCGCCGTTCTCGCGAACTTTCGAACTGCTAATTTGTTCCCGGCATCAATCACTTCGCCGTGGCATCGTATGCAAAGGGCAAGGGCGGAATGTAAATTGCCGGAGGGGCAAGCCCGTTGGCGAATATGGCGGCGATCGAGGCGTCGGTCAGGCCAACAAGGAAACACCGCAGAGCATGTACGCTGCGGCTGATGCAGTGCGGCCACATTCAGGCTTGGCCTTGCTAATCAATGAGGAACATCGGCCCGCTTGATCCGCGAGCATCCCCGATTCCGACAGCGCCACATTCGCATCCCGCGATATGCGCCGGTAGCCCATCTGGCGTGAAGAAACCGCTGCTGTGAGTCCTATGCGATGGAGACCCCTCTGTCGCCTTGAGCGACACTGAGGGAGATTAGGCCGCCGCGACATGCGCCGAGTTCGAGCCGATATAATTCCGGATCGTCTCGATGATGCGGTCCTGATCGGCCTCGCTCAAATAGGCGTGCATCGGCAGGCAGAGGATCTGCTTCGGCAGTTCTTCCGAGACGGCAAGGCCGGTCGGCGTGCGCGGATAATGCTTATACGCGACCTGTTCGTGCAGCGGCTTCACGTAATAGATCACCGACGGAATCCCCTTCTCGCCGAGATGGGCCTTGAGCCCGTCGCGCTTCGGGGTCTCGATTGCATACTGCGCCCAGGCCGAGCGGCCGTAGCCGAGATTGCGCGAGGCCTTGACGATGTCGCCGAGGCCCTTGGCATAGCGGTCCGCCACCACCTGCCTGGCCACCATCTCCTCTTCGAGGATGGCGAGCTTTTCGATCAGGATCGCCGCCTGCAGCGTGTCGAGGCGCGAATTGATGCCGACGCGGACATTGTCATATTGCGTCTCGCCCTTGCCGTGGAAGGCGAAGGAACGGAGCTTGTCGGCCAGCGCAGCATCATTGGTGAACATGGCGCCGCCGTCGCCGTAGCAGCCAAGCGGCTTGGCCGGATAGAAGCTGGTCGAACCGACATGGCCGAAGGCGCCGCACATCTTGGCCTCGGCGGAACCGCCGATCGTCGTGCCGTCGGCGGAACCGCCCATCGACTGCGCGGCGTCCTCGATCACCAGGAGGTTCTCGCGCCTGGCGATCGCCATGATCGCCTCATAGTCGGCGGCAAGGCCGAACAGATCGACCGGGATGATCGCCTTCGGCTTCAGCCTTCCTTCCTTCTTGATCATCTCGATCGCCGCCTCGAGGCTGGCGATATCGATATTGTAGGTGTTGCGGTCGACGTCGACGAAGACCGGCTCGGCCTTGGCGAGCGCTACCACCTCGGCGGTGGCTGCGAAGGTGAAGCTCGGCACGAACACCGCATCGCCCGGGCCGATGCCGGCGGCAAACAGCGGCAGGAGCAGCGCGTCGGTGCCGTTGGCGCAGGCGACCACATGCTTGACGCCGATATAGGCCGCGAGCTTGTTTTCGAATTCGGTGACCTGGGGGCCGAGGATGTAGCGGCCATCTTCGACCACCTTGTCGATCGCGGCCTTCAGCCGGTCGCGGATTCGTTCGCGCTGCGCGCCAAGATCGATGAACTGCATGTCGCCCTCGAAATGCCTGTAAAAACCGGCCCGCTGGTAACAGACTTGAACCGGCTGAGAAAGCCTGTGGCGGCCAGCGCAAATTGCTCAGGTGTCGCAGCCTGTTACAGATTTAGCCGGCGCAATGCGTGAAAAAGCCGGAAATCCGAGCTTCGAGTGGCGTTTTCCGGCCCCTCTTGTCGCGTCGATCCACTGATGGGAAACATAAAGTGATCGGCCGTGAAGGGCGGGTTCACGTCCGTCCCCACGCCGGCTCAGGCAATTTCGTGCCGCCATGGCGGGTTGGCGCCGGCCCGCGACACCGTCACCGCCGCCGCCTTGGCGCCGAGCTCCAGCGCCTTGCGGATGGCGTCCTCGGAGAGGCTGTCGATCGCTGCCTTGGTGAGCAGGCCCTGTTCATGCAGCGAGGCCAGGATGCCGGCGTTGAAGGTGTCGCCGGCGCCGACCGTGTCGACCACCTTCACCTTCTGCGGCAAGACCGTGACCTTATGGTCCTTGCTGTAGCCGACCGCGCCTTCGCTGCCATGGGTGACGACGATAAATTTGGGCCCGCGATCCAGCCAGTTGCGAACCACGTCCTCATGCGAGCCGGCCTCGTCGAACCAGTTGAGGTCCTCGTCCGAGAGTTTGACGATGTCGGCCATCGCCATCATCTCGCGGATACGCCTCAGATGCTTGGCCTTATCCGGGATGAAGTTCGGCCGGATGTTGGGATCGAGCATCATCACCCTGCTCCCGTGCTCGCGCCGCATGAACTCCTCATAGGTCGAACCAGCCGGCTCGGAGATCAGGCTGATGGCGCCGAACAGCATCGCCTCGATCTCGGCGCCGAGCTTCGGCAAGTCCTCGATGGTCAGCATCCGCCCGGCGGTATTCTCGTCATAGAAGGTGTAGGTCGCCTGGCCGTTGGTGAGCCGCACGAAGGCGAGCGTCGTCGGGCGAGGGGACGTGTGCGCATAGGTGGAGCTCACCTTGCTGGCGCCGAGCGCCTCGCGGAACTGCCCGCCGAACAGGTCCGAGGAGAGGCCGGAGAAAAAGCCGGCCGGAGCGCCGAGCCGGCCAAGCGCGATCGCCGAGTTGAACACCGCGCCGCCGACATAGGGCGCGAAGGCCGCTTCGCCCTCCGTCGTGGTACGCGGCAGCATGTCGATCAGTGCTTCGCCACAGCAAAGGATCATGTCGTCTTCGTCTCCGGCGGATGGATCACGCCCTTGCGGATGATGATGTTGGCAAAGAGCCTGGGTTCGCTGGTCGCGACAATGGCGTGCGCGGCCTTGACGCGTGCATAGAAGTCGGCCCCGGCCAGCGCAACCACCTTATGACCCGGCGCACGCCTGGCGCAAACCGCTTCCATCTCGCGGTGCACGGGGTCGGCCAGCGCCGGGTCGCCCTTCACCGAAGCACGGAACAACGCCTCCGGCACCGCCTCGTCCACCGGCAGCACGCTGAGCACGGCGTCGAGGACGGCTATGACGTGGTGACCGTCCGCGCGGATCAGCCGCCGCGCCTGTTCCTCGGCCGGATAATTGCCATCGACGATCGCGATCTCGTCGCCGTGGCCCATTGCCCTGAGCGTCGCCAGGAACTGGGGCCCGAGCAGTGACGGGATGCCCATAAGCATGTCAGGCGCCCCCGGACGTGTTCGGTCCGATCAGGAAGCGCTCGGAGAGCGGCAGGCTGGCGCCGCCCATGGCGCGTGCGTGGATGCCGACCGTCCCCTCGCGAACGATGGGCAGCTTCAGCCCTTCGGCGTCGACGGTGGCAATCGCTTCCGTCACGGCATCGACCAGCCGGCGCCGCACATCGAGCGGCATCCAGCCATCGATGACCGCCGCTTCGAAATCGATGACCGACGAGGCCGCGACAATGGCATAGGCAAGCGCCTGCGAGGCGCTGGCGATCCAGTCGTCGAGCTCGCCGCCGATATCGCCCCATTCCTGCGGCGAGGTCCACAGATAGGAGCCGTCGATGCCTTTGGCCGAGAGCGCTTTCTCCAGCATGGCGATCGAGGCGACGTCGATGAGCTGCGTCGGCTTCCCGTCCGGCCCCGGCACCGGCATCGAGCCCAGCGCGCCGGCGTTCCCTTTCGGTCCGCTGTAAAGACGGCCGTTGAGCACGATGCCGCCGCCGGCGAACGCGCCGATATAGAAATAGACGAAATCGCGCGCCGCGCCTGCCTGGCCGAAGACGAGCTCGGCGCCGCAGGCCGATGTCGCGTCGTTCTGCAGATAGACCGGAAAGTCGCACTGCCCCTGGATGTCGGCGCGGATGTCGCGATGGCGCCATTCGTCCATGACCTCGCGCGGCGCGCCGGCCGTGTCGGCCCAGTTCCATAGCTCGAATGGCATGGCGATGCCGAGCCCGGCAATGCGCTTGTCCTGCGCCGGCGTCAGCTCGCTGCGCATCGTCTTGATGCCGGCGGTGACGAACTCGACGGTCTCGCGCGGCGCAGGATAGCGGTAGGAATGCTGCAGCATGGCGCGCACATTGCCGAGGAAGTCGATCAGCACCAGCTCGGCCGAGCGGCGGCCGATCTTGAGGCCGATGAAGAAGGCGCCTTCCGGGTTGAGCGCCATCGGGATCGAAGGCTGGCCGATCTTGCCGCGCAGCGGCGCCTGGCGCAGGAGCAACTTGTCTTCCTCGAGCTCGCGCATGATCACCGACACCGTCTGGGCCGACAGTCCTGTCATGCGCGCGATGTCGGATTTGGCCAGGCTGCCATGCTGGCGCACCAAGGACAGCACGAGCCGCTCATTGTGGTCGCGCATGCCGCTCTGGTTCGTGCCGCGATGCAGCCGGCTTTCCAAAGCCTCGGGCGAACCGTGCCTCGCAATGCCGGTCTCCACCCTGTTCCTCCCGTCTGTTTCCCCTCGGGGCTTTTCGTTCAGAATGGGTGAACAGCGCAAGAGTGTCAATAATAAATAAGAGTGATTTATTTATTGACAGCCGTTGCGGACTGGTGTCTTTTGATCTGGCGTCCACGCTGGGAGAAATGGTTGGATGCGTTTGAGGCGCCGGGTTGGCCGGCGTCCGGAATGGTTCACTGGGAGGAAATCGTGACCAAGAAATCGCTGCTGAAATCCACCGTATTCGCGGCGGCCGGGCTGGGCCTGCTCGCATTCGCCTCGTCCGCGTCGGCCGCGGGCGTCGGCGCCTGCCTGATTACCAAGACCGACACGAACCCCTTCTTCGTCAAGATGAAGGAGGGTGCGACCGCCAAGGCCAAGGAACTCGGCGTTGACCTTAAGACCTATGCCGGCAAGATCGACGGCGACAGCGAGAGCCAGGTCGCGGCGATCGAAAGCTGCATTGCCGACGGCGCCAAGGGTATCCTGATCACGGCCTCCGATACCAAGGGCATCGTGCCGACGGTGAAGAAGGCGCGTGACGCCGGCCTGCTGGTGATCGCTCTCGACACGCCGCTCGATCCGATCGACGCCGCCGACGCCACTTTCGCAACGGACAATCTCGAAGCCGGCAAGCTGATCGGCGCCTGGGCCGCCGCTACGCTCGGCGACAAGGCCAAGGATGCCAAGATCGGCTTCCTCGACCTGACCCCCTCGCAGCCGACCGTCGACGTGCTCCGTGACCAGGGCTTCATGATGGGCTACGGCATCGATGTGAAGGACCCCAACAAGATCGGGGACGAAACCGATCCGCGCATCGTCGGCCATGACGTGACGAACGGCAACGAAGAGGGCGGCCGCAAGGCGATGGAGAACCTCCTGCAGAAGGACAACACCATCAACGTCATCCACACCATCAACGAGCCGGCCGCTGTGGGCGCCTATCAGGCGCTCAAGGCCGTCGGCCTCGAGAAGCAGGTGCTGATCGTCTCGGTCGACGGCGGCTGCCCGGGCGTGAAGTCGGTCACCGAAGGCGTCATCGGTGCCACCTCGCAGCAGTATCCGCTGCAGATGGCGGCGCTCGGCATCGAGGCGATCGCCGCCTTCGCCAAGGACGGCACCAAGCCAAAGCCGACCGAAGGCAAGAACTTCTTCGACACCGGCGTCAACCTTGTCACCGACAAGCCAGCCAATGGCGTCAAGTCGATCGACACCAAGGAAGGCCTGGCCAAGTGCTGGGGCTGATGCTCTGAGAGGTCCACGAACCGTGCGGCTGGGGGCTTGATCCCCGGCCGCATCGGGTGGACGATGCGCTTTCGTCAAAGCGCGACAATCCTGGCGACAAGACCGGAATAGGCGTCGACGGCGCGTGCGGCAATGAGAGGCCGTATGCAAACGGGAGGACATATGTCTCAGATACAGGAATTCGAAAAAGTACTTACGGGAAGCGACACCAGCGTCGCCGCCTTCGACGAACACAAGTCGGCCGTCAAGCGCGCCCAGCACTTCCTGCATTCCACGCCGGCGGCGGTGCCGCTGATCGTGCTGGTTCTGTCGGTCATCATCTTCGGCATCGCCATCGGCGGACGTTTCTTTTCGTCCTATACGCTGACGCTGATCCTGCAGCAGATCGCCATCGTCGGCATTCTCGGTGCCGCGCAGACATTGGTCATCCTGACCGCGGGCATCGATCTCTCGATCGGCGTCATCATGGTGATTTCGGCGGTGATCATGGGCAATTGCGCGGTGACCTATGGGATGCCGGCCATTCTCGCCGTGGCGATTGGGCTTGCCGCCGGCGGCGCCTGCGGACTGCTCAACGGCCTCCTGGTCGCCTACATGAAGCTGCCGCCCTTCATCGTCACGCTCGGCACCTGGAACATCGTCATGGCCACGAATTTCATCTATTCGGCCAATGAGACGATCCGAGACACCGACGTCGACGTGCAGGCGCCGCTGCTGCATCTGTTCGCGGTGAGCTTCAGGGTCGGCTCTGCCGTGCTGACGCTTGGCGTCATTGCCATGGTCCTGCTGGTGATCCTGCTGTGGTACGTGCTCAACCACACCGCATGGGGCCGCCATGTCTATGCCGTCGGCGACGATCAGGAGGCTGCGAAACTGTCGGGCATCCAGACCAAGAAAGTGCTGATGACGGTCTATGCCCTTGCCGGGCTGATTGCCGCTTTCGCGGCTTGGGTCTCGATCGGCCGCAACGGCTCGATCTCGCCGTCCGCCGCTGTCACCGACTACAATCTGCAGGCCATCACCGCGACGGTGATCGGCGGCATCTCGCTCTTTGGCGGGCGCGGCTCGATCCTCGGCACGCTGTTCGGCGCCATGATTGTCGGCGTCGTCTCGATGGGCCTCAACATGCTGGGCGCCGATCCGCAATGGAAGGTGCTGCTCACCGGCGTGCTCATCATCGGCGCCGTGGCGATCGATCAATGGATCAGAAAGGTTTCGGCATAGTCATGACCCAGGAGCCCATTCTCACAGCGCGCGGTCTGATCAAGCGCTATGGCCGCGTTACCGCCCTCGACAATGCCGATTTCGACCTCTATCCGGGCGAAATCCTCGCCGTCATCGGCGACAACGGCGCAGGCAAATCATCACTGATCAAGGCGATCTCCGGCGCAGCGGTGCCCGACGAAGGCGAAATCCGGCTTGAGGGCAAGCCCGTTGCCTTCAAGTCGCCGATGGAGGCCCGGGAAGCCGGGATTGAAACCGTCTACCAGAACCTCGCTCTGTCGCCGGCGCTGTCGATCGCCGACAACATGTTTCTCGGCCGCGAGATCCGCAAGCCCGGCCCGCTCGGCAGCTGGTTGCGCATGCTCGACCGTCCGGCGATGGAGAAGCGTGCTCGCGACAAGCTTACGGAGCTCGGCCTGATGACCATCCAGAACATCAGCCAGGCGGTGGAAACGCTTTCGGGCGGCCAGCGCCAGGGCGTGGCAGTGGCGCGTGCTGCCGCCTTCGGCTCGAAAGTGGTGATCATGGACGAGCCGACGGCCGCCCTTGGCGTGAAGGAAAGCCGCCGCGTGCTGGAGCTGATCCTGGACGTCAAGAAACGCGGCCTGCCGATCGTTTTGATCTCGCACAACATGCCGCATGTCTTCGAGGTGGCGGACCGCATCCACATCCACCGGCTTGGAAGGCGTCTCTGCGTCGTCGATCCTAAGCAGATTTCCATGTCGGATGCGGTGGCGCTGATGACCGGCGCCAAGAAGCCGCCGGAGGACGCGCTGGCGGCTTGATCCCTACGACAGGTCCCTATTGCCGCAGGCGGGCCGACGGGTCGGTTGACTAAATCGATTGAACCCATGCTGCAATGCACTAGGATGGGGCTGGGAGGACGATACAAGCCGTTATGATCACGCCAGTTGAACGAGAGGCGAAATGACATCCGCCATGACGATCGAAGCCCCTGTTCTCGACAATCCCGACCCCAAGACCCTCGCCGAGGAGGTCTTGATGTCGCTCAAATACCGGGTTGGCAAGGACACAACCGTCGCGACGCCCTATGACTGGCTGACGGCTTCGATCAAGGTCGTCCGCGACCGCATCGTCGACCACTGGATGCAGGCAACCAGGGAAGCCTATGACCAGCAGGAAAAACGCGTCTACTACCTTTCGCTCGAATTCCTGATCGGGCGCCTGATGCGTGATGCCTTCTCCAATCTCGGTCTGATGGAGAACATGCGCGAGGCGCTGTCCTCCCTCGGCGTCGACCTCGACCTGATCGCGGGGCTCGAACCGGACGCCGCGCTCGGCAATGGCGGCCTCGGCCGTCTCGCCGCCTGCTTCATGGAAAGCATGGCGACCGTCGACATCCCCGCCCATGGCTACGGCATCCGCTACGCCAACGGCATGTTCCGCCAGGAAATCCACGGCGGCTGGCAGGTCGAGCTGCCGGAGACCTGGCTCGATCACGGCAATCCCTGGGAGTTCGAACGGCGCGAGCGTTCCTTCGAGGTGGGCTTCGGCGGCTCCGTGGAATCGATCACCTCGAAGGACGGCCGGGTCGAACGCCACGTCTGGAAGCCGACCGAGCATGTGCTGGCCGTCGCCTACGACACGCCGGTGGCCGGCTGGCGCGCCAGGCGCGTCAACACGCTGAGACTCTGGTCCGGCATGCCGATCGACCCGATCCTGCTCGACAAGTTCAACGCCGGCGACCACATCGGCGCGCTGGCCGAGAGCAACAAGGCCGACGCGCTGTCGCGCGTGCTTTACCCGGCCGATTCCCACATGGCCGGCCAGGAGCTGAGGCTGCGGCAGGAATATTTCTTCTCCACCGCCTCGCTGCAGGACATCGTCCAGCGGCATTTGAGCCAGTATGGCGACCTGAAATCGCTGCCCGACAAGGCGGCGATCCACTTGAACGACACCCATCCCGCGGTCGCCGTGCCGGAGCTGATGCGGCTCCTGATGGACGTCCATGGCATGGACTTCGACCAGGCCTGGGACATCACAAAGCGCACCTTCGGCTACACCAACCACACGCTGTTGCCCGAGGCGCTGGAAAGCTGGCCAGTGCCGCTCTTCGAGCGGCTTTTGCCGCGCCACATGCAGATCGTCTACGCCATCAATGCGCAGGTGCTGCTCGAGGCCCGTGCCACCAACCAGTTCTCGGGCGATCAGATCGCCCGCATCTCGCTGATCCAGGAAAATGGCGACCGCCGCGTGCGCATGGGCAATCTGGCCTTCGTCGGCTCGCATTCGATAAACGGCGTCTCGGCGCTCCACACCGAGCTGATGAAGGAGACGGTGTTCGCCGATCTCCACAAGCTCTATCCCGACCGCATCAACAACAAGACCAACGGCATCACGCCCAGGCGCTGGCTGATCCAGTGCAATCCGGGCCTGACCTCGCTTGCCCGCGAGGCGATCGGCGACCGCTTCATGGACGATATCGAGGCGATCAAGGACCTCGACCCGCTCGCCGACGACGCCGCTTTCCGCGAAAAGTTCGCCGCCATGAAGCGGCAGAACAAGGCGCGGCTCGCCAACCTCGTCGTCGACCGTCTCGGCATCAGGCTCGACCCGTCGGCGCTGTTCGATATCCAGGTCAAGCGCATCCACGAATACAAGCGTCAGCTGCTCAACATCCTGGAGGCGATCGCGCTTTACGACCAGATCCGCTCGCATCCCGAGCGGGACTGGATGCCGCGCGTGAAATTCTTCGGCGGCAAGGCGGCGCCGAGCTACCACAACGCCAAGCTGATCATCAAACTGGCCAATGACGTCGCGAAAGTCATCAATGGCGATCCATCGGTGCGCGGCCTGCTGAAAGTCGTGTTCGTGCCGAACTACAATGTCAGCCTGGCCGAGGTGATGATGCCGGCCGCCGACCTCTCCGAGCAGATCTCGACCGCCGGCATGGAGGCATCGGGCACCGGCAACATGAAGTTCGCGTTGAATGGCGCGCTCACCATCGGCACGCTCGATGGCGCCAATGTCGAGATCAAGGAACATGTCGGCGACGACAACATCTTCATCTTCGGCCTCACCACAGCCGAAGTCGCCGAGCGGCGCAACAATAGCTACAATCCGCGCGGCGTGATCGAGGCCTCGTCCGAGCTGTCACAGGCGGTATCGGCCATTTCCTCCGGCGTCTTCTCGCCCGACGATCCCGACCGGTATCGCGACCTGATGAACGGCCTCTACCAGAGCGACTGGTTCATGGTGGCGGCCGACTTCGATTCCTACGCCGCCTGCCAGCGCGAGGTCGACGCCGTGTGGCGCAACAGCCCCGACTGGTATGCGCGCGCCATCCGCAATGTCGCCCGCGTCGGCTGGTTCTCGTCCGATCGCACGATCCGTCAATATGCGAAAGACATCTGGAACGTGCCCGTCTGATATGATTGCATGAGCCACAAAGAATGTGGCCAGATGCGTGTCGCCCAAAAGTGCGTAGCGGTTTTGGGATCACGACATGCACCAAGACAAAGAACAGCGCATGCCGGAGCGAGGCATGCGCCAGAACAAGGTGCCCGGGGAGGGCGACCGTTTGATGAGCAAGCCGCGCGCGACCGCTGCGACAAGCGGGCCGGACGGACTGGCGCCAGCCGGCGATGTCGCGGCGATTGTCGCCGGAACGCATGGCGATCCTTTCGCGGTCCTGGGCGTGCATGAAGCCGGCAAGGGCTTCATTGCCCGCTGCTTCGTGCCCAATGCCGAATTCGTCACCGCCTACACGCTGACCGGCAAGGAGGTCGGCGAGCTTTCCCGCAGTGACGATGCCGGCTTCTTCGAGGGCAAGGTCTCGATCCGCAAGCGCCAGCCGCTGCGCTATCACGCCAAAAATGCCGGCGGCGACTGGTGGCTGACCGATCCCTATTCCTTCGGTCCGGTGCTCGGCCCGATGGACGATTACTATATGGCCGAGGGCTCGCACTTACGGCTGTTCGACAAGCTCGGCGCCCACATCATCGATCATGAGGGCGCCACCGGCGTCCATTTCGCTGTCTGGGCGCCCAATGCGCGGCGCGTCTCCGTGGTCGGCGCCTTCAACGACTGGGACGGCCGCCGCCACACGATGCGCGACCGCAAGGACACGGGCATCTGGGAATTGTTCATTCCCGATATCGGCGCGGGCAAGCCCTATAAGTTCGAGATCATCGGGCCCGACGGCGTGCGCCTGCCGCTGAAGGCCGACCCGTTCGCTTTCGAATCGGAATTGCGCCCGGCGACCGCCTCGGTGACAGCGCCGCCCATGGCGCATCAATGGGGGGACGAGGCGCATCGCAGTTATTGGCAGAAAGCCGATCCCCGGCGCGAGGCGATCTCGATCTACGAGGTCCATGCCGGCTCCTGGCAACGCCGCGACGACGGCACGTTCCTCTCCTGGGACGAGCTCGCCGCACGGCTGATCCCCTATGTGGCCGAGACCGGCTTCACCCATATCGAGTTCCTGCCGATCTCGGAGCACCCCTACGATCCATCCTGGGGCTACCAGACCACCGGGCTTTATGCGCCGACGGCCCGCTTCGGCGATCCGGACGGCTTCGCCCGTTTCGTCGACGGCGCGCATCGCGCCGGCGTCGGCGTCATCCTCGACTGGGTGCCGGCGCATTTCCCGGTCGACGAGCACGGGCTGGTGAAATTCGACGGCACCGCGCTCTACGAGCATGCCGATCCGCGCCAGGGTTTCCACCCGGACTGGAACACCGCCATCTACAATTTCGGCCGCCGCGAGGTGGTGTCGTTCCTCGTCAACAATGCGCTGTTCTGGGCCGAGAAATACCATGTCGACGGCCTGCGCGTCGACGCGGTCGCCTCGATGCTCTACCTCGATTATTCGCGCAAGGCCGGCGAATGGATCCCCAACGAGAAGGGCGGGCGCGAGAACCTGCAGGCCGTCAGCTTCCTCCAGAAGATGAACAAGGAGCTCTATGGCCACCACCCCGGCGTGATGACGATCGCCGAGGAATCCACCTCATGGCCGAAAGTGTCGCGTCCCGTGCATGAAGGCGGCCTCGGCTTCGGCTTCAAGTGGAACATGGGCTTCATGCACGACACCCTGGAGTATTTTTCCAAGGAGCCGATCTATCGCAAGCACCACCACAACGAGATTACCTTCGGCCTCGTCTACGCTTTCTCGGAAAATTTCGTCCTGCCGCTGTCGCATGACGAGGTCGTGCACGGCAAAGGCACGCTGCTCCACAAGATGGCCGGCGACGACTGGCAGAAGTTCGCCACGCTGCGCGCCTATTACGCCTTCATGTGGGGCTATCCCGGCAAGAAGCTCTTGTTCATGGGCCAGGAATTCGCGCAGCGGCGCGAGTGGAGCGAGGAACGCGCGCTCGACTGGAACCTGATGGAATTCGCGCCGCACCGCGGCGTCTGGCAGACGGTGCGCGACCTGAACTATCTCTACCGTTCGCGCCCGGCGCTGCACGCACGTGACTGCGAGCCGGAGGGGTTTTCCTGGCTGATCGTCGACGACCGCGACAATTCGGTTTTCGCCTGGCTGCGCAGCGCGCCGGACGGCAACCCGATCGCCGTCATCTCCAATTTCACGCCGGTGCCGCGCGAGAACTATCGCGTGCCGCTGCCGAAGGCGGGAAAGTGGCGCGAAATCATCAATACGGATGCCGCCGACTATGGCGGCTCCGGCATGGGCAACGGCGGCATGGTCGAGGCGAGCGGGGAAGGGGGCGGCACATCGGCGACGATGCTTCTGCCGCCGCTGTCGACGATCATGCTGGAATTCGTCACGGACTGAAGCAGATGATGTCTCATCCTGCTCTTGCGACGGTCCGGGCAGCTTGTTTGGGAGGGTAACAAAATGGCAGAGATCAAAAGAACCCAGCCGCTGGCGCGCGATGCCATGGCCTATGTGCTGGCCGGCGGCCGCGGCAGCCGCCTCAAGGAGCTGACCGACCGGCGTGCCAAGCCCGCCGTCTATTTCGGCGGCAAGACACGCATCATCGACTTTGCCCTCTCCAATGCGTTGAACTCCGGCATCCGCCGCCTCGGCGTCGCCACCCAATACAAGGCCCATTCGCTGATCCGCCACCTGCAGCGCGGCTGGAACTTCCTGCGGCCGGAGCGAAACGAAAGCTTCGACATCCTGCCGGCATCGCAGCGCGTCTCCGAAACGCAGTGGTATGAAGGCACGGCCGATGCCGTGTACCAGAACATCGACATCATCGAGGCCTACGGCCCCGAATATATGGTCATCCTGGCCGGCGACCACATCTACAAGATGGATTACGAGTTGATGCTGCGCCAGCATGTCGACGCCGGCGCCGACGTCACCGTTGGCTGCCTGGAAGTGCCGCGCATGGAGGCGACCGGCTTCGGCGTCATGCATGTCGATGCCAAGGACAACATCATCGCCTTCGTCGAAAAGCCGGCCGATCCGCCAGGCATCCCGGACAAGCCGGAATTCGCCCTGGCCTCGATGGGCATCTATGTCTTCAAAACCAAGTTCCTGATGGAACAATTGCGACGCGACGCGGCCGAGCCCGGCTCCAGCCGCGACTTCGGCAAGGACATCATCCCTTATATCGTGCAGCACGGTAAGGCGATCGCCCACCGCTTCGCCAAGTCGTGCGTGCGTTCCTCGCATGAGGCCGAGCCCTACTGGCGCGACGTCGGAACCGTGGACGCCTATTGGGAAGCCAATATCGACCTGACCGACATCACGCCCGAGCTCGACCTCTACGACCGCGACTGGCCGATCTGGACCTATGCCGAATTGAAGCCGCCGGCAAAGTTCGTGCATGACGAGGACGGCCGCCGCGGCGAAGCGATCTCCTCGCTGGTGTCCGGCGACTGCATCGTCTCCGGCGCCTCGCTGCGCCGCAGCCTGATTTTCACCGGGGCGCGCATCAATTCCTATTCCAAGCTCGAAGAAGTGGTGATGCTGCCCGACGTGCAGGTCGGTCGCAACGCGAGCCTCAAGCGCGTCGTCATCGACCACGGCGTCCACATCCCGGAGGGGCTTGTGGTCGGCGAGGACCCGGCGCTCGACGCCAAGCGTTTTCGCGTATCGGAGAAGGGCATCTGCCTGATCACGCAGGACATGATCAACAAGTTGTCGACCCCGTAGGGTCGATCAACAAGTTATCGACCTGTAGGGTTGATCAGCTGTCAACCCGCTAGGGTTGATCAGCGGCCTGGTCGGGTCGATCAGCAGGCTGACGACTGGATCAACAGATTGTCACTTTGACCTGTCACGTTGAGATCGGAATGTGGAGCGCATGCAGGTTCTGTCGGTCACGCCCGAAATCTTCCCGCTGATCAAGACCGGCGGGCTTGCCGACGTAACCGGCGCCTTGCCGATCGCGCTTGCCCGCAAGGGCGTTGCAATGCGCACGCTGGTTCCCGGCTACCCCGTGGTGATGGCTGCCTTCGCCAAGAAGAAACCAGTCTATCAGTATCCGCTGCTGCAAGGCGGCAAGGCTTCGATCCATGCCGTCAAGATCGGCGACCTCGATCTTTTCGTGCTCGACGCCCCGCATCTCTTCGATCGCCAGGGCGGCCCTTACGGCACCGCTTCCGGCGCCGACTGGCCCGACAACTGGCGCCGCTTCGCGGCTTTGAGCCAAGCGGGCGGCGACATTGCCGGCGGTTCCATCTCCGGTTACCAGCCCGATATCGTGCATGCCCATGACTGGCAGTCGGCGATGACGCTTGCCTATATGCGCTACGGCAAGGCAGTCGGCGTGCCGTCGCTGATCACCGTGCACAACCTTGCTTTCCAGGGCCAGTTCGGCGCCGGCATCTTCGGTGAGCTCGGCCTGCCGAGCGTGGCGATGCAACTCGACGGCGTCGAATATTACGGCGGCGTCGGCTTCCTGAAGGCCGGTCTCCAGGCCGCCTGGGCGATCACCACGGTGAGCCCGACCTATGCGCAGGAGATCCGCTCGCCGGAATTCGGCATGGGCCTCGACGGCCTGATCAACATGCGCGCCAGCGACCTCTACGGCATCGTCAACGGCATCGATATCGACGTCTGGAACCCCCAGACCGACAAGCATCTGGTCGCCAATTATTCGGCCGAAACGCTTGCCGCGCGCGCCAAGAACCGCAAAGCGGTCGAAGAGCGGTTCGGCCTGGAGGCGGACGGCAGCCCGATCGTCTGCGTCGTCAGCCGACTGACCTGGCAAAAGGGCATGGATATACTGGCCGCGGTCGTCGACGGCATCGTTGCCGCCGGCGCGCGCCTCGCCATCCTGGGCTCGGGCGACGCCGGCCTCGAAGGCACGCTGCTTGCCGCCGCCGCCCGCCATCGCGGCCGCGTCGGCGTCGTCGTCGGGTATGACGAAGGCCTTTCGCATGTCATGCAAGGCGGCTGCGACGCCATCATCATTCCGTCCCGCTTCGAGCCCTGCGGGCTTACCCAGCTTTACGGCCTGCGCTATGGTTGCGTGCCGGTCGTCGCCCGCACGGGCGGTTTGGCCGACACCGTCATCGACGCCAACGAGGCCGCCTTGTCGGCCGGTGTCGCCACCGGCTTCCAGTTCGCGCCCAACAATGGCTCCGCGATGCTGCATGCCATCCAGCGGCTGGTCGAGCAGCATGCGCGGCCGGCGACCTGGACGTCGATCCAGCGCCAGGGCATGAAGGCCGATGTCTCCTGGGACAAGAGCGCCGAAAAATACGTCGAACTCTATCGCTTGCTGCTTTCGAAAAGGGCTGCCTGAGGCATGATCAAAACCGTCCCCACCAAACCCTATACCGACCAGAAACCTGGCACCTCCGGTTTGCGCAAGAAGGTGCCGGTGTTCCAGCAGGAGCACTATGCCGAGAACTTCATCCAGTCGATCTTCGATGCGCTGGATGGGTTTCAAGGCAATACGCTGGTGATCGGCGGCGACGGCCGCTTCTACAACCGCGAGGTCATCCAGCAGACCATCGCCATCGCCGCCGGCAACGGCTTCGGCAAGGTGATGGTCGGGCAGGGCGGGATTCTCTCGACACCCGCTGCCTCCAACATCATCCGCAAATACAAGACCTTCGGCGGCATCATCCTGTCGGCTAGCCACAATCCGGGCGGCCCGCACGAGGATTTCGGCATCAAATACAATGCCGGCAATGGCGGTCCGGCGCCGGAAAAGATCACCGACGCGATCTTCGCCAAGTCGAAGCAGATCAAGAGCTTCAAGATCGCCGATATCGGCACCGTCGATATCGACACGATCGGCACCGTCAAGGCCGGCGACATGACCGTCGAGATCTTCGACCCGGTCAAGGACTATGCCGAATTGATGGAAAGCCTGTTCGACTTCGAGGCGCTGCGGAAGCTCTTCAAATCAGGCTTCCGCATGCGATTCGACGCCATGCATGCGGTGACCGGTCCCTATGCCAAGGAGATCCTCGAGCATCGCCTCGGAGCCCCGGACGGCACCTGCCGCAACTTCAAGCCGCTGCCGGATTTCGGCGGCCACCATCCTGATCCCAACCTTGTCCACGCAAAGCATCTCTACGACGAGATGATGGGGCCCGACGCGCCGGATTTCGGCGCGGCTTCCGATGGCGACGGCGACCGCAATTTGATCATCGGCAGAGGCATCTTCGTCACCCCGTCGGACTCGGTCGCGATGCTGGCCGCCAATGCCAAACTGGCACCGGGCTACAAGGACGGCCTGAAGGGCATCGCCCGCTCCATGCCGACCAGCGGCGCCGCCGACCGCGTCGCCGAAAAGCTCGGCATCGGCATCTACGAGACGCCGACCGGCTGGAAGTTCTTCGGCAATCTGCTCGACGCCGGCCTGGCGACGATTTGCGGCGAGGAAAGCGCCGGCACCGGCTCCAACCATGTGCGCGAGAAGGATGGGCTGTGGGCCGTGCTTTTGTGGCTCAACATCCTCGCTGCGCGCGGCGAGAGCTGCAAGGACATCGTCACCAAGCATTGGGCGACCTACGGCCGCAACTACTATTCGCGCCACGACTATGAGGAGGTCGAGAGCGACCGCGCCAACGCGCTGGTCGACGAATTGCGCGCCAAGCTCGGCTCGCTGCCCGGCACGACCGTGCGCGGCCTGAAGATCGCCAAGGCCGATGATTTTGCCTATCGCGATCCGGTCGACGGCTCGGTGAGTGAGCACCAGGGCATCCGGATCCTGTTCGAGGGTGGCTCGCGCGTCGTGCTCCGCCTCTCCGGCACCGGCACCTCGGGGGCGACGCTGCGCGTCTATATCGAGCGCTACGAGCCGGACAAGGCAAGGCACGACCTCGACACGCAGGAAGCTCTCGCCGATCTCATCGCCGCCGCCGACGACATTGCCGGCATCAAGAGCCACACCGGCCGCAACAAGCCGAGCGTGATTACTTGAGGGTGGCGCGCGACTTTCCTTCCCCCCTTGTGGGGGAAGGTGGATCGGCGCGCAGCGCCGAGACGGATGAGGGGTGTTGGCCGGATCGCTGTCATCGCCAAGCTGGAGCACCCCTCATCCGTCGCCTTCGGCGACACCTTCTCCCACAAGGGGAGAAGGGGGAGCCCGCATGACCCTCGGCGCCACCGTCACCCCCGAAGGCATCCGCTTCGCCGTCTGGTCCTCATCGGCGAGACGCCTGTGGATCTCGCTTTTCGACGACAGCGGCGCGCGCGAGATCGACCGGCTGGAACTCAATCCGGAAGGCGAGGGCGTGCATGCGCTCCTTGTCCCCGGCCTTGGCGACAGCACGCGTTACGGCCTTCGCGCCGATGGCGACTATGCTCCGGAGCGCGGCCTGTGGTTCGACCCGAACAAGCTTCTCACCGATCCCTATGCCGTCCAGCTCGATCGTCCATACCAATATCATTGGCGGCTTGCCGCCAAACGCAACGAAGGCGCCGACACGACCTCGCTGATGCCGAAGGCGGTAGCGCGATCCCTGCCCAAGCCGGTGCCGCCCCAGCCGCCGCTGTTCCGGCCCGGCGGCTTGATCTACGAGCTCAACGTCCGCTCCTTCACCAGGCTGCATCCGGATGTGCCGGAAGCGCAGCGGGGCACCATCGCGGCGCTCGCCCATCCGGCCATCATCGAGCACCTGAAGCGTCTCGGCGTCTCCGCCGTCGAACTGATGCCGGTCACCGCATCAATCGACGAGCGGCATCTGCCGCCGCTGGGGCTGAGCAACGCCTGGGGCTACAATCCCGTCACCTTCATGGCGCTCGATCCGCGCCTTGCCCCCGGCGGCCTCAAGGAACTGCGCGACACGGTCGCGGCGCTGCGCAAGGCCGGCATCGGCACCATCCTCGACCTCGTCTTCAACCACACCGGCGAGAGCGATCGGCTGGGGCCAACGCTGTCGCTGCGCGGGCTCGATGCGCTGGCCTACTACCGGCATCAGCCGGACGGCCGGCTGGTCAATGACACCGGCACCGGCAACACCGTCGCCTGCGACCATCCGGTGGTGCGGGAAATGGTGCTCGACACGCTTCGCCACTTCGTCCGCTGCGCCGGCGTTGACGGCTTCCGTTTCGATCTGGCTCCGGTGCTTGGACGTGTTGACGGTGCCTTCGATCCGGAAGCGCCGCTGCTTCAGGCCATCGCCGGCGATCCCGTGCTCGCCGACCGCGTGCTGATCGCCGAGCCTTGGGACATCGGCCCGAACGGCTACCAGCTCGGCAATTTCCGCCCGCCATACCTCGAATGGAACGACCGTTACCGCGACGATGTCAGGCGCTTCTGGCATGGCGATGCCGGCGCGGTCCGCGCCTTGGCCACACGGCTTGCAGGTTCCTCCGACGTCTTCGGCAGAGAGGGCCAACAGGCGAGCCGCACAGTCAATTTCATCGCCGCGCATGACGGCATGACACTGGCCGACATCGTCGCCTATGAGCGCAAGCACAATCAGGCCAATGGCGAGCACAATCGCGACGGTCACAACGACAATTTGTCATGGAACAACGGCGCCGAGGGCGAGACGGACGAAGCTGCGATTGCCAAGGCGCGCTTCGATGACCAGCGCGCGCTGCTCGCCACGCTTTTCGCCTCGCGCGGCACCATCATGCTGACCGCCGGCGACGAGTTCGGCCGCACGCAAAAGGGCAACAACAACGCCTATGCGCAGGACAACGCCATCACCTGGCTGGACTGGGCAGGCCGCGATCAGGCGCTCGAGCAATACGCATCGTCGCTGGCTGCACTGCGTCGGGCCTCGCCTGCACTGGCCGATCCACGCTTCCTGACCGGCGAGCCAGCCGACGGATCGGAAATTCCCGACGTGGCCTGGCTGGCCGAGACCGGCGCGCCGCTCGGCGAGGCCGACTGGAACGATCCCGGACGACATCGCCTCGTCATGCTGCTCGCCGACAATGAGGGCGGCCGCCTTGCCGTCATGATCAATGGCGATCGCCGGCAATGCGTCTTCACCTTGCCTGCACGCGACGGATTTGAATGGCGTCCGGCGGTCGCGACAGAGCCGGACGATCTCGCGCGGCCGCTACCTGGTCGAAGCGTCGGTTTCATGGTCGAGCGGCGTGCCGCTAAATCGCGCAACGGGAAGGGCTTGTGATGGCTGGCGACAATTCCGGGCAAGGAAGCGAATGGTGGCGCGGCTGCGTCATCTACCAGGTCTATCAGCGCTCGTTCCAGGACACGACCGGCGACGGCAGCGGTGACCTCAAGGGCATCACCGCGCGGCTCGCCCATATCGCTTCCCTCGGCGTCGACGCCGTCTGGCTCTCGCCCTTCTTCAAGTCGCCGATGGCCGACATGGGCTATGACGTGTCGGACTACCGCGACGTCGATCCGATGTTCGGCACGCTGGAGGATTTCGACGCGCTGGTCGCCGAGGCGCACCGGCTCGGCCTCAAGCTCATCATCGACCAGGTGATCTCGCACTCGTCGGACAAGCACGAATGGTTCGTCGAGAGCCGCGCCAGCCGCGACAATGCCAAGGCCGACTGGTATGTCTGGGCCGACGCCAAGCCGGATGGCAGCGCGCCCAACAACTGGCAATCGCTGTTCGGCGGGCCGGCCTGGGAATGGGACGCCACCCGCCGGCAATATTACATGCACAATTTTCTCGCCGCGCAGCCGGATTTGAACTTCCACAATCCGGAGGTGCAGGATGCGGTCCTCGACACCGTACGCTTCTGGCTGGAGCGCGACGTCGACGGCTTCCGGCTCGACACCGTGAACTACTATGTCCACGACCGCTGGCTGCGCGACAACCCGCCCTTGGCGTCAAGCGTCGCCGGAACCAATGGTGCGACCAGCACCTATGGCTTCCAGGAGCATCTTTTCGACAAGACGCGGCCCGAGAACCTCGACTTCCTGAAACGCTTCCGCGCGCTGCTCGACGAATATCCGGACCGCGCCGCGGTCGGCGAGGTGGGCGACGAGGAGCGTTCCTTGCAGACGCTCGCCGCCTATGTCTCCGGCGGCGACAAATTGCAGATGTGCTACACGTTCGACCTGCTTGGGCCGCAATTTTCCCCCGTCCATGTGCGCGGCTGCGTGGAGGCGTTCGAGACGACCGCCCCGGACGGCTGGGTCTGCTGGGCCTTCTCCAACCATGACGTCGTGCGCCATGTCAGCCGCTGGACGCGGCCCGGCGAGAGCCCGGATGCAGTGGCCAAGTTCTCGATCGCGCTGCTTGCCTGCCTACGCGGGTCGATCTGCGTCTATCAGGGCGAGGAACTCGGCCTCGAGGAGGCGGAGCTAGCCTATGAGGATCTGCGCGATCCCGTCGGCATCCGCTTCTGGCCGGGCGTGAAGGGCAGGGACGGCTGCCGCACGCCGATGGTCTGGGAAGCGGCGGCCGAGAATGCCGGTTTTTCGACGGCCAAGCCCTGGCTGCCGGTGCCGCAGGCGCATCGCGCCCGGGCGGCCGACGTCCAGGATGGCGAGGAGCGGTCGGTGCTTGCCGCCTATCGCTCGATCCTTGCCTTGCGCAAGAGCCATCCCGCACTGATCCAAGGCGCGATCCGCTTTCTCGATGCCGAAGGCGATGTGCTCGCCTTTGTCCGCGAGCGCGACGGCGAAAGGCTGCTTTGCGTTTTCAATTTCTCGGCCGAGGCAACAGGCTGGGCGCTGCCCACGGAGATCGGCCAGGCCGAGATAACGGCATTTGACGTTGACGCCGCCGGCATTCTGACTGGTGTTGTCGAGGACAGCGTGCTGGCGCTGCCGCCTCTGGGCAGTTTCGTCGGCAGGATTGGCTGACCGCAGCTTACTGAACCAGCACCGAACGCCCGCAGGTCGCGCCGGTCACCCGGACGTCGGCCTCGCCGACACGCACGCCAAGCGCCCCGAGAACGTTGTAGACCAGGCTGTCGACCGGCGCGGTCACGCCGTTAAGCAGCGTCGTTACCGCCGGTTTCACCGTGCCGAGCAGGGCGGTCACATTGAGGCCTAGCCCCAGCGCATCGATCGAAAGCGACAGGTTGTTGACCAGCGATGTCGTGAGCGACTGCGTCAGGTTCTTTGTCGACACCGTCTTGATCGCCTTGTTGGCGATATCGGTGGCACTGAAGGTCAGGTTCGTCGGCGCCATATTGGTGACCGAGAAGGCCGACGAGCCTGTCACCTGCAGCAGCGGGATGAGCAACAGCCTCAGGTCCGCGATATCGGCGTTGGAGAAGGACTGCGGTTGGGTAAAGTCGGCAAAGCCGCTGGCATTGCTGTTTGCAAGATGCGCCGAGACGACGCCGGGCTGCGCGGCGATCGAGACATTGATGCTCGACGGCCCGGTCGGGCAGCTGATGTCGGTCAGCTTGGCTTCGGCATAGGCCACTTCGACATTGAGCGGCAGGTGGACGGCGACAAGGCTGGTGCCGCCGCCGAGATTGGAATTGCCGACGGTGACGTCGGCGTTGAGCTTGATGCGCGTCTGCGCGGTGCGCACCACGCTGCCCGATTCTCCTACAGCCAGCCAGGGTGAACACTGCAAGGGCTCACCTATGGCCACGGCGAGGGTGGCGGATGTCAGCCCCGGAATGGTGGCGCCGAGATTGACCTGGACCTCGTTGTTGCCGTTCGCCAGTGCCGCCGCCGCCGTCAACATGCTCATGGCACTGGCGCCGACAGAAAGCCCGGCTGGCTTCTGTCCGAGGCCGAGGCTACCCACCGAGCCGAGATTGGCGAGATTGCAGAGCGGCACCTTGACGGTGTTGGTGGCGCTGGAAGCCATGGTCTGCAAGGCGATTTTGGCCGTGCGGTCCAGCCCCGGCACGTTTGCCATGGCGGTGGCGATCTGGCCGATCGTTGCCTTGGAGGCGAGCACGTCGGAATAGCTCACACCGGTCAGATGCAATTGCGTCGCCAGCGCATCGGTGAACGAAAGAACGTCGACATCGGCCGACACCAGTGAATTGTAATCCATCACGCTGAGCGAGATGTTGCCGCCGAGAAGGCCGCCGAGAAGCGCGTTGAGAATGCCGCCATTGAGGCTGGCAAGCCGCGAGCCGACCGAAAAAGCAGCTTGCGGCTGCGCGCTGGCGATTGCCGTCGTGCCGAGGGTGGGCGGCGACATGATCGAGCCGGCGAAATAGAGCGTGCCCTGCTTCTTCAGCGACACCTGCACGGCATTGTAGGGCAGCTTGCCCGCCTCGAAACGGCTGCCGGCGGCAATGGTGCTGACGCCCGTGTAGCGCCCCGGCAAGATCTGGACGACCGCCTTGCTGGCGGTTGGCGCCACAGTGGTGCCCTGTTGCTGTACGGCGACCGAGGTGATGCCGTTGTCGGCGAGCGTCGTCAGCACCGCCTGCTGGGCATTGGTGATGTTCGAGGCCGCGGTGATGGCGGCGAGGTCAACGATCGACTGCGCGGCGCGCCGCTCGTTGTAAAGCGAGCCTTCGTCGATCGCGAAGGCGGTCAGCGCCAGCGCCACCGGCGTGCATAGCGCCGTCATGACGGCGAAATTCGCGCTCCGGTCGGCGAGCAGCCTACGTGTCGCCGCAATCAATCCCCCCTTGGCCCGCATCATATCCCTCCGACGCGGATCGTCGATTGACTCTGGATCGTCGTGCCCGGCAACGGCAGCGTCCGGAACAGGTTCCAGATCGGCAGGTTGCGCGCATCGTAGGTGACCGAGACGACGAACTGGCTGCCGTCCGCGGCGCTGTCCTGCGCATTGACGGTCAGCTTGTTGGGATCGACGAAGGGATAGCCCGAGACGTCGTGAGCGACGAAATCGGTAACCAGCGCCTGCCGCTCGGTCTGGTTGAGGCCGGCAATCGCCGTGCGCGCCGCATCGGCGGCGATCTGCTGTACCGAATGGCTGGCGCCGAAATAAATCCCATATGCAACCATGCCGAGCAGAAGCAGGATGAAGATCGGCGCCAGCATGGCGAATTCGATTGCCGACGTACCCGTGGCGTCAGCCCGGAAACGACACCACAAAACGGGGAATTTTCGGTTTTTCAGCATGGCGCGGAGAATGCCAAAACCTGCCTGCAAAAACAGAAAACGCGTCGAACAACCGGCAGGTGTGCCAAGTTGAAGGCAAGCTCTAGCTTTAGTTTTCGCTGTTTTAGCGTGATGACGCTCACTTTGCGTCAAGCAGGCAATGGTTGAAATAAGATTTCGCTGTGTCTAGTCTCCTGCCACCAGCCGCCGGAAGGGACCGGCGGCACGCCTGAAACGGGGCCGTTTCAACGGTTCCGGGGTGTCAAAACTTAAGAAGGCGCGGCTGAGGGGCAGCGCCGACAGGGAGAAACTTCATGCTGAAAGATCTGCTGAAGGCGACGGTGTTCGCCACCACATTGGCCTTGGCCGCCGGCACATTCTACACGCCGGCGTTCGCCGAGACTGTTTACAACCGCGGCGCCGCCGCCGAGGCGGAGACGGTCGATCCGCATAAGACTTCCACAGTCTATGAAGCCGATATTATACGCGACCTGTTCCAGGGTCTCGTCATGCATGACCAGAAGACGAACCTCATTCCTGGCGCCGCCGAAAGCTGGACGGTATCGGATGACGGCACCGTCTACACCTTCAAGCTGCGCAAGGACGGCCTCTGGTCGGACGGCACCCCGGTGACGGCGGACGACTTCGTCTATTCGTTCCATCGGCTGGAAGATCCGGCCACCGCTGCAGAATACGCCTCGATGCTCTATCCGGTGAAGGGCGCCGAGGACTTCAACACCAAGAAAGGCAAGGCCGAGGATATGGGCGTGAAGGCAATCGACGCCAACACGCTGCAAGTCACGCTCAAGGCTCCGACACCCTATTTCCTGGAGATGCTGACCCACCAGGCGACCTATCCGGTCAACAAGGCTTCCATGGACAAGCTCGGCGCCGACTGGATCAAGCCGGGCAAGCTGGTCTCCAACGGCGCCTATACGCTGGCCGAGTGGGTTCCCAACGACCATTTGAAATTGGTCAAGAACCCGAAGTTCTGGGACGCCGCGAGCGTCAAGCTCGACGTGGTCAACTACATCCCGACCGAGGATCGCTCGTCGGCGATGAAGCGTTTCGAAGCAGGCGAACTCGACAGCTATGGCGATCTGCCGACCGAACAGCTCGCCGATCTAAAAACCAAATTCGGTGACCAGGTCCGCGTAGGGCCATATCTCGGTACTTATTATTATGCGATCAAGACCGACAAGGCGCCTTGGGACAATGTCGAGTTGCGCAACGCCATCTCGATGGCGATCGACCGCGACTTCCTCGCCGAGAAGGTCTGGCAAAACTCGATGCTGCCTGGATATTCGATGGTGCCTCCGGGCATCGAGGGCTACACGCCGGCACTGGCCAAATATGCCGACATGCCGCAGATCGACCGCGAGGATGCGGCCAAGAAGATCCTGGAAAAGCTCGGCTACACGCCCGAGCATCCGTTGAAGATGGAGATCCGATACAACACCTCGGAGAACCACAAGAACACGGCGGTCGCCATCCAGGAACAGCTGAAGCCGCTCGGCGTCGAGGTGACGCTGCTCAACACCGACACCAAGACCCACTATAGCTTCCTCGAGCAGAAGGGTAACTACGACGTCGCCCGCGCCGCCTGGATCGCCGACTACAAGGATCCGGAGACCTTCCTCGGCATCTCGCGCAAGGCGAGCGGCAACAACTACTCGAACTACAACAGCCCTGCCTATGAAGCCGCTATGGACAAGGCAGCTGCCGCCGGCGGCAAGCCTGAGGAGCGCATGAAGGACCTCGCCGCAGCCGAGCGCATCCTCGTCGACGACGTCGGCGAGATCCCGCTTCTCTACTACAGCTACCACGATATCGTTTCCTCGAAGGTGCATGGCTTCGAAGACAATGTGATGGACATTCATCCGTCCCGCTTCATCTCCAAGGACTGACAAGAAACCTTGGCCGCGCCGCCGCTCTCTTTTTGGGAGCGGCGGTCGCGGTCTGTCGTCGTGCCGGGCCGAAAGTCGGATTGGATTTTCAGGCTGCCCGGTGCGAAGATCAGAGATGCCGGCGCGCCACGGATCTTCGACTGGAGAGCCTGTCGCCCTGGCTGAAGCGGGGCGCCGATGCTGCGTTATGTCTTCCGGCGGCTGTTGACCGCCATCCCGACGCTGTTCGTCATCGTGACAGTGGCGTTTTTCCTGATCCGCGTCGCGCCAGGCGGCCCGTTCAACCAGGAGCGGGGCTTGAGCCCTGAGATCAGGGCCAATCTCGAAGCCCAGTTCGGTCTCAACGATCCGCTCTGGCTGCAATATGTCCACTATCTCGGCAATCTTTTGCGCGGCAGTTTCGGCCCGAGCTACAATTTGCCGGATTTCACCGTCACCGAACTCTTCGCCAAGGGTCTGCCGATCTCGGTGCAGATCGGTACCTCGGCACTGGTGCTGGCGCTGGTGCTGGGCTCGATCCTCGGCACGATCGCGGCGCTCAACCAGAACAAAATAGGCGATTATTCTGTGATCGCTTTAGCCACCGCCGGCAGCACCATCCCCACCTTCGTCACCGCGCCGGTGATCCAGCTCGTGTTCGGGCTTTCCTGGAAGCTGCTGCCGATCGGCGGCTGGGGCGACGGCGCCTTGATCAACAAGGTCGGTCCGGTGCTGACGCTGGCCTTGCCGCAGATCGCCATCGTGGCCCGCCTGATGCGCGGCTCCATGATTGAGAGCCTGCGTTCGCATCATATCCGCACCGCCCGCGCGCTGGGCCTCTCCGACTGGTCGGTGGTCGTCAAGCACGCATTGCGCGGCGCCGTGCTGCCGATCGTCTCCTTCACCGGCCCGGCGGCAGCCGCGCTGTTGACCGGCTCGATCATCGTCGAGACGATCTTCTCCATCCCCGGGGTCGGCCGCTACTTCGTCGATGCCGCGCTCAACCGCGACTACACTCTGGTCATGGGAACCGTGGTGGTGATCGCGCTCTTCACCATCGTCTTCAACCTGATCGTCGACCTGCTCTACGCGGTCGTCGACCCAAGGGTGCGCTATGACTGAGCTCGCCGTCGCGGTTCCCGAGCCGATCGTCGGCCGCTCGCTCTGGGGCAATGCCTGGGCGCGGCTGAAGCGCAACCGCGCCGCGATGCTCAGCCTCTACTACCTGGCTTTTATCGCCGTCATCAGCATTTGCGGTCCGTGGGCCGTGCCACATCAATACACCACCATCTATGGCGACTATGTGCGCATGCCGCCGAGCCTTTCGGCCTATCCAAAACCCGACATGATCCAGGGTGCGCTGGGCGACGCCATCAAGCGCATGCGCGCCGAGATCAAGGAATGGCACCAGGACGGGAATCGCGTCATCGTGACCATCACCTCGACCAAGCCGATCGACGACCGCAACATCCGTTATCTCGACCGCTCCGACGCCTTCGATGATACCAGGATCGAGAACAAGTCGCCCGACGGCCTGGAAGTGACCATGAGCTCGGCCGTGAAGCAGCAATATTTCTTCTTCGGCACCGACAACACCGGCCGCGACCTGCTCTCGCGCACGCTGATGGCCGGGCGCATATCCTTGGCCATCGGCCTGCTTGCCGGCGTCGTCGCCGGCGTCATCGGCGTCATCTACGGCGCGGCGGCTGGCTTTGCCGGCGGCCGGGTCGACGAGGTGATGATGCGCATCGTCGACGTGCTCTATTCGCTGCCCTTCATCTTCTTCGTCATCATGCTGGTGGTGTTCTTCGGCCGCAACTTCGTGCTGATGTTCCTGGCCGTCGGCGCTGTGCTGTGGCTCGACATGGCGCGCATCGTGCGCGGCCAGGCGCTGTCGATCCGCAGGCAGGAATATGTCCAGGCGGCGGAAGCCATGGGGGTCAGCCAGCGCGGCATCCTGCTGCGCCATGTCATTCCGAACCTCCTCGGGCCGGTGGTTATCTACATGACGCTCCTGGTGCCGCAGGTCATCATCCTGGAAAGCTTCCTCTCCTTCCTCGGTCTCGGCGTGCAGGAGCCGATGACCAGCTGGGGCGTGCTGATCTCGGTCGGCGCCAAGAACATCGGCTATGCCAACTGGCTGCTCCTGTTCCCGGCCTTCTTCCTCGTCTCGACGCTGTTCGCGCTGAACTTCGTCGGCGACGGCCTGCGCGACGCGCTCGATCCGAAGGATCGATAAAGATGGGGACCGCGGACATGGCTGCCGAAACGATCCTCAGCGTCAAGGACCTGCGCGTCCGCTTCCAGACCCTCGACGGCACGGTCGAGGCCGTCAAGGGCATCAACATCAAGGTCAATGCCGGCGAGACGGTCGCCGTCGTCGGCGAATCCGGCTCCGGCAAGAGCCAGACGATGATGGCGGCGATGAGCCTGCTTTCCTCCAATGGCGAGGCGACAGGCCAGGTCGACTATCGCGGCCGCAATCTTCTGGAGATGACCAAAAGCGAGCTGAACCAGGTCCGCGGCCGCAAGATCAGCATGATCTTCCAGGAGCCGATGACCTCGCTCGACCCGCTCTACACCATTGGCAACCAGCTGATGGAGCCGATCCGCCGGCATCGCGGGCTATCCGGGGCTGCGGCGCGGGAAGAAGCGCTGAAGCTTTTGCGGCTGGTGCACATTCCCGATCCCGAGCGGCGGATGAAATCCTATCCGCACGAGATGTCGGGCGGCCAGCGGCAGCGCGTCATGATCGCCATGGCTCTGGCCAACGACCCGGACATCCTGATCGCCGACGAGCCGACGACTGCGCTCGACGTCACCATCCAGGCGCAGATCCTGATGCTGCTCGCCGAATTGCAGCGCAAGCTCGGCATGGCGATCGTCTTCATCACCCACGATCTCGGCATCGTGCGCCGCTTCGCCGACAGGGTCTATGTCATGCGCCAGGGCGAGGTGGTGGAGGAGGGCGAGGCGGAAGCGCTCTTCGCCAACCCGCAGCATGCCTACACCAAAATGCTGCTCGCGGCCGAGCCGACCGGCACCAAAGCAGCGCCGCCCGCCAGTTCCCCGGTGCTGCTCGAAGGCCGCAACGTAGAGGTCGTCTTCAAGATCGGCGGCGGCTTGTTCGGCGGCGAGCCGCTGATGCTGCGCGCGGTGGACAAGATCTCGATCCGGCTGAAGCGCAACCAGACGATCGGCATCGTCGGTGAGTCGGGCTCAGGCAAGTCGACGCTTGGCCGCGCGCTGCTCAGGCTCCTTCCGAGCGACGGTGTCATCCGCTTCGGCGACCGCGACATCTCAGAAGCCGACCGCCGGGCGATGCGCCCGCTCAGGCGCGAATTGCAGCTCGTCTTCCAGGATCCGTTCGGTTCGCTGTCGCCGCGCATGACCGTCGGCCAGGTCATCACCGAAGGGCTTCTGGTGCACGAGCCGTCGCTGACCGGCAAGCAGCGCGACCAGCGCGCCGTCGAGGCGCTGCGCGAAGTCGGCCTCGATCCCAATGCGCGCAACCGCTACCCGCATGAATTCTCCGGCGGCCAACGCCAGCGCATCGCCATTGCCCGCGCCATGATCCTGAAGCCGAAAGTGGTGGTGCTGGACGAGCCGACCTCGGCGCTCGACCGTTCGGTGCAGAAGCAGATCGTCGAGCTGCTGCGCAAGCTCCAGGCCGACCACGAGCTGTCTTACCTCTTCATCAGCCACGACCTCGCCGTGGTGCGCGCCATGGCCGACTACATCATCGTCATGAAGCAGGGAAAGATCGTCGAGGAAGGGCCGACGCAGGAGATCTTCGACAATCCGCGCGAAGCCTACACCCAGACGCTGATGAACGCGGCGATCGATACGGCACGATTCAGGATGAGTGCCTGAAGCGGGCAAGCTTATCCTCGCTCGCCTCAGAGCGAGGATGGGCACCTCTGGTTTCGCGTCGCGACGATCACCTGCTGCTGTTGCTGCAGCCGTTCGATCCGGGCGGTTTCGCGGTTGGCGATCGCCGTCTTCACACGCTCGCCGCCGAGCAGCCATGTCGGCACGCTGGTGTTGGCGACCTTGCCGCGAGCGATTGCGGTACGAGAAATATCGGTCGCGGTGTCGCCGACCGCACTGTTGAGCTCGGGGCAGTTCATTTTGTCGTATTTCGCCGGGCTGATCGACGCGGTGGTCGATGAGCAGCCCGCCGCCAGAAGCAGCATCGCGATCGAGATGGCTATAAACTTGAACGTCATTCCTCAATTAGCCGCTCTGCGGCTCCGCGCTCCACGAACCAAGGACAAGACGCCATTAGGTCAAAGTAAGGGCGGCTGTCGAGCACAATGGGCGGCAGCAGCCAATCCGGCTCGCCGTTCGACGATGAAAGGTTAATGCGGGAGGGCGGGATCGCAGCACTTAAGTGCTTGTTTTTCTGGTCGGAGTGGCAGGATTTGAACCTGCGACCCCCTCGTCCCGAACGAGGTGCGCTACCAGACTGCGCTACACTCCGTGACCAGACCGCGGGCTTATAGCTGCCGCTTTCCGATCCTGCAAGCGGCAATGGCAGTCCTTCTGTCGCATTTCCTTTCTTTCGCGGAGCTTGCCCGAATGGCATAGGATTTTGGCTGTCGGGTAAAGGTGGGCTTAAAGGCTTTTGTCGTAAGTCCGACCCATGGGAGCCGGACTTTTGACAGGGTCGTTCATGAGCCAGCGCATCGTCAGTTTCGCCATGAGCGGCGGCGTCGGCTCGCGGCTGTGGCCGCTGTCGCGCGAGGACAATCCCAAGCAATTCCACGACTTCTCGGGCGATGGCTCGATGCTGGCCAAGACTTTGCGCCGCCTGGCGGCGCGCCCGCAAGGCGAAACGCCGATTTTCCTGATCGCCGCGGAGCGTCATGCCGAGCGCGTCCATGCCGACCTTGCCGGCATCGATCTTGCCGGTGGCGGACCGCTGTTCGAGCCGACGGGCCGCAACACGGCCGCCGCCGTGGCGCTGGCCAGCCTGCGCACGCTCTCCGACTATGGCGACGAGCTGGTGCTGGTCGTGCCGTCCGATCACGAGATATCGACGCCTCGCCAGTTCTGGCAAAGCATCGAGGCGGGCACGGCCGCGGCGAACGCCGGGCGACTCGTGGTGTTCGGCCTCAAGCCGACCCAGCCCGAGACCGGGTATGGCTATATCGAGGTCGGGGCTGACAAGGACGGCGTCTTCGACGTCTCGCGTTTTGTCGAGAAGCCCGATCTCGCCACCGCGCAGGCCTATCTCGACGCGGGCAGCTTCTACTGGAACACCGGCATCTTCCTGTTCCGCGCCGCCGCCATGCGCGACGCCTTCGCGGCCTATGAACCGAAAATCTGGCAGGCGACGGAGGCCGCCTACAAGGCTGCGACCAGCGACCTGTCCGGCCTCTATATGCCGCTCGACCTTTATTCCGCGATCCCGTCGACCTCGATCGATTACGCCATTATGGAGCGCGCGAAAGATATCGCTATGGTGCCGGCCGGCTTCCGCTGGAACGATCTCGGCTCCTGGCAGTCGCTGCTCGATGTTGGCCCGTCCGATGGGCACGGCAACGTCATCGCCGGAGACGTCGTCGCCATAGATTGCGAGAACTCCTATATCCGCAGCGAGGGTCGGCTACTGTCGGCCATTGGCATGAAGGACGTGGCCATCGTTTCCACCGCCGACGCCACTTTCGTCGCCCCTGTCAGCCACAGCCAGCACGTCAAGAAGATCGTCGAGCAGTTGGAGAAATCCGGCCGGCTGGAGACGAGGTTCACGCCGGCGCATGACCGCGTCATCGAGAGCGGCGCCTGGCGGCGGCGCGTGCGCCATTGGCTGTTCGAGGAGACACTGCCGCTCTGGTCGACTGTCGGCGTCGACGAACGCCATGGCGGCTTCCATGAGGCGCTGGGCTTCGATGCCTCGCCGCAGATGAAGCCCAAGCGCATGCGCACCCAGGCGCGTCAGGTCTATGCCTTCGCGGTCGCCAAGGAGCGCGGCTGGGACGGTCCGGCCGACCGGCTGATCGCGCATGGCATCGACTTCATGGCGGGTCAAGGTCGCACCGACCGTGGCGGCTGGGTGCGCACGCTCAACATCGACGGCTCGGTCGCCGATCCGGTCGAGGATGCTTACGATCATTCCTGCGTGCTTTTGGCGCTCGCCCACGCCCATATATCGGGACACCCGGACGCGTTGCGGCTCGGCGAGGAGACGTTTTCCTTTCTCGATGCGCATCTGGAAGATGCCCGCATGACCGGCTTTCTGGAAACCTCCGACGGTGCGGAAGAACGGCGTTCCAATCCGCACATGCATCTGCTCGAGGCCTTCCTTGCCTGGCACAAGGCGACGGGCGAGCGCGCCTATCTGCGCCGCGCCGCGCGCATCATCGATCTTTTCCGCAGCCATTTCTTCGATGCCGAAAGCTGGACGCTGGGCGAATATTTCGACGAGGGCTGGAAGCCGGCTGCGGGTGAGAAGCGGAGCTGGACCGAGCCCGGCCATCATTTCGAATGGGCCTCGCTGCTGGTCGATTTCGCCGCCCGCAGCGGCCAGGGCGAACTCACCGCCTTCGCCCGCAAGCTTTATGCCTCGGCCGTTGCCAACGGCCTCAACCGCGCCACCGGCCTCGCCTATGGCGCCGTCTCGCGCCAAGGCCTGCCGCTCGACACGGTCTCGCGCAGCTGGCCGCAGGCCGAAGCAATCAAGGCGGCGATCGCGCTCGACGGCTCGGGCGGGCCCGACCTCAAGCCCGAAATCGAAGCGCGCGTCGGCCGCCTGTTCCGCTGGCACATCGATCCGGCGCCGCTCGGTCTGTGGATCGACCGTATCGACGAGCGCGGCCGCTCACTGGCGACCGAGGTGCCGGCCAGCATCTTCTACCATCTCGTCTGTGCGCTGACGCAATATCTAGACGGGACGGCAGAGAGGTCTCAGTAGGGCGCTACCACGTCCCCCGTCTCGACATAAACCGCCTTCAGCTGCGAGTAATGCGCCAGCGCGGCAAGCGAATTCTCGCGGCCGATACCGGACTGCCTGACCCCGCCGAAGGGCATTTCCACCGGCGTGAGGTTGTAGGCGTTGATCCAGCAGGTGCCGGCCTGCAGCTCCGCGATTACACGATGGGCGCGGGGCAGGTCGCGGGTGAACACGCCGGCCGCGAGCCCGAATTCGCTGTCGTTGGCGCGCTCGATCACCTCGTCCTCGCTGTCGAATTTGAGCACGCTCATCACCGGCCCGAAAATCTCTTCCCGCGCGATCCGCATGCGATCGGTGACGCTGGTGAACACCGTAGGCTCGATGAAGAAGCCGCCTTCGAACCCCTGCAGCGACGGCACGTTTCCGCCACAGGCAAGGCTCGCGCCATCCTGCCTGCCGGCCGCGATGTAGGAAACGACCTTGTCCTGCTGCGCCTTGTTGACCAGCGGCCCCATCTGCGTTTCGGGATCGAGCGGATCGCCGATGCGGATTTTCTTGGTGCGTTCGATCAACCGGTCGACGAAGCGGTCATGAATGCCCTTCTGCACGAAGACGCGCGTGCCGTTCGAGCAGATCTGGCCGGTGGAGTAAAAATTGCCGAGCATGGCGCCGCCGATGGCGTTCTCGATATCGGCGTCGTCGAAGACGATCAGCGGCGACTTGCCGCCGAGTTCCATCGTCGCGTGCTTCATCTTCGAGCCGGCAAGCGACAGCACTGTACGGCCGGTCGGCACCGAGCCGGTCACCGAAACTTTTGCCACGACATCATGGCCGACGAGACCTGCGCCGACATCGCCGTAACCCTGCACAACGTTGAACAACCCGTCGGGCAGCCCCGCCTCGCTGTATATTTCGGCCAGCGCTAGAGCCGATAGCGGCGTGTTCTCCGACGGCTTGAACACCATGGCGTTGCCCATGGCCAAAGCCGGCGCCGACTTCCAGCCGGCGATCTGGATCGGATAGTTCCAGGCGCCGATGCCCACGCAAACGCCGAGCGGCTCGCGGCGCGTGTAGGCGAACGGCCCGCCGAGATCGATCATCTCGCCATTGAAGGCGGCGGCCGCGCCGGCGAAATATTCCAGGCAGTCGGCGGCCGAAGGCGCGTCCGCCACCAGCGTCTCCTGGATCGCCTTGCCAGTGTCGAGAGTCTCGATGCGGGCAAGATCGGCATTGCGCGCGCGAAGAATGTCGGCGGCGCGGCGCAGGATGCGTCCGCGCTCGACCGGTTTCAACCGCGCCCAGGCCGGCTGCGCGGCGCGCGCGGCCTCGATGGCCAACTCCAGAACGTTCGGCGTCGCTGAATGCAACGTGGCGATGGTCTCGCCCGTCGCCGGATAGATCACCGGCAGCGGCGCACCGCCTTCGTCCTCGATGTAGCGGCCGTTGACGTAGTGCGATGCCGTCGGTTGGGCGCGCATTGCTTTCTCCAGAACTGTTGGCCGATCGGGCGGTCTGCCCGACAATGCCCTATCGGTCCGCCACCTGCCAGCGCGGATTGATCCACGGTTCCTGGTTGGATGGCGCCAGCGGCATTCGGCCAAGGATGTGGTCGGACGCCTTCTCGCCGGTCATGATCGAAGGCGCGTTGAGGTTGCCGTTGGTTACCCGCGGGAAAATCGAGGAGTCGGCGACGCGCAGCCCTTCGACGCCGATCACCCGGCATTCGGGATCGACGACGGCGGTCAGGTCGTCGGCCCGGCCCATCCTGCAGGTACCGCAGGGATGGTAGGCGCTCTCGGCGTGGTCGCGGATGAAGGCGTCGAGTTCGTCGTCGGTCTGCACATGGCTGCCCGGTGAAATCTCTTTGCCGCGAAAGCCATCGAAGGCTTTCTGGCCGAAAATCTCGCGTGTAAGCCGGATGCAGTGGCGGAACTCACTCCAGTCGTCCGGATGCGACATGTAGTTGAAGCGGATCACCGGCTTGGCCTTCGGGTCGGGCGAGCGCAGCGTCACCGAGCCGCGCGACTTCGAGCGCATCGGCCCGACATGCGCCTGGAAGCCGTGCGACTTCGCCGCCGATTTGCCGTCATAGCGCACCGCCGCCGGGATGAAGTGGTACTGGATATCGGGGTAGTCGACGCCGGCCTGCGAACGCACGAAGGCGGCAGCCTCAAAATGGTTGGTGGCGCCGAGCCCGCTCTTGAAGAATAGCCACTGTGCGCCGATCAATGCCTTGGAGAAAGGATTGAGCACCGAGTTCAGCGTGATCGGCCTGGTCGATTCCTGCTGGATATAAAGCTCCAGATGGTCCTGCAGATTGGCGCCGACGCCTGGCCGGTCGGCAACCACCTGGATGCCGTTTTCCTGGAGATGTGCGCCCGGGCCGATGCCGGACAGCATGAGAATCTTCGGCGAATTGATCGACGACGCCGCGACGATCACCTCGCGCCGCGCCTTAACGACCTGAATCTTTTTGTTGGCTTCGATCTCGACGCCGATTGCACGTTGATTCTCGATCACCACGCGTCGGGCGAAACCCTTGAGCAGGCTAACATTTTTGCGTTTGAGTGCCGGCTTCAGATACGCGTTCGCCGCCGACCAGCGGCGACCGCCCAGAATGGTCTGCTCCATCGGCCCGAAACCTTCCTGCTTCGAGCCGTTATAGTCGTCGGTCAGCTCGAAACCGGCTTGCCGGCCTGCCTCCATGAACGCACCATAGAGCGGGTTCTTGCGTGTGCCGCGCTGCACATGCAGCGGGCCGCCTTTGCCGCGCCAGCCGTCCTCGCCGCCGTCGGTATCCTCCATGCGCTTGAAATAGGGGAGCACATCGGCGAACGCCCAGCCGGCGGCGCCCTGTTCGGCCCAGTGGTCGAAGTCATGCGCATGCCCGCGCACATAGACCATGCCGTTGATCGAGGATGAGCCGCCGATCACCTTGCCGCGCGGGGTGGCAAGCACGCGCCCGCCGAGATGCGGTTCGGGCTCGCTGGCGAACCCCCAATCGTAGAGGCTCATGTTGAGCGGGATCGACAGCGCCGATGGCATCTGGATCAGCGGCCCTATATCGGTGCCGCCGAACTCGATGACGATCACCGAATGCTTGCCGTCTTCCGACAGCCGGTAGGCCATGGCCGAGCCGGCGGAGCCGGAGCCGATGATGACGAAATCCGCTTCAAGCATCGTTCATATGCGCCATAAAATCGGCGAGCGAGACATTGCCGCCGGTAGCCACAACCAGGACAGCCTTGTCCTTCACATCCACCTTGCCGCCGAGCAGCGCCGCGAGCGACGCGGCGCCGGACGGCTCCAGCACCAGCTTCATCCGCTCGAAGGCGATCTTCATCGCCCGCCGCACCGATGCGTCGTTGACGGTGACGCCGCGCACGCCGGCGGCAGTCACCGCCGCGAAGGGCGCGTCGCCGGGCTTACGCGCCATCAGTCCGTCGCAGATCGATTTCGGCCCGATCGGCATGGTCTCGATCGCGCCATGCGCGAGCGACGACCCCATGCCGTTGAAACCCTCCGGCTCGACGGCGATGATCTCGCTCTTGGGCGACACATAATGGAAGGCGAGTGAGACGCCGCCGATCAGTCCGCCGCCGCCGACCGAGCAGAACACCAGATCGGCATGCGCCTTCTTCATGGCCAACTGGTCGAGCGCTTCCAGTCCGGCGCCGGCCTGGCCGGCGACGATCTCCGGATCGTCGAAGGGATGGAGCAAGGTGAGATGCTCGGTCTCGGCGATCTCGCGCGCCTTTGCGGCCGCAACCTCCTCACGCGCGCGCTCGCCATGATCGGTCAGCACCACGCGCGCGCCGTAACCGGCCGTCGCGTCGCGCTTGGCGGCGGGCGCGTCGATCGGCATGACAATCGTGACGGGAATGCCCAGCGCCTGGCCGGCGGCCGCCAGCCCCTGAGCGAAATTGCCGGAGGAATAGGCGACGACTCCCTTCTTCGCCTCATCCGGCGACAATCGCTTCAGCCGCCAATAGGCGCCGCGCACCTTGAAGGAGCCGGCCCATTGCAGCGACTCCGGCTTGATGAAGACGCGCGCGGCACCGGTCTCCTTGGCTAAAGCCGCCGACTCCAAGAGCGGCGTCACCTGCGTGGCCGTCGAGGTGACGGCATAGGCCTGCTTCAGGTGGTCGAGGGTAGGGACGAGAATGTCTGCCATCATTCGCCTCTCGGATATCGTTTGCTCTCTTCGAGATTGTCGAGATTCATGTGATTGCGCATGTAGCGTTCCGACGCCTTCTGCAGGGGTTGGAACTCCCATGGGTAGTAGGCGCCGTTGCGCAGCGCCGGGTAGACGACCCAGCGGCGCGCCTGGCTTTCGCGCACGGCGGCGTCGAAGCTCGCCATGTTCCAGCGCGTGCGGACCTTGTCCATGAAGGACGAGACCAGATCTGCGTAAGCTGGATCGGCGGCGAGATTGTCGAGCTCACGCGGATCGGCTGCGAGGTCGAAGAGCTGCGGCGGATCGAGCTCGCAATGGACGAATTTGTATTTGCCCTCGCGGATCGCCACCATCGGCGCGTAGGAGCCTTCGGCCGCATATTCCATCAGCACCGGCGCCGAACGCTCCGTGCCGCCGGCAAGCGGCAGCAGCGATTGGCCGTCCGTCCATGGCGCTATCGCGCTCATATCGATGCCGGCGAGGTCGCAGAGCGTCGGCGCCACGTCGAGATTGGAAACAGGCGCCCCGATCAGCCCGGCCTTGATGCCGTTGCCGGCCATCATCAAGGGCACCCGCGCAGAGCCCTCGTAAAAGCACATCTTGAACCACAGGCCGCGCTCGCCCAGCATGTCGCCGTGGTCGGAGCAGAACAGCACGATCGTGTCGTCCAGCATGCGCGTGCGCTCCATCACCGACAGCAATTCGCCGACCTTGTCGTCGAGATAGGAGATGTTGGCGAAATAGCCGCGGCGCGAGCGGCGCACCTGTTCCGGCGTGATGTCGAAACTGTCGTAGTCGGATGCCTTGTAGAGCCGCTTTGAATGCGGATCTTGGCTGTCGTAGGGGATGAAGCCCACCTCCGGTTCCAGCGCCGGGCAGTCCTCGTAAAGGTCCCAGTATTTGCGCCGCGCGACATAGGGATCGTGCGGATGGGTGAAGGAGACGGTCAGGCACCAGGGGCGCCGGTCGGCGTCATCTGATACACGCGCGAACTCGTAGAGCTTCTGCGTCGCATGGAAGGCGACCTCGTCGTCATATTCCATCTGATTGGTGATCTCGGCGACGCCGGCGCCGGTCACCGAACCCAGATTGTGGTACCACCAGTCGATGCGCTCGCCGGGCTTGCGGTAGTCCGGCGTCCAGCCGAAATCGGCGGGATAAATGTCGGTGGTGAGCCGCTCTTCGAAACCGTGCAACTGGTCGGGGCCGACGAAATGCATCTTGCCGGAAAGCACCGTGTGATAACCGGCGCTGCGCAGATGATGCGCGTAGGTGGGGATCGAGGAGGCGAACTCGGCGGCGTTGTCATAGACCTGCGTGCGCGACGGCAATTGCCCGCTCATGAACGAGGCGCGGCCCGGTGCGCAAAGCGGCGAGGCGGTGTAGTTGTTGGCGAAACGCGCCGAGCGCACGGCAAGCGCCTTCAGATGCGGCGCATGCAGGAATTCGGCCGGGCCGTCCGGGAAGAGCGTGCCGTTGAGCTGATCGACCATGACGATCAGGAGGTTGGGTCGCCGGGTGGTCAAGGCAGGCTCCGTCCATTGAGCTTGGTTTCGAGATAGTCCTCGACGAGCGCGATTGCGGTCTGCGCGTCGGGCACGCCGTCTTTCAGCGCGCGGCGGATGTAGAGCCCGTCGATCAGCGCCGCGGTCGCTTCGGCCACGCGGTCGGCCTCGGCTCGTGGCAGGATGCCGGTCAGCCCGCTCATCAGGTTCGAATTGAGCCGCCGCGCATAGATGCGCAGCAGCCGCCGCAGCTCAGTCGATTTCTGCGCCTCGACATAGAAGGCGAGCCAGGCCGCGATGATCTGAGGCTGGAACTGGTCGTCGGAAAAGCTGACTGCGACGACGGCCGAGACGCGCTGGCGCGGCGTGGCTGCAAGGCTGAACGCGCGTCTGGTGTCGGTGTTGAGCTCGGCGAGGATGTGCCGCATCGTCGCGAACAGCAATTCGTCCTTGGCGCCGAAATAGTGATGCGCCAGTGCCGACGACACGCCGGCGCGGCCGGCGATCTCCGACATCGTCACGTCCAGCGATCCGCGTTCGCCGATCGCCGAGATCGTCGCGTCGATCAGCGCCTTGCGGCGCACTGGCTCCATTCCGATTTTCGGCATTTCAGGGGTCCGGTTTCGAGCCAAGGGTATTTTTTATTGACGCGTCAATCAATAAAAATCGGCGCGGGATCAACCGATCGTGTCGTGCTGGCCCACGAGATGAGGGCTGGAAAACGGTTCATTGTTGAACAATATTGAATCACGTGCCGCGAAGGATCGTGCTAGGCTGCGGCCAGATGGAGGTTGCCATGACTGCATGCATCGTCGGCTGGGCGCATTCGCGCTTCGGCAAGCTCGAAGGTGAGACGCTGGAGGGCCTGATCACCAAGGTTTCCGTCGAGGCGCTCGACCACGCCGGCATCGGCCCGGACGATGTCGACGAGATCGTGCTTGGCCATTTCAACGCCGGCTTCTCGCCGCAGGATTTTACCGCGAGCCTCGTGCTGCAAGCCGATGACCGGCTGCGCTTCAAGCCGGCGACGCGCGTCGAGAACGCCTGCGCCACCGGCTCGGCCGCCGTCCGTCAGGGTATCCGCGCCATCGACGCCAATGCGGCCCGCATCGTGCTGGTGGTCGGCGCCGAGCAGATGACGACCACGCCTGGTCCCGAGATCGGCAAGAACCTCCTCAAGGCCTCCTACCTGCCGGAAGAGGGCGACACGCCGGCAGGCTTTGCCGGAGTCTTCGGCAAGATCGCGCAGGCCTATTTCCAGCGCTATGGTGACCAGTCGGATGCGCTGGCAATGATCGCGGCCAAGAACCACAAAAACGGCGTCGACAATCCCTACGCCCAGATGCGCAAGGATTTCGGCTATGAGTTCTGCCGCCAGGAAAGCGAGAAGAACCCGTTTGTCGCCGGTCCACTGAAGCGCACCGACTGCTCGCTGGTCTCGGATGGCGCGGCCGCGCTTGTGCTCACCGACACCGCAACGGCGCTCAAGATGCGCCGCGCCGTCACCTTCCGCGCCAACGAGCATGTGCAGGACTTCCTGCCGATGTCGAAGCGCGACATTCTCTCCTTCGAGGGCTGCGAGCGCGCCTGGGAGCAGGCGTTGAAGAAGGCCGGCGTCACGCTCGACGACCTCTCCTTCGTCGAGACGCATGACTGCTTCACCATCGCCGAATTGATCGAATATGAGGCGATGGGCTTGGCCAAGCCAGGCGAGGGCGCCAGGCTGGCGCTGGATGGCACGACGGCCAAGGACGGCCGCCTGCCGGTCAATCCCTCCGGCGGCCTGAAGGCCAAGGGTCACCCGATCGGCGCCACTGGTGTGTCGATGCATGTGCTGACCGCCATGCAGCTGACCGGCGAAGCCGGCGGCATCCAGGTGCCGGGCGCGAAGCTCGGCGGCATCTTCAACATGGGTGGCGCGGCGGTGGCCAACTACGTTTCCATCCTCGACCGGATCAGATAGAAGCGGCCCGCATTGAAGCGGCGCGCCGCGGGCGCGCGTGCGGGAGGCGACATGACAAATCCGGTTCTGGTCGAAGTCACGCGCGGCGAGGTGGTCGAAAGCAGGCACCGCGGCGCGGTTTCGGTCTTCGATGCCGACGGCAAGCCCGTCTGGGAGATAGGCGACACGGACCGTCCGGTGTTTCCGCGCTCTGCGGTGAAGGCGATCCAGGCATTGCCGCTGGTCGAATCGGGTGCTGCCGACGCCTATGGCTTCGGCGACCGCGAACTGGCGCTGGCCTGCGCCTCGCATTCGGGTGAGCCCGCCCATGTCGAACTGGCAACGGCGATGCTCGCCAAGGCGGGCCTCGACAGAAAAGCGCTGGAATGCGGCGTGCATTGGCCCTCGAGCCACGACGCCACCATCGCGCTCGCCCGCGCCGGCAACGTGCCGAACGCCTTGCACAACAACTGCTCCGGCAAGCATTCCGGCTTCCTCTGCACCTGCGTGCATGCCGGCATTGCGCACGCTGGCTATGTCAAAGCCGGCCACGCGCTGCAGGAGATGGTGCGCGACGCCATGCAAGCCGTGACGGGCGCGGCGCATGACGTCGATCATTGCGGCATCGACGGCTGCTCGATCCCGACCTATGCCGTGCCGTTGAAGAGTTTTGCGCTGGGCTTTGCCCGCATGGCGACGGGCAGGGGCTTTGCGCCGGAGCGCGCCAAGGCGGCGAAGCGGCTGCTCGCCGCTTGCATGGCGGAGCCGTTCCTGGTCGCCGGCACGGGCAAGGCCGACGTCGCTCTGATGCAGGCGGCACCCGGTCGCATCTTCGTCAAAACCGGCGCCGAAGGCGTTTATTGCGCGGCATTGCCAGAACTTGGCCTCGGCGTCGCCTTGAAATGCGATGATGGCGCCGGCAGGGCGGCGGAGGTGATGATCGCCGCCGTGCTGGCGAAGCTGCTGAACGGTGAAGAAGCGGTTGCGGCAAAGCTCACCGAGCTTGCCCATCCTCCGGTCGAAAGCCGCGTCGGCGCCAAGGTCGGCTTGCTGCGGCCGACGGCGGCGCTCAATTAGCGCATCGGCTTACCGACGCGCATCTGCCGCGCGCGTGAACCCAAGACAGAAAATTATGTGCTAGTTTCCTCCATCATCAAACGGGCGCTGGATGCTCGCCATGCTGGAAGCAGACAAGGTGTTTGCCGGGTCGATCCCGGAAAATTACGATCGCCATATGGTGCCGCTGATTTTCGAGGCCTATGCCGCGGAGACCGCACGGCGGGCGGTGTCCTTCTCACCCTTGGCCGTTTTGGAGACCGCCGCGGGTACCGGGGCCGTCACCCGCGCCTTGGCGCCAAAACTCTCTCCTGGTGCCAGCTACATCGTAACCGACCTCAACCAACCGATGCTCGATTATGCGGCTTCGCGCGAGGGGCCCGACAGCCGCATTACATGGCGCCAGGCGGATGCCCTGAAGCTGCCCTTTGAGGATGCGGCCTTCGACCTCGTCTGCTGTCAGTTCGGCGCGATGTTCTTTCCCGACCGCGCCGCTGCCTATCGCGAGGCGAAGCGGGTCCTGAAGCCCGGCGGACATTTCCTGTTCAGCGTCTGGGATCGCATCGAGGAGAATGTATTCGCCGACGACGTGACGAACGCTCTGGCAACGATCTTTCCACACGATCCGCCGCGTTTCCTGGCGCGCACGCCGCACGGCTACCACGACAAGGACCTGATCCGCCGCGACCTTGAAGCCGCAGGATTTTCCGATGTGACGATCGATACCAGAGCCGAGCAGAGCCGCGCATCCTCGCCGCGCGTTCCCGCCGTCGCCTATTGCCAGGGCACCCTGCTTCGCAACGAGATCGAGGCCAGGGAGGCCGGACGATTGGCATCCGCGACCGACTACGCCGAATCCATGATCGCCGACAGACACGGTCGTGGCGAAATTGCCGCCAAGATCCAGGCGCACATCATCGTGGCCTCGGTCTAGCTGACCTTGTTGCGCTCCACGGTGAGATGCGCGTAGCCGGAATCGGTCGACTGGGTGAGGTCCCCGGTCACCGGATCGGCCCAGCGCTGGCCGATGATGGCGCCATTCCTCGCGCCGTCGATGACGTTGTCCGAGATGACGGCGCTGCCGGAGCCTTCGACGACCGAAACGACGATGCCGGTGCCCGCCTTGCGGATGATATTGCCTGTCGCCACGACATTGCGCAGATAGGGACCCCAGCCGAGCTGCATGCCGTAAAGCGGCGCGTTCTCGACGACATTGCCGGAAACCGTCGTGTCGGCCTCGGCGCTGATGCCGACTCCGAAGCCGGGCGGATCGGCAGTGTAGGGGCCGGTGGTAGAGAGGTTGCGCACGATGTTGTTCGAGCAGACCGCAATGCGGCCGCCTTCGTTGAAATTGACGATCGAGATGCCGTTGGCGGCACCGTCGACCAGATTGTTGCTGAGGATAGCGCCTTCGAAGGAGAATTCCGAATAGATCCCCGTCTCTCCCGAGCGCGAGCAGGTGTTGCCGGTGATCTGCAGATTGCTCGAACTGTTGGCACGGATCGCAGTAAAGGCGCAGTCGGAGACGATATTGCCGGAGATGACGACATTGCCGGCGCGGAAGGCGTTGATGCCGTTGCCGTTCTGGCCGGTGCCGCCGCTGTACGCGCCGATCCGCTGGACGCGGTTGCCGCTGACGATGGTGCCGTCCTCCGCAGCCTGCCAGCGATGCACCAGGATGCCGCCATTGGCGCAGTCCGAAACGCTATTGCCGGAAATTTCCAGCCCGCCGGCCTCGACTGAATAGATGCCGGCATCCGCGGCACCCGAAATATTCGAGCGGCCGACACGGCCGACGGCATGCTCGAGCGCCAGCCCGTTCTTGCCGCTGCCGGTCACCTGGCAATTGTCGATGACGAGATGGGCGACGCGGCGCAGGTCGAGCAGGCCTTGCGTATAGTCGGCCAGCCAGCGGTTGGCGCCGTCGAGCACCAGCCCGCTGAGTTCGATATACTCCGCCTGCTCGGCCATCATAAGGTGGCCGTTGCCGCCATAGACGATGCGCGTCGCGCCGGGCACGCCCGACAGGCGCACCTGGGCAGGCAGCTTAAGGTTCGAGACGAGATAGGTGCCGGGCGGCAGGAACACCGGCTGGTTGCGGTCGCTGGCTTCGGTCAGCATCCTGGCGAAAGCCTTGCTCTGGTCGTCGACCGCGCCCGGCTGCACGCCGATCTCGGTGGCGTTGATCGAGCCGCGCATCCCCGCCATCTCGATGCCCGGCAGCGACTTCGCCGATGCCTTGCCGGCGAAGACACCGGCGACGGCGAGGCCCGCGGTCCGGGCAAGCAGCGTTCGTCTGTTCAACATCGGCACAGGTCCTGGCGTTTCGCCCTGTCTGTCGCAGGAATCGTGCCAATGCCGGCCCGCCGCCAAACCGCTTGTGCAGTTGCCTCGCCAAGCCTAAGTTCACCAGATGAGCAGAGCTTTCACGCGCGAAGAAGACAGCGAAAACGCCATTGCCGGCGTCGGCGAACGGCCGGTCAGCGCGCACCGCAACCTGGTGACGGAGCGCGGCCTGGCGATGATCGAGGACAATCTCGCCGAGCTGCGCGACCTGATGGCCAAGGCTGAAAGGCGCGGCGACCGCGAACGCCTCGCGGTCGTGTCGCGCGACTTGCGCTACTGGACCGCGCGGCGCGAAAGCGCGGAGCTTTCCGTGCCGGAGCCGGGCAGCGACGTGGTGCGCTTCGGCATGGGCGTCACCCTGGAAGGCGACAACGGCAAGAAGGTGCATTGGCGCATCGTCGGCGAGGACGAGGCCGATCCGTCGAAGGGGAGCATTTCCCATGTCTCGCCGATGGCCGTGGCCCTTTTCGGCAAGAAGGTTGGCGAGGTCGTCACCGTCAACGGCAAGGAATGGGAAATCGTCAAGCTCTCGGACAAGGCGGAGAACTAATCTTCGAGCTTCACGACATGGTCGCGGAAGAAGGCGGCCGCCCCAGCCTCATCGATCTGACCTGCGGCGACCATCATCACCAATTGGATGATCTCTTCCTGCTCAGCCTCGACGCTTAATCCGTTGAAATAAAGAAACAAGTCGGCGGCAGCAAAGGCCGTCCGCTTGTTGCCATCGACAAATGGGTGGTTCTTCGCGATACCGAAGAGGTAGGCCGCCGCAAGCCCGCAAAGATCCGGCTCGCCATAGGCCTCTTTCTGCTGCGGCCGCCCAAGGGCCGATTCTAGCATGCCTTCATCTCGCATACCTGACGCGCCGCCGTGAAGGCGCAACTGCTCGGCGTGCATTGCCTCAACGAACTCCCGCGAATGATGCTCGATCATTTCGCGAGAGCGCGGTAGGCGACCTCATATTTTTTCATGCGCTCGCGAGCTATGTTCATTTTACTTTCAAATGCTTCCGGGTCGCTCTCAAGTCGACGAAGTCGAAGCTCACCTGCGTTCTCGGCAGCAATAAGCGTATCCCCGGCGCGAACATTTAGCCGATCGAGCATTTCCCGAGGCAAAATTACACCTTCGGAATTGCCGATCTTGCGTACTACAATGTTCATTGGCGAAAACTCCTTCAGTCTCCTCCACTCTCGGTTACGTACTTGTCTATAACACTGTTGTAACAGTGATTATAACGGTTAACGCTCAATTGTCAAGCCAGCAACCGATCCATCAGCCGGTTCGCCGCTTCCGGGATGACGGTTCCCGGCGGGAAGATTTCCGCCGCGCCTGCCGCCAGCACCGCGTCGTAGTCCTGCGGCGGGATGACGCCGCCGGCGACGATCAGCATGTCGCCATGGCCGAGCTTCTTCAGCGCTTCCTTGAGCTCGGGGATCAGCGTCAGGTGCCCGGCGGCCAAGGAGGAGGCGCCGATGATGTCGACATTGTGCTGCACCGCGAGCTTGGCGATCTCATCCGGCGTCTGGAACATCGGCCCGACGGTCACGTCGAAGCCCAGATCGGCAAAAGCGCTGGCGATCACCTTCTGGCCGCGGTCGTGGCCGTCCTGGCCCATCTTGGCGACCAGGATGCGCGGCTTGCCGCCGGATTTCTTCTCGAACGCCTGGATCTTCTTCTGCAGCGGGTCGAGCGCCGGGTTGTCGCCGAGCGCCTCGCGATAGACGCCGGAGATCGTCTGCACCGCGGCCGTGTGGCGGCCGAATACTTTTTCCAGCGCGAGCGAAATCTCACCGACCGTGGCGTTGGCGCGCGCGGCGTGGATTGCGAATTCGAGCAGGTTCTCGTCGCCTTCGGCCGCGCGGGAAAGGGCGGCAAGCGCATCCTCAAGGGCTGCCACGTTGCGGGTACCTTTGAGCCGCTGCAGCTTCGCCAATTGCCTGGCCTTCACCTCGGCATTGTCAATCTTCAGCACATCGACTTCGATATCCGTCTGCGGCCGGTGCGCGTTGACGCCGACCAGCACCTGTTCGCCGGAATCGATGCGTGCCTGCGTGCGCGCGGCCGCTTCCTCGATGCGCAGTTTCGGAATGCCCTTTTCGATCGCCGCCGCCATGCCGCCGAGGTTTTCGACCTCCTCGATATGAGCAAGCGCGCGCGCCGCCAGATCATGCGTCAGCCGCTCGACATAGGCGGAGCCGCCCCATGGATCGATCATGCGCGTGGTGCCGGATTCCTTCTGCAGGATGAGCTGCGTGTTGCGAGCGATTCGCGCCGAATGGTCGGTTGGCAGCGCCATTGCTTCGTCGAAGGAATTGGTGTGCAGCGACTGGGTGTGCCCCTGCGTCGCCGCCATCGCCTCGATCATCGTGCGGGTGATGTTGTTGTAGGGATCCTGCGCCGTCAGCGACCAGCCCGAGGTCTGGCAATGGGTGCGCAGTGACAGAGAGCGCTCGTCCTTCGGCGCAAAATTCTTCTTCATCAGGTTCGACCACAGCAGCCGCGCGGCTCTGAGCTTGGCGACCTCCATGAAGAAGTTCATGCCGATCGCCCAGAAGAAGGAAAGCCGTGGCGCGAAGCGGTCGATGTCAAGACCGGCGGCGACGCCGGCGCGCGCATATTCGATGCCGTCGGCGATCGTATAGGCAAGCTCGAGGTCGGCCGTCGCGCCGGCCTCCTGCATGTGATAGCCGGAGATCGAGATCGAGTTGAACTTCGGCATATGCTTGGAGGTGTAGGCGAAGATGTCCGACACGATCCGCATCGATGGTTTCGGCGGATAGATGTAGGTGTTGCGGACCATGAACTCTTTCAGAATGTCGTTCTGGATGGTTCCGGCGAGATCCTTCTGAGCGACGCCCTGCTCCTCGGCCGCGACGATGTACAGCGCCATGATCGGCAGCACGGCGCCGTTCATCGTCATCGACACCGTCATCTCGTTGAGCGGAATGCCGTCGAAAAGCTGGCGCATGTCGAGGATGGAATCGATCGCCACGCCCGCCATGCCGACATCGCCGGCGACGCGCGGATGGTCACTGTCATAGCCGCGATGCGTGGCGAGATCGAAGGCGACCGATAGGCCTTTCTGGCCGGCCGCGAGGTTGCGCCGGTAAAAGGCGTTGGATTCCTCTGCCGTCGAGAATCCGGCATATTGCCGGATCGTCCAGGGCTGCTGGACATACATGGTCGGGTAGGGGCCACGCAGGAAGGGTGGCAGGCCCGGATAGGTGTCGAGATTGGCGAGACCCTTGAGGTCGCTTTGGTCGTAAAGATGTTTTACGGCGATGCCTTCCGGCGTCATCCGCTGGCCCTTGATCTCGACCGGCGCACGCCGCGGCGCCGACCAGCCGATCTGGCTGAAGTCCGGGATCATGATCCGGCTCCGATCGACTGGTCGATGCGCACCGGAAACAGCGGCTCGCAGGTCGCGACACCCTCCGTCAGGGCCGGGCGCCGCTCCTGCGGCAGTGTCTCGACTGGGCGCTCTGTGCCGACACGGTAAAGCGTCGTGCCGACAATGCCGCGTTCGCCCGACCGGTAAGCGCCATTGCGCTTGGCGGCGGCCGTCTGGACGCGATTCTGGATATAGCCCTGCTGCAGGCTGGCGAGCACGCCGCCCTCGGCCTGGATGCGCTGGAATTCTTCCCAGGCCGCAGCGCAGAGATCGTTCGTCAGTGACTCCACCGCGCCCGAACCGCTGGCCGGATCGGCGACATAGCCGATATGGCTCTCCTCGGCCATGATGAGCTGCGCGTTGCGGGCGACGCGGCGGGCAAAGCCGGCCGGCAGCCCATGCGTGATGGTATGCGGCAGGATCGAGATCGAATCGGCGCCGCCGGTTGCCGCCGCGAAGGCCGCGATCGCCGTGCGCAAGATGTTGGTCTCCGGGTCGGCCATCGTCATCATGCGATAGGAGGTCTCGGCATGGATGCTGGCGGTCGAGGCCGGGATCGAGCAAGCTTCCTGGACGCGCGCCCAGAGCTTGCGCAACGCCCGCACCTTGGCCATCGACAGGAACTGGTCCTGGTCCACGCTGAGCGCGAAGCCGATATAGGGCGCCGCATAGACCAGCGGCTGGCGCGCCTTCTCGAACATTCTGAGATAGGACACGACCGATGCCATCATCGTGCCAAGCTCCTGCGCCTCGGTGGCGCCGGCATTGTGGAAGACGCGGCCGTCGGCCTCGAGCAGCACGCCCGGCACGCCCATCGAGAAGAAATGCGCCAGCGACTGCGGCATCGATTCCTGCAGCGCCTCGATCGAGGTGCGCAGCCGCCCGGTCCCAGCGAAGATCGCCGCCGGATCGATGCCGAAGGAAAGGTTGAGCTTGGCCGGATCGGAACGGCGTTTGCTCAGGAAGGCGAGCAGCCAGTCGGCCACGGCGCGGCTCCACGGATGCGCGTCGATGCGCACTTGCACGCGGTTGAGCGGCACGCCGTCGAGCACTCTTTCCAAGGCTTCCGCGGTGCGCGGCAGGCCGTAGCCGAAGGCATTCGGCGCGCCCTCGAAGACAAGCGAAAGGCCCGTCGCGCCTTGGGCGATGTCTTCCAGCGCTTGCGCGCTGGCCCGGGCGACATCCGGGTCGTCGACGCGCTGGCTGACGATCCAGCGCGCGGTCGGATTTGTGCGCGGCAACGGCTCGGCGGTCGTCGAGCGCTGGCTCAGCGGCTCGATGCGGATGCCGTCGTCGGTATGGGAAACGAGCTTTTCCTCGAAGGAACCGCCGGCAAGGGCCTTTTCCGCCAGCGCCAGCCAACGCTTGGCGTCCGGGTTCGGAAGGTCGACATCCCTGGTCAAGGCGCCGGCGCCCATCGCTCTCCTCGCTTCTTGGCCGCATCAGCCGGTCCAACCAATCTAAGGTCAGGAACCGGATATCACAATGCGTCATCCGGCCGGTTCTCGCGGCCAGGCAATCGATTGCCAAACATGCGCAAAATCCGCAAGCGCCAAAGGCCAAATTCGATGCACCCCAAATCAATACCGGGCATTGCCGCATGCGACTGGCGTTACTATACGTCGGAGTGAGGCCCTTGAGCGAAACAGATTGCGGAGACCGGATATGGCTGACGAGACCAGCATCTTCATCGGCGCCAGCCGCAAGCCCGACGATTCCTATCAGCGCGCCGAAGAGCTGCTGCTGCGATACGGCAACCGCCACGGCCTTGTCACCGGGGCCACGGGCACCGGCAAGACCGTCAGCCTGCAGATCCTGGCCGAGGGCTTTTCGAATGCCGGCGTGCCTGTCTTCTGCGCCGACATCAAGGGCGACCTTTCCGGTATAGCCATGATGGGCGAGGCCAAGGATTTCCTGGTCAAGCGCGCCGAGCAGGTAAAGCTCGATCCCTACCAGTTCCAGGAATTCCCGGTCATCTTCTGGGACCTGTTCGGCGAGCAGGGCCATCCGATCCGCGCCACCATTTCCGAGATGGGGCCGCTGCTTTTGTCGCGGCTGATGAACCTCACGGAAGCGCAGGAGGGCGTCATGAACATCGCCTTCCGCATCGCCGACGAGGAAGGCCTGCTGCTGCTCGATCTCAAGGACCTGCAGGCGCTGCTCGCCAACATCGCCGAGCGCGCCGACGAACTCAGCGCACGCTACGGCAATGTCACCAAGCCGTCGGTCGGCGCCATCCAGCGCACGCTGCTCGTGCTGGAGAGCCAGGGTGCCGCGAACTTCTTCGGAGAGCCGGCGCTGCGCATCGCCGACATCATGCGCACCACCCGTGACGGGCGCGGCGCGATCAGCGTCCTGGCCGCCGACAAATTGATGATGAATCCACGGCTCTACGCCACCTTCCTGCTCTGGCTGATGTCGGAGCTGTTCGAGGAGCTGCCCGAGGTCGGCGATCTCGACCGGCCGAAGCTGGTGTTCTTCTTCGACGAGGCGCATCTTTTGTTCGAGGACGCGCCGAAGGTGCTGATCGACCGCGTCGAGCAGGTGGTGCGGCTGATCCGCTCGAAGGGTGTCGGCGTCTATTTCGTCACCCAGAACCCGCTCGACATCCCGGAAAAGGTGCTGGCCCAACTCGGCAACCGCGTCCAGCATGCGCTGCGCGCCTATACGCCGCGCGAGCAGCAGGCGGTGCGCACGGCGGCCGAAACCTTCCGGCCCAATCCCGATTTCGACTGCGCCACCGCCATCACTCAGCTTGCCACCGGCGAGGCGCTGGTCTCGATGCTGGAGGACAAGGGCGTGCCGGCCATGGTCCAGCGTACGCTGATCCGGCCGCCGTCATCGCGGCTCGGCCCGATCACGCCCGATGAGCGCCGCAAGATCATCGCCGAGAGCCCGGTCACCGGCCAGTACGACCAGGTCGTCGATCGCGAATCGGCCTTCGAAATGCTGCAGAAAAAGGCCAAGGAGGCGCAGGACGCCGAGGCCCAGGCACAGCAGCAAAACAGCGGCGGTTCGCGCTGGACCATTCCGGGCTTCGACGACGTCCTGGGGACAGGCAACCGGCGGTCCTCAAACCGCCAGACCGTTGCCGAAGCCGCCATCAAGTCGGTGGTGCGCTCGGTCGGCTCGTCCGTCGGCCGCGCCATCGTGCGCGGGATTTTGGGAAGCCTGGCGCGCGGCCGCTGAAGCAAAGAGGCGGCACCGCGCGGAGCACGACGCGAATCACCGTCCCGCAACCTTTGATGTCGGGCGAGCCCCGCCTGCCGTCGCGCGAATCCGCCACGGAAATGTGCGCCCCTGAAAGCTGTCCTCGTTACCTCCCGACGATTAAATCTTACTCGCCGACGGGCGAGCCGCGTCAGCGGCAGCTAAAACTTTTCGCAAGGGAACTTTTCTCGGCGGGACCGCAATTTCCTGAAATACCGAAGGGGCCAAATCATGGCCTTTGACGCTGTTGCCGGGGGGCAAACTGGATGGCGCCGACAGCACGTGCGATCACGAATTATTGTGGCCAGGGAACGAAAAGCGCCCGCTAAGGTTGGGCCAAAGCTGCGGAGGGCTGGGCATCAGGAGTCCGAGTTGCGGCGCGATGACGATCTGCCGGCCTGGTATTCGGAAATTCCTGCTGAAAGGCGGCCACTGCTGAACGGGAAAGGCGGGCTGTCGATCGGCCACGCGCGCCTCGTGGCGCAATTCTTGCGCGAGAACTTTTCGCGCAAGCTTTCACTCGCCGAGATGGCGGCTGTGTGCGGGCTATCCCCCTACCATTTCGCCCGTGCTTTCTCCAAGACGTTTGGCGTGACGCCGCATCAATATGTTCTTGCCCTTCGCCTGGACTTTGCCGAGAAGCTGCTGGCCGAAAGGCGCATGTCGATCACGGATATCGCCTATCTGAGCGGCTTCTCAAGCCAGAGCCATCTCACCACCACGATGAAGAAATACCGCGACGTGACGCCGATGCAGGTGCGAGAGAGGCCGGTTCGATCGCGGGCCGTCAGGCAGGGCTGATTTCCCGGCATGGTTGTGTATGGATCGGCTTATAAAAGGTATCACTAAAGTAATTTTGCGTTAACCTCTGGAAGATGTGCGGTATATTTTCAGATAAACAGCAATTTGTTGGAATACGAGGCTCTGAAAACCTGTCTTTCTGCAGCAAATCCGGTATTCGGATTCTAAGCAGGCCGAGGGGACATGAGCGACGACACGGCGATTCGCCGGAGCCTTTCCGAGGAGATCGGTTACTGGCTGGAGTCGGCATCGAGGACGCTTGAGAAGCGCTATGGAGATGGCGTGCCCCTGGCCAAGCAGGACATGCTGCTGGCCCATTATCTCTACGGCCTCACGGCCGTCGTTCACGCGCATGACGCGCCTGCCGTGCATCTGGCGGTGGTGCGATCCTATCTCCAGCGGCTGATCCCGCCGGAGCGGGTTGCGGCGGCGCTCCAGACTGTCCCCGAGGATGGTGACGCCTGGCTTGAAAACACGCTCGATCGCGTCGAGGCGATCGGTGAGAAACAGGGCCATGCGCTGCTCGCGCGCGGCGCCGATGTCATCATTCCATTTTCGAGCAGACACGCTTTGGCGGCAGGGTCGGCGGAACCTGCCGTGATCGAGCGCGACCCACCAAAGGAGGCATTCTCGCAATGAACTTCAGGCAAGAACGTATCACTCGGCGCGGGTCGGCTCGCTTCGCAGGCAATTGGATTTCCGGCGCCGGCGACAGCCGCTCGGTCCGTCGCCGCCTGATGGCGGTATTGCGCATGGCGCATCGGGTGCTTGGCCTCGGTCGCAAGAATATGGGTCTGGGAACACTGGGCAGCGGCGGCAACGTGCGTTCGGCTCTGGCCTGCGGCATGAGCCCGGCCAGCATGCTCGGCGGCCTGGCGGCAATCGTCGCGCTCGGCCTCGCCACGCCGGCGCTGGCGCAATATGCCGCGGGCGGCGGTTCGGCGACCGGCGGCAACGCCGTCGCCATCGGTAACGGCGCCGCGACGAATGGCAATAACAGCGTGGCGTTGGGCAGTTCCAACAGTGCAACGGGCGACGGCACGATTGCCATCGGCTACGCGATGGGTGTCAATGGCCTCAATTCCATAGGCATAGGTGTCTTCGCAGGCGCAACCGGCGTCAATGCCCTCGCCGTGGGCGGGAACGCCAAGGCCAACGGGGACGGAGCAAGCGCTGTTGGCGTCAATTCGGTTGCAACCACAAGCGCGGCCGCCTTTGGCAATAATGCGCGTGCCGACGGAGTGAACTCCACGGCGATCGGCACTGTTACCCGCGCGACCGGGCTGCGCGCCACCGCGCTCGGGTTCGGGGCAACAGCATCCGGCGTGGATTCGATTGCCCAAGGTAACAGCGCCATCGCAAGCAACCAGAATGCCGTCGCCATCGGCTTCCAAGCGGTCGCTACACAGATCAACTCCATCAATATCGGCGGGCGCACTCTTGCGGGAGCGGGTGCTACTGCGCAGGGGGCCATCGCCCTTGGCACGGATGTGACTGCGTCTCAGCAAAATACCGTTGCCATAGGCATACTGACCAAGGCAACGGGAACGAGCGCCACGGCGATGGGTAACACGGCCAGCGCCTGGGGCAACCAGTCCATCGCACTCGGCTTGGGAGCGCAGGCCGGCGTTCAGGCCAACACGGCGCTGCCCAACAGCATCGCGATCGGCACCAATTCGCTCTCTTCCGGCGCTTTCGCCGTCGCGATGGGCACTACTTCAATTGCGAGCGGCTCCGCCAGCACGGCCGTGGGCAACACCGCCGTTGCCAGCGGCGCAAATGCCTCCTCATTCGGGTCTGGATCGAGCGCGGCAGGAGACAATTCTCTCGCTGCCGGCGTCAGCGCCAGCGCTGGAGGGATCGGCAGTACCGCACTCGGCATCGGAGCCAACGCGACGGGAGCGGACTCCGCTTCGATTGGTTCCGCCTCCAAAGCCACCGGTGCCCGTGCGTTCGCGGGTGGCCGTTCGTCCAATGCCGGCGGTGACGATTCCATCGCTATCGGCACGTCGGCCGTCTCGACAGCGGCAGGCTCGACGGCAGTTGGATCGGGCGCAGTGGCACAGGACGTAAACGCGGTCGCCATGGGCACCGCCGCCAGCGCGATCACCGCCGATTCCGTCGCGATCGGCACGGGCGCGGTGGCCGACGGCGGCAAGGCGGTCGCCATCGGTTACGGCAACGAAGCCTTTGGTGACGGTGCGGTCGCCATCGGCGATCCAAGCTATGCGAGCGGCACCGGCGCCTTCACCGGCGGCGCCAACAACATCGCCAACAGCGACGGCACGGCAAGCGCCACCGCCGCCAACCAGGCCGCCGGCGCGGTGGCGATCGGCAACAACAACAAGGCGATCGGGCAAGGCTCCGTGGCGCTTGGCAACGGTTCCACCGCGGGTGCCGCCGGTCTCGCCGGCAATGTCGCGCTGGGCAACGGCGCGACTGCGGCGGCAAGCTCCGGCGACGTCGCCCTAGGCTCCGGCTCGGTAACCGCCGCAGCGGTCGGCACCAGCGGCACGACGATCGGCGGGACGGCCTACAGCTTCGCCGGAACGGCTCCGACATCGACCGTCAGCATCGGCGCTCCCGGCGCGGAGCGGACCCTCACCAATCTCGCTGCGGGCCGGCTCAGCAACGCCTCGACCGACGCCATCAATGGCTCTCAGCTCTTCGCGACCAATCAGCAGGTGACGAAGAACACGACCGATATCGCCAACATCGGAAATACGATCACCAACATCAATACCGGTGCCGGCATCAAGTATTTCCACGCCAATTCGACGCTGCCCGATTCCCAGGCTCTGGGGACGGATTCGGTCGCGATCGGCCCCAATGCCGTGGCCAACAATGCCGGCGATGTGGCAATCGGCCTGAACTCGGTTTCCGGCACCACGACCGTGGTCGGCGGCACGACGATCGGCGGCGTCAACTACACCTTCGCCGGCGGAACGCCGGCGGGCGCATTCTCGGTCGGCTCGGTGGGCGCGGAGCGCCAGATCCAGAACGTCGCGGCCGGGCGGTTGAGCAACTCCTC
>NZ_JAIUHG010000017.1 GCF_020164955.1 Mesorhizobium sp. CA8
AGGACGCGGCTCAGCGACTACACCGCCTGGACGAGCAGTTGCGCGCCGTCGTGCCAACCTGGTCCATGGCGCGGGTCGTCGAGGCCTATCAGGCCATGCGCGGCGCCTCGTTCCTGGTCGCAGTGATCTTCGCGGCCGAAATTGGGGATGTGCGTCGCTTCGATACGCCGCCGCAGTTGATGGCCTTTCTCGGCCTCGTCCCGGGGGAGCGCTCGACCGGCGACACGGTTCGCCGGTCGAGCCTTACACTCGCCGGCAATCGACGCGCCCGTCGCGCCTTGGTCGAAGCGGCATGGACTTACCGCTACCCCGCCAGGGTCAGCGAGGCCCTGAGGGTGCGGCTCGAGGGGTTGCCCAAGGCTGTCCGCGATATTGCCTGGAAGGGGCAGGTCCGGCTCTGCGCCCGCTATCGTCGCCTCAGCGCCGCCGGCAAGAAGCCGCCGGTGGTCGTGGCTGCGATCGCACGCGAGATGGCCGCCTTCTTATGGGCCATCGGCCGGGAGGTCGCGCCGTCATAGCCGGTCTCGACCCAACCCGCTGCACAGTGCTGGGGGTGGGGCCACGGTGGGGAACTCCCGTCGCTAGTTATGTGGCCGAGCCGATGCGCCCGACGCCCGCCCTCTAGACCGAGGACAGCCCCGAGACGAAGACACGGAAGGCCGGTACCCAACCCGCGGATGAGAGTCTGATCAACCGTCGTCTCTGAGCTCCACCCCCAGCCCTGTGCAGCTTCAGCCGATCCGACTGCATGGCAAACCTGCCAAGCAGGCGAGCCTTCTTGCCTTCAATCTTGTTGCCTTTTGGCCTTGCGATCCTTGGGCAGATCCGCTGGCGCGAGGTTGACCGTCACCTTCTTCGACGGCATCGATAGGCCCGAGGCATGGAGTGCTGCCTGCACGCGCTCGCGGCTTTCGGCCAGCGCCTTGTCTGCAGGCTGACGGTCTGCATGGCGACCTTGCCCGGCGCGATCATCACCTGGACATCGACCGGCACGGCCTCGATCGCAAGAACATTACGAGAAGGGGGCGCCGTCTGATCGCGATCTTAGGCAGAGATGATACACAGTCCGGAACCGCGCGCCCAGTATGGTCAAGCCATCGGTGCCGTGCCGCGCCGCTCTAGGGCGGTGTTGCGGATGATTTCCGCGATTTCCGGGCTGCTGCCGCATAGCATCTGGAAATCCGCCGAGTGCAGCGACAGGAGTGAGACCACCGTTGCGGCGCTGACGGTCGCCATACGCGGTTCGCCGGTGATCAGCGCCATCTCGCCGAAGAAGGCGCCGGGGCCAAGCTCCACCGGGTTCGGCGTCGCGACGCTGACGCGGCCCTCCACGACAAAGAACATCTGATCACCAGGCTCGCCAATACGGCAGACCACCGCGCCCGCCGGCACCGTGCGGGGTCTTAACGCGCGCACGATCTCGACCAGCACGGCCGGGCCGAGCTTCTGAAACAACGGTACGGCAGCGACCAATTGCCAATTCCGGACGAAATCGCCGCGACGGACTTCTTGATAGAAGCCGGTGGCAAGAATGCCGGCCCAGAGCGCGAAGATGCCGATGCCACTCATCATGACCGCCCCGGAAAGGACGCGGCCGGCGAAGCTTTGCGGAATAGCGTCACCATAGCCGGTAGTAGACAGCGTGACCACCGCCCACCAGATTGCCTGGGGGATGCTGCCGAACTTTTCCGGCTGGATGCCGCGTTCGATGACATAGCCCGCGAGCGCGACGCCGAACAGAACGACACCGAAGAGCGTGGTGACGCCGATCAGATTGCGCGCTTCCTTGGCCAGGACTCTGCCCAGCACTGGGAAGAAAGTCGAGTCGCGCAGCGGTTTCAGCAGCCAGACAGCACAGTAGAGGCTCCGGTCCGGTGTGCCGACGAGCAAAAAATGCCGCGAGTGGAATCAAAACCGCGAGCACATCGATGGCGATTGCCGGCGTCCTATCCCGAACGTCTCCTTCCCGGCGCTTGAGCAGCGTCGCGACCATTTGGAGGAGATAGGCGCCCCAAATGACGGCGAGCAGGGCAGCCAGAGCCACTCTGGTTCGTTCGGACATGTCCGGTACCGTGAGCGCTGCCACCGCCAGAAGTCCAGGCGCGGCCAGCACCGCGTTGAGCGGCGCGTAAATTCGTAAGATAGGCAGTACCGACATACGATACCCACGAGCGGCTATAATTTGCAAAAATAGAATGCCTTCGAGGCAAGCGCAAAGGTGCCTGTGGTCGCTGCGACTGCGCAGCGCTAGCGGGCATTAGCAAATCGACATGGGCGTCGGCCGCATGGCTAAATCGAAGTGCCATCTAAAGGCTTGGTCCCGACTGAGCCAGCACCGGTGTAACGCTGCTCAACACCAGATCAAATCCCAACCTAAGCGGCAGACAGCGAAGCATCCGAAGCCGTATGGTGAGGCGCCAGGCAACGGCGCAGTTAGCGGACCTCATTTGAGAAAGCTAGCAGCTGGCTCCTTCGATGAACGATTCTCCCGTTGGTGCAACAGGCCAGAGACTTAAAGTCTGCTGGATTGATAGCGATAAGCGATTATAGAGGGTCGCCGAAACATAAAAATCGGCCTGGAACAGGCCGCGTCTTTGGGGAAATAGAGTTGCCGGTCCCAGGCCGGAACGGTGGGCGGCGGGGCTGGCGGTCGCGGGATCGAAGCGAACCATGTGTTCGAGGGTAAAGCGCGCGTTCGCTTTCTGCCATTAATTTCGCACCAAAACGCACAGCCTGTCGGCCAGCAAAAAACGAATGATAACGTTGCCTTATCAACCATTTAGTCATGGTAGTCGCCATCAATCCGTTAGAGTTCCCTATTAGCTCTTCTGCATTCGGTTCGGATACCAAATTGACCGTATAGCTATGATGCCACACGATATGCAAAGGGGACCGGTTCCGAATGTGGGGAACGCTTGTAGCGCTCTTCCGACTCGACCCCCTGAACTCACACAACCATCCTATTTATACGTCTTGACCGCAATTTACCGCACAGCTTGATCGGTGCCCTTCCGACGGTGGCTGATACGATCTAGATCCTGATCTCTGAATGGAAGTCCGTGCACTAGGCGGACATATGCCGGCGGCGAGGTCATGAAAAGCGACACCCTCTCCTATCCTCCTCGCGGCCTCTCACGCGAAGAAGCCGCCCGATATGTTGGCGTGGCATAACCCGAATTCGACCAGATGGTTGCTGACCGCCGCATGCCGAAGCCGAAGAAAGTTGACGGTCGCGTGATTTGGGATCGGCTCAAACTCGAAGCGGCCTTTGGCGAACTACCTGGAGACGATGAAGAAAATATCGTCGACGTCCCGTTGCAAGGGAATCATCGCAGGGAATAGATTCATTCTGCCCTGACCGACAAATATCCCGGCCTCTCCTCCTACACCGATCGCCATGGGAAACTTCGCTGGCGCTATCGGACGAAGGAGCGTGTGGTTAGCCTGCCCGCACCCAATCAACCCGGTTTCAAGGAGGCATACCAAGCGGCGGCCGAGGGCCGGAAAGTCCCTAAGGCCCCCGTCGTCCAAATGCCCGGAGCTGCCCGGCACGTTTGGAGCCGCCTTTCAACGGCTGAAGATCTCGGTCAAGTGGCTGGCGCTTGATGAGGCCAGCAAACGCAAGAACACTTGGCTGATCGAACAGTTTTTAGAACTGCGGGTGGTCCCTGACCACCCGCTCATCTGGCGCAACGTTCCGGTTAAGAACCTCAGACGCATCCATGTCGAAGAACTCCTTGGCCGGTTCATCGCCACGGCCCATAAGGCCAAGCACCTGTTGGTGGGCATTCGCAAGCTGGTCTATGTCGCACTGCGGCAAGATTGGATCGAAATCGACCCCACAGCAGCGGTGGAGTGGCGCCCCGCCTATGCTGGCTGGAAGGCTTGGTCGCGCGACGCGATGGCGCAATTCGAAAACCGTTGGCAGCTCGGCATCGCAGCATGCACTTGTTATGGTTTGGCGCTTTGGCTCGGCAACCGCCGCGGCGACGTTGCGGGCCTGCGCTGGGACCAGAGGGGCACCCGTTTCTTCATCGATGGCGTCGAGCGCCACTTCGACTGGTTTGATATCGTTCAAGCCAAGAACAAGGGACGAACTGGCGGCAAGCGGCTTTTTGTGCCGATCACACTGATGCTGTCTGATATCCTGGATGCGGCCGACAGGCGCGGCGAGACCGTCCTGGTCAATGGCTATGGTGAGCCGTTCTCCGCCAAGTCGCTGACTGGCATAATGGCGCATCGGTGCAAGCTTGCCGGCCTGCCGAAGGGCCTGACCCTGCATGGATTGAGAAAGTCGCCGACCTCATCCCAAACCGCGTCCTGCAACTCGCTCTTCCGCACCATCGTAAGCAGGTAGAGCCGCATGCCCAAACGGATCGTGGGAAGTGTGGCGATGTGCTCGAGCTGTTTCAGCATCACGCGAATTTCCGAGGGTGAAAGCGAGCGGTCTTTAGGTACGAACGTGGCAATCGATGCGGGCCCAACTTCAGCGGCTGGGTAGCCACCTTCTCTCCGTGCAGGATCGCGAAACTGTAAATCTGCTTCAGGATGTCCCGTACATGGATGGCGGTCGCCGGCGCGCCGCGTTCAACGATGCTACCACAGTGGGCGCGTAAATCGTCCGGGGTGATCTCCGTCAGGAGGCGATTGCGCCAGACCGGAAGAAGCTCGCGATCGAAGATGGAACGGCGCATGGCTCGGGTGCTGTCGGCCATTGGAGCGGCACTGAGCCATTTCTCGCCGAACTCCCCAAAACTCTTCGCCTCCTTGAGACGACGTTTCGCGCGCTGCTTCTCGATTGCCGGCGATCGTCCCTCCCTAACGGCGCGCTTCGCGTCGAGGCACCTCTCTCGGGCCAGAGAAAGCGAGATTCCGTCCCGTCCATATCTGCCTAAATAGACCGTCTCGCGGCGTCCGTTGAGCCTGTAGTCCAGTCGAAACGAGATTGCGCCACTGGGCATGACGCGAACATACATGCCGTCACGGTCCGCAATTTTGTACATTTTCTCTCTTGGTTTCAGAGCCTTAAGAGCGGCATCCGTCAGCATTCCCATTGCCTCCTGAAAAAAGTACCGTCAGTACAATTTCGGGGCTGCGTGGCAGGAACTCTCCTTTATTTTCAATGCTTTACAAGCAAAAAAGTACCGTCACGAGCCTCATCGGGACAGACGGTACTTTGGAAAATCCGAGCGAGCAATACGCGGAAGGGCCGTCAGGCGGTCCGCCACGGCCAATCTCTGCGCACCGATTGTGGTCGATTGTCCGCGGAGGGATTTATTTTTGTTTTCAATGCCTTCCGTCGCAGATTGGCGTGTTTCCTGCGACGTTGGAGTGGGTCTGAATCATTCCCACTCGATCGTCCCCGGCGGTTTCGACGTCACGTCATACACCACCCGGTTGATGCCGCGCACCTCGTTGATGATGCGGGTGGCGGCGGCGGCGAGAAAGTTCATGTCGTAGTGGTAGAAGTCGGCCGTCATGCCGTCGACGGAGGTGACGGCGCGCAATGCGCAGACGAATTCATAGGTGCGGCCGTCACCCATCACGCCGACCGTCTGCACCGGGAGCAGGACCGCGAAGGCCTGCCAGATGGCGTCGTAGAGGCCGGCCTTGCGGATCTCGTCGAGATAGATGGCGTCGGCTTCGCGCAGGATTTCCAGCTTCTCGCGCGTGATACCGCCCGGGCAGCGGATGGCGAGGCCGGGGCCTGGGAAGGGATGGCGGCCGATGAAGCTCTCGGGCAGGCCGAGCTCCTTGCCGAGCGCCCTCACCTCGTCCTTGAAGAGTTCGCGCAGCGGCTCGACCAGCTTCATGTTCATGCGCTCGGGCAGGCCGCCGACATTGTGGTGCGACTTGATCGTCACCGACGGGCCGCCGGAGAAGGAGACGCTCTCGATGACGTCGGGATAGAGCGTGCCCTGGGCCAGGAAATCGGCGCCGCCGAGCTTCTTCGCCTCTTCCTCGAACACCTCGATGAACAGCCGGCCGATGGTCTTGCGCTTCTTTTCGGGGTCGGCCTCGCCTTCCAGCGCCGAGATGAAACGGTCGGAAGCATCGACCAGGATCAGCGGCAGGTTATAGTGCTGGCGGAACATCTCCACCACGCCCTTGGCCTCGTCCTTGCGCATCAGGCCGTGGTCGACGAGGATGCAGGTCAGCTGATCGCCGATCGCCTCGTGTATGAGAAGCGCCGCGACGGAGGAGTCGACGCCGCCCGAAAGCGCGCAGATGACCTTGCCCTTGCCGACCTGCTTACGGATCGTCTCCACCGCGTGCTCGCGATAGGTGCGCATCGTCCAGTCGCCCTCGATGCCGGCGATGTTGTGGACGAAGTTCCTGAGCAGCCTTGCGCCGTCCGGCGTGTGCACCACTTCAGGATGGAACATGATGCCGTACATCTTGCGCTCGATATCGCCGAAGATCGCGAAGGGCGAGCTTTCCGACTTGCCGAGCACCTTGAAGCCCGGCGGCAGTTCGATGACGCGGTCGCCGTGGCTCATCCACACCTGATGACGCTGGCCGGGCGCCCACAGGCCTTCGAACAGCGGGCTCTCCTTCTCGATCTCGACGAAGGCGCGGCCGAACTCGCGATGATTGGAGCTTTCGGCGACGCCGCCCATCTGCACGCAGAGCGCCATCTGGCCATAGCAGATGCCGAGCACCGGCACGCCGGCGTCGAAGACGATCTGCGGCGCGCGCGGGCTGCCGATGTCGGTGGTCGAGGCCGGGCCGCCCGACAGGATCACCGCTTTCGGCTTGATGCGCTTGAAGGCCGCTTCGGCCGACTGGAACGGCACGATCTCGGAAAAGACGCCGGCCTCGCGGATGCGGCGGGCGATGAGCTGCGTGAACTGGCTGCCGAAATCGACAATCAGAACGGTGTCGGGATGATTGGCTGTCGTCGTCATGGCGAGCCTTTAGAGAAAGAAACGAGTCGGCGCAATGGCTCAGCGCTGCGGCTTTCAGTCCCTTTTGGGCCTAACCCAGGCGGATCACGCCGGTTTCGATCGCTTGCTCCAGCAAGCCGACGGCCGCAGCGAGCTTCTCATCGATCACATGCAGATATTCCGTCCAATCATTGACGTGGCGCAGATCGGCCGCGCCGTCGGAAATGCCGCGGAGCCCAATCAGCGGCACGCCGAACAGATGGCAGGCGCGCAGGCAGGCGAAGGTCTCCATGTCGACCATGTCGGCATCGATAGCGTCATAGGCGGCGCCGGAAATGATCGCGCCGCCGGTCGAAAGCGAGGCGGTCTTGATGCCCGGGATGATGAAAGGCAGCGGCACCGTCACCGGCAGGTCGAGGAAAGGCGTCGCGCCCTTCTCGAAGCCGAGTGGCGAAGCGTCCATGTCGCGATAGTTCACCGACACGGCCTGGTAGATTTCGGTCTGTTCCAGCTTGCGGCTGCCGGCCGAGCCCAGCGAGACGACCAAGTCCGGCAGTGCTCCCTCGGCCTTCAATGCGGCCAGCTCGGCGCCCAACCTGACACCGGCTTCGACCGGACCGACCCCGGTCATCAGCGGCGTGAACAGATTTTTGAGGTGTGGGCCGTATTCGGCCTCCGCCGCTATGACGAAGAGAACAGCCTTGCCAGCGATCTGAACTGCACCCGCCATGGTTCAACCTTCAATTCCGTCGCGGCCGACCACCGTCATCATCGTGCCGGTCATGGTGGCGATCAGCTTGGCCTCGCCGTCGGCTGCGAAGGCGTAGGCCTGGCCATCGGCGACGATGATGGTGCGGCCGGGCTTCGTCACGGAGCCGCGGAACAGGAACCGCTCGCCCCTGCCCGGCGCGAGCAGGTTCACCTTGAACTCGATGGTCAGCACGCCGGAATTCTCCGGCATCAGCGAAAAGGCCGCGTAGCCACAGGCGGAGTCCAACGCGGTGGAGATGACGCCGGCATGCAGGAAACCGTGCTGCTGGGTGAGCGAAGCTGAATACGGCATTTCGATCTCGATGATGCCGGGCGTCACCAGCGTCAGCTCGGCGCCGATCGTCGCCATCGCCTCCTGGCGGGCAAAGGACGCTCTGACGCGTTCCTCGAAATCCGGAGCGGGTACGATCTTGGCTGCTGCCATGGCGCTTTGCCTCATATTGCTGGCGAAGTTATTGCAGAGCCGGGCAAGACAGGCAATCTTTTATGCTGCAGCGCAGCAAAAGTCGGCTGTCTTCAAGAAGCACTCCTGCGCAGGGCGTGGAGGTAGAACCCGTCGGTGCCGCTGAGCGCCGGCGACAGCGAGATACCGCCGCTATCGGCAATGCGCGCGGCTCCTTCATGGCCCGGGAAGCGGCTGTCCCAGAGCTGGCGGTGATCGACCGGCGCGAAGCCTTCATGGCGTTCGCGGAACGCCGCGACCTGCTCGCCGTTCTCGGCGTCGAACACCGAACAGGTGATGTAGACCAGCAGGCCGCCCGGCTTGACGAAAGCTTGCGCGGTGTCGAGGATCGCCTGCTGCTCACCCTTGCGGGCATCGAGCTGACGCTCGGTCAGCCGCCATTTGGCGTCGGGACGGCGCCGCCAGGTGCCGCTGCCGGTGCAGGGCGCGTCGATCAGCACGAGGTCCATATGCCCGGTGAGTGGTGCAAGCTCCGCCGGCTTGCTGACGACCTGGACGTTGCGGTTGTGCGAGCGACGGATGCGCTCGAAGATCGGCGCCAGCCGCACCTTTTCCGCGTCATGGGCAAAGAGCTGGCCTGTATTGCCCATCTCGGCCGACAGCGCCAGCGTCTTGCCGCCGGCGCCGGCGCAATAGTCGAGCACCTGCATGCCGGGCGCAGCCCCCGCGAGCGCCGCGGCAAGCTGCGAGCCTTCATCCTGCACTTCGAACCAGCCTTTCTGGAAGGCGGGCTCGGCCTGCACGTTCGGATGTCTGCCGTCGCTGTCGATCGGCGGGATGCGGATGCCATGCGGCGCGATCGCCGTAGGCGCGGCACCGGTGCCCTGGAGCTCGGCCAGCACCTTGGCGCGATCGGCCTGGAGCGTGTTGACCCTCAGGTCCAGCGGCGGGCGCTGCGCGAGAGCGGCGCCTTCCTCGACCCAGGCGTCGCCATAGGCCTGCTCGAGCAACGGCGCGCACCAGTCCGGGACGTCGGCGCGCACAGCATCGGGCGCGTCGCCAAGCCTGCGCTCGGCCGCCGCCTTCAACTCGGACGCGCTGAGCAGCGGCGGCGCGAATTTATCGCCGTCCAGCGCGTCGTTGAGCGACTGCGCCGTCTGCCCCCACTCCAACAGAAGCGCGCCGAAGCCGATGGCGCGCGGCGTGTCCTCGCCGAACAGCCAGCCGGCCGAGCGCCTGCGGCGCAGCGCGTCATAGACGATGTTGCCGATCGCCGCGCGATCGCCGCCGCCGGCGAAGCGATGCGACAGGCCCCAGTCGCGCAGTGCGTCGGCCACCGGCCGGTGCCGCCGGCCGATGTCTTCAAGGACCTCTATGGCCGCCGCCAGCCTTCCGCCCAGTCGCATCCCCGTTTTCCGTAGCTGTTACAAATCGGTTCCAGCCCGCTCATAAAGCCTTTCAGGCCGGGATTGAAACAGTTCCGTTCGGCTTGCCGATGAAAATGATGTTTCAGGACCGGGCGATTTGGCCGAACGGTTTTTCCACCATGAGCGGCGCAGCCAGGAAACAGAACAATCGAACAGAATATGAAAGACTTCTAATGTTTTGATTGACGTCTGTAAGGAAGCCCACAGGCTTAACCTGTCATCTTTCCAAGTGTTGTCCGCAGGAATACTCTTCCGGCAGTGATTCGCGACGCAGGAAACGCGGTTTGGCGGATCCTATGAGGAGAGGGCAATGAAGACTTATCTGGCAGAAGTTCTCGGCACGTTTTTGTTGGTGTTCATCGGCACCGCCTCCGTGGTCACGGGCGGTTTCGGCGGCGCGCTGCCGCTCGGACAGGAAGGCATCGGCCTGGCATTCGGCATCGGCCTGATTGCCGCGGCCTATGCGATCGGCCCGATCTCGGGCGCGCATCTCAATCCGGCGGTGACGCTGGGCGTGTTCCTGGCGGGACGGATGCCGGCCAAGGACGTCGTCCCCTACTGGATCGCGCAGATCATCGGCGCCATCATCGCCTCGCTGGCGCTGTGGATCATCGTTTCCGGCCAGGCCGGCGGCCACACCGGCGGCTTCGGCGCCAATGGCTGGGACGAAACGAAATGGGGCATGAGCTCGGCCTTCCTGTGGGAGCTGATCGGCACCTTCACCTTCGTCACGGTGATCCTCGGCGTCACCAACGCCAAGCATACCACCGCCTTTGCCGGCCTGGTCATCGGCCTGACGCTGGCGGGCATCCACTTCGCCATGATCCCGGTGACCGGTACCTCGGTCAATCCGGCCCGCTCGATCGGCCCGGCGCTGTTTTCGGGTGGTGCTGCGCTCAGCCAGCTCTGGCTGTTCATCGTCGCGCCGCTGATCGGCGGGGCGGTCGCCGGTGTCGTCGCCAAGGCCGGCATGTTCGAAAAGGACTGACCGCAGTTCGATGAAAGTGAAAGGCGCGGGCATGACCCCGCGCCTTTTGCTTGGGAGGTTACGACCTTATTTCGCGATGTCGAAGCGGTCGGCGTTCATCACCTTCGTCCAGGCCTTGACGAAATTCTTGACGAACTTGGCCTTGGCGTCGGCCGAGGCGTAGACTTCTGAAAGCGCGCGCAGCTGCGCGTGCGAGCCGAAGATCAAGTCGGCACGGGTGCCGGTCCACTTCACCTCTTTGGTCTTGCGGTCGCGCGCTTCGTAGACCTCGTCCGAACCGGGCTCGGAGCCGGCCGCCGGGTCCCAGACGGTCGCCATCGAGAGCAGGTTGACAAAGAAGTCGTTGGTGAGCGTGCCCGGCCTGTCGGTGAAGACGCCGTGCTTCGAGCCGCCGGCATTGGCGCCGAGCACGCGCAAGCCGCCGACAAGCACCGTCATCTCCGGCGCCGTCAGCGTCAGCAACTGGGCGCGATCAACCAGCATCGCTTCGACCGACATCGGCAACGTACCGCGGGCATAGTTGCGGAAGCCGTCGACCTTCGGCTCCAGCGCCGCGAAGGAGGCGACGTCCGTCTGCTCTTGCGAAGCATCCATGCGGCCCGGCGTGAAGGGCACCTTGACCTCGTTGCCGCCGTCCTTCGCCGCCTTCTCGACCGCGGCGACGCCGCCAAGCACGATCAGATCGGCGAGCGAGACCTTCTTGTCGCCGGTCTGGGCTGCGTTGAACTCCTTCTGGATGGCTTCCAGCTTGGCCAGCACCTTGGCGAGCTGGGCCGGCTCGTTGACCTCCCAATCCTTCTGGGGCGCCAGACGGATGCGGCCGCCATTGGCGCCGCCGCGCTTGTCCGAGCCGCGGAAGGTCGAGGCCGAGGCCCAGGCGGTCGAGACCAGCTCCGACACCGACAGGCCGGAGGCCAGGATCTTGGCCTTGAGCGCAGCGATGTCGGACTCGCTTACCAGCTCATGGTCGATGGCCGGGATCGGATCCTGCCAGATCAGCTCTTCCTTGGGCACGAGCGGGCCGAGATAGCGCACGACCGGGCCCATGTCGCGATGAGTGAGCTTGAACCAGGCGCGGGCGAAGGCGTCGGCGAACTGGTCCGGGTTCTGGTGGAAGCGGCGCGAGATCTTCTCGTAGGCCGGGTCGAAACGCAGCGCGAGGTCGGTGGTGAGCATGGCCGGCGCGCGACGCTTGGAGGGATTGTGGGCGTCCGGAACGGTACCGGCGCCGGCGCCGCCTTTCGGCGTCCACTGATGGGCGCCGGCCGGGCTCTTCGTCAGCTCCCATTCATAGTTGAAGAGATTGTCGAAGAAATTGTTGCTCCATTTGGTCGGCGTCGTCGTCCAGGTGACCTCGAGGCCCGAGGTGATGGCGTCGCCGGCAATGCCGGAGGCATATTTGCTCGACCAGCCGAGGCCCTGCGCTTCGATGCCGGCGCCTTCCGGCTCGGCGCCCACCAGCGAGGCGTCGCCGGCGCCATGCGTCTTGCCGAAGGTGTGGCCGCCAGCGATCAGTGCCACGGTTTCCTCGTCGTTCATGGCCATGCGGCCGAAGGTCTCGCGGATGTCGCGCGCGGCGGCGACCGGATCCGGCTTGCCGTTCGGGCCTTCCGGGTTGACGTAGATCAGGCCCATCTGGACGGCGCCGAGATGGCCGCGAAGCTCACGGTCGCCAGAATAGCGCTCGTCGCCGAGCCACTTGGTTTCGGAGCCCCAATCCACGTCCTGCTCCGGCTCCCACACATCGGCGCGGCCACCGGCAAAGCCGAAGGTCTTGAAGCCCATCGATTCCAGCGCGACGTTGCCGGTGAGGATCAGAAGGTCGGCCCAGGAGATCTTGCGGCCGTATTTCTGCTTGACCGGCCACAGCAGCCGGCGCGCCTTGTCGAGGTTGGCGTTGTCCGGCCAGCTGTTCAGCGGCGCGAAGCGCTGCTGACCGGCGCCGGCGCCGCCGCGGCCGTCGCCGATGCGATAGGTGCCGGCGCTGTGCCAGGCCATGCGGATGAAGAGCGGCCCGTAATGGCCGAAGTCGGCCGGCCACCAGTCCTGCGAATCCGTCATGACCTTGTGCAGGTCTGCGATCACCGCATCGAGGTCGAGGCTCGCGAACTCCTTGGCGTAGTCGAAATCTTCGTCCATCGGGTCCGAGAGGTTCGATTGCTGATGCAGGACAGCAAGGTCGAGCTGGTTCGGCCACCAGTCACGGTTGCTCCGTCTGGATCCGTGCGCCACCGGGCATTTGCCAGCGCTATTGTCGTCGGTTTTCGCGTCCATCTTAGTCTCCCGATTCTGCCGAGGTTTTGCCGTGGTTGCATTTTGCCGAGGTTGATTTTTCCCGAAATTTCGGGGGCAGCCGCTGGCCACGCCAACCTGGAATGATTCCAGACTAGGCCGGCCTGCCGATAAAGACAAATTGCCTTTCCTGTTTCGTTTGATAGGATTTTCTTATGATTGGCCTCACCGTCCGGCAAATGCAGTATTTCGACGCGCTGGCGCAGACGCTGCATTTCGGCCGCGCGGCGAAGCTTGCCGGCGTCAGTCAGCCGGCCCTTTCCGCGCAGATCGCCGAGATGGAAGGGCGCCTGAACTGCCTGTTGTTCGAGCGCGGCGGCAAGGCGGTGCGCATGACCGACGAGGCGCTTGCCCTGCAGCCGCGAATCGAGCGCATTCTGGCCGATATACGTGACGTCGAGACGACTGCCCGGCGCGGCCGCCCGACCATGCAAGGACGCTTCCGGCTGGGCATCATTCCGACGGTCGCGCCCTATCTCCTGCCGCATGTGCTCCCGGAGCTGAAAAGGCACTATCCTTTCCTGCAGCTCGAATTGCGCGAGGCGGTGACCGCGTCGCTGGTCGAGGACGCGGCCACCGGCCGGCTCGACGCCTTCATCGCGGCCTTGCCGCTCGATCAGCCGGCGATCGTCACCGAAGCGCTTTTCCCCGACCGCTTCTTCCTCGCCGTTCCCGCCGGAGATCCGGCCTTCGCCTCACCGCCGGTGCCGCCCGAAAGCCCGGCGCTGGAGCGGCTGATGCTTCTGGAGGAAGGCCACTGCCTGCGCGAGCAGGCCCTGGCCATCTGCGGCAATGTGCGGCCGGTGGCGATGGCAAGCTATGGCGCGACAAGCCTGACGACGCTCCTGCAGATGGTGGCGCATGGGCTCGGCGTCACGCTGGTGCCGGAAATGGCGACAAGTGCGGCCGGCGTCATGCCGGATCTGAGGATCGTGCCGTTCCAAGAGCCGATGCCGCAGCGCATGATCTGCATGGCCTGGCGCCGCAACAAGGTAAGGCAGGACGAGTGCGTTGAACTGGCGCGGATCATACGCAGGCTGGACCGTGCGGTGCTTGCGGCGTGACTGTCAGAGATAATTTAAGAGTCGCCTTGGATCGCCCGATCGTTCGCAGGCGCCATGGTCTCGCGCGCCTCCCGTTTTAGCACTTTCTCAGCACCAAACACTTTGTAGGGCAACGTATTTTGTACCGAGATCCGTTGCAGAACGACGAATGTTTACGTCCCCTTGGCTTGCGAAGAAGCGTCAGGTAATAGACGAGAATGTTCTTCACCGTTGCAAATAACTTCACTGAGGTGCCCACCGAAGCGTATGACGCAGCATTTCTCGTCGTAGACAATTGGGATGACTGGTTCAGCTATCGAACCATGTTCACCCTTTGGGTATTTGATGAGCAAGGAACCCGACATCGGGTTGGCTCTGTAAAAATTGGTCAAGATGGTTTGCGACCGTCAGGGGCAGTGGGCCCAGGTGCTCGCTCGCCGGAATTAGATAACACTTTCGATAGCCTTGACGATCGGTTCTTCTCGCTGGGGCAAGACGAGAACTACTATGAAACTCTGAATAGCTTGTCTATCTCTCAGCGAGATCTGGTACTTCTAGGCTTGCGCGATTGTGCGTTTGACTTGGATATTTTCAACTCAGCTCGTAACCAACAGGTTATGCAACGCTCGTTGCTCGTAGCGTTGACACACGTAATATTCGTGGCCGCTTAAATAGACTCTCTCGCGGAGATGCCACGCTAACAGAATTTAACTTTGAATATCAATTTCCCTATATAGGTGACGACGTTACCCCACCGTCATCGGGTTTAACATTATACCTGAGACGGAGCCACCGACAAATGTCCACGTTCTTATTGGGCGCAATGGTGTTGGCAAGACTCGATGCATGCGAGGGATCGCGACCGCATTGCTTGATCGAAAACTGGAAGAAGACGATGAGTCAATCGGTGATATTGCTGTCGTCGCCGCTGAGGGGGAGGAATGGTCTTTCTCGGGCTTAGTTATGATTTCATTCAGTGCATTCGATGACTTTGATCTTCGCCCGCTTGCGAATGACTTGATCCGCTCAAGTCAGGTTGGCCTCCTCCAATGGCAAACCGACGAAAACGATACAGAGTTCATGACGCGAAAAACTCCAGCTGATCTCGCGATGGACTTTCAAGAGAGCTTTGCCTCCTGCCGTCAGGGACTACGATCAATGCGCTGGCGCGCAGCGGTAGAAACGCTTGAAACAGACGATCTTTTTGCCGAGGGAAACGTTGCGACGCTCCTGGATTTGGACGATGAAAATTGGGGCGAAGAGGCAGTTCTATTATACAAAAGACTGAGCTCGGCCATGCGATCGTGCTACTCACTATAACTCGCTTGGTCGAGCTCGTAGATGAGCGAACACTTGTACTACTCGACGAACCGGAGGGTCACCTTCACCCGCCTTTGCTATCTGCTTTTATCCGCGCGTTATCTGACCTTTTAGTTAAGCGAAACGGAGTAGCCATAGTTGCCACTCACTCCCCGGTAGTTCTGCAAGAAGTGCCGCAGTCTTGCGCATGGAAACTCCGTCGTTCCGGGCGCGTTTCGGTGGCTGAGCGCCCATCAATCGAGACCTTTGGCGAAAATGTTGGCATTCTGACACGCGAAGTGTTTGGATTCGAGGTTACGAAATCTGGCTTTCACCAGATGCTTGACTCTGCAGTTAACCAACGAGGTCTTGGGTATGATGCAGTCTTAGAACATTTTGGAGGGCAACTCGGCGCCGAGGCGCGGGCGATAGTCCAGGCCCTCGTAGCCGAGCGCGACGCCGGAATATAGCAATCTATGCGTCGACTCATACTTCCTGCATATTCAGCTCGCAATGTCGTCAATCAATGCGCCAAGAGCATCCAGGATAAAGACCTCTCAGCTCGCCTTGAACACATCGGTGAGCAAATTGAAAAAGCCGAGATAACTTATAAGCAACATGGAACAGCCGAGACGCTTTTCACCATAGCTCAGTCAACCAGCGTTGGGGCTGTGACTATAGAAGATATGAAGCGGGTATATAAAGGGACCTTTGTGAAGAGCAAAGGCACGCGCTACATCTATGATGCTATCAAAAAGCTTCCACCAAATGATATCTGTCCTATGTGCGGTCAACGAACGGTGAGGACACTCGATCACTACCTCGCACAATCGCATCATGCCGCATTCGTGATCACGCCTGCGAATTTGGTCCCCGCTTGCGGGGACTGCAACAAGGCGAAGCTTGATGCGCAGCCTACGGGCGCGGACCAGCAAACGCTGCATCCTTATTTCGACAACGTGGATGATGAACTTTGGCTTTGTGCAATTGTTGAAGAACGCAGCCCTGCCGCGCTTCTGTACACGCCCGATCCGCCGCCTCATTGGCCAGAGACGATGAAAAAGCGACTGCGTTTACATTTCCAGAAATTTGGATTGGGCGCTTTGTATGCCTCACACTCTGCCGTGGAACTTACAAACATTCGATACGGACTGCAGCGTATCGCAGAGCGCGGTACAACGGATGATATTCGAGCCGAGCTTATACGGCGGGCGGAAAGTAGCTGGGCAGCTAACATTAATTCCTGGCAAACCGCGATGTATATTGCGCTGGCCAATTCGGACTGGTTTTGCGGGGGCGGATACGGATAAGTCCATGCCGCCCATTGGGGCCAATAGAGAAATCTTTTCATCTCGGACGAATAAACGTCTTCGCCGCCGCGGATGGCGAGTCTTGGCGCGGAAGCGGTCGGGCATGCGGAGTGGACGGCGATAGCAAGGATGGCTTGTGGACCGCTACCCGCCACTCATCCGATCGCGGCCAGTTCTCACGGCACAAAGATCAGAAACACATAGGTGAAAAACACCACGACATGGACCATGCCGGTCAGGAACGTCGTTCTTTCGGTGCTGAAGCTGACGCTGCAGATGAAAAGCGCCAGCACCAGAAGCACGGCATCGGACGCCGGGAGCCCCAGGGTCAGCCCCCTGCCCGTCAGCAGGCTGGCGGCCGCGACCGCCGGTATTGTCAAACCGATCGTGGCGCAGGCTGAGCCCATCGCGACGTTCAGGCTGCGCTGCAGCTCATTCTTGAAGGCGGCGCGGATCGCCGAGATCGCCTCCGGCATCAAAACCAGTGCCGCGATCATTGCTCCCACGATGCTGTCGGCCTGGGTCACCTTATAGGCCGCGAGCGCATCCTCCACGCTCGCGGCGACCTGCTCGGCGAGCAGGACAATGCCGATGAGCCCGCTCAACAGCAGCAGGGCGCTGACGAAAATGCTTTTGTGGGAGGCGGTCCGCATCGGAGCGTCGTGCGCCTGCCCCTGGACGAAGTCCTCCCGGTGCCGGACGGTCTGGGCAAACACGAAGCTCGCATAGAGCAACACCGAGAGGACGCTGACGAAACCAAGCTGAGCCGCCGAAAACGTGCCGGGATCCGTAGCCTGGGTGTAGGTCGGAAGAATGAGCGTCATCACGGTCAGCGCGATCAGAACCGACAGGTATGCGTTGGTGCCTTGCCGGAGGATCGCCTGCTTGCGGTAGCGCCAGCCGCCAAGCGTGAGACAGATGCCGACGACGCCGGTGGAGGTGATCATGACCGTCGAGAAAACGGACTCCCGCGCCAGCGTCGGGTTGTTTTCTCCATGCAGCATCATGGAGACGATGATCGACACTTCGATTGCCGTCACCGCAAAAGTCAGCACCAAAGTTCCATAGGGCTCGCCCACGCGCAAGGCGACTGCCTCGGCGTGGTCGAGCACGACGAAAATGGTGGTGAACATGATGGCGCTCGACAGCGCTCCGACGAGGATCCTGGTATTCAGCGATCCTTCGTCGACCGAAAGACCGCTGGCCCTGACCGCGAGAGCCATCGCGAGCGCAACCAGCGGCATCGTGTAGGAAACCACCGATCGCCCGTAACCAGTCATCGAAGCCCCCGAACGCCAGGCGTTTGCGCGAGCTTAGCGGAAAAACGCGTGGGGAGCACCTCTCATGGGCATCCTTGCAGCATTTCAAAACATGATTGGGGACCGGGCGCCGTTTATGGCGTCGAACGTCTCGATGGCCTTGCGAACCGCCCCACAGAATTTTTGCAGAAGTTCCGGCTCGGTCCCCAATCGGCGGCGCAGCGAGAAGGGCACTTCCAGTTGCGCTCCTTTCCCGGTTAGCCCGCGGTTGACGATGTTGGTATCCTGGAGACCGGGAAAGGGATGGTTGTCCCTTTTTGTCTGGAAACCGGCCTCTTGCAGACGCCCGGCTAACTCTGAAACCAGCGCGGCGTCCTTGCCGCCCAGGTAGACTGTCGAGAAATCGTCGCGATCCTGACGGCCGTGGATAGCGACGACGGTGGACTTCGTCCGCAACAGTTCGAGCGCGGTTGCCTCGTCAAAGTTCCTGGACGTTATATGCAGTTCCCTGTTGCTTTCCGGCATCAGCCCTTCAAAGCAATACATATCGAGATCGGCCCCTGCTATCGTCTCGGTGATCAGCGAGGTGCGAGGCTCGATTTTGCCGCCATGCGGAGCCATGACGATCGCACCGCCGGTTCGCGCGCCACGCCGGACGATGATGCGATAATCTATGTTTTCGATTTTGGCGGCTTTGAGCGCCGCGAAATTTGGAAACTCGTTGTCCATGGATGCCGTTTCACGCCGTCTTCTGCGCCACCAGTCCCAGTTCCTCCACCATCGCCTCGCGCATCAGGAACTTCTGCGGCTTGCCGGTCACCGTCATCGGCAGCTCGGTGCGGAAGCGGATGTAGCGCGGCACCTTGTAATGCGCGATCTGGCCGGCGCAGAAGGCCTTGATCTCCTCGGCGGTGGCGATCTGGTCGGGCTTCAGCACGATCCAGGCGCAGAGCTCCTCGCCATATTTGTCGTCCGGGATGCCGAAGACCTGCACTTCCTTGATCTTGGGATGGCGATAAAGGAATTCCTCGACCTCGCGCGGATAGACGTTCTCGCCGCCGCGGATGACCATGTCCTTCACCCGGCCGACGATGTTGCAATAGCCCTCGGCGTCGATGGTGGCGAGGTCGCCGGTGTGCATCCAGCCGTCGGCGTCGATCGCCTCGCGGGTCTTTTCGGCGTCGTCCCAATAGCCCTTCATCACCGAATAGCCGCGCGTGCAGAGCTCGCCCGGCTCGCCGACCGCGACGGTGGCGCCGTCGGCGCCGATCGCCTTGACCTCGACATGCGGGTGGATGCGGCCGACGGTGGAGACGCGCTTTTCCAGCGGATCGTCGACGCTGCTTTGGAAGGAGACAGGACTGGTCTCGGTCATGCCATAGGCGATGGTCACCTGGCTCATATGCATCAGCGACACCACCTTCTTCATCACCTCGATCGGGCATGGCGAGCCGGCCATGATGCCGGTGCGCAGGCTGGAGAGGTCGAAGCTCGAAAAATCCGCATGGTCGAGCATGGCGACGAACATGGTCGGCACGCCGTAGAGGCCGGTGCAGCGTTCCTGCGCGACCGCCTTGAGCGTCGCGCCGGGGTCAAAACCCTCGCCCGGGAAGACCATTGTCGCGCCTTTCGACACACAGCCCATCGTGCCCATCGACATGCCGAAGCAGTGATAGAGCGGCACCGGGATGCAGAGCCGATCGTCGACGGTGAGCTTTATCGCCGAGGTGACGAAATTGCCGTTGTTGACGATGTTGGAATGCGTCAGCGTCGCGCCCTTCGGCGCGCCGGTGGTGCCGGAGGTGAACTGGATGTTGATGGCCTCGCCGGGCTTCAGGCCTTCGGAGATGCGGTCGAGGCTGTCATGCTCGTCGCGGCCGGCCATGGCGAGCACGTCACCGAAATTGAACATGCCGGGCGAGTTGTCGTCGCCCATGCGGATGACGATCTTGAGCGCCGGCAGTTTCTTCGCCTTGAGCTTGCCGGGCTCGGCCCTGGCTAGTTCAGGCGCCAATGTCTCGATCATGCCGAGGTAGTCGGAGGTCTTGAACTGAGCGGCGGTAACCAGCGCCTTGCAGCTGACTTTGTTCAATGCGTATTCGAGCTCGGTCAGCCGATAGGCCGGGTTGATGTTGACCAGGATCAAGCCGATGCGGGCGGTGGCGAACTGCGTCACCAGCCATTCCCAGCGGTTTGGCGACCAGATGCCGACGCGGTCGCCCTTTTCCAGCCCAAGCGCCAGGAAACCGGCGGCCAAGGCGTCGACCGCATCCGACAGCTCGCTCCACGTGAAGCGCTTGTCCTGGCCGACGAAGACGGCAGCGTCGAGCGTCGCGTATCTGCTCACCGTTTCGGAAAACAATTCAGGGGTGGTCTTGTCGAGCAGGGGCACCGAGCGGTCGCCCGACACATGCGCCTTGCCGCCAACCGGAGCAATGAAGCTGTTGCGCGTTTTGCGCAGATTGGTGGCGTTCATGAGCTCGTCGAGTTTGATCGGCATCGCCGTCACCTCCCGGGATAAGCCAGCCTATCAGCCGATGAGGGCGGTGGAAATCCGTCAAAGGTCCCCCTCCCCTTGAGGGCGCTCAAGGGTGAGGCAGGACGCTCATCTTAGCGGCGATGTCGCGCAAGACCGCTTCGTCGGCCGCATCGCGCTGCTTCTTCGAAGCAACCAGACAAGCCTGCGACTTCAGGATCACGCCGTCGCCCAGCACTTTGAGGTGGTTGGCGCGCAGCGTCGAGCCGGTGGTGGTGATGTCGACGATGACGTCGGCCAGCCCCGCCGCCGGCGCGCCTTCGGTGGCGCCGAGGCTTTCGACGATGCGGTAGACCTGGATGCCGTGCTTGAGCGAAAAGAACTGCTGCGTCAGCCGCCAGTATTTAGTGGCGATCCTGAGCCTCCGGCCGTGGCGCTGGCGGAAATCGGCGGCGACGTCATCGAGGTCGGCCATGCTGTCGACGTCCAGCCAGATGTCCGGCACCGCGACCACGACATCGGCATGGCCGAAGCCGAGGCGCGCAACGATCTCGGCGCGCGCCTCCCAGTCGGCGAGGTTCTCGCGCAAAAGGTCCTCGCCGGTGATGCCGAGATCGACTGCGCCCTGGCCGATCTCGCCGGCGATCTCGGACGCGGACAGGAAGGCCACCTCGACATTGTCGAGACCGTCGATGCGGGCGCGGTATTTACGGTCGTCCTCTGGCAAGGCGACAGCCAGGCCGGCCCTGGCCAGCACTTCGAGCGACTGCTCCTTGAGACGGCCTTTCGACGGGATCGCCAGCGTGATCATTTGGCGTTCTCCCGCAAGGCTTCGATGCGATCGAGCCAAACCGAGAAGCCGACGCCTGGGATCGGCTTTTTTGCTCCCAGCAGCGTCAGCAGCCGGTCGTAGCGACCGCCCCCGACCAGCGGGCGATCGCCATCCGCCGCCGCGATCTCGAAGACAAGGCCCGTGTAGTAATCGAGCGGGCGGCCGAAGGCGGCGTCATAGCGGATTTCTGCCGCCGACAGCCCATGCGCCTCGATCGCCTTGGCGCGGGCGGCGAAGTTCTCCAGCGCCGATCCCAGCGACAGGCCGGCATCGGCGGCGAATTTTTCCAGCGCCGCGGTCGCGCCGTCGAGCGCGACGTCGATCTCGAGGAAGCCCTTGAGCGCCGAGAAGGCCTCATCGGACAGCCGCACGCTGCGCAGTTGCGCTTTCTCGATCAGCCGGCGCGCGATATCGGCCGGGGCACGGCCGGACGACGCCGACAATCCGGCTTCCTCCATGCCTTCGGCAATATGCGCGGCAAGGTCTTCCGCATCGCCGTCGAGCGCCAGCAGGGCTACCGGACCAGAGAGCTGGCTGTTGCGCGGCGGATTGGCGAGATCGGCAAGGGCTGCCTCCAGCATCGGCGCCGAGCCGAAGGCACGCGCAAGGCGCATTCGCCAACCGCGCGGCAGGCCGAGCGCCGCCAGCACCGCTTCGAACAGCGTCTGGTCGCCGAGGGTGATGGCGAGCTCCCGGCCGGGCAGCACCAGCGACAGCAGCGCATGCGCGTCGGCCAGCGAACGGGCATCGGCGGCGGCCGTGTCGCGGTCGCCGAGATCCTCGATGCCGGCCTGAAAGAACTCGTTGCCGCCGTCGCGGCGCTGGCGGAACACCTCGCCCAGATAGGAATAGCGGCGGGGCGTTCCGGCCTGGCTGGCGATGTGATCGAGACAGACGGGAATGGTGAATTCGGGCCGCAGGCACAGCGTCTTGCCAGTCTCGCTTTCCGTCAGGAAGATGCGCCGGCGCAGGTCTTCGCCGGCCATGTCGAGGAACGGGTCGGCCGGCTGCAGCACGGCGACTTCCACCGCGTGGGTGTCGCGGGCGGCGAAGAGTTTGACGATGTCGGCAGCGATGGCGGGACGGGTGGTCATGCGGCGCCCCTTCCCCTTCTCCCCTGGTGGGAGAAGGTGGATCGGCGCGCAGCACCGAGACGGATGAGGGGTGTTGGAAGGAATGAGACGCCGGCGTTCCCTGGAACACCCCTCATCCGACCGAGCTTCGCTCGGCCACCTTCTCCCACAAGGGGAGAAGGGGAGGTCGGCGCCCTATCGGCCACGTGCCCGCTCCTCGGCCTGCGCGGCGAGTATCTTCTTCACCTCGCCAACCAACTCACTCTCCGCCACCGTCACCTGGGCAGGCCGCGCGGCGCGCCATTCGGCATTGTCGGTGATCTCGGCAGACAGGCGGGCGCCCTCGATCAGATCTTTGATCTGCACCTCGCCCCTGGCGCGCTCGTCGCCGCCCTGGATGATGGCGACCGGGCTGCCGCGGCGGTCGGCATATTTCAGCTGCGCCTTCATGCCCGCGCCGCCGAGATACATTTCGGAGCGGATGCCGGCGCCGCGCAGGTCCGCGACCATCTTCTGGTAGCGGCCGAGGCTTTCCGTATCCTTGTCCATGACCAGCACCACGACGGGCGCGATGACATCGGAGGAGTCGAGCTTGCCGAGGTTCTTCAGCGCCGTCATCAGCCGCGAGACGCCGATGGAGAAGCCGGTCGCCGGCACCGGCTCGCCGCGGAAGCGCGAGACCAGCCCATCATAGCGCCCGCCGCCGCCGACCGAGCCGAAGCGCACGATCTGGCCTTCGTCGTTGGGGATTTCAGCAAGAAGCTCGGCCTCGAAGACCGGGCCGGTGTAGTATTCGAGCCCGCGCACGACGGAGCGATCCATCACGATGCGGTCTTCGCCATAGCCAGCGGCTCTAACCAGCGCCTCGATCGTTGCCAGTTCGCCAACGCCTTCCTGATAGACAGCGTTGGCATTGACGCTTGCATCCTGGGCGGCCTGCCCGTTCCTTGCCGTTGCCAGAAGAACCGCCTCACTTTGCGTGTCGTTCAATTGGGCGCCCTTGGCGAAGTCGCCCTCGCCTTCCTTGCCGCCATCCCAACGGCCGGGACCAAGCAGGAGCCTGACGCCTTCCGGCCCGAGCTTGTCGAGCTTGTCGATGGCGCGCAGCACGGTCAGCCGGCGGCCGGCATTCTGGTCGCCGCCAAGCCCGATCGCTTCCAGCACCCCATCCAGCACCTTGCGGTTGTTGACGCGGATGACATAGTCGCCGCGCTTGATGCCGAGGGCTTCCATGACATCGGCCATCATCATCGCCATCTCGGCGTCGGCGGCGACGCCCGGCGTGCCGATCGTGTCGGCGTCGAACTGCATGAACTGGCGGAAGCGGCCGGGACCGGGCTTTTCGTTGCGGAACACCCAGCCGGAGCGATAGCTGCGATAGGGTTTTGGCAGCTTGTCAAAATTCTCGGCGACGAAGCGGGCCGTCGGGGCGGTCAGGTCGTAACGCAGCGACAGCCACTGGTCGTCGTCATCCTGGAAAGAAAAGACACCTTCATTCGGCCGGTCCTGATCGGGCAGGAATTTTCCCAAAGCATCGGTGTATTCGATCATCGGCTGGTCGACCGGCTCGAAACCATAGAGCTCATAGACCGAGCGGATGGTCGCCATCATCTTCTCGACGGCGCGAATGTCTTCGGCGCTGCGGTCGGCAAAACCGCGCGGCAAACGCGCTTTCGTCTTTCCGGATTTGTCGGCCATGGATCGGTCTTTTCGTTAAGTAAACACTGACTTATCTGGAGCGGGCGTGTCCTAACCCATGCCAGGTGGTGCGGCAAGCGTTTGCAGAACTGCAGGGAACAGTTCGATAGCCTGTAGGCACCGCGAGCGGCGATTAACGTCAGCCTTCGTTTCTCAATACTTCGGAACTCGCATCGGCATCCGAAACAAACCCGCGCCAAAAAACGAAACAATTCCGCCATCGCTGCGGCATGCTACCGACTCAATCGACAACCATAAAGCGCGCCGAAACAAAGGGTTCGGGCCATGACGACGGCTAACGACAATTCTCCAGAGCGGCACATCGGCCAAGCTGAAACCTGCCGGCAATGCCGCCCTCAGGCCAGCGCAGCAGCCGGCCGGGCCGTTCGAGGTCGCGGCCGAGGCGCGCAAGCCGACCGTGCGCGACGCACTGGTGACTGGCCTGCTGGTCATCTATCCAGCCTTCGCTGCCGTGGCGGCGATCATTGCCGGGCTGTTCCTGGCCGGCGCGGGCAGGGTCTGACTTTTCACTCAACGATCGGGGGATCATCAAGCAGTTGCGATTTGCGTGCGCGCTTGCCGGCGCCCCTATTTCGGTCGCTTCAGCTTCTTGCGCTCTTTCTCCACCTCGGCGCGGCAGTAGCAGCCTTCGAGATGGTCGTTGACCAGGCCCATCGCCTGCATGAAGGCGTAGACCGTCGTCGGGCCGACAAAGCTCCAGCCGCGCTTCTTCAATTCCTTCGATATCCTGACCGACACCGCCGTCGTCGGATTGGCGCGCAGATGCGCCAGGTCGACGATTTCGGGCCGCTCGCCGGGACCCGGCTCGAAGTTCCAGAACCAGGCGGCAAGCGAGCCGAACTCGTCCACCATCTCTCGGGCGCGTTTGGCGTTGTTGATGGTCGAAACTATCTTGCCGCGATGGCGGATGATGCCGGCATTGCCGAGCAGGCGCTCGACGTCCTTATCTGTGAATGCCGCCACCTTGTCGAAGTCGAAACCGGCAAAGGCCTCGCGGAAATTCTCGCGCTTGCGCAGGATCGTCAGCCACGACAGGCCCGACTGGAAGCCTTCGAGGCAGATCTTTTCGAACAGCCGACGATCGTCCGTTACCGGCCGGCCCCATTCATGGTCGTGGTAATGAAGATAGTCCGGCAGGTTGCCGTGCCAGAAGCAGCGTGCCTTGCCGTCGGGGCCGTCGAGAATACCGGCATTTTCAGTCGCCATCGCTAGCGGATCCATTCGTTAATGCGCGTCAGCGCCGTTTTACCGTGGCTTTACCAGATTCCTGAACCGGCCGGTAACCACACCAAAAGGTTTACTGACAAAGCGGCATTTTACACATTCCGATTCATGTTTTGCTTGCCGCTCCGCGCCAAGGATCGCGAAACCGCGGGCGCCCTCGCCCCGGATGAGTTCGATCAAGGTGCGTTCCGATGAAGACAGCGTTTTGTTCCCTGCTCGGCGCGGTGGCCATTCTTGCCGCTGGCGCCACGACTTCCCTTGCCAATGACCGCTATGCCGACGTGCCGCCGGTCATGGTGAGCCCCGACCTTTCGGCTCCCTGGGTGCTGCAGCTTGGCCACGCGCCGGGCATCGTGCGGCCGGCCCGGCAGGCGGCACAGCAGCCGCTGCAGCGCCTGTTCCAGGCGCAGCCCGACCGGCAGAAGACGGCGGCCGTGCAGCAGCCGGCCAAGCGCATGGTGATGCGGCCGCAGATCAATCCGGTCTACATGCCGCAGGAAGTCGCCTATGACGGCCCTGCGAAGCCGGGCACCATCGTCATCGATACGCACCAGAATTTCCTCTATCTGGTCGAGAAGAACGGTAAGGCGCGGCGCTACGGCGTCGGCACCGGCAAACCCGGCTTCGAATGGTCCGGCACGCACAAGATCACCAACAAGAAGGTCTGGCCGGACTGGCGGCCGCCCGCGGAGATGATCAAGCGCGAAGCTGCCAAGGGCCGCTACCTGCCAACCTATCTTGCCGGCGGTATCGAGAACCCGCTCGGCGCGCGCGCGCTCTATCTCGGCACCACCGAATACCGCATCCACGGCACCAACCAGCCCTGGACGATCGGCGGCGCGGTGTCTTCCGGCTGCATCCGCATGCGCAACGAAGATGTCGTCGACCTTTATGAGCGCGTGAATGTCGGAACGACGGTCGAGGTGATATAATCCCAGCGAATCAGCTGGTTAGACGGCGCAGCACTTTTTGTCCGATGCTGTTGCAGCCAAGTCATAGTGCTATCCTGCGGGATGTGCTTTAACCAGTGAAGGGGTTTACGGGGGACGGGCCGTGTGGGGATACGGCCAGTCGCGAAAAGGCAGCGCAGGGAAACCGCGCTGCCTTTTTCGTTTTTGCGTTTTTTCGATGCATGACGCTGCAGTCGCCCGCAAAGCAGGCGGTTTCGCTTTCGGGGCTGATTTTCCGGCGCTGTTTTGCTATTGCAGCGCACAAAATCTCAGTTGTTGCGCAATTCCAGACAGAAAGCCGCTGTTGCGCTTGTCGTCCGAATTGCGCCAGAAGACAAAGGTGCCAGCCATGACCCGAATCGACGACAGCCGCTACCTGAAAGGCGGCCCGGTTGCCCAGCGCATCATCGCTTCGGTGCGCGAAGACGCGGCGATCGCCACGGCCGAAGGTTTTCCGCCGAAGCTGGTCTCGATCACCGTCGGCGACACAGCCGCGGTCGATGTCTATGTGCGCAACCAGCGCGCCAAGGCTGCCCTTGCCGGCATAAGCTTCGAGGAACGGCGCTTCGCTGCCGACATCACCGCCGGCGAGCTGGAAGCGGCGATCCACGGCCTCAATGCCGACCCGCGCGTCACCGGGATCATCATCCAGCGACCGGTGCCGGCGCATATCCCGATCAAGACGCTGCAGGCGGCGGTGCATCCGCTGAAGGATGTCGAGGGCATGCATCCGGCCTCGATCGGCAACATCGTCTACAACCAGCTCGATTTGGCGCCCTGCACGGCGGCGGCCTCAGTCGAATTGCTGAAGGAGACCGGCCTCGAGCTCAAGGGGCTGGAAGTTGTCGTCGTCGGCCATTCGGAGATCGTCGGCAAGCCGATCGCCTTCCTGCTGATGAGCGAGGGCGCGACGGTGACGGTGTGCCACCACATGACGCGATCGCTGGCCGCCCATGCGCGCCGCGCCGATGCGCTGTTCGTCGCGGTCGGCAAGCCGCGGCTGATCAAGGCCGACATGGTGAAGCCGGGCGCTGCCGTCATCGACATCGGCATCAATTCCGAGGTCGGGCCCGACGGCGAAACCCGCATCGTCGGCGACGTCGACACCGACAGCGTCAAGGAAGTGGCGTCCTGGATCACGCCGGTGCCGGGCGGCGTCGGCCCGCTCACGGTCGCGATCCTGTTGCGCAACACCATGGTCGCGCTCTATCGTCAGCGCGCGCTTTATCGCGCGACCTATGGCGTGCCGGACCAGCTCGCGGCGGAGTAATTATTCGGCAGCGATCAAACCGCTGTCGGAAACGCCTTACGGCCTCGGGCCGCCATAGGCCCAGTCGAGCAGCTTGATCGTGTGCACGACCGGCAGCTTGGCGGCGGACGCGATCTGCGTGATGCAGCCGATGTTGCCGGTGGCGACGATTTCGGCGCCGGTCGCCTCGATGTTTTTCACCTTACGGTCGCGCAATTTAGCCGAAATCTCGGGCTGCAGGATGTTGTAGGTGCCGGCCGAGCCGCAGCACAGATGCCCCTCGCGCGGCTCGCGCACGACGAAGCCCGCCTTGGCCAGAAGCTCCTTCGGCTGGCGCGTGACCTTCTGGCCATGCTGCATCGAACAGGCCGAGTGGTAGGCGACGACCGTGCCCGGCTTGCGCACCGGCTCGGGCAAATCGAGAGCGGCGAGATATTCGGTGACGTCCTTGGCCAGAGCCGAGACGCGCGCCGCCTTTTCGGCATAGGCGGGATCGAGGCGCAGCATGAAACCGTAATCCTTGATGGTCGTGCCGCAGCCGGACGCGGTGATGATGATGGCGTCGAGCCCGCCCTGCTCGATGGCAGGCGTCCAGGCGTCGACATTCCGCCTCGCCGAGGCAAGTGCCTGATCCTCGCGTCCCATGTGGTGGACGAGCGCGCCGCAGCAGCCCTCGCCTTCCGGCACAACGACCTCGACGCCGAGCCTAGTCAGCAAAGAGATAGTCGCCTCGTTAATCGCCGGATCCAGGACCGATTGCGCGCAGCCGGTGAGGATCGCGACGCGGCCGCGCCTTGCGCCTTTCCCGGCATGCGTACCGGGCGACGCCAGCGACGATGCCGGGGGGATCGACGTGGGCGCGAGCTTCAACATGGCCGCGACCGGCTTCAGTGCCGGCAGTCTTTCGAACAGGCCGATGAACGGCCGGCCAAGCCCGGCGAGCTTCAGCGCGGCGCGGAAGCGGTTCGGGTAAGGCAGCACGAAGGCCAGCATGGCGCGCGTCATCCGGTCAAGCAGCGGGCGCTTATAGGTCTCCTGGATATGGGCGCGGGCGTGATCGACCAGATGCATGTAGTTCACGCCCGAGGGGCATGTCGTCATGCAGGCAAGGCAGGACAGGCAGCGGTCGATATGGGTGACGATCTCCTTGTCGGCCGGCCGGCCGTTCTCCAGCATGTCCTTGATGAGGTAAATGCGGCCGCGCGGGGAATCCAGTTCGTTGCCCAGCGTCACATAGGTCGGACAGGTGGCGGTGCAGAAGCCGCAATGCACACATTTGCGCAGGATCTTTTCCGAATCCGCGACATGCGGTTCGGCAAGCTGCGCGGCGGAGAAATTGGTCTGCATATCGCCGTCTCTGTTAAACGCAATTCCGGACGGAAGACCGTTTCACACTTTTCCTGGAATTGCTTTAGGCCATGCGGCCGGGGTTGAGAACCTGCTTTGGATCGAACTCGGCCTTGAGCCGCGCCGAAAGCGCGGCCAGATGCGGCGGCTGCGGTTCGAACACCGGCAGCGCCGCGCGATGCGGTGCGGATGCGCGCACCAGCGTCGCATGGCCGCCGCCATGCTTGCGGATCAGTTCACGCAGCAGCCCGGCCTCCGGGTCGTTCTCGCGCATCGACAGCCACACCAGGCCGCCCTGCCAGTCATAGAAGGCATCGACCGCGGCCTGCATGCGCAGCGCCATCACCATGTGATGCGCCTCAGACGGCGCCATCGAGACGCGCCAGACCGGTCGCGTGCCGCCATCGGCGAAAGGCCGGCAATCGCGAATGTCGCGCCAGAGGGTTTTCGAGGCCTCGCCGGCGATCTCCTCGAGCGGCCCGGCCTGGCCGAGCAGTTGCTTCAGCGCCTCGATGCGATAGACGACCGACGGTCCGAATCCCTCGACACGCAGCAGCGTGGCGGCATCGCTGCCATGCTTGCCGCCGGCGACCCTCGCGGCGATGCGCTCCGGCAAATGCGCGGCGCTCGACACTTCAGCGCTGGAGCCAAGCGCCAGCGCCATGCAGGCGACAGCGGCATCGTCGAGCAGGCCGCGGATGGCCAGAGTCACTTCGGTCTCGGCCGCCGGCAGGACCTTGAAGGTGACGTCGGTCAGCACGGCAAGCGTGCCCCAGCTGTTGGCCATCAGCTTGGAGAGGTCGTAGCCGGTGACGTTCTTGACCACGCGCCCGCCCGACTTGAACGCCTCCCCGCGGCCGGAGACAGCGGCGACGCCGAGAATATGGTCGCGCGCCGCACCTGCCTTGAGACGACGGGGGCCGGACAGGTTCGAAGCCAGCACGCCGCCGATCGTGCCGTTCTTGTCCCCTTGGCCCGGCTCGCCGCCGAGCAACGGGCCGTAGTCCATCGGCTCAAACGCGAATTGCTGGCCGTTTTCGGCAAGCAATTTTTCGATCTCGGCGAGCGGCGTGCCGGCGCGGGCCGAGAGCACCAGTTCGGCCGGCTCGTAGAGGGTTACGCCGGTGAGGTGCGACAAGTCGAGCGTATGCTCAGTCTGCAATGGTCGACCGATGCCGCGCTTGGAGCCGTGGCCCAGGATTTCGAGCGGCGATTCTTCGGCGGCTGCCCATTGGATGGTGGAGAGGGTTTCGGTGGCAGTGGAGGGGGCGAAGGTGGTCATGAGCGGGCGCCGTTCCTCGCCCCCGCGAGGCCAGGGCAATCGCATACGGCAGCGCTGCCCCCTCTCCGTCCGCTACGCGGACACCTCTCCCCCATTTCATGGGGGAGAGGAAACGCCGACCACCGACGTTGCGACCTTGGAAAGCTTGGGTTCCTCGCCCCCGCAAAGCGGGGGAGAGGTGGCTCGGGCGAAGCCCGAGACGGAGAGGGGGCCATCATAGAGCGCTGTCTCCCGTCTTCCTGGCTGCGAAAACAAACCTGAGGTCGGCAGCAACTGCGTCTTCGGCAAGCCGTCCTTCCAACGCCGCAAAGATCGTCTCGCAAACGCTCCTCTTGTTCTTCAAAACATCGAAGCTCCAAAACCGCAAAACCGAGAAGCCCTCGCCTCGCATGAATTCATCCCGCCGCCTGTCGTACGAGCTGTCCGCGTGCTGGCTGCCATCCAGTTCCACAATCAGCTTTTCGCTCCTGCACGCAAAATCCGCGAAATACGGACCGATGGGCATCTGGCGAACGAATTTGTATCCGCCTAGCCTTCTTGCCTTCAGTTCGTTCCAAAGGATCGCTTCCGCCTGGTTATCGCCGCTACGAAGCGCGCGGGCGCGGGCAATTTTCTCGGGCGAGCGGCGGCTTGGCTGATAGGCCGCCCCCCTCTCCGTCTCGGGCTTCGCCCGAGCCACCTCTCCCCCGCTTTGCGGGGGCGAGGAACTTTGATCCTGAGCCCCCATCAAAACCTCGGAATGTCCGGAAAGGCCACCTGCCCGCGATGCACATGCATTCTTCCCAGCTCCGCGCAGCGGCGAAGCTGCGGAAACACCTTGCCGGGGTTGAGCAGGTGGTTGGGATCAAACGCGCATTTCACCCGCATCTGCTGGTCGAGGTCGATCTGGTTGAACATTTCTGGCATCAGGTCGCGCTTCTCGACGCCGACGCCATGTTCGCCGGTCAGGACGCCCCCGACCTCGACGCAAAGCCGTAAGATGTCGGCGCCAAAACTTTCCGCCTTATCGAGCTCGCCCGGGACATTGGCGTCGTAGAGGATCAGCGGGTGCAGATTGCCGTCGCCGGCGTGGAAGACATTGGCGACGCCCAGACCATATTTCTCGGAAAGGTCGCGCATGCCGGCAAGCACCCTCGGCAACTCCTTGCGCGGGATGGTGCCGTCCATGCAGTAATAGTCCGGCGAGATGCGGCCGACAGCCGGAAAGGCCGCCTTGCGGCCGGCCCAGAAGCTCAGGCGCTCCTGCTCCGATTGCGAGATGCGGCAGGTGGTCGAGCCGTTCCTGTAGGCGATCGCCTCGACGAGGCCGATGAGGTGATCGACCTCGACGCTCGGTCCGTCGAGCTCGACGATCAACAGCGCCTCGACATCGAGCGGATAGCCGGCATGGACGAAATCCTCGGCCGCGTGGATCGCCGGACGGTCCATCATCTCCATGCCGCCGGGAATGATGCCGGCGCCTATGATGTCGGCGACGCATTGGCCGCCCTGTTCGCTGGTCGGAAAGCCGATCAAGAGAGCGCGCGCGGTCTCCGGCTTCTTCAATATGCGCACCGTCACCTCGGTGACGACGCCGAGGAGGCCTTCCGAGCCGGTCATCACGCCGAGCAGATCGTAGCCTTCCTGATCGAGATGGCTGCCGCCGAGGCGCACCACCTCGCCATTCATCAGCACCATCTCGATGCCCAGCACATTGTTGGCGGTGAGCCCGTATTTCAGGCAGTGCACGCCGCCGGAATTTTCCGCGACATTGCCGCCGATCGAGCAGGCGATCTGGGAGGATGGATCGGGGGCATAGTAAAAGCCCTCCTGCTCGACGGCGGTGGTGATGCCGAGGTTGGTGACGCCCGGCTGGGCGACAACGACGCGATTGGGATGATCGATCTGAAGAATGCGGTTGAAGCGGCTCATAACCAGCAGCACCGCATCCTCGAGCGGCAGTGCGCCGCCGGACAGCGAAGTGCCGGAGCCGCGCGGCACGACGCGGATGTTGCGTTCGTTGCAGTATTTCAGCACGCGCGAGACCTGCGCGACCGTTTCCGGCAGCACCACGATCAGCGGCAGCTGCCGGTAGGCGGTCAGGCCGTCGCTTTCGAAGGCGCGCATTTCATTGGCCGCGTCGACGACCCCCTCGCCCGGCACGATGATGCGCATGTCGGTGACGATCTCGGCGCGCCGGCGCAGCGTGCCGGCATCTGGCTTGGGCATGGCTAGGCCGGACATCGGGGTGGCCTCATCTCGCTTGACTGGTCAAAATCTTTTACCAGCTTGACCGTTTTGTTGCAAACGCTGCTTTGGTTGCATTCGGCGGCGAGCGTGACGCCAAGCTTCCGCAGCGGCAATCTGCCGCTGGCGCTCTACCCTCCCCCTTGCGGGGAGGGTCGCGAACGAAGTGAGCGGGGTGGGGGCCACGAGGCGCTTTACGAGCACCCCCGCCCCGATCCGCTATGCGGATCGACCCTCCCCACAAGGGGGAGGTAAAAGAGGTGCTTACTCGCCTGGATGCTTCGCCGGCTCGGAATGCATTTTCCGCACGCGGCGCACGCCCCACCAGACCAGCAGGATAGCGGCCGGGACGGAGGCCGCGGTGACAACTTCGGGCGCGAAAGCGTGACCGAAGATCGAGGCGCCCTTGGCCACATAGCCGATGAGGCCGACGACGTAATAGGACACGGCGGCGACCGACAGGCCTTCGACTGTCTGCTGCAGGCGCAGTTGCAGCCGGGCGCGGTTGTTCATCGAGGCGAGCAGGTCGCGGTTCTGCTTCTCGACATCGACATCGACCCAGGTGCGCAGAAGCGTGGTGGCGCGGGTGAGTTTCCGCGACAGGTTGGCCTGGCGCTCCTCGACCGAGCGGCAGGTGCGCATGGCGGGCGCCATGCGCCGCAGCAGGAAGCCCGCCCAGGTGTCATAGCCTTGCACCGGCTCTTCATCCAGCGCTTGGAGCCTCGCGGTGACGATACCGTCATAGGCGCGGCTGGCGCCGAAGCGGTAGAGGCTGGACGCGGCGTCGGCCTCGAGCTCGGCGGCAAGTTCGGTGAGATCGGCGAGTAGCGTCTGGCTGTCGCGGGTCTCGACCGCCTTCATTTCCAGCGTCGTCTGCGCGAGGCGGTCCTCGATGCGACGGGCGCGGCCGGACAGCGTCAACGCCATCGGCAGGCCGAGCATGGCCAGCGTCCGATAAGTCTCGATGTCGATCAGCCGCTGCGACAAGGCGCCGGTGCTGGCCGGCGTCAGGCCGCGATCGAGCACCAGCATGCGGGTCAGGCCATCGCCGTCCTGGCGGAAATCGGTGATGATGGCGGCGGCGCCCCGCTCGACCAGCGAATAGCCCAGGCTGGTCGGGTCAAAGCCGGCGATCAGCTTTTCACTCGCCTGTGTCCATTTGCGGATCTCGAGGCGGATGCCGGAAATCACGGTGCCCGGCGGCGAGAAGCCATTGCCGAAGGGCGAATCCTCCTGGGCCCGGCCGTTTTCGGCCAGCGGCCCCTCCCAGAGATAAGTCGAGAATTCCGTATGCCGTTCCCAGCGCAGCGTGCCCTTGCCCCATTTCATGGCATGATGGCGCGCATAGCGCTCGGGCGCGGCGATGCCCAGCCGCCGCGACAGTTCCGAGAGCACAGCATGGTCGACCGCGGCGCCGCCCTCGGTCATGAAAGAAAGCTGGATGAGCACCCGCGGTTTTTCGATCAGCGGGTGCGGACGGGCGTGGACCTCGCCCAGCGCGCCAGGTCGCCCCTCATGCGCCGGGAAGCCCATCACGCTGCCTTGCGCGCGCGGCTGGAATTCGAGCTTGGACGTCTCGTCCGACACGGCTGGTCCCCCTGATTTTCGACCCATCGTGCAATCCGCTCGTCTTGCGGTAATCGGCGGGACGCGTAAACAGCAAATATCAGGGCTTCGGGATGGGGAGGCGCGGCAAGCGATCCGATCGGACCAGACAAATTGGATAAATAATTTGACCAGTTGGCCACCGACGCTTTAGTCTGGGCTACTTCCGTCCCGTTCTCCAGGCGCCCCTTTGAGCGACATTTTCTCCAGGATCGAGCATTCGCGCACCGCCGACGAGGTGGTGCAGCAGATCGAAAGCCTGATCCTCGAAGGCGTGCTGCGCACCGGCGACCGGCTGCCCGGCGAGCGCGAGCTGGCGCGCCAGTTCGACGTATCGCGGCCGATCCTGCGCGATGCACTGAAGGCGCTGGAAGGCCGCGGACTGCTGACGACCAAGGCCGGCGGCGGCACGCATGTCGCCGACGTCATCGGCCAGCTCTTCACCAAGCCGGTGACGGACCTGATCTCCACGCACCGCAAGGCGGTGACGGATTATCTGGAATACCGGCGCGAGATCGAGGCGGTGGCGGCCGAATATGCGGCGCGCCGCGCGACGCCAGAGGATCTGGCTCTGCTCGACCGCATCATGGCGCGGATGGACGAGGCGCACCGGACCGGCGATTTCGACGACGAGGCGGAAATCGACGTCGAGTTCCATCATGCGGTGTGCGAATGCGCGCACAACATCATCCTGCTGCACACGCTGCGCTCCTGCTACCGGCTGCTGTCGGAGGGCGTGTTCCAGAACCGGCTTCTGGTGTTCGGCGTGCCCGGCGCGCGCGAGGCGCTGCTCGAGCAGCACCGGGCGATCCATACCGCGATCAAGGCCGGCGATCCGGTCGCGGCGCGCAAGGCGGCGATGGACCACATCACCTTTGTCGAGCGCTCGATGGCTGAAGCCGAGCGCAGCGGCGATTGGCAGCGGGTGTCGCGGCTGAGGCTGAGACAGCGCTCGGAAGCCGGCGAAACCGAACCTACACGCAAACGCTCCTAAGCACAGATTTAGCGGGGACCACCATGAGCGACATCCTCACCATCGCCGACCTCAAGGACCTGGCACGCCGCAGGGTACCGAAGATGTTCTTCGACTATGCCGATTCCGGCGCCTGGACGGAGAGCACCTACCGGGCCAACGAAGAGGACTTCGGCAAAATAAAATTCCGCCAGCGAGTACTGGTCGACATGAGCAACCGCTCGCTGGAATCGACCATGATCGGCGAGAAGGTGGCGATGCCGGTGGCGCTTGCGCCGACCGGACTGACCGGCATGCAGCATGCCGACGGCGAGATGCTGGCGGCGCAGGCGGCGGAAGCGTTCGGCGTACCGTTCACGCTGTCGACCATGAGCATCTGCTCGATCGAGGATGTCGCCTCGGCGACCAAAAAGCCGTTCTGGTTCCAGCTATATGTGCTGCGCGACAAGGATTTCGTGCTCAACCTGATCGACCGCGCCAAGGCGGCAAAGTGCTCGGCGCTGGTGCTGACGCTCGATCTGCAGATCCTGGGACAGCGCCACAAGGATATCCGCAACGGGCTTTCGGCGCCGCCGAAGATGACGCTTGCCAACATCATCGACCTTGCGCTGAAGCCGCGCTGGTGCCTGGGGATCGCCGGCACGCCGCGCCGCACCTTCCGCAACATCGTCGGCCACGCCAAGGGTGTCGGCGACGTCTCTTCGCTGTCGTCCTGGACGAATGAGCAGTTCGACCCGCACCTGTCGTGGAAGGACGTCGCCTGGATCAAGGAGCGCTGGGGCGGCAAGCTGATCCTGAAGGGCATCCTCGACAAGGAGGACGCACTGATGGCGGCCGAGACCGGTGCCGATGCGATCGTGGTCTCCAATCATGGCGGGCGTCAGCTCGACGGCGCCGCCTCCTCGATCTCGGTGCTGGAAGAAATCGCCGATGCGGTCGGCGACCGGATCGAGGTCCATATGGACGGCGGCATCCGCTCCGGTCAGGACGTGCTCAAGGCGCTCTGCCTCGGCGCCAAGGGCACTTATATCGGCAGGCCGTTCCTCTACGGCCTCGGCGCGATGGGCAAGGACGGCGTCACCAAGGCGCTCGAAATCATCCGTAAGGAAATGGACATCACGCTGGCGCTCTGCGGTAAGCGTTTGGTAACCGACATGGGCAAGGACCAGTTGCGGCGCTAGGCCTTGTTCACCGATCCGCCCTAGTTTCCCGTGATGAACGACACGGGAAAACGCTCGCCTTGACTGAGACCGGCATCCATTATCTCGACGCGCGCGGGCCGGACGGCATGCGTCTCTACGCGATTGGCGACGTGCATGGCCGCCACGACCTGCTCGCCGCCATGCACCGCCGTATCGAAAGCGAGCTGGAATACGCAGCATCCAGCGACTGGCGCATCATCCATCTCGGCGACTATACCGACAGGGGACCGGACTCCAAAAGCGTCATCGACTTCCTGATCGAGGCGCGAGCGCGCGATCCGCGCAACCTGATGCTTGCCGGCAATCACGATATCGGCTTCCTCGATTTTCTCGACCGTCCGGACCCGGACGGGCTGTTCATGCGCTATGGCGGGGTCCAGACCGCGGCGTCATACGGGGTGAAGCTCTCGACCGGCAGCAATTGGTTCGGCAGGCCGGACGAGGCGCTGGCGCGCGGACACGCGGCATTGGTCGAAGCGGTGCCGCAAGCCCATGTCGACTTCCTGCGCTCGCTGTCCTTTTCGGTGACCTTCGGCGACTTCTTCTTCTGCCATGCCGGCATCAGGCCCGGCATTCCGCTCGACCGCCAGAGCCCGCAGGACCTGATCTGGATCCGCGACGCCTTCCATGACCACCCCGGCCTTTATCCGAAGGTGATCGTGCACGGCCACACACCGGTGCCGGAGGCTGAAGTGTTGGCCAACCGCGTCAATGTCGACACGCTCGCCTGGCATTCGGGAACGCTGAGCGCGCTCGTCGTCAACGGCGCGGAAAAGCGTATCCTGACAGCCGAAGGAAAGGCGTTCTAGCCGTGATCCGGCGTGGGATCAGCTTCCGTCGATCGGGAAGGATCAGGCTTTAGCGAAGCGCGACGGTGACGCCGTAGCCGTCGACGGCTTGGTGATTGTTGGCTGCATCGGCAGCATAAATGCCGAGGCCGCACACGACGATGGCAGACAGCATGACAAAAGACAGGAGAGCTGCTTTCACGGACGACATCTCTGGTTAAGGTTTCTGCATCTGGGCACGAGGCGGTTACCAATGCGTTGAAACGATAAAATGCGTCTCAATCTTTCGACGATTTCGCGCTTCTAAGCAGATTCTGTATCACCGGTGTGTCGGCTGGATCACACAAAAGGTTCATGGCGGTTGCACCGACGATACGAAGCGCGCCCTCTTAGAAGAGCGGCCGGACACAAACCAAGAAAGAAGAATGTTATCCCCAGGCGGAAGCCCCCGGGCGTGTCAATTATGCCACGCCCGGCGAGGACGGCCTGGATGATCAGATCGTAGCGACCCAGGCGCGGGCAATCGCCAGCCCGGCAGCGTCCGCGTCGGCGCCATTGCGGGCCAGCTCGTCGCCGAGGCGATCGTTCCAGTCGGGATGGCGCTCGGCGATCGTGGCCGCGAAGGACGTGCTCCAGTCGCGCACCATCGGCGTATCCGCCTCGAAGTGGAACTGGAAGCCATAGACAGCGCGGCCGAGGCGGAAGGCCTGGTTTTCGGCCACCTCGCTGCCGGCCAGCCGCACGGCGTTTTCCGGCAGCGCGAAGGTGTCGTCATGCCATTCGAAGATCGGAAATTTCTCGGGCAGCGCCGCCAGCACCGGGTCCGACTTGGCGGCCGGCGTCAGCGAGACTTTGTGCCAGCCGAACTCGGTGGCGCCGCCGATGTGGTTGTCGCCCCCGAACGCGCGGGCAAGAAGCTGGCTTCCCAGACAGATGCCGAGCACCGAGCGGCCCTTGTCCGCGAAATCGCGCGTCAGCTCGAGAAGCGCCGGAAAATAGGGATAGTCCTCGTCGGCCAGCGCATTCTGCCCGCCGCCCAGCAAGACCATCGCATCATGCCCGCCTGCATCCTCCGGCAACGGATCGCCCTGGTAGGGGCGCCGCAGGTCGAGATCGGCGCCCGCTTCGGCCAGAGCGGCACCGACCTGACCGAGGCCGGTATTGTCGTAGTTCTGGACCACCAGCACGCGCATCTAGAATCCTGCTGACATGAAAACGCTGGGGCGAGCGATATCATGCAGCTTGTATTTCAGCCAAGATACGTGCCGGAGAGAAAGCTATGCCACTGCAGAACCGGATCGACCCCTTCGGCGCCATCCATGCCGTGCCAGAACGCGGCCTGTTCACCGGCAACCGCGGCATCATCCACGATCCCGAGACCAAGACGCTGCTGAGGAAGCGCTGGGCGTTGCCGGCCTGGATCATCTGCGCCTGCCAGTTCCGCAACGTGCGGCGCGAGCCGATGGGCCGCAACAGGCCGGGAGGAAAAGCCGGCTGGACCGAATTGTTCTTCCTCGACGAGGTGACGGCTTTGACTGCCGGCCACCGGCCCTGCTTCTTCTGCCAACGCGAACGAGCGACCGAGTTCGTCAAGCGCTTCGGCGAGGCGTTCGGCATTGCTGAGCCGCGCGCGCCGATGGTCGATAAAAGGCTCCACAAGGAGCGGCTGGCCTCAGGCGGATGCCCGCCTGCCGTGGCCGCACCGGAGCTCGGCGGCTTGCCGGACGGAACGATGATCGCGCACGGCGACGCTGCCTATGTGCTGCGTGCCGGTACGGCACGCAAATGGTCGTTCGCGGGCTACGCCAGTCCAATTGCCTTCGATCGCCTGGACGACCGACCGTTGCGCCTGCTGACGCCGGCGACCACCATCGCGGTGCTGCGGCAAGGCTTTGCACCGGTCTGGCATCCAACCGCCGATGCTTGACGCCGCAGCCGGCCTCGCTCATTGCCAAGCGGATATCCGTGGGATGTCCCACGAATATCTGCTTAGATTCCCTTGTTTTTCGCAGGTTCTGATCGCAAAACCGCGGGACACTTTTGCGGAACCTGCTTGAGCCATGCGCGCCAACTACAAAATGCAGCGGCTGTTCGTGCCGGACGATCTGGGCTCGGGTCTCGAATTCGATGCCGGGCAACAGCAAAGCCATTATCTCGCCCATGTGCTGCGGCTCGGCGAAGGCGCCGAAGTCCTGCTTTTCAACGGCCGCGACGGCGAATGGTCGGCGTCGATCGCCGAGAAGTCCAAAAAAGCGGTCCGGCTGAGGGTGCTCGAACTGCAGCGGCCGCAGCCGCCGCTGCCCGATCTCGTCTATTGCTTTGCACCGCTGAAGCAGGGCCGGCTCGACTACCTCGTGCAGAAGGCTGTCGAGATGGGCGCCGGCACCCTGCAGCCGGTCATCACCCAGCACACGCAGGTGGCGAAGCCCGGCATCGATCGGCTGCGCGCCAATGTGGTTGAAGCGGCCGAGCAATGCGGCATCCTGGCGGTGCCGAAAATGCGAGAAGCGGAGAAGCTGGAACGGTTGCTTGCCAATTGGGACAAGGAGCGGCGGCTGATCTTCTGCGACGAGGATGCCTCGACCAACAATCCGCTGCCGGCCCTGCAAGCGGTCAGTGAGAAGAAACTTGCGCTTCTGGTTGGCCCGGAAGGTGGATTTTCCGAGGACGAGCGCAAGATGCTGAGGGCCTTGCCTTTCGTCACCGCCATCCCGCTCGGGCCGCGCATCCTGCGCGCCGACACCGCAGCGGTGGCGGCGTTGGCGGTGATCCAGGCGACGATCGGCGACTGGTGATCAAATCCTGTTGAGGCCTGGCTCAGGATTTTTTGCTTGATCGGCTACTGACATTTCGTCCATCTAGCGCCGGCGGCCGTCCGGCCTCTGCAGCACCCGCGCCACCTTTTCCTGGAGCAAAGGGCGCTGTAACACTTAAAGACTTGCGCAGGACGTCCAGCGGAAATCGGTATCGGTTTTCGGAGATCATGCGCACGGAGGGGCTAGATGGCGCGCGACACAACAGATACCCAGCCCATCGAAGGCGTCGACGAACTGGTCGGCTACCTGGCCGCCGGCAACAAGCCGCGCGAAAAATGGCGCATCGGCACCGAGCATGAGAAATTCCCCTTCTATATCGACGGCAACGCGCCGGTGCCCTATGGAGGCGAGCGCGGCATCCGCGCCATCCTGGAAGGCATGCAGGAAAAGCTCGGCTGGGATCCGATCATGGATGCCGGGCGCATCATCGGCCTGGTCGAGCCGACCGGCCAGGGCGCGATCTCGCTGGAGCCCGGTGGTCAGTTCGAGCTTTCCGGCGCGCCGCTGGAGTCGATCCACCAGACCTGCCGCGAAGGCAACGCGCATCTGGCGCAGGTGCGCGAGATCGCCGAGCCGCTCGGCATCCGCTTTCTCGGCCTCGGCGGCAGCCCGAAATGGTCGCTGGCCGACACGCCGAAAATGCCGAAGTCGCGCTACGAGATCATGACGCGCTACATGCCGAAGGTCGGCACCAAGGGCCTCGACATGATGTACCGCACCTGCACGATCCAGGTGAATCTCGACTTCGAGAGCGAGACCGACATGCGCCGCAAGATGCAGGTGTCGCTGAAGCTGCAGCCGCTGTCGACGGCGCTGTTTGCAAACTCGCCCTTCACCGAGAGCCGGCCGAACGGGCTGCAGAGCTGGCGCGGCGATATCTGGCGCGACACCGACAACCAGCGCTCCGGCATGCTCGAATTCTGCTTCTCGCCCGATTTCGGATTTGCCGACTATGTCGAATGGGCGCTCGACGTGCCGATGTATTTCGTCATCCGCGACGGCCATTATCACGACATGACGCGCTACACCTTCCGCCAGTTCATGGCGGGCGCTGCGCGCAATGAAATCCCCGACGGCCTGCCGACGATGGGCGACTGGGCGAACCATCTCTCGACCTTGTTCCCCGACGTGCGCCTGAAACGTTTCCTCGAAATGCGCGGCGCCGACGGCGGGCCGTGGCGGCGCATTTGCGCCCTGCCCGCCTTCTGGGTCGGGCTGCTCTATGACGAGCAGGCGCTGGACGCCGCCGAGGCGCTGACTTCGAGCTGGACCTATGAAGAGGCGCTCGCAATGCGCAACGCCGTGCCGGAGCTCGGCATTTCCGCACCGTTCCGCAATGCCACCTTGCGCGACGTCGCCCGAGACGTGCTGGCCATCTCCCGCACGGGCCTCAAGAACCGCGGCAAGAAGAACCGCGACGGCTATGACGAGACGTCGTTCCTGAACACGCTGGACGAGGTCGTGGCGCGCGGCACCACCAGCGCCGAGGAGATGCTGTCGGCCTACCACACGCGCTGGGGCGGCTCGATCGAGCCGGTGTTCATGGAGTATGCGTATTAACTGTCAGGCATGCGCCGAGGAGTTGGCCACCGAAAGCCGCTTCAATCGGTGATGGAAACGAACTAGGCTCCTCACGAGGATATTCTCGGAGGAGAACCCAAATGCCTTCCCTGTTCGATATTTTCACCCAGGCCCAGAACGGCGCCGGCATGCAGGCGCTGGCACAGCAATACGCGCTTTCGATGCAGCAGACGCAGGCCGCGGTGCAGGCACTTCTGCCCGCCTTCTCGCAAGGGTTGCAGCGCAACACGGCCGACCCTTACGGTCTCGGCGCCTTCATGACGGCGATGGCAAGCGGCCAGCACGCCAAGTATTTCGAGGACGCTACCAGGGCCTTTTCGCCGCAAGGCATCGATGAGGGCAACGGCATTCTCGGCCACCTGTTCGGCTCGAAGGATTTGTCGCGCGCCGTGGCGAGCCAGGCCGCGCAGGCGACGGGATTGAGCCAGCAGGTGCTGCAACAGATGCTGCCGGCCATGGCCTCGATGATGATGGGCGGGCTGTTCAAGCAGACCAACACTCAATTGAGTGGGGGGCAGATGCAGGCCGCCGGCGGTTTCGGTGGCGGCAACAATCCGCTCGGCGAGATCATCGAGCAGATGATGCGGCAAAGCGGCGTCGCGCCGGCGCCGCAGCAACGCCAGGCGCCGCAGCCGGCGCCCAATCCCTATGGCGAGAACCCGCTCGGCAAAGTGCTGCAGGATATGTTCGGCGGCGGTGGGTCCCAGTCCCAACCGCAGCAATCGCCCAACCCCTATGGCGAAAATCCCCTCGGCAAGGTGCTGCAGGATATGTTCGGCGGCGGTACGACGCAGCAGCCGCAGCAGACTCAACCGCCACAGACGCAAAGCCCCTATGGCGACAACCCGCTCGGCAAGATCTTCGAAGAGATGCTGCGCCAAGGCGGCGGCGGCTTCGGCCTGCCCGGGGGACAGCCGGCACCGCAGCCGCGACAGAGCGCCCCGCAACAGCCGCAGACCAACCCGAGCGGCCGGCCGCGAAACCCGTTCGACGACATCTTCGGCAAGATGTTCGAGACCGGCGCTCAGCAGCGCGACGAATATGAGAAGAGCGTCAGCACGATCTTCGACCAGTTCAAGCGCGACATGGACCGGCGGTGAGTTGTCGAACGCCCCCCGGAACGACTTGCGTGAGCAAGAGACTCGAACAAATGCGCCGCAATCCCCGCGGCGACTGGTCGATGCGAGATGTTAAAGCAGTTTGCGACGAAGGCCGGCATTCAATGAGTGCCGCCGAGATCGGGCGGTTCGCATTACAAAATCTACCACACGACAATGGCTGACATTTTGACGGTGTCTTTCATACGCCCGATCAAGCCCGTATATATCCGAAAACTCGTATCGTTTATTGACGAGGCAAAAAAGCATGACGGACAAGCTTGAATATCCTGTCGTCATCGCACCACTCTCGATTGAGGACGGTGGCGGGTTCTCCGCTTATGTCCCGGATCTTCCCGGCTGCGTGAGCGATGGCGAAACTCCCGAAGAGTCCATCGCGAATGTTCAGGATGCCATCGCGGCTTGGATAGAAGCTGCGCATGAACTTGGCCGGTCAGTGCCAAGACCGTCGAGAAAATTGGCTTTCGCCTGATCCCCTGAGACGCCTCCCAGAGAGGGCCTGTTGCGCAGTTAGCGAGGACAGGCTCGCGGAGCGATTTAGTCGCGAGGCCTCGCTCCGTCTTGGCTTTGGGGTGGAATTGAGGGTGGCGGTGTGGAGAGAGGCGCGGTCAAAAAAATGCCCGGTCCTGGAGGGGAACCGGGCAATGTGCAGGCTGGCCGGCGGGGAACCGGCAGGGAGTGTGGGAGCCTGCATGAAACTTGGTCGCGCCGAGCCGTGAAAAGGTTCGACGAGACCGTTCACGCTACCTGACGAGCAAGATCCTCGATCGTGTCGGCGCGCTCGCTGGCAATGGCGCGCAGCTTCACCGTCGGATCGCGACCGAAGGGCACGGCGACGGCGACATGAAGGTCGGAGCGCGTCAGGCCGATATCGGCAAGCTCGGCGTCCGACATCTCGCCCAGGCGATAGAAGGCGCGGCGGTTTTTCCACGCGACATAGGCGTTGGCGAGAGCATTGAGAACACGCGTCGCAACGGCCGGACGCGTGGTGATGCGCGGGGTCTCGGAAGCGAATTCAATCGTGGTCATGTCAGTCTCTCCTTCCAGGAGTCGAGCGGACGAAATCAGGCAATCGGCGCCTTGGGAGAAGCGCCGTTCCGGTTTCCATTCACATGCTGTCATGTGGACAATGCCAATTTGCCATCGCGCGATTGATTAATCCAACGAATGTTTTTAATCTCTAACATCAACATCAATGATAGGTTGGACCGATGAAAGCGCCGCTCGACCTCGATCAGTTGCAGACCTTCATCTCGATCGCCGACACAGGGAGCTTCACCCGCGCGGCCGAAGAGGTGCACCGGACACAGTCAGCCGTGTCGATGCAGATGCGGCGGCTGGAGGAGCGCATCGGCAAGCCGCTGTTCGAAAAAGACGGCCGCACCAACAAGCTGACCGAGGAGGGCGACCGGCTGCTTTCCTATGCGCGGCGGCTGATCTACCTCAACCGCGAGACGCTTGCCGCCTTCGACGACCAGCGGTTGGAAGGCACGATCCGCATCGGCACGCCGGATGATTATGCCGACCGCTTCCTGCCCGAGATCATGGCGCGCTTCTCGCGCTCCAACCCGCGCGTCGAGCTGACGGTCGTCTGCGAGCCGACGCCGGGGCTGGTCGAGCACATCAAGCGCGGCAATCTCGACCTGGCGCTGGTGACGCATAACGACACGCGCGGCCAGTCGGAAGTGGTGCGGCGCGAGCCGCTTTTGTGGGTCACCTCAGCCAACCACGCTACGCATGAACAGGAGATCCTGCCGATGGCGTTCGGACGGCCGAACTGCATCTGGCGGCGCGCCGCGGTCGACGTGCTCGACCGCCAGAGCCGCGAGTATCGTGTGCTGTTTTCCAGCTTCTCGGCCACCGTCATTACCGCGGCCGTGCTTTCCGGCCTGGCGGTCTCGGTGCTGCCGGAATGCGCGCTTCGGCCCGGCATGCGCGTGCTCGGCGAGGCCGACGGCTTCGGCCAGTTGCCGGATTGCCGCATCGGCATCATGCGCGGCCAGACCTCGCAGCCGGAGATCGTCGACGCTTTGGCCCGTCACATCGCCGAAAGCCTCGACAACATTTCCGTGCCGGTCGGCGAAGAGGCGGGAAGCTTCGACTTCGCCGCGCTCGCCTTTGCCAAGATGAAACGGGTCAAGGCAAACCAGATCATGCCTGGATGGTAAAGTCAGGCCCGAGCGGCGGAGCGCTCCTGATCGGCTGACGAGACACCCGGCAGCGCAAGCAACTGGCCGGGCTCCAGCGGCGGCGACAGCAAAGCGGCGAGCGTCAGCACGGTCAGCGTGACCTGACGCGTCAACGAGCTGCTGTATAATATTAGTGATGTTTGTCGCAGCTTGACGCCGGCCGATAAGCGTCCCCCAATCGCCAAATGAGTGAAACAGCAACCGAATCACGCAGCAACGCCACCGAATACACGGTGAGCGAGATTTCCGGCGCGCTGAAGCGCACTGTCGAGGATGCTTTCGGCAATGTGCGGGTGCGTGGCGAGATTTCCGGCTATCGCGGGCCGCATTCCTCCGGCCACGCTTACTTCGCCTTGAAGGACGACCGCGCGCGGATCGATGCGGTTGTCTGGAAGACGGCCATGGCGCGGCTGAAATTCCGCCCCGAGGAAGGTATGGAGGTGATCGCCAGCGGCAGACTGACGACCTACCCCGGCAAATCCAACTATCAGATCGTCATCGACAATCTGGAGCCGGCAGGCGCGGGCGCGCTGATGGCGCTGCTCGAAGAGCGCAAGCGCCGGCTGCAGGCCGAAGGCTTGTTCGATGCAGGCCGCAAGCGGCGGCTGCCATTCATGCCCAAAGTCATCGGCGTCGTCACCTCGCCGACCGGCTCGGTGATCCGCGACATCATCCATCGCATCAAGGACCGGTTTCCGCTCCATGTGCTGGTGTGGCCGGTGAGGGTCCAGGGCGACACGACGGCCAGGGAGGTGACCGCGGCCGTCAACGGTTTCAACGCGTTGACATGGGACGGACCCATCCGCCAGCCCGATCTGTTGATCGTGGCACGCGGCGGCGGCAGCCTCGAGGACCTCTGGGGCTTCAACGACGAAGGGCTGGCGCGTGCCGTTGCGGCGTCCGCCATCCCGGTGATCTCGGCCGTCGGGCACGAGACCGATACGACTCTGATCGACTTTGTTGCCGATATGCGCGCGCCCACCCCGACGGGCGCAGCCGAGATCGCCGTACCGGTCAGGGCGGACTTGGAGGCAACCTTGGCCAGCCTCGGCGCGCGGCTCAACGCCTGCGCCTCGCGGCACCTGGAGCGCAAGCGCCAGGCGGTGCGCGCGGCGGCGCGCGCGCTCCCCTCGCCCGACCAGTTGCTGGCGCTGCCGCGCCGCCGTTTCGACGATGCGACCAGCCGCCTCGGCCGCGGGCTGACGGTGAATATCGAGCGCAAGCGGGCGACGCTGGAGCGGCAAAGGCTGACGCCGGCGACCCTGTCGCGGCGCCTCAATGAGGCGCGCACGCTGACCGGCCGCGACATCGCGCGTGCCCGCGCGGCGTTCTTCTCCATCGTGCGCGAGCGGCGCGCGCGCTTCCAGCGCAATTCGATGCGCCTGTCGCCGGGGCCGATCGTCCGGCGGCAGAAGCTGCGGGCCGATACGCTGACCGGGCTGGGCCGCAGACAGGACCAGGCATTGGCGCGGTGTCTCGATCGGCTGCGCGCGGCGCTGACCCAGGCCGACCGTCTCTTGTCGACGCTGTCGCACAAGGCCGTGCTGGCGCGCGGCTTCGCGCTGGTCAAGGATGCCGAAGGCGCCGTCGTCAAAGGGGTCGCGGAGCTGGCGCCGGGCGCGGCGCTGCAGCTGGAATTCGCGGACGGCACTGCCGAGGCCATCGCGACCTCCGGCGGCGCGCGGCCGAAGCTGGCCGCGAAATCGCCCGCCAAGGCCAAGGAGCCGGGCAACCAGGGCTCGTTGTTCTAAGGATCGCATGAGCAACCACGACCCGCATCTTCGCACCCCGTCGGGCAAGCCGCGCCTGCGCGCCTTCGGCATCGCGCTCGACGGCACGCCGGGCCCTTTCAACGCCATCACCGATGTGCCGGGCGTGTCGGTGGGCTACACGACTTTGATTTCCGGCGAAGGCCCGCTGCAGGTCGGCAACGGCCCGGTGCGCACCGGTGTGACCGCCATCCTGCCAAGGCCGGTTCAAGAGCTCGCGACGCCGGTCTTCGCCGGCGTGTTCAGCCAGAACGGCAATGGCGAGCTGACGGGCACGCACATTATCGAGGAGACCGGTGCCTTCAACTTCCCGGTCACCGTCACCAACACGCATTCCTGCGGCGTCGCCCGCGACGCCTCGCTGCGCTGGATGCACAAAGTGTTGCCGGCCGCGCTCGACACAGGCTGGGGCCTGCCGGTGGCGGCCGAGACCTATGACGGCTTCCTCAACGACATCAACGGCCATCATGTGAGCGTCGACCATGTGACCGCGGCACTCGACAGCGCCAGCGGCGGCGCCATCGAGGAAGGCAGCGTCGGCGGCGGCACCGGCATGATAAGCTTCGGCTTCAAGGCCGGGTCCGGCACCGCCTCGCGCATCGTCGAATGGCAGGGCAAACGCCACGTGCTCGGCGTGTTCGTGCAGGCGAATTTCGGCAAAAGGCACAATTTCACCATTCGCGGCCGGCGTGTCGGCCCGGAATTGGCCCAGCCGGCCATCCGCGAGGGCACGCCGCGGGCTGAAAAGGGATCGATCATCGCCGTCGTCGCCACCGACGCGCCATTGCTGCCGCATCAGATGAAGCGGCTCGCCCGGCGCGTGCCGCTCGGCATCGCCATGACCGGCGGCTATGGCTACCATAGTTCTGGCGATATTTTTCTCGCCTTCTCGACCGCCAATGCCGAGGCCGCGCTGGCGCCTTCAGGCCGCATCGCCCACGCGGATTTCATCCCGGACGTCGACATTGACCCATTCTTCGACGCGGTCGTGCAAGCGGTGGAGGAAGCGATCCTCAACGCGCTCACCGCCAATGAAGACATGACGGGACGCGACGGCAATTTCGTGCCGACGCTGCCCAAAGAATGGCTGAAGGAAAAATTCGGATAGAGCGCCGCCGGCCCATGCCAGCGGGTATTTATTCCGCCGGCTTGTCGGGCCTTGCTTCGCTGCTGCCCTCTTCAACGGCTTCCTCGAGGCGCGACGCGATCAGTTCCTGGATATCGCCGACCTCTTCCTGGATATCCTCCAGCAGAATGCCTGCCTCGGCGGCCTTGGCGCAGCATTCCTTGGCAAGGGTCTCGGCCTGCTTGTCGATCTTGATCGGCAAATGCTGGCATTGGACTTTCTCGCCAATCCATCCGCGCAAAAACTCGATCGCATGTTCACTCATACTGCTTCTTCCCTAGCGGCCAAGCCGGTTGGTAGCCATGAACCTCGGCACCCCTTGCAGAGGATGCATGCCCATTCGAGCCGAGTCGGCCTCGATCGGCAAGACATCTTGCCAATGGAATGCGAAGCCGAAGGAATGGAAGGGTTCGAGGTGCACGTTCAGATCATTGAGAATGATGGGATCGTTGGTCGGGATGGAAAAACGGTAACCGTTGTTGTTTTTGCCTGCTTTTTCTAACTTTGACGGCGCATTCGTATCAAAACCGCATCGCAGCTTCCCGGCCAATGCTGCCCCGGCCTCAGCCGGAGCAGGCGCTATATAGTGGCATCCTCATGCAATGTCGACTCGGGGTCCGCCATCCGGGCGGCTACCTCCCCAGAAGATTGCGCTCGACGGTCCTCAGATGCGTCAGCATGGCATCGCTGGCGCCTTCGGAGTCGCGCGCCAGCAGGGCATCCAGGACGAGTTGGTGCTCGCTGCAATAGGTGGCGCCAGGCGTCGATCCGCAAGCAGGCTCAGAAAATGGGCGGCAATCCTATCGCCAGGATTCCCCGACCATTTGAGCGTCGGCTCGGCGTAAGACGCCGCTTGTCACGATGCCCATGTCGAGCTGCGAAGGTCTCTGTCGCGCGTGGGATGGTTGGGAAGGCGTGGTCTTCGGCCGGTGTCGAGAACTGCGATATCGGGACACCGGAGCAGTCCGATCATACCCGATAATATTCCCGATACCATTCCACGAAACGCCGGACCCCGATCTCGATCGGGATCCTCGGCCTGAAGCCGGTCGCTTGCTCAAGTGAGCTGACATCGGCACAGGTCGCAGGCACGTCGCCCGGCTGGAGCGGCATGTAGTTGCGCTTCGCCTTTTTGCCCAGCGCGTCTTCGAGCAGTTCGATCAAGTGGTTCAGCTCAACCGGCGAACCGCCGCCGATGTTATGGATCCTGAACGGCGCGCTGCTGGTCGCGGGGTCAGGCGCGGCACTGCTCCATTCCTTGTTGGCCGTTGCGGGCAGTCGCATGATGCGGACCAGGCCCTCGATGATGTCATCGATATAGGTGAAATCACGTTGCATGTTGCCGTGGTTGAAAACGTCGATCGGCTCGCCTGCAAGTATGGCCCTGGTGAAGATGAACAAGGCCATATCCGGCCGACCCCATGGCCCGTAAACGGTGAAGAAGCGCAATCCCGTCGTCGGCAGTCGGAAAAGATGGCTGTAAGTATGCGCCATCAACTCGTTGGCCTTCTTGCTAGCGGCATAGAGGCTGAGCGGGTGATCGGCGGAATCGTGAACGGAGAACGGCATTCGCGTGCTGCCGCCATAGATCGAGCTCGAGGATGCATAGACCAGGTGATCGACGCGGGCGCGGCGGCATCCTTCCAGCACATTGAGAAATCCGCTTAGATTGCTGTCCCCGTAGGGATAGGGATTGGTCAGCGAATGACGAACGCCGGCTTGGGCCGCCAGATTCACCACGATTTCCGGATCGGCCGAGGTGAAGAGCGCTGAAACGCGGTCCCGGTCGGCCAGATCGACATGCTCGAACCGGAAATGCGGAAATTCTTCCAGCTGATCGAGTCGGGCTCGCTTTAGATTAACGTCGTAGTATTCATTCATGGAATCGAGGCCGACAATTTGCCAGCCGTCGGAAAGCAGTCTCCGGCATAGATGAAAGCCGATGAACCCGGCTGCTCCGGTGACAAGAACAGGCCTGTTTGACGTCACGGCACGTCCCTAATGTTAGCTGTGACCAGATTCACACCCGCCTCCACACTCGCCTCCCTTTATCCCGGGAAGCATCATCAGAATGATCGATGAAACATCTGCCCGGCGGAGCCATAACTGAACCTCACCTCTAGCTCAGGCACGCCATGCTCCCGGCATATGTGAAGGCACAAGCAGCGGACCAGGATCTTGATGAGGCTCCTCTTCCGCAGAGCCCGCCCGGATGGGTAGAGGTGCGTAACTATGCTCTGGACCAGGGCGGACCTGCCCTGCGGTCGTATCGGCCTTTGCCAGCCGATTTCGCGGATATCGGGATCGGTCCCCTTCTGGAAACGGTTGTAGAGCGACATCCGCATAGGATCGCCATCAATGACGGCACGGACGAACTCTCCTATTCGGCGCTTGGCGCCGCCGTCGATATCTTATCGCGCCGCATTGCGGATGCCGTTCCGGAAGGCAGGCCGGTCGGAATCTGCCAGCCATGCTCCGTCTGGAGCGTTGTCGCCATGCTCGCCACGATGGCAGCCGGACGGATCTCGATTCCGCTTAACGCGAGAGATCCCGGTCCCCGGATCAGCGAGATTGTGTCCGCGGCCAAGCTCTCGGCCATGCTGGGCAGCGGCGACAGGCCCAGCGATCTGCCTCCGGAAATTCAATGGATCGACGTCGGCGTAAGTTCGGCCTCGCAGCAAGGCCTGTTGGCGAAGCCCCTGCCGCAGCCTTCGGTCGATAAGCCGGCCATAATTCTCTATACCTCGGGCAGCACAGGGCGCCCCAAGGGCATTGTCAACAGTCAGCGCAGCTTGCTGTGGCGCGTGCAACAATATGTCGAGGCGTGTCACATCAATTCGGACGATATTTTTCTCCCCTTGTCGGGCCTGGCCACGATAGCCGGCTGCCGCGAGATCCTGGCGGCCGTCCTCACCGGGGCCACCTTGCAACTCGTTGAACTGGAGGCAGTGGGGCTGCGCGGCGTCCGCGCGCGAATGCAGGACCAAGGCACGACCATCACCTATCTTGTGCCCGCCTTGCTTCGAACGCTAATGGCGGATGACTGCGCCGATACGTTCAGATCGCTCCGGGTCGTCCGCGTCGGCGGCGAGAAAGTGCTGTGGACCGACATTGCCCTTCTGCGCAAAGCCGTCCCGCCGCATTGCCTGATCCAGATAGGCTATTCGTCCACGGAAACGACAGGATCGCAGTGGTTCGTGCCGTCGGAACCACCGAACACCGAGCCCGACGTGCCGGTTGGGCGCCTTTTGCCGGGTATTGCGTTCTCTATCGTCGATGAGGAAGGACACAGCGTTCCCCCCGGCGAAACGGGAGAGCTCGTGATCAAGAGCCCCTATGTCCTGCTTGGACATTGGGAAAATAGCGCCGTCATCCCTGTCGACGCCGACCCCGACAACCCGCATGCGCGGATTTTTCCGACCGGCGATCTCGTGCGCCTGGACAGCGATGGTCTGTTGAGGATCATCGGCCGGAAGGGGCGCCAGATAAAGATCAACGGTCGACGCATCGAGCCGGCTGAGCTCGAAAGAGTGCTGCGATCCGCCCCCTCGGTTCAGGACGCCGTAGCGATCGTTACGGAGGCAACTGAACTTGTCGCATTCGCCATTCCGGGCGAGGCCGCGGGTCCGGACTTCGTGGAGGACCTGCGCCGGCTGATTGCCGACACGCTGCCCCCGGCGTTGCGGCCCCTGCGGCTCCACCGCGTAAGCGAGATCCCCTACCTCGATAGCGGAAAGATCGACCTCGTCAAACTCAGTAAAATGGATCTTCTCGCCAGGAGGCCGGTTGCCGTCGCCGACCCGCCAGTTTCGGATGCCGATTCGGCGGTGGGCAAGGTGGTGGAGAAGGCATGGAGCAAGGTTCTCAACACCAGAGCAGCCACCGGCAGGTGGGACGAGGCCGGAGGAGACTCGCTGAAGCTGCTGCACTGCGTGATGGAGATCGAGAACCTCATCGGCCAGGAACTCGGGCTTGAGAGTTTCACCGTCGAAATGAGCGCGGCCGAGATGGTGAAGGCTGTCGTCGCGGCGCAGGCAGCGGCATCCGGCAAAGCCGCTCCGGAGCACAATCCGCCACTGCTTTTCCTGTTTCCCGGATCCGTCGGCTACGGTCCAAGCCTTGCCGCCTTCTCCTCCGCCATGGGAAGAACCGCGAAAGTGGTTCCAATCAGGTATCCCAGCCTCGCGCTCATCCTGCGCGGACAGAGCGATCTCGCGAGCATGGCAGACGCCGCGGTCCAGCAAATCAACCGCGCTCAGCCGTCCGGGCATGTCAGGCTTCTGGGCCACTCTCTCGGCGGCGCGGTTGCGCTGGAGGTCGCGGTGCGCCTGCTCGAGGCCGGGCGGTCGGTCAAGTTCATCGGCATCCTCGACACAAGCCTGGAGGGCGAGCGCAGCCGCCTGTGGGACACGGTCACCCGCACAATGCGCCGGCTCCGGTCCAACCGCATATCGTTCCAGCGCGTCGCCTGCCGCGCGCTGGCAAAGATCGCGGTCAGAATGGGTTGCGAAGTCCGTCTCGCGCGCGCCATCGACCGTTACACCGAAGGCCAGTTCAACGGGGCGTGCTTCCGGGTCAAGCTGGAATTGCAGGAAGTGTTGAGGGCGCAGGCGTTTTTCCGCTGGTTGGCGGAGCCCAAGGTCGCGCTCCCGATCCAAGGGACCCTGTTTCGCTGCGCTCGCCCGGGCATGTCCCGCGCCATCGGGTGGGATCAGGTGTTTCGCGACCTGCAGGTGATCCCGATCGTGGGCACCCATATCGATCTCGTCGTGGAGCCCCACGTCGCGACCAACCGTCCGCTGATCGAAAAGGCGGTCCTGCAAACGTATACGCGGGCCGAATCCTTGCAATTGGAGGGCCAAACAGCGTGATCTCGCGATTCACCAGGGAAGTGCTGGCATTGGACGCAGCCGCGGAGGCGGACCGCATCGTGTCATCGACGCGCGAGCAGGTCCTGGTCACGCTTCGGCGGCGCGGCGTGGTGGTCGGACTGTCTGGCGGCATCGACAGTTCCGTCGTCGCATCCTTGTGCGTGCGCGCCTTCGGCAAAGATAAGGTGCTAGGGCTCTTCATGCCGGAGCGGGACTCCTCGGGAGACTCGCTAAGGCTCGGACGTGTCGTTGCGGCCCAGCTCGGCATCGATACTCTGGTCGAAGACATCGCCCCGGCGCTCGATGCCATCGGCGCCTATCGCCGGCAGATCGAGGCCATCCGCGCCGTCGTTCCAGAATATGACGAAGGATGGAAATGCAAGCTGGTGCTGACCTCGGTTCTGGAGAGCCAAGGTCTCAACATCACCCGTCTTACGGTTCAGGATCCGGAGGGCAAGGTCAACACGGTTCGGCTGCCCCTGACGGCCTATCTGCAGATCGTCGCCGCGACCAATTACAAGCAGCGCATCCGCAAGATGACCGAATATTATCATGCGGATCGCCTCGGCTACGCTGTTGCCGGAACGCCGAACCGGCTCGAATATGACCAGGGCTTCTTCGTCAAGCAAGGCGACGGCATCGCCGACGTCATGCCAATCGTGCACCTGTACAAAACACAGGTCTATCAGTTGGCTGAATATCTCGGGGTGGACGAAGAAATCCGCCGCAGGCCGCCGACCACCGACACATTCTCCATGGCGCAAAGCCAGGAGGAATTCTACTTCGCGCTGCCTTACCACCTGACGGATCTATGCCTCTATGGCGTCAACCATGGGTTATGCGCCGACGAGGTCGCAGCTGCGGCGGGCCTCACCGGCGGCCAGGTCGAGAAGGTCTTCAAGGACATCGAAGCGAAGCGTCGGGCAGCACGCTATCTGCATGCGCGACCCTTGCCCTCCGTGCCGATGGATGTGGACTGACGACGATGTGCGGAATCGCCGGGATACTGGCGCTGAACGCCAACGCCGAACCGCCTTCGCGCGAGGCGTTATTGCGCATGGCTGGCGCGCTTGCGCATCGCGGCCCCGACGAACGGGGGCTTTACCGCGACAGACGCGCCGGTCTGGCGCATGCCCGCTTGTCAGTCGTCGATGTTCAACACGGGCAGCAGCCGCTCGCCGACTCTGATAGTCCGGCGTGGATCGTCTTCAACGGCGAGATCTTCAACTACCTCGAGCTGCGCGACAGGCTGTTCGCCCTCGGCCATCGGTTCCGCACCCGCAGCGATACCGAAGTCGTCCTGCACGCCTATCGGGAGTGGGGTCAGGCAGCCTTCGAGCGTATGAACGGCCAATGGGCGCTGGCGATCTGGGATCCGGCTATAGGCCGGCTGGTGCTGTCGCGCGATCGCTACGGCATTTGCCCGCTGCATTTTTGCGAGCATGGCGGCCGCCTGTTCTTTGCGAGCGAAGTCAAAGCGATTTTCGCGGCCGAGGCCGCTATCCCGCGCGCGTTCGATCCGGCTGGCATCGATCAGACCTTCACCCTGTGGACGGCTGTTGCTCCGCAGAACGTGTTCCAGGGCATCCGGGAACTCCCGCCCGGACACGTGCGCCTTTACGAGAAAGGCGCGGCGCGAGAATACCCGTTCTGGCAGCCGCGCTTTCCGGAAATCCAGGATCAGGACCATGGCCGGTTTAGCGGCTCCCTGGACGAGGCTGTGGAGGAAGTGCGGCTGATGCTGGAAGGCGCCACGGCCTTGCGAATCGTGCAGGCCGATGTGCCGGTCGGCTGCTATCTGTCAGGCGGGCTCGACAGCTCCCTTGTCGCCACGCTCGGAAGGCGCTTCGCCGGCGAGCGTTTCCAGACCTTCTCGCTGCGTTTTGCCGACGCCGAATATGACGAGACCGAATTCCAACGGCTCGTCGCAGACGCGACTGGCAGCGAGCACCACGAGATAGTCGTTTCTCGCGGCGATATAGCCGCAGCCTTTCCCGAGGTGATCCGCCACACCGAGCGGCCAATCCTCAGGACCGCCCCGGCACCGCTCTTCCTGCTGTCGAGGCTCGTGCGGGAACGCGGCATCAAAGTGGTGCTGACCGGCGAAGGCGCTGACGAGATGTTTGCCGGTTATGACCTGTTCCGCGAGGGCAAGGTACGCCGCTTCTGGGGACGTCAGCCGGCGTCGACAAGGCGCGCCCGCTTGCTTGAGCGGCTCTATCCTTACCTCTCGCGCTCACCGGTTCATCAGCAGGCACTGGCCCGGCAGTTCTTCGGCCGCAATATTGAGGCCCACGCCGCGGCCGGATTTGCACATGACACGCGCTGGCGCACGACCAGCGCGATCAAGCGCTTGTTCTGCCCCGATATGCGGGCTGCCTCCGAAGACCGCGACGCGGTGAGCGAACTGATCTCGACGCTGCCGGCCGAATTTCCACGCTGGAGCCCCCTCGCCCAGGACCAGTATCTGGAGATCCGGACTCTGATGTCGAGCTATCTGCTCTCTTCGCAAGGCGACAGGATGCTGATGGCTCACTCGATCGAGGGCCGCTTTCCCTTCCTCGACGACAACGTCGTTACCTTGGCGAATGCGCTTCCGGATGCCTACAAGCTGCGCGGCCTCGACGAGAAGCACGTGCTGAAGCGCGTCGCGGCGCCGATCCTGCCGCCGCAGGTCGTCGCCCGGAAGAAGCAGCCCTATCGGGCGCCGAATGCGATGAGTTTCTTTGCCGACGGCGCGCCGGCTTACATTGGTGATGCCTTGTCGGAGACGGCAGTGCGGGCGGCCGGCGTCTTCGATCCCCAAGCGGTAACCCGGCTGGTCGGGAAGTGCCGAGCTCGAACCGGCGAGGGAGACATGTCGAATTCCGACAACATGGCCCTGGTCGGGGTGCTCTCGACGCAGCTTCTCCATCAGCAGTTTGTCGCGACCCGCCCTGCCGGTGTGACAGAGCCGGATCTCAGCATCGATGTCGATTATGAGCATCGCGAAAGGGAGTTGGCATGATCCACGGCGCCGTACCGCTCCTGCATGATTATCTGATCCACTCAGCCGGCCGGCTCGGCGACAAGGTGGCGTTGGTCTGCAGCGGGCGACGCGTCACCTACGCCGAAATCGACGAGCGTTCCAACGGGGTCGCACACTGTCTGGCAACAGCCGGCGTGCAACGCGGCGATCGGGTGATGATCTTCGCCGACAACACGGTCGAGACGGTTGTCAGCTTCTGGGCGGTGCTGAAGGCAAACGCAGTCGTGTGCATCGTCAACCCGCTCACAAAAAGCGAGAAGCTCGAATACCTGCTGAATGATTGCCGGCCGGCGGCACTGATGACCGACCGGCATCTGCGCTCCGTGTTCGGCGAGCCGGCGCGAAATTGTCATTCGCTACGCCAGGTGATCGTGTCAGGGCCGATGGAGGACGACGAGCTCAGCCGGCTGCCGCACGCGATACGCTGGGAAACGGCCGCCGTGAGAAATCCTGCTGCGCCTGCGCGCAAATCGATCGACATCGATCTCGCCGCCATCATCTACACGTCCGGATCCACGGGCGAGCCCAAAGGCGTGATGCTGACACACCGCAACATGATGGCGGCGTGCACCTCAATTGCGTCCTATCTAGAGCTTCGGGAAGACGAGGTTATCCTCAACGTCCTGCCCCTCGCCTTCGACTACGGTCTCTATCAGATGCTGATGGCGTTCCGCACCGGCGCCCGGCTGGTTCTCGGACGCTCGTTCGCGTTTCCGGCGCAAATCCTTCAAATCATCAAGGATGAGAGGATCACAGGCTTTCCCGGCGTGCCCACCATCTTCGCCTCACTGGCGGAGCTCAAGTCGCTGAAGGATCACGACTTCTCGAGCATCCGCTATGTCACCAACACCGCCGCCGCCTTGCCGCTCAAGCACATCACCATGCTCAGGGATCTGTTTAAGGGCGCCCAAATCTATTCGATGTATGGCCTCACCGAGTGCAAGCGCTGCACCTATCTGCCGCCGGAAGATCTCGAACGAAAACCGCTGAGCGTGGGGATCGCGATCCCGAACACCGAGATGTGGATCGTCGACGACAATGACCAACGCGTCAAGCCCGGGACCGTCGGCCAGCTCGTCATCCGTGGCGCGACGGTGATGAAGGGCTACTGGGGCAAACCGGAAGCGACCGCCAGGAAGCTCAAGCCCGGCCCCTTGCCGGGCGAGCAGGTGCTTTACACCGGCGACTACTGCCGAATGGACGCGGAGGGCTATCTCTACTTCATCGGCCGCGGCGACGAGATCATAAAGTCCCGGGGCGAGAAGGTTGCGCCGAAGGAAGTCGAAAACGTGCTGGTGAATATCCCCGGCGTCAAGGAGGCCGCGGTGGTCGGCGTGCCTGACGAGCTTCTCGGCCAGGCCGTGAAGGCCTTCGTCGTGATCGAGCAAGGCCGCATCGTCGGCGAGCGGCAGCTTCAGATGGAATGCCAGAAGCGGCTTGAAAACTTCATGGTCCCGAAGTCCATCGTCATCGTGCCCAGCCTGCCGAGGACCGATACAGGAAAACTCAAGAAGGTGGCTCTTTCGTAGCGCCTGTTGGACCGCGCGCACAGTATTTAGCTTTTATCGGAGGGTGGGTTATGGATACGATCTTGGCAACGAACCCGGCGGGCGACATTTACATCAAGCAAATTCGCGATTTCCTGGCTTCGAACTTCTACATCGCCGACGTGAAATCGCTCAGCGCCACGGAATCGCTGCTCGATCAGGGCATCGTCGATTCCACCGGCGTGCTCGAGGTCATCGGCTTCATCGAAGAGACCTTTGGCGTCATTGTCGAAGACAGCGAGCTCCTCCCGGAGAACCTCGATTCCATCCAGGGAATAGCGCAGTTCATCGCCCGCAAGAGGGGATGAGCTGCGAGGCGCTCAGGGCTGCGGCCTGGCGTATCCGAGCACGACACGCGCCTCGCCGGCGCGGTTGGTGACGGCGCGGACGCCCTCGTAGCTCCTGCTGCGCTCCAGCAGGCTCGCCACCTGGCGATCCTGGCCCAGGCCGACCTCGAACAGCAATGCACCGCCGGGCCGCAGATACCCCAAGGCGTCCTTCACCACGCGCATGTGGATAGCGATGCCGTAGGGCCCGGCCGCGAAAGCCTCACGCGGCTCGAGCGCGACCAGATGGGAGCGGTCACCCTCAAGCCGCTTCTCCGAGATGTAGGGCGGATTGCACACGACAACATCGATCGAGCCCTTAGGCACCAGAGTGGAGAGACTTTCGAACAAATCGCCCTGGTGGACCGACACCCGCTCGGCTAGGCCATGGTGGACGACATTTCGGCGCGCCACCTCGACACATCCATCGGTAAGATCACTTGCCCAGACCCGCGCCGCCGGAACCTGATGGGCGATGGCGCAAGCGAGATTGCCGGCGCCGCAGCACATGTCGACCACGCGCGGCGCCGGCAGGTTCATTTGATGCAACACGTCGACCGCGGACGAGCCCAACAGCTCCGTCTCCGGCCTCGGCACAAGTGCGCCGGACGCGACAAGCATCTCCATGCCCATGAAGACCGCGCTGCCTCTGCTATAGGCGTCCGCGACATCGATGTCCTGGCTCAAGACCTGCCTCCACAACCGGATCCAGCGCTCACCGTGCGGTGCAGAAGCGCCGGCGCTACTGTGCCGCCGCCGCGCTCTCCAGTTCGTTGCTGAACCTGACCTCGATCGTATCTCCCGGCGCCACCTCGGCGTCCTCGTCGGCCGCCTGCTTGCGCCATTGCCCATCGACATTGCGAATGAGCGTCATCTGGGCTCGAACCGTCTCGCCGGCGATTGACAGAGGCGCAGCGGTTGCACCCAGGGGCTGCAACTTCTGGCTCGCAGCGCGAAGCCTCGTGCCGATGTCGGCCAGTCGCACCTCGGTGTCCCGCAATTCGTTCAGCAGGCCGATGCGCCTTTGGTTCTCATTGCGCTCCATCTGCCTGGCAAAGTCTTCCTGCTGGCGCTTTGTTCTCATCAACTCGACGGAGGTTTCCAGCGCCCGGCTGGATGAAAGCAGGACGGCGCGCCGGACGTCGGCGAGCCTGTTGTTCGTCAGGTTTCCAGCCTTGAACGCCTTGGTGACCTGCTCCAGGTCCTCTTCATCGGCCTTAACGGCATCCGCTTCATCCTGCGCACGCTTGATCAGGGTTTGGATCTGCGCCGCGGCATCCTTGGCGCCCTTTTCGACAAAGCTCTGCTCTTGCCGAAAATTATCCAGGGAGAGCTTGAGCGCCTCCGCTTCAGCCTTTGCTATTCCCGCAGCGAGCGCGGGGGAAAGGGGCGACCCTTGCGGAGGCTGCATGTCGAAGCTTTCCTGCTTGTCAAGCTCTGCGCGCAGGCGGGCGCTGTGGAAGTAGTCCCTGGTGTATTCTCCCCAGATCATCTCGTAGTCGCGTCGCAGATCCGTCGGATCCGGGCCTGCCTGGTTGCCTCGCGCCCGCAAAAGGCTGAAACCGCCGGCCACGGCGATCGCCTGACGCACGGTCATCAGCGGGCGGTAGGCCTGTTGTCCGGGGGTGAGCACATCACCGGTCACATAGATCGGGCGATACTCGGCGATGATCGCAGTCACGTCGCTCGGCCTTACGACGGCCATCTGTTCACGGCCATCGGGCATGCGGATGTGGAAGATCTTGGTCGGCAGGATCGCTTGCATACGCGTCTGCAATTCGGGCGGCGTGAGACCGCCGACCGAGACCGCGCCGGCTTCGGGCAGCACGATCGTGCCATCCATCTGGACAACGGCACGCTGAGTCCGGTCGGGAATGGAGACTATTCCGATTTCAACCGTATCTCCCGGCGAAATCCGATAGGGTGTTGACGGATCGGCAGCCGCGGCCGTGGGCAGCGCCCCCAGCAGAGCAAGAGCTGCGAGAAATGACCGGCTAAGGTTGACCATTCGCAACAACCTCCTTCGGGTTGTGTTGTTCGGACCAGTCGAGACGGGTGACAAACTCGTAAACCGGCCCGCCCGGCACGCCCCAATTGCTTGACCAGATTACTTGCGAGCCATCCGGAGAGGGGGAGGCATGTGTTTCGCTCCAATAGTCGAATGGAACATTTCGTGTCTGGCCAATGCGTCGAACGGCGCCGCTACCGTCGAGCCGAAGCGCAACGATCTCGCGCGCATAGGGAGCCCAGGTTGGATTGGCCGATATCTCGTCCGGATTGCCGCCGTAGCTCAGGAATGCCCATCCTGGCCTGTTCAGTGCGCGCGTCGATGCATGCTCGGCTTCGCCGAACGCGGTCAGGGAAGTGACTTTCCCGTCCGACAGCCTGCGCTTGATTATGTGATACCTATCTGGACCCGATTTGCTGATCCCAACGAAGATTTCGCTCCCATCCTCGTCGAGCGTGATGTCACCATGGCCGGGCCGATGGTGGTCCGTCCATCTCTGGAGCAAAGTGCCATCAACGGCAAAAATTACCCTTTGTTCTGTGCCGTCAATAAGGTTTGGGGAGCAGAGAATGCTCGTTCCGAGTGGAGAGATCGTGCAGGAACTGGTCTTTCCGGGCACCTGAGAAAGGTCGATGTCAGGAAACTTCCGCCGCTGGTTCAGATCATAGGCAAAAACGACGTCCGCGCCGTCCTTGCGGACCGCGCGGACCGCGATGCGGCTACCGTCGCGGCTGGGATTGCCCTTGGATGGACCGAATTGCAGATCGTGGTAGTCCGCGGATGTGAAAAGGACGTCTTCGTGATTGGTCCGCGGGGCCCAGGTCGAGACTGCCCGGTCCTGAACACAGATCATCAATTCGGCATTTCGGGGATGCCACTCGCACTCGCCCCCTCGTTTGCGCCAAAACAGCGCCTTATAGGTGTGCCCGTCGAGAAAGCACATTCCATTGCAGCCGTTGTCGAGGAGGAGCAATGTCTGGTCCGCGTTCCAGGCTTGAGCGCTCGAATAGCGATGGCTGCAATACTTAGGCCCGCAAACCACCCCATTTCCAAGAGGGCCAGGCTTGGAGATGCGAACAATGCTTGTGCCGAATGCGGGGTCGATGGCGGGACGAAGATAGTCGGGCAAATCCATCGCCACCGGAGCCACGAAGCCGGCGGACGTGTCGCTCGCCTCCCCCCCGGCCGTCCGCAGGCCGGCAAATGCGGCAACGCAAACCAGCAGCAATGCGGCGGAAAACGCGGGAAGCCTCATGTCATATAGCTCATCTCATGACGTACCCGCCCCTCGCTCAGGCGCGCCCGCCACCACGCGATGGTCCGTCTGAGGCCTTCGCGCAAGTCCGTTCGAGCCCTCCATCCTGTTGCGCTCTCAAGCCGGGATGAATCCGCCAGCAGTGCCCGGACCTCGGAATTTTGCGGGCGCAGCCGGCCCTCGTCACGATGGACCGGCTTGTTGGAACCGCTCAACTCCAGCACCAAGTCCAGCACGTCGGATATGGTCACGGCACGCTGGCTTCCTGCATTGTAGGCATGGCCGAATTCGACCTCGGCGGAGCCTGCGCTGAGAAACGCCGCGGCCGTGTCTTCGACGAAGGTAAGATCGCGAACCGGACTCGTATCTCCCACCATGATGGCCTGGCATTTTGGGTCGATGGCCTGCCTGATCAGGGTCGGAACAATCGCCCGTTCGCTTTGCCGTGGCCCGAATGTGTTGAACGGACGAAGCACCACGACTGGAAGGTCGAACGAACGGGCGTAGGACTCCGCCATCATGTCGGCTCCGATCTTGGAAGCCGAGTAGGGCGACTGGCCCTGCAGCGGGTGGGTCTCATTGATCGGCATGGTCAAAGCGGTGCCATACACCTCACTGGTCGAGGTGTGCACTATGCGCTCGGTATCCCACTGACGGGCGGCTTCGAGCACATTCACGGTGCCCAAGACGTTGGTCTCCACGTAGGACTGGGCGGCTGCGTAGGAGTACGGAATGGCGATCAATGCGGCGAGATGGAACACGACGGCCTGGCCACGTACGATCCGGTTCAGGAAGGCACTGTCGCGAACGTCGCCGCGGACGAGCTTGAGCTGGGTTCGGATCTCGTCCGGCAGGTCATCCAGCCACCCGTGGCTGTCGAACGAATTGTAGAGAGCCAATGCCGTCACGTCGGCACCGCCGCGCACCAGGGCTTCAGTCAGATGCGACCCTATGAACCCATCCGCCCCGGTGACCAAAACTCTCTTTCCCTTGTAAGTCATGTCCTGACAGTCCTCGCACTCCTTGGCCTTAATCCGGCGAATGCTGCGGCAACCATTCGAATGGCTTACGCGCCGACCGAACGGTCCACAGTCACGCCGAGAACGATGAAAACACCTCGAATGATGAGCGCCATGTCTGAGAGGATTGTCCGGCGGCCATAATAAGAAAGATCGATCCTCGCCTTTGCCGGAAACAGGACCTCCTTGTAGAAGACAGTTGGCTCGACGTCTCGAGGATAAAAATGGGCCTCGTGGCGGAATACGATCTGAGCCGGACCGAACAGGCCTGGCTTATATTGCAGGACAGCTTCGTAGCCGTCCCTGAAGCACTCAGCGAATGACAAACTCTCTGGACGCGGACCGACCAGGGCCATTTCGCCTTTCAGAACGTTCCACAACTGCGGCAGTTCATCCATTTTGCTGAAAGCGAGAAACCTGCCCACCGTCGTCATGCGCTGATCATTGGCAAGGGTTAGCGCAAGGCCTCCCGCATCGCAGCGCGGATAGAATTTTCGGAATTTGTACATACGGAAAAGTTGACCGCCGGCGCCGATGCGCGGCTGAACAAAGAGCACAGGGCGCCCGCTTTCCAGCAGCAGCGCCACTGCGATAAGCAGCATCAGCGGTGACAGGACAACCAGCCCGACGAACGCGGCCATGATGTCCATGGCGCGTCGGCCAAATCCATGGCTTACGCAGCGCATTGCAAGCCGGCCAATGGGCATGTCGAACGCGTTCATGCTGCTGTCCCTGCCCGGACGCCGCTGTTGAGGGCGGATGCCAGGGCGTCCACGACCGCTTCCGCCACGGGAGATGTTATCTGCGGATGCAGCGGTATGGTCAGCTCACGGTCGGCGAAGTCCTCCGTGCGCGGCAGGTGAATTCCGGGAAAAAGCTCCCGGTAGAAGGTCATTTGATGCACAGGCGGGTAATGAATTGTCGTTTGTATGCCCTGCGCGCGCAACTCATCGATGACGTCCTGTCTATTGACGTAACGAGGCAAGAGAATCGGCATGATGTGATAGGCAGAGCTGCGCGGCTCGGCAAACGGCATCGAAACGGCCGGACAGCGCATCGCTATGAGACGTCGATACAATGTGACAAGGACCCGCCTGACCTCATTCCATTCCTGCAGATTGCGAAGCTGAACCAAGCCGATGGCAGCTCTCAGTTCATCCATGCGATAATTGAAGCCCAGCATGGTCACATCATATTGCGGCGTGCGGCTGTTCAATCTCTGCCGCGTGCCGGTGGTCATGCCGTGGCCACGAGCCTGGCGGATCTTCTCCCGCAGGTCGGGGTCGCGCGTAATGACCGCGCCGCCTTCAGCGGTGGTCATGTTCTTATTGCCGTAGAAGCTGAACGCCGCTCCCGCACCAAAGGTCCCAACCTCCGTCAGGCCAGGAGCATGTGCGGCGTCCTCGATGATGTAGAGCCCTCGCACGCTGGCAAATGTCTGCCACTCCTGTTTGTTCGCGAGATAGCCTGCGAAATGGACCAGGATTACAGCCCTGGTGCGGGAGGTGCAGCTTGCCTCCGCATCTTCGACCGACATCAGAGGCACGTCGTCGGATTCTATATCGACAAAGACGGGCTTGGCCCCGACGTACAAGACCGCATTTACGGTCGCCACGAAGGTCAATGAAGGCACCAGAACCTCGTCACCGGGCCCGATCCCAAGTCCATGGAGAATGAGGTGGAGAGCTGCGGTGCAGGAGTTGACCGCGACGCAATCGTCGGCGCCGTGCATCGCGGCGAACGCTTCTTCGAACGCCCTGACGCGTTCGCCCATCGTCAGCCAGCCGCTGTCGATTACTTTCGACAAAGCGGCCTTCTCCGGCACACCCAACAAGGGAGCACTAACCAAGAGCATCCCAACCTCCCGGTGAACTCTCGCGAGTAGAAAAGCGCCTCACGCGGCAGCCGCGGCGACCTCGATCGAAGCCGACTGCTCCTCCCAGGAAACCGCCTGAGCCTTCTGGAAGTCCTCGACGCGGCCAATGTCCAGCCAAAGCCCGTCATGCTTGTAGACGTGCACGACCTGCCCATCCTGGAGCATTTGCAGCATAAGATCGTCGAAGCCGAAGGGAATGCCGGACGGAATGAACTGCAGAACCGCCGGATCCATGCAGTAGATTCCCATGCTCACCAGATGCGTGAGCGAAGGCTTTTCGCGAAATACCTGAACAGTGTCATTCACCTCGTCGATGACGCCGAAGTCCATTTTGGTGACACGCGCCGCCGTCGCGATCGTAACCAGATCCTTGTGCGCCCGATGCGCCGCGACGAAACGGCTGAGGCTCAGATCGGTGAGCACATCGCCGTTGAGGACCAGAAACGGTTCGTCCAGTTCATCGCGGATCAAGGAGAGTGGGCCGATGGTTCCGAGCGGTTCCATTTCCTGCGTATAGCGTATCTTGAGGTTCCATTGCGAACCATCGCCACACACGCTGCGGATCAGATGGCCCAGGTAACCGGTCGTGACGTAGACGTTCTCAATGCCGTTGCGCCGCAACCATTTGAGCAGCAGCTCAAGCACCGGCCGGGCACCGATCGGCATCAGAGGCTTCGGCAGAACCGATGTGAACGGGCGCAGACGCATGCCCATTCCACCGCATTGGATAACCGCTTTCATTTGATACTCCCTGCGCACACGGCCGACACAGGCCGACAATCAAGCTCGGCGTCCGGAAATCTCACGCATGCGGCTATGCGGGTCCCGCCACCCGATCTGCCGAACGTGCTCCGAATTGAGCGAGAAATACGCTCAGCCTGTACGCCTGTCGTCGTGCGTTCGAATGGCGCTCAACTGGCCGACAGTGAAATGACGGGCGGTGCAGGAGCGTGGGCCCGGGCGCGGACGCAGCGATGGCTAGGGACCAAGGTCCGACTTTGCAATATAGTAAACGCAGAGTAGCTTTTTTCCTTCGGAAGAGGCACATTTCTGTTGGGTTCCGGCTTGGCGGACAAGTCCCGCATCGTCACAGAACTAGCCCCGTAGGCAAAAAACGTTCTGGACGCGTGTCATAGTCCCCGGGCCGAAAGCGTGTGCGTTGGGGTAAAATGTACAAAATCGTCATCGCCGATGATCACGGTCTCTACAGGCGTGGCTTACGGTTGGCGCTGACCGCCGGCATTGAAAGCGTTGAGATATTTGAGGCCGCGTGCTTCGATGCCGTGGTGGGGCTTCTTGCCGAACACGAGTGCGTCAGCCTAGCGATGCTTGACCTGAACATGCCGGGGCTCTTCACTCAGGAAGTGATTGGCGATGTTTTGGCTGCGTATCCCGACACGCGCTTTGCGATCGTTTCGGGAAACGATTCACGCTCTGAAATCCTGACCGCTCTCAATGTGGGGCTGCACGGCTATATCGTGAAATCGCAAAGTGACGAAGAGGTCGTCCTGGCGGTGAAGGAAATCCTGGCAGGCCGCATCTACGTGCCGGCGCTCCTGTCCCGGCACTTGGGAAGCCACGAGCAGTCCCTCGAGATCCGTCACGGGAGCATCGCCGGCGCCGGCGCTCTCGAAAGGCTCACATCGCGGCAAAAGGATGTACTAAGGCTGATGGCGGAAGGATATTCGAACAAGGAGATCGCGAGAGATCTCGATATCGCCGAGGCTACGACAAAGATTCATGCGGCGGCAATCATGCGGGAATTGGGGGTTCGAAACCGTACGGAAGCCGCAGTCCTGATAAAGACCTGGTTGGGAACGGTGTGAGTTAAGCATGCACTTCCTTCGAAGACAGTCGAAGGGAATATCGCAATCCATCCTCCCGCACCTCGAATTGCGAGGAATGGCCCACAAGGGGTGTTCCCTCGACTCCCAGAACCACAGATCCGAAACCCGGACGCCTGAAGGGAGCCGCGCGTCGGCGCCCTGTTTCTATCCACTCAAAAACAATCTCATCGCCCGCCTCGGCTGATGTGAACTCCCAACGTGCCTCAACCTTGCCGTGCGCATCGCCGAGCACGCCGTGCTTGATCGAGTTGGTCGTGAGCTCGTGGATAATCATTGCGAAGCTCTCCGCCGTTCCGCCTGAAATCCTGATGTCGGGGCCTGCGACTATCGTTCTGCCAGCGTCCGAGAAGGGCTTCAGTTCCTGCATGACGAGATCCCGGATGGTGGATGATCCATCCGCGCTACGCGTGAGCAGCATATGCGTCGCCGCAAGCGCATGAATTCGCTCGACCAGCGTCTCCTTGAACTTGGCGAGACTGCCCTCCGGTGCGTCCAGCATCTTCACTATCGCCGTGATGACGGGGAACAGATTGCTGAACCGGTGGCGCTGCTCCAGCATCAATTTTTCTTGCCGCCTTACCGCAGCCCGCAGCAGCGTGGTTTGACGTCGCTCGGTCAAATCCGCCGCGATGCCAACGCGCTGGTCTCGGCCATCCTGGTTTTCCTCGCGTCCCCGCAAGGCGATCCAACGGACTTGGCCGTCGGGTCGCTTGAGACGAATCTCCACGTCGTAATTGGCCCCCCGCGGGTCGGTTCCTGAAGGCGATGCAAGCTTACCCCAGTCCGCTGGGTGGACGATCGAAGACAGATCGGAAAGAGGGCGGAATGCCATCGGGGACAATCCAAGAATCTCCCAAAACTGGCGTGAGCCCGAGATGACGTCCTGGCCATAGTCTATGCGCCAGGTGCCCAACCGGCCGGCTGACAGCGCAAGGTCGAGCCATTCGTTTTGAGCTATGAGCGCTTCGCGGGCGGCTCTTCGCTCGGTTATGTCGTCTACGACTACAAACAGGCTGTCCGACGGCACCGTGTCGGACGCAGAAAGAGAAAGCGTCAACCAGGCCCAAAGCGTGCCGCCGTCGCTTCTGGTCAGGCGCATTTCCGAGCCGAACCACGGCGCTTCGGCCGTCAATGCGGCGAGCGAGTTTTTGAGCAGCGCTCGATCATCCTGATGGACAAGCTCGTCTATGCGCCGCCCGACAAGATCGTCTTCGATATAGCCGAGCAGATCGCTGAGACGTTTGTTCAGCCGTAGCAATTCTCCGCGGTCGTTCGCGGTCGCAAAGCCCAGCGCGGCTCGTTCAAAAGCGTGTCGGTAACGCGACTCTGCGGCTTCGACGGCAGCGAGCTTAACGTCCAGTGCGGCCCGTAAGCTCTGCCTGGAGCGATCGAAAAGAAAGGCAATCATCCCACCGGAAAGCACAAACAGGATGGCGCGCACCCAATCATCGGCGAGAGGCTGGCGATGCAAAATTATCCGAGCGCCCAGGCCGGCGGCCGCCATCAGGAACGTTGATCCGACTGCGATCCGGCGGCTTTCCAGGAAGGCGATGACAATTATCGCCGGAACAAATTCAAGAAAAGCCGGGTCTGTGGTGCCCGTTAAGGATACCCTTACCTCGAAGAGCAGCGTAGCGATCAGTACAGCCGTCGACGCTAGGTGAGTTCGCGACAGGATCGGACCTCCTCGGCAACCTCATCCAACCTACCTACAACTTTCGGTCTAGCCCGTCGAGCTTAGACCGTTGAGCGAGCAGCTAGTCCATCTGCTCGCTTTCGGATCGCCAAAAATCAAGGCCTTATAACATCAGCACCCGATCTTCTGACTGTCGGTCGTCCAGCACCGATAGCAGAAATAGAAACGAGGATGGAGGATTCATGAATCTGGTCAGCGGACAGAACGACACAAGATCTATCGCCAGGCCTGGCATGATACCGCCTGGTCCGGGCAGCCGGACTATGACTGCCTTTGCCAGGGGGGGCGCGCCTCGCAATACCCTCAGGCCGACCACGGCGAGCAAATACGTGCGGCCGTGTCTTGATTCAATAACCGGCATGCTTGAGCGCATAGGTTGTGGCTGGCTCGTGCTCAGCGAGTCGAAAAGAGTGCTTGAATGGAACTCAGCCGCCGAAACCATTCTCACGGCCTGTGCGGATTCTCTAGATTCCCCCGGCGATCTATCGGCGGCACTGAGAAGCCTGATAGCTGGTGTGCCTGCTCATTTTGCTGCCGGATCGCTGTCCTGGATCGTGATCCGCAGCGCCGGCGACCGGCCGGTCATCATGAATGAGGAAGGCGTCGTCACTCCCGATGGGTCGATCATTGTCGCACTCCTTGATCGCCAGCCGAGAACCGGACCCAATCCGGAAACCCTGCGGAAAATGTTTGGATTGACGGGCGCCGAAACGCATTTGGCGTTGCGCTTGGCGAGCGGCGATGCCCCCTTGGAAATTGCCGAGCGCAGCCGGCTCAGCCGGACCACGATCCGCACCCAGCTCGCCTCGCTGTTCGCCAAGACAGAGACGAGGCGCCAGGCGGAATTGGTCGCTCTTTTAGGGCGCATCTCGGTCCTGCCGTAGAACCTCCCGACCATCTGGCGCGCCTGGGTTTCCGGTAGCGCGCCACTGCTCCACGTCTGCGTCGAGTGTTTCACCGTTTCACGAAACGGCGAACCGCTCTATCTCTAGTGTCGACGCACTTCCGGACGGAATCCGCCCCATACTTTCCTGGGATTGCTCTGACGCAAATGACTGCGCCGCCCGGAATTGTTCCTGCGACATTCGCCGGATGAGATTCGTCGACCCGATGCGCCCGATGGTTCGCGCATGCTGCCGGCCATCGAGCTGTCATGCGAACGCGCGCACGATTCCTACGGTAGGCCCAGCATCACGGTCGCATCAGCGTTTGCGGGTCTGCACCGCGCCGAGTTTTGGTCGGATCCTGAACAGGTATTCCAGGGCATACTGGTTCGCGATCTTCATCACGGACGGCCGAAGGATCTGGACGGCATCTCGCATCGTCGTTCGCCAGGATTGATGTCGGAATCTGGCCGGGATGCGGGCGACCCGCAGCGCACGTAGAAGCGTCTCCGGTTTCGGGAGGCCCTTTCTATCCTCGATCAGATCCCAATTCAGCTGTTTGACGGCAAGAGTGACCTCATCCACGTCCTCGTAGCTTTTCGACGTCGTTATGCTCGGATGATGTGTCGCATCATAGAAGATCAGCCCTTCGTTGATTGCCACCATTTCGCCGTAACGGGCCAGATCAACAAAGAATAATTGATCGACGCCGGCCGGGATGGATTTATGGGCTCGCATCTGACACCCGGCGTGGATGACGGCGGTGTTGATCAGGAGCGTCGAAGGGATGATGCCAAGGCTCCTGGTCACCCGTACCAGATAGAGGTCCGTCAGGCACTGCTGGCTGGAATAGAGCGAAACCCGGTTTTGCTCCGGCGGGTCCGACCGCATCACGATCCGGTCTTCCTCGACAACATGCGCCGCGCAGGTCATGAACGCCGCCGACGGATATTTTACCGAGATTTCGGCAAATCTCTTCAGAGCTCCCGGGGCCAGCCAATCATCGTCATGCAGCAATTTGATCCACTTGCCTGTGCAGGCAAGCATGGCGTTGTTGGTGTTCTCCACCTGCCCTCGGCCTCTGCAGTTTTCGACGATCCGAATGCGCGGGTCGCGTCGCGCATACTCTTCCAAGATGGCCCAACTCGACCCCTTTTGCCCTTCGTCGTCGCTGACGACGAGTTCCCAGTTGGAAAAGTCCTGCCCCACGACACTGTCGATGGTGCGCCTGATGGTGTCCGGCCGGCGAAACGTCGGAACGGCAACGGAAATGAATGGGCGCGCGGGTGACGCGTCAACAGCATGAGCGACATTGGCCATAGGACCAAGCGCCGACAGATTTATTTCATTTTTGCCGCTGGCCACCGGCTCAAGCGACGGCACAGGTCTCTCAGGGCGCTCGTCGCTATTCAACAGGAGCTTCATCGTGCTGTTTCCTCGCGATTGGATACGGACTGGACAATGTTACCTGGGCCGGTTCGATGTCCCGTTTCAGAAGATACAGTGAGGCCGCGGTTTTAATGGCAAACCCAACCATCCCGCCAACAGCCATGAGATAAATGACGTCGATAGGTGCCCACCCTGCCTTGGCGCCGGCGAGCAGCGGACCGAAGACAAGCACCATCCGCGCGGCGTCGACGACCAGCCGCACTTCCTGCCGCCGCAACAGGGAAGGAACCTCGCTGAGCGGTGTCGACAATGCTTGCACGGCCCCCATGAATGCCAAAGCAGTCATGATTTGGGCCGTCGGAATCCAAGCCTTGCCCAAGAGCGGCACGACCAGGTATGGGGCGGCCAGCCCAAGCGCCAGTATCGGCAACGCAGAAAGACCGGCGGCAAGCATCAGTAGGCCGCGCGCGACGCCGAGCATATGCCCACGATCGCTGCTCTTGTTCGACTCGGCGACAAACACGTTGCTTAGCGGTGTGGCTATCAGCACGATAGGCCCAGTCACCAGCCGTGTCGCGACGCCGAGATAACCGGCAAAGGCGGCGCCGAAAAAGGAGCCGACTAGAATCGCGGGAAGATTGTTGATGGCGTAGCTCCCGAGGGTCGCGGGAATGTCGAACAGCGGGAATTTGTACTCCCTTTTGGCTTTGTCAAAGACGCTTCTCCACGGGGCCCGGACGATACCGCGCAGATCCTCCCAGGACAGGATCTGAAGACCGATGAAGGCAAGAAAGGCGAACTGGCTGAGGATATGAGCGTATACCATCGCCCCGCCCCCAAAACGTGCGAAACCAAAAGCCAATTGCAGCACGGCCATGGTTGCTGGCAGGATCAGCCGGCCGATGGCGAAGTTGCGCATCATGCCCGCCCGTAGCGCCCAGCAATTCATCGTTTCTACGAGTGCTGCGCCGCTCATCCCGATAGGCACCAGCCATACCAGGTGTCTGAGTTGGGCAGGCGCAGCACTCAAGAAGACCTGCCCGACCAAAAAGGTCAGCACACCGGTGGCGAACACGGCCAGCAGAATTAGCTTGACCGTGACATAGGTCTGCCCGGTGTCCTTGACCCCATAGAGAGAAGGTTCGAAGCGCAGCGCGGCGACGGCGCCCAGCATGTTGACGATCGAAAGATAAATCGTGAATACGCCGAAATCCGTCGGGGAATAAAGCCGAGTCAGCACCGGAATAGTCGCAACGAGAATAAGCTGGCCGGTGATGGCCATGGCCGATACCCCCCCAGCCGCGCGAATAACGTTGCGGATCGAGCTCGGCGGAATATCGATGATTGCTTTCTCAGCCCTGGGGACTTTGCTCGATCTCAGAATGTCGCTGGCCCTGTCTGACATGAGTTCGCGCTTCCGAGAGGCATGATTTTCGCGGTTCCGGGAGCTTACGATGGGCATCGGACGCCACCATCATCCATCTGAATGACACGATTTGGCGGAGCGGCTGGATCGCGAATTTGTGCTGTCCTGCCTGAGGTAAGCCGTCGCAAGGCGCGGCTCTCAAACTCCGGCATTCGCTACGACAAAGCGTGGGGAATACTTTGCGCCGCCGCTCCGCCGAATGATCTCATTCAGATGGATGATGGTGGCGTTCGGTGCCCATCCTAAGCTTGCGCCAATTCCATTGTTCAATGCGGAATCGCAGCTTCGGTCAGGCTTTAGGGACAAGCGAAATGACCATTTGTCCGGCGTGTTGCGGTACATCGACTGCGAAATTGTTCGAAGTGACGGCTGACGAAGCCTCTCGACATTTTCTCAACCCGCGCCAGGAACCCGATCGCTTTCGGAACCTGAAGAGCCACTTGTCGGATCTCTGGGGAAGCGACACATGCGATATCCGCAAATGCTCAGATTGCGGATTCGGTTTTGCAGATCCGTTCGTTGCAGGCGGGGTTGAATTCTACAACCTCGCCTGGGCGTATCCTTCCTATCCGACCATGAGATGGGAATATGCAAGAACCATCGAAGAACTAGCGGGCCTGCGGACTGACGGAAAAACGATTATCGACGTGGGTGCCGGCTTCGGGTATTTTCTCGATCGCGTCAAAAATAAATTCTTCAAAATTTCGGATATTTCCGCAGTCGATTATAACGAAACATCGCAGTCGATGTTGTCGTCAAAGGGTTTCACGACGTTCTCGAGCGACATTCGTGGAGACAGCTTTGACCAGTTGGAGGAATCATTCGACTTCATCTGCTTGTTTCAGGTGTTCGAGCATATGGACAAAGTGGACGACGTCTTCGCTCGATTGAAATTCCTGCTTAAGCCACAAGGGTCTGTCTTCATTGCGGTGCCAAATGAAAACAGAACATACTATATGGAGTCTCATGGATCCCTCATAGACATGCCCCCCAATCATATCGGCCGATGGACGAAGGAAGCCTTTGATGCGATTTGTCGGCGGCATGGCTTGCAACTGACCAAATGTGAGCGGGAACCCTTCAACCTGCTTAGTTTCCTCAAGCAAGATATTGTGAACAGCTATTTGCGTAAGGGAGAAAAGCCTGGCAGCCTGAGTGAGTTCGTCCGCGCCCTGCCGCGAAGCAAAGCTCAACGGATTGCGCAAGGCGTGACCGCTTTGGCGATTTCACCGTCACGCCTGCCGGCATGGGCATATGCGGTTAGCAACGCGTCGACGCTGGGCGGGAACGCACTCTGGGCGAGGATCGACAAAGTCTCCTCGCCGGTCGAAAAGGTCTCTTCGCCGAGCTACGGAGCCATCAAATCAGGCTGCAATGAACGGCCAGATCAATTCAAGGAAAGCGCGTAACAGTTTTTCCGCCCGGAGGAGTTCGGGTAGTCGCTTAGCGGGGGAGGCTGGCCCGATCAGTTGTCGCCATGCGAGCGAGGGAACGCTACAAGATCGCGTTGTGCCACTGGCCGCCCTGAACCGCAAAGTCATCAAAGATCAGCCGGGCGAAGCATCGAAGCCGGCGTGTTCGTTCGAATTGGTTGGGCCTTGTCAAGGTAGACCAGGGCCAGGGCAAGAAGGGCACCTTCCCACCCCGTATTTGAGAGGGATCCGGAACCAGTTCGAAGTTGAAAAGACTGCGGTCACCCCCAGGGCAAGCGGTGCCCAGGATGGTGCGTCATACGAACGGAACAGAAGATAGACAGCCGCGGCCATGAGGACGGAGGCCGCACGTTTGAAGAGCGCACGGCATTGCCCGCAACTTGCTCGCCCAATCGATCCAGGTCTCCCAATTCCTCAAGTCACCTTCTCGCGCAGGAGGTCGGCGCTGTCCCCGAGCCGATATCCGGCATGCTTTCTGAGATTCACCCGCGTAAGAACGCTCCCGACGGGTACTGGAACAGAATCTTCGCCCTGAAGCAGTTCCAGCACACCGCGAGCGACATGGCGTGGCGTCTTCGCCCACCGGACGGCGAAAAGCACCACGTCCGCCCATTCGGTGAGGAATCTGGCTTCCGGCCTCCCAAGCCCGGATGGCCCATTTAAGATAACGACGCTATAAACCGAGCGTAGCTCCTCCATCAGTTCGGACCCGTTCCCGCGGGACAGCAGGGTCAGCAGATCCTCCGAAGGGCCGAGGGTCATCAGGTCGACGCCGACTTCAGGCATGCCGGTGACAGCATCTCCCAAGGTACACCGATCGCAAACATAGTCCGCGAAAGAATGGCGAGCCTTGGGTCCACCATACTGGTTCAGAAACTCAAGAGTGAGCCAAGCGGCCTTGGGTTCAAGATCGACCACAAGGACTCGGCCGCCCAGGCGCGTCGCAACCAATGCCAAGCTCCATGCGAGCTCGGTCGCCCCATCCTCGGGCGTGCTGGATGTCACAAGCATGATCTGCGAGGAGCGAGCGCTCAGTCGACTTGGAGCTGCCGCGACAAGCAGCGACGTCACGGCGCGGCTGTATCCGGACTCCTGCTGGCCTAGTACCAACTGCTTCAGTCGCTTGGCGTGCGGGGTGGCGGCCTGCGGTATGAGCGCCAGGCACGGAACCCCGAGCGCCGCTTCAGCTTCAGCCTCGCCGCGTAAAGTGCGATCGAAGTGTCGGCGCAGGAGTACGAGAATTCCTCCAATCAGGCCGAACATGATCATGCCCGGTGGAACGAGGAAAATCGGCGGAAAAGTCGTTGGATTGGCAGGCGGCCACGCTGCAGAAAGAATTCCGACTCCGGGGTTGGGTTTTGCAATCTGCCGCTTCAAGTCCTGTTGACGGGCCAACAGGTCGTTGTATCGCTGCGTCAGGATGCTCACCTGCGGCTCGAGAGCGCGCAACCCGGAGAGCCGACCGGCCGTATCCGCCACAACCGCATCGAGAACTTTCTTGCGATCTTCCAGAGCCCCGATCTGAGCGCGATAAATGTCAACCTCAGCGGCAACACGAGCGAGAGCTTGCTCTACAGCACTGTCAACCGCTTTGCCCAGGCTCTTATCTGCCGGCGCGGCGGCTTGGCGAGCCGCAAGATCGGCCAATTCGGGCGTACCGATCGCCTGGGCCAGCGATGCGAACGGTGCGTTCTGCTTACGGAGATCCTGAATGCGCTGAAGGCGGGATTCCTGCGCGGCGAGGTCAGCCTTGGACATCGATATCTGCTGAGTGAGTTCGGCCGTCTCCTTGGCCGCGTTGTCCGCCGCACCTTGATCTACCGCGCCATGGGTCAGCCGGTACCTTTCAAGCCGATCCGTCGCTTCTGCGAGACTGTCTCGTATAGTCGGCAGCGTGGCAACTATCGAGTCGAGTTCCTGTTCGTCCGAAGCCTGATTTCTCCTTGCAAGATCGCCGATATATACTTGGACAAACGTATTGGCCACAAGAGCGGCTCGCGCCGGATCCTTGTCGGTAAAGCCGACACTGATCACTCTAGACTTCAGTTCCTGCCCAATCCTTATGCCCTCGCGCAGCACCTTTAGTTCAGCTGCATCTGGCTCCGCTGGCGTGCTTCGCGGCCAGATTTTTTCCAGCAGACCATCTAGAATCGAGCGCGATTTCGGCGGCTCGACGCGGCCAGGATTGGGAGAAGAGGTTGCGGTCGCGGCATCGGCTCGTTTTGTACCGTCGGCGGCTCCGGCAACATTGGCGGCATCTATTTTGCGCAGTGCCGCCACCACGCTTCGCAGATGGCTCTGCGACGAGAGCATGGTTATATGGTCGTCAATGCTGGATTCCAGCAAATCCTGGCTGGAACTCAAGCCGCCTGCCGGAGCCGCCCGGCTGGGCGCATCAACGAGCACCTGTGTGGTGGCCTCGTATAAGGCAGGCCGCGCAAGCCCCAAGAGCGCGGCAAGGACGCCGCCTGCGACGACCATGGCAAGCAGGAACCATTTTTTTCGTTGGAGGGTAATGAGGAGCTGATGGAGCGGCGTTTGCGTGTCCATCTGCTCTCCCAACGGCCGTCTCATGCGAGGGTTGATTTCGCGTACGGTCGGAGGCGCTTCGGTAGCATGCGGAAGATGGATGCGGCTAACCTTGGAACCTTCCATCTTATACTCCTGTAAGTTCGGGCATTTGAGAAAGCCCCGCTTCTGACACCGGCGACCTGCTCGCCTCTTCGTGCCAGGCCTGGAACATGAGCGCCGGCCACAATTCGCGCGAATGGTCGTGCTTGCCGTCGACGTGGTCTCGCCAGCACGCATCCACCTTCGCAAGGTCGAATATCCGGTCTCCGGAATTGCGCATGCCGGTGATAAGTTCGTTGGCCCAAATGCGCAGCGGACCTCTCAGCCAGACCGCTATGGGCACATCGAAACCTTGCTTTGGCCTGTCAATCAGCCGCTCCGGAAGGTAGCGATGCAGCAGGTGACGAAGGATCCACTTGCCGCCACCATTGCGAACCTTCACATTGGAGGGAAGGCGCCAGGCAAATTCGACAACCCGATGATCGAGCAGCGGGCATCGTCCCTCGAGGCCATTGGCCATAGTGGCGCGATCCAGCTTCACCAGTATGTCGCCGGGCAAATAACCCGCCATGTCGTCGTACAAGAGACGCGACAGCAACCCGTCGAGCTGCGGCGCACCATCGCTCGATGTGGGGAGCTTCTGCCGGGCGAGGTTTTCGACCGCCGATCCCTTCAGCCTCTGATACAACTCGTCTTCACTGGTTGCGGCGAGCAGCGGAGCAAGCCGATCAAGCCGGTCGCCGCGTAGCGCATGCCGCACACTCGCCGAAAGCGGCAGGTTGCCAACGATCTCGTGACGGACCGCGCGGGCAAGCAACCCTGCCCCGGCCGCCAAGGCCCGGCGCAACTGTATGGGCAGCCCCTGCTGCCGCTTCAGCCTCTCCGCCATGAAATGGCGGCCATATCCCGCGAAACATTCATCGCCGCCGTCACCCGACAGCGCCACGGTTACATGCTGGCGGGCCAGCCGCGCCACCAGCAGCGTTGGAATCTGCGATTCGTCGGCGAAAGGCTCGTCCCAGATACGCGGCAATTCTGGAATGACATCGCGTGCGGCGGCCGGGGAAAGGTGAAGTTCGGTGTGATCGGTTCCCAGGTGCCGTGCTACTTCGGCCGCATAAGGGGCCTCGTCGAAGCCGCCCTCGGCAAAGGCCACCGTGAATGTGCGCACCGGACTTCTGGATTGAGCCTGCATCAGCGCCACGACCGTGGAGCTGTCGATGCCACCCGACAGAAAGCCGCCCAATGGCACGTCGGCGATCATCCGTTCGCGAACGGCGAGCCGAAGCAGGTTGTCCAGTTCGTCGGTCAGATCCTCGTCGCTGCCGGCGATCTGGTTCTCACGGCCTTTGGCGGCGACCTCGGCCAGCGACCACCACTGTTTAACCCGGCGGCGAAGAGCGTCGGCGCCACCGGCTTCGGCCAAATCGGTGGGTCTGACGGAGAGCAGGGAACCGGGCGGCAGCTTGAACACACCCTGCCAGATGCATCTATGGTCTGGCACCCACCCTCTCGAAAGCATGGCAGCGGTCGCATCCAGGTCGAGCTCGGCGGAGAAACCCGGAAAGCACCGGATCGCCTTCAGCTCGGACGCAAAGACCAGAGCATGCCCGACCAATGCCACATAAAGCGGCTTTTTGCCCATTCGATCCCGTGCGAGATGAAGGGTTCTGGTCTTCAGGTCCCACAACCCAAACGCAAACATGCCCGCAAAGCGCTTAAGGGCGGCCTCGATGCCCCAAGCCTCGACCGCACACAGCATGACTTCCGTGTCGCCGGTGCCGCGAAACTGATGTCCGGCGTCCTCAAGTTCGCGCCGCAGGTCCCTGAAATTGTAAATCTCGCCGTTGAAGGTGGTCACATACCGGCCGCTAGCGGAACGCATGGGCTGACGACCTTTCGCCGAGAGGTCGACGATCGCCAGTCGCCGATGGCCCAGCGCAATGCCCGCTTCACGATCTGTCCAGAGCCCTTCGCCGTCGGGCCCACGGTGCCGAAGCGCCGACGTCAACTGGCCTATTGTCTCGAGCGGCTTCGTGTTCGCGGCGGCGGTAGCGAGGAGAATTCCAGAGATCCCACACATTACACAACCCTTATAGGCTCGAACCTCGGAGCGAACTCGCGAGGCCTGCCCGCAACAAGGCATAAGGTCAGCGCAAACCACACGATCGGGTGGCGGATGATCAGGTGCGGCATACTGAAGATGACGATCGACACCATAAGCGCCAACAGCGCGTCCAGCTTCGCGCGCCACGCCGACATGATGGCGGTGCCAACGAGCCAGACCAGCGCCAGAACGGAGATGACACCACCTTGAGTGTACAGATCGAGTATCGTGTTGTGGGCCTCAAAGGGTCGGGTCAGAAAATCAAACTGCCTCTGCCAGGTTGGGGGACGGTTGACATGCGGGCCCGGACCGAGGCCCATCGATCCTGTTTGCACGCCGTCCTCCAACGCCGCGCCCCAAAGATACAGGCGGAGCTCGGCGGTTTCTGCTGTCCCTTCGCCGCCATTGTCCTTGGTCAGGCTCTTGGCGAAGTTTTCGAGGGTGTTCGCCTCCGACAGAATGTAGGGAGTGATCGAGACCGCCATCGGTAAACTGCCGATGAGCAACAGAAGGACGGCTTGCCGCGAAAGACTGACTTTGTTGTCATCTGTCTTGAGCCATGTCCTGATTCTCAGCCCGAGGAACGTCAGGCACGTCAGAATGCTGGTATATAAATAGGCGTCACTCTTCGTCAGCCTTCCCACATAGAAGGTGAAGAACACGCTGGCGATGCCAAGGAGCCTAGCCCAACCATTGCTAGTGGTCGTCCCGAGATGCAAAGCCAGCGTGCCATAGATCGCGCAGTAGAGTGCGAGTTGATTTGGATTTTCCGACCAGCCGCGAAAACGATCCCAGTACCATAACTCGACATTAGACTGGGGGAGCCACCCCCAGCCTTGAGCCACCTGAATCGCAAGTGTCACATTCGCGATTGCGATCAACCACCACGCGCTGCGGCGCAAATGGCGACCGGCATCGGGCTCTGCGGCAGCCAGGCATGTAATGCAGGCCAACAGAAGATACGCTTCGGTATCGTGTACCAGTCCGGTCGAGTATACGATCGAGGTGAAATAGGCGACGACGGTGCCGAAAGCCAAAGCGACTGCCATCACCAGCCAGAAGCCGGCGAGTTTGGTCAGGGCAGGTGTAAGCACGGTACGCCCGCCGGCGAGTATCCGTCCGATCGACAGCACGATCCAGAGGACCAGAAACAGTTCGCCATAGCCGAAGGACGAGCCCGGAAGGATGAGCTGCGTCGCACCGGCCATCACGGCGCCAAGGGCAAGGAGCATGTCCCGGATCATCCGTGCATTCCACCCAGCCGGCGATCCGCCAGGTCGCGGCTAGGCGCAGTCGCGGATCGCGACCGAACAGCGCCCCCTTGGGATCTGGCGTTGATGGTTTTATCGTAGAGGTCGCAGTACTGGTCGACTATCAACGGCAACGCAAAGCGTTCCCGAACAACTGCGGCGGAGCGGCTGCCCAGAGTCGCTGCAAGGGACCGATCCGACAGCAGCTCGATTATGCGATCCGCGAGCGCATCGGGGTCGCGCGGCGCGACAAGGTAGCCGTTCCATCCGTCTTCGATGAAATCGCTGCAACCGGGCATTCTGGACGCAACTGTCGGCAATCCTGCGAGGCCGGCTTCCAGCAACACACGCGGGATCCCTTCGCGGTATTCGGTTGGGAAGGCAAATATGTCAGCCATGCCCAGAAGAGCAGGAACGTCCTGCCGTTTGCCCAACACGACCACGTGAGACGCGAAGCGCTCAAATTCCGATGCTTCGACGGCGAAGGGGCCCTCTGACTGCCACGGACCCACAAAGACGAAGCGTGCATTTGGTCTTTTGGCGAGAACTTTTGGAATCGCCGCGAGGAGGGTCGGTATTCCTTTTTGACGAGTCAACCGGCCGACAAACATGACGACTTCAGCCGACTGCAGTCCGAATTCCTGGCGCAATCTTGCCGCCGATGGACCAAGCCGTCTCGCGGCGGCGAATGCGCCGATGTCGATACCGGAACCGCCGATAAGGATACTGTCCCCGCGTCCGATCAGCCGATAGCGCTCAAAAAATGTCCGGTCGTCGCGGTTTTGGAAGACCGTCGCAGCAGTCCAGAGGGACGCAAGCCATTGCAGGCCGCAAAAGACCGGACGAAGAGCCAAGGCGCGCGGCTGGAGTGATGAGAACGTCCAGCCCAACCCGTTGATGGTGCGGACGACCGGTGCCTGTCCACGCACCGCCAGCGGCGTCAAGAGATTGGGCTTCGTATCGAAACTCTGGACAATGTCCGGACGCAGTTCCGATATCAGTCTGCGAAGTGTTCTGACCGTGCCAGCATTGCCGCCACCGGTGGCAAAGCGGTCAAACCTGTAGCTCCGGTGCGCGATGCCGTGGCGCAGGAATGGAGCTTCCTCGCCGCTTGAGACTGCCGTGACCCGAAAGCCCCTCTCGCGCATCTCCATGAGAAACGGAATTCTAAGCGCGTGATCCTCACCGCCGACGCAGACCAGGTGGGGCTTCATTTTGCCACCCCTCCCAAAAAGCTGCGGTCCGCCGGCCCAAAGTGGCTGGAACTTGGATAGTCTCTCATGGCCCGCTGTCTTTGCGAGGAATGCGTTCAATCGGTCATGAAAGCTACGGGGGGGTCCTAAGCTTGTCCTCGTCCGTTCGAATGACGGAACCAGTCGGTTCGGCGCGGGGATCAGGGCAATGGGTGTCGGAAACCGATGCGGGTTCGGCGAGAACGCCCAGGCGGTTTACTGCTGGCCGGACGAGAGATCTCTCGCTATCGAACGCGGGAATGGAGCCACAGCATGGCTCCTCGCAGGAAGCTGGTCATAGACGTGATCCCGACAGGACGCCGAGGCTCTATGATGGCCCAGTTCGCGATGCAAGCTGCGGTCGTTCAATGACGGTGTATTCATACGCCCGGTGCCGCCGGTCTTTTTCAAAGACCCGTATCCATCGGACCTCGGAGTTTCGCAGCGTAACGTCCCGATTGGTAGCGAGCTTTGCGGCCCGGAATGGCGTTGGCGCAACAATCTTGTGGGAGACGATCACCTTTCCGGCGAAGATCTCCTCGACCTCGTAGCTCGGCATGCCATCCTCCCGCACCCTTATCTCAGGCCAGCCAATCAAACTTCGATCGCGGGGAAATGTTCCACAAATTCGAGATAAAGGCGAGAGCTAGAGACCGGCACACGCGAGAGTTGATTAAGTTGGCAGCAGATTTGATGCCGGGAGCGGCAACTGAGGACCGCAGAGGAGACCAATGGGGTCGGCCCGCATTGGCTTTGCGAGCTTATCGGCCGGCGCGAGGCCGGTTCTGACGGCCAGACCGATAGGAGCCTCGGGCTCCTATCGGTAAGGCGCCTTGTCAGATCACAACAAAGGAGCTTTCGCCCAAGTGCAGATGTGGGGAGAGACTGGCAAACTGGACCTGCGCATGGCCGCCTGCTCCGTCGCTGTCGAAGGAAAGCGCTCCTGTCGCGCTGTTATAGATGATGTGATCGCTCGCATCATGTGCACCGCGGCCGATGTGGAAATCGCCGGCTGCAAGCGCGCCCTTCTGAAGCCCGGCGAATATGCCGTGGTCGAGATTGATCTTGTCTCGAGAGACGTCGAAATCGGCGATCCTGTCAATATTGTACTTTCCAAGCGCCGTGCTGAACACGAAGGCATCGTGTCCGCCATACCCCTTCAACAGGTCTGATCCGCCGCCGCCATTTATCTTGTTGTCGCCGTTGTTGCCAAGGATCGTCTGGCCGAACTCATTGCCGGTCAGATTGATGGCGGTTTTGCCTGCCGTTTTGGAGGTGGAGAGTTGCTCGACATGCGAGCCGGCGGACAGGGCATAGCTGACCGAGGCCATCACTTTGTCAAAGCCGCCACCGTTAGCTTCCATTATTTTGTCATGCGCATTGTTGACGTGATAGGTGTTGTTGCCCTTGCCACCCTGGATCACATGATCGGTGTGAGAAGGGTCTGTGCTTGTTGGCGGCGTCGCGCCGGATGTCGTGGGCGTCGGGCTGGATGTCGGCGGCGTCGCGCTGGACGTCGGCGGCGTCGGTTCGGAGGCTGGCGGCGTGGGCTCGGAAGTTGTCGGCGGCGTCGGCTCAGTGGTCGCGGGCAGCGTCGACGACGTCGAGCTGGTGTTGTGCTCGCGGAAGATTGCCTGCAATTCCGTAGAGTTCTCAAGCGCGGTGTCGCCGTTCTGCGCACCCCATGCATAGGTGTAGTCGAACGCCGGCGATGGGACCAGCTTGGCCCAGTGATCAAACACTGCCTTCGCCTGCTCGGCGGTCGGGACCGCGAAGGCAGAGCCGCTTTCGCTTACCCAGTTTCCACCGCCGAAAGCCTGGAATTCCGGGACGATACGGTCAGCCGGAATGCCTGCTGCAACCGCGGCCGTAACCAAGCGATCGATCATGGAGTAGTCAGGAGTACTGCCCGTATCGGAATGGATCACATAGGCACCCATCCCGTAATAATCGATGCCCGTGTTCGCCGGATTGTAAGTGTTGGCGAAGCTCGGATTGGCGTTGGACCCCATGTTCATCATCGAGATAAAGGTCTTTGCGCCCGGGAAGTGAGAATGAATCCAGTCGGATTCGGCCTTCAGATTTGCCGCGGTCGCCAGCGGATGCCAGTGACCGGTCGGGTCGGGCTCGTCGCAGAGGTAGAATCCGAACACCTTTGGATTGTTTAGGAAAGGGGTGACTTTATCAATGAAGGACGAAGTGGCGCCATCACGGGCGTTGAGATAAACCAAGGCCTTCATTCCGTCAGGTAGCGCGTTTACCTGCGAAACATATTGAACATCGACGAGATTGAATCCTGCAGCTGCCACGTCGGCGGTAGATCCACCCGCGGCATAATGGAGAGTTGCCATAGGCGCTCCTTCTTTCTTTTTGATTCGGCGAGGCCCCCCGGCGCCGCCTGAGTAGACGAAAGTTACATTAGGAAAAAGTCACATACATATTTCGCCAGTCAAAATAATTGATCGCGTCCAGTTCCGTCTTAGATCTCCTGGAGAAAAAACTCAGCGTTTTCAGTCCGGTCGCGCTTCGTTAGTCGGCGTATCAGGAAGCGTATCTCCCGGTATTATCCCCAATTTTCACCGATTCAGCCGCTCCCATTTTGGGACAGGTCACGATTTCGCTTCATTTCGATTAAAGTAGGCTACATTAGTGACGCCTCACGTCCGGCAATCGCTCGGACCTGACATATCCATGCAGTCAAGCTTCCCATATCGGGCAGGGCCAACAAAGCCGCGCGGTTTCCGCGTGAATCGGAAGGCAATGAAGACAAAGCAAGAATTCTCCTCTCTTTTACGGATCGCAATGTCGGACTGCGCTCAAGGCTTGTTTGGCGTTGGGCTTTTTTCAGCGGTGACGAACCTGCTGGCGCTGACCGGGTCCCTCTATATGCTCCAGGTCTACGATCGGGTGCTGCCCTCCCAGAGTGTTCCGACCCTGGTCGGGTTGACGATTGGAATGCTGGGCCTTTACGCGGCCTACGGGCTGCTCGATTTCGTGCGGCTTCGTCTCTTGGTCCGCATTGCCAGCCGGCTTTACAGAAACCTGCACCAAAGGGCATTCGCGATATCGGTGCTTCTGCCGCTCAAGGCCGGACGGGAGGCGGACAGGCTCAATCCGTTGCGGGATCTTGATCACCTGCGTGGCTTTCTCTCGGGATCCGGGCCGACCGTCATTTTCGATGCGCCTTGGATTCCTTTCTATCTGCTGATCATCTATCTGCTGCACCCGTCGCTTGGCGTGCTGGCGACGATCGGCGCTCTTGTCGTGGTGGCGCTGACCGCGGTCGCGGAGATCTTCGGTCGCGGGCCTGCCAGACTGACATCCGAAGCCATGATCTCGCAGCGCGCCCTCGCCGAGTCCGGCCGCCGCAATGCGGAGGTTGTCCACGCGATGGGCCTCTCTTCCAGACTGGCCGGACGCTGGAGCGACATCGTTCATAGCTACCTGACGCATCAGGAGCGGCTCTCCGACATCATTGGAGGGACCGGTTCATTGTCGAAAGCGCTGAGGATGGCGCTGCAGTCTTCAGTGCTGGGCCTCGGCGCCTATCTGGTCATCGGCGGCGAAGCGTCCCCCGGTGTGATCATCGCATCGTCGATATTGCTGGGCCGCGCGCTTGCTCCGGTCGATGCGGCGATCGCAAACTGGAAAGGCTTTCTGGCGACGCGGCATAGCTATTTCCAACTCAAGACGATGTTCGACTCGTTCGAGGACCCGATCGAACCCTTGGAATTGCCCCGGCCGCAAACGCGGCTGACCGTCGAGACGTTGACGGTAGCGCCGCCCGGCACGCCAAAGCCGACCGTGCTCGACGTAAGTTTCCAACTGTCTCGCGGCGCGGGCATGGCCATAGTTGGCCCGAGCGGTTCCGGGAAGACGACGCTCGTGCGGGCCTTGGTCGGAGCCTGGAGGCCGCTCAACGGCAAGGTAAGGCTGGACGGGGCCCCTCTCGATCAGTGGGACCCGGATTCGCTCGGCGCTCATATCGGCTATCTGCCGCAGGACGTTGAGCTTTTCAATGGTACAGTGGCGGACAACATCTCGAGGTTCGGCGGCAAGAGCGATCCCAAAGGCGTGCTCGCAGCCGCGAGAGCAGCGGGCGTCTATTCGATGATCATGCATCTGCCGGAGGGTTTCCAAACCCGCATCGGCGAGGGAGGCAGGGCCCTGTCGGCAGGCCAGAGGCAATTGATCGGTCTCGCCAGGGCGCTCTATGGCGAGCCGTTTCTGGTCGTTCTGGACGAGCCTAACTCAAATCTCGATGTCGAAGGTGACGCCGCACTTGCCGGAGCGGTTCTGGCCGTGCGTCAACGCGGAGGCATTGTGATTGTTGTCGCCCACCGCCCGTCCGCTCTCACCAATATTGATCAGGTTCTGGTGCTGGCCAACGGCATGGTCCGCTCGTTTGGCTCCCGCGAGGAGGTCTTGTCGAGCATGGCGCGACCACCCGCTCCCGCCAGCCACCGTCCGATCATTCCGACCCAAAGAGGAGTGAGCGGCCATGCGTGACGTCTTGCCTCGCGTTTTTGCGGACCTGCGGTCCTATGCTGGCTTCGGTGCTGCTTCGCGCTCCACAGGCGCGAACGTGTTGAAGCCGCCCGGCAGCCTCGGTCCAAGCTTGGCTCTTGGCCTGGGGGTGACTTGCCTGCTGGTGGCTGGCGGAGGGCTGTGGCTCGGCTTGACGGAGATTGCCGGTGCCGTGATCGCCCCCGCGACCGTGGTGGTTGAAAGCAACACCAAGAAGGTGCAGCACCAGGCCGGCGGCACGATCAGCGGCATCTTTGCACAGGATGGCGATCATGTCCGGGCGGGCGACGTATTGGTCAGGCTGGATGATACGCTGGCAAGCACAAACCTTCAGATCATCAGCGAGGATTTCGATCGCGCCACAGCGCGGCTTGCCCGTCTGGAGGCGGAGCGTCAGGGGCTGACGACGATGCAGCTTCCAGCCGCTCTTCAAGCGGAGATGAACAAGCCAAGCGTGGTGGCGCTGGTCAATGGTGAGCGCGCCTTGCTCGAGACGCGGGCTTCGGAATTGGCCGGTCAAAAAACGCTTCTTCGCAGCCAGACCGAACAGATCCAGCGACAGCTCGAAGGCCTAAAGGCCCAGCAGGCCGCGATGGACGAATCCGCGGCTTTGCTAGGCCGCGATCTCACCGATGTAGACGCGCTCTACTCCAAGAAACTAGTTTCGAAAGAGAGGCTCAGCAACGTCAGGCTGGACGCGACACGCGCCAAAGGAGAGTCCGGGCGGCTGGCGGCGGCCGTGGCGGAAGCGCAGGTCAAGATCACCGAAACCGAGTTGCAGGTTCTGCAGCTTGACGAGCAAAGGCGCAGCGAAGTAACCAAGGAGCTGCGCGAAACGGAAGCCAAACGGACCGAGCTCGCCGAACGCAAGATCGTGGCTCAGGACGAGCTGACCAAAACTGAAATCCGCGCCCCGCAATCGGGAACGATACAGCAATCCACTGTCCACACGATTGGCGGTGTAATCGCTCCAGGGGAATTGCTGATGACGATCGTCCCCGATACGGACGATCTTGTCGTGGACGCGCTCATTCCTCCGGCGCGGGTGGATGATGTTCAGCCAGGTCAGCCGGTCTCAATCCGTTTTCCGGCATTCGATGCCGGCACGACACCCGCCTGCGAGGGCGCGGTGAAGTGGATTTCCGCAGACCTGATCAAGGACCCGCAGCGCCAGCTCTCCTACTTCTCGGCACGCATCAGCGTCGACAACAAGACGGGGTGCCTGAGGGATGCGAAGGTGCTCAAGCCCGGCATGCCGGCCGAGGTTCATATAAGCACAGGCCAGCGCAGTGTCTGGTCTTATCTGCTGAAGCCGCTCACCGACCAAATGTCACGCGCTTTCCGGTAGGCAAACACAGGGTCCGATCCGGCGCTTGCGCCGCCGCCACTCCTTCATACCTGCGCGTCTTAAAGCGCGTCGCGCTGAAACGGATTCAGGCGACGCGCTTTAAGTCTTTGTTTTTGATGCATGTCGTTGTCCCAGAACCGCCGCACACTTTCTGCGCGACATGCTTCAGCTTCCGGAAAACGAGGCGTGCCCGCCTGACCGCACGTCCTTAGGCCGTCGGCGTCCTTCGTTCGCATGGCAAAAAAATCAGCAAGAGCTGATATGTCTTGGTTCAGCCGGCGCCATGTTTTTCGTTCCAGCGCCCACCGGTCAGGCCCGGCGCATTGGCGACTCGAGCCGCCAGAGTGCCGGGCCGCTCGGTGCAGAACCGCCGAGCGATGAAACAGGCAGTCGGGCTGAATGGATGGGAATCCCATTGTCGGCGCGTTATGGGCGCCGGAAAACTCCTAACATCCGCATCGTTCCGTCCGGCTACCCGCTGATCGATCGGAAGTGAGCCGCGGCACCTTGATCCTCGGTACGGCCTTTTTCGGGTTCTTTTCACCCGCACGGCCACGGTTGCGCCTGAAAGCCCGCTATGGCTGGAGCAGAACGCCACCATATTGCGCCCAAAGGTGTTCGCAATCCCACGCCCTCAAACTTGGCGTTCCTGGTTCGCCATACAAGACCATTGCATTGCGAACATCGTATCCAAGCACTGATGCGTTAGCGACGAACTGGATGGCTCGTCCTAAGCTGATGGCGCTGATCCGGGTTTCGATTTTGCTGTTGAGGTCGATGATGCCGAAAACCTCAGCGCCTGCACCTCTGCCGGCCAAAACAGCCGTTGAGATCGCATCATCCAAGGCAAGGAGCATCGCGCAGTCCCCCGCAACCAACCGCTCATAATCTCAACACGCGAAATTTGTTCCGGCTCGATACGAATAATAGGGAAGCGTGCAGAAATAAGCAGCCCGGTCGGCGGGAACATTGGGGACGGCGCGCGTTAAACGAGGATGGCGATGGTACCGTTGGCTGGGCTCGAACCAGCGACCCCCAGATCCACAATCTGGTGCTCTAACCAACTGAGCTACAACGGCACGCGTGCCTGAGCTGGATCGAGGTGAAGCGTCTTTCTCCGTGATCCGCCCTGTCGTTCGGCGATGCGTCAAATACGGGCTATCGGATTCTAATTCAAGGGCCTTGATGAGGTAAAGGACGGGTTTCCTCATCCGCCTACGTCAGGGCAAAGAAAAGGCCGGCGGGAGGAGGTGCCGGCCTTTTCCTGTTCCGAGCCAGCGGGAGGAGGTGCTGGCTGGTCACCCCGGAGACGGAGGGAGGAGGTTCCATCCCCGGGTATCTGATCTTCAACCCTATCGCACGACTATTTGTCTGACGAAATGCGACGTTTTGATGCATCGCAGGGTTGCGCGCCGAAATCAGGCAGCCTTGACGTCCTTTATCGCCTTCTCGAAGGCGGTCTTGACCGGCTTGGAGACATCCTCGACCGCTTTGGTGGCAACGGTCTGGAATTCCTTGGCCTGCTCGACAGCCATTTCGACGCGCTTGCGCAGGAACGCGGTCTGCAGTTCGACGACTTCCGAAAGTGTCTTGGCGCCGACAAGGGCTTCGAGGTGCGAGAAGTTGGCCTCGGCATTGGCGCGCAGCGCGGCGATGGCCTTCAGGGAAACGTCGCTGGAAACGGTCTTGGCGGTCTCGTAGGTCGACTCCAGAACCTTCTGGGTCTCCTCGGCGCCGGTCTTCAGCTTGGCGTACGCTTCCTTCGACTGCTCGACGCCCTTCTCGGCGAAGGCGCGGATCTGGTCGGTGGCCTTGGAAGCGTCGAAGCTCGGGAATTCGACGTTTTCGATGGTCTCTGCGGTCTTGGCAGTGGTCTTGGACATTTTCCAACCTTTTCGGGATAGCGGCTTTGACAGAAAGCCGTCTCGTTCATGTATGGTGGCAATATAACGGTTTCTTTGTGCGTTGCAACATCTTTGTTGCAGTGCACCATAAAAATCTTCCCATACGTCAGCCGTAAGGGCCGTTAACCACGAGCCCAGAGATTTCGACCGATGCAAGCCCAGGCTTGTGGACCTCAAGGCCACGGGCTTTTATTAACAAAGCGTTAACTGAAAATGCCCGCTCCGGAGGGTCGGCCAGCGCATGCCGCCTGAAAACTACTCCTTCCTCGACGTCGCCGTGCTCGACGCGGTGCGCCAGCGCTTTGCCGCGGGCGACGCCTTGGCCATTTTTTCGGCCGACCTCGAACAGGTGATCTGGGCGAACGGTCCGGGGGCGTCGGTATTCGGTTATCCGGATATCGAAGCCATCATCGGCACGTCGGCGCAGCTGCCGCTGGTCGCCCGGCGGCAGATCATGGCGACCAGCGGTTTTCCGGATATCGGCAGCGACCGCGCCATTACGGTGAGGCTGGCCACAGGAATGGTGAGCCGCGCCGTCGGCTTCCTGGCCAGCGCCGTAACGATGCCGGACGGCGAGAAGGCAATCCTGCTCGCGGTACCGGCGGCGCAGACGAGCTCGCGGAGCGCCGGCGAGATCGCCGGCCGCGCCATCGGCGGTTTCACCGAGGCCGGGCATTTCATTGCCTTCGTCGACGCGCAAGGCGAGGTCGAAGCAGCCTCGGACGGCTTCGCGGCGCTCGGCATCGAGCCGCGGACGCTGGCGGCCCTGGTTGCGGACGTGGCAAGCAGCGGCGACCGCGTCGTCAAGCGCCTCGTGCCTGGCGCCGACACCGCCTACCCGGCCGGTTTTGCGCGGCTCACCGACACGCGCCATCTGCTGGTGGTGATTGACGAGGACCAGCTCGACGACTCGGATAGCGACCAAGCAGATCGATCGACCACCGACCAGGGCGATCAGACCAGCGATCTAAAGGCTGCGCCCGAGTCCCAGTCCGCCCCAGACAGCCCTGTGCCGGCCGCGGCGGCCGGTGAAAAGGCCGAACCGGCCCCAGACGCACGGCCGGACGCTGAAAGCCGTAGCTTGGCCGAGCAGCGGCCCATTCAGCCTGGCCGTCAGGCCGACGCCGCTGACTACAGCCGGGAGCCCGCCGACGCAGGCGCCGGCCAGCACGACCATTGGTATTTCAATGCCGGCGAGGACGGCGCCGGGCATGCTCAACCGGCAGCGCCGGCGAAGGACGAACCGGAAGGCGCTGCCACGGCGGAAGGCCAAGGACAGGATGGCGCCGAAGCCGGCGGAGGCGGAACCGCCAAATCAGCCCGGCTGACCCCGCCCCGCGAAATCGACCGCTCCGCGCCGCCGCTGCGCTTCGTCTGGCGCACCGACGCCGAAGGCAGGTTCAGCGCGCTGTCGCCGGAATTCGCCGATGTCGTCGGCCAGCCTGCCGCCGATGTGATCGGCCGCCGCTTCAGGGATGTCGCCGCCACTTTCGGTCTCGACGCCTCGGGCGAGATCGCCGGCCTGCTCGACCGGCGCGATACCTGGTCCGGCCGCTCGGTGCTGTGGCCGGTGGCCGGAACCGGTCTGAAGATCCCCGTCGATCTGGCGGCGCTGCCCGTCTATGGCCGCAGCCGCGCCTTCGAAGGTTTTCGCGGTTTCGGCGTCGCGCGCAGCGCTGACGCCGTGGTCGATCCCGAAGCGCTTGGGATGGCTTTGGTGCCGAATGCCGGCCCGACTGAGGCCGCCTCCGGCGGGACCGAACCGCCAGCCGAGCAGCCGGCGGAGCGGACGCCGCCGGAACAGCCGAAGCCCGAAGATCCGTTCCAGGGCGAAGTGCCGGCGCTGAGCATCGTGCCGAAGCCGGAGCGGCGCTTCGCCGACAAGGTGATAAGGCTGGCCGAGCATCGCCATCCGGCCAACGACAAGCAGCCGGGAAGCGACACGCCGGCAAATCAGCGGAGCCTGTCGGTCCTCGAGCGCAGTGCCTTCCGCGAGATCGGTGAACGCTTGCGCAGGGACAGTTCCACGCCTGCCGAGCCGAATGCCCCGGAAGCCGACAAGCGGCCCGATACGGCAGCCGCCGGCGGGGACACGGCGGCCGTGAAGAAACCGGCCAACGAAGCGAGGGCCGACGCAAACCAGCCGCTTGCCCCTGATGTGTCGGAGCGCGACGATTCCGCGCCGGAAGCAAGCCCGGCGTCCGCATCGCAAGCCGACGACGCGAAGGCCGACGCGGAGACCGCGGAGGCGCAGACCGAGGCGGAAGACCAGGAAGACCTGGCGCGGCTCGACGGCATCGATGATGCCGCCGAGACGGGCGCCGCCGGCCAGACCGGGACCTCGGCCGGTTCCGGGTCGCTGCTCGACTATGCCGATGAGGAGAAATCCGCCGAGAAAATTGGAGGCGCGCCGGTTTCCCAGCCCGAACAGGCAGAGGACGCCCGGCAGGCTGCCGTGGAGCCGCAGCAGCCGGCCGCCGCGCAGCTGGTCGCTACCGGGCAGTCCGCCCCTGAGGCTACGGCCGACGACAGCATGACCGCCGACGATTTCCGCGATGCGCAGGAGAATGAGGATTGGGCGGGCTCCGACCCGGATGCCGCCAAGGCCGCGGAAGAACAGCCGAAAGAGGTGCCGGCGCGGCCGCGCCTCGACGTGCCGCCGCTCAAAGTATCGGGTTTTGTGCCGTCCGCGTTTTCGACCGGAGAGGAAGCCAAGGCCCCCGATACATCCATCCTCGCCAGGCTGCCGGTCCCGCTGCTCATCCATTCAGGCGACGTGCTGCATTATGCCAATGACGCCTTCCTCGAACTCACCGGCTACGACGCGCTGGACGAGCTCGCGGATGCGGGGGGCCTGGGCGCGCTCTTTGCCGATCCCTATGCCGAGGACACCGCGACCGACGAAAGCGACCACTCGCTGAAGCTCAAGACCCGCCAGGGCATGGAATTCCCGATCGACGCGCTGCTGCGCTCGGTGCCGTGGCGCGGCGGCAAGGCGCTGATGCTGGTGGTGCGGCGCTCCGGCGAGGACGACGCGACGCATTTCACCGCCGCCAATGACGAACCGGCGCTGCAGCCGGACGTGCCGGAACTGAAATCGCGCATCGCCGAGATGCGCACCATCATCGACACCGCTACGGACGGCGTCGTGCTGATCGGCCGCGACGGCAACATCCGCTCGATCAGCCGGCCGGCGGAAGCGCTGTTCGGTTTCGACAGCGACGAGGTCGCGGGCAAGCCCTTCGCCTCGCTGTTTGCCATAGAAAGCCAGCGCGCGGCGCGCGACTATCTCGCCGGGCTTTCGGAGCCGGGCGTTGCGAGCGTCTTGAATGACGGCCGCGAAGTCATCGGCCGCGAGGCGCAGGGGCGTTTCATCCCACTGTTCATGACCATCGGCCGGCTGCCCAACGACAGCGGCTTCTGCGCCGTGGTGCGCGACATCACGCAATGGAAGCGGGCCGAGGAAGACCTGACGCAGGCACGCGCGGTGGCCGAGCGCGCCTCCTCGCAGAAGACGGATTTCCTGGCCCGCATCAGCCACGAGATCCGCACCCCGCTCAACGCCATCATCGGCTTTTCCGAGCTGATGGTGGACGAGAAATTCGGTCCGATCACCAACGACCGCTACCGCGACTATCTGCGCGACATCAACCGCTCGGGCAATCATGTGCTCGATCTCGTCAACGACCTGCTCGACATCTCCAAGATCGAGGCCGGCCAGCAGGAGATGGATTACGAAGCGGTGTCGCTCAACGATACGCTGGCGGAGACGGTGGCGATGATGCAGCCGCAGGCCAATCGCGAACGCGTCATCATCCGCTCCAGCTTTGCCTCGCGGCTGCCGGAAGTGGTGGCGGATCTGAGAAGCGTGCGCCAGATCGCCCTCAACATCCTGTCCAACGCCATCCGCTACACCCAGGCCGGTGGCCAGGTGATCGTCTCGACCGCTTACGAAGCCTCCGGCGATGTCGTCATGCGCGTGCGCGACACCGGCATCGGCATGACCCAGGCCGAGATCGAGCAGGCGCTGAAGCCATTCAAGCAGATCAATGCGTTGAAGCGCGGACGCGGCGACGGCACCGGCCTTGGCCTGCCCCTCACCAAGGCCATGGTGGAGGCGAACCGCGCCCGCTTCGCCATCACCTCGACGCCAGGCGAAGGAACCCTGGTCGAGGTCGGCTTCCCCTCGACGCGCGTGCTCGCCGAATAACTTCGCAGGAAGCGTTCGGCCAAAGAAAAAGGCGTCCTGGGGGACGCCTTGAGAAATGGGATGCTGTCACAACGGGGGCTTGAGCTGAACCTCAGGGGATGAGGAACGGGATTTCTCCCTCAAGTTACCCGCGACTATCAGGGTCGTCCCTTAACAACTCCTTACCGGGCCGCGAAAAAATTTACGAATGTGTACCACCCGTGAAATCTAGGTAAATTCGCCGGGCAGATTTCGTTAACCACATCGGTCAGCTTGCCAATTGCGGCAGGTCGCGGAACAGCTCCAGCGCCTCGGGATTGGCGAGCGCTTCCTTGTTCTTGACCATGCGGCCGTGAACCACGTCGCGGACCGCGAGCTCGGTGATCTTGCCGGACTTTGTGCGCGGGATGTCGGTGACGGCGACGATCCTGGCCGGCACATGGCGCGGGCTGGCGCCGGAGCGGATCCTGGCACGGATGCGCTTTTCCAGATCCTCGTCCAGGGCAACGCCTGCGGCCAGCCGCACGAACAGCACGACACGGACATCATTGTCGAAATCCTGGCCGATGCAGAGCGCCTCGATAATTTCCGGCATCTGCTCGACCTGGTTGTAGATTTCGGCCGTGCCGATCCGGACCCCGCCCGGATTGAGCGTGGCGTCGGAGCGGCCGTGGATGATCATGCCGCCATGTTCTGTCCATTCGGCGAAGTCGCCATGGCACCAGACATTATCGAAACGCTCGAAATAGGCCGCGTGATACTTCTTGCCTTCGGGATCGTTCCAGAAGCCGATCGGCATCGACGGGAAGGCCTTGGTGCAGACCAGCTCGCCCTTCTCCTGCCGGATAGGCTTGCCGTCATCATCCCAGACGTCGACCGCCAGCCCAAGGCCAGGGCCCTGGATTTCGCCGGTCCAGACCGGCTCGGTCGGCACGCCGAGCACGAAGCAGGAGACGATGTCGGTGCCGCCCGAGATCGAGGCCAGATGCACGTCCTTCTTGATGCCGTCATAGACGAAGCGGAAATCCTCCGGCGACAGCGGCGAGCCGGTGGAGGAGATGGTGCGCACGCTCGACAGATCGTGGCTCGCGATCGGCCTCAGGCCGGCCTTGCGCACAGAATCGATGAATTTGGCCGAGGTGCCGAAATAGGTCATCTTCTCGGCATCGGCGAAATCGAACAGCGCATTGCCGTCGGGGTAGAAAGGCGAGCCGTCATAGAGCAGCAGCGTCGCGCCGGAGGCCAGGCCCGAGACCAGCCAGTTCCACATCATCCAGCCGCAGGTGGTGAAATAGAACAGGCGATCGCCGTCGAGCAGGCCGGCATGCAGCCGGTGCTCCTTGACGTGCTGGATCAGCGTGCCGCCTGCCGAATGCACGATGCATTTCGGGATGCCGGTCGTGCCCGAGGAAAACAGGATGTAGAGCGGATGCGCGAAGGGCAGCCGCTCGAAGCTGACGGTCTTTACGGCAAAGGGCGAGAGCGCATCGTTGAGCGCGGTCGCCTTGTCGATCGTGGCCGCGACGTCCTGAGAGGTGCCGAGATAGTCGACGATCAGCACCTTGCGCAGCGTGCCAAGCTTGGCCGCGACCGCGCGGACCTTGTCGGCCACCTCGATCGCCTTGCCATTATACCAATAGCCGTCGGGCACGATGAAGACGACCGGCTCGATCTGGCCGAAGCGGTCGAGCACACCCTGCTCGCCGAAATCGGGAGAGCACGACGACCAGACAGCGCCGATCGCGCTTGCCGCCAGCATCGCGGCGATGGTTTCGGGCATATTCGGCATCATGGCGGCGACGCGGTCGCCGGCCTTGACGCCGAGTGACAGGAAGAGCTGCTGCAGCCGCGAGGTCAGCGCGTGGAGCTCGTTCCAGGAAAGCCGCCGCTCGACCTTGTCCTCGCCGCGAAAGACGATGGCCGGCCCACCGCCGGTCTTGTGCAAAAGATTCTCGGCGAAATTGAGCCTCGCGTCGAGGAAGAAGCTGGCGCCGGGCATCCGCTCGCCGTCGACGAGGTGCCGCTCGCCCTTGTCGCCGACAAGCCCGCAGAAATCCCAGACCAGGCTCCAGAAGGCTTCGCGATTGTCGATCGACCAGCGATGGAGGTCGGCATAGGAGGAGAAGGAAAGCGCAGCCTTCGCTTCCGCGGCCTTCATGAACGCGGTTAGGGGCGCTGCGTCGATGCGCTCCTGCGTCGGGGTCCACAAAGGTGTGTCGGCGGCCATCATCGCTCCTCCCAAAGCGCGTCGCGTTCGAGCCAGTTAAGCTCATCGTCGCCTGTGCCATCGTCCCAGAAACGGCGCGCGATTGCGGATCGGGATCGTGCAGCCCGCTTATGCCTATTGCAGCGCAGCAGAGCAAGATTTTGTTCGAGCGCCCCATGGCTGTCACTGCGCAAATGCCATCGCAAGGCCATAAAGACTTGAAAAGCGTCGGCGCTCGGTTACACCCGTCGGGCGATTTGTCGGCAACGAAAGCATACGGGGCGAAATGCGATCATCTCTGATCCGGCGCGGGGTGTGGGCGATCGGCGTTGCCGTGCTCGTCATCGCGCTCGCGGTCGCGGCGCTGCCGCTGATTGCCTCGACCCGCATCGTGCGCGACCGCATCGCCTGGGAGTTGAGTGCCTGGAGCGGCTTCAGGGTCACGATCGATGGCTCGCCGCGCATCGAGGTGTGGCCGAAATTCCGGGCGATCCTCAGCGACGTGACGCTATCGCAGTGGACCGAGACCGAAACGCCGCCCGTGGTCGAGGCCGACCGCGTGGAAGTCGATCTCTCCGCCATGGCGGCCTTGCAGGGCAACGTCGCCTTCTCGACCGCAAGGCTTGTGCGCCCGACGATCAGGGTGCAGCGCACGGCGAGCGGCTTTTATCTGCCGCCGCTTCCGACCGGTGGGCGCATCACGCGCTCGATCGACACCGCGCGCGGTGTCGTCACCGCCAACCCGCAGAAGCCGGATCTCGGCAAATTGCCGTCTGATCCGTTCGGCACCGTCGAATTCCGCGATGGCCGCGTGGTGACTTCGGTTGACGGCAAGGAGGCCGAAATCCTGAGCAGCCTGAACGGCCAGGTCAATTGGGAAGCGATGAACAGCGATGCATCGCTGACCGCGACCGGGATCTGGCGCGGCGAAAGCGTGCAGCTCGATTGCTCCTCGGCGAAACCGCTGGTGCTTTTCGCCGGAGGGGCAGCTCCCGTCACGCTCTCCTTCAAGGCGGCGCCCGCGACATTCTCCTTCGACGGAACGGCCTCGATGTCGGAAAACGCCTATCTGGACGGCCAGGCGAAGTTCGCCGCGCCGTCGCTGCGGCGCGTGCTGGAGTGGTCGCAGGCCGGCATCGCGCCGGGTGCCGCGATCGGCGCCGTCTCGGTCAGCAGCAAGGTGAACGCCTCGTCGGGGCGCGCGAAATTCGAGAACACCACGGTCACGCTCAACAACAATCCGGGCATGGGAGCGCTGGACTTCTCCTTTGCCGAGGGGCGCCCGGTGATTGCCGGCACGCTCGCCTTCGATACGCTGGATCTGAGATCGTTCCTGTCGGCTTTCACGCCTGTCGCGCCCGCGGGCCAGGACGGCCCCGGCGACATCGACACCAGCTTCGCCGACCGCATCAACCTCGACCTCAGGCTGTCGGCGGCCCATGCCACTGTAGGAACAGTCCAACTTGCCGACGTCGCTGCCACAGCGCAGGTCAAGAACGGCCTTGCCGTGTTCGACATATCCGACGCGTCGGCTTTCAACGGCACCATCCAGAGCAGCCTGCGCTTCGACCGCAAGCCGGAAGGCACGCAGGTCGAGATGCGGCTCCTGGCGTCGGATGTGGATACGGGAGCCTTCGCCATGGCAGCCGGAATGACGCGGCTGGTGCCGGCCGGCACGGGCACGGTATCGGTCATCCTCAAGGGGCCGGGCAAGGCCTGGAATTCCATCTTCGAGAATGCCGACGGATCGTTCTCGGCGACGTTCGGGCCGGGCATGCTCAAAGGGCTCGACCTGCCGGCCTTCCTCAAGCGCAACCAGCAAGGCGGCTTCTTTGCGCTTGACGACGTCGCCAACGGTTCGCTGCCGATCGACGGGGCCGAGATCAAGGCGAGCATTTCGAAGGGCATGGCGCGCCTGGACAAGGCCGAGATCAATGCCCAGAAATACAAGATCTGGCTGTCCGGCATTGCCTCCTATGTCGGACGCGGGCTGGCGCTCTCGGGCGGAGTGGTGCCCAGCGTACAGCCGGCGCAGCAGACCCAACAGGCCAACGGCCAGGCGGCCAGTCCGCCTCCCCCTCCGCCGAACCAGTCGCTGTTCTTCGTCGGCGGCAACTGGAGCGCGCCGTTCATCTCGCCGATCGCGCCCGGCGTTTCAGGCCAGTAAATGGGGGGGCGCCCGCCCCCCGTCGCTCAACCGCGCTGCGCGGCCTGTTCGTCGAGCTGCCGTTGGATCTCGCGGCGCTTGTTAGCTATCGATGCGATGATGACGCCGATCGCCACCACCGCGATCAGGATGGTGCAGGCGGCGTTGATTTCCGGGGTCACGCCGAGACGCACCTGGCTGTAGATCTTCATCGGCAGGGTGGTGGCGCCGGGACCCGAGGTGAAGCTCGCGATCACCAGATCGTCCAGCGAGAGCGTGAAAGCCAGCATCCAGCCGGAGATGATCGCCGGCAGGATCACCGGCAAGGTGATCTGGAAGAAGGTCTTCACCGGCGGCGCGCCGAGGTCCATCGCCGCCTCTTCCAGCGAGCGGTCGAACGTCACCAGTCGCGACTGCACGACGACGGCGACGAAGCACATGGTGAAGGTGATATGGGCGAGCGTCACTGTGACGAAGCCGCGGTCGAGCCCGACCGCGACGAAGAGCAAGAGCAGCGAGAGGCCGGTGATGACTTCCGGCATGACCAGCGGCGCGAAGACCATGCCCGAGAAGAGCACCCGCCCCTTAAAGCGCGTGTAGCGCGTCAGCGTGATGGCGGCGAGCGTGCCGAGCACGGTTGCGACCGTTGCCGAGATGACGCCGACGCGCGCGGTCACCCAGGTCGCGTCCATCAGGCCCTGGTTGTGGAACAGCGACACGTACCATTTGGTCGAGAAGCCGCCCCACACGGTGACGAGCTTGGATTCGTTGAAGGAAAAGACGATCAGAAGCACGATCGGCAGATAGAGGAAGGCAAAGCCCAGCACGATCGAGGTGATGTTGAAGCGGCTCCAGGTCGAGTTCATCTGCCCTGCTCCTGTGCCTTCGCCTGCGCCTGCTGGAAGAACATGATCGGAATGGTCAGCACCAGAAGCAGGATGACGGCCACCGCCGACGACACCGGCCAGTCGCGGTTCGAGAAGAACTCGTTCCAGAGCGTCTTGCCGATCATCAGCGTCTGCGAGCCGCCGAGAAGGTCGGGGATGACGAACTCGCCGACGGCCGGGATGAACACCAGCAGGCAGCCGGCGACGACACCGGGCAGCGACAGCGGGAAGGTGATCTTCCAGAAGGCGCCGGTTGGCGGGCAGCCGAGGTCCTGCGCAGCCTCGATCAGCGAGTAGTCCATCTTCTCCAGCGAGGAATAGAGCGGCAGCACCATGAAGGGCAGGTAGGAATAGACGATGCCGATGAAGATCGCGGTGTAGGTGTTGAGAATGACCAGCGGCTGGCTGATCAGGCCGGTGGCGAGCAGAACCTGGTTGAGCAGCCCTTCGGGCTTCAGGATGCCGATCCAGGCATAGACGCGGATCAGGAAGGAGGTCCAGAAAGGCAGGATCACCAGCATCAGCAAGGTCGGGCGGATCGTGGCCGGCGCTCGGGCCATGCCATAGGCGATCGGATAGCCGACGATCAGCGTGAGTACCGTCGAGATTCCCGCGATGATCAGGCTCGTCACATAGGCGTTGAAGTAGAGCGCATCCTGGGTGAGCCAGGTGTAGTTGTCGAAGTTGAGCTCGCGGAAGCCGACGAAGAACCCGGCGACGCCGTCCTTGAAGTCGAGCACGGGCGTGTAGGGCGGCATCGAAATCGCGGTCTGCGACAGCGAAATCTTGAAGACGATGATGAAGGGAACGAGAAAGAAGAACAGCAGCCAGAGATAGGGAATGATGATGACGAGGCGGTTGACGAAGCCCTTCGCCAATGTCGTCGGCGGGGCTGCGGCGGTTTCGGTCGACGAGGATGCGGTGGCGGCGATGTTGGTCATGACCCGCTTTTACCTCGTCAAAACGACGCCGGCGTCCGGCCGGAAGGAGACCCAGGCGCGGTCGTTCCAGGTGAGCGGATCCTCGGTGATCCGCGAGGCGTTCAATGCGCTCGCCCGCACCATCTGCCCGTCGTCGAGCTTGATATGATAGACGGTCATGTCGCCGAGATAGGCGACGTCATAGACCTCGCCTTCGAGCGCGTTGACGGCATCGGTTGGCTTTTTCGAGGAAACCCTGATCTTCTCCGGCCGGATCGCGAAGATGATGTCGGAACCGGCAGCGGCGGCGCCGCCATTGTCGACGACGATCTGCGCTCCGGTCGCACCGGTGATGCGGGTCGTGCTTGCCGTGCGCTCGGCAATCTTGCCTTCAAACATGTTCACATTGCCGACGAAATGCGCCACGAAGCGCGAGGTCGGCGCCTCGTAAATCTCGGCAGGCGTCGCGACCTGCATCACCTCGCCCTTGTCCATGATGGCGATGCGGTCGGCCATGGTCATGGCCTCCTCCTGGTCGTGGGTGACGACGACGAAGGTGAGGCCGAGTTCCTGCTGCAGGTCCATCAGTTCGAACTGGGTTTCCTCGCGCAGCTTCTTGTCCAAAGCGCCGAGCGGTTCGTCGAGCAGCAGAACCTTGGGCCGCTTGGCGACCGAGCGGGCAAGCGCCACGCGCTGGCGCTGGCCGCCCGAGAGCTGGTGCGGCTTGCGCTTGGCGAACTGCTCGAGCTTGACGAGCTTCAGCATCTCGGCAACGCGTTTTTCGATATCCGGTCCGGGCATGCCTTCCTGCTTCAGGCCGAAGGCGATGTTCTTCTCCACCGTCATATGCGGGAACAGCGCGTAGGACTGGAACATCATGTTGACCGGCCGCTTGTAGGGCGGAATGCCGCGCAGGTCCTGCCCGTCGAGCAGGATGCGCCCCGCGGACGGCTCCTCGAAGCCGGCGAGCATCCTGAGCAGGGTCGACTTTCCGCAGCCCGAAGCGCCGAGCAGGGCGAAGAATTCACGCTCGAAGATGGTCAGCGACAGATTGTTGACGGCGATGAAATCACCGAACTTCTTGGTGACCTTGTCGAACTGGATATATGGCTTGGCATTCGGATCGTTCCATGGCGCGAAATCCCTGCGGATGCTGCCAAGCGATTTCATGATCCCCACTCCGTTACTTTCTTAGAAAATCCCCAAAAGAAAGCGACCCCGGCAGTTGGCTGCCGGGGTCGTGTCACAATGCTCACTGGCCGGTGACGATTTTGGTCCAGGTGCGCGTGATGATGCGCTGTGTCTTGGGATCGTATGGCGCAATCGTATACAGCTTCTTCATCGTCTCTTCGTCCGGATAGACCGAAGGATCTTCCAGGATCGCCTTATCGACGAATTGCTGCGAGGCTTTGTTGCCGTTGGCGTAGAGCACGTAATTCGACGATTTGGCGATGACTTCGGGCGTCATCATGTAGTTGATGAATTCGAGCGCGTCGGCGACATGCGGCGCATCCGCGGGGATCGCCATCTGGTCGAACCACATCTCGGCGCCTTCCTTGGGCACCGAATAGCCGATCTCGACGCCCTGCTTGGCTTCCACGGCGCGGTTGCGCGCCTGGAAGACGTCGCCCGACCAGCCGATCGCCAGGCAGATGTCACCGTTGGCCAAGGCGTTGATATATTCGGACGAATGGAACTTGCGGACATAGGGCCGCACCTTCAGCAACGCCTCCTCGGCCTTGGAAATGTCATCGGGCGAGGTGCTGTTGGGGTCGAGGCCGAGATATTTAAGCGCCGCCGGAATGACGTCGGTGGGAGAGTCCAGCACATAGACGCCGCAATCCTTCAGCTTGGCCAGCTTGTCCGGATTGAAGAAGACGTCCCAGCTGTCGATCTTGTCGGTGCCGAGCGCGGCCTGCACCTTCTTGACGTTATAGCCGAGGCCGACCGTGCCCCACATGTAGTTGACCGAATATTCGTTGCCCGGATCGTATTTGGCGGTACGCTCGGAAATGACGTCCCACATGTTGGAGATGTTGGGCAGCTTTGACTTGTCGAGCTTCTGGAACACGCCTGCCTGGATCTGGCGCGCCAGGAAGTTGGCGCTCGGCACGACGACGTCATAACCGCTGCCGCCGGCAAGCAGTTTCGTCTCCAGGATCTCGTTGGAATCAAAGGTGTCATAAACGACCTTGATGCCCGTCTTCTTGGTGAAGTCGTCGATGATCGAGCTGTCGATATAGTCCGACCAGTTGTAGACGTTGACGACGCGGTCTTCGGCGTGGCCGCTTATTGTGAAAAGCGTCAGAAATGCCGACGTCGCCGAAAGCCAAAGCGCTTTGCGGATCATGGTGTTCTCCTTTGGTGAGTGTTCCCTTGCCGGCTCGTCGCGATATGGCGGGGCGGCTTTGGTTTGAGGGTATTGAGCTTTCTGGAGAGCGACAAGCGTGAACTCTCCACGCAAGGCCCGGTAACGGCATCAGAGTTCGAGACATTTTGGCCTCCCCGGCGAGGCACCCGGGCGGCGTCAACGGCATTCACCGTGGCGTATTGAGAGCTATGACGATGCAGTCCGGTCCCGAGCGGGCCGGCGGAGACACTTGGCAAGATACGCCTGTCTTGTTGTTGCCGTAAATGCAGCCTGCCCGCCCGGCAACTGGGTTGTCAATGGGGGAAGGCTGCCTGTCGTCAATTGGGCGACGGCAGGCCGGTGACGCCGGGACGTGTCGGCCGCGTCTGGCGCTTGAACTCCAGGCCTATATGGATCAGCAGCGCCGTGACCACGACCGTGCCACCGATGATGGTGCGCATCGACGGCACTTCGGAATGGACAAGCCAGACCCAGATCGGCCCAAGGATCGGCTCGAAAGTGCCGAGCAGCGCCGCGATCGCCGCCGGCACCAGCCGCGCGCCCATGGCGAAAAAGGCGAGGCCGACGCCAAGGTTGATGACGCCAAAGGCGAAGAGGAAGCCCATATCCCGCGCCGAGACCGCGAATGCCGAGGCCTGGGAAGCGGCGAACGCACTGGCAAGCAGCGCGCCGAGACAGGTGGCCGGCACCATGCGCACATGGGCAAAGCGCCGGGTGATCACGGTCGCCAGCGAAAACATCACCGCGATCAGCAGCGCTAGGCCATCGCCGATCGGCGAGACGGCGCCGCCCAGGGATTCGGAGACCATGATGGCGACGCCGACGATGACGGCGGCAATCGCGATCCAGGTGGCCAGAGCGACCCGTTCGCGAAACAGCAACCAGGCAAGGAGGGCCGCAAGCAGCGGCACGCCGGCCTGCATCAGGAGGATGTTGGCGACCGTCGTGTAGGCAAGCGCCACCACGAAGCTGGTCGAGGCGGTGGCGAAGCAGAAGGCGACGCCGAGGCCGGGCAGGCCCATGTGCCGAAAGAGGTTCAAGGTGCCGCGCCAACCGTCGCGCCAAACCATGAATGCGATGAGAAAGGCCACGGCCCATAGCGAACGCCAGAACACCACGGTCCAGCTGTCGCCGATATGGATGAAACGGGCGATGGTGCCGCCGAAACTCCACATCAGCGCCGAAAGGAAGACCAGGAGCATCCCGATCCGCTCCTCGCGCGGAGAGACGGCCGGCAAGGCGGTGGAGGACGGGGCGACGGGGGACGGGGCGGTATTGGTCATGGCGGATGACTGTCAGCGACTTGCGTTCGACACGATGCACCAAGGACGACAAAGAACTGCGTCTCAATCGCGTAGCGCAAAGGCGTAAAACCGGCGTGATCCAACGTCCGGCGAAGCTTGGCGCACATAAGGCGCTGTCATCCCTGGAAATCGAAGGCGCTGAGACCCGTCACCATCTCGTCGAGCCCGAGCGGGCGCGTCACCGGCGGCTCGGCGCGCGCGAGACAGCCGACCCGCTCGCAAAGCCTGCAGGCGGGGCCTACCGGCGTGGCGGAGCCTTGCCCGGATTTGCCGGTGGCTCCGACCGGCAGCGCCGCGCCATAGACGATCTCGTCGCGGAAGCCGATGTCGCAGCCGAGCAGGAGCGCGGTGCGACGCGGCCGCTCGGAGAAAGCGCCCTGCGGGCCTTCCAGCGTGCGGGCGATGCAAAGGAACTCGGCACCATCGGGCATTTCCACCGCCTCGACCAGGATTTGACCCGGCTGCGAGAAGGCCGCATGGATGGGAAGCTTGGGGCAGCCGCCCCCGAAGCGGCTCTGCGGATAGCCCTGGCTGCCGGCTTTGCGGAAGCGGTTGCCGGCATTGTCGACTTCCAGCATGAAGAACGGCACTCCCGACGCACTCTGCCGCTGCAGCATGGTCAGCCGGTTGGCCGCCTGCTCGAAAGAAACGCCGAAACGGGAACGCAAGACGTCGATATCGTAGCGGGCGCGAAGGGCGGCGGCATGGAAAGCCTGATAGGGCATCATCAGCGCATGGGCGGCGTAGCGGCCGAGCTCGAAGCGGGCGAGCCGGCGCGCCTCGTCGGTGCCGAGCTTCAGCGCCTGGATCTCGCCCGCGATGGCCACCGACATGCGCATGAGGCTCGCCTCCATGGCGACTTCGCGCAGCTGGTCGAAAGGCGACAGCCGCTCGGACAGGAACAGACGCTGCGAATGGCGGTCATAACGGCGGCGCCAGTTGGGCATGGTGGCGACCGGCAAGACCTTGACGACGATGCCGTGCTCACGCCTCAGCCAGGCCTTCAGCGCGCCGGACAGGTCGTCGCCGGGCTCGAGGACCGATGTGAAAGCCTCCGCCTCCTCCTCCAGAGAAGCGAAGTGGTTCGGCCGGCGCTCGAACACTTCGTGGACTTCGTCGGCAGGCAGGCGCGCGCCGGACAGCGCGGTTGCCCTGCCCTCCTTGGCCAGAAGCTGGTTGAGATCGGACAAGCGCTCGGCCTGCTCGCGATAGGCGCGAAAGAGCTTCACCATCGCCGCCGAAGCATTCGGCGCCGTCTCGGCAAGGTCGATCAGTTCCTGATCGCCGGGCAGCTCGCCAGCAAGAAGCGGATCGCTGAAGGCCTCGCGCAATGCCGCGATCGAGCCTTTTGTCTCACCCTGCAGTTCGTGCGGATCGACCTTGTAGACGGAGGCAAGCTTGAGGATGAGCTGCACCGTCAGCGGTCGCTGGTTGCGCTCGATCAGGTTGAGATAGGAAGGCGAGATGCCCAGCCCTTCGGCCATCGCCGTCTGGGTCAGGCTCCTGGCGTTGCGCAGCCGGCGCAGCCGCGGCCCGGCGAAGATCTTCTGGTCGGCCATCGCTGCCATCCTTGACAAGAATTTACATTAACATCGAGTCCGGCGCTCGCTTCGCCGCTTTTACAATCGTGACAAATTTACATAGCTGACTTGTCAATGGCAACACAGATTTTCCTTTATTTTCCGTGGCATCTTGCGGTTTTTCTAGGTTACCTTTCGCGCTGCAATGTAAAGGATGTCATACGCAGGCGTCGCAGAACATGCTTTTGCGATGCAGCGCTGACGCAGTTCCCAAACGATCCGGAGTGACCAATGACCGATTTTTACAACCTCGTCCCCTCCGCGCCGGAAGGCCGTTTCGACGGCATCGAGCGCCCCTACTTGCCGGAGGATGTGAAGCGGTTGCGCGGCTCCGTGCAGATTCGCCAGACGCTGGCCGAGATGGGTGCAAACCGGTTGTGGAAGCTCATCCACGAGGAGGATTTCGTCAACGCGCTGGGTGCCATGTCGGGAAACCAGGCCATGCAGCAGGTTCGGGCCGGGCTGAAGGCGATCTATCTCTCCGGCTGGCAGGTCGCCGCGGATGCCAACACCGCCTCGGCGATGTATCCGGACCAGTCGCTTTACCCGGCCAATGCAGCGCCGGAACTCGTAAAGCGCATCAATCGCACCTTGCAGCGCGCTGACCAGATCGAGACATCCGAAGGCGACGGGCTGTCGGTCGAGACCTGGTTCGCGCCGATCGTGGCCGACGCGGAAGCCGGCTTCGGCGGCCCGCTCAACGCCTTCGAGATCATGAAGGCCTTCATCGAGGCCGGCGCCGCCGGTGTCCACTATGAGGACCAGCTGGCGTCGGAAAAGAAGTGCGGCCATCTCGGCGGTAAGGTGCTGATCCCGACGGCGGCGCATATCCGCAACCTCAACGCGGCGCGCCTTGCGGCCGACGTGATGGGTACGCCGACGTTGGTCGTGGCGCGCACGGACGCCGAGGCGGCGAAGCTGTTGACCTCCGATATCGACGAGCGCGACCGGCCCTTCGTCGACTACGACGCCGGCCGCACGGTCGAGGGCTTCTACAATGTTCGGAACGGCATCGAGTCTTGCATCGCGCGCGCCGTGGCCTATGCGCCGCATGCCGACCTGATCTGGTGCGAGACCTCGAAGCCGGACCTGGCGCAGGCCAGGAAATTCGCCGAAGGCGTGCACAGGCACCATCCGGGCAAGCTGCTCGCCTACAATTGTTCGCCGTCCTTCAACTGGAAGAAGAACCTCGACGACGCGACGATCGCGAAGTTCCAGAAGGAGCTCGGTGCGATGGGCTACAAGTTCCAGTTCATCACGCTCGCCGGCTTCCACCAGTTGAACTTCGGCATGTTCGAGCTGGCGCGCGGCTACAAGGATCGCCAGATGGCCGCCTATTCGGAACTGCAGGAGGCCGAGTTCGCGGCCGAGGCCCACGGCTATACCGCGACCAAGCACCAGCGCGAGGTCGGTACCGGCTATTTCGACGCCGTGTCGATGGCGATCACCGGCGGCCAGTCGTCGACCACCGCCATGCATGAATCGACCGAGCACGCCCAGTTCAGGCCGGCGGCCGAGTAACGGATAACAACCAGAGGAAACGCCCGCAGGGCATCTACATCGAGGAGAAGAGCGATGGCATCGATAAGCCGCGTGAAGGAAAGGGCAGAAGAGCAATCGAGCGCGATGAGCGTCGACCAGCAGGCGACGATCCGCATGCTCGCCAACGATCTGCACAGGCTCAACCAGTCGGTCATGAAGGCAGTCGAGGCCGGCGTCTCGGTGGAGTTGGTGCGTTCGGCGAGGCACCATGGCGGCGACGGCAACTGGGGAGATCTTTTGATCCCGGTGATCGTTACCCAGCAGAGTCATACTTGACGTAACGTCAGTAGTTTCGGCGATAGTCTCCCGCGCGCTATACGTTGGGGAGACTATCGCATTTTTTCGATTTGCGTTCGTCGCCAAGAGGTAGGACTTGCGCTGAATTCCGGAATTTCTTGCTATATTTTCGACCTCTACCGTTTCAGCTTGACACCGGCCGCGATCTCACCCAATTGTGCCTCAGGTTTCAACCCTGCATTGAACCAGAGTGCCTGCCCGCCGATGTGTCCCGCCGACAGTGACGACCATTCCGAAAAACATCCGAAACCGGCAGCCCGGGCCGGCGCGATCGCGGCGAATTTTTCCAAGGTGCTCGTCGTCGGAAAATCGTCGATCAACCGGGTGGTGGTATCCAAAATCGTCGAGAAATCGGGACTGAAACCGATCTCGGAAACGCCCGAAACCGCCGAGAAGACGCTCACCGGCCAGTTGCCCTGCGCCGTCATCCTGGACGGCGGGCCAGACAACAAGGATTGCGACCGGCTGATGTCGGCAATCGACGCGCTGCGGCGCGCCTCCGGCAAGCCGTTGCCGGCGGTGATCCTACTTTCAACCAGGAATGGCACGCCGGAGAGCCTTGGCCTGTCGAGCGTGGTCGATGCGGTGGTCGCCAAGCCGATCACGCCCGAGAGGCTGCAACCGGTGGTCGATCGCCTGGTCGGGCGCGGCTAAGGCGGCGGCTCGCTAAATTCGGTCAAACGCCGAGGCGATGCGTTCGATCAGCGCCGGCAGTTCGCTCAAGTCGGCGATCTGGCGGAAACGCGGCGCCGCGACAGGCGCCTCGGCATGCTCGGCCGCCCAGGTCAATTCATGCGGGACATAGATGCCCCAGGCGCCAGCATCGATGGCAGGGATGACATCCGACTTCAATGAGTTGCCGACCATCATGCTCTTTTGCGGTCCGTCGCCATGGCGGCTGAAGATGCGGGCATAGGTAGCGGCGCTCTTGTCGCTGACGATCTCGACGGCGTTGAAAAGCTCGCCCAATCCCGATTGCGCCAGCTTGCGCTCCTGGTCCATGAGGTCACCCTTGGTGATCAGCACCAGGCGATAGCTGCCGGCGAGCTTCTCGACCGTCTCACGCGCATGCGGCAGCGGCTCGATCGGATGGCTGAGCATGTCGCGCCCGACCGTCAGGATTTCCGCGATGGTCGAGGCCGGAACACGGCCTTCGGTAACCTCGATCGCCGTCTCGATCATCGAGAGCGTGAAGCTCTTGATGCCGAATCCGTAGATACCGAGATTGCGCTTTGCAGCTTCAAGCAGGTTCGCGGAAATCCGGCTTGCGTCGCCGTGCTCGGTAAGCATGGCGATAAAGCGCTGTTCGGTCATGCGGAAGAACTGCTCGTTCTGCCACAGCGTGTCGTCGGCATCGAAGCCTATCGTCGTCAGGTGAGAGGCGGGCATATGCGAACCGTTCTTCATGGACGGCCGGTTTAGCCGTTGTTACGGCCCGCCGCCAGCCTGAAGACGGACGTGCACCTGGCGCCTCCCCTTCCCTTCCGCCGTGGCGCCCGGCTATAGTTCGAAATCCGCAACACAATCTGGTGAATGATGCCGCCTGAGAAAAAGGAAGTCCGTCCGTCGAGCCGGGGGGGACGCGCCCGCACGCCTGCCTTCCTGAAGAACCAACGCGGTGTGAAGAACTGGAAGGAAGCCAGCGCCTGGCTCGAATGGCGCGGCATCGAGGACATCGAGTGCATCACGCCTGACCAGGCGGGCGTCGCCCGCGGCAAGATGATGCCGTCGAAGAAATTCACCTCCAACACCTCGCTGGCGCTGCCTTCGGCCGTCTTCATGACGACGATCTCCGGCGGCTATCCCGAGGACGGCAACGGCTTCCACTATCCCGAGGATGACGGCGACCTGAAGCTTCTGCCCGACCTCTCGACGCTCACTGTCGTGCCCTGGGAAGAAGACCCGACGGCAGCAGTGATCTGCGATCTCGTTCACCAGGACGGCCGCTCGGTCGAGTTCACGCCGCGCAACGTGCTGAAGCGCGTGCTTGCGGCCTATGACGAGCGCGGGCTGAAGCCGGTGGTGGCGCCCGAAATAGAATTCTATCTGGTGCGCAAGAACCCCGATCCGGACTATCCGCTGACACCGCCCGTCGGCCGTTCGGGTCGGCCGATCGGCGGCGGCGCCGGCTATTCGATCGCCGGCGTCAACGAGTTCGACGAACTGATCGACGACATCTACCACTTCTCGGAACGGCAGGGCCTGGAGATCGACACGCTGATCCATGAGGAGGGTGCCGGCCAGCTCGAGATCAATCTGCGCCACGGCAATCCGATCGAACTCGCCGACCAGGTCTTCATGTTCAAGCGCACCATCCGCGAGGCGGCGCTTAAGCACGAGATCTACGCCACCTTCATGGCCAAGCCGATCCAGGGGCAGCCGGGCTCGGCCATGCACATCCACCAGTCGGTGATTGACAAGAAGACCGGCAAAAACATCTTCTCGGCCGAGGACGGCTCCGAGACCGACGCGTTCTTTCACTTTATCGGCGGCATGCAGAAGCACGTGCCGAACGCGCTGGTGATGTTCGCGCCCTACGTCAATTCCTACCGCCGGCTGACGCAGCAGGCCTCGGCCCCGGTCAACAACAAATGGGGCTATGACAACCGCACCACCGCCTTCCGCGTGCCGCGCTCGGATCCGGCGGCGCGACGCGTCGAAAACCGCATCCCCTCCTCCGACGCCAATCCCTACCTGGCGCTGGCGGCGTCACTTGCCTGCGGGCTGGTCGGCATAAACAACAAGATCAAGGCGGAACCGCCGGTCCTGACGACCGCCAATGCGGATGAAATCGACCTGCCGCGCGGCCTTCTGGAGGCCGTCGGCCTGTTCGAGGACGACAAGGAGCTCGGCGCCATCCTCGGCAAATCCTTCGCCGCCACCTATACCGCGATCAAGCGCGCCGAGTTCGAGACCTTCATGGAAGTGATCAGCCCGTGGGAGCGGGAGTATCTCTTGTTGAACGTATAGGGCACTGATCATGCCCTACCAATCCCCCATCTCTCCCGGCCGCTCGTGGTACGAGGATACGGCCGGGCCTCGGCCCGAATACCCTTCGCTAGATGGTGATCGCCAATGTGACGTCGTCATTATTGGCGGCGGCTTCACTGGCTTGTCGGCAGCCGCGCACTTGGCGAAGACAGGCGCAAATGTCGTCCTCATCGAAGCCCATCGCCTCGGCGACGGCGCGTCGGGGCGCAATGGCGGCCAGCTCGGTACCGGGCAGCGGGCCTGGGCGGAAGAATTGGAGGCCGAGTACGGTCTCTCCCGCGCCAAAGCGCTGTTCGACATGGCCGAAGAAGCCAAGGCGCATCTGTTCGACTTCGCCGCCGCCAATGCCATCGAGATCGACTATATGCCGGGTCAGCTTTCGGTCGCGCACAAACGGCGCTACGTCGACGACTACAGGCGACACGCCGAGGTCATGGCGAGCCGCTTCGGCTATCCACATATTAGCTTCATGGACGCAGCGGAGACGGCGGAACGGCTGGGCTCGACGCGCTATTTCGGCGGCACCCGCGACACCGGCACGGGCCACATACACCCGCTGAAGCTGGTGATCGGCACGGCGAAAGTGGCGGCGGCCGCCGGCGCGCATCTCTTCGAGCAGACGCCCTCCACCGGCATCGTGTCCAATGGCGGCAAGGTGACGGTCAACACGCCCAGAGGCACGATCACGGCCGACAAATGCTTGATCGGGGTCAATGCCTATGGCGGCAATCTGGAGCCGGTGAGCGCGGCGCACATCATGCCCATCGGCTCCTTCATCGGCGCGACCGTGCCGCTCGGCGCGGCCCCCAAGGTGCTGCCGGGCGGCGAGTCGGTCGACGATTCCCGCTTCGTGGTGCGCTATTTCCGCAAGTCGAAAGAGGGGCGGCTCCTGTTCGGCGGCCGCGAGGTCTACGCCGTCAACGATCCGAAGGACATCCATATCCACATCCGCAGGCAGATCGCCGAGCTCTACCCGGACCTGAAGGATGTCGAGATCACGCATGGCTGGGGCGGCTATGTCGGCATCACGGTGCCGAGAAAGCCGTTCGTGCGCGAGGTGATGCCGAAGGTGATTTCGATAGGCGGCTATTCCGGCCACGGCGTCATCTTGTCGAACTTCTTCGGTAAGCTCTATGCCGAGACCGTTGCCGGCAATCGCGACCGGCTGAAACTGATCGAGGATCTGAAAATCCCCGCCTTCCCCGGCGGCCGCCGATTTCGTGCGCCGCTCTTGTTTCTTGCGCTCAACTGGTTCGCGTTGCGTGACAGGATTTGAAGCTGGCTGCCCAGCCTAAGCCTCGATTCGAGGCCGGCGGCTTCCATGCGGCAGGTTGTGGAAGCCTTAACAGTCACGCAGAATTTCGCAATTTGGCTCACTCATGCCATAATCAGCAGTAAAAGGTGCAATCATGGGCGAAAATTCGGGGATTTAGCGGGCGTTGCCCGCAGTGATTTAGGGACCGATGCCGATCCTTACGGCAATGATCGATAGAACGTCGGCCCGCTTGTTGGAGGTGGTTTGAGTGAACGAGCCCTTCAGTTTCGGCGCGCCGGAACGGCAGCGCTTTACAATGCAGTTCGGCTATAGCGTACGACCGTCCTTCTGGCAGAAGGTACAATCGAACGCGCATCTGGTCATTGCGGCGGTCGGCACCGCCGCGCTGCTCGGCGTGGCCGCGGTGGCGCTGTGGCTGTGCGTTCCGGGCAGTGACCGGCAAGTGACTGCGGCAAATGCCGCGCAGATCGTTCCGACAATTCCGGTGAAGACCACGAAAGTCGCTCCGGCGGCAGCGGCGGTCGCCGTGGCGACGGCGCCGCAGGCCGCGCGCAAGGGGGATGCGGTGACGCCCACGACGGCGGCCCGCGAAGCCAACATTCCTGCCTTGGCATCAAACAACCCTCGCTGGACGGCTTCCGACGCCAAGACGCCACCTGCCCCGGCCGAGAACCAGCCAGCTCCATCCAAGCAGGCAGCCGACACGGCCCCTGCGCAATCGACCGATACGGCCTTTGCCGAGGCCGATGCCGAGAACGAGGCCGCGAACGCGCTGTCGCAGGTCGCCGGTTCCGCCAGCGAGACAGCAGCGAAGAAGCCGGGCGACACGATGGATGGCGCCCAAACCGCCGCCATTCCCGAAGCCAAGCCGCAGGTTGCAGATCCGCAGCCGGCAGCGACGGACAGCTCGGCACAGCCCGAGCCGAAAGCTGAAAAGGCCAGCGCGGCCGCAAACGGGCGCGTCTTGAGGGCTGTGACCATGCGCTCGGGCCCGAAGAAAGGTGCCGCCGTAATCACTACGGTGCCGGCCAAGGCATCGGTGCAGGTGATGAATTGCAAGAAATGGTGCGAGATCGTCTATAACGGCAAGCACGGCTGGGTCTACAAGAGCTACGTCAAGACCGGCGCCTGACCGCATGCACCACCTGAGGCGGCTCAGATGCAGCGGCCGCCATCGACCTCCAGCGCCACGCCGGTGATGAAGGCGGCTTCGTCCGAGGCCAGCCACAGCGCCGCGTTGGCGATGTCGAGCGGTGTCGAGAGCCGGCCGAGCGGGATCGAGGCGCGGAACTTTTCGCGGATTTCAGGCGTGTCGGCGCCCATGAACTTCTCCAGCATGCCGGTTTCGCCGGCGACCGGGCAGAGGCAGTTGACGCGGATGTTCTTCGGCGCCAGTTCGACCGCCATCGACTTGGTGGCTGTGATCGCCCAGCCCTTGGAGGCGTTGTACCAGGTCAGGCCCGGCCGCGGTCGAAGCCCGGCCGTCGAGGCCGTGGTCAGGATCACGCCGCCGCCCTGCCGGTCCATGATCGGCACGACGGCAAGCGCTGCGTGATAGATCGCCTTCATGTTGACCGCGGTGATCAAGTCGAAGGTTTCCTCGTCGACGCCGAGCATATCGCCGTTGCGATGGGTGAAGCCCGCATTGTTGACCATGATATCGATGCGGCCGAAGGCGCTCTCGGCGGCATAGATCATCTCGTCGAATTCGGAGCGCTGGGACACATCGGTCTGAGTCCAGATCGCGTTGGGACCGATCTCTTCGGCCACCCGCTCGGCGCCCTTGGCGTTGAGGTCGGCGACGACCACGCGCGCGCCCTCTTCGGCGAAGCGCTTCGCCATGCCCTCCCCGAAGCCCGACGCGGCACCGGTGATGATGGCTACCTTGTTTTCCAGACGCATGGTTTTCCCGCTCATTGGATTCCGCAACTATCTCCCTTAGCTTTCGTCACATTCGCGTTCTATGGTGCGGCCGCGAACGTTGCCGGAAGCCATGGCTTTGCCGACAGGCCGATCGGCGGCGCAAGTGTCCGCAAACAGGTAGGCCGATGCAACAGCAAGCGATTGGTCCTGCCTGTGACACCATGGCACTGGAAAATTTAATCGATTAGAATATACCAACCATGCTGCCGGCGTAGGCATCAAATCGGACTGACCATGACCAGCCAGATCATCCCTGTCGATCCTTTCGATTTCATCATCTTCGGCGGCACCGGCGACCTGTCGGAACGCAAACTCCTGCCGTCGCTCTACTATCGCCAGTGCGGTCACCAGTTCTCCGAGCCGACGCGCATCATCGGCACCTCGCGCGCCAAAATGACCGATGCCGAATTCCAGACCTTCGCCAAGAAGGCGATATCAGACCACGTGAAACCTGCCGATATCGATCCGAAGGAGCTGGAGATATTCCTGGCAAGGCTCTCCTACGTGTCGGCGGACGCCACGACTGGCGCCGGCTTCGATAAGTTGAAGAAGGCAATCGGCGACAGCGACTGCATCCGCGCCTTCTACCTTGCGGTGGCGCCGGCGCTGTTCGGCGACATTTCGCACCAGCTCAAGGAGCACAAGCTGATCACGCCGAACTCGCGCATCGTGCTGGAAAAGCCGATCGGCCGCGATCTGACCTCGGCGCGGGCGCTCAATGACGCGGTCGGTGACGATTTCCACGAAAGCCAGATCTTCCGCATCGACCACTATCTCGGCAAGGAAACGGTGCAGAACCTGATGGCGCTGCGCTTTGCCAACGCGCTCTACGAGCCGCTGTGGAACTCCGCCCAGATCGACCATGTTCAGATCACGGTCGCCGAGACTGTTGGTCTCGAGGATCGCGTCACCTACTACGATAAGGCAGGCGCGTTGCGCGATATGGTGCAGAACCACATTCTGCAGCTGCTCTGCCTGGTGGCGATGGAAACGCCGTCGTCGATGGACGCGGATGCGGTGCGCGACGAGAAGCTGAAGGTGCTGCGGGCGCTGAAGCGCATCAACGGCAACGAGGCGCCGAAGCACACGGTGCGCGGCCAGTATCGAGCCGGCGCTTCGGCCGGCGGGCCGGTCAAGGGCTATGTCGAGGAGCTCGGCAAGGACAGCAACACCGAGACCTTCGTCGCTGTAAAGGCCGAGATCGGCAACTGGCGCTGGGCCGGCGTTCCCTTCTATCTGAGGACCGGCAAGCGGCTCGCCACCCGCGTCTCGGAAATTGTCATCGAGTTCAAGCCGATCCCCTATTCCATATTCGGCGACAGCGCCGGGCCGATCTTCCCCAACCAGTTGGTCATCCGCCTGCAGCCGGACGAGGGGGTGAAGCAGTTCATCATGATCAAGGATCCGGGGCCGGGCGGCATGCGGCTGCGGCAGATCTCGCTCGACATGAGCTTCGCGCAGTCCTTCCAAGGCCGTGCGCCGGACGCTTACGAGCGGCTGATCATGGATGTGGTGCGCGGCAATCAGACGCTGTTCATGCGCCGCGACGAAGTCGAGGCGGCCTGGAAATGGATCGACCCGATCCAGAATGCCTGGGAGAGCGCCAGGCAGGAGGCGCAGGGCTATACGGCCGGAACCTGGGGGCCGTCGGCCTCGATCGCTCTTATCGAACGTGACGGACGGACATGGCACGAGAGCAATTGAGCCAAGTCCGCTACGGCTGGAACGGCTTTGCCGACCGACAGGACCTGGCGACGGCGCTGGCCGGACAGATTGCCGACCGGTTAACCAGCGCCGTCGCGGAACGCGGCACGGCGCTGCTCGCGGTGTCCGGCGGCACCACGCCGGCGAAATTGTTCGCCGTGCTGTCGACCACGCGCATCACCTGGGACAAGGTCACCGTGACGCTGGTCGACGAGCGTTTCGTGCCGCCGTCCTCGCCGCGCTCGAATGCCGGGCTGGTGGCGGCGAACCTGCTCCAGAACAAGGCCGCCGCGGCGCGCTTCGTACCGCTCTATCATGAGGCGGCAAGCATTGAGGATGCGGCGGCAAAGGACAGCGAGGCGCTCAGATCGCTGCCCTGGCCGCTCGACGTGGTGATCCTCGGCATGGGCGCCGACGGCCATACGGCATCCTTCTTCCCGGATGCCGGCAATCTCGAGGACTTGCTCGACCCGGCCTCGCAGCGGATCGTGCTGCCGGTGCATGCGCAGAGCGGCGGCGAGCCGCGGCTCACGCTGTCGATGGCGCGCATCATCGCCGCCGGTTTCGTCGCGCTCCATATCGAAGGCGAGGACAAGCGCGCCGCGTTCAACGGCGCGATTGGTCCCGGCGCGAAAAAGCCCATCCGCAGAGTGCTCGAGGCGGCGCCGAGACGGATAGAGGTGTTCTGGGCACCCTGATTTCAGATGAGGACAGTCCGGTGACAAAGGGAGGACGTCGCCGGGCTCGAAAGGACGGAGCATGACAGCCAGACGCGATATCGAAGCCATCACGGAACGCATCCGCCACCGTTCGAAAGCCGGCCGCGAAGCCTATCTCGGCCGTATCGCGGGGGCTTCCAGCCGCACCGCAAACCGCGCGGTGCTGGGCTGTGGCAATCTCGCCCATGGCTTTGCCGTGTGCAGCCCGTCCGAAAAGATCGCGCTCGGGGGCGACCGCGTGCCGAACCTCGGCATCATCACCTCCTACAATGACATGCTGTCGGCACATCAGCCCTTCGAGACGTTCCCGGCGCTGATCAAGGAAGCAGCGCGGGAAGCGGGCGGCATCGCTCAGGTCGCGGGAGGCGTGCCGGCGATGTGCGACGGCGTCACCCAAGGCCAGCCCGGCATGGAGCTTTCGCTGTTCTCGCGCGACGTGATCGCCATGGCGGCGGCGATCGGCCTGTCGCACAACATGTTCGACGCGGCCGTCTTCCTCGGCGTCTGCGACAAGATCGTGCCCGGGCTGGTGATCGCGGCACTCACCTTCGGGCATTTGCCTGCCGTCTTCGTCCCGGCCGGGCCGATGACGACCGGCCTCGCGAATGACGAGAAGGCCAAGGTCCGCCAGCTCTATGCCGAAGGCAAGGTCGGCCGCGCCGAACTACTTGAGGCGGAGTCCAAGTCTTATCACGGGCCGGGCACCTGCACCTTCTACGGCACCGCCAATTCCAACCAGATGCTGATGGAGATCATGGGCCTGCATACGCCCGGCGCCTCCTTCGTCAATCCGGGCACGCCGCTGCGCGACGCGCTGACCAGGGAAGCGGCGAAGCGCGCGCTGGCGATCACCGCGCTCGGCAACGCCTATACGCCGGTCGGGCGCATGATCGACGAGCGCTCGATCGTCAACGGCGTCGTCGGCCTGCATGCCACCGGCGGCTCGACCAACCATACGATCCACCTCATCGCCATGGCCGCCGCCGCCGGCATTGCGCTCACCTGGCAGGACATTTCCGACCTGTCGGAGGCCGTGCCGCTGCTCGCACGCGTCTACCCGAACGGGCTTGCCGACGTGAACCACTTCCACGCGGCAGGCGGGCTCGGCTTCCTGATCCGCGAATTGCTCGACGAAGGCCTGTTGCACGAAGATGTGCAGACGGTGTGGGGCGAAGGGCTGCGGCCCTACGCGGTCGAGGCGAGGCTTGGCGACGACGGCAGCGTGCTGCGCGAAGCGGCGCCGCTCAACAGCGGCGACGAGAAGGTGCTTGCGCCGGTCAAGAAAGCGTTCCAGCCGACCGGCGGACTGAAGGTGCTTTCGGGCAATCTCGGCCATGCCGTGATCAAGACCTCCGCGGTCAAGCCCGAACGGCGCGTCATCGAGGCGCCGGCCAAGGTGTTCGACAGCCAGCAGGGCCTGAATGATGCTTTCAAGGCCGGCCAGCTTACCGGCGACTTCGTCGCCGTGATCCGCTTTCAGGGGCCGAAGGCCAACGGCATGCCGGAACTGCACAAGCTGACTACTGTGCTCGGCATCCTGCAGGATCGCGGCCAGCGCGTGGCGCTGGTGACCGACGGGCGCATGTCGGGTGCTTCCGGCAAGGTGCCGGCGGCGATCCATGTGACGCCGGAGGCGGTCGAGGACGGGCCGATCGCCAGGATCCATGACGGCGACATCATCCGCCTCGATGCGGATGCCGGCACGCTGGAGGTGCTGGTGCCGGGGACGGAGTTCGCGCTGCGCCGCACGGCGGAAGCCGACCTCATCGGCAATGAGTTCGGATTCGGGCGCGAGTTGTTCGCGGGATTCCGGCAGTTGGTCGGGCGAGCCGATCATGGCGCGGCGGCATTCGCGAACGCCTGACCTCTTCCCCCTGATCTCTTCCCCAATGCGCCTTACCAAAAGGGCGGCTCGGAGCCGCCCTTTTCGTTTCGTTCGCTAACCGCAGACCTACTGCACGGTGATCTCGGTCCGCTCGCCGGCCTTGATCGTCACCGGCACTTCCTTCTCCTGGCCTTCAGCCGACATGTGCCGCACGACGACATAGTCGCCGGCCGGGATCGTCTGCTGCCAGCCATCGCCATAGGTCAGGCCGAGCGACTTGCGCTTGCCTTCCATGTCCTTCTTCGACGAGAACACCTCGATCGAATAGGCGCCGGGTGCCGACATCGCCAGCACGCCGGCGCCGAGAGCCACCTTCACGTCCTGATTGTCGCCGGCCTTGATGCTGAAGGGCTGTTCCACGACGGCAAGATCGAGCGTGGTGAGCGCGACATAGTCATCCGGCGGCAGCCAGAACTTGCTGTCCGGACCATAGGAGTGCTCCACGCTTTCACGCGAGCCGTCGATCTTCTTCTTCGCCTTGACGATCTCGAAGCCGATGCCGGAATTGTCGGCCTTGTCGCCGCCGACGGTATAGTAGGCATTGAGCACGGCATGGCCGACGCCGACGACGATGTCCTTCTCGACGGTCTGTCCGGCGGCAAGCTGGATGGTTTCGGTCACGGTGCCGGCACCGATCTGCACCGTCACCCTCTGCTCGCCGGCGGGTACCGTGGCCTTGGTGTCGCCATAGTGCGTGGTGCTGCCGCCCGGATAGGCGAAGTCGACACGCGCTTCGCCGCTGATCTCCGAGCCCTGGCTGGCATGCGGGTGGATGACCAAAGTTCCGGCGTTCAGCGTGAACAGCGGGCTGTAGGTCTTGCCAGCCTCTATCTTGATCTTCTGCTCGCTCCTTGCCTCGTCGTCGCGGCCGACGACGATGTAGTCGCCCGGCTCGAGATTGGTCTTGAGCACGCCATACTCGGTCGTGACTTGGTCGCCGCGCGTGCCGTCGGCCGCGGCTTTGTAAATCTCCCAGGCATTGCCATCGGTGATCGGATCGCCACCCTCGGCCATGACCACGCTCGGTGTGAAATTGAATTCAGGCTTGGCCGGCTCGGGAGCGGGAGTCGGCGCCGGTTCGGGAGCCGGCGCGGGAGCCGCAACGGTCTCGACCAGCGCTTCCTGAAGCGCCTTCTCGTCCGAGGCCTGGATGTATTTGCCGCCGGTGTTTTCGGCGAGGCAGGCGATCTGCTTGCCCTCGTCGGCGGTCAGCCCGAAGCCGACGACATCGGCGGTGAAGTCGACGCCGCTTTGCTTCAGCTCCTTGCCGAGTGCGCAAGGATCGCCGCCGCAGGTCTCAAGCCCGTCGGTGATCAGCACCACGGTTGCCTTGTCCTCGGTGTACTTCAGCGCCTCGGCGGCCTGCTTCACGGCGGCCGTGAGTGGCGTCTTGCCCAGGAATTTCATGCTGTCGGCCGCCGCCGAAATAGCGCTGGCGGAGCCGGCCTGCGGCGGCACGATCAACTCGATGTCGTCACAGCTGCCCTTGGTGCGATGGCCATAGGCCATGAAGCCGATTTCGTCGTCGGCCGGAACCGACTGCAGCACGGTGCGCAGCGATTCACGCGCGATCTCCAGCTTCGGCTTGCCGTCGATCTGGGCCCACATCGAGCCCGACGCATCGAGGATGATGATGACCTTGTTGGCGGCAAAGCCAAAGCTGGTCATCGAAAAAAGGAGGATCGCCGCAGCGGCGCTCCGCATCAGTCCCGCCATCAAAATCTCCTGAGAACAACCCTCGTCCGCGCTGCGAAGGCTATTTGACGCGGCCCCTGGAGACAAGCCCGCCCGAGAATGAAGGGCGGTCGCTCTAGTAGGTGGTGCGCCGCTCTTCCGAGGGCGGGCGACCGAACTGCAGCCGGTAGCTCTGCGCGAAATAGGAATGCGAGGTGAAGCCCGTGGCGATCGCCACGTCGAGGATCGGCATGTTGGTCTGGCGCAGCAACTCGCGCGCGCGTTCGAGCCGCAGCCGCATATAGTAGCGGCCGGGCGTCACGCTGAGGTGACGCAGAAACAGGCGCTCGACCTGGCGAACCGAAAGGCCGGCCGACTTGGCGAGTTGCACCGCCGACAGTGGCTCGTCGAGATGGTCGGCCATCAATTCGACGATACGCCTGAGCTTTTCCGACTTGCCGGTGAGATCGCGCTCCGGTCCCACGCGCTGGCGGTCGCCTGCCGAGCGGATGCGCTCGTGCTGGAACTGATTGGCGACGCCATTGGCAAGGTTGGAGCCGAAATCGCCGCGCACGATCTCCAGCATCAGGTCGATCGAGGTGGTGCCGCCGGCGCAGGTGTAGCGCTTGCGGTCGATCTCGAAGACATTGCCGGTGCAGTTGATGTCGGGAAAGCGCTCCATGAATCCGGCGCGGTTCTCCCAATGGATGGTGCAGCGATAGCCGTCGAGCTGCCCGGCTTCGGCCAGCAGATAAGAGCCGACCGACAGCGCGCCCAGCGCATTGCCGCGCCGGCCCCAGCTGCGCAGCGCCGCCAGCACCTTGCTCTTGCCGGGGAATTCGGTGGTGAGCCCTACCGAGACGAACAGGATGTCGACCGGCGGCATGTCGGCGACGGAATAGTCGATCTTCAGCGGCAGGCCGTTGGAGGCCATGACCGCGTCGCCATCGGCCGAAATCGTCGTCCAGCCATAGAAGTCGCGGCCGAGCAGGCGGTTCGCCGAACGGAAGCAGTCGATGGCCGCGGCCAGCGAGAACATCGAGAATTTGTCGACCAAGAGGAAGCCGAACTGGCGGCCGCCCTGAACGGGATCGTTCGTGATCGGCCGCTCGAGAGCGGGATGCGACTGGGTCGAGTGGGGCATCCTGCTCTGTCCCTTTATTTCAGCCGCATTTGTGCAACGCCAAGTGGTTCCACTTGGCTGCAAAATGCTGGGGAACAGTCAGGTTCGGCAACGCCAAGGCTTTCTCAAATCAGAAGGACGGCCGCTTCAGTCCGGCCGCGAGGTAGGCGGAAGCTACAGTGTTCGCCATCAGCATGGCAATGGTCATCGGCCCGACGCCGCCCGGCACCGGCGTGATGGCGCCCGCGAGCTTGGCCGCCTCGGCATAGGCGACGTCTCCGACCAGGCGGCTCTTGCCTTCGCCCTTCTCGGGCGCTGGGATGCGGTTGATGCCGACGTCGATGACGGTCGCGCCGGGCTTCACCCAGTCGCCCTTTACCATTTCCGGGCGACCGACGGCGGCCACCAGGATGTCGGCGGTGCGGGCAAGCGCCGGCAGATCCTTGGTGCGGCTGTGGGCAATGGTCACCGTGCAGTTGGCGGCGAGCAGCAGATTGGCCATCGGCTTGCCAACGATGTTGGAGCGGCCGACGACGACGGCGTTGAGGCCTGACAGGTCCTTGCCGCGCACGCGCTCGATCAAAAGCATGGAGCCGGCCGGCGTGCAGGGCACGAATGCGGTCTCGAGCTCGCCGGTGCCGAGCTTGCCAACGTTGATGAAGTGGAAGCCGTCGACATCCTTTTCCGGCGCGATCGTCTGGATCACCTTGCCGGCGTCGATATGGCCGGGAAGCGGCAGTTGAACGAGGATGCCGTGGATCGAGTTATCGGCATTCAAGTCGCCGATGATCTTCAGCAATTGTTCCTCGGTGGTGTCGGCCGGCAGCGTGTGCTGGAGCGAATGGAAGCCGCATTCCTTGGCGGTGCGCGATTTCGAGGCGACATAGACCTGGCTTGCCGGATCCTCGCCGACGATCACCACCGCAAGGCCGGGCTTGGTGGCGCCTTTGCCCGAAAGCTCCGACGTCAGCGCCTTGACCTTCGAAACCACATCCTCGGCGACACGCTTTCCGTCGATCACTTCGGTCATCACGAACTCTCCGTTTTGAGGCCGCATCGATGCGTGCCCCATGCCTCACTCCCGCATCCCGATCCGCCGACGCAGGGCGAAGTCGGCCGAAATGCAGCGCGGCATTTTCACGAAAATTCGACAAGGCAATCCCGTCAAAGCGTCGTCGGATGCCGTAAACCCGAAACCGGCTGCTTTTATCGAACCGCAAGCGGTTTAGAAACACGGGCGATCTGGAAATGCGGGCGCTTTAGAAATAGCGGCGCGCGCGGCTTTCGGTCAGCTCGCGCACCGCCTCGCGGAATTCGCGCAGGCTAGCGCGGATCTCGTCGATCTCGCCCTGCTGGTCGGCGGCTGGCTGGCGAATCTCGCCACTGGCAGGAGATTGCTGATCGTAAGAGGCGGGCGATGCCGAATGATGATCCTCGTACGGATCGGTCCGGCCATGGTCCGGCCGATATGAATAGGAATAGCCCTGCTCGTATGGCGGCCGGAAATTCTCCCGCGCCTGTGTCTCGGCCCCGGTATGGCGCTCTTCACGTTCAGGCGCGCGCCAGGCGCTTTCGGGCGGGACAGAGTCCAGATCGACCATTTCAGCCGGCTCGCGCCGCATGAGATAGCGAACCGCCGAGGCCAGCGAGCCGAAGAGTCCCGCACGGCCGGCGTCGTTGTCGGGCGTCGGTGGCGGCGTGACGGATTGCGCCGGAGCCGGCGCGGCGGCCGATACCGGCGGAGGGGCCGAGGGTGAGGCAGGCGGCGGCTTAAGCGAAGCGGCTGGGGGCGGCGTGTAAGATGCCGCCGCTGGGTGCGGCGCGAATGACGGAGCTGGCGGCGGCTTGAATGACCGAACCGGAGGCGGAGCAACAGGTGGAGCCGGCGGCGTCACGAGCGGCGGCGGCGCCGGCGGCGGAGCGGCCCGGTTGGAATTGCTCTCCACCATGGGACCACGCTCATCGACCCTCCGCCGCGAGCGGTTGTCGGCCGTCTCGCGCAGGCTTGCATAGACGCCGCGCAGCCCGCCGAGGCCGATGCCGGCGAACAGGCCGGCGAACAGGCCTGCCAAGGCCATCACCGCGCGCGACGGCCCCTTGGCCTGCAGTGGCGCATAGGCATCCGAAATGACGCTGATGTTGGCGGTGTTGATATCCTTCTGCTCGCCGGTTTCCTTGGCGCGCAGCAGGAACTGCTCGTAGACCGAACGCTTGGCGGCGGCCTCGCGCTCCAGCTCGCGCAGCGAGACCAGATTGTTGTTGACGTCGCCGCTCTGCACCTTGGCTTGCGCCAGGCGCGACGACAGGTCCTGCTCGAGCTGGACGGAGCGCTTCAGGTCGACCTGCAGCGAGGACGCGATGCGCTGCAGCTCGGCGCCAATGCGCTCACGCGCGCCGGCGAGCTGGGCGTTGAGCGCCCCGATTTCCGGATGCCGCGGTCCGAGCTTGACCTCGGCGCGGTCGGCTTCCTGCTTCAGCGCCGCGTATTGCGAGCGCAGCTCGCTCATGATGTTGGAGTTGATCTCTTCCGGCAAAGTGCCGCTGAGGACCGAATTGACGTTCAGCGAGCGTGCCGAGGCGGCGCGGGCATTGAGCTCGAGAGTGCGGGCGCGGGCGACGGAAAGCTGCTCGTTGAGCTTGAGCATCTGGTCGTCGCTGATCAGGTGGCCCTGCGCATCGACAAGATCGTGCGTCGCTCTGAAATCCTCGACGTTGCGCTCGGCGGTCTCGACGCCCTTGCGCAATTCGTCGAGCCTGGCGGTGAGCTCGTCATTGGCGCGGCCCGCCGTGCTGGACTGGATCTCACTGGATATCTGCCTGAAGGCCTTGACCATGGTGTTGGCGATCAGGGCGGATTTCTCCGCGTTCTGCGTCGTGGCGCTGACCGAGACCACGAAGGTCTTGCCGCCACGCTCGACGTCGAGGCTTTCATACAGATTGCCGACCGCCAGCGCGCGCTTACGCGCCTCATCGGCGGCGCCCGCATCCTGCCGCGACAGGAGCGAGCGGAGTGTCGACATCAGGCCAAAGCCGCCCTCGCCCTGGCCGTTGAATTCAGGGTCGTTGGTGAGGTTGAGGTCGGTGACGACCTTGTTGAGGACGGTTCCCGAGGTCAGGATGCGGACCTGATTCTCGACGATGGCGAGCGTCGCATCCGAGGCGACCACGTTCTGCGTCAGGTCGCGATCGGTGAGCTTGAGGTCGCGCGGGTCGACGATGACGTCGGTGGTGGCTTCATATTTCTTTGGTGTCGACAACGCGATGGCAACGCCGAGCGCGGCACCAAGAATGGTCGTCGACAGGATCAGCGCCTTGGATCGCGTGATACCGTGAATGACCTGCATCGGGTCGATCAGCGGTTTCCATTCCTCGATATCGCCGCCGGCCGGCGGCCGGCCCGCATGAGGTTCGGGAGCGGCTTGCGGCTGATGGCTCTCCGACGGGGATTCATAGAACGGCCCGGATGAAGCGGACCGATTTCTTGCGTGCCAGTCATACTCGGTTTCGACCGGCTCCGATTCCGCTTGCACCTGATCGGGGCCAAATCCTTCGGTATCGCCGGGGCGCGGATTCAGCTTTTCTTCGCGCTCGGAACGCGCGGCGCGATGGCGCGCGGCTGCGTCCTCGCGCCAGGAGGAATTGCCCCGGCCGCCGACTGAAACCGTGTTGTCGTCGCCACGCATGGCTTGGCCGAGCGCGAGCAGAGAACGCTCGCGCCTCCAGTCATCACGGTTATCCCTGTCGACCATTGTCCTGGAACTTGCTCTCTGGCGGCTTGGGCACGCGGATCGGCCAATCGTTAAGCCACGCTAAACAGGCATAGGAAACAAACGGTTAATTTTGCGCCCCGGCTGGCACAGTTTTCACCTTTGTTCACGGCATTTCAGCGCCGTCGGGACGGGCGCCAGAACGCCGCGTTAAGTTTTCCAGCCTATCTATCGCCCCCGATATGACCCAGGCCAGCGACATGCCTCAAGGGCGGAGCTTCGCGCGGATCGGCCACTTCGTGGCCACCCGCCGGAAACTGGTATTCGACTATTTTTCGGCGATCAGCGGCGCCGGCGGCCGGCTGGTGTTCTCGCTCGCCTATTTCATCGCTTTGGCCAACACGCTTTCGATCGCCGAGTTCGGCATGTTCGCGACCGCCTCGGCCGCCGGCATCATGCTGTCGCGCATACTCGCCTTCGGCTTCATCTCGGCGCTATACCGCACCGCCACGATCCGCCCCAACCTGATCGGCACCTTCACCGCCGGGTTCCTGCTTCTCGGCGCCTTATCGCTGCCGTTCCTCGCCGCTGCGTCCTACGTCGTCTACCTGATCTTCTTCGCCGGCACCGTGCCGCTATCGGCCTTCGCCGCGGTCGTCTTCGCCGAGGCGCTGTTGTGGCGGCCGGTCGAAGTGGCGCTGATCGTCAACAACGGGCTCGGCAAGTTTGGGCGCGCGGCGATGCTCGCCATCCTGGCGACGGCGCTCAGGGCAGTCGGCGCGATCCTGTTCATGCTTGCCGCGCAGCATACGATCGGCGTCTGGTCGCTGTTCTACATCGGCGCCAACGCCGCCTCGCTCGTCGTCGCCTCCGTCTTCTTCTATCCGCGCCAGCGGCTGCGGCTGCGCGCCGAACTCTATTTCAGGCGGCTCGCCGATTCCATCTATGTCGCCGGATCCGAAGTGCTGTTCTATCTGCAGATGGAGTTCGACAAGCTCCTGGTGCTGTCTATCGGCGGACCGCATCTCGCCGGCATCTACTCCATCATCATGCGGCTGGTCGATCTCACCGCGATCCCGATCCGCACCTTCTCGATGATGCTGGTGCAGCGCATGATGCGAGCGCCGGAGTTGTTGTCGCGGCTGGCGGTCAAGAGCGGCATCGAAGGCGGCGTGTTCCTGGTCTCGACGCTGGCGCTGGCATCGCTCGGCATAATCCTGCACTACTTTCCGAACGCGCTCGGCAAGAATGTCGCGGAGGCAGCGCCACTGGTCGCGCTGGCTGTCTGCGTGCCGGGGCTGCGCAACCTCGTCGAATACCAGGCCGAGCTTCTCTTCGCGCGCGGCCAGACGGCGGTCAGGGCAATCAATCTCGGTCTGCTCGCCGGATTGAAGGCAGTGCTCTTGATCTATGTGCTGACGACGATCCCCGACACGCCCAACCTGGTGTTGTCGCTCAACATCGTCTTTTTGCTGCTTTACCTCGCCTCGATGCTGCTGACTTATTCAGCGATGCGCCGGCCGGCCAAAGCCATCTGAGCCTTACGCGGAAAGACCGATCAGGCGGCGGATGCGGCCGATATCGGTGCCGATGAAGGATTGCATCCCGATCGCCACCTGTTCCGGCGCCATGGTGTCGACGAAGCGGCGGAACTCGTCATCCGAGAGCGGCTCGCCATTCCAGTGGACGCGGCAGAACTCCTCCGAACCGTGGAAATGGCCTGCGCCTTGAAGCACGTCGTCGATGTAGCGACCATAGATCATGCATTCGGAGAACCGGCGCGCCGAGCCGACGACGCTGACCCAGTCGCGGCCATGCACCTTCTCGATGCGCTCGCACATCGCGTTGACCGTCTCGCGGCGCCAGGCGATCAGCGTCGAGATATAGTCGTGGCTCGACGCATTGGCGGGATCGATGCCGAGCGCGGCGCCAGCGTTGCGCGACCAGATGCGATGCTCGTCGTGGCCATCGTTCGACAGCACGCCGTCGCGCCGGAACAGCCGCACCTTGCCGTCGCGCCAGAAGGCGCCGGTGTCGAACGGCTTCAGGAAGGCAACGTCGGAATCGCAGAAGACCAGCACGTCTTCGCTTGCCTGCCCGGCAATGGCGATGCGGCGCAGCTGCTGCACATGCCAGCCGCGCAGCGGCTGCGTTTTGAGGCTCAGCCAGACGCGGCGGCGAAAGCCGCTCAGCGGATCGTCGAAGACATGCAGCCAGCGCGGCAACAGGTCCCGCTCATCGACAACGCTGCGGCGGCTGCCTTCCAGCTGGCGAAACAGCGCGACGTCGCGATGGTCGGTGAGGATGTAATGATGCGCCATGCCGGTGACGTGGCGGTCGATAGTTTCGCACAACAACCGGCAGCGCTCGAGATCGGGGGCATAGCTCGCGGTGACGATCGCTGCCAGAGGAGCACGCGGCAGCGGTTCTATAGCGGTGGCGGTATCCGGCACGAAGCGGCTGTTCACCGGCGCGCCTCCAGCCGTCGCGGGCCGAGCGACAGCTTCTGCCTAACGACGCGCCACAGAAAGAGCGGATTGCCGACGATATAGCGGCGCCACAGTCGGCCGGGTTCGATCCACAGGCGGAACAGCCATTCGACCCGCAGCCGGCGCAGCCATAGCGGCGCGCGCGGCACCGAGCCGCTCATGAAATCGAGCAGCGCGCCGACGGCCACCGGCAGCGTGCAATGGCGGCTGTCGATGTGGCGCTCGATCCACAATTCCTGGCGCGGCACGCCCATGGCGACGAGCAGGACATCCGGCCGAAGCCTGGCGATGCGCTCGAGGATCGCCGGCTCCTCGGCGGCGGAGAAGAAGCCGTCATGGACGACGACGAATTTGTGCTGCATGGCGAGCGTCGAGAGCTTCGCGGATGCGGCTTCGGCATTGGCGCGCGTCGTGCCGAGCAGCGCCACCGTCAGCGGATGCGACGAGGCCTGCAGGAAGGCCGGAATGAAATCTGTACCGTTGAGATTGCTGGGGAAAGGCGCGCCGTAAAGCAGCTTTGCCGCCATGTCGACGCCGACCCCGTCGGGCAGGATGAGGAAGTTTTCCAGCGCCTCGGCAAATACCGGGTCGGTGCAGGCAAGGTTGGCGTTGTGGGCGTTGAGGAAGCTCACCTTGGTGAAGCGACGCTCGTCGATCAGCCTTGTGAGCAGAGCGATGGCCTCGTCCCAGCCTATGGCCAGCACCGGAATGCCCAAAATGGTCTTCAAGATATCGAAGCCGAAGGCGGCGCGCGCGCTGTGCATGTTCATGCGGCGGCCTCCTGCAAGACGGCGCCGAGCTTCTCCAGACCAAGGCCGATCGCGGCGTCGAGCGCCTTCAACTGGCGGCGGTGGAAGGCGCTGCCATCGACGTCCCGGAGATTGGCCGCTGCCGCCTGCAGCGCCGCCGCGAAAGCAATCGGATCGTCGGTCACGATGCAATTGTCGGGTCGATAGCCGATGCCGCGCAGCGAGCGGCTGGTGGCGACGGACGGCAGGCCGAGCTCGAAGGTCTCGATGGTCTTCAGCTGCACCCCGCTGCCGGCGGTGCTGATCAAGGGAATGACGGCAGCGCTGCGCACGAAGGCCTGCGCATCCGGAACCCTGCCGACGAAGGAGACGCCGGGATGCGGCGAGCTGACGCCGGAAGGCAGGTTGCCCGCGATCCTGATGCGGAAATCCGGCTTCAGATGCGGCACGACCTTCGTCAGGAACCAGTCGAGCCCGATGCGGTTGGGCTGCCAGGTCCAGGTGCCGATCAGCGCCGCGTCGCAATCGATATGGCGCTTCGCCTTGCTTGTCGGCGCCTGCGCGCGGATCACCAGCGGCAGCACCGCCGAGCGTCCGTCGGAGGCAACGCCAAGTGCCGCGCGGTCTTCCTCAGCCAGCGTGAAAACAAAGCGGGCGTCGCCGCACAGGCGCTCCTCCATGACCTTGAGGAGCCTGGCTTCGCGGCGGAACATCCAGCGCTGAAGCACGCTGCCGGCCGCGGCCGCATTTTCCTCAGCCGAGCGATGCTCGACATTGTGCGCGACGAAGACGAATGGACGGTCGGTGAGCACCTTTTCAAAGGCGCCGGCGAACTGCACCGAGTTCAGCACATAGCCGTCGAAAGGACCGGCGCGATCGATGGCGGCGCGGACTTGCGCGTCGGAAACGACGCGCAGCTTGACCGAGGAGAAGGTAAGGCCAGAGAGAACCGCCTTGCCCAGCCAGGCAAGCTTTTGCAGCGGCGGAGCGCTTTCGGTGCGAACTTCGACGGCGTCGAGCACGACGGTGTTTTGCGGATCGGACGGGGTCTTTCCCGGCCAGATGAAGCCGATCACCGTCACGCGCACGCCGGCGCGCCGCAGCGCGTCGATGATCGCGGCATTGGCAATCTCGTAGCCCGAGGCGAGAGCGCCATCAGGCACGATCGATGTGGCAAACAGCAGATGCATCTCACCTATCCTTGGCTGCATCCGGTAGCAAAACGCGGTGAAGCCTTGATTAAATGGCATTGTCAAAGGCCGAGAACCCGATTTTTCCGACAGACGGGCGAGAAGGTGATTAACGAAACGTTATCACCGCGATGCTATCGAGGCTCAAACCCACGCTGCTGGAAACGGATGATCCCTTTGCCGTCCGACGCTTCTGTATCGATCGCGGGACGGTCGCCGGGACTCGCCGCCGAGAGCGTCGAAGCGGTCGTGACGCTGCCGACCTTCAAGCGGCCGCAGCAGGTGCTGGAAACGCTGGCTTCGCTCAAGGCGCAGCGGACCGACCGGCGCTTCGCCGTCATCGTCATGGAAAACGAGGCCGAAGCGCGCGAGGGCGCTGCCGCGGTGCTGCCGCTGTTCGAACGCGGCGAGATACCCGGCCTGGTCATCATCGCGCATGAGCGCGGCAATTGCAGCGCCTACAATGCCGGCTGGCAGACGGCGATCCTGCAGTTTCCCAATTTTCGCCACCTGCTGGTCATCGATGACGACGAGATCGCCGAGCCAGACTGGCTGGAGCGCATGTGCAAAGCCGCCGAGGCCCTTGGCGCTGACATTGTCGGCGGCCCGCAGGTACCCATCTTTGCCGACGCCTCGCATGCCCGATGGGCCGAGCACCCGGTGTTCGCACCGCCCTACCGGGAAACGGGCCGCGTGCCGGCACTTTATTCATCCGGCAACCTGCTGGTGGGGCGCAACGTGCTCTCGGCCATGGGACCACCCTTCCTCGACCTCAGGTTCAATTTCATGGGCGGCGGCGATTCCGACTTTCTCAGCCGGTCCGCGCAGAAAGGCTTCGTTCTCGGCTGGTGCGCCGAGGCAAAGGTCAACGAGACCGTGCCGGCCAGGCGCGTCGAGGCCGACTGGATCCGCGCCCGCAGCCTGCGCAACGGCGTGATCTCGACGCTTGTCGAAAAGAAGAAGCGGGCCGGCACGCCGTTTGCCGGCGCGAAAATTTTCCTCAAAAGCCTGGCGCTGCTTGCAGCCTCGCCGCTGCGCGGCGCCGTTCGGCTGGCGCGCACCGGCTCGCTGACGACGAGCCTCTATCCGGTCTATGTCGCGCTCGGCCGGGTGCTCGCCGAATTCGGATATGCCAATGAGCAGTACCGGCAGCCTGAGAAGAATTGAGCGCGCGCCGCTCAGCGCCGCCTTCACAAGGGAAGGTGTGGCGACGGGTATTGCCGCGCTCTTGTTCACCGTCATCATGGTCTCGTTCCGGCCCTTCCAGCCGGCAGGCGCGGAACTGACCGGCGACGGCGGCGACATCGTCAACCAGCTCGGCTTCGGCTCGCTCGGCGCGGTCTCCACCTTCTCGCTGCTCGCCTTCGCCGATCCGCGCGTGGTGCGCTCGCTGGTGAGCCCATCCTGGGCGCTGATGCTGGGCTTCTTCTTCCTGTCGGTGGTGCTTGCCACCGATCCGCCCGCGGCGATGCGCGCCGCCTCCTTCACCATGATCGGCATCATCACCATGGCGACGATCCTGGTGCTGCCGCGCGACGCTGACTCTTTCGCCAGGGTGGTCATCTTCACCGCCGTGGTGGTGATCGGCCTTTCCTATATCGGCCTGATCGTCTTCCCGCACGAAGCGCTGCACACCGCCGACTCGCAGGAGCCGGAGCACGCAGGCCTATGGCGCGGCGTCTTCACGCACAAGAACATCGCCGGGCCGGTCATGGCCTGTTTCAGCTTCGCCGGACTCTATCTGTTCCGGCGCGGCCAGCGCTGGTGGGGCGCCGGCATCTTCTGCGCGGCAATGGTGTTCATGCTCCACACCGGCTCCAAGACGACCGCCGGCCTCGTCCCGTTCTCGATCATGATCGTCGTGCTGCCGAGCCTCATCGGCATGCGGCTGGGCACGCCTATCCTGTTCGCGCTGGCGATCATCGCGACCGCCGTCGGCACGCTCGGCATCGTCTTCATCGCGCCGGTGAAACATCTGGCGGCAATCTATTTCCCCGACCTGACCTATACCGGACGCACGACGCTTTGGGAGTTCGCCGGCGAGATGCTGGCGAAGAAGCCCTGGACCGGCTACGGCTACGAAAGTTTTTGGGGGACGCCGCTGCTGCTCAACCAGGACCAGCCCTTCGACCGGCCCTGGGATATCCGCACCATCGTGCATGGCCATGACGGCTATCTCGATATCGCGGTTCTGATGGGCATCCCGGCGCTCTGCGTCGCTGCCTACACCTTCCTGATCGCCCCCTTGCGCGACTACATGCGCATCCCGGCGCGCAAGGAAAACATCTTCCTCGGCGACTTCTTCATGATGGTGGTGCTGTTTACGGCGCTGAACGGTTTCCTGGAAAGCTTCTTCTTCCATCGCGGCGATCCCGTCTGGCTGTTCTTCGTGCTTGGCGTGCTTGGCTTAAGGCAAGTCTCGCTGCGGCCGATCCCGGTTCGCCTCTCTCACTAGATCAGGATGACGTTTCGTTGAACCGCCATCCTGATCTGTTCTTTGTTGAAGCATGATCTTCTCCGAAAACCGGTTCCCACTTTTCGGGATCATGCTCTAATCCTGGACTGTCGATCTTCCGCCACTGGACTTTTCCAGCGCTCTGCAATTGTCTAAGGAAGCCTTCTTTTCGGAGGCTTTCATGACGATCAGGCTCGTTCTCGCCGGTTGCGGCAATATGGGTTACGCCATGCTCTCGGGCTGGCTAAAATCCGCCAGGCTCGAGCCGCAGGCAGTGTTCGTGGTCGAACCAAATGCCGAATTGCGCCAGCGCGCCGAACATCTCGGCTGCCGCGCCGCTGCCGACGCCGCAGCCATCCCGGCCGACGCCGTGCCCGATCTCGTCGTCATCGCGGTGAAGCCGCAGGTGATCCGCGAGGTGACGGCGCAATACAAGCGCTTCGGCGACGGCAGGACCAGCTTTCTCAGCATTGCCGCCGGCACGCCGGTCGCCACTTTCGAGGAAGTCCTGGGCGAGCTCGCGCCGGTCATCCGCTGCATGCCGAACACGCCGGCGGCGATCGGCAAGGGCATGATGGTGGTATTCTCCAACCCGCTGGTCTCCGACGACATCCGCCGCTTCGTCCTTGAGCTGCTTTCGGCAAGCGGCGTCGTGACGACGATCGACGACGAGGGCCTGATGGACGCGGTGACGGCCGTCTCCGGCTCCGGCCCGGCCTATATCTTCCACTTCATCGAGGCGCTGACCGTTGCAGCCGAGAAGGCCGGCCTTCCCGCCGAAACCGCCAAACTGCTTGCCATGCAGACCGTGTTCGGCGCCGCCTCGCTCGCCGCGGAAGCAGACGAGGAGCCGGGCGTGCTGCGCCAGCAGGTGACCAGCCCCAACGGCACCACCGCCGCGGCTTTGGCCGTGCTGATGGGCGGCGACCGCCTGACGAAGCTCGTCACCGAAGCCGTGGAAGCCGCGCGGCTTAGGTCGATAGAGCTGGGGAAATAACCTTCGTTCCGTAGAGCATGTCATCCTGAAGCCGGCGCAGGGCGTAGAGCCTCGTTGTCCGGTCCGGCACGGCATTGTCCTCGGTCAACAGCTCGCCCTTCTTCACCTGCTTCAGCACCTTGCCGCTTTCGAGCAAGCCGACCGGGACGGCGCGACTGGCGCGGGCGTCGGTGACGGTCATGGTCCAGGAGCGGTAGCAGGTCTCGCCGATGGCATCGAAGGTCTCCCCGGCGGCAAGGTCGCGCTTGGCGACCGCGCAGACTTCCGCCACCGGCCTCGGCAGAGGCACCATGTCGGGCTTGCCGTAGAGCATGATGCGGGCGGCGGTGAGCGGCACCTCCAGCGAAGTCAGGTGATAGGGCCGGAACAGGCCGTAATAAGGGCCTTTGCCGACATGGAGATCGTCCATGCGCTCGACGACACGCGGATGTGTCGCCTCGACGATGACGAAAACGCCAGGCGCCACCCCCTTGCCGATCGTGTAGTCGACGACGCCTTTCCTCGACAGGAGGCCGCCATCCTCTTTCGGGATCAGCACCCTGGCTAGTTGGTCGCGGTCGGCCTTGGGGCCGTGCATGCCGGGAACATCCGGGACCAGGCCGGTGGCATTGGCGATGGCGCACATCTCGACCATGGTCTTCGAGCCATCGACGAACTCGACCAGCATGCGCGGCTTCATGTTGCGGCGCGCCGCCTCTTCCCGGTAATCATCCGGAACGGCGTCGTGGTTGAGCGGATTGTTCTTGCCCTTGCCGGCCGCGACGATGCTTAGCCCGAGCGCCGAGGCGAACTCGATCAGCTCCATGCAGCTCGAAGGTTCATCGCCGGCGCCGACCGAGTAGACGACACCCAGCCGATCGGCCTGCTGCTTCAAGTAGCAGCCGATGGTCACGTCGGCCTCGACATTCATCATCACCAGATGCTTGCCATGCTCCATCGCCATCAGGTCGAAATCGGCTGCGACCCCCGGCTTGCCGGTGGCGTCGATGACGACGTCGATGAGCGGGTTGGTGACCAGCATCTCGTTCGAGGTGATGGCGATCCTGCCGCCTTCGATCGCCCGGGTAACCTTGGAAGCGGTTTCGGCCTCTACCGCCATCGCCTCGTCGCCATAGGCGATGCGGATCGCCTCACGGGCGGTGTGCGGACGGCGCGTGGAGATGGCCGCGATCGAAATCCCCGGCATCAGCATGCCCTGCGTCACCAGATCGGTCCCCATCTCGCCGGAGCCGATGATACCGAGCCGCACCGTCCTGCCCTCGGCGGCGCGTCGGGCAAGATCGCGGGCAAGCCCGGTCAGGGCGATATTGGTCATGCAAGAAAATCCAAGGCTGTTTGCTCGGCACCCGCAATACCGGGAACGATCCGCGTTTGCCAATCAAACCAGGCTGAAATGGCGATTTCTTGCGCATGCTTTGCAAGGCCGCAGCAGATTTCACGGGAGCTTGTGCATGGCTGCCGCACGATTCGCCGTTCTTTCAGGCCATTGACATTGCATCCCGCTTTGAACTGGGAGAGTCCTGGCGAGCGCACCCGGTTTCTGTGCCATTTTTGCTACAGGCTTTAACCCTAATGCCGGAAATCGCAATTTTAGCGCGTGTCTAATCCATTATATGCTCACAACCTCGAAAAATCTGATAGATACTGGCTGAAGGCTCCGGTGGCAGGCTTGGGCAAATAAGCGCCAATAAAAACAAAATGGCGCGGGGATAGTCACGGGGTAGAAATGACCAGGACGGGTAAAGTTACCGTCGGCTGGCGCGTTGCGCTTGCTGTTACGGTGTCGATGCTGGCTTGTGGTAGCGCCAGCGCACTGACACTCAAAGAAGCCGTTGCCGTCGCAGTGGAATCCAATCCGGAGATTGGACAGGCGATCGAGAACCGCGAAGCGATTGAATTCGAGCTGCGGCAGGCCAAAGGCCTTTATCTTCCCAGCGTCGATCTGGAAGCATCGACCGGCGTTCGGCGCCTGGACAACGACACGCGGCGCGCGCTCGACGAGGATCACAAAGCCCTCTATCCGAACGAGGCCGATCTCACGGTCTCGCAGACGCTTTATGACAGCGGCGCAAGGCGGGCCGAACTGAACCGCCAGGCCTCGCGGGTCGATGGGGCTTCCTTCAGGGTTCTGGAACGATCCGAGTTCATCGGGCTGGCAGTCGTCCAGGACTATCTGGAATACATGCTGCAGGCTTCGATCGTGGTCGAAGCCAAGAAGAACCTCGGCTTCCATCAGTCCATCCTCAGCGACATCAGGCAAGGCATCGCGGGCGGCGCGCTCAACGACGCCGACCGGCAGCAGGCCGAGGAACGCCTTTATGCGGCCAAGGCGCGGATGCAGGAAGCCACCGAAGAACTCGAGGCGGCCAAGATCCGCTTCTTCAAGAATGTCGGCAAGCCGCTGACCAACGCCTCGCGGCCGGCCGATGTCGCAGCCGCCCTGCCGCGGTCGCTGGACGATGCGATCGGGCTCGCCAGGCAGAACAATCCACGCGTCCATATGGCCAACAGCGACATCGACGCCGCCGCTTCGCTGGTCGACGCAGCGCGGGCGAAATACGGCCCGACGATTACCGCCGAGGGCGTTGCCCGGGGCGGGTATGACATCGACGGCGACAATGGCGATGCGAGCGACCTGCAGGCCCGGGTGGTGCTGCGCTGGAACCTCTATCGCGGCGGCATCGACAAGGCCAACGAACAGGAACAGATCCGCCGCACCAGCGAGCAGCGCCTTGCGCTGCACCAGGTGCTGCGCGAGATCGAGGAAGCCGTCCGTACCTCGTGGGACCGCCGCTTCCGCCAGGCGGAACTGGCAAAGACGCTGCGCCAGCAGGCAGCCACCAATGAAAGGCTGGTTGCTTCCTACCGCGAGCAGTTCAAGGTCGGGCAGCGCTCGCTGCTCGACGTGCTCGATGCCCAGAACACGCGCTTCAACACCGCGACACTGGCCGACACATCATCCTACGCGTCGCTGTTTGCAGAATACCGCCTTCTGGCCGCGACCGGGGAATTGCTGAAGACGCTCAACATCCAGCCGGCCAAGCAGTCCGCGGCCTACGCCCGTGAGGAATTCGGCGCGCCGGCTACGGCCGATACCGAAACTTATGCGCGCACGTCGTCGGAGCAGAAGAACGATCTGCCGTTCGACATCCTCGCGCCGGTTAGGAAAAAGTAGCCGATGTAGTATCGATCTTCGGTCCTTCGGGGCGGATCGTGAACCAGCAACCTCATATCCTATCGCCCAAGGAGGCTTTCAAGGCCTGCTTCTGCGCTGTCGCGGCCTATCTCGGCAGGCCGAGCGCGGAAACGGTGCTGTTCGCCGGCGTGCCGATCTCGGAGACGCGCATCGGGCCCGACGAGATCCGCCATCTGGCCGAGCGCATCGGCCTGGAGGTTCAGGATTTCAGCCATCGCGATTTCCTGCGCGGCCGCTTCGATCTTCCGGCGATCGTCTTTCGCGCCAGCCAGTTGCCGATCGCTCTCCTGGCGGAAATGGAGGGCGGGCAATATCTGACCGCGCCGCAGGAAAACGGCCGCACCACGATCGGCAGGCCGGAACTCGCCGAAAGCTATATCAGCGGCGGCACGTCCTTCTCGATCACCTATGCCAACCAGGCCGAGGAGATGACGGTCGGCACCGCCGCGCGGATCGAAAGGCGCCATTGGCTGACCGGCACCATGGGGGCATTCTGGCGCACCTACTCCAAGGTGGTGCTGTCGGCGATCTTCATCAACCTGCTGGCGATCGCCTCGCCGATCTTCACCATGAACGTGTACGACCGCATTCTGCCCAACAAGGCGATCTCGACGCTCTGGGTACTGGCGCTCGGCATCGGCGCGGCGATCCTGTTCGACCTGCTTCTCAAGACGGCCAGGGCGTCGCTGATCGACTATGCCGGCCGCAAGGCGGATCTGCGAATTTCCTACCTGCTGTTCGAGAAAGTGCTGAATTCCTCGCTTTCGGCGCGGCCCGGGTCGACGGGCGAATATGCAAACCGCATCACGCAATATGAGTTCGTGCGCGAGTTCTTCACCTCGAACACGATCAGCGTCTTCATCGACACGATCTTCGTCTTCGTCTTCCTGGCTGTGATCTACGCCATCGGCGGCTGGCTGGTGATCATACCGGCACTGGCCTTCGTCATCTCCGTCATTGTCGGGCTGATCACGCAGCGGCGGATCGGCAAGCGGGTCGCGGCGTCGATGAACGAGGCGTCGCAGCGCCAGGCCCTGCTGGTCGAGTCCATCTCGACGCTGGAGACGATCAAGTCGCTGCGCGCCGAAGCCTACCTGCTGCGCAAATGGGGCGAGCACTCGAAGAATGCGGCCAACACGTCGGAAAAAATCAAAGAGCTTTCGGCGGCGGCGGGCAACATCACCGGCGCCATCCAGCAATTCGTGACGGTCGCCCTCGTGGTTGCCGGCGCCTATGCGTTCTCGGAAGGCCAGGTCTCGACAGGCGCCATCATCGGCGCCGTGATGCTCGCCGGCCGCGCCGTGGCGCCGCTCGGTCAGATCGCCATCACGCTTGCCCGGTTCCGGCAGGCCATGCTGTCGCTCAAGATCATCAACACGATCATGTCGCAGCCGGAGGACCGGCCCGACACGGTCGGCTTCGTCAACCGGCCGATCCGCAGCGGCGCGCTGGTCTTCAAGAATGTCGGCTTTGCCTATCCGGGCACGGAAAATGAGGTTCTGAGCGGGCTCAACATCGCGGTCCGCCCCGGTGAACGGGTCGGCATCATCGGCCGCATCGGCTCCGGTAAGACCACGATGGGCCGGCTGATCGGCCGGCTCTTCCTGCCGACGTCGGGAGAGCTGCTGCTCGACGGCATCGATATCCGCCAGTACCACCCCTCGGAGGTTCGCGCCGCGGTCGGCATCGTCGCGCAGGCCGGCGACCTGTTTTCGGGCACCATCAAGGAGAACCTCCTCATGGCGGCGCCGGAGGCGACCGACGAGGAGATCATCGACGCGGCGAAAGCCGCCGGCGTCGACGACTTCGTCTCGCGACATCCGCGCGGCTACGACATGAATGTCGGCGAGCGTGGCACCAATCTGTCGGGCGGGCAAAGGCAGGCGGTGGCGATCGCGCGGCTGCTTTTGACCAAACCGAAGATCGTGTTCCTGGACGAGCCGTCAGGTTCGATGGACCTCGCTTCCGAACGGCAGTTGATCAAGCAGCTCAAGGTGGCGTTCGACCGCAGCACGACGCTGATCGTGTCGACCCATCGCTACAGCATGCTGGAACTTGCCGACCGCCTCATCGTCATCGACCAGGGCCGCGTCGTCGCCGACGGGCCGAAGGAACAAGTCATCCAGGCGCTGCAGAAGGCAAATGCCTGACCGGAACGTATGGATATGCTAGCAAGGGAAGACCGGCCACCCCTATTCGCCTCGGCCTCCGTCTACATCGTCGGAGCGCTGTTCGTGTGTTTCACGGCCTGGGCGTCGTTCGCCGAGGTCGATGAGATCGCGCGCGGCGACGGCAAGGTGATACCCGCTTCAAAGACCCAGATCATCCAGGCCAGCGAAGCCGGCGTGGTGCAGGAGATCGCCGTCCAGATCGGCCAGACCGTCAAGAAGAACGACCTGATCATCCGTCTCGACAATTCGGGCAACACGTCCAGCCTTGGCGAAGAGAAGGCCAAGGCGCGGGCGCTGCAGGCGCGCATCGCCAGGCTGCAGTTCGAGCAGAGCGGCAGTGTCGAAGGGTCGTTTCCCTGTCCGGCGGAAATCCAGAAGGTCGCGCCGGAGATCTGCGACAATGAGCAGAAGCTGCTCGTCGCGCGCCGCGACAATTTCGAGGTCAAGCTGTCGGTTCTCAAATCGCGCCTCGACCAACGCGAGAAGGAACTCGACGAGGCCACCGCCAATGCCGACCGCCTGTCCAAGAGCCTTGCCGTCACCGACCAGGAGGCGGCGCTGGTCGAACCCATGGTCAAGAAAGGCCTGATGGCCAGGACCGAACAGATCCGCGTCGAGCGGGAACAGACCGACCTTCGCGGACAGCTGACCCTTGCCGGCGAGACCATCAAGAAGACCCAGGGGGCAATCACAGAAGCGCAGCTTCAGGTGAACGAATTGGGGCTGCAATTGCAGCAAGAGGCATTGAGCGACCTGACGCAGGCGCTCGCCGATCTGTCCGTGGTCGACGAAACCATCCGCGGCGCCACCGACAAGGTGGCGCGCACCGACATCCGCTCGCCGGTCGACGGCATCGTCAATACGCTCGATGTCAACACGCTCGGCGCCTTCGTGCAGCCGGGCGCGGTGGTGGCCGGCATCGTGCCGACCTCCGAGACGCTGCTGGTCGAGGCCCGGGTTTCGCCGCGCGACGTCGCCTTCATCCAGCCGAATCAGGAGGCACTGATCAAGGTCACGGCCTATGACTTCTCGATCTTCGGCGGCATCGAGGGCAAGGTCTCCAACATCACCGCCGACAGCCTCGTCGACCAGAAGACGGGCGAGCCTTATTACCAGGTACGGGTCGCCACCGACAAATCGACGCTTACTAGGAACGGCAAGACCTATTCGATCATCCCCGGCATGATCTGCTCGGTCGACATCAAGACCGGACGCAAGACGATCCTCAACTATCTTTTGAAGCCCATCAACAAGGCGCGTCAGGAGGCAATGAGTGAGCGGTAGCGCCATTCATCCGGAGACATCGCGCGACCGGCTGCTGCCGGCGCTCGCGGCCGAGGATTTCGGCCCGGAATTCCGCGTCGTCGCGCGCGGCGGCGTGCGCCGCGGCATCCGGCTGGAGCGCGCCTTCTGGGTTACGCTGAAGCAGATGGCCGAAAGCCGCAAATGCACGATCGGCATGCTGGTCGAGGAGATCGCCGAACATCATCCCGACCAGGGCAATCTCACCTCGGCAATCCGCGTCGCCTGCATGCGCGGCCTTGCCGAAGAGAGCATGGAGCTGCGCAAGCTCGCTTCGATCCGCACGATCAACGCGATCCTGGTCGCTTGCCCCTCGCCCGCCTTCGCGCTGTCTTCGTCGAAGAAGATCCTGGCCTTCAACACGCCGTTCCAGCAACTGGTCAGACGCCAATTGCCGAACGCGCCCGGCGAGGATGGGCGCCAGGACCTGAAGCTGGCGCTCGATCTCAACGTTCCCGACATCTTCGCCCGGCTCGACGCCAATGGCGAAACACCCGTCACCAGCGGTTTCGTCATCGGCGCCGGCGAGCGCCGCTATCGCGGCCAGCTCAGCGCCGTGCGTGCACCCGTCACCGAGCCGGAACTGCTGATGGCTTTCGTCTATAACGGCTGAGACCATTTCAGAAAGCACGTGCCGGTTTTGTCGCGCGGAATTTGCGGAGAACGGTACGGTTGCCGTTTGCGTGAAACGCTGGAACCGCCGCAGGCTACTGCTTCGGATTCGAAGCCACTGATGGTTCCGGCGATCCTTCGCCCGGCGCTACCGTCGTGAAGCCGCCGGCGATGTCGGCGATCTGCGCACCGGACTTCGACCCGTGGATCCAGGCGCGATCGGTGCTGAAGGAATAGAGCGGAACATAGTCGGGCAGATCGCTGTCGCGCATCACGGCGTTGCCGAGGCTGTCGAGGATGAAGGCGCCGCTTCCCGTGCTTACCGACAGGACGGCATGGAAGAACTTGCGGCGCCGATCCTGGAGCACCACCAGCGACATGCTCTGCGCCGGGATGCCGGCCCTGAGCAGCGCCGCCATCTTCAATATGACGAAATCCTCGCAATCGCCGGCCCGATGCTCGAGGATTTCCGAAGGCTTCGCCCAGTAGTCGAGCTTGCCGTAGACGGCCATATCCGACTTGTAGGCGATCAGGCGGTTGATGCTGCTGTTGACGAAGGAGAGCTTCTCGCGAAAGCCCTTCTCGGCGGCAATCTTGACGATCTCGGCGAAGGCCGGGCTCTCGTGGTCGCAGGCGCTGCCGGCGGTGCAATCGACGATGGCCGTGTAGACTGGAGCCCAGCGCGCCGCGACCGGAAAGTTGCGCATCGACAAGGCGACGGAGCCGAAGACGCCGGGAATGATCGCGGCAGTCTGGATCGGGTCGATGCCGGGACCGGCCATGGCGGTCGCGTTCGCTTCAACCTGATAAGATGCTGTCGGCGTATAGCCCGCTGAAACCTCCGCGATCCGGTAGGCGGCGGCCGGCTGCCAGGGCTGCGGCCGGGCTAGCGAAACGCCGCCGAGACTCCCCGGCGCAAGCACCTTTTGCAGGGTCGGAGCCACGGCCGAATTCACGCTGGCGGATGACGGATTTGCCTGAACGGCAAGGCCGATCGCCAGCAAGAGTACCTTGATCCCCGTCGGGGCTGCTTTTTGTATTTCCATAACGCCCACCTTTGACTGTGGACGCTACCAATCTTGTCTCAAATTATCGGAAAGGAAGGTGGGTAAATTTTAGCGAATCACGCTATTCTACTTTGCATCAAATTTTATTCAAAATTATACTTCTATTTACCAAGGCGGAAGGCGAGCGGCGCGGTCAATCCCGCCCTCCTTAAGATCATGCATATCCAGATATATCATCGCAATTTACCACGTGTAAAAAATGCGATTCTCTACATATTCTAATATATGAAATAGATTGAGGGTCTGTTGCAAAGCGCGGGCCTGACATGTCTCTTTCCGGGAAATGCCGGAGGGGCTTTGGCTATGACGACCAATATCGAATTCGACGCCGTTTCAAATTCCTGGGACGAGCATACGAGCGCCGCTGAAAATCATATCTCGACGGGTGTGCAGGTTGCGCAGGCGACCACCGGCCAGGCGGCGAGCGAGCCGGTGCCGGTCGATGTCGGCAGCGGCGCGCCGGCGCAAGGCGCAGCCAATGCGCCGGCCGCGAACCAGCCGGCGGCCAATGCGAATGCCCCTGCTGCCAACGCTCCGGCCTCCAATGCCGCCCAAGGAAACGCACCGGCTGGAAACGCGCCGGCGGCGAATGCCGCGGCTACGAACGTTCCGCATGAATATCATGCCGAAGCCGGCAATGTCGTGAAGCTGCCGGCGAATGTCTCGATCGACAACATCAAGGTCGACGGCCACAATCTGGTGCTGGTGCAGCCCGACGGATCCGAGATCGTCATCAAGGATGGCGCGCTGAACGTGCCCACCTTCATCCTCGGCGATGTCGAGGTACCGCGCGTGGCCCTGATCGCCGCGCTCGAGGCCAGCCATGTCGATGTCGCCTTCGGCGCCGACGGCTCGATCTCGGCCGGCGGCAACGGCTCGCCGGGCAGCGCGGGCGGAAATTTCGAACATCCCGCAGGCGGGATCGGCGACGGCTTCGGCCTCACCGCCCTGCTGCCGCCGACGGACCTGGCGTTCGGCCAGCCCGACCATCGCGAGCTGTTCCCGGGATTGCTGCCGGACACCACGCCGTCAATCGGGACGATCGGCGCAGCGAGCGTAGACGAAGCTGGCCTGCCAACCCGTAACGGCGAACCGGCCGGGTCGGATTCCGCCTCCAACTCCGAAACCACTTCCGGCACCATCGCCTTCACCTCGCCGGATGGCGTGTCGCAGGTCACCCTCGGCGGCCATGTGTTGACGACGGCGCCCCAGACCTTCACCGACGCCACGGGCTCGCTGACGGCAAGCTATTCCTTGAATGCCGCTACCGGCACCGGCACGATCAACTACACCTACACGCTGCTCGACAACACCTCGGGCGACAACACCAGCGTGAGCTTCGGGGTTGGGGTGACGGATGCGGACGGCGACGTCGCTCCTACCGGAACGCTCGTCATCAACATCGTCGACGACGCACCGACCGCGGTCGCGGACACCGACGTGGTGCCTCCGGGCTCACACGCCAAGATCGACGGAAATGTGATCACCGGTGCAGGCAGCGACGGCAATGCTGGCGGCGCGGATGTTAGGGGCGCCGATGATGTAACCGTCGTCGGCGTCGCGATCGGCAACACCAATGCCGACCTCGACAGCGCCGCCACCGTCGGCACGGTCATCCAGGGCCTCTACGGCAAGCTGACGCTCAATGCCGACGGCTCCTACTCCTACACCCGCGACGC
>NZ_JAIUHG010000018.1 GCF_020164955.1 Mesorhizobium sp. CA8
AACAAGCGATTCGTGTGTCATCTCCAGCGTAGAATCACAACCGATTCCGCGCCGCAATACCTATCTTAGCGCCTATGGGGAGAAGGGGGAGCCTGCGCACTGCTACGCCAACTCCTCGGAATGGGTAATCGTCACGCCATATTCCGCGGCCGAGCCCAAGATCGTATGCCACAGGCTCTCGGCGAAGGTCGCGAACACCAGCAGGTTGAACACCGCCTGTCGATCCGCCCGATCCTTGGCGCGCCAGAGTGTGACGCTGGTATGATCCACCGACGTGGCCGCCGCGACACCCACGGCAAACACATCGGGATGCAGGTCGATCGACGACAGCTTGGCGAGCGTCGCGCGCGCCTTGTCGCCGGAGACGCTGATCAGCACCCGCGCATGCGATTGGTCGGAAAGCGAGGCCGAACCGACGAAGGCCGGCGCAAGCGCCTCGATCGTATGGCTGCCGCCTTTGGACAGCATCAGGAATTGGTCCGGTCCCGACCAGATCAGCGTCGCGTCGGCAGTATCGACCGCCTTTGGCGTTTCCGGCGCCGCCATGCCGAAGCGCGCCTGCGCGGCCTTCGCCATCTCGCCGGCCTTGCCGCGCCGCGCCATTACCTGGACGAGATCGAAATTGCGGATCTCCGTCAGCGACACGCCGGCGTCGCCTTGCGCGCCGTAGGAGCCGGCAATCAGCGCGCGGTCGAGCGGGCTGCGGACGTCCCAGGAAAACTCAGCCACGCTGGCGCCCTCCATCCGGATCGTAGAAGACGGAATTGCAGAGCTCGACATCATAGTCCTCGCCGCGCAGCGGATCATGCGCGCGCACGATCTCGCCGATGCGCTCGCGGCCGCGCTCGACGAGGCCGAGACCGATCCACTGGTCGAGCACCGGCGAGAAACAGACCGAGGTGACATAGCCCTGGTCGTTGCCGGGGCCGGGGGTCTCGCCCTTTGGAATGATGTGCGCGCCGGAGCGCAGGCGGCGCGCCTTGTCGGTCGGCTTGATGCCGACGACCACCTGCCGGTTCGGCGCGACGAGCGCCTCGCGGCCGGCCATGACGCGGCCGATGAAATCCTTCTTGGTCGACATCATCTTGCCGAGGCCGAGATCGCCCGCCGTGGTGGTGCCGTTGAGTTCCGGCCCGGCGACATGACCTTTTTCGATGCGCATCACGCCAAGCGCTTCGGTGCCGTAAGGCGTGATGCCGAACGGCTTGCCGGCAATCATCAGATTGCGCGCCATCGCCTCGCCGTAGCGCGCCGGCACCGAAATCTCGAACGCCATCTCGCCGGAGAAGGAGATGCGGAACAACCTTGCCTTGATGCCGCCGCGCAAGCCGACCTCGCGTGCGCCCATGAACGGGAAACCTTCGTTCGACAGGTCCTCGGCCGGATCAACGATCTCTTTCAAGAGATCGCGGGTCTTTGGTCCGGCGATCGAGAACTGCGCCCATTGGTCGGAGACCGAGGTCAGCTGCACGTCGAGCTCGGGGAACAGAACCTGGCGGCAGAATTCCAGGTGCTGCATCACCAGCCCGGCCTTGGCCGTCGTGGTGGTGAGGAAGTAATGATCCTCGGCCAGGCGCGAGGTCGTGCCGTCGTCATAGACGATGCCGTCCTCGCGCAGCATCAGCCCATAGCGCGCCTTGCCGACGGCGAGGCTGGAGAAGGCGTTGATGTAGACGCGGTCGAGGAAGGTGCCTGCGTCGGGCCCGTGCACGTCGATCTTGCCGAGCGTCGAGACGTCGCAGAAGCCGACGCCGCCGCGCACCGCCTTGACCTCGCGGGTGACCGATTCCAGCCAGTCCTTCTCGCCGGCGCGCGGATACCACTGCGCGCGCTTCCATAGGCCGGTGTCGACAAAGACCGCGCCCTGTTCGGCCGCCCAGTGATGCGAGGGCGTCAGCCGCGTCGCATGGAAATTCTCGTCGCGATGGTGGCCGGCGAAAGCGCCGATGGCGACCGGCACGTAAGGCGGCCGATAGATCGTCGTGCCGGTCTCGGGGATCGACTTGCCGCTGACCGCCGCCATGATGGCGAGGCCGGCGACATTCGAGGTCTTGCCCTGGTCGGTCGCCATGCCGAGCGTCGTGTAGCGCTTCAGATGCTCGACCGATTGAAAACCCTCGCGCTGCGCCAGCTCGACATCGGAAGCGGTGACGTCATGCTGCTGGTCGACGAAGGCCTTGCCCTTGCCAGCGACATGCCAGAGCGGTGTGATCGAAAAGGCCTCGTCGTCGGCAACCGGCATCGATCCGATATTGCCGCTGTGCCCGGCATCGCGGGCCGCGGCAGCGCCGGCTTCGAACCCTTCGCGCAGGCAGGCGCCAAGCCCGAAGGCGCCGTTGGCAGCGCCCGCGGCGACCATGCCGGGCGGCGCGCCATCCGGCACGAAGGCGGCGATGTCGTCGCGCCATTTCGGCCTGCCGCGATGGTAGGAGGTGAGGCCGACCGCGGGGTTCCAGCCGCCAGAGACGGCGAGCCCGTCCGCCTCGACCTCGGCGCGCGCGCCGCCGGCCAGCGAGACGGAAATCTTGCGGACGCCACCCTTGCCGCCGTTGATGCCGGCGACAGCGCCGTGCAGCACCGGAAAGCCGCTCTTGCTTGCAAGCGAGCGGTGGGCCGGCGAAATGTCCGGCCGCGCATCGATCACCGCCGCAACCTGCAGTCCCGCCGCGATCGCCGTTTCGGCGGTGCGCCAGCCATCCTCATTGTTGGTGAACAGCGCGATGCGCCGCGCCGGCGTGGCTGCGTAGCGGTTGATGTAGCTGCGCATGGCCGACGCCATCATCACGCCCGGCGTGTCGTTGTCGGCAAAGACGATCGGACGCTCGATGGCGCCGGCCGCGACGACGCAGCGCTTGGCCACGATCCGCCATAGCCGCTGGCGCACCTGATGCTCGGGCGGCACCGGCAGGTGGTCGTTGACACGCTCGATCGCGCCATAGGTGCCGCCGTCATAAACACCGAACAAAGTCGTGCGGGTCATGATGCGCACATCCGGCATCGCCGTCAGTTCGGCAACCGCGCGCGCAACCCATTCGGCGGCCGGCAATCCGTCGATCATGCCGCCATCGGCGAACAGGCGCCCGCCGAGGACGAAATCCTCCTCGCACAGGATGACGCGCGCGCCGCAGCGCGCGGCGGCAAGAGCCGCCGCCAGACCTGCCGGGCCGGAACCCGCGATCACCACATCGCAATGCGCCCAGGCCTTGTCATAATGGTCGGGATCGGAAACCTGGGCAGCGCGGCCAAGGCCCGCGGCGCGCCGGATCGCCGGCTCGTAGATCGCTTCCCAGAACTTCGCCGGCCACATGAAGGTCTTGTAGTAGAAGCCGGCGACGAAGATCGGCGCGAACAACTGGTTGACCGACATGACGTCGAAATTGAGCGACGGCCAGCGGTTTTGGCTGGCGGCTTCGAGTCCTTCATAGAGCTCGGCGGTCGTCGCCTTGGTGTTCGGCTCGCGCCTTGCGCCGCTGCGCAATTCGACCAGCGCGTTCGGCTCTTCCGAGCCAGCCGTCAGGATGCCGCGCGGACGATGATATTTGAACGAGCGGCCGACGAGCTTGACGCCATTGGCGACCAGCGCGGAAGCCAGCGTGTCGCCCTTGAAGCCGAAGAGCGTCTTGCCGTCGAAGCGGAAGTTGAGCGCGGTCGAGCGGTCGATGAGACCGCCATAGTTCAGCCGGTTTGCCTGATCGCCGCGCATCACACACCAACCTTGGCGGCGCCTGCGCCCGCCGCCGGCTCGACGGCCGAAATCTCATGCGTCAGCGTGTTGCGCGTGACCTTCAGCCAGGCCCGGCAGCCGCCGCCGTGGTACCAGTGCTCGCTCATCGGGCCGGCAATGTTGTCGCGCAGATAGACGTAGTCGTAGACCGCGTCCTCGCCGGCATCGGCCGCCGGCCGTTGTGGCTTGGCGTCGCCGAGATAGGTGAACTCGCCGAGTTCGCGTTCGCCGCAGAAGGGACAGACTATGCGCATGGCTGGGTCTTCAATGCATGATGCCAAAAAATGTGAAGCGGTTTTTGGATAACATCATGCTCTATCCCTAATGCAGGTTCGGTTGGGCGCCCTGGCCCTTCTCGTCGATCATGGCGCCGCGCTGGAAGCGGTCGAGGCGGAAAAGCGCGGCTTCCTTGTGCGATTGATCGCGGGCGATGAGATGGGCGAAGACGAAACCGGAGCCGGGCGTCGCCTTGAAGCCGCCATAGCACCAGCCGGCATTGATGTAGAGGCCGTCGACCGGGCTCTTGTCGATGATCGGCGAGCCGTCCATCGACATGTCCATGATGCCGCCCCACTGGCGCAAAAGCCGCACGCGGCCGATCATCGGGATCAGCGCCATACCGCCCTCGCAGACATCCTCCACGACCGGCAGATTGCCGCGCTGGGCATAGGAATTGTAGCCGTCGATATCGCCGCCGAAGACCAGCCCGCCCTTGTCCGACTGGCTGACATAGAAGTGTCCGGCGCCGAAGGTCATGACCCCGGGGATCAGCGGCTTGATCGCTTCGGAGACGAAGGCCTGCAGCACATGGCTTTCGATCGGCAGGCGAAGACCTGCCATAGCCGCGACCCGTGACGAGGAGCCGGCCACTGCCATGCCGATCTTGCCGGCGCCGATCTTGCCGCGCGATGTCTCAACACCGGTCACCTTGCCGTTGGCGTCGCGCGTGAAGCCGGTAACCTCGCAATTCTGGATGATGTCGACGCCGAGTTCGCTCGCCGCATGCGCGTAGCCCCACACCACGGCGTCATGCCGCGCCGTGCCGCCGCGCCGCTGCAGCAGTCCGCCTTGCACGGGGAAACGCGCATTGTCGAAATTCAGGAACGGCAGCATTTTGCGCAGCGCCGCCTGGTCGAGCAGTTCCGCATCGATGCCGTTGATGCGCATGGTGTTGCCGCGCCGGGCGAAAGCGTCGCGCTGCGCGTCGGAGTGATAGAGGTTGAGCACGCCGCGCTGGCTGACCATCGCGTTATAGTTGAGGTCCTGCTCCATCCGCTCCCAGAGCTTCATCGATAATTCGTAGAAGCCGGTGTTGCCGGGGAGCCCGTAGTTGGAGCGGATGATGGTGGTGTTGCGGCCGGCATTGCCGGAGCCGATCCACCCTTTTTCCAGCACCGCGACATTGCGGATACCGAACTCGCTGGCAAGGAACCAGGCGGTGGCGAGGCCATGGCCGCCGCCGCCGATGATCACCACGTCATAGCGGTCCTTGGGCGCAGCGTCGCGCCAGGTCGGCTGCCAGTTCTTGTGGCCGGAAAGGGCGGCGCGGGCGAGCGAGAAGATCGAATATTTCATCAGTTCATTCCGAGGTCGCTCGCACCGCTAGAGCATGATGCCGAAAAGTGTGAAGTGGTTTTCGGACGACATCATGCTCCACTACAGGACGGTCAGATATCCAGCGTGTGGTCGCGCTCCCACTGCGTGAAGTGCGAAGCATAGGAATTCCATTCCTGCTGCTTCAGCTTTAGATATGCCGACGAGAATTCCTCACCCAGCGCCGCCTTCAACGATTTGTCCTTGTCGAACTCGCGCAGCGCGTCGAGCAGGTTGAGCGGCAGTTTCGGCGCATCCGTCACGGTATGCCCGAGCTGGTACATGTCGATGTCGTAGCGCTTACCGGGATCGGCCTTCGAGCGGATGCCGTCGAGGCCGGCGGCGATGATGACCGCTTGCAGCAGATAGGGATTGGCGGCGCCGTCCGGCAGGCGCAATTCGAAGCGGCCGGGTCCCGGTACGCGCACCATATGCGTGCGGTTGTTGCCGGTCCAGGTCACCGTGTTCGGTGCCCAGGTCGCGCCCGAAATGGTGCGCGGCGCGTTGATGCGCTTGTAGGAATTGACCGTCGGATTGGTGATCGCGGCAAGCGCCGAGGCATGCTTCATGATGCCGCCGAGGAAGTTCCTGCCCTTGGCGGACAGGCCGAGCTCTTCCGAATTGTCGGCAAAGACATTGGTCTTGCCGGTCTCGTCCCACACCGAGATATGCGCATGGCAGCCATTGCCGGTCAGGCCCTGGAAGGGCTTGGGCATGAACGTCGCGCGCAGGCCATGCTTTTCGGCGATCGACTTGACCATGAACTTGAAGAAGGAGTGCTTGTCGGCGGTCGCCAGCGCGTGATCGAAGGTCCAGTTCATCTCGAACTGGCCGTTGGCGTCCTCATGGTCGTTCTGGTATGGGCCCCAGCCCAACGCCAGCATGTGGTCGCAGATCTCGGCGATGACGTCGTAGCGCCGCATCACCGCCTGCTGGTCGTAGCAGGGTTTCGAGGCTGTATCGTATTCGTCGGAGATCGCCTTGCCATCTGGCGAGATCAGGAAGAACTCGGCCTCGACGCCGGTCTTGACATGCATGCCGTCGCGGGCGGCTTCGTCGATCAGCCGCTTCAGCGTGTTGCGCGGCGCCTGGTTAACCTCCTTGTCGTCCATGATGCAGTTGGCGGCGACCCAGGCGACGTCCTTCTTCCACGGCAATTGGATGACCGAAGCCGGATCCGGCACCGCCAGCATGTCTGGATGCGCGGGCGTCAGGTCAAGCCATGTCGCGAAGCCGGCAAATCCTGCACCGTCCTTCTGCATATCGGCGATCGCCTGCGCCGGCACCAGCTTGGCACGCTGCCCGCTGAACAGGTCGGTGTAGGAGATCATGAAATATTTGACGCCGTTCTCCTTGGCGAATGCGGCGAGATCGTTCCCCATTATGTAGTTCCTCGCTTATGTGTCTTGGAAGTTTGTCCTAGAAGCCGTTCTTCCCAGGTATCCAGCTGGTGCCGGCCAAAGGCACGCCGGCCATGGCGGCAGCTTCGATCGAGAGCGCGACGAGATCCTCCGGCTCGAGATTGTGCAGACTGTTCTTGCCGCAGGCGCGGGCAATCGTCTGCGCTTCGAGCGTCATCACCTTCAGGTAGTTCGCCAGGCGCCGTCCGGCCGCGATCGGGTCGACCCGCTTCATCAATTCGGGGTCCTGGGTGGTGATACCGGCCGGGTCGCGACCTTCGTGCCAGTCGTCATAGGCGCCGGCCGTGGTGCCGAGCGCGTTGTAGTCCGCCTCCCAGCGTGGATCGTTGTCGCCGAGCGCGACCAGTGCTGCCGTGCCGATCGACACCGCGTCGACGCCGAGCGCCAGCGCCTTGGCGACATCGGCGCCGTTGCGGATGCCACCGGAAACGATGAGCTGCACCTTGCGGTGCATGCCGAGGTCCTGCAGCGCCTGCACCGCCGGCCTGATGCAGGCAAGCGTCGGCTGGCCGACATTCTCGATGAACACTTCCTGGGTGGCAGCGGTGCCGCCCTGCATGCCGTCGACCACGACGACATCGGCGCCGGCCTTCACCGCGAGCGCAGTGTCGTAGTAGGGCCGCGCCCCACCGACCTTGACGTAGATCGGCTTTTCCCAGTCGGTGATCTCGCGCAGCTCAAGGATCTTGATCTCGAGATCGTCCGGTCCGGTCCAGTCGGGATGGCGCGAAGCCGAGCGCTGGTCGATGCCCTTGGGCAGCGTGCGCATCTCGGCGACGCGGTCGGAAATCTTCTGGCCGAGCAGCATGCCGCCGCCGCCCGGCTTGGCGCCCTGGCCGACGACCACTTCGATGGCGTCGGCGCGGCGCAGGTCGCGCGGATTCATGCCGTAGCGCGAGGGCAGGTACTGGTAGACCAGCGTCTTGGAATGGCCGCGTTCCTCCTCGGTCATGCCGCCGTCACCGGTGGTGGTCGAGGTGCCGGAAAGCGTGGCGCCGCGTCCGAGCGCCTCTTTGGCCGGGCCGGAGAGCGAGCCAAAACTCATGCCGGCGATTGTGATCGGGATCTTCAGCTCGATCGGCTTCCTGGCGTGGCGCGAGCCGAGCACCACCGAGGTGTCGCAGCGCTCGCGATAGCCTTCGAGCGGATAGCGCGAGATCGAGGCGCCGAGGAACAGCAGGTCGTCGAAATGCGGCAGCTTGCGCTTGGCGCCGGCGCCGCGGATGTCATAGATGCCGGTCGCGGCCGCGCGGCGGATTTCGGAAAGCGTGTAATCGTCGAAGGTCGCGGATTTGCGCGGCGTCGTCGGCGGGTTGCGGTAGGTCATCTTGCCTCAATACGCGTCGGCGTTATCGATGTTGAAATTGTAGAGTTTGCGGGCCGAGCCGTAGCGCTTGAACTCCGAGGCCTTGACGCCGGTCACGCCGGCCTTGTCGAGCAGGGCCTGCAGCAATTCGATATGCTCGGGCCGCATCTCCTTGGCGATGCAGTCGGCGCCGAGGCTCTCCACCTTGCCGCGCACGAAGAGCCGCGCCTCGTAGATGGAATCGCCCAGCGCGTCGCCGGCATCGCCCAGCACCACGAGGTTGCCGGACTGCGCCATGAAGGCCGACATGTGGCCGATATTGCCGTGCACGACGATGTCGATGCCTTTCATCGAAATGCCGCAGCGCGACGAGGCATTGCCCTCGATGACCAGCAAGCCGCCGCGGCCGGTGGCGCCGGCATACTGGCTGGCGTCGCCCTTGATGACGATCGAGCCCGACATCATGTTCTCGCCGACGCCGGGGCCGGCCGAGCCGTGCACGGTGATCGCTGCGCCGTCATTCATGCCGGCGCAGTAATAGCCGACGCTGCCGCGTACATCGATGCTGACGGGCTGATCGACGCCGACCGCCACCGAATGGCTGCCCTTGGGGTTGAGCACTTCCCAGGCGGTCTCGTTCGAGCCGGGCGTTAGCTTGTGCAGCGCCTGGTTCAATTCGCGCAGCGAATGCACGGATAGGTCAAAGACGCGTGATGCCTGACTGTGGGCATTGCCTGGCTCGCGCTCTGCTTTCGACATTGGGGTTGCCGGCATCAGCTCAATGCTCCCAGAAATAAACGGTTGCGGGCTCGGGCTCCCAGACACGCGCATTGTCGATGCCGGGAAGCTTGGTCAGCGCACGATATTCGGAGCCGAAGGCGACATACTGGTCGGTCTCGGCCATCACGGCCGGCTTGCAGGCGATCGGATCGCGCACCACACCGAAGCCGTTCTTGGTGCCGACGACGAAGGTGAAGAAGCCGTCGAGGTCGGAGAGCGTGCCTTCCAGCGCCTCACCGAGATTCTTGCCATGCGCCATCCGGTTGGAGAGATAGGCAGCCGCCACCTCAGTGTCGTTCTCGGTCTCGAAGGTCATGCCGTCGCGGATCAGCTCGCGGCGTACATTGTTGTGATTGGAGAGCGAGCCGTTATGCACCAGGCACTGGTCGGCGCCGGTCGAGAAAGGATGCGCGCCCATCGTCGTCACCGCCGATTCCGTCGCCATGCGGGTGTGGCCGATGCCATGCGTGCCGGTCATCGCGCGCACGCCGAAGCGGTCGACGACGGCTTCGGGCAGGCCGACTTCCTTGTAGATCTCCACCGCCTCGCCGGCGCCCATGATGCGGATGTCGGGCCGGAGCGTCTGCAGCGCCTCGCGCGCGGCGTCGACCTTGTCCGGCGTGGTCCGGATCACCGCATGCGTGGACTTGACCGCGACGCTGACCGGCGCGCTGATCGCCTTGGCGAGCTCGGCGTCGAGGCCGCGGAAATCGCGATCGGGCTTCGGCGACTGCACGGTGATCTTGGCTTCATTGCCGGTGGCTGCGCCATAGATCGCGATGCCGGCACTGTCCGGTCCGCGGTCGCTGAGCGACACCAGCATTTCCGACAGCATGGCGCCGAGCTTCGGCTCCAGCGCCTTGTCCTTCAAGAAAAGTCCGACGATTCCGCACATGCCAGCCTCCAACGTTTTTTGGCTCTCAGATGATGTACCCAATGAGTAAGCCGAATTCAATTGGTATGAAAAAAATTTTCCTGTGATTACATATTGGACGGCGCATTGCCCTCGGCACTATCGCCGTCCGTGCGCGCCTTGTGAACCCAGATCGCATGGCGGATACGCGCAATCCGGTAGGCGTCGAGGATCGAGAGGGCATAGATCAGGAAGCCGCCGGCATGGCGGCCGATGAAGCTGGCGTCGACCGGCGCCAGCTTGGTGGTTACCCAGCCAAGGATCACCATGAAGAACAGGAATTGCAGCCCGCGCGCCGGCACGCCGAGCATGACATGGCCGCTTGCCGGCAAGACGATCGCGGCGCCGAGCACGAGATAGGGATTCGCGGGAGCAGGGGTGGCGGTTTCGTCGCTCATGCGGCCCGTCTTTCGCGTCGGTTGATGGCTTGGCGAAGCGTCGAGGCTGCCTCGAGCAGCCGTTCGATCAAGGCCGGATCGATCCCGGCGTCGCCGAACGCCGCCTGCCGGAACACACCGTAGCGAGCGCGCTCGGCCTCGGCCAGCAGCCACACGATGCGCACGCCCTTCGGCGTTATCAGCAATTCCTTGGCGCGGCTTCCGGCAAAGATGTCTGTATGCGCGGCGATCAGATCCTGCGGGAAGGCGACGCCTCTGCGGTCCGTCCTGAGCACCGCGTCGGCGGGAAGGCCGAGCACTTTCGGCAGCGTGTGCGGCAGATGGTCGAAATTGGAGAACGTCGTCGCCGAATTCGGCCGCATCATCATGTCGAACGTGCCTGGCACCGCGACCGGCTCGGTGATCGAAACGCTGAGCCAGCGCGTCGGCAGCTTTCGCGTCGCCAGCGTGTCGACGATGGTCCGCAGCTGAACGCGCTGACCATTCCAGGAACCGGCCCAGGTGACGACACCGGCCGTGCCGTCGGAAATGTCGGCGGCGTCCGCAACGATGCTGCGGATGCTCGCCATATCGGCGGCCAAGGCCGCCTTCGCCCTGTTGCGACCCGCGCGCGCCAGCCAGACAATATGAGCGGCGACGCCCAGTGCGATCGCCCCGGTAAGCAATACTGACGTCAGCTCAGACATTTCGATACGCCACGGCCCGCCATCGAACGGCGGGCCCTTACTCCACTCAATAACCCTGCGGCTTCGGCCACGGCATGGAGAACTGGTCGCCGCGCCGCACGAACTTGTAGCGGTAGAAGTGGAACCACAGCGAGATCAGGAAATAGAAGACGGTCATCGCGATCAGCTGAGAGCCGAAGCCGAGGAAGATGGCGAAGAAAGTCACCATGCACAGGCAGAAGAGCACGATCGCCGGCAGTGGGTGGAAGGGGTGCGTGTAGCCGCGGCGGATCGAACCCAGCGGCCACTTCTTGCGGAACATCATGATGTTGATGCTCATGAAGGTGTATTGCAGCACGCCCGACAGGATCGAGAAGGTGATCGCCTGGTTGAGATCGGCGATGAAGGCGAAGGCCAGCGCGATCGGCAGCAGGAACAGGATCGAGCGATAGGGCGTGCGGTATTTCGGATGCACCGCCGAGAACCAGCTCGGCAGATAGCGGTCGCGGCCGAGCGAGAACCAGGCGCGCGCCGCGTCGTTGATGCAGCCATTGGCCGAGGCAAGCGCGGCCAGCAGCGTCGCGATGAAGAGCAGGTTTTCCAGCAGCGGGCTGCCCGTCAGTTTGCCGGCGTCCCATAGCGGATAATAGGTGATGCCGAGATATTCCCAGGGCATCAGCGAGGCGCAGACATACCAGGTCATCGCGGCCGCGATCAGAAGCGTGATCATGCCGGCCATAGTGCCGTAAGGCAGCGAGCGCGCCGGCGAGCGCACTTCCTCGGCCGCCTGGGTCGTGCCCTCGATGCCGAGATAATACCAGATGCCGAACTGGAAGGCGGCAATGACGCCGATCCAGCCATAGGGCAGCGCATTGGCGGGGGTGACCAGCTCGTTGAGCTTCAGCACCGCGCCTTGCGTCCACGGGCTGACGGAGAAGAACAGGATGACGATCGAGACATAGGCGATCGCAGTGATGACGAAGTTGACGTTGAGCGTCATCAGCACGCCGCGATAGTTGAGCCAGGCGAGCACGACGATGGTGGCGGCGATGAAGGAGTTGTGCGTCAGCCCCTCGACGCCGGCCTTGGCGACGATCGTGTCGCCGAGCAGGATCGCGTCCGATACTTCGAGCATGGTGTAGGCGAACACCAGGAACAGCGCGACGTTGAAGGCCATCAGCGGCCCGACGATATGCTTGGCTTGCGCATATTGGCCGCCGGCGGCTGCGACGGTGGACGTCACCTCCGAATCGATCATGGCGACCGAGGTGTAGAGCAGTCCGACGACCCAGCAGACAATCAGCGCGGCGAGCGCGCCGCCCTTGTCGGCGGAGAAATTCCAGCCGGTGAACTCGCCGACCAGCACGATGCCGACGCCCAGCGCCCACACATGCGCCGGGCCGAGCACCCGAAGCAGCGAGACCCTGTCGCCGTGGATTGTCGTCGTTTGTGCCGTTTCAACCGCAGCCGTCATGTCAGTCCCCACTCAGATCCGGTGTTTTTCGGAAACGGCTTCAAGCTCGCCTTCACGGGAAGACGTCAAAGTCTCCTCGGAATAGGTCGTATCGACCTTGAACCAGTCGTAGAGCATCCACGCCGCAAGCACGACCGAGATGCCCCAGCAAACGTAAGACAGTCCCATCCACATGATGTCTTCCCCGGTCTCTTTGTCGTCGAAAGTCTCTTTGTCGTCGAAGTCTATTTGTCGTCGAACTTCTCGTTGATGACCTCGCGATATTCCTTATCGGAGGCGCGGAACAGGAAGACGAAATACGCGATCAGGACGATCGCCATGATGATCAGCGTCGGCCAGTCGATGATGTAGTGGAAGCGGTTCTGGATGATGTCGTGCGCCGTCTCCGGCGTGTAGCCCAGCTTCTCCCAGATCGAGGCCATGGTCGCGTTCTGGCCGAGCGCGTCCCAGGTCTTGGCATCGAGCGGGTCGATCGACTTCGCCGCCCCGGCAAAGCCGAGTTTCAGCGGCAGCCAGAGCGCCACGAAGATTGCGACCACCACGACCGCGATGTCGAGGATCTGTCCGGCCTTGCTCTGCTCCGGCGGGGTATAGCGAGCCATGGTTTCTCCCTTCACGATTGGCGGTTGCGGGCGGCGTCGGCGTTCTTGATGTCGAGCCCGTAGATGAAGTCCTTGTCTTCCTTGTAGTGGTTGAGCATGGCGAGGATCGCGGCGGTGTTGAAGATCAGCACCGCGGCGGCTGCAACCGCCACCACGAGCTTGATGCCGCTATGCGGAATGTATGGCCATGTCATCAGGAGGACGAAGAGGATCGTTGCCCATAGGCACACGATCAGGAGCACGGACCCACGCACGTCGGAACGGTACAGCGCTTCGATGCGCTGCTGCATGTCGGACATCGGTTTTCCCCTTCTGGTGACGTCCGGCCACACAACAGACCGGGCGTCCACTCTTTCAACAGAGTGAAATTTTTTTCATAAATTCCGCTCGATTCCCGAAATTGTCAAGCCGGATTTACGCATCGTAAACCGTTTGTCACTGGGCAGGAAATTTGCCTGACAATGAAATTATTTGCTTCAAGGGGATTGCAGGGCTTCGCCGTTTGCGGTCAATATTCGACCAAGCTCCGCCACCAAGCAGGAGCAGGGAACAGCAACGACTTAAATCGCACGGAGGACGATCGGATGACGGCATCCTGGAGATTCTCGACCCTGGCGGATCGCCATCGCGCGCTCGGCTCGAAACTCGAGGACTGGAGCGGCATGGGCACCGCCTGGACCTACGACAAGGACGCCGACGAGGAATATGTCGCGATCCGCACCAAGGCCGGGCTGATGGACGTCTCCGGCCTGAAGAAGGTTCATATCACCGGGCCGCACGCCTCGCATCTCATCGACCTCGCCACGACGCGCGACGTCGAAAAGATCTATCCCGGCAAGTCGGCCTATGCCTGCATGCTGAACGAGGCCGGCAAATTCACCGACGACTGCATCCTCTACCGCATCAGCCCGAACTCGTGGATGGTCGTGCACGGCTCCGGCACCGGCCATGAGGAGCTGCAGCGGGCGGCCATGGGCCGCGATGTCTCGCTGCGCTTCGATGACAATCTGCACGACCTGTCGCTGCAAGGCCCGACCGCGGTCGACTATCTCGCCAAGCATGTGCCGGGCATTCGCGACCTCAACTATTTCCATCACATGCAGACGCAGCTCTTCGGCTTTCCGGTGATGATCTCGCGCACCGGCTACACCGGCGAGCGCGGCTACGAGATCTTCTGTCGCGGCCAGGATGCCGGCACGATCTGGGACAGGATCCTCGAGGAGGGCAAGAGCGCCGGCATCATTCCGTGCCGCTTCACCACGCTCGACATGCTGCGCGTCGAGAGCTATCTGCTCTTCTACCCTTACGACAATTCCCAAAAGTATCCGTTCGAGAACGAAGGCCCCGGCGACACGCTGTGGGAGCTCGGCCTCGACTTCACCGTCAGCCCCGGCAAGACCGGCTTCCGCGGCGCCGAGGAGCATTATCGGCTGAAGGGCAAGGAGCGCTTCAAGATCTACGGCGTGCTGCTCGACGGCAAGGAACCGGCGGATGAGGGCGCGCCCGTCTATCGCGACGGCAGACAAGTCGGCGTGGTGACCTGCGCCATGTATTCGCCGCTGGTCGAGAAATCGATGGGCATCGCTCGCCTCGACGTCGACTGCGCCGTCAAGGACACCAGGCTCGAGATTCGCAACAGGAGCGGCTCGATCAAAGCAACGGCGCAGCCCTTGCCGTTCGACGATCCCAAAAAGACCAAGCGCACGGCAAAAGGTTGAGGCATCATCAGCGGGAGGGCTTTCGGGGCACGAAGGAAAGAATGGCAGTCAAGACGATCATCAGCCGGCCCATTTACGGAACGCTGTCGCCGCAACTAGGCAAGCATCATCTGTTCATCGCCGATGCGGAAGGCGCGCTCGCGATAACGGACATGACCGGCAAGGCGCCGCCTGGCTTCTTCGACGGCGCCGAGATCGTCTTCATTCCGGGGCCCGAGGGGAAGTACATCGCCGCCCTCGAAGCGCTGAAGCCGATGCAACTTCACATCGCGCCGTCTTTCGCCAGCCTGTTGCCGCGGCTGAAGCAGACGCTGACCAACGCCCATATGGGCCTGCGCCTTTATCTTGCCGGCACCGAAGGCCTGATCGGCCAGGCAATGCAAGTAGCGCTTGAAGCTGGCATCGACCATACCTCCATTGCGACCGAGCATCGCGGCTCGCTGGCGCGGCGCATGCAATGCGTGCACTGCAAGGGCATCACCGAGAATGTAACGACGCAGCCGGCTACCTGCTCGCATTGCGGCCTGCTGCTTCTGGTGCGCGATCACTATTCGCGGCGCCTCGCGGCCTTCCAGGGCGTGTGCATCAACGCCGAGGATCGCTCCGAGATTCCTCCGATCGAGGAGGCCTTCCCATGAGCACCGGCACCACCAAGCTTGACGTCGTTGTCAGCGACGTCGTTCCCGTCAACGATCTCGTGACCCGTTTCCATTTCCGCCGTCGCGACGGCGAGCTGCTGCCGACCTTTTCCGGCGGCGCCCATGTCGTGGTCGAGATGCGCGACGGCGACCGCACCAGGCTCAATCCCTATTCGCTGATGGGCTCGCCGCTCGACACGCGCGAATACACGATCTCTGTGCGCCGAGACGATGCCGGCCGCGGCGGCTCGCTGTTCATGCACCGGCAGGTCAAGCCCGGCCTCGAGATGGTGATCAGCTATCCGGTCAATCTGTTCTCGCTGGATCTCCGGGCGAAGAAGCACCTGATGCTGGCCGGCGGCATCGGCATCACGCCTTTCATGGCGCAGACATCGCAGCTGGCAGGCGCCGGCGGCAATTTCGAATTGCACTACACCTGCCGCACGGCTTCGCTGGGCACCTATGCCGATGTCTTGCAGCAGCGCTATGGCAACCGAGTCAGACTCTACCACGACGACCGCGAGGAGCGCATCGACCTCGACCGGCTCTTGTCCTCGCAGCCGCTCGGCACGCATCTCTATGTCTGCGGCCCGGCCGGCATGATCAACTGGGTGCGTGACCGCGCGGCTAGCCTCGGATGGCCGCCGGAGACCGTGCATTTCGAGCATTTCGCGGCACCCCAGCCCGGCGCGCCGTTCGACGTGACCTTGGCCGTCAGCGGCAAGACGATCCGCGTCGGCGAGCAGCAGAGCCTGCTCGAGGCGATCGAAGCCGCCGGCGTCGATCCGCCTTATCTCTGCCGCGGCGGCGTTTGCGGCCAGTGCGAGACCAATGTGATCTCCTCCGACGGCAAGTTCATCCACAACGATCACTGGCTGAGCGAGGAAGACCACCGTTCCGGCTGCAAGATCATGCCTTGCGTCTCGCGTTTCGAGGGCAAGTCGCTGGTCCTGGAAAGATAGGAGGCGTCAATGGGCATCACCTTTCGCAAGGAAACGTTTCGCGACGATTTCACCTTCAGGAACAGCCCGGAGCACATCAGGCGCTTTCCCTTCCCGTTCAACGAAGATGCCTACATGTATGCGGTCAACATCGAGCCGCATGTCGTCGGGCCCAAGGGCAGCGTGCTCGAGAACCTGATCGACGTCGACGAGCACTATGTCGCCGAGATGCAAGACCGCGCGCTTGTTCTGGCCGAGGATCCGCTGCGCTGCCAGTTGCTGCCGCATATGACGCTCGCGGGCTGGGACCTGCTCGAGCTTCTGATGGAGCAGCAGGCGCTCGGCTATCCCGAGCATTTCACACTGGAGCGAAACGGCGATCGCTGGCGCTGGATCAACCGGCCGCTCGGCATCGACGACACCTTCACCTTCGGCGACACCTCGACGCTGCCCTACGGGCCGATGGAGTACATCACCCGCCAGAGCCAGGGCGATTTCTGCATTCTCGACCAGCGCGACGGCAATCTGTGGATGGATGCCGGCATGGTCACCACCCAGGCCGACTGGTCGCTCGACTTCGACATCGGCATGAACTTCTTCGAATGGCACGCGCCGGTGCCGCTGGCGCATGAGAAGGGCATTTTCACCCGCGCGCTGAAGTTCCTCACCAACATCCAGCAGGGCAAGCCGGCAAGGCGTCTCAACTGGACGATGACCATCAATCCGCGCCTCGACACCAGTCCCGAGAATTATCACAAATGGGGCCCGGACCGCGCCACGGTCACGCCCGAAAATGTCGGCCAGAAGGTGCATCTGCGCGTCGAGCTGCAAAGCTTCTGGCGGCTGCCGCGTTCAAACGCCATCGTCTTCCCGATCCGTTGCTATCTGATCAAGATGGATGAGCTGGTCACGCAGCCGAAATGGGCGCGGCGCCTGCACCGCGTCATCCGCGACCTGCCGGAAGAGCTCGCTACCTATAAGGGCCTGACCCGATATAGGCCGACGCTGGTGGAATGGCTGTCGAAGCTCGACGACGGCAGCCCGACGTCACCAGGATTCGGGCCGGATTGAAGACTGGTTCCTCGCCCCCGCAAGGCGGGGGAGAGGTGTCCGCGAAGCGGACGGAGAGGGGGCCTTCGTATGGCGCTCCCCTCTCCGTCTCGGCTTCGCCGAGCCACCTCTCCCCACTTTCGTGGGGCGAGGAACTAGAACGTCTCACCCCGCGCTGTTTTGCGGATAGCAGATGATCGACAGATACCGCATCGGAAGCCGCGTCAGCTCTTCCGGTCCATGCGGCGCATCGGCGTCGAAGAACAGGCTGTCGCCCGGCTTCATCGGATAGAGGTTGTTGCCGTGCCGGTAAACGACCTCGCCTTCGAGCATGTAGAGGAACTCCATGCCCGCATGCTGGAAGGTCGGGAACACGTCCGAATTCTCGGTCAGCGTGATGAGGTAGGGCTCGACGACGACGCCGCTGGTGTTGGCGCCGATATGTCCGAGCAGGTTGTACTGGTGGCCGGCGCGGGTGCCGCGGCGCTCGACATCGACGCCTTCACCGGCCTTGACGAAGACGGCGCTGTGCTCTTCCTCGAAACGCCGGAAGAAGGCGGTCACCGGAACGCCCAGCGCCCGCGACAGCGCCTGCAATGTCGTCAGCGATGGCGAGGTGATGCCGTTTTCGATCTTCGACAGCATGCCGAGCGAAATGTCGGTGGCGGTGGCGAGATCGGCGACGGTGATGCCGAGCTTTTTGCGGAACGCGCGCACCTCATGGCCGATCGCCACTTCCAGCACTTTCTCGCGCGTGTCGCGGATGGCGTGCGGATTTTGCGTCAACGGCGCGCGTATCGTGCGCCCGGCCGCCGAAACGCGCTTTAGTGGCGCCTTGACCTTCGCTGCCGCATCGGTGGACCTGGTGCCGGAATTCTTGTTCGCCATGTCGCCCCCGACTCTCGCGGATTTATTTCACTCAAGGTGAACATATTCGGTGGCGATACAAGAGCGCAACCGCGACAGCAAGCCGCTGGCGGTTGCAGGGCGCGCCTGCTTCAACGTGACGCCGCCGCCTTTGCGCGCAAAAACCGTTTCACGCAAACGCCGTCGCCGCAGATGTTTGTTGACAGCACCAAAGACCCAATTACTGTCACTGTCAGTGAAATTTGTTTCGTGGGAGCAATTCCAGGAAAAGTGTCGAACGGTTTTCCGCCCGGAATTGCGTCAAGAAAAAAGTCGAAATCAAAAAGGAGGAGGCCCGCAATGAAATCTCGTGTCGCCGTCATCGGAGCCGGACCGTCAGGCCTGGCCCAGCTAAGGGCCTTCAAGTCGGCCGCCGAGAAGGGCGCCGAGATCCCGGAAATCGTCTGCTTCGAGAAGCAGAGCGACTGGGGAGGCCTATGGAACTACACCTGGCGCACCGGCCTCGACGAGCATGGCGATCCGGTGCACGGCTCGATGTACCGCTATCTCTGGTCGAACGGCCCAAAGGAATGCCTCGAATTCGCTGACTACAGCTTCGAGGAGCATTTCGGCCGGCCGATCGCTTCCTATCCGCCGCGTGCCGTGCTGTGGGACTACATCAAGGGCCGCGTCGAGAAATCCGGCCTGCGCGAATGGGTGCGCTTCAACAGCCCGGTGCGCATGGTGACCTATTCCGGCGAGACCAAGAAGTTCACCGTCACCGCGCATGATCGCACCAACGACGTGACCTACTCGGAGGAATTCGACAACGTCGTGGTCGCTTCAGGCCATTTCTCGGTGCCCAACGTGCCTTTCTTCGAAGGTTTCCCTACCTTCAACGGCCGCATCCTGCACAGCCACGATTTCCGCGACGCCATGGAGTTCAAGGGCAAGGACATCTTGATCATCGGCCGCTCCTATTCGGCCGAGGATATCGGTTCGCAATGCTACAAATACGGCGCCAAATCGATCACCTCCAGCTACCGCTCCAAGCCGATGGGTTTCAAATGGCCGGAGAACTGGAAGGAGGTGCCGCTGCTGCAGAAGGTCGTCGGCAAGACGGCGCATTTCAAGGACGGCACGACCAAGGATGTCGATGCCATCATCCTGTGCACCGGCTATCTGCATTCCTTCCCCTTCCTCACCGACGACCTCAAGCTCAAGACCGCCAACCGGATGTGGCCGCTCGATCTCTATGAAGGCGTCGTCTGGGAGAAGAACCCGAAGCTTTTCTACATCGGCATGCAGGACCAGTTCTACACCTTTAACATGTTCGACGCGCAGGCCTGGTACGCGCGCGACGTGATGTTAGGTCGCATAAAGCTGCCATCCGCCGAAGCGATGGCCGAGCACGGCGCCAAGTGGCGGGCGCGCGAGGAGACGCTGGAGGACGCCGAGCAGATGATCTGGTTCCAGGGCGACTACACCAAAGAGCTGATGGACCAGACCGACTATCCGGGCTTCGACGTCGAGGCGGTCAACCGCACCTTCATGGAGTGGGAGCACCACAAGATGGAAAACATCATGACCTTCCGCGACAACGCCTACCGCTCGCTGATGACCGGCACCATGTCGCCGGTCCATCATACGCCCTGGCTGCAGGCGCTGGACGATTCCATGGAAAGCTATCTCGAGGTGAAGGGCGTGGCGGCGGAGTAGTGCGGCGCGCTGGCGCCAACGTTCTCAGACTCGACCCGCCTGATCTTCATCTTCAGCCGATCTCGAAGAACGGCTTGCCGAGCAGGCCAGGGTCCACATCGATGCCAAGGCCGGGGCCGTCGGGAACGCCCATGTGGCTGCCGGTTACCGGCGGCGCGTTCCTGGCCGTACGCACCGTCACCCATTCGTGGAAGGCGATGGCGTGCAGCCGGCGCTCCTGCGGCGTCGACAGCGACAGATGCGCCATGGCGGCGGTGTCGATCTCGGCGCCGCCGGTGTCCTCGACCGTGATCATGAAACCGAGATCGACGGCGACGTCGCGGATCAGGCGGGTCTGCGTGACGCCGCCCAGCCGCGAGATCTTCAGCGTCAGCCCGTCGGCGGCGCCGCGGCGGTGGATCTCCAGCATCTCGCCCAGCGAGGTGACGGATTCGTCCAGCACCATCGGCTTATCGAGCATGCGGCGCACCGACATGTTCTCCTCGATCGTCGTGCATGGCTGCTCGAACGTGTAGTCGATGCCGCGCGTGGCGTCGGCGAACTGGCGCGCCTGGTAAGGCGTCCAGCCGGCATTGGCGTCACAGAAGATCACCGTGCCCTTCGGCACGGCGGCGGCCACTGCCGAGACCCGCTCGATGTCGTCGCGCACACTGCCGCCGACCTTGACCTGCAGGCGCCGGCAGCCTTCGGCGATGATCCTTTTGGCCAGCGCTGCCATCTGATCGAGCGTGCCGTGGGTGACGACCCGGTAGGTCTCCGCCATGTCGCTCTCGCGGCCGCCAAGCATGGTCACCAGCGGCACGCCGGCGGCGCGGGCGGCAATATCCCAGCACGCCATGTCGAGCGCCGACTTGATGTAGGGGTGGCCCTTGAATGCCGTGTCCATCAGCCGGCCGATGCCGGCAAGACCGCGTGGGTCCTGGCCGATGAGATGCGGCGCGATCTCCGGCACGCCCGCGCGTGTGCCTGCGGGAAACGCAGCCGAGTAGAAATTGCCGAGCGGCGCCATCTCGCCCCAGCCGGTGTCGCCGCTGTCCGACGTGATAGCGACGATCACCGCGTCGAAGCAGTCGGCGATCCGCCCCTTGGACATGCGGTAAGGTCCGTCCACGAAGGGCTGCACGACATGATAGGCCTTGATGCTCTTGATCTTCACGTTTGTGTCCGTTGCGGGTCAGGTCATATTCTGATGAACCGACTGTAACACAATCAGGTTGTCGACAATCCAACAAGGGACCCGTCCGTAGAAGACTGTTCCTTTCGGGGTCGGAATTGTCTGACCCCAAATAGTAAACGGCGCCCTCGACGTGGGTATCGAGGGCGCCGTCGGACCGGAAACTGATGGGGGTTATCAGCTGGCCGGTTTCGGTTGCGGCAAGGGAGAAACCGGCATTCCGGGTCCGATCTTCTGCAGATTGCCCGTGATCACCTGATCGTTCTCCGAGATGCCGGAGGTCACGGAAATCAGGTCGCCGTCGGCAGGCCCAAGCGACACCAGCTTCTGGTCGACGGTGTTGCCCTTGCCGATGACATAGAGATATTTGCCAAGCTGGCTGGAGCCCAGCGCCACCTGCGGCACCATCAGCGTGTTTGGCTGCTCCTTCACGTGCAGCCGCACCCGGACATATTGTCCGGGCAGCAGCATGAACTTGGCATTGCCGATCGTGGCGCGCGCGGTGATCGTGCCGGTCGAGTGGTCGATCGTGTTGTCGATGAAGGTCAGCTCGCCTTTCTGGCTGGGCACCGTATCGCCGGGCAACAGCACGTCGACGGCGATCGGACCGTTGGCCTTCGCCTGCTCGATCTGCACGAGGTCGGTCTCGCTCGGATTGAAGGTCACATAGATCGGATCGAGCTGCACCAGCGTGTTGAGCACCGTGCCGGCGACGCTAACAAGCGTGCCGACCGAAGCCTGATTGCGGCCGATGCGGCCCGAGAAGGGCGCCTTGATCTCGGCATAGCCGAGGTTGAGCTCGGCCGTCCGCACCGCCGCCTGGTCGACGGCAAGGGCGGCCTGGGCCGCGCGCAGATTGCTGGTGCGCTGGTCGAAGCTGTCCTTGTCGAGATAGCCGGCTTTGGCAAGGTCGGTGCCGCGGCCGAGATTGGACTTTGCATATTCGAGCGTCGCGGTATCGCGTTGTACCTGCGCCTTCGCCTGGTCGAGCGCTGCCTGATAGTCGTCGGGGGCGATACGGTAAAGCAGATCGCCCTGCTTGACGTCGCTGCCGTCGGCCGCCGTCTGTTCCTGCAGATAACCCGGCACGCGCGCCTGCAGCGTGATGCTGCGGATCGACTCCACCCGCGCGGCGTAGTCGAGATAGATCGGCAGCGTCTTCTTAACGACATTCACCACCGGCACCGGCATCACGAAAGCCGCCGGCGCTGGCGCAGCACCCGCTGCGCCGCCGCTCAAATTGCCCATGTCGAGAAAGTGCACGCTGGCCACCGAGATCGCGCCCAGCGCGACGGCCGTTCCCAAGGCGATTTTCCATCTACGCATAATTGATCTCCAATCTTATTCGGCCACCTGGGCGAGCTATTCAGCCGCCTGGGCGAGCGGCTGAAGCGCCGGCTCGGCGGTCGGTTCAATTTTGTCTTGCTGAGGCGCATCGTCGTGCGCCTTGGCAGGTTCCCTTTCGCCGCGTTCGCGCAACTGCTCGATCACGGCGTAGAAGACAGGCACGAAGACCAGCGACAGGATCGTCGCCGCCACCATGCCGCCGAAGACGGTGGTGCCGATCGACTGCCGGCTGGCGGCCCCAGCACCGGTCGCAAACATCAGCGGCAGCACGCCGAGGATGAAGGCGAAGGCGGTCATCAGGATCGGCCGCAGTCTCAGCCTTGCCGCTTCCATCGCCGCTTCGACAATGGTGAGCCCTTCCTCGCGCCGGCGTCTGGCGAACTCGACGATCAGGATCGCGTTCTTCGCCGCGAGGCCGATCAGCATGACGAAGCCGATCTGTGAGTAGACGTCGATCTGCATGCCGCGCAGCAGGAGCACGATGAAGGCACCGAACAGAGCGAGCGGCACGGCGAGCAGCACCATGAAGGGCATCGCCCAGCTTTCATACTGCGCCGCCAGGATCAGGAAGACGAAGACAATCGCCAGCCCGAACACGACCGATGCGATCGATCCGGCCTTGAGTTCCTGGAAGGTGATGCCGGTCCATTCATAGCCGAAGTCGCGCGGCAGCACGTTGGCCGCCGCCCGCTCCATGGCCGCCACCGCCTGTCCGGACGAGAAGCCTGGGGCAGCACCGCCATTGATAAGGGCAGACGCGTTGTTGTTGTAATGCGGCACGGTCTCCGGACCCACGATCGGCACCAGTCTGCCCAGCGTGCTCAGTGGCACCATGCCGCCCGACGCGTTGCGCACATAGAGTCTCGAGATGTCGGTCGCGTCGGCACGCGCATCCTTGTCGGCCTGAATGGTCACGCGGAAGGTGCGGCCGAACAGGTTGAAGTCGTTGACGTAGAGCGAGCCGAGATAGATCTGCAGCGTATTGAAGACGTCCGGCAGGTTGAGGCCGAGCAGCTTCGCTTTGCTGCGGTCGAGGTCGTAGTTGAACTGCGGCGTCGAGGTCGAGAAAGACGAGAACAACTGCTGCGGGTTGAGCTCCGGCTGCTTGCGCGCCTCGGCGATCAGCGCCTGCGTGACGTCGTTCAGCGCAGCGCTGCCGCGACCGGACAGGTCCTCGACCTGGAACTCGAAACCACCGGTAGTGCCTATCCCCGGGATCGATGGCGGGTCGAAGGAGAGCGCGAACGCATCCGGCATCTGCAACAGCTTGCCGCGCACCTGCTCGACCAGTTTCGACGCGCTCTGGTCAGGCCCGCGCTCGTCCCAAGGCTTCAGAATGGCGAACTCCACCGCCGAATTTGACTGCGCGGCGCTGGTCAGGAAGTTCAGGCCGCTGATCGAGCCGACAATGTCGACGCCGGGCGTGTTCTGCAGGATGTCGCGCGCTTTCTGCGCCACCGCGTCGGTGCGTTCGAGCGAAGCGCCGTCCGGCAGCTGGATGACCACGAAGAAATAGCCCTGGTCCTCGACCGGCAGGAAGGTCGAGGGTAGTTTCTGCCAGACGAAATAGGTGGCGACGAGGCCTGCCGCGAACAGGCCAAGCATGATCCAGCGCAGCTTGATCAGGAGGCGCACGCCATGTGCATAGGCATGCGACAGCCAGTCGAAGCCGGCGTTAAACCAGCGGAACAGCACGAACTGGGTTTCGCCGCGATGGCGCAGGAAGGCGGCGCTCAGCGCAGGCGAGAGCGTCAGCGAGTTGAAGGCCGAGATGCCGACCGAGATCGCCACGGTCAGCGCGAACTGATTGTAAAGCCGGCCCGAGACGCCCGGGATGAAGGCGACGGGAACGAACACCGCCATCAGGACCGCGGTGGTGGCGATGATCGGTCCGGTCACCTCGGCCATCGCCGCGCGCGTCGCGGCCAGCGGCTTGAGCCCGGCTTCGAGCTGTCGCTCGACATTCTCGACCACGACGATCGCGTCGTCGACGACGAGGCCGATCGCCAGCACCATGCCGAGCAGCGACAGCATGTTGAGCGAAAAGCCCAGCATATACATCACCGCCAGCGTCGCGATCAGGGAGACGGGAATGGCGATGGTCGGGATGATGGTGGTGCGCCAGCTCTGCAGGAAGATGAAGACGACAGCCACCACCAGCACCAGCGCTTCGCCGAGCGTGATCAGCACGTCATGCATCGAGGCCGAGACGAAGCGCGTCGTATCGTAATGCATGGCGTAGCTGACGCCCTTCGGGAAACGCTGCGACAGCTCCTGCATCTTGTCCTTGACCCGCTGCTGCAGGTCGAGCGCATTGGAGCCGGGCATCTGGTAGACGGCCAAAACCACGGTCGGGTCCTTGCCGAAGAAGGCGGAGGACGAATATTGCAGCGCGCCGAGTTCGATGCGGGCGACGTCGCGCAGCCGCACAAGCGAGCCGTTCTGCGAATTGGCGCGCACGACGATGTCGCCGAATTCCTTGGGGTCGCTGAGGCGGCCCACCGCATTGACCTGCATCTCGAAGGAGGTGCCGGCCGGCGCCGGCGACTGGCCGATCTTGCCGGCCGCGACCTGCACGTTCTGTTCGGCGATGGCATTCTGCACATCGACGGCGGTGATGCCGAGATTGGCCAGCTTGTCCGGGTCGAGCCAGACGCGCATCGAATAGCGGCGCTCGCCGAAAATCTGCACGTCGCCGACGCCGGGCAGGCGCTTCAGCGGATCGACCACCTGCAGATAGGCGAGGTTGCTCAGTGCCACCGGATCGACCGAGCCGTCGGGCGAGGTCAGGTCGACGATCAGCACGAAATTGGGATTCTGCTTCTTGATCGTCACGCCGCCCTGGTTGACGATGGCCGGCAGCGAGGACGCCGCTTGGCTGACGCGATTCTGCACGTCGACCGCCGCCGTGCTCAACGGATAGCCGACATCGAAGGTGATGGTGATGGTGGACGAGCCGTCATTCGAGCTCGTCGACGACATGTAGGTCATGCCCTGCACGCCGTTGATCTGCTGCTCGAGCGGCGTGGTGACCGTATCGGCAACGACCTGCGCGCTGGCGCCCGGATAGTGCGCGCTGACCACGACCTGCGGTGGCGTGATGTCGGGGAATTGCGAGACCGGCAACAGGAAATAGGCGATTGCGCCGGCGAGCACCATGATGATGGCGATCGCCGACGCGAAGATCGGGCGGTGGATGAAGAAGCTCACCATGATGCGGACGCCTCGCCGAACGGGTTTGCGAAATGGCGCAGGCGCCGGGCCCGGCCGGAGCCGGAATCCTGCAGGAAGGATGGCGGGATGTTGCCCGACGCCCGGTCGGCCGCGCGCTGGCGCAGCATCCGCTCGAAGGCTTTGGGGTCGATCCCATCCGCCTTCATCACCAGCCGGATCATCGGATCCCGGATGGCTTCGTCGATCGTCAGGTCTTTGCGCTTTTGCATAGGAGTGGCTCCTTGCTCGGCCCGCATCGCTTGATCACGGACCGCTTTTTCTCGAATTCACCGGCCGAAGCCGCATGACAGGCAGGTTTTGCGTCCTATCTCACTCTGGCAGGGCTTATCGGAGGCCTTGTCGTTTGACGGCGAGTGATATAGGTGTTACCAGTAAGTAACATGCTGGAAGTTACAGACCGGTAACACCCTAGTCAAGAGGTGGCGACGGTTTTTTTGGAAACGACGAAAGGAGATCATGATGACTGACGGCGTCGCGGAGCGTTCCCGCCCCCGGGATCGAATCCTGGAGACGGCGCAGGACATGTTCCACAAGCACGGCATCAAGGGTGTGGGCGTCGACGCCATCACGGAGGCTGCCGGCACGAACAAGATGACGCTTTACCGTCATTTCGAATCGAAGGACGAATTGATCGTCGAATGCCTGCGCGCCACGGCGGCGAAGGCTTCGAGGATTTGGGACGAGTTCGAGGCCAAGCATCCCGGCGACAAGCTCGCCCAGTTGCATGCTTGGGTCCAAAAGGCTTCTGAACTGCTCAGCGCCGACAGCCGCGGCTGCGATATGGCCAATGCCGCCGTCGAGCTCACCGAAACCGATCACCCGGCAAGGCGCGTCATCAAGGAACTGAAGGAAGCCCAGCGCGAAAAGCTGGTTGCGCTTTGCCGCGATGCCGGCATCGGCCAGGCAGAGCTTCTTGCCGACACGCTGTCGCTGTTGCTCGAAGGCGCGCGAGTCTCAATGCAGAGCGTCGGCGCCGAAGGCCCGAGCGCGCAATTCGTGCGCATGGCCGAAAGCCTGATCGCCTCGTTCCGGGCGCGCTGATCTCTTCGCCTCGTCCTGACTCTGTTATGCTGTTCCGGAAACGGGCGCTAGACTATGGGTCAGGCAAGTTTTCCGAGATGTATGAGCGCTGGCTCGTGGGTCCTCTCTTTCGCCCCTGGGCAGAAGTGACCTTCGAAGAACTGAAGCTGTCTCCAGGCCATCGTGTGTTGGACATCGCCTGCGGCACGGGAATAGTTGCCCGGGTTGCCAGGGAACGGCTCGGCGCCGCCGGATATGTCCTCGGCATCGACATCAATGCAGATATGCTTGCTGTCGCGCGCACCGTGGCGCCAGACATCGATTGGCGCGTAGGTAATGCCGGTGCACTGCCCCTCCATGACGGAGAGCAGTTCGACGTGATCGTCTGTCAACAAGGGCTCCAGTTCTTTCCCGACAAATCCGCTGCGGCGGCGGAGATGCGGCGAGCACTGGCGCAGGGTGGCCGGCTGGCCGTTGCCACGTGGCGCCCCGATGATGAAATCCCCTTCTTTCGGGATCTCCGCCGCGCCGAGCGCCTCCTCGGTCCAGTGGTGGACCTGCGCCACAGCTTTGGGAATGCGGCGCTGATCGAGGCGCTGCTCCGGGACGCCGGTTTCCACGACGTCCGATCAAGGACAATATCGCGCAGGATACGCTTAGAGGACGGGGCGCCTCTCCTGCGGTTGAACACGATGGCCCTGGTCGGCATGAGCGCCGCCGGCAAGGCGATGGCCGATCAGGAACGCAAGCACGTCGTGGAGGACATCATGAGCGGGAGCGCGCCCGTGCTGCAGTCTTATGCGGATGGATCGGGAGTCGCTTTCGAACTCAGCTCCAATCTAGTGACGGCGAAAGGCTAGGTGGCTTCGCCTCCGCCTTTGGCACGCAAAGAAAAAGCCCGCTGCCGGGAGGAGGTGGCAGCGGGCTCGATTTCGAATACGGCACGGGAGGAGGTGTACCGCACTCAGCGTCGGCATCACATCTGGGAGGAGGAGACGGCCGACACCCAGATAAATACGAGGTGCCTAACGATTCGGCAATTGCGAAACCTGCATAGCTGCTGTGCAGAATTGCGGGATCAATCGTCAGACAAATAAGCGAGCGGCCGCCCGCGCTACTGCACCGGCACGTTTTCCTTGAAGATCAGCCGCGGCTCGATGAATTTCTTCGTCAGATACGGCGCCGACGACGCGATGGAGCCGAGCAGGCGGATCACCGACTGCTCCGCGATCAGCCGCGCATTCTGGTCGATGACAACGTCGGCGAGATCGTCGACGAGATAGCGCCGTGTTTCCTTGGTCAGGTCGTGGCAGATGAAGACCGGCTTCTTGCGCGGCTTGACCTCAAGCAAGGCCTTGGCCACGCCGGACCGCCCGGCGCCGACGCAATAAATGCCGAGCAGCTCCGGTTCGTTGTGCAGCGCCTTGACGGTCGCGCGGTAGCTGGCGTCCGGGTCGTCATTGCTCTCGGCGGCGCTTGAGACCGTGAGGTCGGGAAACTCTTCGGCGAGCACCGAACGAAAACCCATCTCGCGCTCCTCGTGGCCGCGATAGGAGCGCGAGCCGACCACCATTGCCAGATGTCCGGTGCGGTCGCCAAGGAAGCGGCCCATCAGCAGCGCCGCCGTGCGGCCCGCCACCCGGTTGTCGATGCCGACATAGGCTGAGCGGGGTGCCGCCGGCACATCCGAGATCAGCGTAACCAGCCTGATCCCGGCATCGACCAACTCGCGCAGGATGTTGCGCGTGCGCGGATGATCGACAGCGATCATGCCGACACCGTTGGCCTTGAGCGACAGATTCTCCAGAGCGCTCTGCAGCGCGCCCGGCGAAATGCCGGCAAGGTTGTGGATGCGGCAGGAAGCGACCAGCGGCAGACGCTGGGCATAGTCCTCGATGTGATGGGCGAGATCGGCCATGAAGGCGTTGGATCCGATCGGGAGGAAGAATTCGAGATGCGCCGGCTTCGACGGCAGCACGACCTGGTCGAGCGTCGGCAGATAACCGAGCTGCTTGGCCGCTTCCAGCACGCGCTGCCGATTGGCCGCGCTTGCGCCTGGGCGGTTGTTGAGCACTCGGTCGACGGTCGCGGTCGACAGGCCGCAGCTCCGGGCGATATCGGCTACGGTGGCTTTCATGGGTCCAGTCATAGGCGCTGATGCAATCCTGTGCCAGCGGCGGGCGTGAAGGGGCTGCCGGCAGCCGATCGGCCTGCGGTCAGCCCTCAGCCATGCGATTGCCGGCTGTCGGAAATCGCGTCGCGGATTTCCTTGTCCGACATGCCGGTGATGACGCGCTCGACCTCGGCGACCGTTGTCTTTTTCGGATCGATGTCGTCGGCCACCACCTTGCCCCGGCGCATCACCACGATGCGGTCGACCACCTGGAAGACGTGATGGATGTTATGCGCGATGAAGATGCAGGAATGGCCGGAATCGCGGGCGCTGCGCACGAAGCTTAGGACCCCTTGCGTCTCGGCGACGCCGAGATTGTTGGTCGGTTCGTCGAGGATGATGAGATCGCTGTCGAAATGCATGGCGCGCGCGATCGCCACGGCCTGCCGCTCGCCGCCCGACAATGAGCCGATCGGTGTCGTCGGCGGGATGTTCTTGGTGATGCCGACCTGCCTGAGCAGGTCGCGCGCCACCGCGTTCATTGCGTCCTGGTCCATGCGGTTGAGGAAGCGCGGCGCCTTGATCGGCTCGCGCCCGAGGAACAGGTTGCGCGCGATCGACAGCTGCGTGACCAGCGCCGAGTCCTGGTAGATCGTCTCGATGCCGTGCGCGATCGCATCGCTGGTGCTGCGCAGCGTGACCTTCTTGCCGCGGATGAAGATGTCGCCGCTGGTCAGCGGCACGGCGCCCGAGAGCACCTTGATCAGCGTCGACTTGCCGGCGCCGTTGTCGCCGAGCAGGCCGACGATCTCCTTTTCATTGACGTGGAAATTGGCGTCCACCAGCGCCTGCACGCGCCCGTAGGACTTGCGAATGTTTGTCATGCGGATCAGAGGCTCGGCCATCGTCTTAAGTCCCCGCCTGGTGCCGGCGTTCGAGCCATGAATGCAGGGCCATCATGCCGAGAATGATCGCGCCGATGAAGATATTGTAGGCGAGCCCCGGCACGCCGATCAGCACGATGCCGTTGCGCATCACGCGCAGGATCAGGATGCCGAGCACCGTGCCGACGATGGTGCCGCGCCCGCCGGTCAGCGCCGTGCCGCCGATCACCACCATGGCGATGACCTCGAGCTCGTAGCCCGTGCCGCTGTTGGGGTTGGCCGCGGAGGTGCGCAGCGACGAGATCACCCCGGCCAAGGAAGCCATCACCGCCGAAAGGATGAACAGGCCGACCTTGACGCGGCTGACGTTGACGCCGCGCGCGCGGGCCGCGTTCGGATTGCCGCCGGCGGCTTGGATCCAGTTGCCGGTCCGGCTCTGCGTCAGCACATAGCCCAGCACGATCGCAGCGCCGATGAACCAGAACAGCGATGCATAGATGCGGAAGGGCCCGAGATAGAAATCGCCGACCAGGATGTTCGCCAGCCAGCTGCCTTCCGCACTCCAGGTGCGCTGCGGGAAGCCGTCGGTGATGAACAGCGCCGAGCCGCGCACGACCAGCAGCATGCCGAGCGTGACGAGGAAGGACGGGATCTTGAGCTGGGTGACAAACCAGCCATTCACCAGCCCGATCAGGGCAGCAACGATCAGCGCGATCAGCAGGCCCATCTCGAGCGAAGTGACGCCGCTGTTGAAGAGCGTCCACATCAGCACTGGCGAGAAGCCGAACAACGAGCCGACCGAAAGATCGAATTCGCCCGATGTCATCAGGAGCGTCATCGCCAGCGCGATCAGGCCGAGCTCGACGGTGAAGGCCAGGATGTTCGAAATGTTCTGCGGCGACAGGAAGTCGGGATTGATACCCCAGAAGACGACGAGCTCGACGATAAGCAGCACCAGCGGACCGAATTCCGCTCGCGCGATGAAACTTTGAATGAAGGAACGGTTTTCCATTGAGCCCGCGGCGTGAATGATTGGCTGAAGCCCGCTCCGACCAGACAGGGCTCGACGGTACAGGAAAGCGGTCGCGGCCCGAAGGCCGCGACTGCAAATGTCAGGGATTATTTGCCGGACAGGATCTTGTCGTAGACGCCGGCGGTGTCCTTCTCATAGAGCGCGCCGGTGATGACGTTGAAGCCTGGGGGGATGCCGCTGGCGGCCATGTTGGCCAGCGAAAGCGCCACATAGCTGGTCGCCTGCGGGTCCTGCCACTGCCCGGCATTGACGTAGCCGTTCAGCACTTCCTGCGTGGTGTCGAGCGAGTTGCCCCAGCCGACGACCGGGATTTCGCCCGGCTTGACGCCGGCCTGGTCGAACACGCGCTTGATCGAGCCGGTGACAAGATCGCCGAGGCCGATGATCGCCTTCACCTTGCCTTTGTGGGCGGTGAGATAGTCGACCATGCGGTTGATCACTTCGGCCTGATCGAGCGTCGCTTCGGTCACCTCATAGGTGATGCCGACGGGTCCGAACACGCTCTTGATGCCTTCCTCTTCCTGCACGCCATAGGTGGCTCCGGGGACCTCGACCGGCATCCAGACGAAATCGCCCTTCTTCACCAGGCCCTTGTCGACCAGGTATTGCGCCCAGTGCTTGCCGAAGGTGACATTGTCGCCGCCGACATAGGCGTTGAAGTTGGCCTTCGGATCGGGCGTGTTGAAGTTGATGATCGGGATATTGGCCGCGCGCGCTTCCTTGACGATCTCGACAAGGCTGCCCGGATCGGGGCTGGTGGTGACGATGCCGTCGGCCTTGGCCGAGATGGCGGCGCGGACGGCCTCCTGCTGTGACGCCACATCGCCATTGTGGAACGAGGTGTTCACTTTGTTGCCGGTGTCGCTCGCCCATTGCTTGGCGCCGGCCAGGAAGTAGGTCCAGACCGGATCGGCCGGGCCGCCATGCGAAATCCAGTAGAACGTCTTGGCCTCAGCCATCGCCGGAATGGCGAGCATGGCGATGAAGCCAAGCACGAGCAGTCTTAGCCGCGAAAGCATTCGATTTCCTCCCATGTTGAAACTCTCCTCCTGGATCAGCGCGACGCGGCCTTGGACCGCACCTCCTGCCGGCGCCGACCGGAACGTCTAGAGCATTCTCTTTTTTGCGGCGCTGGCAAGCCTCCATCGCCAATGGATGTTGGCACAGGCGCGGGCGCCATCAGCAATCCCATCAGATTGCATCAGCTGCGGCGATATTCGTTGGGCAAGCGGCACCATCGGCCATCCGCTGCACGGATTGGCCTCGAAGCAACCGCTGTCTGGTGCGGCTTTAGATCAGCCCCGCCTTGGCCAGGTCGCGCATCAGGTGGCTGGCGCCATAGGTCCAGTGTGGGCAGTCGGGCGACAGGCGCACGCGATTGGTGAGCGCGCCAAGCTTTTCCGACGAGATGGTGACGATGTCGCCGACCTTGTGCGTAAAACCCTTGCCCTTCTCGCCGCGATCCTTCGAAGGCACGAACATGGTGCCGAGATAGAGCGCCAGCCCGTCCGGATACTGGTGGTGCGGTCCCATTGCCGCCTTGACCAGTTCCTCCGGCGAGCGGCTGATTTCGGCCATCGAGCTCGCGCCCTCCAGCGAGAAGCCGTCCTCGCCCTCGACGCTGAGCCGCACCGTGGCGCGCTTCACGTCCGCGATCGAAAATGTCTCGTCGAACAGGCGGACGAACGGCCCGAGCGAAGCGGAGGCGTTGTTGTCCTTGGCCTTGCCGAGCAGCAGCGCCGAGCGCCCTTCGACGTCGCGCAGATTGACGTCGTTGCCGAGCGTGGCGCCGACGATGCGGCCCGAGCTGTCGGCGATCATGGCGATCTCGGGCTCCGGATTGTTCCAGGTGGAGACAGGATGCAGGCCGACATCGGCGCCGAAGCCGACGGAAGCCATCGGCTGGCACTTGGTGAAGATCTCGGCGTCCGGGCCGATGCCCACTTCGAGATATTGCGACCAGGCGCCGCGCGAGATCAGCTTGGCCTTGATCTCCATCGCTTCCGGCGAGCCGGGCTTGAGCTTCGACAAATCGTGGCCGATCAGTCCGGCGATGTCGGCGCGGATGGCGTCGGCCTTTTCGGCCGAGCCGCGCGCCTGTTCCTCAATGACGCGCTCGAGCAGGCTGACGACGAAGGTGACGCCGGAGGCCTTCACCGCCTGCAGGTCGACGGGCGAGAGCAGGATGGGCTTCCCGGCGTCACGTTTGGCCTCGAAGCTGTTCGCCGCGATCTCTTCCAGCGCGCCGATCGCCTTGCCCTTGGCCGAGCGCAGATAGTCAGCCGGATCCTTCAACTCGCAAAGATCGCGCACTGTAGGCGCCGCGCTCGAGGTGACGTCGATGACCTGTCCGTCCCGCACCGTCACCACCAGCGGATGGGAAGCGGCGCTGGTCTTGGCGCGGCCGACGAAAATTCCATCGGCGGGCAAGCGGGTCGGATCGGTCATGGCATCATTCCTCTCAATTTTTCGCGCGCGGCACTTTTCCCCGATTTCGCGGAAACGTCTATCCCGCCAGCCGCAACATTTATGACCATGCATGTGCTGTCACACAGCCACAACCGAACTGGCCCATCGAAGCGTTCTTTCAAATCTATGAAATATGCAATAGAATTTTCACCAAGCTCCAGCGCGTTAGGTGATCCTCTTGGCCGCAGGCTTTTCCGATCCGATCTGGCGAAAGCCCCAGGCGGCCACGGCGTTCCAGTCGGAGCTTTCGGCCGGTGCCACGCTGGACGTGGTCATTGTCGGCGGCGGCATCATGGGGCTGTCGACCGCACTTCATGCGGCGCGCGCGGGCCTTTCCATTCAGGTGCTGGATGCCGGCTTGATCGGGCAGGGCGCTTCAGGCCTCAATGGCGGCCAGGTCATTCCCGGCCTCAAATACGATCCGGAGTGGCTGATCGAACACTTCGGGAAGGAGCGCGGCGAAGCCCTCGTCGCGTTCGCCGCCGCGACGGCCGATGCCGTGTTCGACGTGATCCGAGACGAGAAGCTGGCGGTGCCGTTCACGCGCAACGGCTGGATCCAGGCCGCGCACACCGAGACCGCTTTGATCGCGGCAGCGAACCGGGACCGCCAATGGCGCTCGCGGGGTGCCGACGTCAAATTGCTTGACCGGGCCGAGATCGCGGCCATGACCGGCGCCAAAGGGTATCTCGGCGGCTGGCTGGACAGCCGGGCCGGCGTCATCGATCCGCTGTCCTACACGCTCGAGCTCGCCCGCGTCGCCTTGGCCGCCGGCGCCAGAATCGCCGAGCAGCAGCGCGTGGTGAAGCTCCGCAACGAAGCCGGCGCCTGGCGAGTCTCGACGCAAGGCGGTGCCGAGTTGCGCGCCAGGTCGGTCGTGCTCGCCACCAACGCCTATACGGACGGCCTTCTGCCTGGCCTCGCGCAAACAATCGTGCCGCTGCATTCCTTCCAGATCGCCACCGCGCCGCTCCCGGCCGAGCTTGCCGCAAGCATCCTGCCGGGCGGTCAGGCCGTTTCCGATTCCCGCCGCATCCTCGTCTATTACCGCCGGAGTCCCGATGGCCGGATGGTGCTGGGCGGCCGTGGCCGCATGGCGCTGCCTTCAAGCGCGGCCGATTGGGCGCATTGCGAACGCGCGCTCACCCGCCTCTATCCGGCGCTTGCCGGCATCGCCATCGAAAAGCGCTGGTTCGGCCGCGTGGCGCTGACGCCGGATCACCTGCCGCACCTGCATGAGCCGGAAAAGGGCCTGCTCGCGGTCGTCGGCTGCCAGGGCAGGGGCGTCGGCCTGATGAGCGCGCTCGGCAAGCGCATGGCCGGTTACCTCGCGACCGGGGACGTCAGCCAATTGCCTTTCCCGCTTTCGCCGATCCGGCCGATCCCGTTCCACGCCTTCCGCCAAGTCGGCGTCGCCGCGGCAATCACCTGGTACCGCATGCTCGACGCGTTCGAGCGTTGATGCCGAATGCGTGCAGCGCACAAGCGAATCTCCTTGACACTTTCATAAATATGAAAAAACATTAGCCGATTTCAAAAATCCGATGGAGCCAATAGGCACTCTGATGTCGACCATCGTTGCAGCGCGGCCATCGCCGGAAACCCGTATCTCACCGGTCTTCCGCTTCGCCATGCTGCTGCCGGGCGGGCTGGTCACTTTCTTCCTCATCCTGTTCGCGCTTGGCCTGGTGGTCTTTCTCGCCTTCAGGGGAAATGACGGTTCGCTGCTCGGGGTTGGCCTGACGGTCGAAAATTTCATCACCGTGGCCACCGATCCGCTCTACTGGACGGTGACGCTGCGCTCGCTGGTGATTGCCGGCGTGGTGACGCTGGCGACCGTCGTCACCGCCTATCCGGTTGCCTATTACCTCGCCTTCCATGCCGGCCGCCGCCGCAACCTGCTGCTCTTCCTGGTCACGCTGCCCTTCTGGACCAGCTATCTCCTGCGCGTCTTCGCCTGGAAGATTGTGCTTGCCTATAATGGCGTGCTGAATTCCGCCTTTATCGAAAGCGGCCTTTGGAAGGAGCCGACGCTCGCCTTCCTCAACACGCCGGCTGCGGTCGTGGTGACACTCGCCCACGCCTACGCGCCTTTCGCCATCCTGCCGATCTACGTGGCGCTGGATACGATCCCGAAATCGCTGCTTGAAGCCGCATCCGATCTCGGCGCGCGGCCCTTCACCAGCTTCCGCCGCGTCGTGTTGCCCAATTCGATGCCGGGCGTGCTGGCGGCGGCGCTCGTCGTCTTCGTGCCGACCATCGGCGACTATGTCACGCCGGCCATGGTCGGTGGCCCGGCCAGCACCATGATCGGCACGCTGATCCAGTCGCAATTCGGCAAGGCCAACGACTGGCCGTTCGGCGCCGCGCTCTCGGTCTGCGTCATGCTGGTTATCCTGTGCGTGGTGCTGGTAGCGCGCGGCGCCGATCGCCGGTTCGGCAGCCGCACATGAGCGCCCGGGCCGGCACCAACGCAGGCGGCGGCTGGCTCGGCCTCTACGTGCTTGGCTATCTCGTCTTCCTGTATCTGCCGGTGCTTTTGATCCCGCTGTTTTCCTTCAACAACTCGATCCAGGCGGCGTTTCCGCTGCAGGGTTTCACGCTCGAATGGTACCGGACGCTCTATGGCAATCCGGCGCTGTCCGGCGCCCTGGCCAACAGCCTGGTCATCGGCGTCATCGCTGCCTTCGGCGCGACGCTCTGCGGCATCACCGTTTCCTATATGGACCTTTATGGCCGTTCGCCGCTTGCCGCCACGATCAGCGCCATCGCCCGGCTGCCGATCCTGATCCCCGGCGTCATCGTCGGCATTTCGCTGCTGATCCTGGTCAATCTGATCGGCCTCGGCCCATCGCGCGTTTCCATCGTGCTCGGCCACATCCTCGTCGCGTTGCCGACGACGGTCGTGGTGATGCGCAGCCGCTTCGCCGCCATCCCGAAGACGATCCGCGAGGCGGCTCTCGACCTCGGCGCTTCCGACTGGACGACGTTCCGGCGCGTGATGCTGCCGCTCAGCTTGCCCGCCGTGCTGTCGGCTTTCATGCTCTCCTTCCTGATTTCCTTCGACGAGTTCATCGTCGTCTTTTTCCTCGCCGGCACCGAGCCGACGCTGCCGCTCTACATCTGGAGCCAGCTGCGCTTTCCGCGCTCGCTGCCGACCGTCATGGCGCTCGGCACGGTGATCCTCGCCGTGTCGGTCATCATCGCCGGCACAGCCGAAATCCTTCGCCATCGCGGCCTCGGCGCCGCGCGTCGCAATCCAGCCTGAACCACAACAAAGAAGAGGAGAACGAAAATGATAGTCCACCTGAAATCGCTCACCGGACAAAAAGCCCGAGCCGGCCTTGCCGCACTGGCGCTCGCACTGTCGTCGACAGTCGCACTTGCCGCCGACAAGCTGCAATATTTCACCTGGTCGGGCTACGAATTGCCCGACTTCAACAAGAGCTTCCTTGCCGCTCATCCCGATGGCGTCGAGGCGACGATCTTCGGCGATGACGACGACGCCTTCACCAAGGTCAAGGCCGGCTTCAGGCCTGACATCGCGCATCCCTGCTACGACAAGGTGGCGCGCTGGAACAAGGAAGGCCTGCTGCAGCCGATCGACACCAAGCGCATCAAGAACTGGGATTCGATCTTCCCGGTGTTCAAGAACCTGCCCGACCTGCAGGCCGGCGACGGCAAGGTGTGGATGGTGCCCTGGGACTGGGGCAACACCTCGATCCTCTACCGCACCGATCTGGTGAAGAGCCCCGAGGCGAGCTGGAACCTTCTGTGGGACAAGCAATATGCCGGCCGCATGGCGACCATCGACGCCGTGCACGACACTCCGATCGTCGCGGCCCTTCTGGCGGGCGTGAACCCCTTCGACATGACACCGGAGCAGATGGACAAGGTGGCCGAAAAGCTGCGCGAGCAGCGGCCGCTGCTGTCGAGCTACACCACCGACATGACCTCGGTCGAGCAGGCGCTGGCCAGCGGCCAACTGGTCGCCGCCATGACGTGGAATGCGTCGGCGACCTCGTTGAAGAAGCAGGGCGTGCCGGTCGAGTTCATGAAGCCGAAGGAAGGCATGCTGACCTGGGCCTGCGGCTTCGTCATGCTGAAGGACGCCAAGAACGTCGATCTCGCCTATGACTTCATCAACAGCCGGCTCGACGCCGACTCCGGCAAATTCCTTATCCAGTCCTATGGCTATGGCAGCTCCCTCTCGACCGCTTTCGCCGGCGTGTCGAAGGAAGAGCTGGAGAAACTGCAGCTGCCTGCCGATCCGGAGGTGATGCTGAAGAGCACCATCTTCACCGGCCCGATGAAACAGAATGACGATATGGCGAAAATGTTCGAGAAGGTGAAGGCGGGGGGATGACTAGCTCCACCTTCTCCCCTTGTGGGAGAAGGTGGCCGCGAAGCGGCCGGATGAGGGGTGCTCCAGGGAACACAGACGTCTCACTTCGCTGGAACACCCCTCATCCGTCTCGGCGCTGTCGCGCCGATCCACCTTCTCCCACAAGGGGAGAAGGGGGAGCCTGGCGGCGCTGCACCACACCGGGGAAAGACAACAAGGACCAACGCATGGACATTCTTGACGAAGCGGCGGCAAAGCCGAAAGACGATGCCGATATCCGCGTCGGCCGGCGCGTGCGGGCGCTCAGGCTCGAGCGCAAGCTGTCGCTGGCCGAGCTCGCGGCCAAGGCCGGCATCTCCATCGGTGCGCTCAGCCAGATCGAGCGCGGCATGTCCTCGCTGCGCGTCAAGGTGATCTGGCCGCTGGCGGCGGCGCTCGACATCGAGCCGTCGGCGCTGATCGCCGACGGCAACGAAGCGGTCAACGATCTCTATTGCGTGCGCGCCGACAAGCGACGGCAGATTCCGGTGAAATCCGAAGGCATCGCCAAGGCGCTCCTGTCGCCGCCGGCCGCGACGCTGACCGGCATGCTGGTCACGGTCGAGGCCGGCGGCGGCACGGCGGAAGCCTACGCCCATGCCGGCCACGAATTCGGCTTCGTCATGACCGGCGAAGTCGAGCTGGTGGTGGACGCCACAACCTATGTGCTGAAAGCCGGCGACAGCTTCGCCTTCAAGAGCACGCTGCTGCATGCCTTCCGCAATCCCGGCGCCGAGCGCTGCCAGATCCTGTGGGTCAACACGACGAAACCGTCCGAGGTGCGCGATGGCGCCTGACGCGCTCGTTCGTCTCGATAAAGTCTCGAAGGTTTTTCCGGGTGGTGTGGTCGGTCTCGATACGGTCGATCTCGACATTGCCGCGGGCGAGTTCCTGACCCTGCTCGGCCCTTCCGGCTGCGGCAAGACGACGAGCTTGCGCGTCATCGCCGGCTTCGAAAGCCCCTCGAGCGGCAACGTCCTGCTCGAAGGCCGCGACATCACCGGGCTGCGGCCATTCGACCGGCCGGTGAACACCGTCTTCCAGGACTATGCGCTGTTTCCGCATATGGACGTCGCGGCCAATGTCGGCTTCGGCCTGTCGCTGCGCAAACTCACCGGCGCCGAGCAGGCCAAACAGGTCCGCGAGGCTCTCGACATGGTCGGCCTAGCCGACAAGCTGCGCGCACGCGTCTCGGAATTGTCCGGCGGTCAGCGCCAGCGCGTCGCCTTAGCCCGCGCCATCGTCTGCGAGCCGCGCGTGCTTCTGCTCGACGAGCCGCTGTCGGCGCTCGACGCGCATCTGCGCGAGCAGATGCAGGTCGAGCTGAAGCGGCTGCAGTCGCGGCTGGGCACCACCTTCGTCATGGTCACGCACGATCAGACCGAGGCGCTGTCGATCTCCGACCGCATCGTCGTCATGAACAAGGGCCGCATTGAGCAGATCGCGCCGCCGGCCACGCTCTACGATCGGCCTGCAACACGTTTCGTCGCCTCCTTCATCGGCACCATGAATCTGTTGCGCTCGCGCTTTGTCGGCCGCGACGGCGAGCGCCTGCGCTTTGCCGCCGGGGACTTGCCGCTGGAAGCGATTTCCGACAGCGGCGAGACGCCGGCCGCCGGCGACACGCGAACCATCGGCGTGCGGCCGGAAGATCTCCTGGTTGTCGGTGAAGCCGGCGAAGGTACCGCGCCGGCGCGCGTCAGTGGCGTCGTCTTCCATGGCCGCACGCTGCGCCTGCACGCCGAGCTCGGACAGGGGACTTCGATCGTCATCGATGCCCCACGCCGCGCTGACGGTACTCAATTCAGTGTTGGCGACGTAGCCTATGTCAGCCTGCGGCGCGGCGCCAATTGCCCAATGCTTTCCAGCTGATGGAACGGGCCTAGGCTCACGACGCCTTGGCGAAGAATCCCTGATAGTCGGACTTGGCCTGCAGCAGGCGCAGGATGTTCTCGCGCGAGCCGCGCACATGCGCGCGGGCGCGCTCGCCGGCCTGCGCGACATCGCCGGCGCAGATCGCGTCGACGATGCCGGCATGTTCTTCGCGGGTGAGCTTCCACTCGTCCAGCCACAAAAGCTCGGTCCACACATATTGCTGGCATTTGTCGAGGATGCCGCAAAGCATGCCATGCAGCATCTCATTGCCGCTGATTTCGGCGATCACACGGTGCAGGTCGATGCCGACCTGGAGCTCCTCGAATTTCTCCCTGGTGCTGCGGTCCGGGATCGCCGCCAGCCGCTCGCATTCGGCGAGCATCTCGCGCAGCCGTGCCTTGTCGGCGGCGGTGGCGTTGGCCGCCGCCAGCTCGGTCGCGCGCCCGTCGAGCATCTCGCGGATGTCGAAGGCCTCCCGGAACATGGTCAGGTTGAACTCGGCCACCACATAGCCCTGGCGCGGCCGCCCGATCACCAGCCCGTCGCGCTCCAGCCGGTTGAAGGCCTCGCGCACCGGCGTGCGGCTGACTTTCAGACGCTCGGCGATCTCGTTTTCCGTCACGCGGCCGCCCGGCGGGATCTGGCCGGTGATGATCAACGCCTTCAGCGCCTCGAACACCGAGTCGCGCAGCGTGTTCTTTCTCTCCTTCAAGCGTTCCGCCTCCAAGATTGCGTCACGGATTCGCGAGCTTAGTTCGTTTTAGGGTCTGCTTGAACAGGAGCATTTCGCCGGAGGCAATTGCCCCCTGCGGAATGGCCATACTCCCATAGCCAAAAAACGCCAAACCCGAGTTGACATCGGCCTCCGAAAAATTACACTCAAAATTGTATACAAATTCGCATACCAAATCAACGATAACGGGAACACCGGTTGGAGAAGCGAAAATGACGAAGAGACCCTGTATTCACGGCTTGGCCGTCGCCGGCCTGCTGGCCACAGTCGCCGTTCCGGCCTCGGCCGCCGACACCATCACCGTCGCCTCATGGGGCGGCACCTATCAGGAAGCGGAGACCAAGGCCTTCTTCGATCCGACGGCCAAGGAACTCGGCATCATCATCAAGCAGGATACCACCAACGGCCTCGACGACGTCCGGCTGCAGGTCACCGGCAATGCCGTCAAATGGGACATCACCGAACTCGGCGCCGACGAATGCGCGCGCGGCTCCAAGGAAGGCCTGTTCGAGAAGCTCGACTACAACGTCATCGACAAGAGCGGCATCAACCCGAAGCTTGTCCACGATGATTGGGTCGGCATTTCCTACACGTCGGTGGTTTTGATCTATCGCACCGATGTTTTCGGCGACAAGGGCCCCAAGACCTGGGCCGATTTCTGGAACGTCGAGAAATTCCCTGGACGCCGCGCGCTCTCCGGCAGCCAGGCGACGGAAACGCTGAGCGTCGCCGCACTCGCCAAGGGCATTCCGATCGACAAGGTCTATCCGGTTGACATCGACGGCGCGCTGCAATCTGTCGACAAGGTCAAGGGCCATATCGATGCCTGGTGGACCTCCGGCGCGCAGGCCATGCAGCTCGTCAAGGACGGCGAGGTCGACATGGCGAGCATCTGGAACGGCCGCGCCGGCACCTTGAAGAAGGAAGGCGCGCCGGTCAGCTTCTCCTTCGATCAGAGCGTGCTCACCGCCGACTGTATGGTCATCCCGAAGGGCTCGAAGAACAAGGACGTCGCCATGAAGGCGCTGGCCAAATTCGTCAGCCCCGACCTCCAGGCCAACCTGCCGCTCTATGTCGACAATGGCCCGGCCAACGAGAAAGCTTTCGAGACCGGCAAGATCCCGCCGGAGCGGATCAAGGACATCAATTCCGCGCCGGAGAACGTCAAGAAGCAGGTGCTGCAGGATCCGGCATTCTGGCGCGACACCCTCGTCGAGGCGACCGAGAAGTTCAACAACCTGATCCAGCAGTAACGCTAAGCAATTCCAGGAAAAGTGCGCAGCGGTTTTCCGTCCGGAATTGCGTAACAAGAAACTGTCGGAGCGGCTTCTGATACGCCGCTCCGCATCGTTTCGCGAAAAATGATCCGGAGTTGAAGGAGATGCTCTTGTCTCTCGCGCAGTCCGCGCTTCCCATCGGCATCAGCGGTATCGAGAAGCGTTTCGGTGCTGTCTCCATCCTCAGCGATCTCAGCCTCGATGTGGCGGCGGGCGAATTCCTGACGCTGCTCGGGCCGTCCGGCTCGGGAAAGACGACGCTCTTGATGATCCTGGCCGGCTTCGTGCGGGCCAATGCCGGCTCCATCAAGGTCGGCGGTGAGGAGATCATCACCATGCCGCCGCACAAGCGCAACATCGGCATGGTGTTCCAGAACTATGCGTTGTTTCCGCATATGAACGTCTTCCACAACATCGCCTTTCCGCTGAAGCAGCGCCGCGTGTCGACGGCCGAAACGGCCGAGCGTGTCGAGAGGGCGCTGGACCTTGTGCAACTGAAAGGCCTCGGCGAGCGCCGTGTCGACCAGCTCTCCGGCGGCCAGCGCCAGCGTGTGGCCTTGGCCCGCGCCATTGTCTTCGAGCCGCGCATCGTCTTGATGGACGAGCCGCTGTCAGCGCTCGACAAGGGCCTGCGCGAGCACATGCAGATCGAGCTGCGCAACCTGCACCGCCGGCTCGGCATGACGACGGTCTACGTCACCCACGACCAGCGTGAGGCGATCACCATGTCGGACCGCGTCGCCGTCATGAATGCCGGACGCATCGAGCAGATCGATCAGCCCGAGATCCTCTACGCCAGGCCGAAAACAAAGTTCGTTGCCGGCTTCATCGGCGAATCCAGCTTCATTCCGGTTGAATGCCGCAATGGCGGCGTCTGGCATGAAGGCAACAAGCTGCGCATGACGGATCCAATGCCGTCCTCGGGCCGGCACCTGATGGTGGTGCGGCCGGAGAAGCTGCGCCTGATCGCTGGCGAACAGACTGACGATATCAATGCGCTGCCGGCAACGGTCGGCGACGTCATCTACCAGGGCGACAGCTTCGTCTGCTATGCGGCGCTCAAGGACGGCCGGCAGGTGATATTGCGCGACTATTGCCGTTCCGACGTGCTGGCGAGACTGCCGGCGCCGGGCGAGCCGATAATGCTCGGCATCGACGCGCAGGACGTGGTGTTGGTGGCGGACCAATGAGCCTTGCTTCCGTCAGCCTCGATCACGCTGGACGGCCCGATGGGGCGCTCAATACCGATGCCTTGCGCGCCGACGCGCGGCGGGAAGCGCGTGGCCTGTTCGCGCTTTTGTCGCCCGGGCTGCTTCTGGTCTTCGCCGTTATCATCGTGCCGATCGGCTGGCTGTTCTGGCTTTCGCTGTTCGACGAGAGCGGCCAGCTCAGCGCCGCCAATTATGCGCGCTTCTTCGAGCAGGCCTCCTACATCAAGACCTTCGTCACCACCTTCAAGGTGGCCTTCGTCGTCACCGGCGCCTGCGTGCTCTTCGGCTATCCGCTGGCCTATATGCTGTCGCAACTGCCGCGCCGCGCCGCCGGGGTCTGCCTGATCTTCGTCATTCTGCCGTTCTGGACTTCGGTGCTGGTGCGCACCTATGCCTGGCTCGTCATCCTGCAGCGCAAGGGGCTGGTCAACACATGGCTGATGGATATCGGCGTCATCGGCCAGCCGCTGCCACTCGCCAACAATTTCGCCGGCGTCGTCATCGGCATGACCCACATCATGCTGCCCTTCCTGGTGCTGCCGCTCTACGCCTCGATGAAGACTATCGACGTCGACTGCTTGCGCGCCGGTATGAATCTCGGCGCCAGCCCGGCCGCCACCTTCCGGCAGATATTCTTCCCGCTGTCGCTGCCCGGCCTAGCCTCGGGCGTGGTCATCGTCTTCGTGCTGTGCCTCGGCTTCTTCGTCACGCCGGCGCTGATGGGTGGCGGCAAGGTCATCATGTGGGCGATGCGCATGGAGCAGACCACCAGCCTCTATTCCAATTGGGGTGCGGGCGCCGCCCTCGGCGTCGTGCTGCTCGCCGTCACGCTGGCGCTGCTTGGCCTCTTCCACTGGCTGCTCGGCGCCCGCGCCACCGGTGTTTGGAGCGAGCGATGAGTATGGAAAATGCCCTGCCCATCTCGCATCGGCAACGCCTTTGGCTTTATGCGCTCGGCGGCCTCGTCATGCTGTTCCTGATCGCCCCGTCGGTGATCATCGTCATCATGTCCTTTTCCGGCTCGTCGCTCTTAGAGTTCCCGCCGCAGGAATGGTCGCTGCGCTGGTATGAAAGCTATTTCGGCTCGGTCGAATGGCGCGACGCCACCGTCGTATCGGTCAAGGTTGCGGTCATGACGGCAATCGTCGCAACGCTGCTCGGCACCGCCGCGGCCTACGCCATCAACGCCCGCACACTGCGGCTGACCGGCGCGATCAACGCGCTGCTCACGGCATCGCTGACCATCCCGGTCATCCTGATCGGCATCGGAACCTTTTTCCTCTATGCCCGCATCGGCCTCAACAACACGCTGACCGGCCTCGTCATCGCGCACACAGTGCAGGCGCTGCCGCTGGTCGTGCTGACAGTCCTTTCGGGGTTGCGCTCCTACGACATGAACCAGGAGATGGTGGCGCGCAGTCTCGGCGCCGGCCGCTTCTCCGCCTTCTTCCAGGTGACGATGCCGCAGATACGCTTCTCGATCGTCTCGGGCGCGCTGTTTGCCTTCATCACCTCCTTCGACGAGGTGGTGGTGTCGCTGTTCATCTCCGGCGGCGAGACCACGACGCTGACGCGGCGCATGTTCAATGCGCTGCGCGATCAGATCGATCCGACGATCGCCGCCATTTCGACTTGCCTGATCGTGCTATCGATCGTCTTGTTGTCCGCTGCCCAGCTTTTCGGCCGCGGACGTTGATACAGGGATACCTTGAACAGCATGCGTGACTTCCAGTTCCCCGGCCGCTCGCCGGTCCGCGCCGCCGAGGCCATGGCCGCGACCTCGCATCCACTCGCCACGCTAGCGGCAATCGACATGCTGCGCGCGGGCGGCAACGCCATGGACGCCGCGGTTTGCGCGGCCGCGGTGCAGGCGGTGGTTGAGCCGCAATCGACCGGCATCGGCGGCGACTGCTTTGTCCTCTATTGCCCCAAGGGCGATGCGAACGTGCTTGCCTTCAACGGCTCGGGCCGTGCGCCAAAGGCCGCGACGGTCGACTGGTATCTGGACAAGGGATTCAGCGAGCTTCCGAAGCAGGGTCCGCACGCTGTCACCATCCCAGGCGCCGTCGACGCCTGGTGTCGGCTGCTGGAGGATCATGGCCGCAAGGGCCTGGCCGACGCGCTCGCTCCGGCCATTCGTTACGCGGAAGAAGGCTATGTCGTGCACGACCGCGTCGCCTTCGACTGGAGGGATCCCGAGACCGACCTGACGGCCGACGAGGTGGCCACCCGCATCTTCCTGCCGAACGGCAAGCCGCCGAAGGCCGGCGATGTTCATCGCCAGCCGGAGCTGGCGGAGACGCTGCGCATCATCGCGAAGAAGGGCCGCGCCGGTTTCTACGAAGGCGCGGTTGCGGAGGATCTGGTCGGACGGCTTCGCGCGCTCGGCGGCCTGCATACGCTCGACGATTTCGCCGCCACCAGGGGCGATTACCGGACCCCGGTCAGCACCTCCTATCGCGGCTACGACATCCACCAGCTGCCGCCCAACAACCAGGGCCTCACCGCGCTTCTGATGCTGAACCTGCTCTCGGGCTTTGAGCTGAACAAGCTCGATCCGGACGGCGCCGCGCGCCTGCACCTCGAGATTGAGGTGGGCCGGCTCGCCTATCAGGATCGCGATGCGTTTTTCGCCGATCAGGATCATGTCGATGTGCCGGTCAAGGCGCTGCTTTCCGGCGCCTATGCCGACAGCCTGCGCGCCGCGATCGATCCCGAGCGCGCCATGACCGATCTGCCGCGTCTCGATCTTCCGGGCAGCGACACGGTCTATATCTCCGTCGTCGACCGCGAGCGCAATGCGGTGAGCTTCATCAACTCGACCTATTATTCCTTCGGCAGCGGCGTGGTCGGCCCGAAGACCGGGGTCGTGCTGCAGAACCGTGGCTCGAGCTTCCGCCTCGACCCGAAACATCCGAATGCGATAGCGCCCGGCAAGCGGCCGATGCACACGATCATGCCGGGCATGATGACGAAGGATGGCCGCGCCCTCATGCCCTTCGGCGTGATGGGAGGCGGCTACCAGCCCTTCGGCCATGTGCATCTTTTGACCAACATGATCGACTTCGGCATGGACCCGCAGCAGGCGATCGATGCGGCCCGGGTGTTCTACAATCACGATGTCGTCGAGGCAGAGCGGAGCGTGCGCGCCGAGACGATCGAAGGCCTGCGCCGGCTCGGCCATAAGGTGGTGGAGCCCGGTCATCCGCTGGGCGGCGGTCAGGCGGTGCTGATCGATTGGGAAAAGGGCACGCTGACCGGCGCGTCCGATCCGCGCAAGGACGGCCTGGCGCTCGGATATTGAGCAGGCCTTTACTGGACATAAGCCGATCGCTCGAAACATAGTCTGGAGCCATGACAAACAGCGAAAACGCCACCGATCTCGCCCATCGACTTGCACCCGGCACCGACGACGCGCCGGCCATCGCCGCACCAGAACGGGCGGCAATCTCGCATGGCGGGCTGCGGCGACTGATCCATGAGACTGTTGCTCGGCTCAACGCGCTCGGCATCGGCCGCGGCGATCGCGTCGCCATCGTGCTGCCGAACGGCCCGGAAATGGCGACGGCCTTCATCGCCGTGGCCGCCGCCGCGTCGACCGCGCCGCTCAATCCGGCCTACCGGGCCGACGAGCTCGATTTTTATCTCAGCGATATCGGCGTCAAGGCCATCCTCGTAGGCAAGGACGAGCAGGGCCCTTCGGTCGAAATCGCCGAGCGCCTGGGCATCCCGGTGCTGCGGCTGATGGTGCCGGAAGGCGCGCCGGCCGGCGTGTTCGCGATCGAGGGTGATCCCGCCGGGCCGCCGGTCGCCTCGGGCCTGGCCGCCGATGGCGATGTCGCACTCCTTCTGCATACCTCCGGCACCACGTCGCGTCCGAAACTGGTGCCGCTCAGCCACGCCAATCTCGCCGCGTCGGCAAGGCATATCGGCGCGACGCTCGGCCTGACGCCGGCTGATCGCTGCCTCAACATCATGCCGCTGTTTCACATCCATGGGCTGATCGCGGCGGTGCTGTCCTCGCTCGCCGCCGGCGGCAGCGTCTTCTGCACACCGGGCTTCAACGCGCTGCGCTTCTTCCAGTGGCTCTCCGAAGCAAAGCCCAGCTGGTACACGGCCGTGCCCACCATGCATCAGGCGATCCTGCCGCGCGCCGCTCGCAATCCCGAACAGCTCGCCGAGGCGAAGCTGCGCTTCATCCGCTCGTCGTCCGCTTCGCTGCCGGCGCAAGTGATGGCCGAGCTCGAAGTGACCTTCGGCTGCCCGGTGATCGAGGCCTACGGCATGACGGAGGCCGCGCATCAGATGGCGTCCAACCGTTTGCCGCCCGGACTGCGCAAGCCCGGCAGCGTCGGTGCGTCGGCCGGACCGGAAGTCGCCGTCATGGCGCCGGACGGTCGGCTGCTCAAACCCGGCGAGGTCGGCGAGATCGTCATTCGCGGACCGAACGTCACGGCAGGCTACGAGAAGAACCCGGATGCCAATGCCAGCGCCTTCGCCCATGGCTGGTTCCACACCGGCGACCAGGGCGTGCTCGACGAGGATAGCTATCTGCGTGTCACCGGCCGGCTGAAGGAGATCATCAACCGCGGCGGCGAGAAGATTTCGCCGCTGGAGATCGACGGCGTGCTGATGGATCATCCCGCGGTGGCGCAGGTCGTCACCTTCGCCATGCCGCATGACAAGCTGGGCGAAGAAGTGGCGGCTGCCGTCGTGCTGCGCGAAGGCCAGAGCGCCAGCGAGGCCGACATCCGCGGCTTTGCATCGACCCGACTCGCCGACTTCAAGGTGCCGCGCAAAGTGGTGATCCTCGACGAGATCCCGAAGGGCGCGACGGGCAAGCTGCAGCGCATCGGGCTGGCGGCCAAGCTCGGGCTCGCCTGATGCGCGTTACAGTCTTTGGCGCCGGCGCGATCGGCGGCTACCTCGCCGCGAAGCTGGCGATCTCCGGTTCTGTTGATCTGTCGATCATGGCGCGCGGCGCGCACCTGCAGGCGATCAAGGCCGACGGCCTGCGCCTGATCGAGGACGGCAAGGAAACGGTGGCGCGGGTGAAAGCGGCGGCACGCGCCGAGGAACTTGGCGTGCAGGACTATGTCGTGCTGGCGCTGAAGGCGCATTCGCTGGCCCCCGCGCTGGGCGAGATCGCGCCGCTCTTGGGCGAGGGGACAGCCGTCGTCACCATGCAGAACGGCGTGCCCTGGTGGTATTTCTACAAGGCGGGCGGCGCGCTCGAAGGCACGCGGCTCAACGCAGTCGATCCCGGTGGCGCGATCTGGCAGCGCATCGGACCGGAACGTGTCATCGGCTCCGTCGTCTATCCCGCCGTCGAGGTCGATGCGCCGGGCCTGATCCGCCATGTCGAGGGCACGCGCTTTTCGCTGGGCGAACCTTCCGGCGAGAAGAGCGAGCGCGTCGCCGCGCTTGCCCGCGAAATGGTCAAGGCCGGACTGCAGGCGCCGGTGCGCGAGGACATCCGCTCGGAGATCTGGGTGAAACTCTGGGGCAATCTCTCCTTCAACCCGATCTCGGCACTGACCGGCAGCACGCTTGCGGCCATCGTCGCCGACGAAGCCACACGCGCCGTTGCCCAAGCCATGATGCTGGAGGCGCAGGCGATCGGTGAGCAACTCGGCGTGCGCTTCCTCATCCCGGTCGATCGGCGCATCAAGGGGGCCGGCGATGTCGGCGAGCACAAGACCTCGATGCTGCAGGATCTCGAGCGCGGCCGTCCGATGGAGATCGACGCGCTGGTCACCGCGGTGCAGGAACTCGGCCGCCTGACCGGCCAACCGACGCCGACCATCGATACCGTGCTGGCGCTGGTGCGGCGGCTTGCGATCGAGCGCGGGTGTTATTCTCCCTTGTAGTTTGTTCTTGTTTTGTTCTAATCTGGCCCTTTGGACGATATCCGAAAGGGATCAGCCATGAACGGAGAGCCTACATTCGGGACGCACGACAATGGCCAAACTTATTTCGGCTGGGGCGAGTTGAGGATGAGCAGGAATCGGAGGCAGCCGAAAGAGCCGCATCTGTTTTATGGAGTCCTGGTCGAAGAGCCCACCAATGCTGTGCTAGCACATCGAGGCGAGTGCTATTGTCGGGAGTATGGGCTGCTCAAAGCTTGGCTAACTCCCGCCAAGCAGACGCACGTAACCTTGATGGGTCTCGGCGACGGCAAATCCCCGTATGTAGTTGAGACGGCTTGTCGCGTTGGCTCGCTGGTACAAGCGAAAGCCTTCGACGTTTCCTTCGACCGTTTGTCTGCCTTTGGTGGTGGCGCGCTGGTGCTTCGAAGCAGCGATCATTCCCCAGCGCTGCAACACTTCTGGCGCAAACTTTCGGCGATCGTGCACGACAGCCCGCTGCGCGATTTCGTGACTAATAGGTTAGAGCCCGCACGTGACTTTGCTCCGCGACAGAGACGAGGTGCCGAAAATTCAGGAACGGCTGGTTGAACCCGTCAGCTGGAGAGTGCGGAATTTTGCGCTGATCCATAGCCACCAGGGGGAATATACGTTCCCCGGAACTTGGCAGCTGAACGGCCAGGATGATGCCCATGCTGTCATGTAAGCATCTCAAAGCATCCTTATCGTCGGCAGCGCCACCATCCTGACACGATTTGTCACCTGCGGAGCCGGACGTCGGTGGCAGGCGAACGATCGATACCTACTTGATGTCTGGTCCAAACCGGGAGGAAATCATGACCACTGCGGAAATTGCCAAAGATTTCACCGAGCTCCTCAAGCGGGGCGACAGCCACGGCGCTGCCGCGAAATACAATGCCGACGACATCGTCAGCTACGAAGCCATGGACGGCCCGATGGCCGTCTGCAGCGGCAAGGAAGCCGTCAAGCAGAAGGGCGAGTGGTGGGAAGCGAACCATGAGGTTCATGGCGGTTCGGTCGAGGGGCCGTACGTCAATGGCGACCAGTTCGCCTTGCGCTTCAGCTTCGATGTGACGCCGAAATCGACCGGCGAACGCGTCAAGATGGATGAGGTTGGCCTCTACACCGTCAAGAACGGCAAGATCAGCGAAGAGCGTTTCTACTACTGAGGCTTGCCGGCATTCGGCTGCGCACGGCTTTCGCAGCATGATTTTGAAAGATCGGGCATGGCGGCCTCGGATCATATCCAGGCCGCCATGTCTGCTGCTCAAATCGTCTTCGCATACCCGGCAAGCTGGTCGGCCACCGTGCCCCAGCCATCGAAGAACCCCATCTCCTCGTGGCTGTCGCGCGTCGCCTCGTCGCGGTGGATGGCGGTGGCGGTGTAGCGCGTGCCCTTGCCCTCCGGCGTCAGCGCGATGACCGCGGTGATGAACGGTTCGCCGGATGGCCGGTAGCCCGGCAGCAGCGCGTCGGTCCACACCAGTCGTTCGTTCGGCACGATCTCGAGATAGCAGCAATGGCGGTCGCTCACCTCCTTGCCGTCGGGCGATTGCATGCGCGTGCGGAACAGGCCGCCACGCCTGAGGTCGATCTCGCAATCGGTGATGATCCATGGCTTCGGCGTGAACCATTGCTTGACATGCTCCGGCCTCGTCCAGGCGCGCCACAAGAGTTCGCGCGGCGCGTCGAGGAAGCGCTCCAGCGTCAGGTCCAGTTTCGGGTTCGGCTTGAACGGATAGCTCACTTTTCACTCTCCTTGAGGTTCATCACATAGGCGTCGAACTGGTCGAGCCGGCGCTCCCACAGCGCGCGCTGTTCGGCGAGCCAGTTTTCCGCAAGCTTCAGCGGCTCGGGCGAAAGGCTGTAAGTCCTGACCCGGCCTGCCTTTTGCGACTGCACCAGCCCGCAACCTTCCAGTACCTTCAGGTGCTCGACGAAGGAGGGGAGCGCCATGCCGAACGGCTCCGCCAACTCGCTGACCGAGGCAGGACTTCTGTTCAGCCGCTCCACGACGCGCCGCCGTGTCGGATCGGCCAGCGCGCGAAAAATGCCGTCGATGGGCGGTGGGTTCTGGCTGACGGTCTGCAGGCTCATAGCTGTTCCTTCCGGGACCGCCTGGCGGTCAGGGTCTTTGCAGGAAAATACTTAGGAAAAAACCTTAGTGTTGGCAAGGGCCAAAATCGCACCGGCGCGTAGCGCTGGCAAAGCTTATAGGGCCGGCCTAGGCTTCTGCCGGATTCGAAAACCCATCTGACAGAGGCCCGCCTTGACCATTACTATCTACGGGATCACCACCTGCGACACGATCAAGAAGGCGCGCGTCTGGCTGGAGAGCCGTGACGTGCCGTATCGCTTTCATGACTACCGGGCAGAGGGGATCGAGGCCGACAAGCTCAGCGGTTGGATCGGCAAGGTCGGTTGGGAAAAGCTGCTAAACAAGGGCAGCACGACCTTTCGCGAGCTGCCGGAAGCAGACAAGACCGGGCTGGACGAGAAGAAGGCGAAGCAGCTGATGCTCGCCAAGCCGACGATGATCAAGCGGCCGGTGCTGGAGATGGGCGAGCGGATATTAGTGGGGTTCAGGCCGGAGGTTTACGAGGAGGCGGTGAAGTAAAGGCGGGACGCCGAAGCCCCAATTTCCCCCTTGCGGGGGAGATGGCCGGCAGGCCAGAGGGGGGTGTGAAGGAACGCGGCGTTGGTCAACGTGTCCAGCGCGAACCTGCCTTGATATTCGGTTTGATTATTGAGACGCTGGAGGGACAGCCCCCCTCTGCCCTGCCGGGCACCTCCCCCGCGAGGGGGGAGATCAGATGTCGCCGCCGCTTTCGCCGATCGCCAACGTAGCGGGATACATCATGCCCCTCGCAAATAGTCCGCCAGCGCCACCGCATTATTGTGCGCCTCGTCATGCGCGCCGTAGAGCAGCGTCACCTTGCCCTCGCGCACCAGGCCACGCAGCTGCGCCACCGCTTCCTTGTTGGAGTCGAACTCGGCCCGATATCGCTTCTGGAACTCGCCCCAGCGCTCCGGCTCGTGCCCGAACCATTTGCGCAGTTCGTCGCTCGGCGCGATCTCCTTCAGCCATAGCGTCAGTTCCGCGTCCTTCTTGCTGACGCCGCGCGGCCAAATCCGGTCGACCAGGACCCGCTGGCCGTCGGCCTTCGCCGGCGGCTCATAGACACGCTTCACCGCAATGTCGAAGGCCACTTACGCCTCCTTTGCCAAACAATTCCGGGAAAAGTGTGCAGCGGTTGGGCTCGGCAACTTCGCCGTGGCCGTCCGTTCGGAATTGCGCAACAAAAGTACCGTTACGCCCACTCGCCCTTGCGCATCACCGGCACCCGGCTGCCATCCTTGGCCACGCCGTCAATGTCGATCTTGTCGGAGCCGATCATCCAGTCGATGTGGATGAAGCTCTTGTTGCCGCCGCGCGTCGCGATCTCGTCCTGGCTGAGCGATGCGCCGTTGACGAAGCATTTCGAATAGCACTGCCCGAGCGCGATATGGCAGGCGGCGTTCTCGTCGAACAGCGTGTTGAAGAACAACAGCCCGCTCTTCGCGATCGGCGAGGAATGCGGCACCAGCGCCACCTCGCCGAGCCGCCGTGCGCCCTCGTCGGTGTCGAGCACCTTCTGCAGCACGTCCTCGCCCTTCGAGGCCTTGGCCTCGACGATCCGCCCACCCTCGAAGCGCACCGAGATGTCGTCGATCAGCGTGCCCTGGTAGGAGAGCGGCTTGGTCGAGGAGACGTAGCCCTCGACGCGCCTCGCATGCGGCGTGGTGAAGACCTCCTCGGTGGGGATGTTCGGGTTGCAGGTGATGCCGTTCTTCGCCGTCGAAGCGCCGCCCATCCATTCATGGCCGTCCGCCAGCCCGACGGTCAGGTCGGTGCCCGGTCCGGTGAAATGCAGCGCGTGGAAACTGTGCTCGTTGAGCCATCTCGTGCGCTCGGCCAAGGCGGCGTTATGGGCCTTCCAGTTGCCGATCGGGTCCTCGACATCGACCCGCGAGGCCGAGAAGATGGCGTCGGCGAGCTTCACCACCGCGACGTCGTCGGGCTCGCCCGGAAACACTTGGCGAGCCCAGGCAAGGTCGGGATAGGCGACGATGTTCCAGTTGATGTCGAAGCCGGTGATCTTCTCCAGCGCCGGCTGGTAGGCTATCGAGTTCGCCTTGTTGGCGCGCGCCACCTTGGCCGGATCCTGTGACGAGAGCAGCGACGGATCCTCGCCCCGCACGGCGAGCCGCGCCGCATTGTTGGAGAACGCCTTCGCCATGCCTTCGTAGAGCCAGCCGGCGGCGCGGTCGAAGCCGGCGTCCGCCCCATAGCGGAAACGCGCCAGCGTGATCTCGTCGTCGTTGAAGATCGGCGTCACCAGCCCGGCGCCCGCCTTATAGGCGTGCTCGACGATGCGGCGGGTCAGCGGCAGTGCCGCGATCGAGGAGGTCAGCACCAGGTCCTGACCGGGCTGCAGCTGCAGCCCGACCTTGACGGCGACTTCCGCCAGCCTATCGAGCTTCACCGGGTCGATGCTTGCCGAAACGCCGCGCGAATGTGTGGTCATGATCTTGCCTGCCGTTATGTTGGGGTTCTCATCCTTACATAGATCGCTGCGATTGACCTTTCCACCGCGATCAACTGGGCCTGCTCTCAAGCAGGACGAACCGCGTCGTTGAAGAGTACGGAGCGGTTATGCGGCGCTGTCCAACGCCCGGAACTGCGCCATGGTCGCCTCGATCTCCTCGCGGATCCACACCTTGAAATCACGCACCTTGCGGCTTTCGCTCTTGCTGGCCGAGGTCACAAGCCAGTAGCCGAGCCCGCTTTCGGCTCGCACACCGAAGGGCGCGACCAGCCGGCCGTCGGCCAGCGCGTCGGCGGTGAGCAACTGCCAGGCGAGCATCACGCCGTGGCCGGCGATCGCCGATTCCAGGCAAAGCATCGGGTCGGTGAAACGCGCGCCCTTCTGGAAAGTGACCGGCTCGACGCCGGCCGCCTCGAACCAGCCGTCCCAGCTGAACATCGAACGCTCGTCGGTGATGGCGCAGGTCTGCGCGAGGTCGCCGATCGACTTCAGCCTGGCCGCGATCGAGGGAGCGCAGACCGGAAATACTTCCTGCGCAAGCAGCAGTTCCGAATGCACGCCCGGCCAGTCGCCGTCGCCCATCCGGATCGCGACGTCGATATCGGAATAGTCGAGATCGGAGAGCTTGCCCGATGCGTCGATGCGCAAAAGCACATTCGGGTGTCGCGCGAAATGCCGCGACAGCCGGGGCAGCAGCCATTTCGACGCGAAAGCCGGCGCCACCGAGACGACCAGCGTGCACTCGTTGGCCTCGTCGGCCATCGCCACCGCCTGCGCAAGCTCGCGGAAGCCGGCGCTGAGCCGCGCCGTTAAGGCGGCACCGAATTCCGTCGGCACGAGCCCGCCCGGCGTCCGTTCGAACAGCGCCTGTCCCAACTGCTTTTCCGTGCGCTTGACCTGCTGGCTGACGGCGCTGACCGAGACGTTAAGCTCCGCCGCGGCTCCCGCCAGCGATCCCAGCCGGGCGACGGTTTCCACAGCGCGCAGGCCGTTGAGATGGACGCGGTTCAGCATAGCCATCCAGCTTTTCTAAAGTGAACGGACCGAAATCTCAAATTGAAACCCGATAGGAAAGCGCAGAATTTAGCCGAAACAGCCTTGAACCATGAGGTAGCCCCATGAAGATTTCATGTTTCCTGAGAGGGCTTTCCGCCGCCGAGGCGAGGCCGCGCGACAACGGCGAGATCGCTCGCTGGATCACCGATCCGCTGTCGCATCCGGTGCTCGACACCATGTCGGAGCGCGAGCTCGGCGATATGCCCTTCCGGCTGACGGCCCGCCGCACCGCATATGAGACGATGGGTGCAGCTGGGCGCTGAGTTACACGCCTTTTCGGCGGCACTCCCCCTCATCCGGCCGCTTCGCGGCCACCTTCTCCCCAAGGGGAGAAGAGATGGCGCCGGCACCGACAGGCTCCTCTCCCCACCGGGGAGAGGTCAGCCGAGCGAAGCGGAGGCTGGGTGAGGGGACGCCTGCGCTTGGCCCAACGCAAGCACGGTTGCTTCGCCTGCGCACACAACTATTTTGCACCGCAATGAACGCCTCGCCATCTCCCTTACGGCTTGCTCTCGCCGGCATGGTCGCGCTCGCGGTCGCCATGGGCATCGGCCGCTTCGTCTATACGCCTATCCTGCCCGGGATGATGGAGGAGCTGCATTTGACGCCGGCCGATGCCGGCTGGATCGCATCCGCCAATTATATCGGCTATCTCATCGGCGCTTTGGCCGCGGCCGGCGGCTGGGCGCATGGCCGCGAGCGCATGCTGATGTTCGCCGGCCTCGCCGCCAGCGCCGTGCTCGCGGCTCTGATGGGGCTCAACGAGACCATGGCCGCCTTCCTCGTCATCCGCTTACTCGCCGGCCTCGCCAGCGCCTTCGTCATGGTGTTCATGGCCTCGATCGTCTTCAGCCATCTGGCTGAAGTTGGCCGCGGCGATTTGCAGGCGCTGCATTTCGGCGGCGTGGGCCTCGGCATTGCCGCGTCCTCGGCGCTGCTGGCGATCCTCGTCTCCGAACATGCGGATTGGGCCGCGGGCTGGCTCTGGTCTGGAGCGCTTTCGGCCGTCGGCCTGCTTGTCGTCGCGCTGCTTGCCGGCTCGGCCACCCCGGCCAATGTCGCCGACGGGCGCGAACCGGCGCTGCCGAAGGATGGGTCCCTGGTGAAGATGATCGTCGCCTACGGGCTGTTCGGTTTCGGCTATGTGGTGACGGCCACTTTCCTGGTCGCCATCGTCCGCCAGGGCGGCGGCGGGCGCGTGTTCGAGGCGACTGTCTGGTTGGTCGCCGGCCTCGCCGGCTTTCCCTCGACATGGCTTTGGCAGAAGCTCGCCGGCCGGATAGGGCTCTCTGCCGCTTACGCCGCGAGCTGCCTGGTCGAGGTGGTCGGCGTCACCGCCAGCGTCGTCGTCAAGGGCGCATCCGGACCGTTGATTGCCGGCGTCCTGCTCGGCGGCACCTTCATCGCCATCACGGCGCTGGGCTTACAGATGGGCAGGCAGCTCGCGCCCAGGGCGCCGCGCCGCATCTTCGCGGTGATGACGGCAGCCTTCGGTCTTGGCCAGATCGTCGGCCCGATCGCAGCCGGCCTGCTCGCCCAGGCCTCGGGCAATTACGTGCTTGCCTCGATCATGGCGGCGGCGGCGCTGCTCGCCTCCGGCGTCATTGCCTCGTCGGCCGCGCCAAAATCGCCATGATTTGCGGTTTGTTCGATGCCGGGCGTCTGGCACGGGCATTTTCTTTCCCCCTAATGTGTGACTTTATGCCCGCCGAACTGCAACGCCGCTGATTTGCGGTCAGACCGAGGAAACCCGCCACAGTGTTCGTATCCTTCTTCCCGCAGCCGAAGCTCTTCTTCACATCGGCCGCCGTCTGGAGCCTTGCCGCGATCCTGTTCTGGTTCTTCGGCGGCGAGCAGCTGGGCGCCGTCTTCGGCCTGCCCCCGGTAGCGGCCGGCACGCCCCCCATTATCGGCATCGCGGTGCTGTGGTCGAAGCCGTTCCTGTGGTTCTACATCTACTTCGTGGCCTGCGTGGTGATCTTCTACGCCTTCTGGAGCTGGTACGCCCCGCACCCGTGGCAGAACTGGTCGATCCTGATGACTGCCGTCATCCTGTTCTTCATCTACTTCAACGTTCAGGTCTCGGTTGCGGTCAACAATTGGTATGGCCCGTTCTTCGACTACGTTCAGGGCTTGATGTCGGGAACGACGGCCTCGACCGACACCGAATTCTACAAGGGCTTGGCCGATTTCTCCTGGCTGGCGCTGGTCGGCATGAACGTGCAGGTGGTCAATGCCTTCATCGTCAGCCACTGGATTTTCCGCTGGCGCACCGCGATGAACGATTACTTCATGGCCAACTGGGGCCGGCTGCGCCACATCGAGGGCGCTTCACAGCGTATCCAGGAAGACACGATGCGCTTCTCGCAGATCATGGAGGATCTCGGCTCGACCTTCGTCCAGTCGATCATGACGCTGATCGCCTTTCTGCCAGTCTTGATTCAACTGCAGGCCCACATCACCGAATTGCCGATCATCGGCACGGTCCCGCAGCCGCTGGTCGTTGCCGCATTGGGCTGGTGTCTGTTCGGAACGATTTCGGTCATGATCGCCGGCCTCAAATTGCCCGGCCTGCAATTCCGCAATCAGCGTGTCGAGGCGGCCTACCGCAAGGAACTCGTCTATGGCGAGGACCATCCCGACCGGGCGCAGCCGGCGACGACCACGGAACTATTCGCCAATGTGCGCCGCAACTACTTCAGGCTCTATTTTCACTACATCTACTTCAATGTCGTGCGATACACCTACCTGCAGGCCGACAACATCTTCTCGCTGCTGATCCTCGGGCCTTCGCTGGTTGCGCACAAGATCACCTTCGGTGCCCTGAACCAGATATCGAACGCGTTCGGCAAGGTCACGAATTCGCTGCAGTTCCTGCTAAATTCCTGGTCGACGATCGTCGAGCTGCAGTCGGTCCATAAACGTCTGCGCGCCTTCGAAGCGACGCTGCAGGGCGAACCGCTGCCAGACATCGACCAGCGCTATCTTGCCCGTCACGGCGCGGAGGATCCCGCCTGAGCTGAAGCTAGACCGTGGGCGCCTCAGCCGCCCACACTCGCCTGCGCATTGCCGGCGCGCTGGCGCGCGACATAGTCGCGGAAACTGATGCACTCGACATCCGCCTTCACGCAGACGTCGCCGGCGAAGCGCTCCAGCGCATTCCAGTAGGCGCCGTTATTCATCAATGTGAAGTGGAAGCCGAGCTCCATCGGCAGGCGCTTGCCGTTGTACTGAGCCTCGAAGGCGGCGTGGAACGTCCGGTAAGCGCGGTCGGCGAACTCGTCCGCCATCGACGGCTTCTCCAAGCCGTTCGAGTGGCGGACGTAGAGATTATAGTCCATGGCGACCACCGGCTTCGATTTCGGCCCTTCCGGAATCTGCGGCAGCGCAAAGCGGGTGGTGCCGTTCTTCGTTGGCGGCACGGCCGGGCCGTTCGAGACGCCGCTCGCGTCGTAGTCAAAGCCAGCCTGGGGCAGCGCTTCGTAAAGCGCCTTATCGGTGGACAGGTAGGGCGCGCGAAAACCGGTTACGGTATGGCGGGCGAAATCGCGCCAGCCGGGCGGCTCGGGAGAAATGCCGTTGATCGTATAGGCGTTTTCGAAAATGCGCCGCGCGGACGCGAATTCGGCCAGCCAGTCGGCCTTGCTCCAGTCCTTGCCGTCGAAATGGCCGCAGGCATGGCTGCCGATGTCGTGGCCTTCGGCCGCGGCGAGCCGGACCTGTTCCAGCCGCTCGGCGACATCCTGTTTCGAGGCGCCGAAGCCGACATTGGATTTGCCGGCGGCCTTGCCGGGGCCGGCATATTGCAGCCGCGTCTCGGGAGAGAGCAGGAAGACGCAGGACAGGAAATAGGTGAAATGCGCGCCCGTGCGCTTTGCCAGCGCCCGGCTGCGCTGCCATTGCGAGATCTCCCGGGCGGCGTCGAACGAGATCAGCACGACCTGCTTGGGGTTGGCCGGCAAAGCGGCTGGCGATTTCGGCGGATCGGCGAAGACGACATTGGCTGAGGCGAGCGAGGCGAGACTGAATGCAAGGACGCGGTACGAACGAAGCATTGGCAACCTTCTGGCGGGGACGTCTCCGGCTGATCGGAAGCCGGCTATCGCGCAAATGTGGCGCGGTTGCGTTCGGGCAAGCTCCGCCGGCGCCGGACATCCCCAGCCGATTTTCCGGCCCGCCCCCTTCCATGCCGACGAAATTTCGCTAAAACGCGGGCTCAAGAAGCGCCCCCTTCCGGGGCAGCAATGGTTTTGATTGATGTCGGACGACAGTTTTATCCGCGAAGTCAACGAAGAGATTCGTCGCGAGCAGGCGCAGAAGCTATGGGATCGTTTCGGCCCGGCCATACTCGGCCTTGCCATCCTCGTCGTGCTCGGCACCGCCGCTGTCGTAGGCTATCGCTATTGGGACGAAACCCGCGCCAACCGTTCGGGCGACGCCTTCTCGGCTGCGTTGAAGCTCGCCAATGACGGCAAGAACGATGAGGCGATCGCCGCGCTCGATCAGCTGGAGAAGGACGGCTACGGCGCCTATCCGCTGCTCGCTCGCATGCGCGCCGCGACCGTCAAGGCCGGCAAGGGCGACGTCGATGGCGCGGTCAAGGATTTCGACGAGGTCGCCGCCGACAACGCCATTCCCGCCGGCATCCGCGACATCGCGCGGCTGAGGGCCGCGCTGCTGCTCGTCGATCACGGTTCCTATGCCGACGTCTCAAGCCGCATCGAGGCGCTCACCGCCGACACCAATCCGCTGCGCCATTCGGCGCGCGAGGCGCTCGGCCTTGCCGCCTGGAAGGACGGCAAGTCGGCCGACGCGCTCAAAGTGTTCGACCAGATCTCTTCGGACGAAGCCGCCCCGCGCAATGTGCGCCAGCGGGCACAGCTGATGTCCGAGCTGATCCGCGGGTCGGGCAACGCTTCGTGATCCGGGATGGGCTTCAAAGTCGCCATCATCGGCCGGCCTAACGTCGGCAAATCGACTCTTTTCAATCGGCTGGTCGGAAAGAAGCTGGCGCTTGTCGACGACACGCCGGGTGTGACGCGCGACCGCCGCGTCCATGCGGCAAAACTCTACGACCTTCACTTCGATGTCATCGACACCGCCGGCTTCGAGGACGCGGCCGCCTCGACGCTGCCCGGCCGCATGCGCCAGCAGACCGAGATCGCGATCCGCGAGGCCGACCTCATCTTCTTTACGGTCGATGCCAAATCCGGCCTGATGCCCGACGACCGCACCTTCGCCGAGGTGGTGCGCAAATCGGGCAAGCCGGTGGTGCTCGTCGCCAACAAGGCCGAGGCGCGCGGCGCTCAGGGCGGCATGCTGGAGGCCTGGGAGCTCGGCCTTGGCGAGCCGATCCCGGTTTCGGCCGAGCACGGCCAGGGCATGCCCGACCTGCGTGATGCGGTGATCGAAGCGCTCGGCGAGGAACGCGCCTTCGGCGAGGACGAGGAAGACGATAGCGACGAGATCGCCGCCAGCGAGGTGCTGATCGGCGAGGACATCGCCGACCCCGACGCTGAAGCACCCTATGACGACACCAAGCCGCTGCGCATCGCCGTGGTCGGCCGCCCGAACGCCGGCAAGTCGACGCTGATCAATGCGCTGATCGGCGAGGAGCGGCTGCTCACCGGCCCGGAAGCCGGCATCACGCGCGACTCCATTTCGGTCGACTGGGACTGGCGTGGCCGCAGGATAAAGCTGTTCGACACGGCCGGCATGCGCCGCAAATCCAGGATCCATGAAAAGCTGGAAGTGCTCTCGGTGCAGGACGGCCTGCGCGCCATCCGCTTCGCCGAGATCGTCATCATCGTGCTAGACGCCACCATTCCCTTCGAGAAGCAGGACCTGCAGATCGCCGATCTCATCATCCGCGAGGGCAGGGCGCCGGTGATCGCCTTCAACAAATGGGACCTGATCGACAATCCGCAGGAATTGCTGGCCGAGCTGCGCGAAAAGACCGAGCGGCTCTTGCCGCAGGTGCGCGGCATCCAGGCGGTGACGGTCTCGGCTGAGACCGGCCGCGGCCTCGACAAGCTGATGGAGAGCGTCATCAAGACGCACAAGGTGTGGAACAGCCGCGTCTCGACCGGCAAGCTCAACCGCTGGCTGGAAGGTATCCTCGCGCATCACCCGCCGCCCGCCGTTGCCGGCCGCCGGTTGAAGATCAAATACGTCACGCAGGCCAAGACCCGCCCGCCGGGCTTCGTCGTTTCGTGCTCGCGGCCGGACGCGATGCCGCAATCCTATGTCCGCTATCTGACCAACAGCCTGCGTGAGGCCTTCGACATGCCCGGCGTGCCGATCCGCATGGCGCTGCGCACCTCGGACAATCCGTTTGCGGGCAGGGCGAAGAAGCGCTGAGGGCTTAAGCGGATAGCGGCAACGCCTCTCCAGTCGTCATCCACGGGCGGAGCAAGGAGCGAAGCGACGCGCGCAGACCCGAGGATCCATTCCGTGACTTCGAGGCGCCGCGGCGGTTCAGAATTCTGCACCGCTGCATCCCTCGCGCAAGGTAACGGAATGGATTCCATGGTCTGCGCGCGTCGCTTCGCTCCTTGCTTCGAATGACGAGCGCGATAGGGGCCAAGACCTCACGCGACCTCCCGCAGCCCATCGCCGGTTCGCGCCCCCTCAGGCAGCATCTCCAGCGCTGCCTGCAAGAGAATCTCCGCCAGCCGCGTCGCCACCGGGTCGAGCTCGGCGTCCTTCTGATGCAGGTGCAGCGCCATCATCGGCAGCGCCGGCAGCCCAAGCACGCCCGGCGCGATCGCCCTGACATTGGCTGGCAGGCCGATGTCGGTGCGGATCGTCAGGCCGAGACCCGCCGCCACCGCCGCCCAAATCCCGCCGAGGCTGGGGCTGGAGAAAGCCATGCGCCAGGGCATGCCGGCGCGGTCCAGCGTTTCGGTCGCGACAGTGCGCAAGAGGCAAGGCGCCTCGAACACCACCAGCGGCAGCGGCTCGCCATCGGGCTGACCTGCCTCGATCGGCTTGGCCGGGCCGATCCAGCGCGCCTGCACGTCGGCGACATGTCGGCTGTAGGGCAGGGTCGTGCCGTCATGCCAGGCAAGCGCGATGTCGAGATTGCCTGACAGGACGCGCTCGGCCAGCTCGTGGCTGCGGCCGATCCGCGCTTCGATGCGCACTTTGGGATGGGCGCGGGCGAAGCGGCCGAGCACCTCGGGCAGCACGGCCTCGCCGAAATCCTCCTGCAGGCCGAGCCGCACCCAGCCTTCCAGCTCGACGTCGCGAATAGCGGAGGCTGCCTCGTCATTGAGCTCGATCAGCCGCCGCGCATAGCTAAGCATCGTCTCGCCGGCCTCGGTGAGCGCCAGGCCGCGTCCCGCCTTGCGGAAGACCGGCGTCGCGGCCTGCTCTTCCAGCTTCTTCAGTTGTGCGCTGACGGCGGACGTCGAGCGCCCGAGCCGTTCGGCCGCCTTGGCGAAGCTGCCCAACTCCATGCCGGTGACGAAGGTCCTGAGGACATCGAGGTCGAATGTGATGCGGCGCATGAGACTGTCCAGATTTTCAGGATTGTTGGTCAAAAACTTCCTGATTTTATGGATGAAGCTATGGCGCTACATCCGGTCGGTCAAGCCGTCAGCCGGCCGTCACGGGAATGGAACCATGTCCGCCATCGTCGCACGCAACCACTGCCAACCGCCTGATGCATGCGCCGGCGCCTCCGGCCGCCGCGCCTTCGGCCCCAACCATCGCTGGAAAGTTCTGGGCATCGGCGTCGCCGCCAATGCCGGCTTCTCCGCCACCTTCTCCGGCCTTCCGGCGACCGCCGTGGTGATGCGCCAGGGCTACCATCTCGACAACGCCTCGCTCGGCCTTGCGCTTGGGCTGCTCGGCCTCGGCGTTGCGCTGAGCGAACTGCCCTGGGGCGTGCTCACCGACCGCTGGGGCGACCGCCGCGTGCTCCTGACCGGACTCGGCGCGACGGCCGCATGGCTCTTCATAATGGCCATGCTCGTCGTGCCGACAAGAATGGCGGTACCCGGCGTCGCGCTGCTCTCGGCAAGCCTGCTCGTCGTCGGCCTGCTCGGCGGCAGCGTCAACGGCTCCAGCGGCCGCGCCATCATGGGCTGGTTCGGCGAGCGCGAGCGCGGCTTCGCCATGAGCATCAGGCAGACGGCGGTGCCGCTTGGCGGCGGGCTGGGCGCGCTTGTCCTGCCTTCGCTGGCGTTGAGCTTGGGATTCACCGCGGTCTTCGGCCTGCTTGCGGTCGTCTCCGCGCTCTCGGCCTGTTTTGCCTGGCGCTGGGTGCACGAGCCGCCGGTGGAAGGCGGCGGTCACCCCACCACTACCGCAAGCGGCCCGGCGCCCTTGCGCAACATCGAGGTGTGGCGCATCTCGACCGCCATCGGGCTGCTCTGCTTTCCGCAGGTCGCGGTGCTGACCTTCGCCTCGGTCTTCCTGCATGACTTCGCCGGCATGGGCACCTTTGTGACCAGCGCCAGCCTTGCCGCGGTGCAGACTGGCGCCATGGCGATGCGCGTCTGGAGCGGCCGCTTCACCGACCGCCACGGCGCCCGCCGGCCGTTCCTGAAAGTCTGCAGCGCGTTGAGCGCCTTAGCCTTCCTGGCGCTGTGGCTGCTGGTGATCGGCGCCGCCGGATCGCCATTGCTGCTGCCGCTGCTTCCGCTGATGGTCGTCGTCGCCGGCATATCCGTCTCCGCCTGGCACGGGGTCGCCTATACCGAGCTTGCCACGCTTGCCGGCGCCGGTCATGTCGGCACCGCGCTCAGCCTTGCCAACAGTTTTGTGTTCATCGGCTTCTGCCTGGTGCCGATCGCTATTCCGTGGCTGCTGGTGGTCTTCGCATGGCCGGGCGTGTGGCTTGCGGCGGCTTTCTGCGCGGCGCTCGCCTGGCCGATCTTCCTGCGCGAGGCCTGATTCACTCAAACTGATGCACCCACCCAGGCCTGATTCCTCATCGGCCCGCTGTGGAAATCGCAAGCCGGCTTTCCTCAAACATGAAAAGAACATGATCGATGTCGTTAACCCCGCATCAAGGTTAATGCTTCATTTTGGCTCTCCGGGGTCAGTAGCGTTCTGGAGAGTTCAGTGCATCGACGCGTTTCCATGCGGCTTGCCGCCGCCGCCGTTGCGAAAAAACGTTCCTTTCTTCCTCCTTTGGTGCTCGGGCTCGGCATTTGGATCGGCTTTCCGTCGGCCGTCGCCTTTCAGGATATGGCAAGCCTGATCTCCGGCCTGGAATCGTCCGACACCCGCTGGAACGCCTATATCGAGAAATCCGCCGCCGGCTCGGTGCATGCGGCCGAAATGCCTTTCGTCGATTCCACCACCACCGGCTCGCTCTCCGGCTCCGGCGTGAATTTGCCGGGCGTGGGCACCGTCGCCTTCCGAGGCAAGGGCAGCGCCGCAGGCGTGACGCCCGATGAGGACCGTGTCGTGCGCGCCGACAAGAAGGGCCGTATCGTCCAGGTCTCGCCGGTCGCGCCGCCCAAAAATTTCAGCGCTGGCTCGATTTTCAAGCGCACCTCCTCGCTGCTGCGTCCCGCGATGGACAGCGACCTGAAGCTCACCTTCGCCAAGCCAGGCATCAAGGGCAAGGAAGTCCAGATCGCCCAGGCCTTCCATCTGCGCGAAGACAAGAAGCCGGATCCGGATCTGCCGGCGGCTCTCGTCGCACTCGTCAACAACGATAAGCCGGACATCCTCGCCACCGCCTATGCGCAGTCGGCGCCCGACTACGCCAAGGCTTCGCCCTTCGAGGCGCTGCTGCAGGACGATCCGAACAACGGCCGCTTCATCCCGCCTATGGGCAAGGGTGACCACGCCTGGATGCAGAATCCCTTGCCGGCGGCCGTCTTCTCCAAGCCGGAACAGGAATGCCTCGCCAAGGGCATCTATTTCGAGGCGCGCAGCGAGCCGGTGCGCGGCCAGGCCGCGGTCGCCCAGGTCATCCTCAACCGCGTCCGCAACCCGGCCTATCCGAAGACCATCTGCGGCGTCGTCTACCAGAACGACGACTGGTTCAACCGCTGTCAGTTCTCCTTCGCCTGCGACGGCAGGAAGAAGAGCATCACCGACCAGGCTTCCTACAAGACCGCCCAGGAGGTCGCTATGGCCGTGACTGCTGGCAAGATCTTCATTCCCGAGGTCGGCTCGTCGACGCATTACTACGCCAACTACGTCCATCCGGGCTGGGCGCGCGCCATGCAGCGCATGACCAGGATCGGCCTGCATATCTTCTATCGTACCTATGGCGGCGGCTGGAGCTGAGCCGGTAAAGCATGTCTCCAGAAAGTGGTAAGCGGTTTCGGGACAAAGACATGCGCGAAATCAAAACCCAAAGCGCATGGAGCGAATCTGAAAGATCGCGACGCGCTTTAGGCGGCTCGAGCCGAGCCGCCTAAACGACGCCTCCGGCTGTCCTCCCTCCGGCGCCCGGAATGCCCCGGCGGGCGCGGCTCGTCGCGCGGATTCGCGTCGAGTCCTCACGCGGGCGTGAAGGGCACGATGTCGCACCTCGATAACTAATTGATTTGATTGCAAAAAATACATCGCTTGGAAGTTCCGCCCGTGGCTTGACGGGCGCGGACCCTCTAACTATGTTGCCGGCGACTTTAGAAGCGGACGGACGGCAATCGTCTGCCCGGGCAGGGGGGTTGCGATGGCCGACAAAACCGGGCCAGACGGAACCGGAGAAACCGGCCGCGGCAGGCAGCCAGAAGCCACCAACCGCGACGACGAACTTGAGCGCCGCCGGCGCGATCTCGAAGCATCGCTTGCGGCGAGACGCACGGACCGGCTCGAGGGGAAAGACGAAGCGAAAGCTGCGACCGGTTACGGTCAGGCGCTGAAACTGTCCAGCGAGTTCATCGCCGGGGTGGTGGTCGGCGTCGGCTTGGGCTGGATCATCGACCGCCTGGCGGGAACAGCGCCTTGGGGTCTGATCGTCGGCCTGTTGCTGGGCTTTGGCGCCGGTATACTCAATGTCCTGCGCTCGGCGGGACTGACATCCGAGTTCGGCCAGGGCGGCAAGCCGCGCGAGCCGAAAGAATGAAGTGGGGCGCCGCGAGGCGCTGAAGTGAACTTAAGAAGCCGGTTGTGGCTTTGACGGGGATTTAAAGTGGCTGCTGCTGACAAGGTCGATCCGATCCACCAGTTCCAGATCCATCCGATCATCCCGCTGCATATTGGCGGCTACGACGTCTCTTTCACCAACTCTTCCCTGTTCATGGTCGTGACGATCGTGCTGGCCTCGGCCTTCCTCTATATGAGCACGGCGAGCCGCGCGCTTATCCCCGGGCGGCTGCAGTCGGTCTCCGAGATGGCCTACGAATTCGTCGGCAACATGCTGCGCGATGCCGCCGGCAAGCAGGGCATGCAGTTCTTCCCGCTGGTGTTCTCGCTGTTCATGTTCGTGCTGGTCGCCAACCTGATCGGCCTCTTCCCCTATTTCTTCACCGTCACCAGCCACATCATCGTCACCTTCACCCTGGCGATCCTGGTCATCGGAACCGTCATCGTCTACGGCTTCGCCAAGCACGGCTTCGGCTTCCTCAAGCTGTTCGTGCCGCATGGCGTGCCCGGCTATCTTCTGCCGCTGGTGGTGGCGATCGAAATCATCTCCTTCGTCTCGCGCCCGGTCAGCCTCTCGGTTCGTCTTTTCGCTAACATGCTGGCCGGCCACATCACGCTCAAAGTGTTCTCGGGCTTCGTCGTCAGCCTGAGCGCGTTTGGCGCCCTGGGCATGGCCGGCTCGGTCCTGCCGCTTGCGATGGCCGTCGCTCTTTCGGCGCTCGAGCTGCTGGTCGCCTTCCTGCAGGCCTATGTGTTCGCGGTGCTGACCTGCATGTATCTGAACGACGCCCTGCACCCGAGCCATTGATCGATTTTCACCGGCGCCCCGGCGCCAGCATATCCAACGTACCAACTGCAACGAATAGAGAAACCACAGGAGTTTTGAAATGGACGCAACTGCAGCAGCTGCTATCGGCGCTGGTATCGCCTGCATCGGCATGGGCGGCGCGGGCATCGGCCTCGGCAACATCTTCGGCAGCTACCTCTCGGGCGCGCTCCGCAACCCCTCGGCTGCCGACGGCCAGTTCGGCCGCCTGATCTTCGGCTTCGCCGTGACCGAAGCTCTGGGCATCTTTTCGCTCCTGATCGCTCTGCTCCTGGTCTTCAAGTAAGAGCCAGAGCTGACGAAAGGGGCCGCATGGTGCGGCCCCGTTCCATGGACAGGGGAATGAGATGTTCGTGACATCTGCCTACGCGCAAGAAACAGCGCCGGCCGCGGCCGAGGGCGATACGCATGCAGGCACCGCTGTGCCTGCCGCGGAGCATGAAGCGTTCCCGCCATTCGACGCCAAGACCTTCCCGTCGCAGATCCTGTGGCTGGTCATCACCTTCGGGCTCTTTTATCTGTTCCTGAAGCGCGTTGTGATGCCGCGTCTTGGCAGCATCATCGATGTCCGCAACGATCGCATCACCCAGGATCTCGACCATGCCGCAAGGCTGAAGGGCGAGGCGGACGCTGCCGTTGCTGCCTATGAGCAGGAGCTGGCGGAGGCCAAGGCCAATGCCAACAAGATCGGCCAGCAGGCGAACGACGCCGCCAAGGCGCAAGCCGAGGACACGCGCAAGAAGCTCGAGGCCGAGCTGGAGAAGAAGCTTGGCGAGGCCGAGGCGAGCATCGCCTCGATCAAGGCCAAGGCGATGAAGGAAGTCGGCACGATCGCCGAGGACACGACGTCGGCCATCGTCGAGGCGCTTGTCGGCGGCAAGGCCGACAAGGCCGAAATCGCGGCCGCGGTCAAATCCGCGAGCCGGTGAGGATAGGGATCATGGACGCCACATCACTCGCCACGCTCTGGGCCACCATCGCCCTGATCATCTTTCTCGGCGCCGTCATCTATCTGAAGGTGCCAGCTATGCTCGCCAAGTCGCTTGACTCCCGCGCGGCCAAGATCAGCGCTGAGCTCGAGGAGGCGCGCAAGCTTCGTGAAGAAGCCCAGCAACTGCTTGGTCAGTATCAGCAGAAGCGCAAGGAAGCCGAGAAGGAGGCTGCCGACATCGTCGCCGCCGCCAAGCGCGAGGCTGAGCTGCTCGCTTCCGAGGCGGCCAAAAAGACCGAGGACTATGTCGCCCGGCGCACCGCGCTTGCCGAGCAGAAGATCAGCCAGGCCGAGCGCGAGGCCGTCAGCGAAGTGCGCGCCTCGGCCGTCGACATCGCCGTCGAAGCCGCCCGCGCGCTGCTCGCCGCCAAGGTCGATGCCAAGGCAGGCGCCGATCTGTTCAAGTCGGCGCTCAATGACGTGAAGGCCAAGCTGAACTGAGCTGACTTCGAAGTTTCGCAGTCAAAAGCCGCCCGGGCAACCCGGCGGCTTTTTTGTTGGCGCGGATGATCTCCCCCCTCGAGGGGGAGATGTCGCCGAAGGCGACAGAGGGGGTCCTCTCACGTAGAGCGCCGACTTCATTTGCTGCCGCGGAAGGAGGCCGGCGCTTCACGCGCGATGACCCCCTCTGCCTGCCGGCCATCTCCCCCTCACGAGCGGAGATTATTCCAGCCCGGCGAAGCTCTCTTCCTCTTCTGCTATCTCGGCCCCGCCCAACCGGAACGGCGCGAACGAGGCCCGGTGCAGCCTCGCCACCGGGCCGTGCGCCTCGATGGCGGTGCGGTGCCGGACCGTCGCATAGCCCATATGCACCTCGAAGCCGTAATGTTCGTGGTGGCCGCCACAGCCGCACATCATGCGGTCGCGCATCACCTTGGCGACGATCGAGGCGGCGGCTATCGATTGCGAGCGCTGGTCGCCCTTGATGAGCGCCCGGCCTTCGCAGGCGAGACCAGGCGGAACGTCGCGGCCATCGGCCAAGGCGAGTTTCGGTTGCAGCGAGAGACCCGCGGCGGCGCGGCGCATCGCTTCCAGGCTTGCTTTCAGAATGTTGCTGTTGTCGATGCCTTCGGCGCTGATCGAGGCCATCGAGACGCTGAGCGCCGAGGCGAGAATCTTGAGGAACAGCGCCTCGCGCTGCAAATGGGTGAGGCGTTTGGAATCGTCGAGGCCTTCCGGGATACTGGCGGGATTGAGCACCACCGCGGCAGCCACCACCGGACCAGCGAGTGGACCGCGGCCTGCCTCGTCCATGCCGGCAACCGGCCACAGCCCGTCCGCCATCGCCTTCGTCTCGATCGAGAAGTCGGGCTTCTCGACCATTTCAAAGAGAAGCGGAGAATCGGAACGCGCGCGAGCCATGGTGCGGCGAGGTTCGCATCGGCTCCGATTCTCCGCAAGTCCTTCCGGGTCGGATGGGGCGTCGGACCGGGAAGGCACCGTCTCACGGCCGGGGGACAAGGGCCGGACGGAATTTCGAAACAAATGGCAATTCCAGGCGGAAAATCACTTTGCCTGGAAGTGCTTAGCGCCGGCCCGTCATGGCCGGTGCTGGCGTCAAAGCAGCATCAGCTGCTCGCCGGCGCCGGAGCCTGCGACGAATTGGTCGGTACGGAGCTGCCGCCGCTCGACATTGAGGCCGAGCCGCTTGGCGGCGATCTCGAAGCGCCGGCCGATCTGCCAGGCATAGGGACCGGCGCCCTTCATGCGCTTGCCCCATTCGGAATCGTAATCCTTGCCGTCACGCATCGAGCGGATCAGCGACATCACATGCCGGTAGCGGTCCGGATAATGCCGCAACAGCCAATCCTTGAAGATCGGCGCCACCTCGAGCGGCAGGCGCAGGATGACGTAGCCGGCCTCCCTGGCGCCTGCGGCTCTGGCCGAATCGAGGATGCGCTCCATCTCCGGATCGTTGAGACCCGGGATGATCGGCGCCACCATCACCGATGCCGGAATGCCGGCATCCGAAAGCTGCCTGATCGCCTCCAGCCGCTTCGTTGGCGTCGACGCGCGCGGCTCCATGGTTCTGGCCAGCATGCGGTCCATCGTCGTCACCGACAGCGCCACTTTTGCAAGGCCGCGCTCGGCCATGCGCGACAGGATGTCGATGTCGCGCGTCACCAGCGCCGACTTCGTCACGATGCCGACCGGATGGCCGCGCGCCTCCAGCACTTCCAGGATCTCGCGCATGATCCGGTACTGCTTCTCGATCGGCTGGTAGGGATCGGTGTTGGTGCCGATGGCGATGGTGCGCGGCTGGTAGCCCGGTTTCGACAACTCCCTATCCAGCATGCGCGCCGCGTCCGGCTTGGCGAACAGCTTCGATTCGAAATCGAGCCCCGGCGACAGGCCCATGAAGGCATGCGTCGGCCTGGCGAAGCAGTAGACGCAGCCATGCTCGCAGCCGCGATAGGGATTGATCGAGCGGTCGAAGGAAATGTCGGGCGATTCGTTGCGGGTGATGATCGTGCGCGGCTTTTCGACCTGCACTTCCGTCTTGAACGGCGGCAGCTCCTCCAGCGAGTTCCAGCCGTCGTCAAAGACATGACGGCTGGTCGGCTCGAACCGGCCGGACGGGTTGATGCCGGCCGAGCGGCCGCGATTGCGGTCGGGCCGCACGCGCATGCCGCTCTGCTCGATCATTGCATTTGCCATTTCGGCTCTTCCTGCTCCGAAAGCGGCAATGTCGGCGCGCACGATCTGTTCCATTTTCGCCCTCTCCCAGGGACTGTCAGCAGGCTGTCGAATCGCTCTGTTCATGAAACTATTCCTATTTCCTCGATGGGAACAAAGCAAGAACTTTTTCGCTTGAGGCGCGCAACTGGCGCATCGCCGCATTATCCGCTATTCGGCTAAAAATGCTCAGCGTTCTCATCGAAACCAAGAACGACGAAGAGGGTCTTGCCCGTACGCTCGCCTCGCTGGTCGGCGGCGCGGTCGAAGGCGTGGTGCGCGATGTGATCGTCTGCGATCAAGGTTCCGCCGACCAGACGCACCGGGTGGCCGAGCATGCCGGCTGTCATTATGTGACCGGCGGGATTGCCGTGGGTATCGGCCAGGCCAAGGGCGATTGGCTGCTGCTTCTGGAGCCCGGCGCCCGGCTTGCCGAAGGCTGGATCGACGAGGTCGTCGCGCACACGGCAAAACAGGCCATGCCGGCGCGCTTCGCGCGCGCCCGCGCCGATCGCACGCCTTTCCTGGCCCGCGTCTTTTCGGGCAACCGTGCGCTGGCCGAGGGTCTTGTCATCAGCAAGCGCCAGGCTGCGGCTTTGGCGAAGAGCGCGCGCAGCGCCGAAGCCCTGGCGCGCGGCCTGGCGACCAGGCGGTTGAACGCCGAAATCTGGGTAGCGCCGCCGAAGTGAGGCCTGTGCTTTACGAGGTAGGCTTGCCGCCGCGCCGAAGATGCTCGTCCAGCCGCAGCATGATCTCGACGAAGTTGCAGGGCATGTGCCGGTAGTCGAGCTGCGCCTTGATGATGCCGTCCCAGGCGTCCTTGCAGGCGCCGGGCGAGCCCGGCAGCACGAAGACGAAGGTGGCGTTGACGACGCCGCCGGTCGCCCGGCTCTGGATCGTCGAGGTGCCGATCTTGTCATAGGAGATGCGGTGGAAGACTTCCGAAAAGCCGTCCATGCGCTTTTCGAAGATCGGCTCCAGCGCCTCCGGCGTCACGTCGCGGCCGGTGAAGCCGGTGCCGCCGGTGGTGATGACGACGTCGATGTTTTCGTCCTTCGACCAGCCAAGCACCTTGTCGCGGATCTTGTCGCGGTCGTCGGTCACGATATCGCGCGCGGCAAGCGTATGGCCGGCTTCCGCGATGCGGTCGGCCAGCGTCTGGCCGGATCTGTCGTCGGCAAGGCTGCGCGTGTCGGAGACGGTCAGCACGGCGATGCGCACCGGAATGAAGGGCCGGCTTTCGTCAAGCTTCGCCATCGCTCACCTCCATGCTGCGCGTCGCGGCGACAAACCAGTCGGGATGGCGGGCGCGGATCGCGATCGCCGCGCGCTTGGCGACATTGCCGGTCTCGAAGAGGCCGAAGCATGTGGCGCCCGAGCCGGACATGCGCGCGAACGCGGCGTCGGCGCGTTTGAGCGCCTTGAGCGCCTCGCCGATGGCAGGTTCAATCGAACGCGCGGCGGGTTCGAGATCGTTGCGCGTCGCCTCCAGCCAGTTGCGGATTGCGTGAAAGTCGAGGCGCTTCGGCAGCGGCGGCAGCGCCTCGTTGTCGCGGCTGGAGAGCGCCTTGAACACGTCCGGTGTCGAGATCGCGATACCCGGATTGATCAGCACCAAGCCGAGCGCCGGAAATGCGGAGAGCGGCGACACCTCATCGCCGATGCCGCGCGCGACCAGCGGCTTCGATTTCAGGCACATCGGCAGGTCGGCGCCGAGCGAAAGCCCGATCCGGACCAGCGAACCATCGTCGATATCGAGCTTCCAGAGCCGCGTCAGGGCGTTGAGCGCGGCCGCCGCGTCACTCGAGCCGCCGCCGACGCCGGAGGCGATCGGCAGGTTCTTCTCCAGCCTGATGGCGACGGGCGGCGCATGTCGCGCGCCAGCCTCCCGCCGCAAGGCGTCACGTGCCTTCACAACCAGATTGCCGTCGTCGAGCGGCAGGCCGGCCGCATAGCGGCCGGACACGGAGAATTCGTCCTCTTCCGCCGGCTCGATCTCGAGCCGGTCGCCGAAGCGGGTGAAGACGGCAAGGCTGTCGATGAGGTGGTAGCCGTCGGAGCGCTGTCCGGTGACATGCAGCGCCAGATTGACCTTAGCCGGCGCAAGCCACGTCCGGACCTCTGTGCCGGGCTCCAGAATGTCGGCTGCTGGCGAGATGGCTTCAGTCCTTGGCCAGACGGTATTCGCCGGTCTTCGGATCCTTGACCAGCGTTCCCATCGTGCCGTTCGCCGCCTGTTTCTCGGTGCGCCGGATCTTGGCCGTCACGCGTTCGGCCTCGCGCACGAAAGCGCGGTAGCCGAAGTAAGCGGCGGCGCCGACAACGGCGAAGAAAATGATCTGCGGCATCTCAAACTCCTCCCGCGTTCTCGCGGCAAGGCCGGCCGAATGGGTCGGTCAAGCGGCCATGCTAGACGCAATCATGGCTTTTTCAAAGCCCGAAGCGCGCCCACAATGCGCGCTCTTCCGCCGCATCGAGGACGCCGTTTGCGGCAGCAGCGGCGATATCGGGCGCTGAGAAGCGCGAGCCGAACAGGCCGAAACGGCCGAACAGACCGCGCGGCGCGGTGATCAGCTTGAGCTGCGTCTTCTCGCCGAAACGGGTCTTGAGCACGCTGCGCATATCGCCCAGCGCGTCGACAAGGCCGAGCTCGAGGCCTCGCTTGGCGGTCCAGAACAGGCCGGTGAACAGGTCCGGATCGTCCTTGAGCTTGCTGCCGCGCCGATCCTTGACGAGGTCGATGAAGGTCTCGTGCACTTCGAGCTGCAGCGCCTTCAGCCGCTCGACGTCCTCCTTCTTCTCGGGCTTGAACGGATCGAGCACGGCCTTGTTCTGGCCGGCGGTGTGGACGCGCCGCTCGACGCCGATCTTCTTCATCAGCTCGGGGAAGCCGAAAGAGGCCGAGACCACGCCGATCGAGCCGACGATCGACGACGGGTCGGCGAAGATCTCGTCGCCGGCGACCGCGATCATGTAGCCGCCGGAAGCCGCCACGTCCTCGACGAAGACCAGCACCTTCTTGTTCTTCTCCGCCGCAAGGTCGCGGATGCGTTTGAAGATCAGGCGCGACTGCACCGGCGAGCCGCCAGGCGAGTTGATCGAGATGGCGACCGCCGGCGCGTCGAAGCCGAACGCCTTTTCGATGACGCCGGCCGTCGAGGCGAGCGACAGGCTCGGCCGGAACTGGCCGCCGCCCGGCATGATGGCGCCTTGCAGCCGGATGACCGGAATGGTGACGACTGTCGAGCGCCAGGATTTCGGCAGCAGGCGGTTGAAGAGGCGTTTCACGAACTGTTGTCTCCGGACCAAATGCGAAGGAGCTGGATGAGATCAGGCAGGTTGCTAGTCTCTCAGGCGCGACATCATCTTGCTTGGCATGTAGGAATTCGCCGCCCAACGGCAATGCCGCATCGCGCGCCCGGGATCAATCGCCGAACAGCGATGCCAGGCCATTGTTGATCATTTCCGTCCGCTCCGCCGGCGCGTTGCCGGACGGTCCGTGCAAGGTGAGGGGCGGGCGGATCGACAATTTTCCGCGCGCCCCGAGCGCCGCCCTGACGACGATGCGGATCGCCGCTGCGTCCGGCCGCGGATGCACGCACAGCATCTCGGCGTCGCCGAAGCGCCCCTCGATCGCGTCGAGGATGGCGACGAGCTGCTCGGGGCGTGCGATGACGGCCAGCCCGCCGCGCGGCCTGGCGACGGCGGCGGCGCTTCTGATCCAGCGCTCGAACAGCCCGTCCTCCGTCACATGCGCCTCTCTGCGCAGCGTGTCGGGCGTCGAGCGATCCTCGGCCGCGTTGAACGGCGGGTTCATGATGACGAAGTCGAAGGAGTTGTCGGCAAGCCCGGCCTCGCTCCGCGCCCGGCCGGTCAGCGTCACGTCGGCCGCCAGGACCGAAGCGCGGTCACCAAGATGCGCATTGCCCGGATGCGAAAGCGTGGCGGCGGCGAACTCCGCCATTTCGGTCGAGCGCTCGACCAGCACGGCCTGCGCCGCCGGGCAGCGCGACAGCACGGCAAGGGCGGCAGCGCCGGCACCCGCGCCGAAATCGGCGAGCCGGCCGGAAAAGCCGGACGGCACGGCCGCCGCCAGCGTCATGGCGTCCATGCCGGCGCGATGACCGCCCCGGCTCGGCTGCACCAGCCAGAAGCGTCCGCGATGGAAAGCATCGACCGTGTGCGCCGGCGTATCCGGGACGGGGACGGCGCTGGTTGCCATCACTTTTTGCGGATCTCGTTCTCGATGCCGGCATCCTTGAGGATGCGGCGCGCGGCGTCGACTTTCTCGGCATCGACCATCACGCGCCGGGGCAGGATGCCGAGCGAACCGTCGAGCACGCTCATATTCTGGTCGGCGACGAAACAGGCGATGCCGGCATCGCGCATCAGCGATTCGACGAAGGAGATGACGACGGCGTCATTGGTGCGGACAAGCTCGATCATGGAACGAAAATCGCAGGTTGTGGCGTCCGTGTAAACGTAGATGGGCACATTGCCGGCAGAGCCGCGCCAATTCGCCTCTTGCCGTGCCCGGTTGTGCCGCCCTAGAGTCGGCGCGGGACTAGTGCATGTCGCCCAGAAGTGCGCAGCGGTTCTGGGACAACGACATGCATCAAAACAAAGACTTGAAGCGCGCCGCCTGACCTCGTTTCAGCGCGAGGAGTTTCAAGGGGCGTCGTACGCGTCAGATTGACGGAGTTGTCGTGGTGGGTGTCGTTCTCAACATCGAAGGTAAGCGGGAACCCGCTTCCATCAAGGATTTGATCGATCTGACAGCCGCCGACATGGGGCGCGTCAACGAATTGATCCTGTCCAAGGCCGGCTCCGACGTCGAGATGATCCCGGAGATCGCCAACCACCTGATCTCGTCCGGCGGCAAGCGGCTCAGGCCCATGCTCACCCTCGCCGCCGCGCAGATGTTCGGCTATTCCGGCGAAGGCCATGTCAAGCTCGCGACCGCCGTCGAATTCATGCACACTGCGACGCTTCTGCATGACGACGTGGTCGACGAGAGCGCGCTGCGCCGCGGCAAGAAGACGGCGCGTATGATCTGGGGCAACCAGGCGAGCGTGCTCGTCGGCGATTTCCTGCTCGGCCAGGCTTTCCGCATGATGGTCGAGGTGGGTTCGCTGGAAGCCCTCGACATCCTGTCGGCTGCGGCCTCCATCATCGCCGAAGGTGAGGTGATGCAGCTCGCCGCAGCCAAGAACCTCGAAACCACCGAGGACGAGCATTTCGCCGTCATCAAGGCCAAGACCGCCGCGCTGTTCTCGGCCGCCGCCGAAGTGGGACCGGTGATCGCCCTGGCCTCGCGCACCGACCGCGCCGCGCTGCGTTCCTACGGCATGAATCTCGGCCTTGCCTTCCAGCTCATCGACGATGCGCTGGACTATGGCGGCTCCAGCAAGGAGCTCGGCAAGAATGTCGGCGACGATTTCCGCGAGGGCAAGGTGACGCTGCCGGTGATCCTCGCCTACCGGCGCGGCACCAAGGCCGAGCGCAGCTTCTGGAAGCGCGCCATCGAGGAAAACGTCACCGACGATGCCGGGCTCGAAAAGGCGATCGGCCTGATGGCGCGCCACGGCGCCATCGCCGATACGATCGGCCGCGCCCGTCATTTCGGCGAGATCGCCCGCGACGCGCTGGCGCCGCTGGAGGCGACGCCACAGAAGTCGGCCTTGATCGACGTCATCGATTTCTGCATCAGCCGCGTCAACTGAGCCCTTCGGCCTGCCTGCATGCCCTGCATCCGCCGGGCAGGGCGCCTGTGAATCCCGCGCCGGCCGTCTCGACAAGGAGCGGTCCGGCAAATTATCTATAAAATATGGCCAGCACAGAAGACACGATCGCCGTCCGCATCAGCAAGGAACTGGCGGATCGCATCATTTCAGGCGCGATCGAACCCGGTTCGCGGCTGCGCCAGGACCATGTCGCCGAGGAATTCAACACCAGCCATGTCCCGGTGCGCGAGGCCTTCCGGCGTCTGGAGGCTCAAGGGTTGGCGATCAGCGAGCCGCGCCGCGGCGTGCGCGTCGCTTCATTCGATCTCGGCGAGGTCAGGGAGGTGGCCGAGATGCGGGCGGCGCTCGAAGTGCTGGCGCTGCGCCATGCCGCGCCGCATCTGACGGCGTCGATGCTCGATCAGGCAGAGGAGGCGACCAAGGCCGGCGACAAATCCCGCGACGTGCGCTCCTGGGAAGAGGCCAATCGCACCTTCCACCGGCTGATCCTGGCGCCCTGCAACATGCCGCGCCTGCTCTCCACCATCGACGACCTGCATGCCGCGAGCGCCCGTTTCCTGTTCGCGGCCTGGCGCTCGGAATGGGAAACTCGCACCGACCAGGATCATCGGGCGATCCTGAGCGCGCTGAGGCAAGGCAACACGGAATCGGCCGCCGCGACGCTCGGGCGGCACGTGCAATGGATCGGCCAAAAGCCGGTCAAGACCGCTTCCGGCAAGACCCGCGACGCCTTCGCCATCGTGGGGTGAGGTTCGGTGGTTGGCCGAAGCCTCTCAGCTTCGTCATCCACGGGCGGAGCGGGAGCGAAGCGGATGCGGAGACCCGAGCATCCATGCCGTACCTTGATCGTAGAGTGCGGCGGAGCGGAATTCTGCACCCCTGCAACGCTCCTGCGTAACGGCATGGATTCTAGGGTCTGCGTGCGTCGCTCCGCTCCTTGCTCCGCCCTAGAATGACGAAATCCGTTGTCTGTTCCAGGTCAGCGCTTGCCATTCTTTTCAAAATATGGATTCGATAATAGATGAAGTTCAAAAATTATCTATAATTACAGCCAACCAGGGAAGACACCGTGACCAACGCAGCCGTTTCCACCTACAAGCCCTCCTTCAGCCCGTTGCGGCTGCACAGCCGTTCGCTCGCTTGGCAGATCGGCGCCGTGATCCTCGGTTCGCTGTTCCTGGCGCTGTCGTCCTACATCGAAGTGCCGATGGTGCCGGTTCCGGTGACCATGCAGACCTTCGCCGTGACGCTGGTCGGCGCGCTTTATGGCTGGCGCTTCGGTGCGCTCACCATTGCCGCCTGGCTGGTCGAAGGCGCGGCAGGGTTTCCGGTGCTGGCGGGCGGAGCGGCCGGGATACAACATTTCGTCGGTCCGACCGGCGGATATCTCTTCGCTTTCCCGATCGTCGGCGCCGTTGTCGGCTGGCTGGCCGAACGCGGCTGGAACGGCAAGCGCGTCATGCTTGCCTTCGCTGCCATGCTCATCGGCAACCTGCTTTGCCTGGTTCTGGGCACCGCCTGGCTTGCCGTCATGATCGGTTTGGAGAAGGCCATCACCTTCGGCTTCCTGCCCTTCATCGTCGGCGGCCTGCTCAAGTCGGCGCTGGGCGCGGCCACGCTGAAACTCTTTTCCACCGATCGGGCCGAACAGCGCGACCGCCCGTCCGGGACGCGATGACCGTCAGGCTGCGCGCCCATCATCTGCTCTGCTTGCTGACCTATGTCGGCAAAGGCTACTCGCCGGCCTTCACCGCCAATTACGACAAGGTGGTGAAGCGGCTGGGCGAGGGCGAGGCGGTTATGATCGTTTCCGGGCCGGACGACATCTGCGCCCCGCTGGTCGGCGAACCAGAGCCGCACTGCCTGCGCGAGAGCGCCGCCGAGCGGGACCGGCTGGCCGCGCGTGACGTGGGGGCTCTCCTCAACCGGCCGATCCAGGTCGGTGACCAGATCGTGCTTGACGCCTCCGGCCTGGCAGAAATGCGGAAGGCTTTTTCCGCCGGCCTGACGCGCCAGGCGTGCTCCGGCTGCGAATGGTTCGGCCTGTGCGATGCGGTTGCCGCCAGCGGATTCAGCGATACCTATCTGTAGGCAATTCGATGCCGGCATATCGGCGTCCCGGCAGAATTTTTTCGCGGGCGCGGCATCGTTTTTAAGCCGGATGATTGCAATTGTGATTCGCTGCGGATTGAAGCCCGACCCCAAAAAGGCCATGCTTTGACCGGAAAAGATCGAGTCTGTGGGCGGTCCTCGAAGGGCGGGATCGCGTCTGGCTGAAAGGGATACGATGCGGCAAGGACGTGCGCGCTGGCTGACGAGGCTGGCATTTTTGACCGGTGTGGCGCTTTGGGTGCTGCCGGTCCAGGCCAAGGAAGAGGCCCAACCGCTGCAGATCACGTCGTTCTCGGGCGCCTATCTCGCGGCTCATATCGCCGAAAGCGACAACGATCTCGACGACGCGATCGCTTATTACAAGCAGGCGCTGGCTTTTGCGCCGAACGATAAGGATCTGCAGCAGAGCCTGATGCTGGCTCTCGTCGCGCAAGGCCGCTTCGAGGAATCGCTGGTCTATGCCGACAAGCTGAAGGAAGTGCCGGACGTCGAGCGCTTCTCGCGCCTGGCGCTGGCCATCGATTCCTTCCACAAGAAGGACTATGCCAAGGCGCAGTACTGGCTGAAGCTCTCGCTCGAATCCGATCTCGACCGGTTGCTCTCCGGCGTCATGGACGGCTGGGCCAAGGAGGGCGCCGGCAACGCGTCCGAGGCGATGGAGTCCATCGACAAGCTCAAGGGCCCGGACTGGTTCGGCCTGTTCAAATCGTTCCACCGCGCGCTGATCGCCGACGCCGCCGGCCTGAACGACAAGGCCGATGAACTCTACGCCGCCACGCTTGCCGACACCACGGCCGGCGGCTCCGCGCCCGAAACCTGGATGCGCAATGCACAGGCCTATGCCTCCTTCCTCGTCCGCAAGGGCGACAAGTCGAAGGCGCTGGCGGTGTTGAACCAGGCCGAGGCCTTTGCGCCGGGCAAGCTCGAAATCACCACGCTGCGCGACCGCATCGCCAAGGGCGACAAGATCGAGCCGCTCGTCGCCGGCCCGGCCGACGGCGCGTCCGAAATCCTGCTCGACCTTGCCACCGCGCTCAACCGCGGCGGCGGCGAGCCTTTCGTGCGGCTCTACCTGCAATACGCGCTGGCGCTGAAGCCGGACAGCGATGCGGCCCTGGTGCAGCTTGCCGCCGTCGCCGAGCAGCTCAAGGATGGCGAGGGCGCCATCGCGCTTTATCGCCGCATCCCGGCGTCCTCGCCGCTGAAGGAGCTTTCCGACCTCCAGCTCGGCCTCAACCTCGCCGATCTCGACAAGCATGACGAGGCCATCGCCCATCTCAAGGCCTATCTCGACAAGCATCCGGAGGACATGCGCGCCTATCTGGCGCTTGGCGGCGTCTATGGCTCGAAGGAAGATTTCCGCTCGGCCGCCAATCTTTACGACAAGGCCGTCGAGCAGTTGAAGACGCCGACCGCCGCCAACTGGAATATCTTCTACCAGCGCGGCATCGCCTATGAGCGGCTGAAGGAATGGCCGAAGGCCGAACCCAACTTCCGCAAGGCGCTGGAGTTGCAGCCCGACCAGCCGCAGGTCATGAACTATCTCGGCTATTCCTGGGTCGACATGAACATTAACCTCAAGGAAGGCCTGGCGATGATCCAGAAGGCCGTGGATCTCAGGCCAAACGACGGCTACATCGTCGATTCGCTCGGCTGGGCCTATTACCGGATGGGCCGCTTCGACGATGCCGTGCGCGAGATGGAGCGCGCCGTTTCGCTGAAGCCCGAGGATCCGGTCCTCAACGACCATCTCGGCGATGCCTACTGGCGCGTCGGCCGCAAGCTCGAGGCAACCTACCAGTGGAACCAGGCGCGCGACCTGAAGCCGGATCCGGATGTGCTCGCCACCTTGCAGCAGAAGTTGCTCAAGGGCCTGCCGCCGATCGAGTCCAACACCGCGCAGGAAACCCCCAAGGCGAAGCCGGTGCCGGCGCCCGCGCCGAAAGGCTGAGCGTTGCGATATTGAGTTTCTGGCGGGGCCCTTCGGGGCCCCTGCATTTTCAGAACATCTTTCTGTAGACGACGAAACCGGACTTCTCGCCGACCTTGTCGTAGAGCTGCATCGCCGTGTGGTTCGTCTCATGCGCCAGCCAGTAGACACGGTTTCGCGCCCGCTTGCCTGGCGCGCTCATAGACGCCTTCGATCAGCGCCCGGCCGACGCCCTGGCCGCGCGCAGCTTCCGTGGTGAAGATCCTGCAGGTAGCAGCTCGGCGCGATCGACGTCGTCGAGCGATGATAGAGATAGTGGACGAGGCCGAGCAGATTGCCGTCGCGCTCGGCCACCAGCGCATGCACCGGCTCATAGGCATCGAAGAAACGCGACCAGGTCATCTGCGTGATCTCGCCGGCAAGCGCCGTCGGGCCGGAGCGCCCGTATAACGTGTTGTAGCCGCCCCAGAGCGGCAGCCATTGCTCGTAATCCTGCCTTGTGACGGGTCGGACGGCAAGTTGACCGGACATAGCGAAACCCTCTGTCGTTGAATTGGAACGGAGCAAACGGCGACCGCCGCTCGACGGCAATGGGCCAGCCCGCCGCAAAGCTTTCCGCCTTGCCCGGCGCGAGCCACCGCCTTGACGCTCGGCGGCCCGGCAACTAGGGAAGCGTCATCCTGCGCTTTCCGAGGCCGCCGTGACCATCGAGATTCCCGCCCATATGCATCCCAGCCGCTCCTTCCAGGGGCTGATCCTGACCTTGCACAGTTACTGGGCGGACCATGGTTGCCTCATCCTGCAGCCCTACGACATGGAGGTCGGCGCCGGCACCTTTCATCCGGCGACCACCTTGCGCGCGCTCGGCCCCTTGCGCTGGAACGCCGCTTACGTCCAGCCCTCGCGCCGGCCGAAGGACGGCCGCTATGGCGAGAACCCGAACCGACTGCAGCATTATTACCAGTACCAGGTGATCCTGAAGCCCAATCCGCCGAACCTGCAGGAGCTCTATTTGGGCTCCCTTGAGGCGATCGGCGTCGATCCGCTGCTGCATGACATCCGCTTCGTCGAGGACGACTGGGAAAGCCCAACGCTGGGCGCCTGGGGACTCGGCTGGGAATGCTGGTGCGACGGCATGGAAGTCTCGCAGTTCACGTATTTTCAGCAGGTCTGCGGCATCGAATGCGCGCCGGTGGCGGGCGAGCTGACCTACGGCCTGGAGCGGCTCGCCATGTATGTGCAGGGCGTCGACAATGTCTATGATCTGAACTTCAACGGCCGCGAGGGCGCCGAGAAAGTCACCTACGGCGACGTCTTCCTGCAGGCCGAGCAGGAATATTCGCGCCACAATTTCGAATTCGCCAACACCGCGATGCTGCTGAGGCACTTCGAGGACGCCGAGGCCGAGTGCAAGGCGCTGCTCGATGCCGGCACGCCGAAGCCGAGCGACAATCTGGCAATGCACCGCATGGTTTTCCCGGCCTACGACCAGTGCATCAAGGCAAGCCATGTCTTCAACCTGCTCGACGCGCGCGGCGTGATCTCGGTCACCGAGCGGCAGAGCTACATCCTGCGCGTGCGCAATCTGGCCAAGGCTTGCGGCGAGGCGTTCCTCAAGACGCGGGCGGGCGGGCTGGAGGCGGCTTAAGCCGACACAGCTTTCACGGTCTCGATGGCGGCGGCGGCGGCCGGCAACGCGATCTGCGCCGCTGCGCCGTCGATCGTGCGCATGGCCTGCCTGACCCCCGGCATCGTGATGGTGCCATGCGCCTGGGCGGCGAAGCAGGCGCTGAGCGCCAGGATCTGCAGGGTTCTCGATGCCGTCTTCATCGTCGTTCAGCCAATAGGTCTCTGCCTGAGCGTTTGTCGCTTCAGCGCAGCGTTCGGTTCATCGGAAGGTCTGCTCCAAGGACGGGCCGCCTGGCGCCAACCCGACAGCGGACCGAAAAATTCCGTGAAATCGCTTGAAGAGGCGATCTGCTTGCGGGTGACAGCGGCCGACCGAGTTGCTATTTCCCGCCCATTCGTTACGGCGCTGCGCGCCGACCCCTCCCCATCAAGGGGAGGGTAGGGAACCAATCAATGCCCGACTTGCTGCTCGAACTTCGCTCCGAGGAAATTCCCGCCCGCATGCAGCGCAAGGCTGCCGGCGACCTCAGGAGGATGCTGACCGACGGTTTGGTCGAGGCGGGCCTGACCTATGAGGCGGCGCGCGAATATTGGACGCCGCGGCGCCTGGCGCTCGATATCCGTGGCTTGACGGCGCGCTCCAAGGACATCCGCGAAGAGATCAAGGGACCCTCGACCACGGCCCCCGAGCAGGCCGTGCAGGGCTTCCTGCGCAAGGCCGGCCTGTCGTCGATCGCAGACGCCCATGTCCATTCCGACCCGAAGAAGGGCGACTTCTATGTCGCCCATATCGTGAAGCCGGGCAGGGCGGCCGAAGAGATCATTGCCGAACTGGTGCCGGGCATCATCAGGAACTTCCCTTGGCCGAAATCGATGCGCTGGGGGCCGGCCTCGGCGAAACCCGGCTCGCTGCGCTGGGTGCGGCCGCTGCAGTCGATCGTCTGTACCTTCGGCCCGGAGACCGAGGAGCCGGTGGTGGTCGATTTCGAGATCGACGGCGTCCGCTCAAGCAACGTCACCTATGGCCATCGCTTCCACGCGCCGGGCCCGATCGCCGTGCGCCGCTTCGACGACTATGTGGCGAAGCTCGAAGCGGCCAAGGTCGTGCTCGACGCCGACCGCCGCAAGGAGATCATCCTGGCCGACGCCCGCAACACCGCCTTCGCCAACGGCCTTGACCTCGTCGAGGACGAGGGCCTGCTGGAGGAAGTCTCCGGCCTGGTCGAATGGCCGGTCGTGCTGATGGGCGAGTTCGAGCAGGATTTCCTCACCATTCCGGGCGAGGTCATCCGCCTCACCATTCGCGCCAACCAGAAGTGTTTCGTGACCCGGCCGCAGGGCGCGGGCGAAAACCTGTCGAACCGCTTCATCCTGGTCGCCAACATCGAAGCGACCGACGGCGGCAAGGAAATCGCCTATGGCAACGGCAAGGTGGTGCGCGCGCGCCTGTCCGACGCGCTCTATTTCTGGAAGACCGACCAGGGCGATCTGCCCGACCTCGACCAGCTGAAGGAATCGGCGGAGAAGTTCGACCTGGATTTGAAGAAGCCGCTCGACCAGCGCATGGCGCGGCTCGACCATCTCAACGTCACCTTCCACGCCAAGCTGGGCACGCAAGGCGCGCGGGTCGCGCGTATCAAGCGGCTGGCTGAGGAGCTGGCGCCGACGGTCGCGAAGTCGACCTCCCCTCTTGCGGGGGAGATGGCCGGCCGGCCAGAGGGGGTCGCCGCGCGTGAAGCGCCGACATCTTCTGCGGCGAGAGGCAGCGTCGGCGCTCTACGTGAGGCGACCTCCCCTGTCGCCTTCGGCGACATCTCCCCCTCAAGGGGGGAGATTACCGCGCTCGTCGCCCGCGCGGCCGTGCTCGCCAAGGCCGATCTGCAAACCGAAGTGGTCGGCGAGTTCCCCGAGCTTCAGGGCGCCATGGGCCGCAAATATGCGCTGCTGCAGGGCGAGCATGCGTCTGTGGCCGCAGCCGCCGAGGAGCATTACAAGCCGCAGGGTCCTTCCGACCGCGTGCCGACCGATCCGGTCTCGGTTGCCGTCGCGCTCGCCGACAAGCTCGATACGCTGACCGGCTTCTGGGCGATCGACGAGAAGCCGACCGGCAGCAAGGACCCGTTCGCGCTGCGGCGAGCCGCGCTTGGTGTGGTCAGGATCCTCATCGAGAATCGCATTCGTCTGGCGCTGACGTCTGTTTTCGCCAAGGCCTTTGCAAGCTTCAAGGGCGGTGCGGATCAGTCGTCCGACCTCCTCGCCTTCTTCCACGACCGCCTGAAAGTCTATCTCCGCGACCAGGGCGCGCGGTACGATCTGATCGATGCCGTCATCACACCGCAGTCCGACGACCTGCTGCAGATCGTGCGCCGCGTCGAGGCGCTCGGCTCCTTGCTCGACACCGAGGACGGCAAGAACCTGCTTGCCGGCACCAAGCGCGCCGCCAACATTCTGGCCGCCGAGGAGAAGAAGAAAACGCTCATTGCCGAAACTGTTGAGCCGGCGCTGTTCCGCGAGGACGCGGAAAAGAAGCTCTATGCCGCGGTGAATCAGGCCGAGAAGGAAGCCGGCCAAGCAATTCAAAATGAAGATTTTTCCGCTGCCATGCTGGCTCTTAGCGTGTTGCGCGAACCGGTTGATTCATTCTTTGAGGGCGTTCTCGTGAATGATGAGGACCAGGCCGTGCGCGCCAACCGTCTGGCGCTTCTCGCCCGCATCCGCGCCGCCACCGATCAGGTCGCGGATTTTTCAAAAATCGTAGGCTGACGGCGCAGAGATCGCGTCTCACATCGAGGCGGTATCCAGTGTCTACATCGCCTTGCCGACGCGCGGCAGCGGCTGAGCATTCGGCGGCTGCGCGCCGCCCGATGCGTTGGCTGTCGCGGCCGGCTGGCTGGCGGTTTTGCTGTTGCCGTTCGAAGCGGACGCGGTGCCGTTCGCGGGCGTTGCCGGCGACGTGCCGTTTGCCGGCGCGGTGGCTGTAGTTGCCGGCGTGGTGGGCTTGGCCGCTGCGGTCGCCGCGGGCGTTGCGAAAGCGCCGCCAACGATGCCGCCGCGAATGATCATCGGGGCTTGCTGGTGCCCGGACTTCTCGGGAATTGCCGCGACCTTTTCGTCGGTGACGGCAGGCATGGGGTCGCCAAGCGCTATCATCGACGGGGTCGAGGCCGAGGACAGCTTGGCCGGCTCGATCGCATTCAGCCGGATGACTGAAGGCGTCGAGGTCGAGGGGGCGACCATGACGATCGACGAGGCATATGCCGCGCCGTTCATCGCCAGAAGGCTGATGCCCAACGCTCCAAGCAAACGCATCACAACAACTCCCAAGCCCGCAACCGCATGGAACCCGCACCTTAGGGCCGGCAGATTGAAGCCGGCTTGCGTGGAAACTTAACATTTTAGGGATTGATAAATCGCCAATACCCGCACTTGCCCGATGGAAGCGGCCGTATTACGGGACCGGCATGTTCAGGACTGGTGGCGGATTTGGCTGAGATACTGGCGATCGGCGAGGCTATGGAGCAGGCATTGGCGCTGCTCGAAGGCGGTGACGTCGTCGCCATCCCGACCGAGACGGTGTATGGCCTTGCCGGCGACGCCACCAACGGCGTTGCCGTGGCGCGTATTTTCGAGGCCAAGGGCCGGCCGCGCTTCAACCCGCTGATCGCCCATGTCGCCGATCGCGCGATGGCGGACCGTATCGCCGGTTTCGACCCGCTGTCGGCAAAGCTCGCCGAAGCCTTTTGGCCAGGCCCGCTGACGCTGGTGCTGCCGCAGCGCGCCGGCAACGGCATCCATCCGCTGGTCACCGCGGGGCTGGACACGATCGCGCTGCGCATGCCGCGCGGGTTCGGTGGCGAACTGATCGTGCGCCTCGGCAGGCCGGTCGCCGCCCCCAGCGCCAATTCTTCCGGAAAGATCAGCGGCACGACAGCGCAGGCGGTCGCCGCCGATCTCGGCGCCAGGATCGGGCTGGTCGTCGATGGCGGTGCGACGCCGGTCGGCCTGGAATCGACTATTCTCAAGGTCGAGAACGGCAAGTTGCGGCTGCTCAGGCCCGGCGGCATCGGCGCCGAGGAGATCGAGGCGGTGGCCGGCGCGAAATTGTCGCGCGGCGCAACCGGTATCGAGGCACCGGGCATGCTCGCCTCGCATTATGCGCCGGGCGCCGCGATGCGGCTCAACGTCGAGAAAATTGCCGAAGGCGAGGCGTTGCTTGCGTTCGGCCGCAACCGCGCCGAGGGCTGGGAACGGGCCGTTGCGCTGCGCAATCTCTCCGAAAGAGGCGACCTGCGCGAAGCGGCAAGCAACCTCTTCGCCTATATGCAGGCGCTCGACCTTGTCGGCGCCGCGACCATCGCCGTCGAGCCGATCCCGTTCGAGGGCCTGGGCGAGGCGATCAATGACCGGCTCGCGCGCGCCGCCGCGCCGCGTGACAACACCGCTTGAGTCTATCTCTTTGTTTCGACAATTCCGGACGGAAACCGCTTCGCACTTTTCCTGGAATTGCTCTAGTCTCGCCGCCCATGAACGATCAGCCCTTGGACCTCGATCCCGCCGTCATCGATCGCTTCGCGGCAATCGTCGGCGACAAATATGCTTTGCGCGACCAAGCCTACATCGCGCCTTACATCACCGAGCGGCGCGGCCTTTGGCACGGCCGGACATCGCTGGTGCTGCGCCCCGGCAGCGTCGAGGAAGTGAGCCACATAATGCGCCTTGCGACCGAGACCGGAACGCCGATCGTGCCGCAAAGCGGCAACACCGGATTGGTCGGCGCCCAGGTGCCGGACAAATCCGGCCGCGACATCGTGGTCTCGCTGTCCAGGCTGAACCGCATCCGCGAGATCGATGTCCTGTCAAACACGGTGACCGTCGAGGCCGGCGTCATCCTGCAGACGCTGCAGGAAGCGGTCGACGCCGCCGGCCAGCTGTTTCCGCTCTCGCTCGCCGCGCAAGGGTCGTGCCAGATCGGCGGCAATCTGTCCTCCAATGCCGGCGGCACCGGCGTCCTTGCCTATGGCAATGCGCGCGAGCTCTGCCTGGGCGTCGAGGTCGTGTTGCCGACTGGCGAGGTGTTCGATGATTTGCGCAAATTGAAGAAGGACAACACCGGCTACGATCTGAAGAACCTCTTCATCGGCGCCGAAGGCACGCTCGGCATCATCACCGCCGCGGTGCTGAAATTGTTCCCGAAGCCGAAGGGCAGGGAGGTCGCCTTTGCCGGCCTGCCGTCGTCGCCGAAAGATGCGCTGTCGCTGTTCACTTTGGCGATGGACAGGGCCGGCGCATCGCTCACCGCTTTCGAGCTGATCGGCAAAAGGGCATACGATTTCACCCTCAAGCACGGGCAAGGCATCACGCGGCCGCTGGCCGACGACTGGCCGTGGTATGTGCTGATGCAGATCTCGTCCGGCCGCTCCGAGGAAGACGGCAGGGCGCTGATCGAAGAAATCCTGGCCGAGGCGCTCGAGCAGGGCATCGTCGGCGACGCGGTGGTGTCGGCAAGCCTTGCCCAGGGCGACGCTTTCTGGAATTTCCGCGAGACGCTTCCCGAATGCCAGAAGCCGGAGGGCGCCTCGATCAAGCATGACATCTCGGTGCCGATCGCTTCGATCCCGGAGTTCATCGAAAGGGCGGCCGGCGTGGTGGAGGCAGTCTGCCCCGGCGCGCGCGTCGTCTGCTTCGGCCACATGGGCGACGGCAATCTGCACTACAACATCTCGCGTCCCGTGGATTGGCAGGACGAGGCGTTCCTCGAGCTCTACCACCCCATGAACAAGGCCGTACACGACGTCGTGCGCTCCTTCCATGGCTCGATCTCGGCCGAGCACGGCATCGGCCAATTGAAGCGCGACGAGCTGATCGCCACGGCGCCGCCGATGGCGATCGACCTGATGCGCCGGGTGAAGGCGGCCTTCGATCCGGCCGGCATCATGAATCCCGGTAAGGTTATCTGATCCTTCCTGGATCCGGCGGCCGGTCGCATTCCGATAACCATCGGCTCAGATCAGCAAAATTTAACCGACTTTCTTAAGCGCGCCGGTAAGAAGCGAGCGCTAACATTTCTTCCCATAACGAGGCCGGAAAAACCGGCCCTGAGAGAACCGGAAAACGGCCCTCAGGACTAACAGGGAAGACATCGATGAACACTGGACTGAAGCCAGTCTGGGCCGGGCGCAACATGCGTCTCGACCCGTTTCGCCTGCCGCAGATGGTGAGCTATGCCACCCGCGACGACTATGGCGATGTGACCTTCACCATCGACCAGCGCGGCGCCGTCATCCGCCGTGTGCTGGAGATGAGCGGCGTGCCGGCGATCATCGCGCTGCCCCCCAATGCGTTCCGCGGCGTCGCCGCGCGCGCCATGGAGGATCCGGACGGCAACGTCACCGTGACGCTCGAGCTCCTGCACAATGATCCGATGCTGTCGGTGCCGCTGCTGGTCGCCGACGATCTCGAGGACGTCGCCGCCGACTGGCGCGCCTGGGCCGATGCCTATCGCCTGCCGATGCTGCTGATCGAGGCCGACGGCATCGCCCGCACGTTGGAAGAATCGCTCGGCGCCGCCATCAAGGCGCTGCCGCCGCAGGAACGCCGCAAGGGCCGCGTCTCCACCATGCGCCGCCCGCGCTTCCTCGCCCGCCGCAAGGCCGGCAATCTGGGCTTGAGGCTGGTCATCGACGGCCAGGAGATTATCGCAAGGGAGTAGGTTTCTTCTCCCCGTCACTATACGGGGAGAAGTGCCCGGCAGGGCGATGAGGGGCAGCGCCGACCTGGGGGTTTAGCCGCCTCAAAATTTGATCCAACACACGCTATATCGCCGCTGTGCCTTTCGCCTTACCTCCAAGGTCGGCGCCGCCCCTCATCCGGCTGCCGCCACCTTCTCTCCGTGGAACGGGGAGAAGGAGACTACACCAGCGGCTTCAGCCATATCCACACCGAGCCGCCGATCAGGCCGAGGAAGATCAGCCAGCCGACCTGGTTGTTCGACTTGAACAATTTCAGGCACTGGTCCGGATTGTCGATGTCGAGCCGGATGATCTGGCGCGCCATATGTGCGCCGGCGGCGATCAGCCCGGCCAGCGCCACGATCGGCACCTGCGCCGAGGCGAAGGCGATGGCGAAGCAGATAAGCGCGCCGCCATAGAGCCCGGTGAGCCACATCTTGGTGTTGTCGCCGAACAGCCGCGCCGTCGAGCGTACGCCGACGATGGCGTCGTCTTCCTTGTCCTGATGCGCGTAGATCGTGTCGTAGCCGATCACCCACAGGATCGAGCCGATATAGAGCATGATCGCCGGATCATCGATGTCGCCGAACTCGACCGCCCAGCCCATCAGCGCGCCCCAGGAGAAGGCCAGCCCTAGCACGAGTTGCGGCCAGTTGGTGATGCGCTTCATGAACGGGTAGACGGCGACGATCGCCAGCGAGGCGATGCCGAGCGGAATGGCGAAGCTGTTGAACTGCAACAGCACGGCAAGCCCGATGAGCGCCTGGATGATGACGAATGCCCAAGCCTGGCGACGTGTCACCTTGCCGGCCGGCAGCGGCCGCGAGCGGGTGCGCTCGACCTGGTTGTCGATGTCCTCGTCAGCGAGGTCGTTATAGGTGCAGCCGGCGCCGCGCATGGCGACCGCGCCGATGAAGAATAATAGCAGATACCAGGGCGCCGGAAGCAACGTCAGCAGCGGGTCGGTCGCGCGCGGATAGGCGCCCGCGGCAAGTGCTGCCGACCACCAGCAGGGCCACAACAGCAGCTGCCAGCCGATAGGCCTATCCCAGCGCGCAAGCTGCGCATAGGGCCACAGCCAGCGCGGCAGCACCCGATAGACCCAATGGCCGCTCGGCGCATCGGCGACGCGGCCCTGGATTGCTTTCGACTGGACGGTTTCCATCGCGCTGGAGTGGCAGCAGCTAAGGGCGCCGTCAAGCGGCAGCGTTGTCGCTCAAGCGCTGAAACCTAGGCAGTGAACATCGTGACCGGCAAACCATGCCTTGGCGACGTCGATGAACGCCGCGGCCGCCTTCGACAGGCGCTGGCGCGTGTCGTGGGTCAGGATGATGCGCTGCATCGGCACAGGATCGGACAGGGGCTTTAAGACCAGCGGCAGGCCGTCATAGCTGCGGTCGCCATAGGGCCTCGTATAGCTGACTGCGACGCCGAAGCCGTTGGCCACCATGGAGCGCTGCAGCTCGAACGAGCTGGTCGTCGCCCGGGCGACGGGCGAGAGGCCGCGGCTGAGGAAGAGGTCCAGCATATGCTGCCAACTATGCGGCTGGTCGGTGGTGACCAGCGGATGCTGCGCGAGCTCGGCCAGGCTGACGGCGTGCTTGTCCGCCAGCTCATGGCCGGCCGGCAAAAGCGCGTGCGGCCGCAGCTCGTGCAGGAGGATGCGCTTGAAATGCCCGGGCAGGCCGAGATCATAGGTGAGGCCGAGATCGACGGCGCTGTCGGCCAGCCGCCGCCCCAGCGTGTCCAAGGTTTCATCGCCTATGACGACCGTGACGGCCGGGCAGCGCTCGGCGAAGGCGCGCATCAGCGCGGGCGCGAAATAGGGCGCCAGATCCTCGAAGCAGCCGAGTACCAGTTCGGCGCCGACATCGGCGTCGCGCGAACCGAGCGCCGCCAGTTCATCCGCCTCGCCCAGCACCTGCCTCGCCTTGGCCACGGCCCTGCGGCCGAAGGATGTCAGCGAAACGCCGCTGCCGCGCTGGCGCACGAACAGTTTCTGGCCAAGGTTGGCCTCGACATTGTCGATGGCCACCGAGATCGACGGCTGCGACACGTTCAGGGCCTGGGCTGCCGCGGTCACGCTGCCATAGCGGGCGACGGCAACGACATAGCGCAACTGGGTGAGGGTCAATCTCATAGGTGGAAACTATAAATCAGATGGCAAGTTATTATTTTACGCGATGTCGGACGCTTGCGATAGTCGGTTCACGAGCAATTCCAGGAAGGTGTGAAGCGGTCAGGCTCGGCGACTTGGCCGTAGCCTCCGTCCGGATTTGCGTCAAACAAAGAGATCGAGCGCCATGGCCAGCCCAAAGATCGATGCTTCGACGATTGCCGATTACCAGCGCGACGGCGCAGTCTGCATCCGCGGCGCCTTCAAGGACTGGGTCGACGTGATCGCCGACGGCATCGAGCGTAATATGCAGAACCGCAGCGCCACCGCTTCGGACATCGCCGGCGGCAAGGGCAGCTTCTTCGACGATTACTGCAACTGGGAGCGCTTCCCGGAATTCGTCAGGATCGTCAGGGAATCGCCGGCCGCCGCGCTCGCCGCCGCGGTCATGCAGTCGCGCAGCGCCCGGTTCTTCCACGACCACGTGCTGGTCAAGGAGCCCGGCACGCAGAAGCCGACGCCCTGGCACCAGGACATCCCTTATTACTTCGTCGACGGCAGCCAGACGGTCAGCTTCTGGATCCCGATCGATCCGGTGAAGGAAGCGACGCTGAGGCTGATCGCCGGCTCGCACAAATGGGAAAAGATGGTGCTGCCGGTGCGCTGGCTAAACGACGCCAATTTTTACGCTGGCGAGGGCGACTACCTGCCGGTGCCCGATCCCGACAACGACCCGTCGATGAAGGTTCTGGAATGGGAGATGGAGCCGGGCGACGCCATCCTGTTCGACTTCCGCACGGCGCACGGCGCGCGCGGCAACCTGACCGCGGCACGCCGCCGGGCGCTGTCGTTGCGCTGGGTCGGCGACGATGCGCGCTATGTCGAGCGTCCCGGCCGCACCTCGCCGCCCTATCCCGGCCACGACATGAAGCCCGGCCAGAAACTGCGCGAGGATTGGTTTCCCGTCATTTTCCAAAGCTGAAGCATTTTCCAGAGCTGAGCCGCTCTCCGAAGCTTCCGTTCCCCGACCGGTCAAGTTCGGCACCTGTCTCATTGGTCTTGATGAGGCCTATGTTCCCGTGCGCAATTGCCGCCAAAATGCCGAGACGCCTTGACCCGTCGCCCGCGGACCAATAGCGGGTTCAGGGAGACGATCAGCAAGAGGTGGCCATGAACGTTCTTCTTCTCGGTTCGGGTGGCCGCGAACATGCGCTCGCCTGGAAGATGTCCGCCTCGCCGCTGCTGACGAAGCTCTACGCCTCGCCCGGCAATCCGGGAATCGGCCGCATCGCCGAACTGGTGAAGCTCGACGTCGCCGACCATTCCACTGTGGCCGCCTTCTGCCAGGAAAAGAAGATCGATCTGGTCGTGGTCGGTCCGGAAGGCCCGCTGGTCGCCGGCATCGCCGATGATCTGCGCGCCTGGGGCATCCGCGTCTTCGGTCCGTCAAAGGCCGCGGCGAGGCTCGAAGGCTCGAAGGGCTTCACCAAGGACCTTTGCGCCAAATTCAACATCCCGACCGCCGCCTATGGCCGCTTCAGCGACCTGGCCTCGGCGAAAGCCTATGTCGTGAAGACCGGGGCGCCGATCGTCATCAAGGCCGACGGGCTCGCCGCCGGCAAGGGCGTTACCATCGCCATGACGCTCGATGAGGCGAACGCCGCGCTGGAAGCCTGTTTCGACGGTGCCTTCGGCGCGGCCGGCACCGAGGTCGTGGTCGAGGAATATCTGACCGGCGAGGAGGCAAGCTTCTTCTGCCTGTGCGACGGCGCCACCGCGCTCCCCTTCGGCACCGCGCAGGACCACAAGCGCGTCGGCGACGGCGACACCGGGCCGAACACCGGCGGCATGGGCGCCTATTCGCCGGCGCCGGTGATGACGCCGGAAATGACCGAGCGCACCATGCGCGAAATCATCGAGCCGACCATGCGCGGCATGGCCAATCTCGGCGCACCTTTCGCCGGCATCCTCTTTGCCGGCCTGATGATTACCGACCAGGGCCCCAAGCTGATCGAATACAACACCCGTTTCGGCGATCCCGAATGCCAGGTGCTGATGATGCGGCTGAAGGACGACCTGCTCGTCCTGCTCAACGCCGCCGTCGACGGCCAGCTCGCGCATATGTCTATCCGCTGGAGCGACGAGACGGCGTTGACGGTGGTGATGGCGGCGCGGGGCTATCCCGGCACGCCGGAAAAGGGCTCGGTCATCCGTGGTCTCGACAAGGCGGAAGGCGAGGGCGTCCAGGTCTTCCATGCCGGCACCGCCATCAATGGCGGCGCGCTGGTCGCCAATGGCGGCCGCGTGCTCAACGTCACCGCGCTCGGCAAGACCGTCGGCGAGGCGCAGGCCAAGGCCTACGCGGCGATCGAGCATATAGACTGGCCGCAGGGCTTTTACCGCCACGACATCGGCTGGCGTGCCGTCGAGCGCGAAAAAGCTGGAAGCTGATCAGGCGGCCTTGCTTTTGCCTGTCCGCGCCCAAGCCGGCAGCCAGTCGCCATGCGCGGCAAGCAGGTCGTCGACCAAGGACCAGATCTGGTCGAGGTCGAGCTCGGCCGCCGTGTGCGGGTCCATCATCGCCGCATGGTAGATGTGCTCGCGGTTCTCGCTCATCAGCGCCCGCACCGTCAGCTCCTGCACATTGATGTTGGTGCGGATCAGCGCCGTGAGCTGCGGCGGCAGATCGCCGATGTAGGTCGGCTGGATGCCGGAGGCATCGACCAGGCACGGCACTTCCGCCGCGCAGTCGAAAGGCAGCGAGGTGATGCAGCCATTGTTGCGCACATTGCCGTAGATCACCGACGGCTCGCCGGTCCACACCGAATTCATGATCGAGGAGGCATATTCCCTGGACTGCTCGACCTCGATCCGGTCGGCCGAGCGGTAGGCTTCCGCCTCGCCCTTCCAGCGCTCGATCTGCTCGATGCAGCGTTTCGGATATTCGTCGAGCGGAATGCCGTATTTCTCCATCAGGTCGCCGCGCCCCTCCTTGATGAAATAGGGCGTGTACTCGGCGAAATGCTCGGAGCTCTCGGTGACGAAATAGCCGAGCCGGGTCAGCATCTCGTAGCGCACCTTGTTCGGGCAGCGCGGGTTCCAGCCGGGTTTTGGCGCGCGGCTCTCGCGATAGGCGCGCACGAGGTCGGGATAGAGGTCGCGGTAGGAGCCGTCCGGCTGGCGATGCTCGAACTTGAGATAAAACGCCATGTGGTTGATGCCGGCCGAGCGATAGCGGATCTCCTCATAGGGAAGGTCGAGATCGTGCGCCAGTTCCATCGCCGTGCCCTGCACCGAGTGGCAGAGCCCGACCTGCTTGATCGTCGGATATTTCTCGGCGATCGCCCAGGTGTTGATCGCCATCGGGTTGACATATTGCAGCATGATCGCCTCGGGGCAGACGGCGAGCATGTCCTCGCAGATCTTCCACAGATGCGGCACGGTCCTCAGGCCCCGCATGATGCCACCGACGCCGAGTGTGTCTGCGATGGTCTGGCGCAGGCCGTATTTCTTCGGCACCTCGAAATCGGTGACGGTGCAGGGCTCGTAGCCGCCGATCTGGAAAGCGACGACAACGAAGTCGGCGCCGGAAAGCGCCTTTCGCTGGTCGGAATAGGTCTCGGCCTTCGCCTTGACGCCCAGCGTCGCTATCAGCTTGTTGACGACGACGGCGCTCTCTTCCAGCCGCTGCGGGTTGATGTCCATCAATGCGATCGTCGCGCCCGACAGGGCCGGCCGCTGCAGCACGTCGCCGACGATGTTCTTCATGAATACCGTTGAGCCGGCGCCGATGAACGCGATCCTGGGATTTCTTGCCACTGTAAAAACCTCCGGCACTTCTAGGCCACGTCGAAAGCGGCCCTGACGAGCCGTTCCGTGTAGGCGGTCTTGGGATTGGAAAGGACCTCGTCGACGGGTCCCTGTTCGACGATCTTGCCGTGCTGCATGACGATGACGCGGTGGCACAGCGCCCGCACCACCTTGAGGTCGTGCGAGATGAAGAGATAGCTCAAGCCGCGCTCGTCTTGCAGCTTTCGCAACAGGTCGATGATCTGCGCCTGCACGGAAAGGTCGAGCGCCGAAGTCGGCTCGTCGAGCAGGATGAATTCGGGCTCCAGCGCAATCGCCCGCGCGATCGCGATGCGCTGCCGCTGGCCGCCGGAGAATTCATGCGGGAAGCGCGACAGGATGTTGCCGGGCATGCCGGCGCTCACCAGCGCCTCGCGCACCCGTTCGTTCCGCTCGCGCCGCGTCGCACCCAACCTGTTGACGACCAGCCCTTCCTCGATGATCTGGCCGATCGTCATGCGCGGATTGAGCGAGGAGAACGGATCCTGGAACACGATCTGCATGCGCGAGCGCAGCGGCCGCATCTCGGCCCGCGTGAGACCCTCTATCGGCTGGTCGTCGAAACGGATCTCGCCGCGCTTGGCGTCGAGCAGCCGAAGCAGGGCTTGCCCGAAAGTGGTCTTGCCGGAGCCGGATTCGCCGACGAGCCCCAGCGTCTCGTGGCGGCAAAGTTTCAGGTCGAGATCGTCGACGGCGACCAGCTCGCGCCAGTCCGGCTTCATGAAAGAGCCGTGGCGCAGCATGAAACAGACGCGCACGCCATTCGCCTCGAGGATCGTGCGGGACTTGTCGGGCAGCACCTTCGGCCGTCCGTGTGGCTCGGAAGCGAGCAGCCGCTGCGTGTAGGGATGTTGGGGATTGGCAAACAGTCGCTCGGTGACGTTATGCTCGCGCATCTCGCCATGCTGCATGACATAGACGTAGTCGGAGAACTTGCGCACCACGGTGAGGTCGTGCGTGATCAGGATCACCGCCATCCGCAGCTCTTTCTGCAGGTTGCGGATCAGGTTCAGGATCTGGGCCTGCACGGTGACGTCGAGCGCGGTGGTCGGCTCGTCGGCGATCAGCACGTCCGGTTCGTTGGCCAAGGCCATCGCGATCATGACGCGCTGCCGCTGGCCGCCCGAGAGCTGATGCGGATACTGCTTGAGCCTTGCCTCCGGTTCGGGGATCTGAACATGCCGCAAAAGCTCGAGCGCTCGCGCCCAGGCTTGTCTGCGGCCGACTTTGCGATGCACCCTGATCGCCTCGACGATCTGGCTGCCGACCGTATAGATCGGGTTCAGCGAGCTCATCGGCTCCTGGAAGATCATCGAGATGCGGTTGCCGCGCAGCTTGCGCCGGGCGCTCTCGGCAAATTTCAGGATGTTTTGCCCGCAATAATCGATGCTCGACCGGGGCGAAACCGTCGCCCGCCGCGATAAAAGCCCCATGACGGTGCGCGCCGTCACCGACTTGCCTGAGCCGGACTCGCCGACGATCGCGATCGTCTCGCCGCGATAAAGCTGGAACGAGACGTCCTTCACCGCCTCGACGGTGCCGTGCTCGACCTTGAAGGCGACCTCGATATTGCGCGCGTCGATGATGGGCTGCTCATGGCGCGCGTCATGGTCGAGCCGGACGGCTGGCGCGAAATTGTCTGCGAGCGCGATCGTCGTCATCCGGCCACCTCAATAGGGATCGACGGCATCGCGCAGGCCATCGCCCAGCGCGTTGAAGGCAAAGACGGTGATCAGCACGAAGCCGACCGGCGACAGGATCCAGGGATAGGTGCCAATGACCGAATAGGTCGCCGTGTCCTGCAGCATCAGGCCCCATGAGATCAGCGGCGGCTTCACCGCGAAACCGAGAAAGCCGAGGAAGGATTCGAGCAGCACCACGGTCGGGATCGCCAGCGTCACCGCGACGATCACGTGGCTCATCACATTGGGGAAGATGTGCTGCATGATGATGCGCCGGTCTGTGGCGCCCACCGCCATCGCGGCGCGCACATAGTCGATCCGCGCCAGCGCCAGCGTCTTGCCGCGCACCTCGCGCGACATCTGCGCCCAGCCCAGCGCCGACATCACGATGATGACGAAGGCGAGGAAGACATTCGTCGGTGCTGTCACGGGGATCAGCGTCGTCAGCGCGAGATAGAGCGGCAGTTGCGGGAAGGCGAGCACCAGCTCGACGAAGCGCTGCATCCAGACATCGAACTTGCCGCCGAAATAGCCGGAGACCATGCCGACGGTGGTGCCGATCACGGTGATGATGAAGACCACCGTCAGCGCGATCATCAGCGACACGCGCGAGCCGTGGATGGCGCGCGACAGCACGTCGCGGCCGAACTTGTCGGTGCCGAGGAAATGCACCGGCTGACCATCCATCGAGCCGAAGAGGTGCCGGTTCGCCGGGATGAGCCCAAAGAGCTTGTAGGGCGCACCCTCGACGAAGAAGCCGAGCAGCCGCGGATGGTCGTAGTCAGGCCCGACGATCGGCTGGAAGGTGACCGGATCGAGGTCGGTCGAATCGGCCAAGGCATAGATTCTCGGCCGCGCGACGAAATTGCCGTCCTTGTCGTGGAAGACGGGCAGTTGCGGCGGCGCGAAGGCCACATCGGTCGCCTTCGGATCGGAGGGCGCCAGGAAATCCGCGAACACCGCCATGACAAGCAGGAGCACAACCAGGCACAGCCCGGCCATTCCTGTCCAGGAACGCTTCAGGCGACGCCAGACAAGGGCGATATAGCTCTCATTGCCGTGCGCCGGCTCAGCAAAGGTCACGCCTGCCGCCGGCAAAGGCGTAAGGGATGGGGGCGTCGGGGAGGGGTCGCGCGCCAGCATCTAGCGCTCCCCGAACTGGCGGATGCGGGGATCGAGCAGCACCAGCAGCATGTCGGCAATTATGTTGCCGACGATCAGCGTCGCCGACAGCACCATCATGAAGGTCGCCGTGACATAGACGTCGCCCACCGCCATCGAGCCGACGATCGCCGGCCCGACGGTGGGCAGCGCGAAGATGATCGCCGTCTCGATCTCGCCGGTCAGCATGTAGGGCAGCACTACGCCCTGATACATCACCAAAGGATGCAGCGCGTTGGGCACGGCGTGCCGCATCACCACGGCGCCGCCGGTCAGGCCTTTGGCCTTGGCCGTCTCGACATATTGCGCGTTGAGCGTGTCGAGCAGATTGCCGCGCATCACGCGCATATTGTAGGCGAGCCCGCCGAAGGTCGCGATCGCCACGACTGGCCAGACGTGCTTGACCAGGTCGACGACCTTCGCCCACGACCACGGCGCGCCGCCATATTGCGGTGAGAAGAACGAGCCGATCTCCGAGACGTTGAACTGGAAGACCAGCAGATAGACGATGATCAACGCCATCAGGAAGCGCGGCACCGTCATGCCGAGGAACGAGATCGCGGAAAGTGTCGAGTCGATCCAGCTATACTGCCTGGTCGCCGCCCATATACCGAAGGTGATGCCGAGCACCGAGGCGAGCAGATGGCAGACCAGCGCCAGAAGCAAGGTGCGCGGCAAGCGCTCGCCCACCACATCGGCCACCGGCTTGTTGTAATAGAGGCTGTAGCCGAAATCGCCGCGCGTGACGATGCCGCCGATCCAGTTGAGATACTGGACGGGCAGCGGCTTATCGAGGCCGTGTTCGACCCGGTAAGCCTGGGCTTGCGCATCCGCTTCGGCGTAGGAGGCGCCGCCCTGGTTGATCAGCTGCGATTTGATGTAGTCGGCATAGTCGCCAGGCGGCGCCTGGATGATGGCGAAGGTGACGAGGCTCAAGATTGCGAGCACGGGAAGCGCCGACGCTATGCGCATAAGCAGGAATCGCAACATCGGATGGTCCACTTTCCTTCTTCCCGGTCGCTCCTGGGGCGCCCCCAGATTTGGTTTTGTCCGGCCGCGCCAGCGGCGCGACCGGAGTTCTCTTCGTCAGGGGAGGTTAACTAGTTCATCGGGCCCTTGTCTCCGGGCTTGCCGGGAAGCTCCTCGGGGAAGAGCTCATATTTCGCCTGCTTGTCGGCGGCGACGAAGACGCGCTCGCGGATGATCGAATCCTCGGCCCAGTTGAACATGTAGATCGGCGTGCCCTGCGGGATGTTGGAGAAGCGCTTGTTGACGATCAGCGCTCCGGGGTATTCCGTCAGGCCGACATTGTAGACGTTTTCCGTCGATATCTTCTGGAACTTTCGCATCAGGTCGGCGCGCTCGTCATTGTCCTGCGTCGCGACGAACTTGTTGACGATGTCGACAAGGTCCTTCTCGAACGGCATCAGGTCGACCTCGCCGCTTTCCGGCGCGCGATGGTTCCAGCTGGTCTTTGGACCGACGGGAGCGAGCTGCTCGGTGTTCTGCACCACGGAAGTCAGTTCGGTCTCATTGCGCCGGATCAGCCAGTCGAAGCGGCCGGAATATTGGGTTGCATCGCGCTGCGTGCCGTTGACGCCGTTGATGACCACCCTCAGCCCAAGCTTTTCCATTTGAGCGACGACGCCTTCGGCCAGGCTCTTGTCGGTCGTGTAGTCGTTGTTGACCAGCATCACGATCTCGACATTCTTGCCGCCGGCCGTCCCGGCCGGGAAGTTCACGAAACCGTCGCCATCCGTGTCCTTGAGACCGGCCTTGGCAAGTTCAGCCTTGGCGCCCTTGAGATCGAAGGGATAGTAGACGGTCGATTTGCGGTCATAGAAGCTGGTGCCCGAGGAGAAGCCGCCCGGATAGATGGCGGTGAACGGGCCCTTGACCAGCGAGTCGCCCAGCGCCTTGCGGTCGAGCGCCATGGTGACCGCCTTGCGGAAATCCTCGTTGCGGTTGAGCTCACGCAGCGCCTGGCCGCGCTCGTCCGGATTGCCCCAGCCATTGGCGGAAAAATTCATGCGCAGATTATAGCCGATGAGGCGCGGACCGAAGGCAAGCCGTGCCGGCGCGTTCTTCTCGGCGGCACGCTTCAGCGAGGCGACGAAGTTCTCCGGCTGCTCCAGGTTGGAGAAGTCGCCCGAGCCCGCCACCGCCTGGACGTCGCGATCGGCCCAGGTCGAGAGCTTGTATTGCAGCTCGTTGAGATAGGGCAGTTGGTTGCCCTTCTCGTCGACCTTCCAATAGTAGGGATTGCGGCGCAGGACGATGATGTCGTCCGGCCGGTATGCTACAGGCACCCAGGCGCCCATCACCGGCATGTTCATGAATTCCGGCGGGAAGGCATTCTTGAACTGGTCGTAGGTGTTCTTCGAATATTTCGGATGCTGCGGCTTGAGGATATGCGACGGGCCGGGGCAGAAAGTGCCGTAGGCCATCGCAAAGAGATATTGCTTCGGGAACGCCGCCTTGAACGTCCATTCCACGGTGTAGTCGTCGATCTTCTTAAGCGTGGTGCCGACGCCGAAGGTTTCCTGCGTCGCGCCGTTGAGCGGCGAGACGTTGGGATCGAGCACTTCGTCCTCCCAGTAGAACATGACGTCGTCGGCGTTGAAGGGTGCGCCGTCCGACCATTTGGCGCCTTCGATCAGATGCATGGTGAGCTTGTGGCCGTCCTTCGACCATTCCCAGCTCTTGGCGAGGTTGGGCAGCGGCTCGATGTCCTTGGCTTCGACCTGGAACAGCGGCGCCGTGCGAGTCAGGCATTCGGACAGGCCGATGTCGATGCCGCCCCAGCCTTGAGTCTGGCCGGCGCCATAGTTCCAGCCTTCCGGCCTTCCGCCGATGACGTGGCGCATCGTGTCGCCATAGACGCCAATGCCGTCCGGCATGTTGCCCGCCTTGAAGACCATGGGCTCCTTGGGTAGCCTCTCCTTGACCGGCGGCAGCTTGCCGGCCTTGACGTATTTCTCGGTCACCCAGCCCGGCTCGTGATATTCGGGCAGCGCCTTGAACTCCAGGATGGAGTCGCGCGCCACGTAGTGGATCTTGCCCTCGGCCGGAAACGTCGCCGGTTCCGGCGGGATCGTCGGCTCGGATGCAAAAGCGTGTGCCGGAATGGCGGCGCTCACCGCCAGTCCGGCGGCAAAGCCAATTGTGCGTAAGGTCCTCATAGTCTCCTCCCAGTTGTTTGGACGCCCGCTGCTGCCCGCCTCTTGTTTCTGGACGGCTGATCCGGCGGACGTGCCTCCTGCATGTCTGCCTGCCTGCCCGGATCTCAGCCGGCCTGTTTGAGTGCCGCCTTTTCGGCGCGCAATTCCTCGATCGAGCGCACGTTGCGCCTGGCCGCGCCCGCCCATTCGCGGGTCTTGACCTTGGCTTTCGAAAGCCGCTCCTTTGCCGCCGGAACGGCATCGGCATATTGCGGCAGCCAGGCCGCCTGGGCGACGACCATCTCGTCCACCATCTGCCAGACCTCTTCCGGCGTCGACACCGCGCCGACCAGCGGGTCATGCAGGACGGCGAGCTTCAACAGGTCGATGTCGCCGGCGATCGCGGCATGCACCGACATGCGCTGCACATTGATCGAGGCCATGCAGGTGGCCGCGCAGGCCTCCGGCAGCGTGATGCCGGCCGCCATGTTGATGCCGAAGCGGTCGACGAAACCGGGTGACTCTATGATAGCGTCCTGCGGCAGGTTGGTGATCACGCCGTTGTTCTTGACGTTGAAGTGGCCGCGATAGACGCGGTTCGTCTCCAGCGCTTCGAGAATGTGGCTGGCATGCTCGTTGGAGCGTTTTGCCGGGTCGATCGGCTTGGAAGCCGCTTCGAGGAACTGCGGATATTCCGTCTCGAACCAGTTGCGGGTCTCGGTCGAGTAGCGCAGATAACCGCCCGTCTCGCCATGGATCCAGTCCGACATGTCGATCCAGCGCGTGATCTCGTCAGGGCGCTTGCGATACCAGGGCAGATATTCGGAGAGATGCCCGTTGCTTTCGGTCGAATAAACGCCGAAGCGCTTCAGCACGTCGATGCGCAGCTTCTCCTGCTTCGAATAGACGGGGTGGGCCTCGAAGGCGGCGACCAGCTCGTCCTTGCCGATCGGCCGGCCGTTCAGCCTGAGCTCGACGAACCAGGTCTGGTGATTGATGCCGGAGCAGACATAGTCGAGCTCCTCGGGCGACTTTGCGCCCAGCACTTCGGCGATCTGCTCGGCGCCGTGCTGCACGCCATGGCAGAGGCCTACCGTGTCCACCTTGCCATACTCGATCGCGGCCCAGGTGTTCATGGCCATAGGGTTGGCGTAGTTCAGGAACTTGGCGCCGGTCGCGGCGACCTCGCGGATGTCCCGGCAGAAATCGAGGATCACCGGAATGTTGCGTTGGCCGTAGAGGATGCCGCCGGCGCAGATCGTGTCGCCGACGCACTGGTCGATGCCATATTTGAGCGGGATGCGGATGTCGTCCGCATAGGCTTCCAGCCCGCCGACGCGCACGCAGCTGATGATGTAGCGCGCGCCCTCCAGCGCCTTGCGGCGTTCGGTCGTTGCCGTCACCTTGGTCGGCAGCTTGTTCGCTTCCACGATCCTGTCGAGGATCGCCTTGATCATCCCGAGATTGTGCTCGCTGATGTCGGTCAGCGCGAATTCGACGTCCTTGAATTCCGGCACGCACAGGATGTCGGTGAACAGCTTCTTGGTGAAGCCGACGCTGCCGGCGCCGATAATAGCGATTTTGAAACTCATCACCTTCACCTCGATCCAATCGAATGCTAGGCAAGGAGCCACGGAGGAGAACATGGCCGCACGCAACAGCGCGCATGCCATTTAAACCCGGAAATCCGGCTTTTCTCCTCCCGCCCGCTCCTCGACCGCGGGTCTTTCGCGTTCTGAGAAGCCGGATTATGCGCTTATTCGCCGGCGCGACCAGAGAAGGATTATGCTTTCGAGGGTAATTTTGTGCTGCATGACCTGATCGCCAACGGAAAGCTGATGCGGACGATCTCGCTGCCGCGCGGCCGCCAGCGCCTGCACGCCATGCCGACCAGCACCGGCTACGAAGTGCGCGAGGACGAGACCTACGACTGGGACGGGCGAAAGCGCGGCCAGACCCCGTTCACGGTTCTCCAGCATACGATCAGCGGCACCGGTCAGTTGCGCTACGAGAGCCGCAACTATCGTCTGCAGGCGAACGATACGCTGCTGGTTCTGGTGCCGCACAACCATCGCTACTGGTTGGCCAAGGGCGACCGCTGGGAATATTTCTGGATCTCGATGAACGGTGAGGAGGCGCTTCGCGTCCACAAGTCCATCCTCAGCGTCTCGGGCCCGGTGCTCCGGCTGCAGCCGGCGACCATCGACCACCTTGCCGATTGCAGCCTGCGGCTGATCAAGGGCGCCGCTTCGCCAGGCGCGGCCTCCGCGATCGCCTATGAAGCGGCGATGGCGCTCTATGACGATGTCTTCGGCTCGCATGCCTTCGCCGAGAAGCAGAGCGCCATGCAGCCTGTCATCGACCACATCAACGGCAATCTCGACAAGCCGCTGCCGGTGGCGGAGCTGGTCGAAATCAGCGGCCTTAGCCGCGCCCATTTCTCACGCTGCTTCGCAGAGAGCGAAGGGCTGCCGCCGGCCGAATTCGTCCTGCAGCAGCGCCTGCAGCGCGCGGCGAAGCTGCTCACCAAGGCGGATTTCCTGCCGGTGAAGGAGGTCGCGGTGCTGTGCGGCTTCGAGGATGCGAACTATTTTTCGAAGGTCTTTCGCCGCTGCTACGGCATCAACCCGACACAGTTTCGCACCACCGGCATGTATGCGAGCCTCGGCAGCCATCGCTGATGTCCCTCTGGGCTCCTGGAAGAAGTCGGCTCCTGGAAGAAGTCAGCGCCTGGCGCTGTCGAGCGCCGTCGAGGCGGTGCTGACCGGATCGGCCGCGGCGGCAAAAGCCGCGTCGATCTGCTCGGGCGTGCGCTGTCCGGAGCGTTTCCAGGCGACATATTGCACAATGCCGAAGCTGGCACGCCGCGGCACCGTCTTCACCACCGGCATGCGGAACCCGTCGCGGAATTTCTCCCAGCGCGCGCCGAGCACCGCGACCATTTCCTCGACGGTCGGCGGCGTCGCCACGTCGGCATAGGTGATGGTGACCTTGCCGGCCAACGCGGCCTGACGCGAAACCGGCACCGGGATCGAGGCGAGGTAGTCGGCCGGGACGTCGAGCAGGCCGCCAAAAGACCATTGCCGGCGCAGCTCGTCGGCGCTCATCGGCGCGACGCTGACGTCGATGTCGTTGCGCGTGCCGGGTACACGATATGGACAACGGAAACGTCCGCAATTGGTGTGCGCCGAGAATTGCCAGAGCGCATAGCCCTGCCAGTTGCCCATCGGAAAATGCACGTCGATGTCGGGCTTGTAGCGCGCATACCAAAGCGGCAGCCGCGACAGGAGGCGATACTGGTAGCGGTTGTCGGCGATATACTGGGCGGTCTTGCCGTTGACATAGAGCACCGGGAAGCGGCCGAGGCGGCGATGCACCTGGCGCACGAATTCCTCGGCGTCTTCCAGCGACATCCATTGCGTTGGATCGATGCCTTCGATGTCGAGGGCCATCAGCTCGTCCGGCGCCGGCTCGGCGAAATCGATGAAATTATTGGCCTGCTCGACCGGATTGCCGGGCCGTGCCAGGTGATAGGCGCCCCATTTCAAGCCAAGCGCCTTGGCCACCACCTTGCGCGTCTGGAACAATTCGCGCGTCACCGCATAGCGCTTCCATTGCGCCTTGCAGAGTTTGACGTCGGCTTCGGCGCCGAAGCAGAAATAGGGCGGCGGCAATCCGTCGGATGCCTTATTGATGAAGCCGGCGATGCGCTTGTCGGTGACGAGCTGCTGCCAGTCGATCGAATTGTATTCGTAGGCGTCGATCACCAGCGGGCGGTCGGCATTCTTCCACGGCTCGGAGAAATCCGAGGCCTTTGCCGCCGTGCCCAGCGCAACCGCCGCCGCGAGAAGCGCCAGGCGGCGAAGAGGGCGCGCTGGCTTTTTCAATCAGGGTGTCTTCCCCACTGACCAGGAAACGATCCTGAACCGCTATGGTTAAGGAATTGCTTTCAGGACATCGGCTGCGTCGATCTCCTCCAAACGTCAAAAAAGTATCAGTGGGGTGGACAAGCCGTGGTGGCAGGCGTTTCAATTGCCGCCTAAGCTTTCAATCACGGCGGCCAGTGGAAATACACGGGCCTGCCTGACGAAGCGCAGCAACCGGTCACAAGACCGGACCCGCGCGGGGAGGAAATGAAGATGAATCCGGACCTGGAAGTCGTCCAGATCAGACAGGGAGAGTCGTTCAAGGCCTGGGCCCACGGCTACCCTTTCCGTACTGTCCGCTGGCACTTCCATCCCGAGTACGAGCTGCATCTGGTCGTCGCCACCACCGGCCGCTATTTCGTCGGCGACTTCATCGGCGAGTTCGAGCCGGGCAATCTGGTGCTCACCGGGCCCAATCTGCCGCACAACTGGGTCAGCGACGTGCCGCCGGGTGAGACCGTGCCGCTGCGCGGCCGCGTCGTGCAGTTCTCGGAAGAATTCATCGCCGGCGCCGCCGCCGCCTTGCCCGAACTTGCCGCCTGCGCCGGCATCCTCGAAACCAGCCGCCGCGGCGCGCTGTTCTCGCCGGCGACGGCTGAGCTCGTGGCGCCCGTACTGGCGGAACTGACCGAGGCGCAGGGTGTGCGCCGCCTGTCGCTGTTCATGGCCGTGCTCGATATATTGAACCGCGCCGGCGACGTCCGCACGCTGGCCAGCGCCGGCTATCTGCCCGACCCCTCGGGCTTCATGTCGGCCGGCATCAACCAGGCGCTCGCCTACATCAACTGCCACCTGACCGAGCCGTTCAGCGAAGGCACTCTGGCCGAGATCGCCGGGCGCAGCCCGAGCGCCTTCTCGCGCAGCTTCCGCCGCCATACCGGAATGGCGCTGGTGCAGTATGTCAACCGGCTGCGCATCAACCTTGCCTGCCAGCTCTTGATGAGCGAGGCGCAGATGTCGATCACCGAAATCTGCTATGCCGCCGGCTACAACAACATCTCGAATTTCAATCGCCAGTTCCTGGCGCAGAAAGGCATGTCGCCTTCGCGCTTCAGGGCCTTGCTGGCTGAGAACGTCAACGCGGAGATTGCCGCCTAACAGGGAGGAAGCGGGAGGAGCCTGAAGCGGTTCCGGTCAGAAAGATTTTTCGCCCGGAATTGCATCGACAAAGAAATATTCAGGGAAGGAAAGACGCGGGGTGCAGGGCACCCTGTGCTGGGGTTCGTTTGCCCGAAATCCAGCACGTTCAGGAGGATGTCTGCGTGGTTAATCGGGATCGATCGATCCTGGGCCGCTGATAACATTCCTCCCAACAGTTCGTGATGCAGTCAAGGCCTGGCGCGTGGTTCACCGCGCAGGTCCTCGTGAAACCATTTCTCGAAACGGAGACATTCGAATGACCAGACATGCTTGGAAATCGCCGTCTGCCTTGAAGTCGACAATCGCGGCCGTTTTCGCGGTCTCGCTGCTCGGCAGCACCGCGGCCTTCGCCGACACCGTAACCGACGCCACGGTTGCCTTCCTGATGCCCGACCAGGCGTCGACCCGCTACGAGCAGCACGACTATCCCGGCTTCGTCGCCGAGATGAAGAAGCTCTGCCCGGGCTGCAAAGTGATCTACCAGAACGCTGACGCCGATGCGGCGCGCCAGCAGCAGCAGTTCAATTCGGTGATCTCGCAGGGTGCCAAGGCCATCGTGCTCGACCCGGTCGATTCGACCGCCGCCGCCTCGCTGGTGAAGCTCGCGCAGAGCCAGGGCGTCAAGGTGATCGCCTATGACCGGCCCATCCCGACGGCGCCCGCCGATTTCTACGTGTCCTTCAACAATGAAGGCATCGGCAAGGCCATCGCCGACTCCCTGGTCGAGCACCTCAAGGCTCTGAAGGTCGACCCGGCCGGCGGCGGTCTGCTGCAGATCAACGGCTCGCCGACCGATGCGGCCGCCGGCCTGATCAAGAAGGGCATTCACGAGGGTCTCGACAACAGCGGCTATCCGATCCTGGCCGAGTTCGACACGCCGGAATGGGCGCCGCCGAAGGCACAGCAATGGGCGAGCGGCCAGATCACCCGCTTCGGCGCCAAGATCCTCGGCGTGGTGGCCGCCAATGACGGCACCGGCGGCGGCGCGATTGCCGCCTTCAAGGCGGCTGGCGTCGACCCTGTTCCGCCGGTGACCGGCAACGACGCGACGATCGCGGCGCTGCAGCTAATCATTGCCGGCGACCAGTACAACACCATCTCCAAGCCGAGCGAAATCGTTGCGGCCGCCGCGGCCAACGTGGCCGTCAAGCTCTTGTCGGGCGAGAAGCCGAAGGCCGAGATGACGCTTTACGACACGCCCTCGCAGCTCTTCACGCCGGCGGTGGTGACGCAGGAGAACCTCAAGGCCGAGATCATCGACAAGAAGATCAACACGGCCGCCGAGCTCTGCGTCGACCGCTATGCCGAGGGCTGCAAGAAGCTCGGCATCACGAAGTGATCATATGACATCCGGCCGCCACTCGGCGGCCGGATGTCCAGGGAACGATTGTCAAGAAAGGCGGCGCATGAGTGACAGTCTTGAAGAGTCGGCTTCCGTCGGCGAGCTGGTGCTCAGCCTGCGCGGGATATCGAAGAATTTCGGCGCCGTTTCGGCGCTGACCGATATCGATTTCGATGTCCATGCCGGCGAAGTCGTCGCGCTGGTCGGCGACAACGGCGCCGGCAAGTCGACGCTGGTCAAGATCCTCGCCGGCGTGCACCAGCCGAGCTCGGGAACCATCAATTTCCGCGGCAAGCCGGTCACGCTGCCCGACCCGCGCGCGGCGCTGACGCTCGGTATCGCCACGGTCTTCCAGGATCTCGCGCTCTGCGAGAATCTCGACGTCGTCGCCAACATTTTCCTCGGCAACGAGCTCAGCCCGCTGCGGCTGGACGAGGTAGCGATGGAGATGCGCGCCTGGACGCTGCTCAACGAATTGTCGGCACGCATCCCGAGCGTGCGCGAGGCGGTCGCCTCGCTGTCCGGCGGCCAGCGCCAGACGGTCGCGATCGCGCGCTCGCTGCTGCTCGAGCCGAAACTCATCCTGCTCGATGAGCCGACCGCGGCCCTCGGCGTCGCCCAGACGGCGGAGGTGCTCAATCTTATCGATCGCGTCCGCTCGCGCGGTCTTGGCGTCGTGATGATCAGCCACAACATGGAGGATGTCCGCGCCGTCGCCGACCGCATCGTCGTGCTGCGGCTGGGGCGCAACAACGGCGTCTTCGAGCCCGACGCCTCGAACCAGGACCTGGTGAGCGCCATCACCGGCGCGTCCAACAACGCGGTGTCGCGCCGTGCCGAGCGTCTGCGCATCGAGCGCGATCATAGCGGCAGCGCACAGGCGGGGGAGCAGCGCCCATGACGGCAGAGAAAAGCACCTCCGCCCCGCTGGCGCTCGACCGCGCCGACGCGCGGGTGAAGCATGAGGCGGGTATAGGCGGAGCCGTCCGCGCCTTCCTCGACCGCGTGCGCAGCGGCGACCTCGGCTCGCTGCCGGTCATCGTCGGCCTCGTCGTCATCTGGACCGTGTTCACCAGCCTCAATCCGGTGTTCGTTTCCAGCAGCAATCTGGTCAATCTCCTGTTCGACTGCTCGACCGTCGGCGTCATCGCGCTCGGCATCGTCTGCGTGCTGATGGTCGGCGAGATCGATCTTTCCGTCGGCTCGATCAGCGGCTTCGCCTCGGCGCTGGTCGGCACGCTCTGGGTCAACCAGGGCTGGCCGGTCGCGCTCGCCATCCTCGCGGCGCTCGCCTTCGGTGCCCTGATCGGCTCGCTCTATGCCCTTTTGTTCAACCGTCTGGGCATGCCGAGCTTCGTTTCGACGCTTGCCGGCCTGCTCGCGGTGCTGGGCATGCAGCTCTACATCCTCGGTTCCACCGGCTCGATCAACCTGCCCTATGGCTCGGCGCTGGTGGATTTCGGCCAACTGATGGTGATGCCGAAATGGGTCTCGCACACGCTGGCGGCGATCCCTGGCTTGGCGATGCTGGCCAGCGGACTTCGCACCTTCGCGCGCCGCCGCGCGGCCAACCTGTCCGCGCCGTCCGTGACCGGGCTCATCGTGCGAGTCGCCATCATAACCATCGGCCTCGAGCTGATCGTCGCCTACCTCAATCAGTCGCGCGGCATTCCGTGGATGTTCGGCCTGTTCGTCGGCCTCGTCGTGGCGATGAACTACGCGCTGACCCGGACCAAGTGGGGGCGCTCGATGACCGCCGTCGGCGGCAACCGCGAGGCGGCGCGGCGCGCCGGCATCAAGGTGCGGGCCATCTATCTCAGCGCCTTCGCGCTCTGCTCGCTCTTCGCCGCGCTGGGCGGCGTGCTGGCGGCCGCACGGCTCGCTTCCGCGAGCCAGCAGGCCGGTACCGGCGACGTCAACCTGAACGCCATCGCGGCCGCGGTCATTGGCGGCACCAGCTTGTTTGGCGGCCGCGGCAGCGCCTATTCCGCGCTGCTCGGCATCATCGTCATCCAGTCGATCGCCAGCGGCCTGACGTTGCTCGATCTGTCCTCGTCGCTTCGTTACATGATCACCGGTGCCGTTCTGGCCATCGCCGTGATCGTCGACTCCCTCGCGCGTCGCTCCCGTGCCTCGCACGGCCGCGCCTGAACAGTTCAAATGAGAAGGGTACACATGGCTCACAATCTTTCGGGAAAAGTCGCCGCGGTCACCGGCGCGGCATCGGGCATCGGTCTCGAATGCGCCAGGGCGATGCTTGCCGCCGGCGCCCGCGTCGTGCTGGTCGACCGCGCGGAGGACAGGCTGAAGGAGGTGGTCGCCGAGCTCGGCGACGGCGCGATCCCGCTGGTGGTCGATCTCACCAACCCGGCAAGCGTGGCGACCATGATGCCGGGCATCCTCGACAAGGCCGGCCAGCTCGACATCTTTCACGCCAATGCCGGCTCCTATGTGGGCGGCGAGATCCTCAACGGCGATCCGGATGCCTGGGACCGCATGCTGAACCTCAACATCAACTCGGTGTTCCGCTCGGTGCACGCGGTGCTGCCGCACATGGTCGAACGCAAGACCGGCGACATCATCGTCACAAGTTCGATTGCCGGCCTCGTCCCTGTCGTCTGGGAGCCGGTCTACACGGCCTCCAAGCACGCCATACAGGCCTTCGTCCATACGCTGCGCCGGCAGGTGGCCAAGCACGGCCTGCGCGTCGGCGCAGTGGCGCCCGGACCGGTGGTGACGGCGCTGATCAGCGATTGGCCGAAGCAGAAGCTCGAGGACGAGCTGGCGGCCGGCGGACTGATGCAGCCCACCGAGGTCGCGGACGCCGTACTGTTCATGCTGACGCGGCCGAGAAACGTCACCATTCGGGATCTGGTGATCCTGCCGCAGAGCAATGATTTGTAGGCAGTAGGAGTTAGGCAGTAGGGAATAGGGAAAGAGGCGGTTGCCTCCGGCCATCCAACACGGACCATCTCCTACTGCCTACTGCCTACTGCCTACTGCCTACTGCCTACTGCCTACTGCCTACTGCCTACTGCCTACCTTGAGGTCCCCCCATGCCTTCCCACTTCCTCGGCATCGATGTCGGCACCGGCAGCGCGCGCGCCGGCGTCTTTGACGAGCGCGGCCAGCTGCTCGCTTCCACCAAGCGCGACATCGCGCTCTTCGTCGAGCCCGGCGAGATCGCCGAGCAGTCCAGCCGGGACATCTGGGAGGCGGTGTGCGCCAGCGTGCGCGAGGCGGTCGGGAAGGCGGGCGTCGATCCCCGGGAAATCGGTGGCATCGGCTTCGACGCGACCTGTTCGCTGGTGGTGGTCGGCGACGACGGCGGGCCTTTGCCGGTCGGTCGCTCGGGAGATAGCGACAGGAACATCATCGTCTGGATGGACCACCGCGCCCTCGACCAGACCAGGCGCATCAACGCCCTTCGGCATCCGGTCCTCGACTATGTCGGCGGCGTCATTTCGCCCGAGATGGAGACGCCGAAGCTTTTGTGGCTGAAGGAGAACCTGCCGGGGACCTTCGCCAAAGCGAGGCATTTCTTCGACCTCGCCGATTATCTCACCTGGCGCGCCACGGGCAGCCTTGCCCGCTCGGTCTGCACGCTCGCCTGCAAATGGACCTATCTCGGCCACGAGCGGCGCTGGGACGAAAGCTATTTCCATGCCGTGGGGCTCGGCGAGCTTGCCGACGAGGGTTTTGCCCGCGTCGGCACGGACGTTGTCGATCCCGGCACGGCGCTGGGTGCCGGCCTGACGGAAGCGGCCGCCGCTGAATTGGGACTGGACGCGGGCACGGTTGTCGCTGCCGGGCTGATCGACGCCCATGCCGGCGGCGTCGGCACCGTGGGGGCTGCAGGCGAAGCCGGCACCATCTCGTCGCGCATGGCCTATGTGCTCGGCACCTCTGCCTGCACCATGGCAAGCAGCGAAGGTCCTGCTTTCGTTCCAGGAGTCTGGGGCCCCTATTATTCCGCCATGGTGCCCGGGCTCTGGCTGAGCGAGGGCGGCCAGTCGGCGGCCGGCGCGGCCATTGATCTGCTGGTGCATTTCCACCCGGCCCAAGCCGAGGCCTCCGCGCGCGCCGCTATGGAAGGCAAATCGCTGGTCGATTGGCTGGCCGCGGCCGTCACGGCGGGTTCGCCCGAGCTGTCGGCCGCTGCCACGCTCGCGGGAAGCATCCATGTCGTTCCCGAATTCCTCGGCAATCGCTCGCCCTTGGCCGATCCGGATGCGCGCGGCCTGATCGCCGGGATCGGCACCGACCGTTCCGTCGAAAATCTCGTCGGCCTCTACGTGGCCGGGCTTTGCGGCCTCGGCTATGGCGTGCGTCAGATCGTGGCGGCGATGGCGTCATCCGGTCTTGCCGTCGATACCATCGTCATCAGCGGCGGCGCCGGGCAGTCGCCGCTGGTGCGCCAGCTGCTTGCCGACGCCGCCGGCTTGGCGGTCGCCGCGTCGCAGTCGCCCGAACCGGTGCTGCTGGGTGCTGCGATGCTCGGAGCGGTGGCAGCCGGCCGGTATGCGGACATTTCGAGCGCCATGCCTGCCATGTCCCGGCTTGGCGATGTCTTTACACCTGCGTCGAGTGACATGCGCGCTTGGCACGACAAGCGTTACGAAGCCTTCCTGGCGCTGCAGGCGGTGGGACGCAGCATACGTTGAGAGAGTCGCTTTATCCTTGCGCAATTCCGGACGGAAAACCGCGCCCCACTTTCCTGGAACTACCAGCCGGATGTAATTCGTCGTAGATTCTGAGTGGTAATTGCAGCTTTGAGATAGGCCTTGGCCTTCGCGATTTCGTCATTCTATGGCGGAGCAAGGAGCGAAGCGACGCGCGCAGACCATAGAGTCCGTTGCGTTACGTTGAGGCCCTTCTACGGTCTAGAATTCTGCTCCGCTGCACTCCACGGCAAAAGCCACGGAATGATCCCCGGGTCTGCGCGTCCGCTCCGCCCGTGGATGACGACGTCTACGCAAAATCCGCGTGACAAAGTTTGACGTTTACGTAAAAAGAAGGTGCGAAATCGACGCGTGGTTTCGCTTCGGCCATGCACTAGGATTGGCTGGAACGGAGGAGGAGCAGACATGTATCGCGCGCCGGTCGAGGACATCGCCTTCACGCTGAAGCAGGTGGCGGGGCTGAAGCCGGCGCTTGACGCCGGCATTTTCGGCGATCTCGGCGAGGATCTTGTCGACGCGATCCTGGCCGAGGCGGGCCGCTTCGCCAGCGAGGAGGTCGCTCCCCTCTACAAGATCGGCGACGAGCATGGTGCTGTGCTGAAGGACGCCGCCGTCACCACGCCGCCCGGCTGGAAGGAGCTCTACCGGCGCTGGATCGAAGGCGGCTGGAACGCGCTGTCGGGTCCGGAAGAATTCGGCGGGCAGGGCCTGCCGATCATGCTCGGCGTCGCCGCGCTCGAAATGTGGAACTCCGCCGCCATGGCCTTCGGCATCGGCCCGACGCTCACCATGGGCGCTGTCGAGGCGCTCGACAAACACGCCTCGGAGGAACTCAAGGCCAAATACCTCGCAAAACTCGTCTCCGGCGAGTGGATGGGCACAATGAACCTGACCGAGCCGCAGGCAGGCTCGGACCTAGCGGCCTTGCGCAGCCGCGCCGAGCCCGTCGGCGACGGCACCTATCGCATCTTTGGCCAAAAAATCTTCATCACCTATGGCGAGCACGATTTCACCGACAACATCGTGCATCTGGTCTTGGCCAGGCTTCCCGACGCGCCGGCCGGGACGCGCGGCATCTCGCTGTTTTTGGTGCCGAAGTTTTTTGTCAACGACGACGGTTCGCTCGGCGCCCGCAACGACGTCTTCTGTTCCGGCCTCGAGCACAAGCTCGGCATCCATGCCTCACCAACCTGCACCATGATCTATGGCGACGGTTTTCAAGGTTCTACACCCGGCGCCATCGGCTGGCTGATCGGCGAGGAGAACAAGGGGCTGGCCTGCATGTTCACCATGATGAACAACGCCCGCCTTGCCGTCGGCATGCAGGGCGTGGCCGTGGCCGAGACCGCCACACAGAAGGCGATCGCCTATGCCAATGAGCGCCGCCAGGGCAAGGCCTCGGCCTATTCGGGCCCCGGCATGGCGCCGATCGTCCATCACCCGGACGTGCAGCGCAATCTCTTGACCATGAAGGCGCTGACCCAGATCGCGCGCTCGATCAGCTATTCCTGTGCGCATGCGCTCGACCGCGCGCGTGTCGGCGAGGGCGAGGCCGCCGCCAAATGGCATGACCGCGCCAGCCTGCTGACGCCGCTCGCAAAAGCCTTTTCCACCGAGATCGGCGTCGAAGTCGCCTCGTTGGGGCTCCAGGTGCATGGCGGTATGGGCTTCATCGAGGAGACGGGTGCAGCCGCGCTTTATCGCGATGCGCGCATCGCGCCGATCTATGAAGGCACCAACGGCATCCAGGCGATCGACCTTGTCGCGCGAAAGCTGCCGCTCGGCGGTGGCGAGCATGTGCATTCTTATATCGGCGAATTGAAAGCGGTGGCCGATGCGGTGCGCACCTCCAACATCGACGGTTTCGGCCGCACCGCCGACAATCTCGACCATGCACTGGCCGATCTCCACGAGGCGACGGGCTTTCTGCAGAAGCTCACGGCCGATGGTAAGGCCGATGCCGCCATGGCCGGCGCGACGCCCTATCTGCGCCTGATCTCGCTCGCTGCCGGCGGCGCTTATCTGGCGCAAGGCGGGCTGGCCGATCATGGCCGCATCGCCCTTTGCCGCTTCTTCGCCGAAAACCTGCTCGGCGAGACGCGCGCGCTCAAGGATCGTGTCGTGGGCGGCGCCGAGAGCCTTGCCGTTGCCGGCAAGGAACTGATTCCCGCTTGACGTTCACAAGGAAAAAATCGTGACAGACCACATCCTCGTCGAGCGCCAGGGCGCGGTGCAGATCATCCGCATCAACCGCCCCGACAAGAAGAACGCGCTGACGCGCGCCATGTATGCGAAAATGTCGGCGGCGCTCGCCGAAGGCGACGCCGATTCGGCGGTCCGCGTCCAAGTCTTCCTCGGCGTTCCGGGCGCCTTCTCCTCCGGCAACGACCTAGCCGATTTCCTGGTCATCGCCACCGGCGGCGAGGGCGGCAACGAGGTCTGGGATTTCCTGATGGCGCTGGCCAAGGCCGAAAAGCCGATGGTGTCGGGCGTTGACGGCATTGCGGTGGGCATCGGCACTACGCTCAACCTACATTGCGACCTGACCTTTGCCACGCCGCGCACGCTGTTCCGCACGCCCTTCGTCGATCTCGGCCTGGTGCCGGAAGCCGGCTCCAGCCTGATCGTTCCGCAACTGCTTGGCCGGCAGGGCGCCTTCGCGCTGCTCGGCCTCGGCGAAGGCTTTTCGGCCGAGCGCGCCAAGGCCGCGGGGCTGATCTACGATGTCGTCGCGGAAGACTCCCTCGAAAGCGCGGTGTTGGCCGCCGCCAACGACATCGCGGCCAAGCCGCCGCAGGCGCTGAAGATCGCGCGCGACCTGATGCGCGAGCCGCGCGATGAATTGATCGCCCGCATCAAGGTCGAAAGCGAGCATTTCCGCGAGCGGCTGACCTCCGAAGAGGCGCGCGCTGCGCTCACCGCTTTCATGACGCGCAAGAAGGGCTGAGTCCTTCGCCTCTGTTACCGTTCAAGGATAAAGCCGCGTCTTGTCCCATCCGCCTTGCGCGTTGCGCGAAAAGACGACGCGGTCATGCAGGCGGAACGGCCTGTCGTGCCAGAACTCGATCGTCTGCGGCAGGATGCGGAAGCCCGACCAGTGTTTTGGCCGCGGGATATCGCCGATGGCGTAGCGCGCCGTGTATTCGGCCACCGCCTTTTCCAGCGCGAAGCGGCTCTCCAGCGGCCGCGACTGTTTCGAGGCCCAGGCGCCGATGCGGCTGCCGCGTGGGCGCGTGGCATAATAGACGTCGGCCTCGGCGTCGCCGACGATCTCGACCGGCCCGCGCACCCGCACCTGGCGGCGCAGCGATTTCCAGTGGAAGCACATCGCCGCCTTCATGCTGCCAAGAATTTCGCGGCCCTTGGCGCTCTCGAAATTCGTGTAGAAGACAAACCCCTTTTCGTCGAAGCCCTTGAGCAGCACCATCCGCACATCCGGCATGCCGTCGGCGTCGACGGTTGCCAGCGCCACTGCGTTGGGATCGTTGGGTTCGCTTTTCGTGGCGTCCTCCAGCCATGCGGCAAAGAGCCGGAAAGGCTCCGCGGCCTCGGTGAAGTCACCGCTTGTTAACTCAGTTTCGTTCATAGTTTTCCGAATTTTTACCGTTCCGGGAGGAGTCCGCCGATTGTTGCGTATCGCGCAAGCTTTTGACAGCGGGCAATGGGGCGTTATCGCTTCGGCCAGCGTCAAGGCTGTGGTCGTGACGGCGGCCATTTCCCTTGCCGGCTGCGGTGCGGGCGGCTTCAGCCTGGAAAAGATGGATGTCGACCGCTCGATCATCACTTCCAGCGCGCCGTCCTCGCCTGCTGCTCCGGCGATCGCCGACAAGGACTCCGACCAGACCACCATCGGCAACGCCGTTTCTTCCGCCGATATCAAGGAACTTGGCGGCCAGGCCGTGCCATGGGCCAACGCCGGCACCGGTTCGCGCGGCGCCATCACCGAGTTGGTCGAGCTGAAGGACGGCGGTGTGACCTGCCGCCGCTTCAGCGCCACGCGCGAGAGCTTCGACGGTGTTGCGCTCTACAAGGGCGAGTTGTGCCTCGCCGAAGCCGGGGGTTGGCGCATGCAGGAATTCAAGGCGCTCTGATTCCGGTGCTCTGAGTTTCAGGCGCTAATTGCCCTTGCGCCACTGGAATTTCTTCCTATGCGAGCGCATATAGGGGGCGACTACAATCCATTCTCTCTTGCAGGCAGGAAGCATGCGCGACCCCTATGAGGTGCTGGGCGTTGCCAAGAACGCATCGGCCAAGGACATAAAATCGGCTTACCGTAAGCTCGCCAAGAAGTATCATCCGGACCAGAATCCGAATGATCCCAAGGCGAAGGACCGTTTTGCCGCCGCTAACCAGGCCTACGAGATCGTCGGCGATGAGAAGACGCGCGCCGCCTACGATCGCGGCGAGATCGACGCCGAGGGCAAGCCGAAATTCCAGGGTTTTGAGGGCGCGGCCGGCGGCGACCCGTTCGCCGGTTTCCGTCGTCAGCAGGGCCCTGGCGGCGCGCATTTCGAATTCCGCACCGGGCGCCCGGGCGGCGATCCGTTCGACGGCAACAGCGACATCTTCAGCCAGATATTCGGCGAAGCCTTTTCCGGCGCCCGCGGCGCTGGCCGGGCAGACCGCCGCCAGCCGGTCCAGGCGGCCGATCTCAACGTCACCATGGATATCAGCGTCGAGGAGGCAGCCACCGCCGATAAGGTGACGGCGATATTCCCCGACGGCCGCAAGGTCGCGGTCAAGCTGCCGGCCTATGTCGAGGACGGCCAGACGATCCGCCTGAAGGGCCAGGGCGAGCAGGGTCCGGGCCAGCCGGGCGACGCGCTGGTCAAGATCCATATCCGCCGCCATCCGCGTTACCGCATCGAGGGGCGCGACCTACATGTCGATCTGCCCGTCGATCTGGCCGATGCCGTGCTCGGCGCCAAGGTGGCGGTCGAGACGCCGACCGGCAAGCTCGCGGTCAACGTTCCGGCATGGTCGAGCTCGGACAAGGTGCTGCGCCTGAAGGGCAGGGGCCTGCCGGAAAAGGCCGGCGGCCATGGCGATCTCTATGCCCATGTGCGGCTGATGCTGCCGGAGGGCGGCGATGCCGAGCTTGAGGCCCTGATGCGCCGCAGAAAAGGGTGATTGAGGGAATTTTGTTCCTGTTGCCGTGTCTTTTGAGCGCTTGAAGGGGCTTTGTGCCTGTGCGATAGGCTCTCCACAAAGCAGATTTTCTTGCGGAGAGCTTGCACATGGCGGGTGGACAGGGCCTGATGGCCGGTAAGCGGGGCCTGATCCTGGGTGTCGCCAACAATCGGTCGATCGCTTTCGGCATCGCCAAGGCTTGCGTCGATCACGGCGCCGAAATCGCGCTGACCTATCAGGGCGAGGCCTTCAAGAAGCGCGTGGAGCCGCTCGCGGCTGAGCTCAACGCGCATGTCGCCGGCCATTGCGACGTCACCGACCCGGAAAGCCTCGACGCCGTCTTCGCCGATATCGCCAGGCACTGGGGCAAGCTCGACTTCCTCGTCCACGCCATCGCCTTCTCCGACAAGGACGAGCTCACCGGCCGCTATGTCGAGACGACCCGCGACAATTTCCTCCGCACCATGGACATCTCGGTCTATTCCTTCACCACCATCGCCAAGCGCGCCGAGCCGCTGATGACCGATGGCGGCTCGCTGTTGACGCTGACCTATTACGGCGCCGAGAAGGTGATGCCGCATTACAACGTCATGGGCGTCGCCAAGGCGGCGCTGGAAGCAAGCGTGCGCTATCTCGCAGTCGATCTCGGTGCCAAGAAGATCCGTGTCAACGCAATCTCCGCCGGTCCGATCAAGACGCTGGCCGCCTCCGGCATCGGTGATTTCCGCTATATCCTGAAGTGGAACGAGTACAATTCGCCGCTGAAGCAGACGGTCACCCAGGAAGAAGTCGGCGATTCCGGCGTCTATTTCCTGTCGGACCTGTCGCGCGGCGTGACCGGCGAGGTCCATCATGTCGATTCCGGCTACCATGTCGTCGGCATGAAGGCGGTCGACGCGCCGGATATCTCGACCGTCAAGGACTGATCCTTACCTTCGCCTATCCTTCGTCCCAGGCCCTGGCCCGACCTTGGAAGACCTGATGTATCCGCTCGCCTACATCGCGCGTCACGGTCAGACCGAGTGGAATGCCGAGCACCGCCTGCAGGGCCAGGCCGACACCGACCTCAATACGTTCGGTCGCAAGCAGGCGACGCGCAATGGCCTACGGTTGGCGGAACTCGTCAGAAATCCTGCGGATTTCGACTTTGTCGCCAGCCCGATGCGGCGCACGCGTGAGACGATGGAGCTGATGCGCGAAGCTATGGGGCTCGATCCCTCCGGCTACCGCACCGATCCGCGCCTGGTCGAGATAAGTTTCGGCGACTGGCAGGGCTTCACCTTCGCCGAACTGGAGAAGCGTGCCCCCGGTTCAACGGACGGCCGCCGCCACGCCAAGTGGGACTTCCAGCCGCCGGGCGAGGGCGCGGAAAGCTACGAGATGCTGCTCGCGCGGATAAAGCCCTGGTTCGACGCGCTGCGCCAGCCGACCGTCTGCGTCACCCATGGCGGCGTCATGCGCTGCTTCTTCCGCTTGGTCACCGGCATTTCCAAGCAGGAGGCCGCCAGCCTCGAAATCCCACAGGACCGCTTGCTTCGGCTGGAGGGCCGGAGCTTGGAGTGGCTTTAACAATTCGCGCCCTGGCAAATTCAGGTCAGGCCGAGCAGAGAAGGCTGGATTCGAGAACCGGCCTACGCCGGCCGTAGCCTTCGTGGCGCGGAGACCCTCATGAGAGCTTCGGGCGGCGAAGGCCGGAGCGGAGCGTACTTTCGGTACGCGAGCACCGGAAGCGCAGGAAGCCGCCCTTCGCAGGCCGGCCTCACCTGAGTTTAGTTCTGGTCGCTGTCGGGCAACTGCATATCCGTCACGACATTCTCGCCATTGGTCACGTCATAGGCAATGACGATGTCCATGCCGGGCTTCAGCGAGTCGAGATCGGTCTCGGCGTTGAGCTTATAGGCCTTGCCGTCGTCAAGCGTCAGCGTCAGCGTGTCCTTGTCGACCTTCTTGATCAGGCCTTCGGTCTGGCCGGCGAACGCGGCGGCGGTGGAAATCAGCAACATGGCGCAGGCGGCGCCAATCAGGGTACGCATCGTCGTCCTCTTTGGTCATTGCGCCGGCTGGTCAGCGGCGGATCCTCAACGGCGGATGGGAAGAGAGCAGAAACCAACCGAATGTGTCAAAACTAAATCCGCCACATCACAGTTTGATGCATCCGATCACCGTTTGACCACTGTGGAAAACGCCAATAGAAGGCAACCTTAACCGGGTTCCCTCGCCGGGGCAGGGCGTATTCTCATGTCGCACAACACATTCGGCCATCTCTTTCGCGTCACCACCTGGGGTGAAAGCCATGGCGCGGCGCTCGGCTGCGTTGTCGACGGCTGCCCGCCCGGCATCCGCTTCAAGCGCGAGGACATCCAGGCCGAGCTCGACCGTCGCCGCCCCGGCCAGTCGCGCTTCGTCACCCAGCGCCGCGAGCCGGACGAGGTCAAGATCCTGTCCGGCTTCATCCTAGACGAGGACGGCGAGACGATGATCACCGCCGGCACGCCGGTGTCGATGCTGATCGAGAATGTCGACCAGCGCTCCAAGGACTATGGCGAGATTGCCCGCCAATACCGGCCAGGCCATGCCGATTATACCTACGACGTCAAATACGGGCTGCGCGACCACCGCGGCGGAGGCCGCTCCTCGGCGCGCGAGACGGCAGCGCGGGTGGCGGCCGGCGCCCTGGCGCGCAGGATAGTGCCCGGCATGACGGTTCGCGGCGCGCTGGTGTCGATGGGCGAAAAGTCGATCGACCGCGCCAACTGGAACTGGAATTTCGTCGCCGACGCCGAGAACCCGTTCTTCACCCCGGATCCGGCCTCGGTCCCGGTCTTCACCGCTTATCTCGACGGCATCCGCAAGGCGGGCTCTTCGGTCGGCGCGGTGATCGAGATCGTCGCCGACGGCGTGCCGCCCGGCCTCGGCGCGCCGATCTACGCCAAGCTCGACCAGGACATCGCGTCCGGCCTGATGTCGATCAACGCCGTCAAGGGCGTTGAGATCGGCAACGGTTTCGAGGCGGCCCGCATCACCGGCGAACAGAACGCCGATGAGATGCGCATGGGCAATGACGGCAAGCCGGTGTTCCTGTCCAACAATGCCGGCGGTATCCTCGGCGGCATCTCGACCGGCCAGGCGATCGTCGCCCGCTTCGCCGTCAAGCCGACCTCCTCGATCCTGACCCCACGCCAGTCGATAGACAAGGACGGCAAGGATGTCGAGGTGATGACCAAAGGCCGCCACGACCCGTGCGTCGGCATCCGCGCCGTGCCGATCGGCGAGGCGATGGTTGCCTGCGCGATTGCCGATCATTATCTGCGGCACAGAGGACAGACAGGGAGGGGAGCAGGGGAGTAAGGCAGTAGGGCAGTAGGGCAGTAGGCTAACGCCTGCCCGGTGGCCAAAACTTTTTCCTTTCCCCTATTCCCTTACTGCCCTATTCCCCTACTCCCTTGCGAGCGAAGCGAGCGCCGATGCCATACGACCAGAAGAAGATCGTCGAAGCGATCCGTGCCTTCGAGCGCGGCGAGATCGTCGTCGTCATGGACGATGACGGGCGCGAGAACGAGGGCGACCTGATCGTCGCCGCCGTCCATTGCACGCCGGAGAAGATGGCCTTCATCGTCCGCAACACCTCCGGCATCGTCTGCACGCCGATGCTGCGCGAGGACGCGAGGCGGCTGAACCTCGCGCCGATGGTGGCGGATAATGATTCCGCCCACACCACCGCCTTCACCGTCAGCGTCGATTTCAAGCACGGCACGACGACCGGCATTTCCGCCGACGACCGCACGCTCACCGTGCGCAACCTTGCCAACGGCAATGTCGGCCCCTCGGATTTCGTGCGCCCCGGCCACATCTTCCCGCTGATCGCGCGCGAAGGCGGCGTCTTGATGCGCTCCGGCCATACGGAAGCCGCGGTCGATCTCTGCAAGCTCGCCGGCCTGCCCCCGGTCGGCGTCATTTCCGAACTGGTCAACGACGACGGCACGGTCAAGCGCGGGCCGCAAGTGCAGGCCTTCGCCGAGGAACATGGGCTGAAGCAGGTCTCGGTCGCCGACCTGATCGCTTATCGGCAGCGCAAGGAGACGCTGGTCGAACGCGTCGCCTGCTCCGACATCGACACGCCCGGCGGCAAGGCGCAGGCCTTCACCTACACGCTGCCTTGGGATTCCATGCACCATCTCGCGGTCGTCTTCGGCGACATCCGCGATGGCGAGGAGGTGCCGGTACGGCTGCATTCGGAAGATGTCGTCACCGACGTCTTCGGCACCAGCCACCGGCTCGACGGCATCATGAAGGCGATGGGCGAGCGCAGGCGCGGCGTCATCGTCTATCTGCGCGAAGGCTCGGTCGGTGTCGCCCATCAGGAGCGCAAGCGGCCCGCGAGTGGCGACGGCGAGGACCACGAGGAAGCCCGCCGCCGCGAGAACGAATGGCGCGAGATCGGGCTCGGCGCCCAGATCCTCAAGGACCTGGGCATCTCCTCGATCAACCTGATCGCCTCGCGCGAGCGCCACTATGTCGGGCTTGAGGGGTTTGGCATTCACATCGCCAAGACGGAAATTCTGTAGGCCTCGAAGGGTTGACGAGGTCCTACAGCGGTCCGCCGGCCTGGCTGGCTGACCGAAAGCCTGCGCGACGGAGGCGATGTCGCAGGCCGTCGGATAACTGCCAACGTCTGCGACGATGATCGGACGGCCGAATAGCCGTCACTCCGCCGCAACCACCGCCTCGCCCCTGTCCGCCTCGCAATCCTCCGTCGCCAGCCGGCATTGGCCGGCCAGCACCGTGACCAGCGCGATTGCTCCGGCCGCGACCGAAACCCAGAACCCGTTCTGCGGTCCGAAAGTGTCGACCATCCAGCCGGCGGCGAAGGAGCCCAGCGCCATGCCGATGCCGATCCCGGTCGTCACCCAGGTGACACCTTCGGTGAGCATCGCCGGCGGCACGTGGCGCTCGATCAGGCCGAAGGCGGTGATGAAGGTCGGCGAGATCGCGACGCCGCTGACGAACACCGCGAGCGCGAGCGTCGGCACCGTGTCGGCGAAGAGCAGTGGCAAGGTGGTGAGTGCGATCACGGTGACCGCGAGTGCCAATTGCCGTTGCAGCGGCGCCTTGAGGCTGAGCGCGCCGACGATGATGCCGAGCACGAAGGATCCCAGCGCATAGACGCCGATGACGAGGCTTGCCGCCTCAGGTTGGCCAAGCTCTTTGGTGATGGCGACTGTGGTGACTTCCGTCGTGGCGAAGGTCGCGCCGACGAAGATCAGCGCGAAAGTGATGATCTGCACCGGCCGCAGGCGGATCGCCGACCCGGCCGCGCCATGTTCGGCCGGGCGGACCGGCGGCTCGGACGAGCGCTGCAGCAGGAATGCCGCCGAGCCGAGCGCAAGCAGCAACGTGCTGACCACCATGCCGGCTTCGGGAAACAGCGCCGCGCTCAGGCCCACCGACAGCGAGGCGCCGGCGACATAGACCAGTTCGTCGGCGGCCGATTCGAAGGCAAACGCCGTGTTGAGCTCCGGCCGGTTGCGGAAGATCTCGGTCCAGCGCGCCCTGACCAGGGCCGGGATGCTGGGCATGGCGGCGGCAAGCAACGCCGACAGGAACAACGTCCAGACCGGCCAATGCCGGTTGGCCGCGACGACCAATGTCGCGAAGGAAAGCACCGAAACGAGCGTCATCGGCGCGGCGATCGCCGTCTGGCCGCGCCGATCCACCAGCCGCGACACCTGCGGCGACAGGAAGGCGTTCACCAGCGCGTATGTGGCCGAGACGGCGCCGGCCAGCCAATATTCGCCATGTGTTTGTGACAGCATTGCCACGATGCCGATCGGCGCCATGGCGATCGGTAAGCGCGCGATGAAAGCCGCCGCGGCAAAGCCTTTCGTGCCGGGAGCCCGAAAGATGTCCGAATAAGGGTTTCGCATGGTCCTGCTCCTCGACAAGGGTGAATGCCGCAACTACATACGCAGCGTATGAAAGTCAGATAATTCATACGCCGCGTATGTCAATTGGCATACGAGGCGTATGAGAATAGGTCCAGGGCCATGCACAAACCGCGCAAGGACATGATCGCCGAGACGCGCGCCAAGCTGATCGCGGCCGCCCGCCATGCCTTTGGCACGATTGGCTATGCCGAGGCCTCGATGGACGATTTCACCGCTTCGGCCGGCCTGACGCGCGGCGCGCTCTACCACCATTTCGGCGACAAGAAGGGGCTGTTGCAGGCGGTGATCGCCGAGATCGATGGCGAGATGGCCTTGCGGGTGAATGAGGTGGCTTCGAAAGCGCCCACCCGCTGGCAGCATTTCGTCGACGAATGCACCACCTATATCGAGATGGCGCTGGAGCCGGAAATCCAGCGCATCATGTTCCGCGACGGCCCGGCGGTGCTCGGCGACCCGGCACAGTGGCCGAACGCCAATGCCTGCACCGCCTCGATGACCGAGCATCTGACCAGGCTGCAGGAAGAGGGCGTGGTCGTTCCGGAGCTTGATCCCGAGACGACCTCACGGCTGATCAATGGCGCCAGCAGCCAGGCCGCGCAGCGCATCGCCAATTCGAAGGATCCGGAAGCCACCTCGAAGAAGGCGATCGCGGCCTTCAAGCAATTGCTCGAAGGCTTGCGCAAGAAGCCATGACGGTTCGCTTGGGTAAGCAAGCCACCGGGTTGTGCACCGGTTTCGGGCCGGCGCAACCCTGCCGTGATTGACAATCGCCGGGGCAAGCGCATCCTCCACCGCCAACTCTTACAGCGCCGAGCGTTCTTTGAACGCGCAAAAAACGCTGTAAAAGTTTAATTCGGCGCATGATCCCTTTTCCGAAAATCGATTCCGATTTTCGGGGTCATGCGCGGGGTGTGGGAGTCGGGGCCATGTGGGACTTCAGCATTGGCCGGTCTGTGTCGATCATGATGCGGACATGGCCGTTCATCATCTTTCGCATGATCGTCTATTTCGGCATCACGGTCGCCTACATCATGGCGACTGGTACCGGCGCCAGCGTCGGTTACGGCGTCGGGCACATCTCGACCGATCCCGACGGTCCGATGTCGTTTGCGCTGTGGGGCGGCGTGGTCGGCTTCGGCGTCGTCTCGATCGCCGTCTACTGGATCCGCGAATACATCCTCTATGTGCTGAAAGCGGGCCATATCGCCGTCATGGTGCATCTGATCGACGGTCATGATGTGCCCGACGGCCAGGGCCAGATCGCCTATGCGAAGGAAGTGGTCACCCAGCGCTTCGCCGAGGCCAACATCCTTTTCGTCGTCGACCAGCTGGTCAAGGGCGCCATCCGCGCCATCACCGGCGTGATCGGCGGCATCGCCGCCTTCCTGCCCATTCCGGGACTGAGCGGCGTGGTCAGCTTCATCAACACGGTGATCCGCCTGTCGCTGACCTATGTCGACGAGATCATCCTCGGCTACAACATCCGCATCAATTCGAGTTCGCCATTCGAGACGGCAAGACAAGGCGTGGTGCTCTACGCGCAGAACGGCAAGCACATGGTCAAGAACGCCGTCTGGATGGCGGTGATCATGTGGGGCGTGTCCTTCGTCATCTTCCTGTTGATGCTGGCACCCGCGGCCGCCATTCTGTGGGTAATGCCGGGCCAGCTTGCCGGCTGGGCTTTCGTGCTCGCCATCGTCTTTGCCTGGGCCTTCAAGGCAGCCTTCATCGAGCCCTTCGCCATCGCCTCCCTGATGCAGGTCTATTTCGAAGCCATCGAAGGGCAGGCGCCCAATCCCGAATGGGACCGCCGGCTCGCCGAGACCTCGTCCAAATTCAGGGAACTGCGCGACAAGGCGCTGGGCTCTTTCGGCGCCGGCTCGCGCTGGGATACCCCGAGAGCCGCCTGATCATGGCTCTGATGGGCCGCCAAGCTTTGCGATTGCCGATTTGAGCGGCGCCTCGCCGGCGCCGCGAAACGTCTCGCTCATGACCAGTTCGGGCAGCGGCAGGCGCTTGCCCCAACCATGCGCCTCGAGGTCCGGCTTCGGCGCGAAGGCCGAGACGCGGCCGACGCAGAGATAGGCGATCGGCGTGACATGCTCCGGGATCGACAGAAGTTGCTTCAGCGACTCGGTTTCGATGATGCTCACCCAGCCGACGCCGACACCTTCGGCCCGCGCCGCCAGCCAGAAATTCTGCACCGCGCAGACGGTGCTGTAGAGATCCATCTCCGGATTGTGCCAACGCCCGAGAGGCGAGTCCTTCGAGCGCTGCCGGTCGCAGGTGATGCACAGATTGAGCGCGCTTTCGCAGATGCCTTCGAGCTTCAGTTTCCTGTAGAGCGCCTGCCGCTCCGCCTCGATCGCCGGTAATTCCTGCTCGCGCGCGGCGAGAAAAAGGTCACGCACCTGCCGCCGTCTCGCGGGGTCGCGGATGACGATGAAATTCCACGGCTGCATATAGCCGACCGACGGCGCGTGATGCGCGGCGGTGAGAAGTCGAGCGAGCACACTGTCATCGAGATCGTCGGGGACAAAATGGCTGCGCACGTCGCGCCTGGTGAACATGGCCCGGTAGACCGCGTCGCGCGCCAATTGGTCAAAGTCGCCGCCACTCGCGGCGATCGCTGCTGCTGTCATCGCTTTCCCCTTGCGACAAGCAGTCCCCCGCCTGACCAAGCGGAAGACCATGTCTGCCGGGCCGGTCTTCTGGCTCGGGATCGTCCCGCATCCGGCGCCTTCCCGTCTTCGACAGTGGCGTTTGCCGGCGCGGTCCCCCTCACAGCGTTGGGCACGCCACGGAGTTCAACCGTGTTCCCGATTCTCCCGCGTCGCGGGCACCAGGCAGCGAGGAGACCTTACAGCGAAGCCTAAGCCACGCCAACGGCGTTAGCGACACGGCAAGACGCGATTTTCCCCAGCCATTCGGCCTGCCAAACATGGTCATTGCGGTCATAGGTCCCTAGACTAGGCGCCATGGCCACCCGTCTCTACACGCATCCGATCTTCCTCGAACACCTCACGCCGACCGGTCACCCCGAGCGGCCCGACCGCCTGCGTGCTATCGAGCGCGTGCTCGACGACGAGGCTTTTTCGGCGCTTGATCGCGTCAAGGCGCCGGAAGGCGACGAGAAAACGATCCTCTATGCGCACCCGGAGGATTTCGTCGAGCGTGTCCGCGCCGCGATCCCTGAGAGCGGCATCGTCTCGATCGACGCCGACACAAGCGCCAGCCCGAAAAGCTGGCAGGCCGTGATCACCGCGATCGGCGGTGCCAACGCGGCGGTAGACGACGTCTTCGAGGGCCGTGCGGCAAACGTCTTCGTCGCCGCTCGTCCGCCCGGCCATCACGCCGAAAAGACCACGGCGATGGGTTTTTGTCTGTTCAACACGGCGGCGATCGCCGCCCGCTACGCCCAGAACAAGCATCAGGCCGAACGCGTCGCCATCGTCGACTGGGACGTCCACCACGGCAACGGCACCCAGGACATCTTCTGGGATGACCCGTCGGTCCTCTATTGCTCGACGCACCAGATGCCGCTTTATCCGGGCACCGGCGCGAAGAGCGAGACCGGCGCCGGCAATATCGTCAATGCGCCGCTGGCGCCGCAGACCGGCAGCGATCTCTTCCGCGACGCCTTGCTGTCGCGCGTGCTGCCGTCGATCGACGCGTTCGCGCCGGACCTGATCATCATTTCCGCCGGCTTCGACGCGCACCATCGCGACCCGTTGGCTGAGATCAACCTGACCGAGGACGATTTCGACTGGGCGACCGGGCAATTGATGGAACGCGCCGGCCGCCACAGCGGCAACAGGCTCGTCAGCCTGCTGGAAGGCGGCTACGATCTGCAGGGACTGGCATTTTCAGTCGCCGCCCATGTCGGGCGGCTGATGAAGGGATAGAGTATGGCATTGGAAGGCAATGAGGACGTCAAGGCGATGAGCTTCGAACAGGCGCTCGATGCACTGGAGAAGATCGTCGATGATCTTGAGCGCGGCGACGTCCCGCTCGACCAGTCGATCAAGATCTATGAGCGCGGCGAGGCGCTGAAGGCGCATTGCGACAGGCTGCTGAAAGCGGCCGAGGACAAGGTCGAGAAGATCAGGCTTTCGCGCGACGGCAAGCCGGTAGGAACGGAGCCGCTGGACGCCGACTGATTTGGAATAGGGTGGGCAGAGAGAGCAGGTAAGGAGTTCAAGCCATGTGCCGCAACATCAAGACCTTGGCCAATTTCGAGCCGCCGGCGACCAATGACGAAGTGCATGACGCAGCGCTTCAATTCGTGCGCAAGCTGGCCGGCTCGACGAAGCCGTCCAAGCGCAACGAGCACGCTTTTTATCATGCAGTGGAAGCGATCGCGGCCGCTGCGCGCGAATTGATCGATTCGCTCGAAACCAATCAGGAACCGCGCAATCGCGAGGAAGAGGCTGCCAAGGCTAAGGCCAGGTCGGCGCTGCGTTTCGCCTGAGGGAACCGACATGAGCTTCTTTCCGGGAAACGACCCCGAACCCGGCGATGCCTTCGCCTGCGACCAGATCGAGCTGATGGTCGTTCCGAACGCCAAGGACATTGGCGGCTTCGAGGTGCGCCGCGCTCTGCCGACGGCAAAACGCCGCCTGGTCGGGCCGTTCATCTTCTTCGACCGCATGGGCCCGGCGATCCTGCGCGCCGGCCATGCGCTCGACGTGCGTCCACATCCGCATATCGGGCTGTCCACCGTCACCTACCTGTTCGACGGCAGGATCAGGCATCGGGATTCGCTCGGCACCGAAATGGTGATCGCGCCGGGCGACGTGAATCTGATGACAGCCGGGCGCGGCATCGTTCATTCCGAGCGCACGCCACAGGAACTGCGCGGCGCGCCGATGTCGGTCTCCGGCCTGCAGACCTGGCTGGCTTTGCCCGACGGCAAGGAGGAGATTGCCCCGGTGTTCGCGAACACGTCCGTGGCCCGCCTGCCGCAGATCGATGCCGAGGGTGTCAGCGGCCGCGTCGTCATTGGCGCGTTCTCAGGCCTGCGCTCGCCCGTGGCGACCGCCTCGGACACGCTTTACGCCGATCTCAGGCTGGCCGCCGGCGCCAGCGTGAAGATTCCGGCCGATGCCGAAGAGCGCGCCATCTATACGCTGGAGGGCAACGTCTCGATCGCCGGCGATGTTTTCCCGGCCGAACGGCTCCTGGTGTTCAAGCCGGGCGAGGAGATCGTTGTCTCTTCCGAGCGGGGTGCGCATTTCATGCTGTTCGGCGGCGCTTCGCTGGGCTCCAAGCGCTATATCTGGTGGAATTTCGTCTCATCCTCCAAGGAACGCATCGAGCAGGCCAAGCAGGAATGGAAGACAGGTCGCTTCGATATCGTTCCCGGCGATGAGGAGGAGTTCATTCCGCTGCCCGAGAACTAAGGTGTGTTGATATTCAGGTGAGGCCGGCCTGCAAATGCCGGTTTCCTGCGCTTCCGGTGCTCGCGTACTTTGAGTACGCTCCGCTCCGGTTCTCGGAATCCATCATTTTCGGCGCGGCCTGACCTGAATCTCAATACACCTTGCAGCGTAGCACGCGTCACTGACGCACATTTACATTCGCCCGCCGGCGGCCTATTGCCGCGCATGATTATGGCGCAATCTGCTGATAGCGCCGTGTTCGATCGATTGACGCAGGACGCGCCCGAGTGAAGCCAGACACGCCGCTGCTCGACAAGGTCCGCATTCCGGCGGATTTGCGGACGCTTGATGAGAGCGCGCTGCCGCAGCTTGCCGCGGAACTCCGCGCAGAGCTCATCGACGCCGTGTCGCAGACCGGTGGCCATCTCGGCGCCGGCCTCGGCGTCGTCGAACTGACCGTCGCGCTGCACTATGTCTTCAACACGCCGCAGGACCGGCTGATCTGGGATGTCGGCCACCAGGCCTATCCGCACAAGATCCTGACCGGCCGCCGCGACCGCATCCGCACGCTGCGCCAGGAAGGCGGCCTCTCCGGTTTCACCCGGCGCGCCGAGAGCGAATACGACCCGTTCGGCGCCGCCCATTCCTCGACCTCGATTTCAGCCGGTCTCGGCATGGCCATGGGGCGCGACTTGTCGGGTGGCCGCAACAATGTCATCTCCGTTATCGGCGACGGCTCGATGTCAGCCGGCATGGCCTTCGAGGCGCTGAACAATGCCGGCGCGCTCGATGCCCGGCTGATCGTCATCCTCAACGACAACGACATGTCGATCGCGCCGCCGACCGGCGCCATGAGCGCCTATCTGGCGAGGCTCGCTTCCGGCAAGGCCTATCTGGGCTTACGCGATTTCGGCAAGAAGCTGACTTCCTATCTAGGCAAGCGCGCCGACCGCGCCATCACCCGTGCCGTCGAGCATGCGCGCGGCTACGTCACCGGCGGCACTTTGTTCGAGGAGCTCGGCTTCTACCATATCGGCCCCATCGACGGTCACAACCTCGAACATCTGATCCCGGTGCTGAAGAACGTCCGCGACAATGGCAAAGGCCCGGTGCTGATCCATGTCGTGACCCAGAAGGGCAAGGGCTACGCGCCGGCGGAGGCCGCGGCCGACAAATATCACGGCGTCAACAAATTCGACGTCATCACCGGCGCGCAGGCCAAGGCGCCGGCCAACGCGCCCGCCTACACCAAGGTCTTCGCCGAGAGCCTGATCCAGGAAGCGCGTGAGGACGACCGCGTCGTCGCCATCACCGCCGCCATGCCGAGCGGCACTGGCCTCGATCTCTTCGGCGAGGTGTTTCCGCAGCGAACCTTCGATGTCGGCATTGCCGAACAGCATGCGGTGACCTTCGCCGCGGGGCTCGCCACCGAAGGCTACAAGCCTTTCGCCGCCATCTATTCGACCTTCCTGCAGCGCGCCTACGACCAGGTCGTCCATGACGTGGCGATCCAGAAACTGCCGGTACGTTTTCCCATCGACCGCGCCGGTTTCGTCGGTGCCGACGGCGCCACCCACTGCGGCGCTTTCGATACGACCTTCCTGGCCACGCTGCCGGGCTTCGTTGTCATGGCCGCCGCCGACGAGGCGGAACTGCGCCATATGGTGCGCACCGCGGCCGCTTATGATGACGGCCCGATCGCCTTCCGCTATCCGCGCGGCAACGGCGTCGGCGTCGACATGCCGGAGCGCGGCTCGCTGCTCGAGATCGGCAGGGGCCGCATCCTCAAGGAAGGGACCAAGGTCGCGCTGCTTTCCTTCGGCACGCGGTTGCAAGATTGCCTTTTGGCGGCCGAGGAACTTGGCGCTGCGGGCCTTTCCACCACCGTCGCCGACGCCCGCTTCGCCAAGCCGCTGGACGAGGATCTGATCCGGCGGCTCGCCCGTTCGCATGAGGTGCTGGTGACCGTGGAAGAGGGCGCCATTGGCGGCTTCGCCAGCCAGGTGCTGCACTTCCTCGCCCATGAAGGCCTGCTGGAAAGCGGCCTCAAAGTGCGCCCGCTGGTGCTGCCGGATGTGTTCACAGACCATGCCAAGCCGGAGAAGATGTATGCCGACGCCGGGCTGGATTCGGCCGGCATCGTGCGCACTGTCTTCGCCGCGCTCGGTCGCGGCATGCAGGCGCAGCGCGCCTGAATCAGAACGTCAAGACGCTGAATCGATTTGCCGGATTCCTGAGCTAAGCTTTTGTTAACGCTCCTGTTTTGCGGTTCGTTTACCCTTTCTCTTGGCCGTTTTTCAACGGCGCCCTGCTAAGACCTTGGTCCGAGGCAGGGGATAAGAACAATGAAGTCGTTCCTTTGCGGCATGGCCTTGTTGGCTGCAACGGCCGCGCCGGCGGCAGCCGAAACGCGTTACGACCGCAACCTTGAAAAAGCGGTGCTGGATTTCATCGCCGGCAAGATGGGCAACATCCGCGGCGGCTTCTCTTACAAGCAGGTTCCTCAACTCGTCGTGCTACCGGAAGCGCCGCGCGCCGCGCCCACTGCAGTTGAACCGCCGCACAAGGAAGCGTCCGGCAATGACGGCCTGATGCCCGCAATCGAGCGCCAGGTTTCGCGCACTATTTTTTAGAACCACATATCACGTACGCAGCGCCCGTCGCGCGGCAGGTCGTCGAAACTATTCAGGCCGTCGAAATGGTCGATCGGCAGTTCGGCGACCACCTCGGGCGGCGCAAGCCTGACATTGACCGCGATACGAGTGCGGCCGCTTTCGCCGGAGCGCAGGCCGCGCCAGGCGACCACGCAGGCGCAGGTCGGACAGAACAGGATTTCCAGCGCGGGCTCCGTCACCTCGGCGCGTGTGTACGACTTCAGCGGTCCGGCGACGCGGATGCGCTCATCGACATAGTCATAGGCCCAGAGCGCACCGTAGCGGCGGCAAAGCGTGCAATTGCATGCGGTGATTCCACCGGGATCGCCCTCCAGCGTCCAATGAACCGCGCCGCAATGACAGGTACCTTTCAGCATTGCCACCTCCACCCTCCACCGGCTGAGGAACCGCCTGATCCTGTCGGCATTCTGCAGCCTCTTGCGCCATATTCAACCATTGCGTTCGCGCCCGGCTTTCGCCAATGAAGTCCGATGAGTTCCCCTTTGCTAGCCAGCCGGCGCCAGCGGCTCGACGAATTGCTCGTCGGGCGTGGCCTGTTTGCCAGCCGTTCACGCGCCCGCGATGCGATCGAGCGGGGCACGGTGACGGTCGACGGCGCCGTCGCCCGCAAGCCCGGCCAACCTGTCGCGCCGGACTGCCTGGTCGCCATCGACGATCCGGCGCAGGCCTATGTGTCGCGCGCCGCGCTGAAGCTGATCGCGGGCCTCGACCGTTTCGGCCTCGATCCTTCCGGCAGCGAGGCGCTCGATATTGGCGCCTCGACCGGCGGCTTCACCCAGGTGCTGCTCGAGCGCCGCGCGGCGCATGTCACGGCGATCGATGTCGGCCACGGCCAGATCCACCCTGACATTGCCGGTGACCCGCGCGTCACGGTGATCGAAGGGCTGAACGCGCGCGATCTGACGGCAGCCGATCTCGGCGGCCGTATTCCCGGTTTCCTTGTCTGCGACGTCTCCTTCATCTCGCTGAAGTTGGCACTGCCGCCGGCGCTGGAACTGGCGGGCGAGGGCGCCAAGGCAATCCTTCTGGTCAAGCCGCAGTTCGAGGCCGGGCGCGAGGCCATCGGCAAGGGCGGCCTGCTCAAGGATCCGGGCGATGCCGGGCGCATTGCCACAAATTTGCGCGACTGGCTGGCCGGCGTTTCCGGCTGGCGCGTGCTGGGACTCGAGCCGTCGCCGATCGAAGGCGGCGACGGCAACCGCGAGTTCCTGCTCGCCGCCAGGAAGGACGGGCGATGAGCGCACGCTTCACCATCGCGAGGCTCGGTTCGCAGGGCGACGGTATCGCCAATACCGAAGGCGGGGAGCTCTTCATCCCGTTCACGCTGCCGGGCGAAACGGTCACGGCCGCGCGCCAGAAGGACCGCGCCGCGCTGATGTCTGTATTGGAAACCTCGCCGCTCAGGATCGGCCCGGCCTGCCGCCATTTCACCGAATGCGGCGGCTGCGCGCTGCAGCATTACGAGGCCGCAGCCTACCAGCAATGGAAGCGTGAGAAGGTCGTGCAGGCGCTGAAGGCCAAGGGCATCGTATGCGACATCGCTGCGTTGGTGCCTTGCGCCCCGCACACCCGCCGCCGCGTCACCTTCAGCGCGAGGCGCACCGAGGCCGGCATGCTGCTCGGCTTCATGCGCGCGCTGTCTTCCGAGATCATCCCGATCGAGGAATGCCCGATCTCGCTGCCGGCGATCGTCTCGGCGCTCGACAAATTGCGTGCCCTGGCCGGGTTGGTCTGCGCCACCCCGAAGGCGTTTCATATGACGGTGACCGTCACCGCTTCAGGCCTCGACATAGCTGTGCACGATGCCGGCAAGCTTGGCGACCATCAGCGCCGTATCGCGTCGAATTTCGTCATGGCCGAAGGTCTGGCGCGGCTTTCCGTCGACGGCGAGATCATCGTCGAGCCGAAGAAGCCGGTCGTGCAGTTCGGATCGGTCGCGGTCGCCGTGCCGCCCGGCTCCTTCCTGCAGGCGACGGAAGCCACCGAGCAGGCGATGGCGGACCTTGTCGGCCGGCATCTGTCGCGCGCCAGGAAGGTCGCGGACCTGTTTGCCGGCTGCGGCAGCTTCGCGCTCAGGCTCGCGGCGAAGTCAGAGGTTCACGCTGTGGAGGGCGATGCGCCGGCGCTCGCCGCGCTCGACCGCGCCTTCCGCTTCGCCGGCGGCCTGAAGCGGGTGACCAGCGAACGCCGCGACCTGTTCCGCCGGCCGCTGACCTTCAAGGAGTTGAATCTCTTTGACGGTGTGGTCTTCGATCCGCCGCGCGCCGGCGCCGAGGATCAGTCGAAGCAGATCGCCCGCTCCGACGTGCCGCTGGTCGCCGCGGTGTCCTGCAATCCGGTGACGCTGGCGCGCGATCTGCGCATCCTGATCGATGGCGGCTACACGCTGAAGAGCATCACGCCGATCGACCAGTTCCTGTGGTCGCCGCATGTCGAAGCCGTCGCGCTTTTGGAGAAGCCGAAGCGGCGGCGGTAGCTTGCGGCCGGGGGGGTCGCGTGAAAATCGTGAAGCCTCTGTTCTTTCGACGAAATTGCGCCCTAAAGCCGCCTTCATGCGGGCTCTTAATCCTACTGTTAGGGAAACATTCCTGCCTCTCCGGCGTTATCGCGTTGGATGAATGGCGGACAAGGATGGCGGATTGCAATGCGCTCGCTTCTGAAAGTCATCGGTCTTGTCGTCGTTCTCAGCGCGTTCGCCGTCGCGTCGACGACGGGCGCGCTCGCCCAACAGCAGAAACGTCTTGCATTCGTCATCGGCAACGCCGCCTATCCGTCGGATGCGCTGGTCACCTCCGCGAATGACGCCGGCCTGATCGCACAGACCCTGCAGGCAGCAGGGTTCGATGTGGTCGGCGCGCGCGACGTCGACCAGGAATCATTGCGTGGCGCGCTGCGCGATTTCCTTGGAAAGGTTTCCGCCGCCGGTCCGGACGCGACCGTTTTCGTATACCTCGCCGGCCGCGGCGTGCAGTTCGAAGGTGAGAACTATTTCTTGCCGGTCGATGCCCAGATCGCCAATCCGGCCGACGTGCCGCTGCAAGCCATGCGGCTCTCCGATATCACCAGGTCCCTGGCGGGACTGCCGGCGAAGGTCAATATCGTCGTTCTCGACGCGGCTCGGCCGAATGCGCTTCCGAAAATGAGCCAGCCGCTGGCCAGCGGTCTCGCGCTGGTCGACCCCGATCCCAACATGCTGATTGCGTTCAACGCGGCGCCTGGAACGGTTGCGCCGGAAGGTAAAGGCCCATACGGCGCCTATGCTCAGGCGCTCGCCGAGATGATGCGCGAAGGCGGCTTGTCGCTTGACGATGTTTTCGACCGCACGCGGCTACGCGTCAACGAGGTGACGCAAGGCGCCGAAATCCCGTGGGACGCCTCGAAGATCAGCGCGCCCTTCGTCTTCTTCGAACGTGCTCCGGACGCGCCGCCGCCGAAGGTTTCGGAGGCCGAAGAACGGGCCAACCGGACCAGGCCGATCCGCGACTTCAATGCGCATGACGCCTATGTCGCGGCTCTCGATCGCGACACCATGCGCGGCTACGAGGAATTCCTCGTCGCCTATCCGCACGATCCGATGGCCAAGCGTGTGCGCGCCATCATCGCTGCGCGGCGCGAGGCGATCACCTGGCGCGAAACATGGCTGCGGGATACGCCGGAGGCCTATTGGTCCTACCTCGAGCGCTATCCGCACGGGCTGCATGCCTGGGACGCGCGCCGCCGGCTGGAGCATTTCGACGCCGAGCTCGAGCCACCGACGAGCTTCACTGTCATCGTCTACGACGTGCCGCCGCCGCCGCCGGAGGAAATCGTCTATGTCGATCGTCCGGTGCTCTATTTCGATGATCCCGATTTCGATTTTGAGCCGCCGCCCCCGATCGACGTGATATTCCTGCCGCCGCCGCCGCCGGATTTCGTCGTGCTGCCGCCGCCCCCGCCGCCGGTCGATGTCTACGTCCTGCCGACGCCGGTCTTCGTCCCCGTGCCGGTCTGGGTCAGGCCGCCGCGTGACATCGTGCCGCCGCCGAACGACATCATCTTCAACAACATTCACAACACGACCGTCATCAACAACACGACGATCAACAACGAGCCGGCCAATCAGGCTGGACAGCCGAGCGCCAACGCACCGAGCGGTCTCACCCCCGGGCAGAAGATGGCGGCTGGCGCGGGCGCGGCCGCACTGGCGGCCAAGGTGGCGCTGCCGCCGGTGCTGCAGAAAAGGGCGGTGCTGTTCAGGCAAAACCAGGGCGGCCAGCCGCCGAAGCCGGGCCAGGCTGCGACGCAGGGCCAGCAGCCTGGTGCGACGCCGCAATCGCTGAAGCCGGGCCAGGCTGTCACGCAGGGCCAGCAGCTGGGTGCGACGCCGCAGGCGAGGACGATGGGCAAGCTCTCGACCGATCACGCCTTGCCGGGAGCTGACGGCAAAGCGCTGCCGCTTGTCAACGGCAAGCCGGTGCTCAACGGCCAGAACGCGCCCAACAGGAAGGTGCTGGGCAAGCAAGGCACGGCGAGTGGCAACGAGCAGGCTACCGGGAATGCCGGCGCCCCCGTTACAGGCAACGGCCAGCAGAACGGAGTTGTCGACGATCAGGGCAAGAAGGGTAAGTTCCGCAAGCTGCCGACCGTCAATGGCGCACCGGGCGAGAACGGGCAGAACGTCCAGCAGAGGTTCGGGAAGAACAATCCGAATGCGTTGTCCGGCCAGAACGAAGGCAGGCCGAGGAAGCTGACACGCAA
>NZ_JAIUHG010000019.1 GCF_020164955.1 Mesorhizobium sp. CA8
CCCTCCCTCCCATAAGGATCCTGCCATGCCTGAACAGCTCAAACTCAACGACGGCTCGACCATCCCGCAGATCGGGCTCGGCGTGTGGCAGGTCGATCCGGAGATCACCGCCAAGGTTGTTCGCTGGGGCATCGAGGCTGGTTATCGCCTCATCGATACCGCCGAGGGTTATCGCAACGAGGAAGGGGTCGGCGAGGCGATCCGTTCGGCCGGCGTGCCGCGATCGGAACTCTTCATCACCTCCAAGCTGCGCAACGGCGCGCATCAGCGCGATGCGGCATTGCGCGCCTTCGACGATACGATGCAAAAGCTCGGCGTCGACCAGATCGACCTTTTCCTCATCCACTGGCCGGTGCCCAGCCAGAACAAATATGTCGAGGCCTGGAAGGCGCTGGTCGAGCTGCAGAAGGCCGGGCGCATCAAGTCGGTCGGTGTCTCGAATTTCAACCAGGACCATCTGGAGCGCATCATCGGCGAGACCGGCGTGACGCCGGTCGTCAACCAGATCGAACTCCACCCGCGCTTCCAGCAGCGCGACAAGCGCGAGTTCCACAAGGAGCACGACATCCATATCGAGAGCTGGAGCCCGCTGGGTAGCGGCCGGCTGCTGGCGGGCCCGACCCTGGAGAAGCTCGCGAGGAAGCACGGCAAGTCTGTAGCGCAGGTGATCATCCGCTGGCATGTGCAGGAAGGGCTGGTCGTCATCCCGAAGTCGATCCATCAGGAACGTATAGCCGGCAATTTCAATGTGTTCGACTTCGAGCTGGATTCGGACGACATGCAGACCATCCGTGGCCTGGATTCCGCCGACGGCCGGACGGGGCCGGATCCGGCAACGGCCGCGTTTTTGTTCTGAGGATTAGTCTCTGCCTTCCCTCGTGGAGGAGCGCTTAAATCCCCTCGCCATCCACCAGCGGCACGTCGTCGCCTTCCCATGGGCTTGGCATAGACCCGCGCCCTGCGGTCGGCAGCGGCATCCAGCATCTGAGCTCCGGTTCTGCATATTCGACGATGCGGCCGGGCGAGGAGTCCGATGCCCGCCAGCCTTCCTCGCCGAACTGGTCGGCGCGCGACCAATAGGCCATGTCGACCTCGGCCGGTCCTTGCTCGGAGGAGCGCACCGTCACCAGGATGCGGCTGCCGTCCCGCGGCGCGCTTGCCATGTTGCGCCACTGTTCGGTCTCGTCCATGCGATCTCCTCCTGCTGAACCAATTCCAGAAAAACTGGCCGTCGCAATAGTCGCCGCCCGCCGGCAAGGGGTCAACCCGAACTTGGAGCGCGACAGGCAATTCATTCACACCTAATATGTCATTGCCCGCAAACGGACAGACGACGATGGATGAAAGATTGCTGTCTCCGGTGACCCGTCTCGGGCCGGTCCATCTCAGGGTGACCGACGTGCCGGCGGCCTTGAATGTCTGGCGCGACGCGCTTGGGTTGGCGCTGCTTGGCGAGGACGCCAACATGGCGGAGCTTGGCGCGGGCGGCCGGACGCTGATCGTGCTCCATGCCGGCGCGGAGGCACCGCTGCCGCAGAAGTCGCGCGATCTCTTCCATGTCGCCATCCATACCACGAGCCGCCGCGATCTCGCGCATACGGCCGCCCGCCTCAAGGCATCCGGCTTACGGTACAGCGCCCAGGATCACCTGATTTCGGAATCACTCTACGTCTCCGATCCCTCCGGTAACGGCATCGAGATCTGCTTCGACACGCCGGAGCGCTTGCTGCGCCGCGAAGTGTCGCCCAACGGCCGCGTGGCGCTGATTGGCACCGACGGCAGTGCGCATTCGGGGATCGAGCCGCTGGACGTGTCGGGCCTGCTGCGCGACCTCGGCAATTCCGGCAATATCGAGCCGAAGATGGCGCAGGATGCCTTTATCGGCCACATCCATTTGCGCGCCCGCGCGCCCGAGATGCTGATGAAATTCTATCTCGGCGTGCTCGGCTTCCGGCCGCATATCCAGTCCCGGACCTTCGGCATGTTCGACTGCGGCACGGAGCGCCGCGCCCATATGGTGGCCTTCAACATCTGGGCGCGCGACGACCTGCGCGAGCCGCCGCGGGGTGCAGCCGGCCTCGACCATTTCACCATCGAGCTTGGCTCGGTGCAGGAGCTCGACGCCGTGGAGCGCAGGCTCAAAGCGGCCGACACACCGATGAAAAGGGACGGTCGCGTTATCTCGACCGCCGATCCGGAAGGCAACCGCCTGCGGCTCGTGGTCCAGGGAGATTGATCGCAACCGCTTGAAGACGGGAAGAAGTGGAGGAGGGGGAATGTCGCTGATGGTGATTGGAACCGGCTTCGGCCGGACCGGCACGGATTCGATGCGCGAGGCGCTGACCATGCTCGGCTTCGGTCCTTGCCACCATATGTCGGAGGTAATGGCGCATGGGGAGCAGAAGCGGCTCTGGCGGGCGCTGGCCAAGGGCGAGGCGCCCGACTGGGCCCAGCTCTTCGCGGGATACAAATCTTGCGTCGACTGGCCCTCGGCGCACTATTGGCGCGAGCTGATCGAAGCCTATCCGCAGGCGCGCGTCATCCTAACTTGGCGTTCGCCCGAAAGCTGGTGGGAGAGTTTCGAAAAAACCATCCTGCCGGCGATCGTCGGCAGCACGGACCAGGAGTCGCTGGGCATCGCGCTCGTCGCCAAGCAGGTCTTCGGCGGCCGCCCGCAGGACCGCGACCATGCGATCGCCGTCTATCAAGACAATGTCGAGGCGGTGCTGAGCACCGTGCCGGCGGAGCGACTGCTAGTGCACAAGCTCGGCGATGGATGGGCGCCGCTCTGCGCCCATCTCGGCGCCCCGGTGCCGGACGAACCCTATCCCAGCCGCAACTCGACCCGGGAGTTTCGGACGGCGCTGTCGCTGCAGTAGGGGAATAGGGCAGTAAGGGAATAGGGCAGTAAGGCAGTAGGGCAGTAGGGCAGTAGGGCAGTAGGGTGAGAGGCGCGACTTCGACGCAGTCTGAGTTACCCTGCTCTACTGCCTTACTGCCCTATTCCTTAGACATGCACGTCGCCGAAGGACAGCTCCCCGTCATCGGCGCGGACCAGGAAAGCGGCTGCGAGCAGCGCGAGATAGCCGGCGGCCACACCGCACACGACGACGACGCCCGGGATAGGCCCGAGCGTCGCCACCCGGAACGTATCGACAAGCGAGGCGCCGAAGCCGATGGGAGAGCCTTCACGCGACAGGCCCGGCGTGGTGATCTTGAGGATCCAGGCAAGCAGCAGGATCGTGTACATGAAAATGTAGTTGCGGCGCAGCCGGCGAATCAGCGCCGCGCGCTGCGTGATCAGGAAACGCGGCGAGCGCAGGCCTTCGCCGAGGATCGCGAGCCAGTTGGAAGCGTAATCCGGTTGCGGCGAAAAGATCTGCGCGAAGTAATAGCGCTCGAACTGCCGCACACGGGCGCGGTAGACGTCGAAAAAACGGTAGCGCCGCGCTTCGATCCACAACAACAGCGTGATCAGGAGCATGGCGAACAAAAGCACGCCGTGATGCGCGCTGGGCGTCGACAGCGACACCGAAAGCATCGCCGCCACCACGGTGATCGCCCAGTTGCTGGTGCGGTCGAGCCGGTCGCGCCAGCCGGCCATGCGCGCGATCTCGGCGCGGTGGAAATGCGACAGCGTGGTGGTGAATTCAGCGGAGCTGAGCTTCAGCGCCAGCGTGTCGGAAGCTCGCGGCGGTGCGGCCTTCTCGGTGGATCTTGCCGGCGCAGCCGCCTCTGTCGACCTCGCCACAGCCGCGTCTGTGGATTTTGCGGCATTCGTCTGGGACATTCTGCCATGCGCCTCCCGCAACCATGGCCGGCCGTCCTCGCCTTAACATTCGACCGGCCACACCCCTGTCTCTCCAACGTGCGGCCGGCCAGAATGTTCCCGCCTTTTCAGGCGGATAGATCAGGATGCAAGTGGGGGAAGACCGCCATTCGCGCGCCGCGGAAAGGGCAGCACATCGGCAATCGGCCGGGCATGCTGGGCCGCCGCCACGGCCTCGATCACAAGGTCGAGCGCCGCGAGCGCGGCGCGGCTCGTTTCATCGTCGCCGCGCAGGTAATGGCACGCCCGGTCGAGGTGCAGGTGGGCGGCGGCAAAGTCGCTTTTCATCAGCTTCTCCTTGTTGCCCCGCCTTGGCGGCCAACATCGTCGAGTCGCTTTACCGAGAAACAAAGATCGGCGGCAGCATTTGATTAGAATTGTAGGAAGCGTTTCCTCGCCCCCGCAAAGCGGGGGAGAGGTGTCCGCGAAGCGGACGGAGAGGGGGCTTCGTAGGGCGGAAGTCCTCCTCTTCGAAGTGCTTTTGCCGGTCGAACCGGCGCTCCCCTCTCCGTCTCGGCTTCGCCGAGCCACCTCTCCCCATTTCATGGGGCGAGGAAATGGCTGCCGCCCCCGTGCAACCGATCCTTGCGCCAGACCGTTATGTGAGGGCGAAGAACGAGGGGTGCATAAATTGTCCAACATGCTCAATCAGCGCCGGTCGCTGTCGGTCTGGATCGCGCTTGGTGCTGTGGGGCTCGCCTTGATGCCCGCCGTCGCCTTCACCGCCGAAAAGACCGGCATGTCCTCGGAGGGCATTTTCCTCGCCGAGCTGATTCTGCTCCTGATCGTGGGCCGCGGCATCGGCGAGGTGCTGGAGGCGCTGGGCCAACCGGCGGTGATGGGGCAGTTGATCGGTGGCATCCTGCTCGGGCCCTCGCTGCTCGGCTGGATCTGGCCGGCGGCCGAGCGGCTGGTCTTTGCCGGCGACGCCACGCAGAAATCGATGATCAACGCCATCGCCCAGCTCGGCGTCTTGATGCTGCTCTTGCTTACCGGCATGGAAACCGATCTCAGGCTCGTGCGCCGTGTCGGCCGCGCCTGTTTTTCCATCTCGGCCGCGGGGGTGGCCGTGCCCTTCGCGCTCGGTTTCATCGCCGCCCAGTTCATGCCCGACACGCTGCTTGCCGCCGGCAGCGAGCGCATCGTCGCCGGGCTGTTCCTCGGCACCGCGCTTTCCATTTCCTCGGTCAAGATCGTCGCCATGGTGGTGCGCGACATGAATTTCATGCGCCGGGATCTCGGTCAGGTCATCGTCTCCTCGGCGATCATCGAGGACACGATCGGCTGGGTGATCATCGCCATCACCATCGGCATCGCCACCCAGGGGCGGATCGAGATCGGCAGCCTGGCCTTCACCATTGCCGGCGTTGCCGCCTTCATGGCGTTTTCCTTCACGCTCGGACGCCGCATCGTCTTCGACGCCATCCGCTGGACCAACGACACCTTCCGCTCCGAATATGCGGTGGTCACCGTCATCCTCGCCATCATGGGCGTAATGGCTTTGATCACCGACCTGATCGGCGTCCACACCGTGCTCGGCGCCTTCGTCGCCGGAATACTGGTGGGTGAGTCGCCGATCCTGTCTCGTCACATCGAAGGACAATTGCGTGGCATCATCACGGCGCTCTTCATGCCGGTGTTCTTCGGCGTCGCCGGCCTGTCGGCCGACCTCACCGTGCTTGCCGATCCTCAGCTCGCGCTGCTCACAGTGGCGCTGGTGGTGATCGCCTCGATCGGCAAGTTCGGCGGCGCCTTCATCGGCGCCGAGGTCGCCGGCATGAGCCGCGCCGAGGGCATTGCGGTGGGCTGCGGCATGAATGCGCGAGGCTCGACGGAGGTGATCGTCGCCTCGATCGGCCTGTCGATGGGCGTGCTCTCGCACAACCTCTTCACCATGATCGTCACTATGGCGGTCATCACCACCTTGGCCATGCCCCCGACATTGCGCTGGGCACTGCGCCGGCTGCCGATCAGCGAGCAGGAAAAGAAACGCCTGGAGCGCGAGGAGATCGACCAACGGGGCTTCGTCGCCAATCTGGAGCGGCTCCTGGTTGTGGTCGACGAAGGCGTCGTTGGCCGCTTCGCCGCCTATCTCGCCGGCGTGATCGGTGCCGGCAAGCCGACGACCGTGCTGCATTCCAGCGGCGAGATCGATGCCGAGCCGACCGAAGGCCTGCATCTGGAGGAAATCGAGAAAGGTGCGGAGGAAAGCCGCGAGGCGGCCAGGAAATCCGACGAGACGCCGGTGCGCGAAGCGCCGGTCACCCGCCGCCAGCATGAGGAGCTTTCGACCGAGGCGGTCGCCAAGGAAGCGCGCAAGGGCTACGGCATGCTGCTCGTCGGCCTCGGCCGCGCGGTCACCTCCAAAGGCGCATTCTCGCAGCGGCTGAACGAGGTCGCAGGCGCCTTCGACGGGCCGCTCTGCCTGGTGTTGAAGCCTGCGACCGCAGGCCGTCAGATGCCGCGGCTCGGCCCGGAAGCCGGCAAGATACTGGTACCGGTCAACGGCACGGCGGTCGCCCGCCGCGGCGCCGAACTGGCGCTGGCAATAGCGGCGGTCACCGGCGCATCTGTCAAGATGCTCTATGTCGCCAGGGTCGGTCGCGACGAGCCGCGCGACACCGTCTCGCACCGCCGCAGGGAAGCCGTGCTGAAGGACATCGTGGCCCTTGCCGACCGCTATGGCGTCGAGACCGAGACGGCGATTCGCAGCAGAGCCGCCGCCGCCGATGCCATCGCTCGCCAGGCCGGCCGCAACGTTGCGTTGATCGTCATGGGCGTGGCGCGGCGCCAGGGCAAGGAACTGATCTTCGGCGAGACGACGACCGGCGTCCTGCGGCGCAGCCCATGCCCGGTGGTGCTGATCTCCGACGAGCGAGTGAAACGCGACGAGAGCGACCGCGAGGCAGTGCGCACGGGCACGGGGACAGGGTGAGGGGATTGGTTTCCTCGCCCGCCTTTAACGGAGCGAGGAACCAGGTTTTCTCCTCAAGCCATCTGCAGCTTCTGCCGGCTGGGCTGCGGCGGGAAAGCGATGGCGATGCCGGCTGCGCCCAGTCCGATCAGCGCCGAGCCGATGAACAGCCAGTGGTAGCTGGCGGTGGCGTCGTAGATCATGCCGCCGGCAAGCGGCCCGAGCGACATGCCGAGGCTGGAGAGCATCGTGGCCGCGCCGAGGATGGTGCCGATGATGCGCAGGCCGAAATATTCGCGCGCCAGCACCGCGTAAAGCGGCATCACGCCGCCATAGGTGGCGCCGAAAATGACGGCCAGAAGGTAGAACTGCTCGAGCTGGCCGACGGTGAGATAAGCGGCGATCACCAGCCCCTGGATGGCGAGCCCGGTGACCAGCACCGGCTTCACGCCAAGCCTGTCGCCGAGCACGCCGTAGAGCACGCGCCCGCCAAGGCCGGCTAGCCCCTCGACGCTGTAGATCGACACGGCTGCCATCGGCGCGACGCCGCAGGACATGGCATAGCTCACCATGTGGAAGATCGGGCCCGAATGCGCCGCGCAGCAGGCAAAGAAGGTGAGGCCGAGCACGATGAATTGCGGCGAGCGCAGCGCTTGGCCGACGCTCATGCCGGGACCGTCGGTGACGGGCGCCGGCGTGCCGCCGCTCGCCGCCACCGCCACCGGCGGCTGGCGCACCAGCAGCACGGCGGGCAGCAGCAGAACCCAGGCCATGACGCCGATATCGAACATGGCGGTGCGCCAGTCATAGGCGGTGATCAGCCAGCGGGCGAAAGGCGAGATCGTCATCGGCGCGACGCCCATGCCGGCCGACACCAATGAGACGGCAAGGCTGCGGTTGGTGTCGAACCAGGCGGTGGTGAGCGCGATCATCGGTGCGAAGAAGGCGCTGGCCGCCAGCCCGACGATGATGCCGTAGCTGAGTTGGAAGACGATGAGCGAGGTGGCCCGGCTCGCCACCACCAGCGACAGGCCAAGCAGCACGGCGCCGGCAAGCACCACGGGCCTGGCGCCGACCCGGTCATAGATGGCGCCCCAGGCGAAGCCGCCGAGGCCCATCACCAGGAAATTCAAGGTCATGGCGCTGGAAATGCCAGTGCGCGACCAATTCGTGTCGAGCGACATCGGCTCCAGGAAGATCGCCAGCGAAAACATGGCGCCGAGCGCCACGCAGGTCATCAGCGCGCCGGCCGCGACGATGACCCAACGATAGGAATGGTTCATGGTTCTGCTCCCATGCCGTAAGGCATCCTGTTTGATGCGGCACGGTTTTTCCAGTCCACCGGGCCGTTTGCGTCCGAAGGACGCCGGGGCGCGAGCCGATCCTACAATCTGGTTGCATTTTTTATCCGGATTTTTTTTGAGGGACCGATTTTGTTGTCCCGGGCGCTGTCCCGCTTGTGGCCGAAGTGTCAGCAGCCGGCAGTACCCGTCATTGACCGCCTACCCGCCCCATCTAGATTTACCCTCTCAACCAGGAGCATCCCATGGAACTCTATCGCGGCCGGCTTATCGATCACCTTCACCTGGTGGTGCGCGACATCGAGGCCAGCCGGCGCTTCTACAGCAGCCTGTTCGAAGTGCTGGGCATCCCGATCGGCGGCGGCGCTGAGGACCATTTCTGGGCCGATGAGCTGTTCGTCTCGAGCCCAGACAGCCGTTCCGCCCAAGGCGTGCTCACCGGCCGTCACCATCTCGCCTTCCAGGCCAAGGACCGCGCCATGGTCGATGCCTTCTACCACGCCGGGCTTGCCGCCGGCGGCAAGGACAATGGCGCGCCGGGCGAGCGCCGTTACCATCCCGGCTACTACGCCTGTTTCCTGCTCGACCCTGACGGCAACAACATCGAGGCGGTGTTCCACGGCGAGGCGAAACGGAGCGCGGATGCGGTGGAAATCAGTTTCTAAAGCACGTCGCGATCTTTCAGATTCATCACACGCTTTAGGTTTTTGATCTTACGCATATCTTTGCCCCGAAACCGCTCTCGCTCTCGATACATGCCTTAGGGAAGGCACTGGTGCGCTTCTATTCCTTCACCGCGCCCGTCATCGATGAAACATAGTGCTCGACGAAGAAGGAATAGAGCACCACCACCGGCAGCGAGCCGATCAGCGCGCCGGCCATGAGCGCGCCCCATTCATAGACATCGGAGCGAACGAGTTCGGTGAGCACGCCGACAGGCACCGTCTTCTTCTCCGAAGATTGGATGAAGGTCAGCGCATAGATGAACTCATTCCAGGACAAGGTGAAGGCGAAGATGCCGGCCGAGATCAGGCCGGGCACCGACAGCGGCAGCACGATCTTGGTGAGGATCTGCCAGCGGCTCGCGCCATCGATGAGCGCGCATTCCTCCAACTCGAAGGGGATCGAGCGGAAGTAGCCCATCAGAAGCCAGGTGCAGAACGGGATGAGGAAGGTCGGATAGGTCAGGATCAGCGCAAACGGCGTGTCGTAAAGACCGAGGTTGAACACCATCACCGACAGCGGAATGAACAGGATAGAGGGCGGCACGAGATAGGCGAGGAAGACGGCGAGGCCAACCTGCCGCGCGCCCGAAAACCTCAGACGCTCGATCGCATAGGCGGCAAGCACGGCAGCCGCCAGCGACAGGAAGGTTGCGGCGGTCGAAATGATGATCGTGTTGAGCAGCCAACCTGGATAGGAAGTCTCGAAGAGCAAATAGCGAATGTGCTCCAGCGTCGGATGCACGACCCAGAACGGATTGTAGTTCACGTAGTCGGTCATCTCGAGATTGGGCTTAACCGCCGTGATCGTCATCCAGTAGAACGGAAACAGGAGGACGACCAGAAACACCAGCAGCGGCAGATAGACCGTCACCACCCGCCGCGGAAGGCTTTGCAGGTAGCCCATGCCGCCTTCGTCGGTCTCCAGGCGCTCGACTTCCTTGATCGCGGCCATGTTAGTCTCCGCCGCCTTGCTGCCATCTGCGCCGTTGCAGCCCGAAATAGCTGAACAGGATCGCAGCCAGCAGGAAAGGAATCATGGCGACCGCGATTGCCGCGCCTTCGCCCAGTTGGCCCCCCGCAATACCGCGCTGGAAGGACAATGTCGCCATCAGATGCGTGGCGTTAACCGGTCCGCCGCGGGTCAGCACATAGATCAGTTGGAAATCGGTGAAGGTGAACAGCACCGAAAACGTCATCGTAATGGCTATGATCGGCGTCAGCAACGGCAGGGTCACATAGCGGAACAGCTGCCAGCGGCTGGCGCCATCGAGCGTAGCGGCCTCGTAGAGCGATTGCGGAATGGTCTGCAGTCCGGCAAGCAGCGTGATGGCGACGAAGGGAATGCCGCGCCACACATTGGCCGCGATGACCGAGGCGCGCGCATTGGTCGGATCACCGAGAAAATTGATGCGGTGGTCGATCAGGCCCATCTGCTGCAACGCCCAGGACAGGATCGAAAACTGCGAGTCGTAGATCCACCAGAAGGCGATGGCCGACAGCACCGTCGGTACGACCCAGGGCAGCAGCACGATGGCGCGGAAGAACGACTTGAAGGGCAGCTTCTCGTTGAGGATGAGAGCCAGCCAGAGGCCGAGCACGAATTTTAGGATCGAAGCGCTGACCGTGTAGAGCAGCGTGTTGAACACCGAGAGCCAGAAGACGCTGTCGCTCCACAGATATTCGTAGTTTTCGACGCCGATAAAGATGCCCGGTCGGCCGATGCGTGTGTCGGTGAAGCCGAGCCAGACGCCGAGCCCGAGCGGATAGGTGAGAAAGACCAGGAGCAGCGCCGCCGCCGGCAGCATGAAGCCGAAGCCGAGAGCGTTCCTGCTCTCGGCGAGCCGCGACAGGATCGACGGGCGCGACTGGACGGCAACAGACGGCACGGTCATGGCGCGGGCTCCTTGTTATGCGGGTGGAACTGTGGCTGACCGCGCTTGGCTCGCGTAAGCCCGCAAAGCGCGGTCATCCTGCTTCAACTATGCCAGGATCAGACGCGGTAGTAGCGGTTGGCGCGTTTTTCGGCCTCTTCCATCGCTTCCTGCGGCGTCGCCTGGCCCGTCACCGCCTTGGCGAACATGTCCACCAGCACGTAATCAGCCATTGTCGCGGCGGATGCGTAGCCGAGTGGCCCGGCATAGCCGTTGGGGCGCAGCGTCGCCGAGGCTTTCGCGTAGGCCGCATTGTTGGGGTCGGCCTTCCAAACCGGGTTGCTGTCGAAGGCTTTCAGCGTCTGGCAGCAATAGCCCGCCGACGAAGTGATCCAGTCGGACATTTGCGGGTCCTCGAACATGAACTGCAGATAGGCTTTGGCGGCATTGGGATAGGGCGTGTAGTTGAAGATGACAGCCGTAGTCACCTGGAAAAGCTCGACCGATTTCCCGACCGGACCGATCGGCATGTTGGTGGTGCGGATGTCCTTGGCGATCTCGGCCAGCTTCGGGTCCTTGTCCTTGTTGACCTTTGCTGTGTTGTAGACAGAGATGCCGTTGGCGATCACGCTCACTTCCCCGGCCAGGAATGCGCGGTTGTTGTTGACGTCGAGCCAGCTTTCGGTGCCGGGGATGAAGGTCTTGTAGAGCTCCTGCGCATACTGGATCGCCTTGAGCGTCTGCGGACTGTTGATCGTCACCTTGCCGGCTTCGTCGACCATCTGGCCGCCGTGGCTCCACAGCAGCCAATGTGCGTAATTGTTGCCGTCGCCAACGCCGTGGCCATGGGTGAAGCCGGCGGGATGGCCTTTCGCCTTCAACGCCTTGCAAAGTTCCAGGAAACCGGCCGTGTCCTTGGGGAATTCGGAGAAGCCTGCCTCCTTGACCCAGCTTTCGCGGTAGACGATGGCGTTGCCGATGGTGGCCAGCGGCAAGCCGATGAACTTGCCCTCGCGCGTCGCATATTGTTTCGGGCCGTCATGCCAGCCGCCATACTTCTTGCCGAGATAATCACCCAGTTCCGTCACATCGAGCAGCTTGTCGGGATACTGGTGCGGGTCGTCGAACCAGACGAACATCAGGTCGGGGCCGGAGCCGACATTGGCGGCGACCGCCGCTTTGGGACGGATGTCTTCCCAGCTTTCCTTGTCGACGCGCACCTCCACGCCCGTCGCCTCGGTGAACCGCTTGGTATTCTTCAGCCACTGATCCTCGTCGCCCTGCACGAAGGGCGACCAGCGCAGCAGCCTGAGCTTGGCACCTTCCTCGGGCTTGTATGTCAGGCCTTCCTGGGCGAAAGCGCTCGAGCCGACGAAGCGGCTGCCCAGGGCTCCGGCCGCCGCGGCTGCGGTCGTGCGGATTACATCGCGTCTGGTGAACTTCATTCTTGTTTCCTCCTGTTGCTCTGTCGTTGCCTGGTTTTCATCGCGCCGTCTCGATTCGCTTGCCGGTTTCGCCGTGGAACAGGTGGATCGGGCCAGGGTCGACCGACAGCCGAATGGTTTCTCCCGGCGCGAAGGAATGGCGCTCGCGGAAATTGGCGACGATGTCCTCCCCGCCGGCCGTCCGGCCGATGATCTGCACTTCCGACCCGGTCGGCTCGATCACCGCCACCTTGACCGGAATGCCGTCGTCGGCCAGCCGCAGATGCTCGGGTCGTACTCCGAGCACCATGGCTTCGCCGTTGCCGATGGAGGGAGGCTTCCGCAAAGGCACGGAAATGCCTCCCGCGCCCCTGAACGACGGTGGGCCATCATTGGCGAATGCGCCCTTGAGCAGGTTCATGGCGGGCGAGCCGATAAAGCTTGCCACGAACAGGTTGTTCGGCCGGTCGTAGAGCTCGAGCGGCGGTCCGATCTGCTCGACGAGGCCGTCATGCATGACCACGATCTTGTCCGCCATGGTCATGGCCTCGATCTGGTCGTGGGTGACATAGACCGTGGTGGTCTTCAGCCGCTGGTGCAGTTCCTTGATTTCGGCCCGCATCTGGACCCTCAGCTTGGCGTCGAGATTGCTGAGCGGCTCGTCGAACAGGAACACCTGCGGATTGCGCACGATTGCCCGGCCCATCGCGACGCGCTGGCGCTGGCCGCCCGAAAGCTGGCGGGGATAGCGCGACAGAAGCGGCACCAGCCCGAGGATTTCGGCCGCCTGCTTCACCCCGGCATCGCTTTCAGCCTTCGGGACACCCTTGAGCATGAGCGAGAACGCCATGTTCTCGGCAACCGTCATATGCGGGTAGAGCGCGTAGTTCTGGAAAACCATGGCGACGTCGCGCTCCTTCGGCGCAACGTCATTGACGATACGGCTGCCGATCGAGATGTGTCCCCGCGAGATTTTTTCCAGGCCTGCAATCATTCTGAGAAGCGTCGATTTTCCGCAGCCAGAGGGTCCCACCAGCGTGACGAACTCACCGTCGTCTATGTCGATGCTGACGCCATGCAGGATCTGGGCGGCCCCGAACGATTTGTAGACATCGCCAATCGCGACAGACGCCATCGAACTCCTCCCGATGGTCCCTGCGAATCTCGCGGGGAGCCGTTCCAATCAAGGTGTGGCTGAAACGGATGCCGGCAAGCACCCACCACTGGCGTCGGCGACATTGCCCCAGCTCCCCCCGGGTCACGCGACTGTGAAACGGTAGCGCTACCACATCCGCCTGTAAAGCGGCGGCGCGCCTTGCTTACTTTCGTGGTTGAAGACAGTTGAGCGAAGGCTGCGCTGAAGCGAAGTGGATCCAGCCAGTTGCCGAAGGACCGCCGACCCATCTTTCAAATGACTGCCGGTGAATATTAGAACTCGTTAATGTAATAGATTTCAGCGTGTCCGGGAAAAGCCGACTCCCGCCGATTTACATCGCCGACGGGATTTGGCCGCTATCCGTCCAGGACGCGCATTACTTCCGCCATAGCGCAAGAGCAGGGCGGTCGCTGCCGCTCATGCCTTCGTTCTCAGCCTCCGCCCAGAAACGCCGCGATCAGCTTCAGCATGTTGCCGTCCTGTCCGAATTCCACCTTGTCGAAGTCGCGACTGCCCTGGCGCTGCGCCTTGGAGAGCTGGTCGAGATGGGCCGTCAGCTCCGCCCGGATCTTCTTGCAGCCGGGATCGTTCTCGGCCGTGAGGCCGGTGCTGAAGGCGACGATCTTGTCCACCATGTCGACGATGCCGGCGCCGTGCACCTTCTCATGCGCGATCAGCCCGGCGGCGAATGTGTCCCAGCGCGCCTGCAATGCTGAGCCAAGTTTTCCCGCCGGCTTGGGCACCGTGTAGGTGATGATCAGCTTCGGCCGCGCCGTCTTCAGCACACAGGCATCGCCTTGGGGCTGGTAGTCGCGCTGCCAGGTCAGCTTGAAAAAAGTGTGCGCGATGACCCGCCGGGCGTTGCCGGCCGAATCCGTGCCGACCTTCGGTCCATTCTCGCCGATCGAGAGGTAGAGCTGCTCAGCGCTTTCGCCTGAGACGGCATAAGTCTCGATCTTCTCGATGGGCTTCCAATCGGCAAGTGCCGGCGTGGACAGGAGCAGGGCGGCAAAGAGAAGGGCTGGCTTCATAGGCGAGCCATAGCATTGGGCCTCCTTTGGAAGAAGCCGGCCCGCGGATTTTCGGAACCCGCCCCACCGGTCGATCGTTTCCTTGGGCAATCGTCTCGACCCATGGGGGAGGACAAGATGACCCGCAATGAGATCATTTCCGTGCTTGGACCGGTCGACGAGGCCGTCATCGCCGATATCGCGCTCACCGGCGCCAGCCTCGAGGAATTGCGCGAGGCCTTCGCCTGGATCGGCGCCGACGAGGCGCTCGTCAATGAAGGCCACGCCATGCCCGGCGCCCGCGTGGCGAAACTGATCGAAATCCTAGAACCTCCCGAGGACGAGCCCGAGGCGCCGGCCGTGGAGTAGAGCGCCACCTCTAGGTGCTTCTCCCTACTTGTCGCCGCACACCTCCCGTCTTAGCTTTTGCCGCTTGGGCGGGAGGAGAGGCCTTTGGATACCAATGTCGTCATCGTCGGCGCCGGCCCTGCCGGGCTCGCCGTTGCCGCCTGCCTCAAAAAGGCTGGGCAGGATTTCATCATTCTTGAAAGGGCCGATGAGGTTGCGCCGTCCTGGCGCCGGCATTACCGGCGGCTGCACCTGCACACGGTGAAATCCCTCTCGTCGCTGCCCTTCGTGCGGTTTCCGAGGAGCTATCCGCGTTATGTGCCACGCGAGAAGGTCGTGGCCTATCTCGAGGCTTATGCCGAGCGTTTCGGACTCAGGACGCGCTTCGGCGTCACGGTTAAATCGGTCCGCCGCGAAGGCGAGAGCCTGCTGGTCCAGACCGATGCCGGGCTCTTCAATGCCCGCAAAATTGTCGTCGCCACCGGCAACAACGCCCAACCGGTCATGCCGAGCTTCTCCGGAGTCGAAGCTTTCGGGGGCAAGGTGCTGCACAGCGCCGCCTACACAGAGGCAGCACCCTATGTCGGCAAAAACGTGCTGGTCGTCGGCATGGGCAACACGGGCGCGGAGATCGCGCTCGATCTTGCCGAGAGCGGCGCCCACCCGACCATCTCGGTGCGCAAGGGCGTCCACATCGTGCCGCGCCAGCTGTTCGGCCTGCCGATCCAGATGGTGGGCATCGCCAGCCGGCCGATGCCGCGGGCGCTGAACGACTGGATGTTTCCCAAGATCCTCGATCTGGCGCTGGGGCGGCTGGAGCGATACGGGATCGTCCGGCCGAAGCAGGGCATCCTGCAAGGGATCGATGCCGGCCGCATCCCGGTGATCGATGTCGGCACGGTGGCGGCGATCAAGCAGGGTCGGATCAGCATTGCGCCGGACGTTGCGGGCTTCACCCGGGACGGCGTGAAATTCGCCGACGGGGTGGAGAAGAAGTTCGACGCGGCGATTTTCGCAACCGGCTACCGTCCGGGCTACGACGCCTTCCTGCCGGCTGAGCTCAGGCCGGACAAGAGCGGCGTGAACGCCCGCGCGACGCAGCTCGGCATCTATCTTCTCGGCTTCTACAATCCGGTCACCGGCCTGCTGCGCGAGATCGGCATAGAGGCGCAGGCGGTGGCGAAGGATATTGCAAGGCGGTGAGGCATCAACGCCGCTGATATCCCTCTTGGCAGCAGTGCCTGAATCGGGTGGTGCTCCTTCGTTCTCTATGCGAAGCAGTCCCACCAATGGAGGACCGCCATGCTCACGCTCTATGACTATCTCCCTTCGCAAAATGCCTGGAAAATTCGCGTCCTGCTCGGCCTGCTGGGCATCGCCTACGAAACCAGTATCGTCTCGATCTTCGAGGGCGAGAGCCACACGGAGGCCTTCCTGAAGCTCAACCCGGCGGGCGCGGTGCCCGTGCTCGGACTGGAAAACGGCGAGGCGATCGCCGAGTCGAACGCGATCCTGACCTATCTAGCCGAGGGCACGCCCTACCTTCCGTCGGACCGCTTTGCCCGCGCCAAGGTGATGCAGTGGCTGTTCTTCGAGCAGTACCATGTCGAGCCCGTCATCGGCTCGTTGCGCTACTGGACGCTGACCGGCCGCCTGGAGTGCAACAAGGCGCTGGCTCCCGGCAAGCGCGAGGCGGGCGTGCGCGCGCTGGGTGCGCTGGAGCGTAGCCTGGCCGACACGCAATTCCTGGTCGGCAATGCGCTCAGCATCGCCGACATCGCCGTCTACGCCTACAGCCACCGCGCCGAAGACTGCGGTTTCTCGCTCGCCGACTATCCCGCGGTCGATGCCTGGATGGGGCGCGTCAGCGAGGCGATCGGACCGGATTATCCGGTGCATCCTTACAGCATCGATCCGCATTCGCGCGCCTGAGCCGCCGGAACACAGCGGCGGACAGGGCGTTCTCCAAAAGGCACCGTGTCGGGCCTCGCCCAATCGGCGCCCGCTTGTTTCGCGTTGCGTTCCAACCCAGAGCCATGGAGATCCGCAATGGTTCGCACCATCCCCGTCGCAATCCTCGCCACCGGCATCATGAGCCTGCCTGTCATGGCAGCCGAGCAATACTGGGTCGCCAGGGACGCCGTGTCGAAGCAATGCGAGATCGTGCCCAAGAAGCCCGACGGCACGCTTGTCGTCGATCTCGGCAAGAAGAAATATGCCAGCGAGGGCGAAGCGAGGAAGGCAATGGAGGCGATGGCGGACTGCAAGAAGAAGTAGGGCCGTTGCCCAATACCGAGGAGAGATTAGCCCAGCCAGCTTTTACCGGTCCACCAACGACATCGTCCGTTCATTGTATCGCGGTCCCGACACCTTATCGGGCGTCAGCGCCATGTCGAGCCCCAGCATCTCGGTGGCGTCGAGCGTGATGTCGGCTGCCGCGACATTCTCCTCCAGATAGGTTCGGCGTTTGGTGCCGGGGATCGGCACGATGTCGATGCCGAAATCCGGGCCCTTGGCGAGCAGCCAGGCGATCGCGATCTGGCCGGGCTTGACGCCTTTGGCGTCGGCGATGTCGCGCACCGTGGCCGCTGCCGCTACATTCAGGTCGAAATTCTCGCCCTGGTAGCGCGGATCGCCGCGCCGAAAGTCGCCCTCCGGATAGTCTTCCGCGCGCTTGACGTCGCCGGCGAGGAAGCCGCGGCCGAGCGGCGCGAACGGCACCAGGCCGATGCCGAGCTCCTTCAGCGCCGGGATGATCTCGGGCTCGAGGTTGCGCTCCCAAAGCGAATATTCGCTCTGCAGCGCCGAGACGGGATGCACGGCATGCGCGCGGCGGATGTTGGCAATGCCCGCTTCCGACAGGCCGAAGAAGCGCACCTTGCCTTCGGCCACCAGTTCGCCGACCGCGCCCGCGACATCCTCCATCGGCACGGCGGGGTCGACGCGGTGCTGGTAAAGGAGGTCGATGCGGTCCGTGGCGAGCCGCGAGAGCGAAGCGTCGACCACCTCGCGTATATGCTCGGGCCGGCTGTCGAGGCCGGCCTGTTTGCCGTCGACGATGCGGAAGCCGAATTTCGTCGCGATCGTCACCTGATCTCGCCGCCCTTTCAGCGCGCGTCCAAGCAGCTCCTCATTGACGAAGGGGCCGTAGATCTCGGCCGTGTCCAGAAAAGTGCAGCCGAGCTCGATCGCCCGGTGGATCGTCGCGATCGACTCCGCCTCGTCGGCCTGACCATAGGCCTGGCTCATGCCCATGCAGCCGAGGCCGATGGCAGAGACTTCGAGCCCTTGGCTGCCGAGTTTCTGTCTGCCGAGACTCATGCGTCTTGCTCCGCCGAATTTTCGATCCGGCTAAATTATAGGGCCGGGCGTGAATGCGTCCAGCGCTGGCCCTATTGACGGCGCAATCGTCGCCATTCTTGCCGGCGGCGATTCCACTGTGGTGACGGCCAATGCGGCACGACAGGCTTGTCCTGATATTGCTCTGGCGCGAGCTGGTCGCCGGTCTGCGCGCAACGCGGCGCCGCGATCGCGCCTGGATTGCGCTCGGCGGCGGTGGACTTCTGGCCTATGCGGTTGCGGATATCGTCGTCGCCCTGCATGCCGCGGGTCCGAAACTGCGGCACGACCAGCTTCTTTGGATGCTTGGACTGCCAGTCGCTTTCGCCGCGCTGGGATGCCTGGCGGGCAATGCAATGTCGCGGCTTTGCCTTTCTCGCGCCTTTGCCCCCTTCCTCAAGGCGCTGCCGCTCGCTTCGGCGGAGCGCCGTCGCATGGCGGCGGTAGGAGCCTTCGCGCTCGGCCTTCCACTCACGCTGATGATCGCCACGGAGGTTGGCTTCGCCTGCGCCGTCATCGGAAAGCCGTTGGCGCCGGCCTGGGGCTTGGGCGCGGCCATCCTGTTTGCCTTGAGCTTCGGCATGGCAGCCTTTTGGCGCCTGCGGCGGCGGCCGCGCCTTGCCGTCGCTGCGGCGAGCGAGGCGGCGCCGGTCGGAAGGCCCTGGCTGCGCCGCCTCGACCAGGCGCGTCCAAGCTGGCTTTCCAGCTGGGCCTGGAAACTGCCGGCCGGCAATATACGGCCGTCTTGGAAGCTGGCGGCCGCCAGCCTGCTGCTCGGGCTTGCGGCCATTCTTGGCGCATGGGCCAGCCTGGCCGGCCGAACGGCTGGGCCGGCGGCTGTCGCAGGCCTGGCGGGCGGCATTTTTGTTTTCATGCTCAGCCTGCGATGCCAGCCGCTCGGCTCGCCGGTGCTGCGCACGGCGCCCATCGGCTTTACCCGCGTATGGCTGCGCCTGGTGCGATTGCCGCTGCAATTGTCGCTCGTCTTCTTCCTGCTGCCGGCCGGCGCGGCGCTCGCGGCCGAGCCATCGGCCTGGTCGGTGCCGGTCGCGAGCGGCCTTTGGCTGCTGGTGCTGAACGGCGCCTATGCGGTGTTCGGCGCCTATTTCCTCAACGCGCCCTTCGTCGCAATGCTGAGTTTCGCCGGCGCGCTCGCCTATGCCGGCTACGAGACGCTCGAATATGGCCGTACCGTGCTGATCGGCCTGGCGGCGCTGGTGTTTTTCTTGTGGCACCGAACCCGACAGAGGTATCGCAATGGCTGAAGTCCTCACCGTTGAAGAGCTCAGCGCCGGCTATCGCGGGCGCATTGTCGTTCGCGATATCGATCTTTCGCTTCATCGCGGCGATATAGTCGGCCTGCTCGGTGCCAATGGCTCGGGCAAGTCGACGCTCATCAGGGCGATTACCGGCCAGATCCCGTTGATCGGCGGCAGCGTGGCGATCGACAGCATCGACCTCGCCGCCGCGCCGGAACGCGCCAAAGCCGGCTTCGGCCTCGCCATCGAGCCGCACGAACTGCCGGCGCCGCTTTCGGGACGCCAGTACATCGAGCTCGTCGCCTCGATCCGTGGCTGCGCGCCAAACGACCTGACAAGCGGCGACCTGCCGAGCGGCGACCTCCTGGAGCGGCTCCAGCTAGGGCGCTGGATCGACCGCCCGATCGCCGAATATTCGCTCGGCACGCGAGCCAAGATCGCGATCGTCGCAGCGCTTCTCGGCCGGCCGCCGCTTCTGATCTTCGACGAGACGCTGAACGGCCTCGACCCGGTCGCCGCCTGGGAGGTGAAACGCGTGATCACCGCGCTCTGCGCGAGCGGGCGGCATGCCGCCCTCGTCTCGACCCATGTGGTGGAGGCCGTGCCGGCGCTCTGCAACCGCGCGGTGCTGATCGCCGACGGCAGCCTGAGCCGAAGCTGGGATGCGGCTCAGCTGGCCGAAGCGGGCAGGGTGCCTGGGCTGTTTGAGGAAAGCGTCATGCAGGCGTTGCGCATGCGAGCCGCTGCCTGATCTAGAGCAATTCCAGGAAAAGTGTGAGCGGTTTTCCGCCTGGAATTGCGGCAAAAACAAAGCTCTAAGCCATCGGCAGCATGCGGCGCATGATCAGCGAGGCGTGACCGCCGACGCCGTGGGCCGCTTCCCGGCGTTCGATCACCTCGAAGCCGTGCTTGCGGTAGAAGGCGATCGCGCGGTCGTTGCCTTCTATCACCTCCAGCGCGATGCTGGGGATACCAGCATGGGCGGCAAGCACCGCATGCAGAAGGTCGACCGCAAGACCGCTGCCGAACGCCTGCGGCTCGATGTGGAGCCGCTGCAGCATCACATCGCCTTTTGCGTCCATTGCCGCCATGGCATAGCCGGCAATCGAGCCGTCGGCGCGCTCGGCGACGAAGGACATCTTGTCCTCGTCGTCGAGCTCGGCCGCGAGCCTTTCCGGCGCGTGCCTTTCATCGGAGAGCCTGGCCACGGTCTCGTCGCCCATGATCGGCGCATAGGTCCGCCGCCAGGATTGGCCGAGCAGCCGCGAGACATCGGCAAGGTCGTTCCTCGTCATCGCCCGGATGCGGGTCATGGTCGCCATCCTTGTGCAATCCCAAGATAGGGCGAAGCGCAGGATGGCGCCAACCGTGCGCGGGAAGGCGCCGATCCGTCGGCGCGCGTGCCGGGCGTTCAAGCGGATATCACGGGCGGCTGAAACGATCGGAAGATTGCTTGCCGTTTGACGATAGCCCGCTGCCGAAACGATAGAGGCGGCAGCGGGCCGTTCGTGCGACGGGAGTGCTGTCCCGCCGAGCAGGAGACACTGCTCACGTGAAAATTAAGCCAGCTTCGCCATGAAGCGCGACTTACGGATTCGTAAGCTCGCTCAATATTATGTTCCCAAGCGCGGCCCGGCGGGCAATTCCTGACCTGCCTCGTCGGAGCGGTCGAAAGCAACCCCTGTTACGCCAAGCCTGGCGTCGCTCGGTTTTCCCGCTTCCCGAAACCGGCGGGCGAAGATCATCAGGTGCCGCGCAGTGTTGTTGCGCAGGCGGCGCAGGCGCCATTCCAGCCCGGTCTCGGTGGTGATCCGCCTGGCATAGATGCTGGCCCGCATGGCTCTTTCGTCGGCAGCGATCTTGACCGGATCGTCGTAGAAGGCGCAGATCTTGTCGGCCGCCATGCCGGGCGTTTCGAGCCAGGCGGGGATATGCGTCGAGCTGAGGCAATCGACATCGGTAAGCACGCGGTGGATGCCGTCGCCTTGCGCTGGACAGGTCGTGGCGAACGCATCGCCGATGAAGACGACGCCGTCGCGGCGGTGCCCCCGCGTCGTCGTCAGGCTGACCTGCCTCACTTCCACCTCACTGGCGACGGCGAAGTTGCCACATCGCGCGGCTATCTCCGGCATCAGTTCCAGCAGCATCTTTTGCGGGTTTTCGCGGAACGCCCGCACCCACGGATCGGCGACGGTCCGGTAGACGAACATGTTGGCCCGCATCCGCTCGCCGATCCTGAAGATGGTAAGGAAGGCAATGCGGTCGGCGATCTGCCTCCCGTAGAAGGTGAGGGACTGCAGGCCGAATTCCTGTGGCGAGATCGCCAGGTCGAACCCCATCGTCAGCGAATGCGCCTTCGATTCCTCGATGCGCTCGGCGCCGATGGCGCGCCGCACCGCCTCGCTGTAACCGGTGGCTACCACCAAGAGCCGGGCTTCGATCACTGAGCCGTCGGTGAGCACCAGGCGCTGCCGGTCCGGTCCCGTCGAGACTTCGGCGACCTTGCCTACCGTCAGCGGCACTTCCGGCGGCAGCGCGGCGCGCAGGCCGTTGACCAGCGGCGTGTAGGAAAAGGCGTATTCCCAGGCCTGCTTGCGCTCGAACAACTGGCCGAAGCGGAAAATATGGAGATCCGTCATCGGCGTGACGAGCGACCTGAAAACCGGGCCGAGCCCGAGCTTCTCGAACAATCCCATCTGCTCCGCGCGGGTTTTCTCGGCCCGGAATTCGTCATGGTGGATGCGATGCGGATCGACCAATGCGACCTTGCGGCCCGCTCTGGCGAGCGACAGAGCCAGCACGGTTCCGGCGAGTCCCGCGCCGACGATCGCCACTTCGACCTCGGTCCGAACGGCGGTCACGGCAGGCGTTTCGCGATCTTCTGCGATGCTCATGTCTTTTCTCCACCGGCCGTAGGCATGGGGTCCTGTATCTGTGTGCGTTTCCAGCGCGGCGCCATTGCCGAACCGTCGATGAATTCCAGTCCGCCCGCCTCGTTAAGCGTGTGCAACTTGCGGCCGGCCCAGCCGGCACTGGGGTTGAGGATCGTTTCGACGACCTGCTCGAAGCCGCTCTCGTCGAGCTGCGTGACGCGCGCGATGCCGAGCGCGGCGCCATAGCTCCTGCGGCAGTCCTGCACCGGGCGCAGGAGCTGGCCGTTGCGTCCGACCATGCGGCCCGCCGGTCGCGCCGAGGCGATGTCGATCAGCAACGGGTTCTTCGGATGCGGTGTCCACGGCCCGCGGAAATCCGGCGCCGACCACAGATGCAGCTGGTCCGAGAAGGCGCCGCCGCCGTCGCGCACGGTGGCGAACATCCACCAGCGCCCGCTATGCTCGGTGAGCGTGGCGTCGCTGGCGATGATGTCCGACAGCAGCGTCGCTTCCTTGACCCAACCGCCCGGGAAAGCGGTGGCGCGGTAGAGGTCGACGGTCCGGTTGGCCGAACTCTCCGGCACCATCCAGATCTCGCCGTCGCGCTCGAACACGAAGGGGTAGGAGAGGTGGTAAGGCAGCTCCAGCACCGGCTTCGGAGTGCCGACTGGTCCGGACGGACCAAAGGCCACCGCCGACAGGATCGCCTTGCCGGTGCGGTGGATGTAGTCCTCGACGAACAATGTCACCTGGCCGCGGTAAAGCACGGGGAACGGGTCGGCGTAGAAGCGGCTGCCGTCGTCGGGCAAGTCGCGCCAGCCCGATTGCGGATGGGCGCGCAGCTCGTAGAGGTCCCGGCCTCCAGTCTTGCGCCAGCCGACCCGCCAGTGCGGGGCGTTGTAGCAAAGATGATAGATCTGCTGCACGATCCGGCGCGCTGTTGCCTTGGCCGCACGCACCCCGATCTTCGTGGCCGACGGCAAGGCCGGCGCCGGCGCCTCCGACAACGGTTCGGGCAGCACCGGAAGCGGGGAGCGCGCCGCGCCGTTGACCGCCGCGACGATCAGGCTGGCCGTGCGCGCCAGCATGTCCTGGAAGGAAGCCAGCGCTATGCCGTGATATTCGGTGCCGAGCCGTCCTTCGGAAACTGTCGCGCCGTTCTGTTCCAGACGGACGCGCGGCGTGCGGCCGGCAAGGATCAGCGCCAGCAGGGCCTCCTCGCCGCAGACGCCGTCATAGGCCAGGCGCCAGACCCGTCGGCCCTGCGGCTCGACGTCGCCGACGAGATCGATCGTGAGATCGGCCGGCCCGGATGGTCTCGCATGGCTGGCCAGTGTCGAAAGTGGCACACGCTTTGCCGTCCCATCGGCGGGCAGCCGGTGGATAAGCGTCTCAAGCTGGAACAGTGCTTCGGCACTGCGCGGCACACCGCCGGGCGCCGGACGGGAGTCCACGGCAAGCTCCACGCCGGGCAGCCGCGACAGACGTTCAGCTAGCGCCACATGAAAAGCGCGCACGCGATCGCCGTTGAGGCGCAGGGTCAGGCGCATGGCCGACACCGGAGCGACTCACGTCCGGGGCTGGCGAGCCGGTCCGCCAGGTCAAGGTCCCGCCGCATGCGCACGATGTCTCCTGATTTGGTTGCACTTAACTTGCACTCTGTCGGTGCAAACTTCGTGCCGCGGCCGCATCAATTTAAGAACATAATTAACAGTGTTTTAATCGTTGCCGGGAATAGCTAGGCCAACGCCGCATTGTCATCTTTGCCGGCCGATGGAGCGTTGTCGGAGCGACCTTTGCAACCACCCCTGCTCATGGTGCCTCAGCAGAACGCTCCGGAGGCGATTGCGCCGGCGCCCGCCTATTACGCGCCCGCGCCCGCGCAAGCCACCGTCGAGCTCGGCGATCTCGGCCGCATCCTGTTGCGCCGCCGTTTCCTGATCCTTCTCACCGTCGCGCTGCTCACCGCGGTGACGCTTGTCTATACGATGCTGACGCCGGCGCTCTACTCCTCGACGGCACAGATCATCATCGATCCGCAGGATCTCCAGGTCGTCACCAACGACGTCAATCCGAGCCGCATTTCGCCGGACGGCGGCATCACCCAGGTCGAAAGCCAGGTGAGCGTGGCGCAATCGAACAGCGTCCTTCTGCGCGCCATCGCGGCGACCGATCTGACCCACAACCCGGAATTCAACGGGCAGGGCGTGCTCGACCGCTGGCTGGGCACGGTCTTCGGCTCCGACGACGGCGACAGGACGGCTGAGACGCTCGACGCGTTGCGCCGCCGCCTTGCCGTGAAGCGCGACGACAAGGTGCTGGTCCTCAACATCATCGTCACCGCCAAGAGCGCCGACCTCGCGGCGAAGCTCGCCAACGCCATCGCTCAGGCCTATCTCGACGATCAGGCGGCGGCGCGTTCGAAAGCCGCCGCCGACGCCTCCGATGCGATCAGCGCCCGGCTGGAAGACCAGCGCAAGCGCGTCGAGCAGGCTGCCAACGCCGTCGAGACCTACAAGGCCGAGCACAACATGGTGATGGCCGCCGGCAACCTGGTGAGCGACCAGGAACTGACCGACCTCAACACGCAGCTGACCGCCGCCCAGACCCGAACGGCGCAGCTCAAGGCGCAGGTCGATCAACTGCGCCGGCAGGGCAGCGCGCCGGACGCGACCTCCGAGGCGATGCGCTCGCCGGTCATCGCCAGCCTCAGGGCGCAGGAGGCGACGCTCGTCGATCAGATGTCGCAGTTCGGCACCGCGCTCGGGCCGCGCCATCCTTCGATGATCTCGGCGCAGCAGCAATTGAGCGACCTGCGCAAGCTGATTTCTCGTGAGCTCGGCCGCCTCGTCGCCGCCGCCGAGACAGATTATGAGCGCGCCCTGGCCAACCAGAAGGAACTGGAGGCCAAGATGGTGTCGCTGAAGGGCAAGTCCCTCGACACCGACCAGGCGTCGGTCAAGCTGCGCGAGCTGCAGCGCGATCTCGATGCCGTGCGCACCGTCTATGCCAATTACCTGCAGCGCGCCCAGGAAACGCGCGAGCAGACCAACGTCAACAGCACCAATGCCCGCATCATCTCGCAGGCCATGCCGGCGCTGAAGAAGAGCTGGCCGCCGAAGGGGTTGCTTGTCTTCGGCGCTATCTTCGGCGGACTGGCGCTGGGCATCGGCATGGCGCTGATCGCCGAATATCTTTCGCCGACCGTGCTTTCCTCCAACCAGATGCAGTCGGCCATCGAAGCGCCGGTGCTTGGCGTGCTGCCGGGCAGGGGACGCCGCCGCTCCGGCGCGGCCGCCCAAAAGACCGACGCCGTTGCCGGACTGGCGCTGCAACGCATCGCCGCCGCCACCAGGCGCCCGCCAGATTGGCCGCTGGTGCCCTCGATCCTGGTGGCGTCGCCGCCTGAGGACAAGGCGCAGCGGTCGAGGGTTGCATGGCAGCTCGCCAACGCCGCGGCGGCCAGGGGCCGGCGCGTGCTGTTCATCGACATCAATGCCGGCAAGGGCCAGAAAGACCCGCAGCCCGGCGTACTCGACGTGCTGCGTGGCGAATATCCGCTCGAAGCCGTCAGCCGTTATGCCCCCGGCAGTTCGGTGGCGCTTGTCGGCCGAGGCCGGCCGACGGCGGTGTTCCAGGAAGCCCAGGCGCTCTATTTCGCCCACCGCATGCTGGCCGAGGCCAATCACAATTTCGAGCTCGTCGTCGTCGACGGCGGCGCGCTGGCCGACGACCTCAACGTTCTGCCGCTGGTCGCCATGGCCGACGAGATCCTGCTCGTGGCCAGGCTGAACGCAACGCCGCTGCGCGACGTCGCCTCAACCTCCGAAGCCGTCTCGGTCATGGGGCGGCTGCCGACGGGCGCCATGCTGGTCGACGAGGCGGCCTGACATGGCCTCGATCCCGGCCGGTCCTGCCCGGCCTGTTCCCGCTTCGGGTTACGGCATGGCCGGCCGGCGCATCGTCTCCGTCGATGCGCTGACCCGGATCGGCATCACCTTGGCGGTGCTGCTTCTGTTTTCCGTCTCCGGGGGCATGCTGTGGCTGGCCGGCTATAATTACGACGGCCTGCAAGGCAGCGCGCTGAGCAAAATCCACCCGTCTACCTATCTTTTCGTGCTCATCTTCATCTGGCGATCCTGCACCTTCGGCAATCCGGTCGGCTATGTGGTCCACGTCACCAACAAGCGGCCGGCAACGATGCTGATGGCGGTGATCGCAACGGTGCTTCTCTTTGTCGTCATCCTCAGGCAGCGCCCCGGCATGGCCGGCATGATCGACACGTTCGTCGCCCCGGCGCTGCTAGTGCTGCTGCTCAGCGAGGATGACGAGAAGACCTTTGCCTGGCTGCAGCTCGTCATCCATGCCGTCATGACGGCGAATGCGCTGCTGGCGCTGTTCGAGTTCGGCACCAAGCATCTGGTGTTCCCCTACAGGTTCGACGGCGCGGTGTTCGTCAACGACCTGCGCTCGACGGCGCTGCAGGGGCACCCGCTCTCCAATGCAACGGTCACCTCTATCTATGTGCTGTCGCTTCTGTCGGGTTCGCGTTCCCTGTCGACGCCGCTCAGGCTGGCGCTTGTCGGCCTGCAGTTCTGCGCGCTGGTCGCCTTCGGCGGCCGCTCGGGCATGGTGCTGACGATCCTGCTCGGCGGCGTCTATCTGCTGATCCAGGGCCTGGCGCAGCTCAGGACCGGGCGCGTCAACCTCTTGGGCGCCGCGCTGTTGATCATGCTCGCCGCGCTCCTGCCGCTGGCCATCGCGCTGGCCGGTTATTACGGCTTCTTCGACGCGCTGCTCGAACGTTTCGTCTCCGACAGCGGCAGCGCCAATGCCCGCGTCGAGATGTTCGATCTCTTCAGGCATCTTGAACTGCGCGACCTGATCGTCGGGCCCGATGTCGATCTGCTCGACAGCATGCGCCGCATCAGCGGCCTGGAGCAGGGTATCGAAAACCCGGTCCTGCGTCTGACGCTCTACCAGGGGGCCTTTTTCACGCTCCTGATCTTCTTCGGCTTCGCGTTGTTCATGCACGAGATCGCGCGCCGCTGCCATGCCGGCATCTGGCTGCCGATGCTGGGCTGGCTCATCCTGATCAACACCTCCGAAAGCATCGCCTCCAAGACGACGCTGATGACCAAATTCGTGGTCATCGCGCTGGCGCTTTATCGGCCGGCGTCGGTGCGTCAAAGGACGCGGGCGTAGCGCCCGAGCTTTGGGCGCACCCCTAGCGCGTATCCAAGGCACGCTCGGCGTTCCGAAGGAATGCGGACTTCGCTCGACCCGCATAAACCAAACGCTCAGTGCGGTTTGGTGATTCAACAACTTAAGCGTGCGGCATCCTCAGTCCCAGCGCTTCGACAATCGCCGGGTCGAGCGCGCGCGTGATGTCGTCCATCATGCCCATGCCGTCGAACAGGTTCCAGAATGCCCAGGCAAAGCCGAAGGCCTCAGCGCTCTGCCGGACATCGGCGACGTAGCGCGCGCGGTCGGGATTGGGAGCGGCGGTGTAGCGGGCATCGGTGCGCAACGCGCCGAACTCGCCCATGATGATGCGCTCGCGCGCGATGTCATGGGCTTCTCCCCAGTCGCTCACCTGCTTGAGATAGCCATCGATGAAGCGGCGGTCGGGCTGCGCATCGAAATAGACTTTGAGCACCTTTTCCGTCTCTTCGTAGGCGGCTTTCTTGGCCTCGTCGGACCATTTCGTGTCCTGCGCCATCCTTGCCCTGACCGAGGCCAGGGTCCCTTCCAGCGTTCCGGCGGAGGCCGGCCATGGCACGTTGTTCAGCGCGCGGTAGACCGGCTCGCGCATCCATGGCGCGCCTTGGTGGCTGAACAGATAAGGCTCATAAAAGTGGAAAGTGAACAGGATCGGCTCGAAGGCCGCCAGCGGTGCCGGATCCAGCGCCGTCAAGCCCCGCACCATCGAGCCGCAGCCACCGGTGACGAGCAGCGGCAGGTTTTTCGCCGAGCCGCGCGCTGCGGTCAGCAGCGCCGCCTGCACCTTGGGCCATGCCTCGGAGGCACAGTCCTGCGGCGGCTCGTTGACCGGCTCCAGCGCGATTTTGGCCGGCGCCATGTCCGCCAGCATGCCGGCAACCTCGCCGACGAAGACCTGGTAGCGCGCGAATTCCGGCGCGGCAGTGCTGGAATACATGCGGTCGGGATTCCAAAAATGCGTGGCGCCATTGGCCTGCACGTTGACGATGACGGCGAGATCGGCTGCGAGCGCCGCCTCGACCGCCGCACTCAGCATCGCCATCAGCTCGGCGCGCTGGCCCGCGTCGGCGGCCAGGAACGGGCCCGGATCGACAGGCAGGCGGATGAAATCGAGCCCGCTGGCGCGCAGCCGGGCAAGGTCGGCCGGCGCCGGCACCGGCCGCTGCGGCTGGAAGGGCCGCCAGTCATAGTCGGTGCGGGGCGCGGGAAATTCCCGCGTTAAGGCAAACCACGGCCAGGTGTTGACGCCGCGCCTGAAAGGCCATGCGCCGGCGGCTCGCGCGGAAGATGAGAGTGGCGGAATCGCAGTCGCCAGTGGTGCTGTTGCCGCGACCAGCGCCGCGCCGAGGATCCGGCGGCGCGACCAGCCGGTCATGCGTGCTTGGCGCGGTCGGCTTTCGCCGGTACGGCGGTGGCAACACCGAGCTGCCGCAGCGCTTCCTTCTCATAGGCGGTGAGAACGTCTTCCCAGCGGAAAGCCTCGCGGGCGCGTGCCCGCGCCGCCTTGCTGCAGCGCGCCACCAGCGCGTCGTCGGCCAGCGCCTCGTCGATCCGTTGGCTCAGGCTGTCCGTGTCGTTGAAATATATTGCCGCATCGCCGGCGACCCAGCGATTGTAGCGATTGTCATGCGCAATCACCATGTTGCCGGCGGCAAGCGCCTCGACCAGCGAGGGGTTGGTGCCGCCCACGGTGTGGCCGTGCATATAGGCGCGCGCATGGTAGCGCAGCGCCTTCACCGTCGCCTGGTCATAGATCGCGCCCGGCATCATTACCACCGAACCTGCCGCTTCGCGCACCGCGCGGTGATAGGGGATCTCGTCGTTGAGCGTACCCAGCACGACCAGCTTCATCTCGCCGCGGTCGCGGCGGCGGAAAGCTTCGATGATCGGCAGGATGTTGTTGTCGGGTTCGATCCGCGCGATCGAGACCAGATATTTGCCGGGCTCGAGCCCAAGCGCGCGAATGGGTTCTTCCGGAGCCGAGGTCACCGGGTCCGCGCCATAAGCAATGGTGGCGATGGCGCTGCGCGGCCGCCTCGTCGCCAGATGATCGGCGATCGCCGGGTGGTCGGCCACAAGCCGGTGCGAGAGCCAGGCGCCGATCCATTCGTTGAGCCAGAACCAGCTGCGCGCCGCCGGGCCCCATTTCGGCCGCCTCCACTCGATGCCGTCCATATTGGTGATGATCTTGCGCCGCATGAGCCTGAGCCAGGTCAGGAAAACCGCGCCGTTATAGCCGAGCACCAGGCACACGCCCGGCCGCCTGGCGGCGTCGAGCACGCATTGCCAGTCGAATTCCAGCGTCGCGCGCGGACCCTTGGAGGCGACCTCGATGGTGATGAGCTCGATGCCGCGCCAGGTCTCGCTCGTCACCCTTTGGCCGACGCGCTCGACCTCTTTTTGGCAATAGACGCCGACCTTCCAGCCGCGTCCGGCCAGGAAAAGCGCCAGCCGCTCGGCAAAGGTCTCGAAGCCGCCATGAGAAGCCGGAATGCCGCGTGTCCCTAGGATCAGGATCGAAGGCTTTTCGATCAGCTTGGAAAGTCGTTCCGGTTTCAAAATAAAGGAATCCCCGGGGTCCGGTCATGGTTGTTGTTACGTCAATGACACGCCCAGCAACTTGCGTGCCAGGTACCCCCAGGGCGAATACTCGCATGAAGGTGTAAAATTTCTCTTCAGAAAGCATGGCTTGCTTCATTATCGGTCAACTTTCGCGGCGTATCTGTACCGATACGGGGCACGGCCGGGGTTCAGGGTCGCAGCAGGGCGCTCAGGAACCCGGCATAATCCTTGCTCCCGGGCCTGCAGTGGCCATCGCCGGGTAGAGCGGCGTGCGGATTTGGCATGAAGTTTCTTCCGCGCTTGAAGGGTCCGGTGCTGAGCGGACTCGGGGTGCAAGGTAGAAAGATAGTGATGCGCATTGCCTGCGTTCATCAGGGTTATGAGCTCTATGGTTCGGACCGCAGCTTCGCGGAGAGCGTGGCTGCGCTGCGCGCCGCGTTTCCGGCCGCCGAGATCGAGGTCGTGCTGCCGCGCGATGGGCCGATTGTAAATATCCTCAAGCCGCATGCCAGCCGTATCGTGTTCGAACCGCTCTGGGTGCTCAGGCGCCAGGCGATGCTCAGGCTCGCCACCGTCGAGATTGCGCGGCTGCCGGCGGCGCTCTGGCGCGCCTGGCGGCGCATGCGGGGCAGCGACCTAACCTATATCAACACTTCGATCATCGCCGACTATGCGCTGGCGGCGCGGCTTTTGCCGCGCAAGGCTCTGCTGCACATCCACGAGATTCCCGAGGGCATCCTGCGCAAGGTGCTTGTCGCCTTGATGCGCTGGAGCAAGGCCGACCTGATCTTCAACTCGCGCGCCACGCGCGCCACGTTCGGCGACCCGCCGGCCGTCGATGCCAAGGGACGGTGCACGCATGTCGTCTATAACGGCGTCGCCGGGCCGGTGGCCGCCCTGCCGACGACTTATGACGGCAACCGGCCGCTCAAGGTCCTGCTGCTTGGCCGCATCAATCGCATCAAGGGGCAGGAGGTACTGCTCGAAGCGGTCGCCTCGCTCCCCGCTGCGTTGCGCGACCGTGTAGAGGTCCGCCTGGTGGGCGGCGCCTTCGAAAGCTCAGAGCGCGAGCAGGCATTGGCCGAACTGGTCGGGCGCATGGGTCTGACCAGGCATGTCGAGGTGCTGCCATTCGTTGCCGACCCTGCCGACCACTATCGCTGGGCAGATATCGTGGCGGTGCCGTCGCGCCGCCCGGAATCGCTTGGTCGCGTCGCCATCGAGGCAATGGGTTGGGGCCGACCGCCTCTGGTGTCGGCGATCGGCGGGCTGGTGGAAGTGGTGGCGGACGGCGAGACCGGCTGGCATGTGCCGCCCGGCAATGCCGCCGCCCTTGCCGGCAAGCTCGCAGAGATCATCCTGCGGCCGGACCTCTGGCGCGGCTTCGCCGCCGCCGGCCGGGCACGCTACGACGCGGTGTTCAGCGAACACATCGCCGCCGCTGCGATCGTGGCGATCGTGGCCGACAAGCTGAAGGCGGCAACGCCGCGACAGGGGCTGGCGCACATTGCCCGCGAGGCGGAGACGAGCCCGTGAAGTTCACCTTCCCGGCCCATCTGGTGCGGCGCCTCATGCTGATGATCGGCGGAGAGGCGATGCAGAGCGGCTTCCATTTTGCCCTCAACATCGCGCTGCTGCATCTTCTGTCGGCGGAAGGCTACGGCCTCTTCGCCCTGGCCATGGTGATGGGCGGCGTCGGCTTGTCGTACATCCGCTCCCTCACCGCCGTTCCCGCCACCATATGGATGAGCAAGAGCACCAACAGCGCCGGCGTCAACGCCCATGACGTGACCTTCGGATCGGCGGCGCTGGTGGTGGCGCTGCTGATGGGGCTGGGCACGGGATTGCTGATGCGCGTCCTGGGCGACCCGAACGGCATCGGCGCCGCCTGCTTCGTCTGCGCCTGGTCGCTGCGCAGCCATATGCGCACGGCATTCTTTGCGCGCCGCATGCAACTTGTCGTCTCCATCAGCGACGCCCTGTTCACGATCGCGGGCATAGTGCTCGCGGGGGCGGCGATCTGGTTTTTGACGGATGCGCTTCAGGCCACCTTCTACGCGCTTGCCGCGGCCAATATCGTCGGCATCGCCGTGCTGGTGAGACTGGCGCGGCGCAGGCTGCGCATCTCCTTCCGCGCGCCGACCTGGCAGCGCTATGCAAAGCTATGGCCGCAGCTCTGCTGGTCGGGGTTCAGTGCCACCACCACCAACATCCAGGGCCAATCTCTGGCGCTGCTGGTCGCGGGCATCGCCGGGCCCGCCGCCTACGCGCCATTGGCGGCAGTGCTGGTGCTGTTTGCGCCGCTACGCATTTCCAGCCTTGCCTTCTCGAACATGGCGCAGCCGGAACTTGCAAAGCTGGTGCGCAACAAGGAGTTCGACCGCCTATGGGCGCAGGCCAAGATCTGGGCGCTCGTCATGGGTATCGGCAGTCTGGCCTATGGCTGCGGTATCCTGTTCATCTTGCCGATGATCGAGTCCCAGGCCCTGCAGCATGCCTCGGTCGGCCTGATCGGAATTTTCGCCATCGCCAACTTCGTGCCGATCATGGCCTATGTCATGCCGCGCGTGGTCCTCGAGATCGTCGGCGATTTCCGCATCGTCGCCTTCATCACCATGGCCGGCGCGATTGTCGGGCTCGCGACGATCGGCATCCTGTTGGCCGTCGCGCCGCCGACATGGTCGCTGGCCGGCGCCGCGGTGTCCGAGACCTTTGTGCTCGTGGCCTCGTGGTATTTCGCGGCCAACCGCATGTGGAACCTCAAGCATCCGAGCAAGCAGCGCCCCACGGTGGTCGGCGCCTGGCGCCGCGCGGCGACGCTTGCCGTGCAGCGACGATAGGAGAATGATGTGGCAAGCCAGGCAATGCCGATGACCGCAATGACGACGGGCTTGGTTGACAGCGAGACCGCGCCGCACGCTGCCGCCGCCAGCACCGCTTACGTGGCTGAGCTGCACACCAGCCTCGAAACGGCCAAGCCGCTCTGGCTGCGTGTCGAGGCGACGGGCGTGTGCACCGGCCATCAGCACTTCGCCTGGGCCGAGGGGATCGTCGAAGGGCTCCTGCCGCAAAAAGCCGACCTTGCGATCGTCGAAGTGAGGGATGCAGGCACGGGCGAGCCGAGGATGCTTGTACCGTTGATGCGGCGCCGCGCCTTCCACCATTGGGTGATCGAATGGCTGAGCTGCGGCGTGTGCGACTATTCCGCCCCCTTGCTCGCCGACGCGACGCCGTGGACCAGGCAATCCGCCGAGGCCGCATGGGCGGCGGTGCTGTCCGTGCTGCCGCCGGCCGACCGCATCCACATCGTCGGCATCCCGAAAGAGGTCGGCGGCGTCGCCAATCCCTTGGCGCTGCTGTCGCCGGCGCGCGACTCCATCCACTCGCATTACGGCATCGCCATGGATGGCGACGCCGAAACCGTCGTCAAGCGCATCTGCCGCCCGTCCTTCGTCAAGGCGCTCAACAAGGATCTGCGCCGGCTCGAACGCAATGGCGGCCTGACGCTGGTGGAAGCCGACACGCCGGCCCTTGTCGACTCCATCTTCGGCAAGCTGGTCGACATGCGGCTCAGCCGCTTTCGCGAGCTCGGCCGCTTCGATCTGCTGGCGCAGCCGCCTGTCATCGATTTCTACCGCAAGGCCGCGCATCGCGGCCTGACGGACGGTTCGGTGCGGATCTTCGGGCTGCGCGCCGGCGATATGATAGTCGCGGTCCAATATCTGGCGGTCCATCTGGGCACCCTACACGCGCTGCTGGTTGCGATCGACCAAGGCGCCGTGCCCAATGTCTCGCCGGGACTTTGCATCATGGGCGAGCTGATCAAATGGGGCCGAGGGCAGGGCTTCGACTATTTCGACCTGTCGGTCGGCAACCAGAGCTACAAGGAACATATGGGCGCGGTGAAGTCGGTGCTGTCCGAACTTTGCTACGGCATCACGCTGAAAGGCGTGGCGGCGAGCGAGGCCATCAAATACCGCGGCCGGGGCGTCGCCTTCGTGCGCGACAACCCGCGTCTGTTCAAGGTCGCGCAGGAATTCATGCAGCGCTGGCGGCGGCTACGGGCGCGGTGAAGGGGCAAAGCGGGCCTGGCAAATTGACTCACATTCCGCTCTCCGCCATGCTTACGGGCAGCCGCATCTTTAGCGGCAGCGTGTTCGAGTGAGGCCATGGCCAGTCCCGTCGCCAGAGAAAAGTCCCGCCGCGCCGCGGTGAAGACCGCGCTCGAGCGCCACAAAGTCTATGTCACCGCGCAGCGCTTTTCCGGCGGCTCCTACAGCGCCCGCGTGCTCGTCGACGGCGAGGCCTACTGGGTCGACGAGTTCCGGCTGAGCCAGCTCAGGCAAGGACTCACGCCGGCGGAGTTGGAACTGACGCCGGCGGTTGACGATTGAGGGTAATTTTCGTTCTTCCGCATCGCTGCGCCTTAGGAAAATCTGAAATGCTGGCGGGACAGCACCCCCCTCTGTCCTGCCGGACATCTCCCCCTCAAGGGAGGAGATTGGCTGTCACGCCGGCTTTCGCCAATCGCCGACGCTGTAAGGGGAGCGCGGGCGCGCGGTCTGCTAATCTCCCCCCTAGAGGGGGAGATGTCCGGCAGGACAGAGGGGGGCGCGAAGGAACGAGGCGTTTGCCATTGTCCCGTCTGCGCCTCGGCACTTAGTCCATGCCTGCCAACCTCAAATCCTACCGCGCCAAGCGCGAATTCTCCCGCACCCCCGAACCGGCCGGCAGCCTTTCCGCCGACGGTTCCAACCGCTTCGTCGTGCACAAGCACCACGCCACCGCCGACCACTATGATCTGCGCCTCGAAGTCGGCGGCGTCCTGAAGAGCTGGGCCGTCCCGCGCGGGCCCTCGCTCAACCCCGCCGACAAGCGTCTCGCCGTCGAGACCGAGGACCATCCGATCGAATATATCGATTTCGAGGGCGTCATCCCCGAGGGCGAATATGGCGGCGGGCCGATGATCGTGTGGGACACCGGCACCTGGGCGCCGATGGAGGATGTCGAGAAAAGCCTCAGGACCGGCGCCTTCAAGTTCCGGCTGGCCGGGCAAAAACTCAATGGCGGCTGGATGCTGACCCGGCTGAAGCCGAAGCCCGGCGAGGATGAGAACAAGAAGAACTGGCTCTTGTTCAAGGAGCGCGACCTCGCTTCCGACACCAGGCTCGACATCCTCGAGGCACGGCCGGAGAGCGTGAAGTCCGGCCGCCGCATCGAAGAACTGGCGGCGGCGCCGAAGAAGACGGAACGCCTGCCGCCAAAGCGGGGTTCGCTGAAGCCCGGCGCGCTGCCCGGCGCCGTCAAGGCTAACCCGCCGAGCCGTATCGAGCCGCAGCTCGCCACGCAGGTGTCGAAGCCGCCAGGCAGCGATGATCCCGCGGAGCGCACCGGCCAACTCTGGCTGCACGAGATCAAGTTCGACGGCTACCGCACCATGGCGCGTGTGGTGGATGGCGAGGTGCGGCTGATCACCCGCGGCGGCATCGATTGGACCAAGCGTTATGGCGATCTTCCGCAGGCTTTTTTGCGACTGCCGGTTGCCCAAGCGTTCTTCGACGGCGAGATCGTGGTGCTTGACGACAAGGGCATCTCGCGCTTCGGGCTGCTGCAGGATGCGCTGGCCGAAGGTGCCGGCTCAAAACTGCATTTCTACGCCTTCGACCTGCTGCATCTCGACGGCTGGGACCTGCGCAAGGCGCCGCTGCAAAGGCGCAAAGCGCTGCTTGCCGAACTGCTCGCCGGCCAGGCCGCCAACGCCGCCATCCAGTATAGCGACCATGTCGAGGGTGACGGGCGCGGGCTCTATGAACAGGCGACGGAACTGGGACTCGAAGGCGTCGTTTCCAAACGCGCCGACGCCATCTACCAAAGCGGTCGAACCAAGAGCTGGACCAAGGTGAAGGCGCAAAAGACGGATGATTTCGTCATCGCCGGCTACACCGTCTCCGACCGGGCGGAGGGGCTGGCGGCGCTCGGCATGGCCGAGTTCGAGAACGGCGAACTGCACTATCGCGGCAAGGTCGGCACCGGCTTCGATCGCGATATGGCGACGGACCTGCTGGCCCGGCTGGAGCGGCTGACCGCCGGTGCCAGCCCGCCTGAAGGCGTGCCGCGCGAGGTCATGCGCGAAATGCACTGGGTGAAGCCGCTGCTGTCGGCCCGCATCCATTATTCGAACCGCACCGGCGACAATGCGATCCGCCACGGCGTCTTTCGCGGGTTGCGCGATGTCGGCGGGCTGACCACGCCGGTGGCGGTCAAGCGCAAGCGGCTGATCGCCGAAGCCGATCTCGCCACCATTTGGGTCACCAATCCGGAGCGGCGGCTGTTCGGCAAGACCGGGCCAACAAAACTCGACATCGCCGTCTATTACGCGCTGGTCGGCGATTTCATGCTGCCGCATATCATCGGCCGGCCGGTGTCGCTGGTGCGCTGCCCGACCGGCAAGCCGCAGGACTGCTTCTTCCAGCGCCACGCCTTCACCGGCATGCCGCCTTCCGTGGCGGTGTTCGAGAGCACCAATTCCGAGGGCGAGACGAAAACCTATCTCTCGGTCGAGGACGCCAAGGGCTATCTGGCGCTGGCGCAATTCGGCGTCGTCGAGTTCCACACCTGGGGCACGCACCGCACAAAACTCGACAAGCCCGACCAGATCGTCTTCGACCTCGACCCGGGCGAGGGGATTTCCTGGCGCGAGGTGGTTGAGGCCGCCGTCAACATCAAGGGCGGGCTGGAGAGCCTGGGCCTGGTGCCATTCGCCAAAACCTCGGGTGGCAAAGGCATCCACATCACCGTGCCGGTGACCCGAAAGCAGAACTGGAAGAAACTGCATCAGGCATCGAGCGCGATTTCGACTTTGCTGGCGGCAAGCGCGCCCGACACCTTCACCACGACGATGGGCAAGGAAAACCGCAAGAAGCGCATCTTCATCGACTTCCACCGCAACGCGCGCGGCCACACTTCAGCCGCGCCCTATTCGCTGCGCGCCCGCACCAATCTGCCGGCCTCGACGCCGGTGAGCTGGACCGACCTGGAGACAATCGACGCGCCGGAGGACCTGAATTACGCCTCGCTGCCGGGGCTGCTGGAGACGTCAGGCGATCCCTGGGCGGAGATCGATGAGGCGGCAAGGGATTTGCCGGTGGTTGAGGGGAGGTAAACCGCAGGCGTTTGCCATTCCGTCACACCCCCTCTGTCCTGCCAGCGTTTCGGTTCCGTCTCCATCGACGCTTCTTACAATTTGAATTATTCTCCGCGCCAACCGCCCCGAAAAACATTTCGCTAGGAATTCGGCACTATCATCAGGGGGCGGTGTAGGATTTCCACGGCGCTGATCGTCCTCAGGACGAAGCGCTGCAAAGAGCATGGTCCCCAAAAGTGGGAACCGGTTTTTGGACAAGACCATGCTCCAACATAGTGTCAGTGCATGGCCGCGTAGGAGTTCATCATGGCGCCCAGGGCAAGTTGGAAAGGTTACCTCAAACTCAGCCTCGTCAGCTGTCCGGTCCGGCTTTACCCGGCCACCAGCGCGAGCGAGCGCATTTCGTTCAATCAGCTGCACAAGAAGACCCACAACCGCATCAACATGAAGCCGGTCGACCCCGAGCTTGGCCTTGTCGAGCGCTCGGACCTGGTGCGCGGCTACGAATATGAGGACAAGCAGTACATCATCATCGATGACGCCGACCTCGACGCGGTCAGGATCGAATCCAACCACACGATGAACATCGAGGCCTTCGTCGACGAGAGCGAGGTCGACGTCATCTACCAGGATTCGCCCTATTATCTCGCGCCCGACGGCGCCATGGCGGAGGAAACCTTCGCGGTGCTGCGCGAAGCCATGCGCAAGTCCGGCAAGCTGGCGATCGCCCGCCTGGTACTCTCCAGCCGCGAGCGCGTGGTGACGATCGGCCCGCGCGAGAACGGCATGTTCGTCTGCACCTTGAGGAATCCCAACGAAGTGCGCGGCACGGCTGAATATTTCGGCAACATTCCGGCCGGCAAGCCGGATCCGGAAATGCTGGAGCTTGCGCTGGCGTTGATCAAGCAGAAGGAAACGCACTTCGATCCGAAGAACTACGAGGACCGCTATGAAGTGGCGCTGATGGCGATGATCCGCGAGAAGCTGAAGGGCCACAAGCCGATCATCGCGGCCGCGCCGGAGCGTGGCAACGTCATCAACCTGATGGATGCGCTGAAGGCGAGTCTGTCGCAGCAGACGAAGCCGCCAGCCAAGTCGAAGAGCAAGGCCGAGGAAGCGCCAGCCAAGCCAGCCAAGAAGGCGGCTGCCGGCCGCGCGGCTGAAAATCCGCTGAAGGCGAACCTGTTGAAGGCTGTCGGCAAGAGCAAGAAGTGACGGGAAATGCAGGGCCAGTGATCGTTCCCGGCGCCGTCTTCGGCGTCATCGGCGCGCTGGCCGCCTTTCCGCTGCGCCTCGCTGCCCGCGAGGTCGAGCGCCGCCATGCGGAGTTGCGGCGCGGCGTCACCCGCCGCACCACTCACGTCCTGTTCGGTCGCACGCTTCTCTCCAAGGCGGCGAAATCCGGCGATGCCGAAATCGAGCGCCGCGCGAAGGCCGAGCGCGAATTAGGCCGCGCGCTGATCAGCGAGAGCGGTTTCCTGCGCCTGCTTGGGTTGATGAAGGCGCCCGACGCTTCGTCGCTCTCCAGGCAGTCGCTAATCGACCAATCGCGGCTGGCGGGTGATGATCTCGACATGCTGTCGCTGTTCGATGCCTTCGAGCATGACGGCGAACCATATTCCTTCCGCGATCTGATCTTGGCGAGGAAGTATGCCGGGCTGATTGCCAGCGGCGCCACCTGGGGCGCGATCGCGCGCTCGGTGCATCGCTCCGGCCCGGTCGCATCGCTCACCGCCAAGTCGCTCAATCTAGGCTCGCAGCATGGCCGCCCGGATGCGATCTATCTCGACGAAGGCAGGAGCGAGCTCGATGGTCAGCTGCTGTTCGATCTCGGCTCACCGGAAGACGACACGCTGGAGGAATTGTTCGCCGAGGCGGAAGCCGCGGAAGAGGAAGGGCGTCACGACGACGCGGCTGCGCTCTACCAGCGCTGTCTGGCGATCGATCCCAAGGATGCGATTGCCGCCTTCAACCGCGCCAACTGCCTGCGCGGCGCCAGCCGGGTTGCCGAAGCCGCGCATGATTATGCCCGCGCGATAAAGCTCGACCCCGGCTTCGTCGAGGCCTGGTTCAATCTCGCCGGCCTGATGAGCGACGAAGGCAAGGTCGCTTCGGCGCGCCGGCATCTGCAGAAGGCGATCGTGCTCGACAAGACTTACGCCGATCCGGTGTTCAACCTCGCGCGGCTGGAGTTCGACGGCGGCAATCTCGCCGAAGCTCGCCGGCTGTGGGTGCGCTATCTGGAGCTGGATGCGGTATCCGAATGGGCGCGGACTGCGCAGAAGGGGATACAGTTCGTGGATCTGCATATGGCAGGTGAGCGAGATGTTCGCGCTTGAGCACCCCCCTCTGGCCTGCCGGCCATCTCCCCCGCAAGGGGTGAGATTGGCAGTTCAGGCGCCGTACTTATCGTCCCACGCTGGCGGTTGGCGAAATCCGACGCAACGGCTGATCTCCCTCCTTGAGGGGAGATGCCCGGCAGGCCAGCGAGGGGTGTGACGGAACTCGGCCTCGCAAGCGAGACCTCCCCATGACCAGTTTCCTCTTCGACGGCCCGGACTCCGCCCCCGTCACCATCCTGCTCGCGCACGGCGCCGGCGCACCGATGGATTCCGCGTCGATGGCCGCCACCGCCAAGGCGCTCGCAGCGGCCGGCTTCCGCGTCGCACGCTTCGAGTTCCACTACATGGCGGCGCGCCGCTACGGCCATCGCAAGCCGCCGCCGCGCGCCGAGACGGTGAACCCGGAATACGTCAAGGCGATCGCGGATCTGCGCGCCAAGGCCGTGACCGGCAGACTGATCATCGGCGGCAAGTCGATGGGCGGCCGCGTCGCCTCCATGGTCGCCGACGAGATGTTCGCCAAGGGCGAAATCGGCGGGCTGGTCTGTCTCGGCTATCCCTTCCATCCGCCGGGTAAGCCGGAGCAGTTGCGCACAAAGCATCTCGCCGACCTGAAGACGCCGACGCTGATCTTCCAGGGCACGCGCGACGAGTTCGGCACGAAGGAGGAAGTCGCGACCTACGGCCTTTCTCCTGCCATCGAGGTGATCTGGCTCGAGGACGGCGACCACGATCTGAAGCCACGCAAGGCGATCTCGGGCTTTTCGACGGGCGATCATCTAAAGACGGTGGCGGAGACTGTGAAGGCACGGATGGCTCAGTCATAACTCTCGGCGCCGACGCTGAAGGGATGGGTGCCGAAGCAGATCGTGCTGCCCTCTTGCGACACATCTGGGCTTCTTGTTCTGATGAGCTGATGAAACTCGCCACCTTCAACATCAACAACATCAACAGCCGGCTGGAAAACCTGCTCGCCTGGCTCGCCAAGGCAAAGCCCGATGTCGTCTGCCTGCAGGAGCTGAAATCCCGCGACACGCAATTCCCGCTGACCCGGCTCGCCAAGGCCGGCTATGGCGCGGTGTGGAAGGGGGAGCCGACCTGGAATGGCGTCGCGATCCTCGCACGCGGCGCCGAGCCTGTGCTGACGCGCGATGCGCTGCCCGGCGATGATGCCGACCGCCAGGCCCGCTACATCGAGGCGGCGGTCGACGGCGTCGTCATCGCTTGCCTCTATGCGCCAAACGGCAATCCGCAGCCCGGCCCGAAATTCGCCTACAAGCTCGCCTGGCACGAGCGCTTCGCGGCGCATGCGGGTGAGCTCCTCGACACCGGCCTGCCGGTAGCGCTCGCCGGCGATTTCAACATCGTGCCCGAGCCGCGCGACATCTATGAGACCCGGTCCTATGACAATAACGCGCTGGTGCAGCCTGAAAGCCGCGCCGTCTTCGCCGCGCTGATCGACCAGGGCTGGACGGACGCGTTGCGCAGGGTTTTTCCCAAGGAGCAGCGGCTCTACACTTTCTGGGACTATCGCCGGAACCGCTGGCCGCGCGACGCCGGCTTGCGGCTCGACCACATCCTGTTGTCGAAGAAGCTCGCTCGAAAACTGAAAGCGGCGGGCATCGACCGTGAGGTGCGGGGAGGAGAAAACCCCAGCGATCACGCGCCGGTCTGGGTGGAATTGGCGACCTGACCTTCTCCGGCAAGAAAGGAAGGCCCGCGCCGTCCCGCCGGGATTACTATTCAAGACGAATTTCCTGCGGACATACCTTGCAGCATCAGCGCCCAACGCTAGAGCCGGATAACTTCAGGTCGAATCGACCTGAAGTCTGAATCCGTCTCCATATCAAAGAGATAGAGCATGATGTCGTCGGAAAACCGCTTCACACTTTTCGGCATCGTGCTCTAGTCTGCCAAGAATCAGAGGGGGGGTGACCTGATGGTCTTGAACACCGGTCTGCAGCCGTCGCCTGGCCGCCATGGCTGACACCGCCCTCGTCGCCCTCATCTCCGCCCTCGTCTTTGCCGGTGCGATCGCCCTCATCGCGATCGCGCTGCGCTGGCGCCGCAAGCGCCGCAGAGCGCGCGGCAACCCCAATCCGGCGGGCGACTATGCGCCGCGCGCCGCGTGGGCGGCGACATCCGGCAAGCTCAACTTCTCGTCCTTCGTCTACATGGATGTCGACGGCGACGGCACCTATGGTCAAGCCGACCGGCCGATGGCGGGCATCGTCGTGCGGCTCTACAACGAACGCGGCACTTTCCTTGCTTCGGCGCGCAGCAACGCTGCCGGTTTCGCGAATTTCCCGATGTCGTCGAAGCGCCGCAGCGCGGCGATCCAGCGGCCAGGTGTCTATCGTTTCTCGGTCTCGGTGCCGCCGGGCTGGCGCGCCAGCAGTGCCAACCGGGACCAGACGGTGTGCCTGCGGGATGCGCCGGGCGCCATGGTCGGCCTCATCGGCGAGGCGTTGCCGAAGCCGGTCGGCCTAGCGCCGGGGCGGACGTTGAATGGCAGGACGCCGGTCGCGACGGGCGTCACGCTGTCGGTCATGGGCAAAGGTCAGTTGCTCGAGAACCGGGCGCTGCCTGCCGACGCCGCCTTCCGCTTCCCGCTCGGCGTCGATGCCGATGAAATCGTCATTGCGGGCTCGGGGCTCGACCGAAGGCTCAAGCTGTCGGCCTATCCGGTCGATCTCGGCCTGTTGGCGCGCGGCGCGCTCGCGCCCGACGCGGCGCTCAAGGCCATCGGCTTCGACGACATAACCCCGCGCGGCCTGTGCAAAGTGCCCTCCGGCCACGCCGGGCTAGACTGGCGCAATCTGAACGCCATGGCGCGCGACCACACCGCCAACAGCGAGGGCTATGCCAACGGCAACGTGTCCGGCGCCTACATCGCCTATACCAGCAGCGGCCATCCGGCCGAGTTCGGTCGCGCCACGCCCTTCGGCTTCCACTCGGTGATGCTCACGGCGGCCTGGCTGGCCTCGGAAGGAGAGACCGCGCTGGTGGAAAGCTGGTTGGGGGAGGAGGCGGTCGCGCGCGACGAAATCGTGCTGTCGGCGCTGGCGCCCGTTCAATACGCGCCCATGCTGGAGGCGGTGACGCGTGTGCGTATCTCCACCAGACACCACTGGCAGGCTGTGCTCGACGATCTGATCGTGGCGCTTTGACATATGCCGGCCAACGCGCGGCAATTCCTGCGATATCTCAAGCAAGGCTAACGCGCGCCGCCTGAAGGTCTGCAATGCGCCTTTTGGCTCAGAATACGACGGAAGCTGCGCCGTTCCCGGTGATTGCCGAAAGCCTGTCCTTCTTGACCAGGGTCGGCTTCACATAGGTTCTCTTCATCCAAGCTCTCCCGAAGTTTCGCCGCACGATCTCATACGCACGTCTGCCGTCAAGCAAACGCCCGGGCAAGCTCTTCACCGTTAGCGTTCCTGCTACGGCGCTGAAATTACATCATTAGGTGGTGCTGCCGTTGACGATGACCGACGGACCGGCCACCACCGCCGAAAGCTTGCCCTTGCGGACCAAAACAGGCTTCTCGTAAGTCTTCTTCATAAGATGCTCTCCCCTGAAAATCCCGGCGGATAATCTCACATAAGCAATTTCTGTCAATGACCGGCGTGGAGCGAGCTTTTCTATTCCTGGGGATAGCGTTCTACTGATACAACATCGCCCAATAGTGGGCGCCGCGCCGGTTGGAGCTGGATGCCGAGATATCGGCTGGCGAAGTGTGAAGTCCTGCACTTAGGCTGGCCGCGGGCTCCGCTAAGATGCCGGGCCGCCTGTCGCCATCGGATTGTAAGGACTTGGGGCCGCGAGGCGCGGGGGAAACTGATGAAGAGATCGACCGACAGGCTGCTGGCGCTGGCGATGCTGATCGTCGGCATTGCCTCTTTCGCCAAGCTCTATCCGGCGCTGGGCGGTGGGCTGGAGGCGACGACGCGCCTGGAAGTCCTCGGCGCGGCCGGCTTGCTGTCGATCCTTGCCGGGCTGCTTTTCCTCGCCGGCCTGCTGCCGGGCGCCGCCAGGCACGATCCGGCCGCCCCTTTGTTCGGTCGCGACGCCGAGGTCGCGCCGGCCGGCCATCCGCGGTTGCGCCGCGCAGCACTCGCCTTGCCGCTTCTGGCCCTGATCGTGATCGTCGCCGACCAGTTCGGTCCGTGGCGGACTCAGGAACTGGGCGGCGAAGAGGCTAAGGGAGTCGCCACCGCACCGGCAGATCCGGCGCCTCGACCGCCCGAACCGGAGGCGAGCGCACAGCCAACCACGCCGGAGGCGAGCACAAAGCCAAACACGCCTGAGGCGAGCGTCGAGCCAGCCGCGCCTGCATCCGCACAGGAAGAGGCCGCAAAGCCCCCGTTGCCCGAGCCGGTTGCGGCTCCCGTTCAGCCGGCGCAGACAGCCGCTCCACCGGCCGAGTCCGCGCCGCCGCGGCCTGCCCAACCGGCAGAGCCCGTCCAGCCAACCGAGCAGACGGCACTCGCGCCCGCAACGCCGCCGCAGACGGAGGCGCCGCCTCCGCCGGCGCCTCCGGCCCGGCCGACCGCGCTGGAAGGCCACCGCGACGCCGTCGTCTGGCTGGCGGTGTCGGCCGACGGCCACCAGATCTTGAGCGCCAGTACCGACCGCATGATCAAGCTCTGGGACATCGACGGCAAGCGGCTGATCCGCGATCTTGGCCAGCACAAAGATATGGCGCGCACCGCGCTTTTCATGCCCGACGGCAGGACGCGCTCACCGCCGGCGACGACGGCGAAATCGTGCTGCGCCAGCTATCCGACGGCACCGTGCTGCGCGTCTTCTCCTCAGGGGCGAACGGCGGCGTCAGGCAACTGAAGATCAGCCCGGACGGCAAGCGCGCCGTCAGCGGTCACGACACCGGCTCCGTCGTGGTTTGGGACCTGGGGAAGGGGACGGTGCTGCACGTGCTGCCGGGCCACGACTGGTCGGTGAGCTCCGTCGCCATCTCGCCCGACGGCACCAGGGCGCTCACCGGCAGTATCGACGGCGAGCTGAAGCTCTGGGATATCGTTTCGGGCAAGCAGCTGCGCAGCTGGCACGGCCACGACCGCGGCGCCTATGGCGCGGTCTTCCTGGCCGATGGCCATCACGCGGTGACCGGCAGCGGCGACTACACAATCAAGCTCTGGGATCTCGACACCTTCAAGGAGGTCCGCCGCTTCGACGGCCATTCCGGCACGGTCTACGCGCTCGCCTTGTCGGCCGATGGCAAGCGTCTCGGCTCCGTGTCGCTGGTGGCACAGCCAGGATATGGAACATGGACACCGGCGCCGAGATCGCCGAATTCGACCCCGGCACTGGTCCCATGTATTCGGTCGCCTTCGCCGCCGACGGCACGCTATTGACCGGCGGCATCGACCGCACCATCCGCGACTGGCCTGCGGCCGGCGGGGATAGCACGGTGCTGTTTATCGGGGCGCCGGAATAGCTGAGGCGGGGCCGCGTGACAGCCAATCTCCTCCCTTGTGCGGGAGATGCCCGATTCACCCGCCGAAGCTGCAGCGCAGCTGCTGCGAAGGACGGCAGGGCAGAGGGATGCTGTCCCGCCAGACTATCCGAAGAAGACCTGTACAAGGATTGTCCGAGCAGCCATCGTCGCCGCATGAGCAACACTGCCGAATCCACTTATTTTGTCCTGCAGCAGATCGATCCTGCGACAGGTTCGGCTGTCGCTGAGGCTCGAATCTGCGTCTTGGACCTGAAAGAGCTGGGCGCGGTTCTGGATTGCAGCAGCACACGGCTATCAGGCTCATGGGAATTGGGCCCGGGAGATATTCAAAGGCTGAGCGCGATATGCATCCCACCTCGCGAGCTTGACCCGAGGTTCAATCGCGTCCAGTCCTGGCATCCAATCCGCCAGACACCGTATCTCGTTCACACGAATTTCGAGCTGCCGCTGATGCTTGAAGGTCGCAAGCCTCTGGCGGTGTTCCAAGACACCTATCCGGTGGAGTGGTTGGCGGAAATGCTGGTCCGCTTCGACCCGTTCGTCCGCTCGGGTCGGTTGGTGCGCCGCATAATCGACACGCCCTTCACCGAGGCCGAGCGCGCTCGCTTCCCGAAGTTCGAAAGATGGCGGCGCGCCTTCTTCGCACTCCCCGGCGAGGAATGGCGAATAGACGCATATCTGCTGGCATCGAAAGTCTCCGCCAAGACCGGCTGGAACGAAGCCCTCGAACGGATGGAGGGCTCACTTCTCGGCTATGAGAATTGGCAGAATGATTGGTGGGTTGAGCGTAGAGCACGACGGCGGGAGGCGGGCATTCGTCGGGAAAATGAATAGAGCCTTTGGATTACCTGACGGGCCGGCGGGATAGCACCCCCTCTGCCCTGCCGGCCATCTCCCACGCAAGGGGGGCGATCGGCAGTTCCTGCGACGGCGCCCTCTCTGCAGCGTCAGCGATTGGCGAAAGCCGTCGCGCCAGCCAATCTCCTCCCTTGCGGGGGAGATGCCCGGCAGGGCAGAGGGGGGTGTGACGGAACGCAACTTCTACAAGGGAATTCGCTCGCCATCATGCTCCACCTCGTCGAAGCCTCGATCGCTGACCTGCGCCGCGCGCTGGAAGACGGCACCGTCACCAGCGTCGAGCTGGTCGCTGCGTATCTGCGGCGCATCGCCCATTACGATCGCCACGGCATCGCGCTCAACGCCGTGCCGGTCCTCAACCCGAAGATGTTCGAAGAGGCGGAAGCGTCCGACCGGCGCCGCCGCGAGGGCAAGACGCTAGGACCGCTCGACGGCATCCCCTACACCGCCAAGGACAGCTACAAGGCCGAGGGGCTGACGGTGGCGGCCGGCTCGCCGACCTTCGAGCATCTCATGGCGAACGAGGACGCTTTCACCATCGCCCGGCTGCGCGCGGCCGGCGCGGTGCTGATCGGCCTCACCAACATGCCGCCCATGGCCAATGGCGGCATGCAGCGCGGCGTCTATGGCCGCGCCGAAAGCCCGTACAACAAGGATTTCCTTACCGCCGCTTTCGCCTCCGGCTCGTCCAACGGCTCCGGCACGGCGACCGCAGCCAGCTTCGCGGCTTTCGGTCTGGGCGAGGAAACCTGGTCGTCCGGCCGCGCGCCCGCATCCAACAACGCGTTGGTTGCCTACACGCCTTCGCGCGGCGTCATCTCGGTGCGCGGCAACTGGCCTTTGGTGCCGACCATGGATGTGGTCGTGCCGCATACGCGGACCATTCCCGACATGCTGGAGCTGCTCGATGTGATCGTCGCTGACGATAACGAGACGCGCGGCGACTTCTGGCGCGTGCAGCCCTGGGTGCAAATCCCGAAAGCCTCGGCGCTGCGGCCGGCGAGATATGCCGCGCTTCCGCTGCAAGGCGCGCTCAAGGGCAAGCGGCTCGGCGTGCCGAAAATGTATATCGGCAAGGACGAAGGCGCGGAGCGCCCGATCGAGACGCGCGCCTCGGTGTTGGAGTTGTGGCGGCAGGCGGCGCGCGACCTTGAAGCACTCGGCGCCGAGGTGGTCGAGGTCGATTTCCCTGTCGTCTCCAACTACGAACGCGACCGTCGGGGCGCGCTGTCGATGGTCGACCGCGGCCTTGTGCCGCCGGAATTCGCCGAACGCGAGATCTGGGACCTGTCCATCTGGTCCTGGGACGATTTCCTGCGCGCCAACGCCGATTCGGCCATCCCCGATCTCGCTTCGGTCGACGGCGCAAAAATCTTCCCGCAACCGCCGGGCACGTTGCGCGATCGCTACGGCGATGCCGATTTCGATCTGGCGCAGTATGTCGAGCGAGCGAAGCGCGGGGTGGCGCGATTGGAAGACATCCCAACCATCGAGAAAGGCCTGAAGGGCCTGGAAGCAACGCGCCGCATCGACTTCGAGGACTGGCTCGATGCCAACCGCCTCGACGCCGTGGTGCTGCCGGCGGTCGCCGATGTCGGCCCGGCCGATGCCGACATCAACGAGGCTTCCGCCCGGCTTGCCTGGCGCAACGGCACCTGGGTCGCCAACGGCAATCTGGTCTGGCGGCATCTCGGCATCCCGACGGTGACGGTGCCGATGGGCGCCATGGCCGATATCGGCATGCCCGTCGGCCTCACCTTCGCCGGCAAGGCTTATGATGACGTAGTGTTGTTGAGGATCGCCGGCGACTACGAGCGCGCCACGAAGCGCCGCACCATTCCGCCGCGCACGCCGCCGCTGGCCGATGATGTGTTCGACGGCAGGGGCGCGGCAAGTCGTGTCGGCGATGCCCCGCTCACGCTGGCGCTCACGGCTGAGACGGCGCGCTCCGGCGCCACCGATGAGATCGCGATTGCACTGGAGGTCGGCGACGCGGCGGTAGTGAAAGTCCACGTCAACGGCGAGCCGGTTTCCATGCAAGGCAACGGTAACCGATTCACCGGTCGCGTGATCGTACCGGCCACGACCCATCAAGGCTTCCATAGCGTCTGGCGCGGTTCCTATGGTTCGATCGTCACGGCCATTGTGAGGTCGCCGGATGGGCGCGTCGGCGGGGCCTATACGGTGACAGGAGGGATTGGGTAGCTTCCCCCACAAGCGGAGAAGGGAAGATCGTGCTACTCGGTCCAATCCACCGCTAGCGCCACCACCCCGAACAGCGCTCCGACCGTACACACCGCGTTCCAGCCGCCCCAGGCACAGGCAATGCCGGCCAGCAGCGAGTCGATCGCGCCGCCGATGCAGAAGATGCCGACGAACAACCCATTGATGCGCCCGCGCGCCTTGGGCTGCAGCAGGTTGGCGGAAGCGCTGAAGGGTCCGATGCCGCTGATGTCGTAAAAGCCAGGCGCCTTATCTTCCCTCTGACCGTGGAAAAAGCGATTTCAATATCTTGGCAAAACCAAGTGTTAGAGATTGCCAGAGGGAGTGGGCCGCACCGTCCATCGAATTCACTATCTCCGGGTCTTGCGATCGGGGCAGGGAGGCGAGCCACGAATCCCAAAACTTCTGCTGCATCGAGACGAACACGGGCATCACATCATAGCCATCGTCAAATATATTGACTAAGTCGCTCTTCTTGGGAGGCTCGCCCGCTTTTACTTTGCAGACCACCAATCCTCGACTCATCTCTGTCACGGTGCCTTCAGGGAAAATATTGGCGCTCGCGCCATAACAAAAGGGTAGTAGTCCTTCCACTTCGAGCTGATTGCGGATTTGGCATAGGGCTTCGAAGTAGTCGTCTTCTTCAGCAACGATCACTTTATTGCGATAGCTGCAGGTGAGCCTGCATCGGGTCCCCACATCGTGCGGCGTGAAAACCGCCTGCTCGTCACCTCCCGTGCCTCCTCCGATCAGGAACACGGTGTATTGTTCATCCATTGTCATCCCCCGATCTCTCAACCACCTTAGTTGTGATTAATCCTGAATACAACCGAAAATTGTAGATGGTTCGCGCGAGTTGTTGCTTGCTGGCTCCTGCCTCCTTCTTGACCCGTCCCCCACCCACGCTATCTTTGCGCCATGCCAGACACCGCCCCCTCCGCCGCCGCGCCGCTGATTGTCATCGACCTGCAGATGGGCATGTTCGATGGCCGTTTCGATCCGCCCATCCACGACGCCGACACCATCGCAGAACGCGCCCGCAGGCTGATTGCTTGGGCGCGGCGCACGGGCCGCAAGGTGGCCTTCATCCGCCATAACGGACCGCCCGGCGATCCGCTGGCGCCGGGCGCCTCCGGCTGGCCGGTCTGGCCGCTGCTCGGTCAGGCCGACGACGAGCCGACCTTCGGCAAGAATGTCGGCAACGCCTTCTCTAATTCCGAACTCATCGAATGGGTGGCGGGGCATGGCGCGAAGGACGTCGTGCTCATCGGCGCCCAGACCGACTTCTGCGTCGCCGCCACTGTAAAGGGAGCCTTCGCCGAAGGTCTGGGCGTCACCGTCGTTTCCGACGCACATTCGACGCTGGATTCACTGGAGGAGAAGGCGCCCGACATCATCGCCCGCCACAACGAGGCCTTCGCGGGGCAGGGCGCGCGGATGACGACCACGGCGGAGCTGGTTGGAGGGCAATAACTGAAAGGCCGCGTTCCTTCGCGCCCCTTTGTCACCGCCGATATTTGTCGGTAAAGTCTCGATCCAACCCAAGGAGCCCGTCTTGCCGCCGCTTTCTCTACCCGCTGAAGGAGGCTGCCGCTGCGGCCGCGTGCGGCTGAAGATCTCCGTAAAACCCTTGCTTACAATGGCCTGTCATTGCACCGGTTGCCAGTCGATGTCGTCCAGCGCCTATTCGCTGAGCGCGGCGATCCCCTCGGAAGCTTTCGAGGTGACGAAGGGCGAGCCGGTGGTCGGCGGTCTGCACGGCGCTTCAAAACATTATTTCTGCGGCTACTGCATGACCTGGATGTTCACGCGGCCGGAGGGGATCGACTGGTTCGTCAACCTGCGCCCGACAATGCTCGACGACCATGCCTGGTTTGCCCCGTTCATCGAGACCTGGACATCTGAGAAATTGCCTTGGGCGGCGACGTCGGCCGTGCATAGCTACGAAGCGTTGCCGTCCTTCGAGGAATATGAGCCGCTGGTCGCCGAATACGCCGGCATCCAAGGCTGACTTAGGCGGGCCGGTCGAAACGGCGACCTGGACAAGGTCGCCATTGCCATTTCCGTTCATGGTCGACGCGGCCGTTGGGGGCGCATTGTTGGGGATGTGCTTGGGCGTCCGCGTCGACCACGGCGGCCTCATACCGCAGACTTCACCATCGCATATCTGCCGCCCGCTGAAACTTCCGCGAAGACGGTATATGCGGAGGGTTGAGCTTGCCGCCCCCCACAACGAGAAGGCAAGGCGAAACACTTTCTATCCCTTGCCGCATTGACCTCGTCCGTTCGACCGGCGACGACTGACGCTTGCCTTTTCAACGGATTGCATCGTGGATCAGACTCATTTTCTCAACGCCAGGCTTGCCGATGGCTCGCTCCGTGACCTCATCGTCGCCGACGGCCGCTTCAGCGCCATCGCTCCGGCCGGCAATGCAGCCAGGTCCGGTGCCGTCGACCTCGCCGGGCAGCTTGTGCTGCCGGCTTTCGTCGAGGGCCATACCCATCTCGATACCTCCTTTTATGGCGACGCCTGGCGCCCTCACATTCCCTGCACCAACGGCTTCGACGTGCGCGAGCGGGTCGCCTTTCAGATGCGCAACCTCGAGCAGGCAGCAGCCATGGAGGAGCGGGCGGGAAACCAGCTCGAGCTCTGCGTCGGCAATGGCAGCCTCGCCATGCGCAGCCATGTCATGGTCGATGCCGTGGTCGGGCTGAAGCATGTGGAGACGATCCTTGGGGTGCGCGAGAAGTACCGCGACCTGATCGACATCCAGCTCGTCGCCTTCCCGCAAAGCGGCATCCTGTCCTCGCCAGGCACTGCGGAGCTGCTGGACGAGGCGCTCAGGCTCGGCTGCGACCTGATCGGCGGGCTCGATCCGGCGAGCTTCGACCGCGATGTGAAGGGCCATCTCGATGTCGTCTTCGGTCTCGCCGAAAAACGCGGCGCCGGCGTCGACGTCCACCTGCATGACCGCGGCACGCTCGGCCTGTTCGAGATCGAGGAGATCGTCGCCCGGACCACGGCATCGAGCATGCAAGGAAAAGTCGTCATCAGCCACGCCTATGCGCTGGGCGACATCTCTCCCGATGCGTTGGCCAGGGCCGCCGAGAGGATCGCCGCCGCCGGCATCGCTATCATGACCAACGCGCCCGGCGACCATCCTTTCCCGCCCCTGGCGGCGTTGCGCAAGGCTGGCGTCACAGTCTTTGCCGGCTCCGACAACATCCGCGATTCATGGTGGCCCTATGGCGATGGCGACATGCTTAACCGCGCCAACATGATCGGCTACCGCTCCGGCTTCTACGAGGATTGGGAGCTGGAGGCCGCTTGCGACGTGGTGAGCCATGCCGGCGCCAAGGCGCTAGGGCTCGAAGGCTATGGCATCGCTGCCGGCGCCAAGGCGGATTTCGTTGCGCTGAAGGCTGAGCATGTTCCCGAAGCGGTGGTAGCGGTGCCGAAGGACCGCATAGTCTATCGCGCGGGCAGGGAAGTGGCCCGGAGCGGAAAAGTGAGTGCGAAAGCCAGGTGAATTAGAAGCCGTTAATTTATTGCCGAGCTACAACTCGACCTATCGCCTCCCTCTCCGGCCATTGAATCAACCCATCAGGCGACAAGCCCAAGCGTCTGACATTGCAGGCCACGCAAGCTCCCAATTTTCACTCAGGCTGCGTGGCCGATCCCACAAACTAATTTGCATGCATATGTTTCAAGCCGCTCCGGCTTCGTGAAGCATTTCACCGTTCGCGCGCTATCGACTGGTTACAGACGCATCGCAAAAGCGACGCCGGGAAGAGGCGGCGCCGGTTTTCCGCCGCTGATCGATGTATGGAGGCTCTCATGATCAAAAGTCTTAACAGGATCCGTGCCGCCTTCGCGCAGGCCAGCAAGCGCCGGAGGACGACGCGCGAGCTCTACGAACTGCCGGCGGAGATCCAGAAGGACATCGGCTGGCCCGAGCGGGCCGAGCCCGACGAAATCCGCCTGCCGTTCTAATCGCGCGGCGCCGAAGACGCGGCATCGGCGGTCGTGGTGGGTTGATGGGTACCGTCCGCTACCCAAGCCACCACCAAAAGCCGCCAGCCGCAAGCGCGATCAGCACCGCGACGCCGGCAAGCATCAGATAGGACCCCATGATCATCCCGTTGATGATCTTCTTGATGCTGGCGCGGTCGTTGAGATTGGGGAAGGGCTCGTTGGGCAAATCGACGCCGAGGAAATCGCAGAGCGGCGCCCAGCCGTCGCTGACCTTGAACACCAAGAGCTTTTCCGGCGGCACTGCCGCCTTCACCTCTTCGATATAGGAATTGTAGCGCGCCACCGCCTTGTCGCGGTCGTTCATCACGCCCTTCAGCGTCCGGCCCCAGACCAGCTTGCGCGACATGTCGCCGAACTTGCGGCCGAATGGCGTCAGCCATTCCAGCACCCTGAACTGCCAGACATTCTCGGTGAAGTAGATCGTGTCGATGGTGCTGTCATACCAGGCTTCGGCGCCGCGCGGGTGCAGCGTCAAAAGCACCTTGGCGTCCGGATAGGCGACCATCAACTCGCGCCACACGCAGCAGCCCGGATTGTCGACGGTCGCCCGATAATTGGCGAAGACCCGGTTCCAGTCATGCTGGGTGCCTGGCTCGCTGTTCGCCACTTTGCGCCAGAAGGCGAGATGGCCCTTATTGGCCTTGTTGATGATGACTTCCTGCATGTGGTAGCTCGGAAAGCCGAGCCTGTTCAGCGCGGCGAAAGTCGACCACGTGCCGGTGCGGCCAAAGCCGGCCCCGATGACCTCGAGCGTCATACGCGTTCCCCCATTTGGTCCGGATTGATTTTCTATCAACTTCCAGTTTCTGGTCATAATCGTGCGCTGGCCTCGCCGAGCGTGCAATGGCTTTTCATTAGCTTTTGCGAAAATCTGTGGGCCAAATGTTGCCTGGACGATGCGCCATGACCGTTTTGTGTATTCACGCGAAAGGCCAGGCCTGATAATAGGTCAACCAAGCTGACCTAAATAGAAGCACTGCGGGAGGTGCGCCTTGACCCTGTTGAACCTTCTGGCCTCGCGCTCCTCGCGCATGAAGGCTTCGGAAATCCGCGAGCTCCTGAAACTGCTCGACCAGCCGGACATCATCTCCTTCGCCGGGGGCATTCCCGATCCGTCGCTGTTTCCCGCCGAAGCGATCGGCGATGCCTACCAGGCCGTGCTCGGCGGCGCCGAGGCGGGCGCCGCGCTGCAATACCAGGTCAGCGAGGGTTTCCTGCCGCTGCGCAAATGGCTGGCCGCCTATATGGGCAAGCTCGGCGTTCAATGCGACGAAGGCAACATCTTCATCTCCTCCGGCTCGCAGCAGGCGCTCGACTATCTCGGCAAGCTCTTTTTGTCCCCCGGCGATACCGCGCTTGTGACATGGCCGACCTATCTCGGTGCGCTGCAGGCCTTCAACGCCTATGAGCCGCGCTACGACCGGCTGAACACCGCCGGCGGCAACATGACGCCGGAAGCCTATCGCGCGGCAGCGGCGGCAAATGGCGGCAAGGTGAAGTTCGCCTATCTGGTGCCGGATTTCGCCAACCCGACCGGCAATACGCTGGATACCAAGCAGCGCGAGACGGTGCTCGACCTCGCCGGCGAGCTCGACATCGCCGTCATCGAGGATGCCGCCTATCGCGCGCTGCGTTACGACGGGGAGGGCGAGCCGCCGATCCTGGCGCTCGACTGCGCCCGCGCCGGCGGCATCGATCATGCGCGCACGCTCTATTGCGGCTCCTTCTCGAAGATACTGTCGCCCGGCATGCGCGTCGGCTGGGTTTGCGCGCCGCGCCATGTGGTGGAAAAGCTGGTGCTGATGAAGCAGGCCTCCGACCTGCACAGCCCCTCGATCAACCAGATGGTCATGCACCGCGTCGCCGAAACCATCTTCGACGCCCAGGTGGACAAGCTGATCGATGCCTACCGCAAGCGCCGCGATGCGCTGCTTTCCGCGCTCGAAGCCGACATGCCCGACGGCATTTCCTGGAGCCGCCCGGACGGCGGCATGTTCGTCTGGCTGACGCTGCCGGAAGGCACTGACGCCACCGAGCTCCTGGCGCGTTCGGTTAAGGAGGCGCGCGTCGCCTTCGTGCCGGGCAATGCCTTCTACGCCGACGGCACAGGCCGCAACACGCTGCGCATGTCGTTCACGCTTGCCGACGACCGCGCGGTGAACGAAGGCGTGCCGAGACTGGCAAAGCTGCTGCGGGGCTGATCTTCCTTAAAAGGAGATCAGCAGCCGGCCATCACCGTCCACTCGCGCAGGCGTGATTGGGAGTGCGCAGGCGTGATTGTCCGCGCGGCCGATCCCTCGGCTAGTGTCGCGGCCGATCCAACACCCCCTGGATCGACCCGGTCGTGGGGTCCCACCCCCATGGTCCGAACGAAAGAGCCCCGACGGCCTCCACCGGCGGGGCTTTTTCATTGTCCAGGCAGGCGGCCGCGCTAGCTTGCCCTTTTTCGGGCCGCTTTTCGGCTACGCTGTGTTGTTCAGGGAGGATCAAATGACCTTGCGCCTCGGCTTCACCATGCTCGCCCTTGTCGCCTTCGCCACCCAGGCGTCCGCCTTCGAGATCTCCAGCCCCTCCGTGTCGAACGGCAAATGGGATGCGAAATATCTCGGCGACAAGCCCGGCTGTGGCGGACAGAGCGTCTCGATCGCGCTTGCCTGGAAGGATCCGCCGGCCGGAACGAAAAGCTACGCGCTGACCATGTTCGACACCGATGCCAATGGCGGCAAGGGTTTCTGGCACTGGCTGGCCTGGAACATCCCGGCGAGCGCCAAGGCACTGCGGGAGGGCGCCGGCGCGCAAAGTGGCAGTCGCATGCCCAAGGGCTCGGTGCAGGGCAAAGGCGGCGTCGGCCGCGCAGGCTATTTCGGCCCGTGCCCGCCGCCCGGCAGCGGCGACCATCATTATGTCTTCACGCTCTATGCGCTGGGTGAAAAGACATTGCGCATACCGGCCAACCCCTTGCCGGAGATGATCTCGGTCGCCGCCAAAAGCTCTGCGCTCGGCCAGGCGACCGTGACGTATACATATGGGAGATAGCGGGGCGCTGGCGACAGCCAATCTCCCGCGCGAGGGGGGGAGATTACCTCACTCCGCCGCCTGCAGCTTATCCTGCGTCTTGGTCTCGAAGTCGCTGGCGTCGTGGCGCTCGCGCAGCTGGAAGACGGGATCGCCGGACATACGGTTGACCATGCGCCCGCGGCTTACCGCCGGCCGCGCGTCGATCGCGTCGGCCCAGCGCTGCACGTTCTTGTATTCATGCACCGAGAGGAACTCCGCCGAGTTGGTATAGCTGCGGCCCTTGGCGAGCCCGCCATACCAGGGCCAAACCGCAATGTCGGCGATGGTGTAGTCGGGGCCGGCGAGATATTCGCTCTCGGCCAGCCTGCGGTCGAGCACGTCCATCTGCCGCTTGGTCTCCATGGCGAAGCGGTCGATCGCATATTCGATCTGGTGCGGCGCATAGGCGTAGAAATGGCCGAAGCCGCCGCCGAGATAGGGCGCGGAGCCCATCTGCCAGAACAGCCACGAGAAGGTCTCTGCGCGCGCCGCGCGCTCGGTCGGCAGGAATTCGCCGAATTTCTCGGCAAGATAGGTGAGGATCGAGCCGGATTCGAACACGCGCACCGGCTTCGGCTCGCTATGGTCCATCAGCGCCGGGATTTTCGAATTTGGATTGACCTTGACGAATCCGCTGCCGAACTGCTCGCCGTCGCCAATCTTGATCAGCCAGGCATCGTATTCGGCGCCCTTGTGGCCGAGCGCCAGAAGCTCCTCCAGCATGATCGTCACCTTCTGGCCATTGGGCGTTGCCAGCGAGTAGAGCTGAAGCGGGTGTTTGCCGACCGGCAGTTCCTTCTCATGCGTCGGGCCCGCGATCGGCCGGTTGATCGAAGCGAACTCGCCGCCATTCGGCTTGTTCCAGGTCCAGACTTTCGGCGGGGTGTATTGGTCCATGTTGGGGCCCTGTGTTGCGTGAGCGGCGGGAAGTCCAGCCACCGATGCCGCTAGACTTAGGTGCGGTTCCGCGCGCGTCAAAGAAAAAAGTTCAATCTTCGTTGAACTAGCGCTTGTGCCAGCCTGGGCGAGGGGGAAATCCGCCCTTGCACGGCGCTCCTTCGGCCATACTTATAAGCAAAGACCCGCAATGCAGGATGGATCGATGACCATCGAGAAAATTTCGCGCTCCGTCGTTGCCGTGCGCGCCACGGTGCCGGACGACGCTTTCACCGCCAATGCGCTTGGCACGCGCCGCGAGGGCAGCGGCGTGGTGATCCGCGACAATGGGCTTGTGCTCACCATCGGCTATCTCATCACCGAGGCCGAGGAAGTGTGGCTGACCGACCAGGACGGCCGCGTGGTCGCGGCACATGCGCTGGCCTATGACCAGGAGACCGGCTTCGGTCTCGTCCAGGCGCTGGCGCCGCTCGGCCTGCCCCCGGTCCAGTTCGGCAGCGCCAGGAAGGCCAATATCGGCGATGCCGTGACGTTGGCCGACGGCATCGGCCAGCAGGTCGACGCCCACATCGTCACCAAGCAGGAATTCGCCGGCTATTGGGAATACCTGATCGACGAAGCGATCTTCACGGCGCCCGCGCACCCGTCCTGGGGTGGCGCCGCGCTGTTCGACCGCGCCGGCAAGCTGCTCGGCGTCGGCTCGCTGCGCCTGCAGATGAGCCGGGCGGGCGAGGTGGCCGACATCAACATGGTCGTGCCGATCGATCTCTTGACGCCGATCCTCGACGATCTCGTCAAGCGCGGCCAGGCGGCGAAGGCGCCGCGCCCGTGGCTCGGCGCCTTCTCGGCCGAGTCGAACGGCATGGTGGTGGTGATGAGCGTGGCCGAAGGCGGCCCCGCGGCAAAGGCTGGTCTACGTCAAGGCGATATCATCTCCGATGTGCGCGACGGCGAGGTTGACGGTCTTGCCGATTTCTACAGAAAACTCTGGCAGAACCCGGCCGGCTCGGAAATCCCGCTGCGCGTGGTGCGCGACGGCCGCGAGACCTGGCTGCGCGTCAAATCGGCCGACCGCAATTCCTTCCTGAAGAAGCCGCAGCTGCAGTAGCCCCGAAGCGCAGATGCATCCCAGGCTGCTGAAGACCTTTCTGGCGGTCGCGCGCACCCGCAACGTCACGCGCGCGGCGCGCGAGGTCAATCTCGCGCAGTCGAGCGTCAGCGACCAGATCCAGGTGCTGGAAACCGAGCTTGGCGCCAGCCTCTTCACCCGCTCGCGACAGGGGCTCACCCTGACGCCGGCGGGCGAGGCGCTGAAACCCTATGCCGAGGACTTGCTGGCGCTTGCCGACGAGGCCCGCGCCGCCATCGATGCCACCAGCGCCGAGGCGGCCGGCAGCCTGTCGATCGGCGCGCTGGAGACGATCGCCGCGGCAAGGCTGGCGCCATGGCTCGCTGGTTTTCGCGCCGATCATCCCGGCATCGACATCAAGCTCCGGATCGCCGGCAGCGGCGAGTTGCTGCGCCGGTTGGGCGACGGCGAGATCGACGTCATTTTCTGCTTCGAGCAATCCAATGCCGGTGAGCCGGACCCGCGCTTTGCCAGGCGCATCGTGGCGGCCGAGCCGCTGGCGTTGATCGCGCCGCCCGGCGACAACCGCGCGGATGTCGATCTGGCGACGCTGGCCGAGAAGCAGTTCGTTGCCACCGAGACAGGCTGCGTCTACCGCGCCATGGTCGACAAGGCATTTGCCGAGGCCGGGTTGGGCAGGCCAAGGCTGGCCGCCGAGGCCGGCAGCATCGACGCCATCGCTGGGCTGGTGGCGGCGGGCGCCGGCTTTGGTCTGGTGCCGCGGCTGGCGGTCGCCGTCGCGATCGATCGCGGCGAGGTCGCCGAGCTTGCCTGGCCCGGCTCGGTCCGCTCTGCCGACATCGTGATGGTGTGGCGCCGCCGGCGCGTCCAGCCGCCCGCGCTCAAGGCACTGCTCACCGCTCTAGCGGAGGGCTTGGTCCCGGTCACACCAGCCGGTGCCCGCCCTCGACATGCAGCGTCTCTCCGGTCGTGAAGCCGTTGCCGATCAGGAAGCGGATTGCGTCCGCAATATCCTCCGGCCGTCCGACGCGCCCAGCGGGCAGGCGCTCCGCCATGGCGGCCAGGGTCTGCGCCTTCCTGTCGCCCGCGACGAACTCCCAGATCGGCGTGTCGACCCAACCCGGCGAGACGGCGTTGACGCGGATCGGCGCCAGTTCGACGGCCAAAGCCCGCACCAGCCCTTCCAACGCGGCGTTGACGGCCGCGACGACCGCGCCGCGCGCCGCCGGCCGGTAGGCCGCTATACCGGAGACGAAGGTGAGCGAGCCGCTCGGCGGCAGCTTCGGCGCGCCATGCTTGGCGAGAAGCAACGGTCCGTAGAATTTGCTTTCCACCACCTTTTGCGCGGCTGAAAGCTCGATCTCCGGCAACAGCCGGTAGGCGCCTTCGATGTCGGCCGCCGTGCTGACGATATGGTCGAGCCTGCCGATGCGCTCGAAAAGCGCTGCGACCTCATCCTCGCGGCTGATGTCAACCACCGCCGTTTCGAGCGTGTCCCGGCGGCCGAGCTCTTCCTGCGCCGCGCTCAGCTTCGCTTCGCCGCGCCCGGCGATGATGACGTGCGCGCCTTCCTCGAGGCATCGTCTGGCAAGCGCCAGCCCCATGCCCGAGCTGCCGCCGACGACCAGGATTCTTTGCTTGTCCATGTCCATGCCTTTCCTTTGCAAGGAGGTTTGGCAGACCCTGGCGCGAAGCGGAAACGGAAGAAATCGATGGCGCCATCGGAAACTCCGATGGCATATGCCGCCTGCCCACAGAAACTGGCACCATTGAAGGCTACAGCCGGGGCGGAATCGTTCTAGCTGCAAGTCGAGACAATGAACATGAGGTGACGATGGCCCCGATCAAGGTCGACCCAGGCAAGGTGCGCGAGTTCCCCGATGCGGAGAGCTTCTATGCATGGCTTGCCGACAATCACGCCAGCGAAAGCGAAGTCTGGATCACGATCCACAAGGTCGGCTCGGGGCTGCCATCGATCACGCCGAAGGAGGCGATCGACGTCGTGCTTTGCTTCGGCTGGATCGACGCGGTGCGCAAGTCGCTCGACGAGAAGAGTTTCCTGCAGCGTTACACCCCGCGCGGCAAAAAGAGCATCTGGAGCAAGATCAACATCGACAATGTCGCGCGCCTGATCGAGGCGGGCCGCATGACCGAGCATGGCCTCAAGCAGGTCGAGGCGGCCAAGGCCGACGGTCGCTGGGACCGTGCCTATGGCGGATCGAAGGAGATGACCATCCCGCCCGACCTGCAGGCCGCGATCGATGCCGAGCCCAAGGCGAAAGCGATGCTGGACAAGCTTTCGGCGCAGAACCGCTTCGCGCTCGCCTTCCGCACCCACAACATGAAGACCGAGGCAGGGCGCAAGAAGAAGATCGCCGATCTGGTGGCAATGCTGAAGCGCGGCGAGACGATCCACCCGCAGAAGAAGTAAGACGTGATCCCGAAACGTGGTTGCCGGTTTGCCCGACTAGGAACCGGAAACAAAAACGCCGCCCCGGAGGGAGGGCGGCGTCTTCGGGAAGCGATGATCCTGAACCCTTAGCAAGCGGTCCCGGATCATCCGGTCGTGAAGGTCGAAACGCGTTATACGGCCTTCTTTGCAACATGCTTCTTCACATGGTGCCTGCGCACGTGATGCTTCCTCATGTGGTGCCGGGTGTGCTTCCGCATATGATGCTTGCGGCCGTGATGGCGGCGATGATGCTTCCTGAGCTTCTTGTGCGGGCCATTGGCGCCGGCTTTCGCCGTCTCGTTAGCGGCCGGGGCAGCAGTGGTCGTGGCAGGAGCAGTGGTGCTCGTCGCCGGAGCGGTGGTGGTCTGGGCGTTGGCGGCGGGCACCGCGAAAGCGAGAGCGACGGCGAGGCCGAGTGCGGAAAGAAGGGTCTTTTTCATAATCGGCATTCCTTGGTTAGGATCAATGTCTGTTGTCGCGCGCCGTAGTGGTCGGCTGCTCCGGTTGCCGTTATGACACCGGCTCTTTTCGCGAGTTTTTCCCGACCGTTGAATCTTGTTTCCCGATTGTGTCTGGCGCTTTCCTATTGCGGAATGGGATGGCCGCTTCGCAAGCGCGGCCGCAACGGTCACTTGGCGATCAAGCACCGCTTGCGATTAAGGCGGCCGCGCATCCGGCTGGGCAGGTCTTTCATGAGCCCAATCGCACGATGCGTGCGAATTCCGCGCTCTAATCATTTGGTCCGATCGATGCGATCTTGCTGCCGACACACCGGACAGGAGCAGGAGCAATGACCACCAACACAGATCATTCCGGCAAGGTGGCGCTCGTCACCGGCGGCAATCGCGGCATCGGCCTGGAGACGGCGCGCCAGCTTGCAGAACTCGGATTCACCGTGCTCATCGGCGTCCGCGATCTTGCCAAGGGCGAGGCGGCGGCAAGGAAGCTTGGCGGCGCCGTCGAGGCCATCGCGCTGGATGTCGGCGCGCCCGAAGCAGCCGCGCGCGCCGCGGCCGAGGTCGAGAGCCGGTTCGGCCGGCTGGACGTTTTGGTCAACAACGCCGCCATCCATTACGACCCTTCGGCGCGGGCGCTCATGCCCGACTGGACGGTCATCCGCGAGGCCTTCGAGACCAACGTCTTCGGCGCCTGGCGTGTTGCTGCCGCCTTCGCGCCGCTGCTTGGCGCTTCCGGCCACGGCCGATTGGTCAACGTCTCGTCGGAAGGCGGCTCGCTCGCTTCGATGGGTGCCGGCGCGCCGGCCTATTCGACCAGCAAGGCGACGCTCAACGCGCTGACCCGCATCCTGGCGGCTGAGCTGCGCGGTGCAGGTGTCCTGGTCAATTCGATCTGTCCCGGTTGGGTCGCGACCGACATGGGCGGCCCGGGCGGTCGCCCCGTCGCGCAAGGCGCGGCCGGCATCGTCTGGGCCGCGACCTTGCCCGACGACGGCCCGACCGGCAGCTTTTTTCGCGACGGCAAGCCGCTATCGTGGTGAGCAGGTGTCGATCAGGTGAATGTTTCCCAATTAGAGTTCCTCTGTTCCCAGTTTGGGAAAAGGCTATATGGGTGCATGCAACTTGGCCGATCAGGGCAACAAAAAGGATAAAAAAGCCGCCGCTCGCGTTAGATCGTCCCGGGCGCCTCATCGCCGCGCGATCGCCTCTCGATCCATCTATCTGCCATGCTACGAAAATAGCATTCTCGGCTCGCGAAAGGTGATGTTAGGCTCGCGCACGTGCACCCAAGGCACGTCGCGGCCCAGCCCGCAAACCGGAGGTCCGCGAGAGGAGGAGCGGCAGAGCGGGATCGAGGCTCCAATCCAAAATCCGAAGGAACTGTTGAACCATTGCGAGGCCGCCGCGTTTCCCGTGGTTGGCTACCAGGGAGGAACCACCAGTGAAAGCATCCTGTCTCGTCTCGGCCGCGCTTCTTGCGGCATCCGCAATGCCGGCAGCGGCCGGCGAAATTTCCGACGGCAAGGTCAAGATCGGCATCTTGAACGACCAGTCGGGTGTTTACGCCGATTTCGGCGGCAAGTGGTCGGTCGAGGCGGCCAAGATGGCGGTGGAGGATTTCGGCGGCAAGGTACAAGGCGCGCCGATCGAGATCGTCAGCGCCGACCATCAGAACAAGCCCGACATCGCCTCCAACATCGCGCGCCAGTGGTACGACACCCAGCAGGTCGACGCGATCATGGAGCTCACGACATCGTCCGTGGCCTTGGCCGTCCAGGGGCTTTCCAAGGAAAAGAAGAAGATCGACATCGTCACCGGCGCGGCCGCCACCGACCTCACCGGCAAGCAGTGCTCGCCCTACGGCTTCCACTGGGCCTATGATACCCATTCGCAGGCCGTCGGCACGGGCGGCGAGCTGGTCAAGCAGGGCGGCGACAGCTGGTATTTCATCACCGTCGACTATGCCTTCGGCTATTCGCTGAAGGACCAGACCGCCAAGCTGGTCGAGGCGAGCGGCGGCAAGGTGCTGGGCGAAGTGCGCTATCCGCTCGGCTCCACCGACTATTCCTCCTTCCTGCTCCAGGCGCAGTCCTCGGGTGCCAAGATCGTCGGGCTTGCCAATGCCGGCCTCGATACCTCGAACTCGATCAAGCAGGCAGCCGAGTTCGGCATCGTCGCCGGCGGCCAGCGGCTGGCCGCGCTCCTCTTCACGCTTGCCGAAGTGCATGGGCTGGGCCTTCAGGCGGCGCAGGGCGTGGTGCTGACCGAAGCCTTTTACTGGGACCGCGACGACAAGAGCCGCGAATTCGCCCAGCGCTTCTTCAAGCGCACCAACCGCATGCCCAACATGATCCAGGCCGGCACCTATTCGGCGGTGACGCAGTATCTGAAGGCCATCGACAAGGCCGGCACCGACGGGACCGAGGCAGTGGCCAAGGAGCTGCATGAGATGCCGGTCAACGACGTCTTCACCGCCAACGGCAAGGTGCAGCCCGACGGCTCGATGGTGCACGATATGTATCTCTACCAGGTCAAGAAGCCGGAAGAGTCGAAGAAGGACTGGGACTATTACACCTATCTGGCGACGATTCCGGGCGACAAGGCCTTCATGAAGGCCGAGGACAGCGGCTGCCCGCTCGTCACCAAGTGACGCTCGACACCGCCACCGCTGTCCGTCCGGACGGCACGGATCAGGCGCCGCGGGTGGTGCTTTCCGCCCGCGGCCTCAGGCGCGACTTCGCCGGCTTCGTCGCGGTGAAGGATGTCGACCTCGACGTCCACCACGCGAAGATCCATGCGCTGATCGGCCCGAACGGGGCCGGCAAGACGACCATTTTCAACCTGTTGACCAAGTTCCTGCAGCCGACCAGCGGCAGGATCGAATTGCTCGGCTCCGACATCACCCGCACGCCGCCGGCCAAAGTGGCGCGGATGGGCCTCGTGCGCTCCTTTCAGATCTCGGCGATCTTTCCGCACCTCTCGGTGCTAGACAACGTGCGCGTGGCGCTGCAGCGTCCAAGCGGGCTGGGCTACCAGTTCTGGCGCCCCGTCTCGGCGCTGGACCAGCTCACGCCAAGGGCGCGCGAATTGCTCGCCATCGTCGGCCTTGACGACGCCGCGCATCGTCTCGCCGGCGATCTCTCCTATGGCAGGAAGCGCGTGCTGGAGATCGCCACCACGCTGGCTCTCGATCCGAAAGTGCTTCTGCTCGACGAGCCGATGGCCGGCATGGGGCATGAGGATGTCGGCATGATCTCTGGCATCATCCGCTCGCTGGCCAAGGATCGCGCCGTGCTGATGGTCGAGCACAACCTTACCGTCGTCGCCGATCTCTGCGACTGGATCACCGTCATGCAGCGCGGCCAGGTCCTGGCGGCCGGGGACTATGCCACCGTCAGCCAGGACGAGCGCGTGCGCGTCGCCTATATGGGGACGGAGCATGAGTGAGCGGCTGCTGGCCGTGCGCGACCTCCACGCCTGGTACGGCGAGGGCCATGCGCTGCATGGCGTCGACCTCGATGTCATGCGCGGCGAGACCGTGACGCTGCTCGGCCGCAACGGCGTCGGCAAGACCACCACATTGCGCGCCATCATGGGGCTGATCCGCAAGCGCACCGGCTCCGTCACCTTCAACGGCAAGGACCTTATCCGCCTGCCGCTGCACCGCGTCGCCCATCAAGGTATCGGCTTCGTGCCGGAGGAGCGCGGCATCTTCGCCACCCTCACGGTGGACGAGAATCTCGTCCTGCCGCCGGTCGTGGCCAAGGGCGGCATGAGCGTGGAGGAAATTTTCGAACTCTTCCCCAACCTCAAGGAGCGCCGGAACAGCCAGGGCACGAAGCTGTCCGGCGGCGAACAACAAATGCTGGCCATCGCGCGGATCTTGAGGACCGGCGTCGAGATGCTTTTGCTCGACGAGCCGACCGAAGGTCTCGCGCCGGTCATCGTCCAGCGCATCGGCGAATTGCTGGCGACGCTGAAAAAGCGAGGCATGACCATCCTTCTGGTCGAGCAGAATTTCCGCTTCGCCGCCCGCATCGCCGACCGTTTTTATCTGATGGACAATGGCAAGGTGGTGGAGGGATTCCCGGTCGGCCAGCTTTCCGCGCACACCGACAAGCTGCACGAGGTGCTGGGGGTATGATGGCGCAATGACCATGATCTTCGGCATCCCCATCCAGGCGCTTCTCGGCCAACTCCTCGTCGGCCTGATCAACGGCTCCTTCTACGCCATGCTCAGCCTCGGTCTCGCTATCATCTTCGGCCTGCTGCGCATCATCAATTTCGCCCATGGCGCGCTCTATATGCTGGGCGCCTTCATCGGCTATCTGCTGCTGGTGCATTTGGGCATCGGCTATTGGCCGGCGCTGGTTCTAGTGCCGCTTGCCGTCGGCCTGTTCGGCATGGCGGTCGAGCGTCTGGCCCTGTCGCATCTCTACCGCCTCGATCCGCTCTATGGCCTGCTCTTCACCTTCGGCCTCGCCTTGGTCATCGAGGGCGTGTTCCGCTATTATTACGGCGTCTCCGGCAATCCCTACGCCGTGCCGACGCTGCTTGCCGGCGGCACCAATCTCGGCTTCATGTTCCTGCCCAACTATCGCGGCTGGGTGGTGGCGGCTTCGCTGATCGTCTGCATCGGCACCTGGCTCCTGATCGAGAAGACCAGGCTCGGCTCCTACCTGCGCGCCGCCACCGAGAACCCGGAACTGGTTCAAGCCTTCGGCGTCAACGTGCCGCTTCTGCTCACGCTCACCTACGGGCTGGGCGCGAGCCTTGCGGGGCTCGCCGGCATTCTCGCCGCTCCTGTCTACCAGGTCAGCCCGCTGATGGGTTCGGATCTGATCATCGTCGTCTTCGCCGTCGTTGTGGTCGGCGGCATGGGCTCGATCCTCGGCGCCATCGTCACCGGTTACATGCTCGGCCTCGCCGAGGGCCTGACCAAGGTTTTCTATCCCGAGGCCTCGAACCTCGTCGTCTTCGTCATCATGGCGATCGTGCTTTTGCTCAGGCCCGCCGGCCTGTTCGGAAGGGACGCCTGAGATGAGCGAGGCGACCCTTCACGCAGAACGCGCCGCCGCCTCCGTGAGGCTGGAACGGGTGCTGATCGCGCTGGGCATCGTGGCGCTGATCGCCGCGCCCTTCGCCATCTACCCGATCTTCGTGATGAAGATGCTGTGCTTCGCGCTGTTCGCCTGCGCCTTCAACCTCTTGCTCGGCTACACCGGTCTGCTCTCCTTCGGCCACGCCGCTTTCTTCGGCGGTGCCGCCTATTTCTGCGCCTACGCGGTAAAGGCGTGGGGCTGGCCACCGGAAGCAGCCATCCTGCTCGGCACCGCGGGTGCAGCGCTGATGGGCCTCGTCATGGGTTTCCTCGCCATCCGCCGGCAGGGCATCTATTTCTCGATGATCACGCTGGCGCTGGCGCAGATGTTCTATTTCTTCTGCGTGCAGGCGCCTTTCACCGAGGGCGAGGACGGCATCCAGGGCGTGCCGCGTGGGCATCTCTTCGGCGTCGTCGATCTCGGCGTCACCATGAACATGTACTTCTTCGTGCTTGCCATCTTCCTGATCGGCGTCTTCGCCGTCTGGCGCATCGTCAACTCGCCTTTCGGCATGATCCTGCGTTCGATCCGCGAGAACGAGAACCGCGCCATTTCGCTCGGCTATTCCGTCGGTCGCTACAAGCTAGCCGCCTTCGTCATGTCGGCGGCGCTTGCCGGCCTTGCAGGTGCGACCAAGGCGATCGTCTTCCAGTTCGCGACACTCACCGACGTCACTTGGCAGATGTCGGGCGAGGTGATCCTGATGACGCTGCTCGGCGGCATTGGCACCATGGTCGGCCCGGTGGTGGGCGCCGGCCTGGTGGTCGGCCTGGAGAATACGCTGGCCACCTCCGGCTTCCCTGTGACGATCGCCACCGGCCTGATCTTCATGATCTGCGTTCTGATTTTTAGACGCGGGATTGTCGGGGAGGTTTATGCGCGGCGGCTGGGCCCGCGAGGCAATAGCTCCTAGGCTGCCGTCTCGAACCGCTCGATCTCTTTGAGTTTTTCCTGAAGCGACGCGCCCTCGACAGCCAAGTCGTAACTGGCCTGCATGTTCATCCAGAACTGCGGTGTGGTGCCGAAGAACTTTGCGAGGCGCAAAGCCGTGTCCGGTGTAACAGGTGTTGTCTCATTGGCCAGACGCTCGATGCGCGTGCGCGCTACATGAAGCTTCTTCGCCAGGGTGTAGGGCTTCAAATCGAGCAGCTCAAGGAACTCCGTCCTCAGTATCTCGCTTGGGTGAATAGGAACATCGAGTTTGATCCATTTTTCCACTCCCATACGGGAAGAGCGTGTTGGTTTGGCGGAATGATTAGTTCGCTCAGTGATAGTCAGTAATTTCCACATTCTCGGCTCCGCCATCCACCCAACGAAAGCAGACTCGGAACTGGTCGTTGATCCGGATCGAATGCTGGCCGGCACGATCCCGTTTCAGGGCTTCAGGCCGGTTCCCTGGCGGTATCTTGAGGTCGGCCAGTTCGGTCGCGTTGTCGAGCATGAACAGCTTCCGCTGGCGACACAAACGAGGTCTGCCGGAAACCCTTTCGGAGCTTTGCCTGTCGAAACTGCCTCGGTTGCTCTGTCCTTAAACACCGGATCATCTGACTTCCATGATGCGTATCTTGCCATGATACGTTTTGGTATGTATCGCAGTATGATACGTGATATTTTCCGAACCATTATGCTGGCCCGCCCACCGGCACCTCCAGCCCCACCTTCACCCGGTCCATCGCGACGAACGTGCGAAACCTTTTGACGTTGTTGTTCTCGAAGAATAGCCGCCTGGTCAGCGCCTCGTAGTCGGCCATGCTCGCCACGGTGACGACGAGGATGAAATCTGCCTCGCCGGTGACGTAGTAGCATTGCTGCACTTCGGGCACTTCGGCGAAGCCGCGCTTGGCGGCGTCGATCAGCTCGGCGCGCTCGCTCTCCACCTCGACCTCGACGAATATGGCGATCGGGTGGCCGACCTTGGCTGGGTCGACCAGCGCGACATTGGCGCGGATGACGCCCGTCTCCTCCATGCGCTTGATGCGCCGCTGCACCGCCGGCGCCGAGAGGTTCACCTTTTCGCCGATGGCGCGTTGCGGCGTGGCGTTGTCCTTCTGCAGGATGGCGAGGATGGCACGGTCAAAGGCGTCGAGTTCGGGCGAAACGGACATGGCAGCATTCCAAACGAAACAAACTTGCATTTCAATCGGCAAAACAGAGCGCCTTCCTCACTCGGCTTGCAATAAACTTCAGTCATCAAGACGGAGAAAGCCGACCATGTTCCTGCTCAATCACCACCCGGACCATCGCCAGCCGCTGACCGAGGAGGACGCCGCGACACTTGGGCTCGCCGGCGCCAGGCAGGCCGAGCGCTTCCTTGCCGCGCGCGACAACCATGCCGAGACGCCTCTGCACGCCCTGCCGGCGCTGGCGGCCGAGCTCGACATCGGCGCGCTGCACGTCAAGGACGAGGGCAGGCGCCTCGGCATCGGCAGCTTCAAGGCGTTGGGCGGCGCCTATGCCGTCATGCATCTGGTGCTGGAGGAGGCAGCCAGGCAGCTCGGCCGCGCCGTCGCGGTCGAGGACCTGCACAAGCCTGAGGTGAAGGCGATCGCCGCTCAGATGACCTTCGCCTGCGCCACCGACGGCAACCATGGACGCTCGGTGGCGCGGGGCGCCGGCCTTGTCGGCGCGCGCTCGGTCATCTTCGTCCATTCGGGCGTCAGCAACGAACGCGTGGCGGCCATCGCTCGCTTCGGCGCCGAGATCGTGCGCGTCGCCGGCGATTACGACCAGTCGGTCAGGGAAGCCGCCCGCGTCGCCGCCGAGCGCGGCTGGACGGTCGTCTCCGACACGTCCTGGCCGGGCTATGAGCGCATCCCGGGGCTGGTCATGCAGGGCTACACGGTGATCGTGCGCGAATCGCTGAAGCGCTTGCGTGAGCCGCCCACCCACGTCTTCCTTCAGGCCGGCGTCGGCGGCTTCGCCGCGGCGGTGGCCGGTCATCTCATCATTGCGCTTGGCGAGGCGCGGCCGACCGTGACAGTGGTCGAGCCGAAGCGGGCGGCCTGCGTCTATGAGACGGCCAAAGCCGGACGTCCGGTCACGATCGCGCACAGCAAGCCGACCGTCATGGCGATGCTCGAATGCTACGAACCGTCGCTGGTCGCTTGGCGCGTTCTGTCGCGGATCGGCGATGCCTTCATGACCGTGGACGAGGAAGATGCAGTCGCCGTGATGAACCGTCTGGCACGGCCTTCGGGCAATGACCCGGCAATCGTCTCCGGCGAGAGCGGCGGGGCGGGGCTCGCCGGGCTGATCCGCGCCACCGGCGACAGGAAGATCCGGGCGGCGCTCGGCCTCGATGGGAACTCCCGCGTGCTGATCATCAATTCCGAAGGCGCGACCGACCCCGGTCGCTATGCCGAGCTCGTCGGCATGGCGCCGGATGAAGTCCCAAACGCAAGGCTGCCGGCATGAGCAATCTGACGATCAACGCCGACCGGCTTCTAGGTCGCATCCAGGAACTCGGCGGAATCGGCCGCGATGCGCAGGGCAGGCTGGTCCGCGTCGCCGCCTCGGACATGGACAGGCTCGGTCGCGACCGTCTCGTCGGCTGGCTAAGAGAGGCGGGGCTTGAAATCGCCGTCGACCGCATCGGCAACATTTTCGGCATCTGGCGGGACGACGCCAATGCGGGCCAGGCGCCGGTCATGCTCGGCTCGCATATCGATACGGTGATCGACGCCGGCATCTATGACGGCTGCTATGGCGTGCTGGCCGGCCTCGAAGCGATCGAGAGCCTGAAGGAGGCCGGCTTCGCGCCGGCGCGCCCGCTCGTCGTCGCCGCCTTCACCAACGAGGAGGGCGTGCGCTTTTCGCCCGACATGATGGGCTCACTGGTCTTTGCCGGTGGCCGGGACCTGGGAGAAGCGCTGGCCTCGGTCGGCACCGACGGCACGGTGCTGGGCAAGGAACTGGAGCGCATCGGCTATGCCGGGATGCACGAGCCCGGCTTCCTCAAGCCGCATGCCTATGTCGAGCTGCATGTCGAGCAGGGGCCGGTGCTCGAGCGCGAGGGTATTGCCATCGGCGCGGTCGAGAACCTGCAGGGCATTTCCTGGCAGCGCATTACCATCGACGGCGAGGCCAACCACGCCGGCACCACGCCGATGTCGATGCGAAAGGACGCAGGCGTCGCCGCCGCGCGCGTGATCGGCTTCCTCGCCGACCGCGCCGGCGCCTCGTCGACGCGCACGGTCGCGACTGTCGGCACCATCGCCTTCGAGCCGAACGCGATCAATGTCATCCCATCGCGCGCGACCTTCACCATCGACCAGCGCGATCCGAACGAAACGCATCTTCGCGAACAGGAAGCGGCTCTCGCCGCCTTCCTCGACGAGCTTGCTGCAAGCGCCGGCGTCACCCTCCATGCTGACAGCCTGGCGCGTTTCGAGCCGGTTACCTTCGATGCCGGGATCGTCTCGCTGATCGAGGACGGCGCCAGGGCCGCCGGCCTGTCCTGCCGGCGCATGACTTCCGGCGCCGGCCACGACGCGCAGATGATCGCGCGCATCGCGCCGTCGGCGATGATCTTCGTGCCGAGCCGGGGCGGCATCAGCCACAACCCCGCCGAATTCACCGCTCCCGACGAACTGGTCGCCGGCGCCAACATCCTGCTTGGCGTTGCCGCCCGGCTGGCGGCCGACTGATCGCGGGAGGAACCCTGATGGGCGTGCCGCGGGGGGCGAAATACCCACAAAAATAGTCATGTTGGCTGTATCGGGTCGTCCAGAAGCGAACATCCGGCGACATCCAATCGAAACAAACTTCAATCACTAGCCAATTAATCGTCCAGAATCGTGCCCGAATCGCGCCCACCAACAGAGTTCAGTGCCTCGCAGGAAGACTAGCATGCTGCTTCTCAACCAACGTCCAGAACACAACCAGCCGTTGGTTGCCGCCGATGCCGAGTCGCTCGGCATCGCGGGAGGAGAGCGGGCCGAGCTTTACCTCAAGGCGCGCCACAACTATGCGGAGACGCCGCTGCACGACTTGCCGGCGTTGGCCGAGGAGCTCGGCATCGCGGCGCTTCACGTCAAGGATGAAGGCCAGCGTCTTGGCCTTGGCAGCTTCAAGGCGCTGGGCGGCGCCTATGCCGTCATGCGGCTGGTGCTTGAGGAGGCCGGCAAGCGCTTCGGCCGCGCTGTCGATATCGACGAGATCAACGATCCCAAGCTGCGCGCCATCGCCGCTCAGATGACATTCTGCTGCGCAACCGATGGCAACCATGGCCGTTCGGTGGCGCAGGGGGCCGGCCTCGTCGGCGCGCGTTCGGTGATCTACGTCCATGCTGGCGTAAGTGCCGAGCGTGTCGCGGCCATTGCAAGCTTCGGCGCCGAGATTGTCGAGGTCGAGGGCGGCTATGACCATGCGGTGCGCGAAGTCGCCCGCGTCGGCGCCGAGCGCGGCTGGAAAATCATCTCCAACACGTCCTGGCTGGGCTACGAGCGCGTTCCCGGGCTGGTCATGCAGGGCTATACGGTGATCGTGCGCGAGACGCTGCGGCGCATGACCGAGCCGCCAACGCATGTCTTCCTGCAGGCCGGCGTCGGCGGCTTCGCGGCGGCGATCGCCGGCCATATGGCGGTCATGCTCGGCGAACGGCGGCCGAAGGCTGTGGTGGTCGAGCCGCGGCGCTCGGCCTGCGTCTACGCTTCGGCTGAGGCCGGACGTCCGGCAACGATCGCAAATCAGCAGCCGACCGTGATGACGATGCTCGAATGCGCCGAGCCTTCCCTCGTCGCCTGGCGCGTGCTGGCGCGCGTCGGCGACGCCTTTATGATGGTGGAAGAAGAGGACGCGGTCGCGGTGATGAAGCGGCTGGCGCGGCCCTTGGGCAACGATCCGGCGATCATCTCCGGCGAGAGCGGCGGGGCAGGCCTAGCCGGGCTGGTCCGCGCCACGGGCGACAGGGATATGCGCGCCGCGCTCGGCCTCGATACGCATGCGCGCGTGCTCGTCGTCAACTCCGAGGGCGCGACCGACCATGGCCGCTTTGCCGAGCTAGTCGGGATGGCGCCGGAAGAGGTGTTCCTGCAGACTGCCTGAGAGCAATTGAGGAAAAGTTACGGCGGTGGTGCGAAGAAGGTTGGCGGTGGCCTCGTGATGTCGTCATCCTCGGGTCTGCGCGTCGCTTCGCTACCGCTCCGCGCTAGAATGACCGAGCGCGAAGGGTTTCGCGCCATATCCGCCCTGTCCGGCTCATCCTTAATGGGGAGCCGGTAACCCTTTCTTCTCTGCTTTCATGCAGTATTGCCGGGGCAGGACGGCAAGAACAAAGAATGGCGGACGACGACAAACGCAATGGCGAATTCTGGGCGGTGGCGCTCGATCGCGCCCAGCTCGGCCTGTGGGACTGGAATCTCGCGACCGGCGACTGCTACTATTCGCCGACCTGGTGGCGGATGCTGGGTTATGCCGAGGGCGAGCTCGCCGACAGCTCCGATCTCTGGCTGAAGCTCACCCATCCCGACGACCGCGAGCGGGCGCTGGCGAGCGGCGACCGCCATATCGCCGGTCACACCGAATTCATCGAGACAGAACTGCGCCTGAAGCACAGGGACGGCCACTGGGTCTGGGTGCTCGACCGCGGCGGCATCGTCGAGCGCGATGCTGAAGGCAAGCCGCTGCGCCTGATGGGGGTGCAGACCGACATCACCAGGCAGAAAGAGGCCGAGGCCGCGCTTGAGCAGGTCAATGTCCGTTTGCGGCTCGCGCTTGCCGCCAGCGGCACCGGCATCTGGCACTACGACATCGGCACCAACAAGAGCTATTGGGACGCCCGCACCAGGGACATCTTCGGGTTGGGCAGCGATACAGACGAGGTGACGGCCGAACTCTGGCACACCTATCTCCACCCTGACGACAAGGAGGCCATCGAGCGCGCTCATCTGCCGCTGCCGGGCTCTGAAAGCGTGACAGCCACACAATATCGCATAGTCCGGCGTGACGGCCAGGTCCGCCATATCGAATCGCTGGTGCGCTTCATTGCCGATGTCGGCTCGGCCGGTCAGATTCTGGGCACCGTACGCGACGTCACCGAGGAGAAGACGCGCGCCGAGGAGCTTGCCTTCGCCGCGCGTCACGATGCGTTGACCGGGCTACTCAACCGTTCGGCCTTCGGCCGGATGCTTGCCGAGAACATCCCCATGGCCGAGCGGCTGCCGCTTGCCGTGTTCTATGTCGACCTCGACTACTTCAAGGCGCTCAACGACTATGCCGGCCATGCCGCAGGGGACCTGGCGCTGAAGAGCGTCGCGGCGGGAATCCTCGCCAGCCTGCCCGCTTCGGCGCATGCGGCGCGGCTCGGCGGCGACGAATTCGCGCTTTTGGTGCCGAACTGCAATGACGCTTGCGCCGAGCATCTTGCCCGTGCCGTGCTTGCCGCCGTGCGCAACGCCGATCTTGGCGCGGCGGTCACCTCGCGCAGGCTTGCCGCCAGCATCGGCGTCGCCTTTGTGCGCGACCGCAACATGAGCGTGGCCGACGCGCTCGCCTGTGCCGACGATGCCTGCTACGCCGCCAAGGCCGGCGGTCGTGACCGCTTCGTGGTATTCTCGCCGGAGACGACGTCGGGCGCCGGCGGCCTCAACGCCGCGCGGCTGGCGGCCGACCTGGTCGATGCGATGGAGGACGGCCGGCTGAGGCTGTTCGGTCAGGAAATCCACCGGCTCGGCCAGCCATGGGAAGACAGCCGCCATGTCGAAGTGCTGGCCAGGCTCGAAGCCCACACCGGCAACATGATCCCGCCCGGCGATTTCGTGCCGGTTGCCGAACGCTTCGGCCTCGCCGCTCGGCTCGACCGCTGGGTCATCCGCACCGCGCTGACGCGCCATGGCGAGGCGATGCGCGCGGGGGCCATCTCGCTCGACTTCAATTTGTCGGCGCAGACGCTTTCCGATCCGCAGCTCTGGGAATTCGTCGACGAGGCCATCGCCGGGAGCGGCGCGTCGCCGTCGGCCGTCGGTTTCGAGATCACCGAAACCGCCGCCGTCACCAATTTCGACGCGGCGGAAGAATTCGTACGCAAGGCGAGGCTCCGCCATTGCCGCGTCAGCCTCGACGACTTCGGCGCCGGCATGAGCTCCTTCGAATATCTCAGGCGCTTTCCCATCGATGCCATCAAGATCGACGGTTCGTTCGTCGAGCACATCGCCGACAGCCGCTTCGATCGCGAGATCGTCTCGGCGATCACCGGCATCGCCCGCTCGATGGGCGCCGCGGTCGTGGCCGAAAAGGTCGAGGAAAAGAACGCGCTGGAGATCCTGATGGGCATGGGCGTCGCCTATGGCCAGGGCTATTTCCTGCACCGGCCGGAGCCGCTGGAGGCGATCGTGGCGAGAGCCCTAAGCGGCACTGTGTCACCGTCGCGGCCACATGCCAGGCCGGCACAAAAATAAGACGTTCCTAAAATTGCAATCACTCATTTAAGGGCGCCGTAATCCGGCGCGACGATGATCCGATCTCACAGAACGGATCGGAGCGCGTGGATGAAAACCCTTCCCTTGTTTGCCGCAACTGCAATCGGCCTGCTCGGCATCTTCGCCACGCAGCCGTCTTATGCCGGCTCGGACCATGGCGGCGGGGTGACGCCATCCACGATCGAAGGTGACGACGATCAGGTCAATACATCCAGCGTCAGCGACGATCATGAAGCCGCGGACAACGACGAGGCCGCGCACAAGGGCGACGGCGCCGCTACCGGCTCGCATGAAGGCGACCAGGACGGCGATCATCAGGGCGACGATCATGACGGCGACCACGAAGGCGGGGAGGGTCCCAGCCATGACGGCGGCGCAGACAGCGGCGGCCACGACGGTGGCGGCGACAGTGGTGGCCGCGATGGCGGCGGGGGCAGCGGAGGCCATGACGGGGGCGGGGACGACTGAGTCCTGGGGGTGATAGCACGGCTCATCGTTAAAAGGTGAGCCATCCTTCTATCGAACTCTTAGGACAACCGGGCTTATTGCCTGGCTCTGCTCGGACATGACGTCTTGGCTTGACTGTCCGGCGTCCGGACCATGACGGACGGGCGCCTGCGAGACCCGTAATGTCCTCGACCGTCAACATCGCCATTGTGACCCTGCAGCCGCAGCGCCTGTTGCCAACGGCCAGGCCGGCTGCCAGCATCCACAGCGCCGTCGGCACCGGGGCTTCGCCTCGTGCAGGCAGAGCCCGCGGCCCCAGCATCCAAGTTCAGCCTCGACAACCTCAACATCACGGCGACGAAGGTTCGACTGATGCAACGCGCGGGCAATGAGTTCCGCGTCGATCAGGCCGAATACGATTCAGTGTCGTCCTACGGTAAGGCGATCAAGAACGCCGTCGAAGCCTTGAAACGGCAATCGCCGTCGGCGATAGCTGACATCGAGAGACAGCTTGGCCTGGACCAGCTTGGCGTTTCTCTCGATACGCTCGTCGGCGCGATAGTCGATCCGCGAGGCAGCGACAGCGAAAGGCTGGATGCCGCGTTCAAGCAGCATGCGGACGGCCCGGGCGAAGGCGACGCCGCTTCGATCCAGCCGGACGAGCTCGGGCTCTACGACGGCTGAGCGAGCTAGCCCATCAGCCACCTCAATACGCCCGCCGAAGCCACCCCGATCACCACTGTCGGCAGCATCGACAACCTTGACGCGGCAAGCACGGTTATGGCCAGCGCGACGAGATCGGCCGGGTTCTTCGAAACGAAGTCCGGCGCGATCACCGAGATCAGCACGCAGCCGGGTGCCGCCTCCATCACCGCCGTGGAGCGCGGGCTCAGCGTGCGGTTCCTCAGCACCACATAGCCGCCGATGCGGGTCAGATATGTCACGCCGGCCATCGCCAGGATGGCGAGCGCGGTCATCGGATCGATCATTTGTCACCTGCCAGAAACCATGCGGCAACCAAGCCGGACAGCGCGCCGGCCGCCACATACCAGGCGCCGGGCACGACGAGATAGCTGAGCGCCGCCGCCGCCAGGCTGACGAGCCAGGGCCGGGCTGCTGCCAAACCCCTCCACATGCCGCGAAGCAGCACCAGAAAGACGGCCGGGAAGGCCATCGCAAAACCGTATGTCTCGACGTCGCCGAGCACCGGGCCGAGCGCTGCGCCGCAGGTCGTGAACGCCACCCAGGCGAAATAAAAGGGCAGGCCGGCGCCTAGATAAAAAGGCAGGCTGAAGGCCGGCCGCATGCCGGCGGCGGCACGGCGCTGCGCGTCGGCGAGGCCTACCGCCCAGCTCTCGTCGCACATCAGGAACAGCGCAGGAAACACCTTTCGCTTCGGCAGGTGCTTGATGAACGGCGCGAGTGCGGCGCCCATCAGGAAATGCCGGCTGTTGACCAGCAGCGTGATGGCGGTGATCAACAGGAGATGCGGCGGCGAGGTCCAGAGCTGGATCGCGGCGAATTCGGAACCGCCGGCGAAGTTGAGGCCGGTCATCAGCGGCACCTCGACCACAGAAAGGCCTTTCTGCGCTGCCTGCGCGCCGAGCACCAGCGCGTAGGGGATGATGCCGAGCAGCACCGGCGTCGAGGCGGCAAGCCCGCGCCGGAACTCGGCGCCGCGGCCGTTGCTGGTTTGCCCCCCGGCGAGGGCGATTTCGGAAACGCTCATGGCTTTTGCCTTCGGCTGGCCTTGCGGCCGCCGTTCTCCCGGTCGGTTATGGGTTGTCGATGGCCGGACAATAGCCGAAACGCCTGGCAATCGGGTTGCGAAGATGCGTCATTTTTGCCAGAATTTGGCATTAGCTAGCGTAGCTAGAAAAAAGATTGGAATCCTGAGCTATGAAGCTGGACGAGATTGACAGACGTATCCTGCGCACCTTGCAGCGCGACGGGCGCATGGCCAACAACGATCTGGCCAAGGAGGTCGGCTTATCGCCCTCGCCATGCCTCCGCCGCGTCAAGCTGCTGGAGGAGGCCGGCGTCATCGACCGCTATGTCGCGGTGCTCAACCCGGCCAAGATAGGCCGCGGCCAGACCTTCTTCACCCGGATCTGGCTGAAGCAGCAGGATGAGGACACGATCGAGCATTTCGCCGCCGAGGTGGCGAAATTCCCGGAAGTGATGGAGTGCTACCTGATGCTGGGCGATTGCGACGCGATGGTCCGGATCGTCGCCGGCGGCATCGATGATTACCGCCGCTTCCAGTCAGAGCATCTGAGCCGCATCAAGGGCGTGCAGAACGTCAAGACGGACGTGCCCAGCCAGACGATCAAGCAGACATCGGAGATGCCGCTGTAAGGCTCTTGCCTTCGCCCCGAGGGGAGAAGGGGAAGTCCTCAATGATGAGCGTGGTGCTCGGCGTTGCGCTTGCGCGTGGCCGCTGCCTTCTTCGCGGAAGCGGAGCGCGCGGCCGCGGATCGCTCGCCCGACGCCTTCCCACCAGCCTTCCCGCCCTTATGCGCCGCCGGATGGCCGGTGTGCTTGCCGCGGCCGGAGCCGCCTGCCTTCTTGCCCCCGGCGTCGTCCTTGTTGACCGTCGCCCAGGCCCGACGCTCGGCTTCCTTCTCGGACACGCCGCGCTTCTCATAGCCTTCGGCGATATGATCGGCCTTGCGTTCCTGTTTGTCGGTGTATTTCGATTTGTCTCCGCGTGGCATTGTCCTGCTCCTTGTTGCGCTGAGTGAATTGAGAGTCTCAGGCACCCTTCTTCTTGGCCACGTCGCCGAGATCGGACCGTTCCGGATCCTTGTTGTTCTCGCCGGCCGCGTCGCGATCCTCGTCGGGATCGTCCTTGGCCGGCAGGTAGCCGCGCGGCCTGTTGGCCTTCGGGCCTTCCCAGCGCGGCCATTGATCGGAGGTTCCGGGACGTCCGGTTCTGGGGGAATTGCTCATGCTAACCTCGCTTTCGAGAAGGCCGTTTGCCCTCCGACTTTGGAGAGCCGTCAGCCTTCCGCTTTCATGGTCCGTGCAATCTTCAAGAGTTTGTCGCGGTCGTGCCCGTGCTCCCGGATCAGTTCGCGCGCCTGCTTCGGCGACAGATCGGTGTTCTCCGCCAGGAAGCGCACGTCGGGATCGTCGCCGCCCTTGGTCGGCAGGCTGCCCGTTTGTGGCGCATGGGCCCCGCCCGGACGATGGGGGATGTTGTCTTTTGCCTGGGTCATCGCAGGCCTCCTTGGATTTCCTTGGCGTCAGCCGGCCGTCTCCGACTGCCGGCGGCGCGCTTCCTTCTTGCGCCGCAGCACCTCGTCGGTGCCGACGATGTCCTTCGCGCCGCCGGTGATCGCGGTCGAGACCACGGCTGGCGGGTCGCTCGCCGGAAAACTGTCCTCGAGACCCGACTGCAATTGTTCTTCCAGCGTGTTGGGATCCTCCGAGCGCCCCTCGGTGCGCCGTTCGTCGATCTGCTCCAAATCATGCTTGGCGTCCGGATGCTCGCGCACGTTGCGCAGCGTCGACACGACGAGCTCGACCGCGAACTCCTTCATGGCGTCGGCCTGCGGAGCGGCAACGTCGGTCTCCTCGACCAGGCGAACAAGCGATTGTTCGAGCTTGTCCAACTCGCGCATGCCCTGGCAATGCCCAAGTTTCTGCGCCAGAGCTTGGATCAGCAAAGGACCGAAGGTCGAGTAGGCTTGCATGCGGGTCTCGTCAACCTGTTCGGGATGAAGCGTTTGCAGCGACATTGATGCCTCCGTTCGACCATCGTGCGACGGCAGCCCTGGGCAACCGACTGAAGAGGAACTGGAGGGCGGGGCAGAAGTTCCATCGCGGGGTCGAGCCCGCGCGTTAATGAAAATGGCGTCCGTGAAGGACACGGACGCCATTTGAATTCAGCGCTGACCGCCCTTGCGGCCAGCTTCCGAGGCACGCTGCCGGTCTTCGGCGAAGTTGCCGCTGCCGCCCCGATGCTGGCCCGTGCCCTGCTGACCCATATTCCGGTCCTCGGCCTGATGCTGTCCGCTGCCGCGATGCTGGTCGTCACGGTTCTTGTGGCTCTGCTGGCCGGCTTTGACGTGCTGTTCGTGGGTTCCGCCTTGGTTGGGCATATCGAATTCTCCGTTGGTTCGGATTTTTCTTTGGGGTGAATTCAAGGACGCGTTCGGCATCCCTGAGTAAGGGGAACAGGTGCCGGCAACCAATGTTCCGCTCGAAACATTTCGTGACCCGGATCGGACTGAAGTCCCATGCGGCCGGCGCATTGGGCTGGCTTATGCAACCAATCCGCTTTCTGCGACTTGGGGAGCGGCCGTCGAGAAAGCCCCCTCCATCGCCGGCCGTTCTGGTGCCCGCCGGTCGCCCCGCGCAATTCCGGCGGGCACCACTATCCATGAACAAAAAAGGCCGCATGACCGGCTTCGGAGCGAGACGACGTTTTGACCCACATCTCTGCAAAGCCCGCCCGGCAGGACGCTGACAGCCTGCCTGCCAACGACAACCAGCGTGCGTCCCCTGCCGATCTTTCGTTCCTCGATATCATCAATGACGAGGATGAGGTCGCCGACATTGCCAGGCGCGCGGAGCGTCTCGGCCACGCCACGCTCGTTGCAATGGCAATCGGCCTGGCAGCGGTTCCGTTGCTCTATTTGATCCTGGCCTGAGCCAGGCCGGCAGGACGCCAGGCCAGAAGGAGGCTTGGCCTGCCGGCACAATTTCCGAGAAAAATGCGCTTCTATCTTCCGGAAAAGAACGCGTCCAGCGTGGCCGCCGTTTCGATCGGCGACTCCTCCGGAAAGAAGTGACCGCCAGGCATCGCTCCGCCGCTGACATCGTCGGCCCAGCGCCGCCATATGCCCAGTGGTCCGTCTTCATCCCGATACCACTCGGCAAGCGCCCCGTGCTCGCTCCACAGCGCCAGCAACGGACAGGCGATGCGACGACCCGTTGCCTGGTCCTCTCGATCATGCCGGCGGTCGAGCGCGGCCGCCGCGCGATACTCTTCACAGATGGCGTGGATATGCGCCGGATCGCGCAGCGCATCGACATAAGCCTGCCGCACCCCGGGCGGGAATGCATCAGCGCCGATCCCCAGCCGGAAAGCGCGTTGTCGACGACCGCTTCCGCGCCGGCCGCCAGCATTCTCTCCGGCAGCGGCTCCGGCTGTGCCAGCAACGACCAGGGCCAATAGCCGAGCGCCAGCCTCGCATCAGCCCGGTCCCACACCTCGGCGGTGGGGATGATGTCGAGCACGGCGAGCTTCTCGACGCGGTCCGGGTGGTCGAGTGCCAGCCGGTAGGCAACGCGCCCGCCTCGATCATGACCCGCGACCATGAAGCGCCGAAAGCCGAATGTCTGCATCAGCACGACCATGTCGGCGGCCATGGCGCGCTTGGCATAGGGTGCATGGTCGGCGGCCGAGGGCGGGCAGGAGCTTTGCCCATAGCCGCGCAAATCGGCGCAGACGACTGTGAAATCCCGTGCCAGGCCGGGAGCCACCTCGCGCCACATCACATGGGATTCGGGAAAGCCATGCAGCAGGAGCAGGCCGGGTCCATTGCCGGCGCAGCGGGCGAAGGTCCTCGCTTCGCCGGTGTCGACCTCACGGCTGTCGAAATCCGGAAACATTGCTTGCCTCCCCGCTGGCGCCGACAGCGTCGACCGCCTCACGTCCAGGCGGAATCCAGTGTCAGCGACGCTTCGAAAATCTGGTCGCGTTTTTCGTCCAGAACTTTGACGGTGATGGTCAGATGCTTGCCGCCCGGCATCTCGTCCCGGGCGACGTCGTGCAGGATGCGCAGTGCCTCCATGCCGGCGCGCTCACGGCTGGCAAAGAGCTGCCCCTCGGTGTCTTCCTGGCTGTGCTCGCTGTTGTAAAGGTCGAAATAGAAGCGCTGCATCGGCAAGTCTGCCCCGGAAACTTCGAGGTCAATCCACGAGCTTGGCCATGGTTCCAAAGGGCTGATCCTGAGAGAAAATCAGCGCCGCGCCGGCTCTTGGCGAACGCGGCCTGCAACCAGCCTCTGTCTGCGGCGTTAGCTGATGCCACGGAGGACGCCGGATGCTGGAGTCGCTTTATCTCAATCTCGGCCAGCACGACGCCCTCTCGGAGGAAGAGAAGGCGCTGCTCACCGCCACCCTGTCGATAGAGAAATATGTCGGCGTCGGCGAGGACATCGTCTCGGAAGGAACCAGGCCGACCTACAGCACGCTCATCGTCGACGGGTTTGCCGCCCGCTACAGGGTGTTGGAGGACGGCGGCCGCCAGTTCACCTCGCTGCAGATCGCGGGCGATTTCGTCGACCTCCATGCGTTTTTGCTGAAGACGATGGACCATGGCATCGTGGCGCTATCTCCCTGCCATGTGGCCGCAGCGGAGCATAGCAAGCTCAAGACGATTACCGAGCAGGCGCCGCACCTCACCCGGCTGTTGTGGCTCGACACGCTCGTCGACGGCGCCATCCATCGCGAATGGATCGTGGCCATGGGACGCCGCTCCAAGCACTCCCACCTCGCGCATCTGATATGCGAGCTGTTCGTCAGGCTGCAGGTGGTGAAGAAGACGCGCGACATGAGTTTTTACCTGCCGCTGTCGCAGGCTCAACTGGCCGATGTGCTCGGCCTGTCCGTCGTCCACATGAACCGGGTGATCGGCACGTTGCGACGCATGAACGTCATCAGCTGGACGAACCATATGATCACGATCCTCGACTGGGAGCGGCTGGTCACGATCGCCGAGTTCGATCCGACCTATCTCAGCATGGCGCGCGAGCCGAGATAAGCCTCTAGCGGGGCGGCGCCTTATAGCGCGACCAGAGCGTGTCGAGCATGGTCAGCGCAGCGCTTGGCTTGGCAGGCTTCAGCAGGCCCTGTTGCACAGCGACCTTCTTAAAGGCGGCAAAGGCGACGGCCGGCCGGCAGGTGCCCGCGATCGCGTCATCCACCAGCCGGGCCGCTTCCAGGTAGGCCGGTGCTTCTTTGTTCTTCCAATGTCCAGCAAGCGCCTTCTTAGCCTCGGCGACGGTGGTGACCACCATCGTGCCGCCGCTGACGAAGCGGATGGTGAGCGGCAGGAAACGGCTCATCGGCTCGTCACCATTGCGCGCCAGGCAAGGCCGACGAAGGGCGCGGCGGTCATCACGGCAGCAACGAGGAGAAAAAGCGGACTGGATTTCATGGTGCACCACAAGATTGGGGGTGGCCGTAAACGATGACTTGGTCAGTCGGTTGCATTCGCCCGGCGGTTCGGAGCTACATGCTGCTCGCGGGCCGGATCGGCGGGGCCGGCCGATGCGGTGGCCTGGGACGCGGCCTGAGCGGCACATCCGCGAGCGAGGCGCGAATCACCCTGACGGGGATCGGTGGTGCGACGGCACGCCGGCGCAGCAATGCGGCTGAGAGACCGCCGATGAGAGTTCGAACGTCCATGGGTCTCCTCCTGAAGAGTCCCCCAATGGCGAGCGGGTTAGCACTCCCGCCCGTGCCGTGCATTTAACTTTGATGTATGCCCGAGCGTCTCGGCAACGTGCGACGACCCGAGCCAACCTTTTCAGTCGGTATGCGTTGTCCTTCGAACAGAAGGAGACAGCCATGCCGATCAGCAGCCGAACGAAATCCGACGCAGCCCAGAAATCGGGGGCGACCAAGAAGGCAGACACCGCCGAAACGACGCGCAGGCAGCGCGGCGTGCAGCGCAAGGTCGATGCCACGGACCGCAGCAAGCCGAAATCCAAATCGCCGGGCGCCATGCAGGCCGGAGCGCGCCCGTACCCGGTACCGCCTTTTCCCAAGCAGCACCACCCGAAACCGGGCGAGGAATGGGCTATCGAGCCCGCGCCGCTTTACGACGCGCCGTTCTGGCAGGGGTCGGGCAAGCTCAAGGACAAGGTTGCGCTGATCACTGGCGGCGATTCCGGCATTGGCCGTGCGGTCGCCGTGCTGTTCGCGCGCGAGGGCGCCGATATCGCGATCGTCTATCTCAGCGAAGATCGTGACGCCAAGACGACGAAGCAGGCGGTCGAGGCGGAGGGGAGGCGCTGCATCACCTTGCGCGGCGACGTGGCTAAACGCGCCTTCTGCCGCAAGGCAGTGGCTGAGACGGTCAAGGCCTTCGGCAGACTCGACGTGCTGGTCAACAACGCCGCCTTCCAGATCCACTCCGCCGATTTCGCCGATCTGACGGAGGAGCATTTCGACACCACACTGAAGACCAATCTATACGGCTATTTCCACATGGCGCAGGAGGCCGTGCCCCACATGAAGCCGGGCTCGGCGATCATCAACACCGGTTCGGTCACCGGCATCGAGGGTTCGAAGGAACTGGTCGACTACTCGATGACCAAGGGCGGCATTCACGCCTTCACCCGCGCGCTTTCCGGCAACCTCATCGCGAAGGGCATCCGTGTCAACGCGGTGGCACCCGGTCCGGTCTGGACGCCGCTCAACCCATCGGAGAAGGAAGCGGAAGACGTCTCGCAGTTCGGTGCCAAGACGCCGATGAAGCGGCCGGCCCAGCCGGAGGAGATCGCGCCGGCCTATGTGTTCCTGGCCTCGCCGCAATGCTCGAGCTACATCACCGGCGAGATCCTGCCGATCATCGGGGGTTACTGACCCCCGAGCACTGACATGAGGAGGATCCCATGAAAGATCCCATGAACAAAGCGCTTCTCATCGCGGCCTTCGCTCTGATTCCGGCGTTGCCGGCGACGGCGCAGACTGCCGCGCAATCGAAGGATCAGCCGACGCAGAACTGCCAGGCCAAGCCCGACGCAAACGACCAGCAGCAAAAGCAGAAGCAAGAGGCCGATACGGACGAGCTGTCGAAACAGCTCGGCAATTGCGGCGGCGTGCTGAAGCCGCCGCCGACCGGCGACCAGAATGCCAAGACTCCGCCGCCCACCGGCAGCGATATGCCCGTGATCAAGCCGGGTCAGGTTCAGCCGCAGACCGGCCAATGACGCAGACCGGCCGTAATCTTCAACGATGGAAAGTCAGCGTTTGCGCTTTTCGGCATCGGCGGTCTTCAAGGCCGGCGAGGCGCTCGCCTCGCGCATCATGCGCAATGCCTCGTCGCGGGTGAGACCGCATCTGCGGGCGTAATAAGCGGCCTCATGGATTTCGGCCCGAGAGGCTGCCGCACCGCCGGAAGAGGACCGTCTGTCTTTCTTCTTGGCCATTGGTTTGCCGTGCCATGAATCACTTAGTCAGCTAATTATACGCTCGTTGTTCCTCATTGCAAATTCGCCGCTGCTTTTGGCGATCCCGCTGGGCTGGCCTGCGCCATTGGGGGAACCATTGCACTGGCACAGAATTGTGACTTGCGGGCCGCGTCAGCCGGACCTGGTGGCAGAGAGAACAGGGCTGGTTTCTCCGGCTTCCCGCCCTGGCCAACGAAAAGGCAGTCGAGCTCTTGTCCCACCCGGCCCGCTCCGTACCCGAGCGTGGGCAGCACATGGCAGAGCAGACTAAATCCACCGAAACCACCGTGCATGTGGCGCCCGAAGATGGGAAGGCGACGATGCCGCGCTGGATAGATGAAGGTTGGATACTGCTGAAGGAAAGCGTCTCCGGCTATATTGCCGACAATGCGCTGAGCCACGGCGCGGCGATGGCCTTCTACGCCACCACCTCGCTGGCGCCGATCCTGCTGATCGTGGTCGCGATCGCCGGGTTCGTCATCGGCAACGATGCTGCGCAACTGGCGCTCTCGGCACAGATATCGGGCGTCATGGGACCGCAGAGCGCTGACCTTCTCAAGGCAACGGTCGAGACCGCCTCGCAGCGCGGGTCGGGCACTTTGGCCACCTTGATCGGGCTGGTCACGCTTTTGATCACCGCCTCCGGCGTTTTCGGCGAGATGCAGCAGTCGTTGAACGAGATCTGGAAGGTCAAGCCCACCAGCGTGTCATTTTCGCGCCTGGTGCGGGCGAGGGCGGTGAGCCTCGGCCTAGTGGGGGCGCTCGGCTTCCTGCTGCTGGTGTCGCTTGCAGCCAGCACGGCAATCGCCGCGCTTGGCGAAGTCATCAACCGCAGCCTGCCGTTTGGAACGCTGATCGTCAGCGGCATCAACACGGTCGTCTCCTTCGCATTGATCGCGCTGCTCTTCGCCGCCATCTACAAGGTCCTGCCGGACCGGGAGCTCAAATGGCGCGACGTCGGCGTCGGCGCGCTGGTCACGGCGCTGCTCTTCACCATCGGCAAATCGCTGATCGGCTGGTACATCGGCACCAGCGCCATAGCGACGTCCTACGGAGCGGCGGGCGCGCTGATGGTGGTGCTGGTCTGGGTCTACTACTCGGCGCAAATTTTCCTGTTCGGCGCCGAGATAACCCGCGCCTACTCGGTGCGGCGCGGCAGCCGGCGCGACCTCGCGCCGGTCATCGCGGATGCAAAAGAGCGGGCTGGCTCGGGTCAAACCAGGCAAGCAGCCAAACCGCTGGAAACGACGCGGGCCAATGCCGGCCGGATTGGCACCGCGACGCCTCGAGCAAGGGCGTTCGGCGACGGGATCGGCATGTGGATTGTCATCAGTAGCCTGATCACGCTGCTCGTCACCTGGATCTTGCGCCCAAGAGGCTGAAGCATCCATCGAGGTCAATTCCCGCAAGAAAATCAGCAGGCTCCAAAGTCGACAGAGGCCCGTCGGTCCCGTCACTAACCTTTGGAACGAAAGCCAGTGCTGCGAATTGGTATTTCGTCTCAAGAGCAACAGGAGGTTACTATGGGACGAGGTATATTGCTGTGGCTGCTGGGTGTCCCAATCCCGATCATCATCCTGCTTATGCTGTTTGCGCGGTAGGAGATGTGTGATGAATTCCGCCCTATCTGACGTTGAGCTTTCCGGCGCTGCCGAATCTTCATCGACCGCCGTGAGTTGGGGCCCTATCATCGCCGGAGCCTTCGCCGCGGCGACGCTGACAGTGGTTCTGATGCTCATCGGCTCGGGGCTGGGGCTGACCATGGTTTCGCCATGGACCGGCGCCAGCACCTCGATCACCACCTTTGCAGTCTCGGCCGCCGTCTGGCTGATCGTCGTACAATGGCTTTCGGCCGGGCTCGGCGGTTACTTGACCGGCCGGCTACGGACGAAGTGGGTCGGCATTCACGACAACGAGGTCTACTTCCGCGATACGGCGCACGGCTTCCTGGCCTGGGCGCTGGCGACGCTGCTGGTTGCCGGCGTGTTCGGCTCCGCCTTGTCCGCAACCATCGGCGCGGGGGTGCAGGCTGCGTCCAACGTCGCGGCGGGCGCGGCCGCGGGCGCGTCGTCGGCGGCCGCGAATAGCGCCGGCTCAACCGACAACAACACCGTGGGCTATTTCGTCGATCAACTGTTCCGCCCGGCCGACACCGGCACCGTGGCCCCGGGTGGCCAGAATGACGCCGGCACGACGGCGCAGGCAACACGCATCCTGGTGGCGAGCGCCGCCAAGGGCGAGGTGTCGGCCGACGACAAAACCTATCTTGCGAAGCTGGTAGCCTCCCGCACCGGGCTTTCGCAGGCCGATGCCGCCAAGCGCGTCGACACCGTGCTTGCCGGCATCGAAGACGCCAAGAACAAGGCGAAGGCGGCCGCCGACACGGCCAGAAAGGCAAGTGCTACCTTCGCGCTCGTCGGCGCCTTGTCGATGATCGTTGGGGCTTTCATTGCCAGCGTTGCCGGCGCGCTCGGCGGCAGGCAGCGCGACGAAGACGAAGCGCTTTTCGTTCGCGGCTGACACCGCCCGGGCTGCCTTCGGCATCCATCGTCAATTGCGCCCGCTGGCTTCGCCGGCGGGCGTTTATTGTTGACGAATACGTCGACCGGCGTACGCCCGCTGCCTTCGACAAACGCCGCTGCGACGGCCTCACCGAGCCTTATGGCGCTCCCGCCGCTCTTCCTGCCGTTTCTCGATTTCGTAGGAAAGCCAGCGGCAGAACATGCCGATGATCGAGGTGGCGGCCCCCCCGAGCAGACAGGCCGTCAGCAAAGGACTTTTCAATGCGCTGTCCCAACTGACGATCCCCAGCAGGATCACGCTCACGGCGGAGATCAGATAGCCTGTACCCTTGAGCAGGTGAAGCGACGATTTGGTCATGGTCCGCCCTTCAAGATCGACATTCAATTCTGGCCGAGGTTCCGTTCGCGCAGTGCCCCCTCCAGGGGACTGGTGGGCTGCGGCTCAGGCGTCCTTCGTCGCGGCACTCATAAGAACCATTGAGCGATCAGGCCGACCGACGACATGCCCATTGCCAATGTCGATAGCCAGCCCAGCGCGCGCAGCCAGCCTTGGACCGGGAATTCTCCCATGATGTCCGTACGAGCAGCCATCAGCATCATCACGACCATGACCGGCACGGCGCACATGCCGTTTATCACGGCGCTCCAGTAAAGCGCCTTGATCGGGTCGATTGGGGTAAACATGATCCCGGTGCCAAGAGCGGTCGCCGCGGCGAGCGTAGCGTAGAAGGCCACTGCTGCCTTCGGCTTGCGCTGAAGGCCGACCGGCCAGCGCAGCGCTTCGCCAACGGCGAAGGCCGCTGAACCTGCCAGCACCGGCACCGCCAGAAGGCCCGTGCCTATGATGCCCGCCGAGAAGATGATGAAGGCGAATTTTCCGGCCGCCGGCTCCAGCGCCTTTGCCGCATCGGTGGAGGAAGCAATATCCGTCACCCCTGCCTTGTGGAGCGTGGCGGCCGTGGTGAAGATGATCGCAGCGCCGATGAGGTTCGAAAAGGCCATTCCGACCAGTGTGTCGGCGCGTATCCGACCGAACGCCCTGGATGCCTGCCACGGCGCCCGCCGCAGGGGTTTGGCTGTCGGCTTGAGTTCCTCCTCTTCGACCTCCTGCGACGCTTGCCAGAAAAACAGGTAGGGCGAGATCGTTGTGCCGAGTATGGCGAGCAGAGTGGTGAAGAAGGTGCCGCTCCATTCGATGTGCGGGATGAACAGGCCCCTGGCAGCATCGATCCAGCTGACATTGGCCGCGAACATCGCGACGACATAGGCGAACAAGCTCAGTGTCGTCCATTTGAGGACCTTCACGTAGCGTGTGTAATCGAGGAAGACGATTGCCCAGACACAAACGATTGCGAAAGCGACCACGTAGAGCGGGCTGGGCCCGCCCACCAGCAGTTTCAATGCATCCGCCATGGCGCTGAGATCGGCGCCGATGTTGATGACGTTGGCGGCAAAAAGCAGCCCCACCACGACATATAGCAGCGAAGCCGGATAGTACCGGCTGAGGTTGCCTGAAATTCCCTTGCCCGTGGTGCGCCCGATGCGGGCGGCGATCTCCTGGATCGCCGCCATCAAGGGGAAGGTGAACAGCATCACCCAGCCGATGTTGAACCCAAGCTGGGCGCCAGCCTGGCTATAGGTCCCAATGCCGGAGGGATCGTCGTCGGAGGCGCCGGTGATGAAGCCTGGCCCGATCGTGCGGAGAAACCGCTGGAAAGGACCCCTCGCCAACGTGCTGCTTTGTTCTGTGTCGATTTGGGAACCGATTTCGGTCATGGGAAGGCCACCGGCGCGGGGTCGGCGGTCAGTGCGACGTGCGCCATGGATTTGGGACGGCTGTTCCGCATTGCATAAGCACCAGCCAACGAAGGCATAGAGTAACCGGCGGATGGACGATCGGTTCCAGTGAGCGTCACCTCACACGGCGGGCCGAGGTTCTCATCCACATCCATTAGCGGCCGTCTTCCAGCCGACGGTGCGAAAACCGCGCGGGGCAGACATCCACAGTCCGCTCAATGCGAGAATTTTCGTTTGAAGGATTTTATCCCGTCCGCCAGCGAGGCCCTGGCCTCGGCGGCATTCTGCCAGCCCTTAAGCTTGATCTTCTTGCCGGTGCCCAACGCCGACGAAAGGAAGAACTGCTCTATCTCCCGGCGAAGATCCTGCGTCGGACGCCATCGCCTCTACAGCATGGCTGCAAGGGCGGTCTCGCCATCTGGCGATGCGTTCGCTCTTCGAATTGGCTGTCGCGCGGGTGTCCCAGCCCCGCCGGAAATTCGGCAGTTTCGCTCCCGCAACGGAACATAAGCACCGGCGGCGGGTTCGGTGCGTGGCGGCATCCCTGTCGCCATCGGGGTCCCTCACTCCCGATAGAAGCCCGTCCGCTCCCCCTCCGGACGGGCTTCTCTATGGGGGCAGAATTTTCTTTAGCCGGAAGAGACCGGCATGGCAGACAACAACGCCTGATCAGCAGCTGCAAGGGCAGGAGAAAAACAGAAGAGCCTTGATCAGTGCCGGCCCTTAAGGAATCTGGCCTCGCGTACCAATGAAGTCCAATCGGTGCCGATGAGCCTGATCAGTTCGCGAGCTTCGTTCTCCGAGATGTCCGTATCCTTGGCTAGGCGACGAGCAAGCAATTCAATATCGTCCCGCGCCGCTTTGCCGTCTCCGGTTTGGGCTTCTTTGCCGTCGTTTTGGCCAGCCATATGCCACCTCCTCGATACGAACTGTCGAGGCGGCTGCTTGTTTCATACATCCCGGCAATTAACCTTTGACGGCGTCTCGCCAGCGGCTGACGCTAACGTGGCTCGCACGTCATTGAGAGATAGGTGGGGTCGAGTTCGGCGATCTGCTGCAGCTTCTGCCAGTGGAGCATCGTCACCGTGTGGTTCGCCGGTGCCGAAGGGGCAGGGTGCTCTCGGCCGCGGTGGCCTCCGGAGCGAGTTTCATCCTCCACGCCTCCGGTTGGCTGGAGCAAGGCCGCACGGTGTCGTTCGCAAAATTCCGCCGCGATGCCGCCGCTCTTGGGGAACTCGGCCATGCCGGGCCGACCGAGCCGCCCGTGCCGCTCGACCGGGCGATCGAGATGGAAATCGGCGTGTGCCCTCCGCAGCCTTGACCTGCCATACGAAAAGGGCGTTGTCGCGAGACAGCGCCCTTCCTGGCTAGGCAATCGGCTGCTACCAGCCTTGGCGGCTGTACCATTCATCGACGTCGCGGCGCACGCGATCCTTCTCAAGGCCGTAGCGTTCCTGGATCTTGCCTTCGAGCTGGTCGCGTTTTCCCGCGATGCGGTCGAGGTCATCGTCGGTGAGCTTGCCCCACTGCTCCTTGACCTTGCCCTTCACCTGCTTCCAATTGCCTTCGACGCGGTTCCAATCCATTGCCGGGACCTCCTGTTGCACACGCAGGCTAACGGCGGCGCGGTCGCGAGGTTCCTGTCGCAAGGCTTTCTGGTATCCGCCATTCGGCTTGAGGGCGTCCGCGTCATAGGGAAACGCGCCAAACGTCCCATCTCAAAATTCGCAGGATGCGGCGGGAACATTCGCCCGGCGTCGATGTTCTTGAATGCAGGCGGCGCGCAGCCCCGCTCCCCCCCGCGAAAGGCGCGCCACCGACCGGGTTCAGACCCGAGCAGCCCGCTTCGGCCGTCCCTCGCCGGGGCGGGCTTCATTTTTGATGATTGGAAGGACCATGCTTCACCGGGCAGCCAAGATCGCCGAGCAGGCCCATGGTGGCCAGAAAGACAAAACCGGACGACCCTATATCGAACATCTGAGGCGCGTCGCAGATGCGGTCGAGACGCTGGATGAAAAGACCGTCGCCTATTTGCATGACGTCGTAGAGAAAGGCGAGGGCTGGACCCTTGAGCGGCTTGAGCAGGCTGGCTTCAGTTCATCCGTTGTCGCGGCCGTCGATGCGCTGACGAAACGGATGGATGAAAGCGAGCAGGGGTTCATCTGCCGCGCCGCCTCGAACGCGCTCGCCAGGTCGGTCAAGGAAGCTGATCTGAAAGATAATCTGTGGCAGGCACATCAGGCAGGGCTTTCTCCAGCCAGATATGAAACCGGCCTTGTGGTGCTCCACGGATTGAACGCCAGCGCTTAGGCGCGCTGGCGAGAGGCCGAATCCGCCTTCCATCCGGTCCGGACATGGCCCGACTATTATTTCGGCCTCTCTTGCAAAAGTGAGAATTAAGCGCTACATACCGCCAATCGATCTTGTTGAACGAACGTTGTTTTCGCGCTTCAGCGCCCAACGATATTCCCTCTCAATTTCGAAGAACCCGGCGTTTGGTCAGGTGACCAAGCGGCGATAATTTACGTCGATTTGAAAGGAAATCGCAATGAGCTCTGGAACCGTAAAGTTTTTCAATTCCACCAAAGGCTTCGGCTTTATCGAAGTCGGCAATGGCCAGCCGGATGTGTTCGTTCATATCTCGGCCGTTGAGCGCGCCGGACTGCGCTCGCTGGTCGAAGGCCAGAAGGTCAGCTTCGACATCGTGAAGGATGCCCGCAACGGCAAAAGTTCTGCCGAAAACCTGCAAGCCGCCTGATCACAGCGCCTCCGGGTCCATGACCACGGATGTACTGGCATCGGCCTCGGAGGTGCGTTGGAGAAGGTCGGGCTTTGCCCGGCCTTTTTTGATTAAGGAGAAGAAATGAAGTCCCTATCGGATACCAGTCTGTTCAAGCCGGTTCCGTCTCGAACGGAAGCCAAAACCGACACGACGTCTCGTGTCGCGCGGCAGATCGTGGATCTGGAAGCAACTGCCAGGGAGGCCAAGACGAAGCGATTGCGCGCCGCCAGGCTGGCACAGGAAGCGGACGCTCCCGCGCCCCCGCCGAAGAAATCCGTTTCGAAGCGTAACAAGAAGGCGTGAGCACGAGTCCGGCGCCTGCCTGGACGGTTCAGCGCTAATCCCGCCTCAACTGCAGCAGATCGCTGGTGATATCGCCGCCGCACGTGCGGCCATCCAACATCTTCTCGAGATCGTTGCGGTTGTCTTGGCCGAAGTCGCTGGGCAGATCAATCGCCGTCCGGGCATCGTCGTCGAACTCGATCGGCGCACCGTAGAGCTGGGCGACCTGCATCACCAGATCTTCGATGTCTTCACGGGCGATGTTCTCGGTCAGATTGCTCAGCCTGATCTCTTCCGAAAGCCGAATGATGTTGACGATACCCTTGATCCGCAAGGCCCACTGGACCCTGTGGTGAGCGTCGTCGCGCAACCGGATGGAAAATCGGTGGAACATGGAATGCCTCCTTTCCCTGGAGGTTATCCCTCAATCGCCATCATGCGCCGGACCATCCCGGATGGCAAGCAAAAAAGCTAAACAATAGACAAATCAATTGGTTAGCATAGACCAACAAATGTGGTTTCGGTGCATCATTGGTTTCGTTAGTCTGTCCCGCCTTTTACAGCGCAAGCGTCCTTGACGCCCTATGGGGCGAATCCTACTTCTACTTACAATGAGGCACTTACTCATTCGTAGCATTTTGTCTGTGAAGGAGGCAGGCATGGCTGATCTCGAACGGCCGCAACGGTTGCAGATCATGCTGACCGACGAGGAACTGGCGGCGCTGGAGAACTGGCGTTTCGAAAAGCGCATGCCGAGCCGATCGGCCGCGGTGCGCGAACTGTTGCGCCGTGGGCTTTCGTCGGATGGGTTTCTGACCGCCGACGCAGGCGCGAAGTCGCAGGATTTTGGCGTGATATCAACAGAGAGGGCGGGTAATGGCCCCAGCGACTCCAACCGGTAAGCAGATGCGATCCCCCGACGCGTTGCCGTGCCTCTCCGTCGGCCCTAATTAATGAACATGACAAGCTATGGGGGGATATTCCGACACAACGCCAATGCCGACGCGCGCCTCGCGGCGATCGTCGATTCGTCCTATGACGCCATTATCGGCAAGAACCTAAACAGCATCATCACCGACTGGAACCAGGCGGCCGAGCGCATGTTCGGCTATACCGCCGAGGAAGCCGTGGGCCAGTCTATCCTGATGCTGCTCCCCGAGCATATGCACAATGAGGAGGCCGAGATCATCGGCCGCATCCGCCGGGGCGAGGGCGTGGGGAGCCATGAGACGACACGCAAGCGCAAGGATGGCTCACTGATCGCCGTGTCGATCACCGTGTCGCCGATCAGGAACAGCGCGGGCGAGATCATCGGCGCCTCGCAGATCGCCCGCGACATCACGCCCGCCAAGGAAAGCGAGCGCCGTATCCGGCTTTTGATGCGCGAGGTCAATCACCGCGTGAAGAACCAGTTCGCGGTGATCCTGTCGATGGTCAGGGAAACCAGCAAGCGCTCGACCGATCCAGGCGAGTTCGAGGAATTGATCCGCGCCCGCATCATGGCGCTGTCGCGCTCGCATGACCTTCTGGTCACCACGGAATGGGCCGGCGCCAGCCTGTTCGACCTTGTCCAGGAGCATTTAAAGCCCTTCGGCCATGAAGACCGCATCTCGCTTTCCGGGCCGCTTCTGACGCTGCAGTCGAATGCCGTTCAGAATCTCGGCATGGCCTTCCACGAGCTCGGCACCAACTCGTCCAAATATGGCGCTTTGGCCTCGGGGGGCGGTCGTATCGAAATCACCTGGAAGGTCGAGACCGGCCCGGAGGCGCAGCGCCGCTTTCATCTTGTCTGGCATGAGACATCCGGCACGGGCGCAACCGCGCGCAAGGCGCCAGAGCGCAAGGGCTTAGGCGAGCGCAAGGGGTTCGGTACCGTGGTGCTGCAGCGGGTGGCGCCACAGTCGCTGAGCGGTTCCTCCAGCCTGGAGCGCTCGCCCGACGGCCTTAAATGGACGCTTGACGCACCGCTCGAGGCAATCGTAGTGCCGCAGCTCGGCGTCGAAGACGAAAGCGATTTCAAGGGCTGAGGCGCCGGCCGGCCGGCCCTCCCTTGCAGGTCTGTAAAGATGCATTACATTATGTAACAGAGCGTGCAATGTCCACGCGGATACAGTTGCTTTGGTCAAGCTTCATCCATGGAGGTTGTCATGGCAATGATGGAAGCAAGAAAGACCCTGGACTGGATCACTCTGGTCCTCGCGATCTGCCTGTTCATCTCACCCTGGGTCATCGGATTCACCGCGGCGGTGGTGCCCGCGTGGAACGCCTGGATTGTCGGCGTTCTCCTCGGCGCGCTGGCGCTGGCGACGCTTTCGGTGTTCGCCGAGTGGGAAGAATGGCTAAGTGCGATCCTCGGGCTCTGGCTGATCGTGTCACCTTGGTTGCTGCGCTTCGCGGCTGACACGCATGTCATGGCCACGCATGTCGTCCTCGGCGTGCTCGTGGTCGCGGCATCGGCCTGGGCCGTCTGGGACTTCCGTCATCCCCACGCGCATGCGTGAGCGGTGACTGAACGGGAGCCGCCGCGCGAGCGGCGGCTCCTTGGATTTTGATCTCTTGGGCATGGGGCAAGGCGGCTGTTCCGGCGGCTTCACGCAATTGCTGCAACCGGAAACTTTTTCGTGCATTCTTGGGAATGGCCTCGATGCTCCACCCCGACACCCCCGCCAAATGCTGCTCCTATTGCGGCGGCCGCGATCATGATTTCGAGGAGTGCCCGAAACGCAAGGCCGACGCCGAGAAGGAAAAGGTGGAGCGGGAGCCTGAGCCGGCCGTGGTCAGGTTCCCATATTCTCGTCCCGCGTCCTCCAACCAGTAGATCGCCTCGTCGCCATTAAGAAACGATGCGGCGCGGGCCTGCGCGACCGGCATCGACGGCTCGATCGCAGACAGGGTACCGTCGAGCCGACGTCTCAATTTGGCGCTCGCCTTATCCCTTCAGCGCACGTGCCGCCGCCTCGGCGAACGAGATATCGCCCTTGATCTCGCGCATCGCCATCGAAGTCACCGTGCGGCGCACGCCGGGCAGGCGGCTGAGTTCCTCGCGCAGCATCCGGTCGAGCGCCATCATGTCGATGGTGACGATCTGGAGCAGATAGTCGGCTTCGCCCGTGGTGGCGTAGCAGCGGCGGATCAGCGGGTGCTTCTTCACCGCCGCTTCGAAGGCGTCCGACACTTCGAAATCGATCGACACCTGAATGAAGGCCTCGATGCCGAAGCCGATCCTGGCCGGGTCGATGCGGGTCGAATATCCGCGGATAACGCCGGCCTCTTCCAAAGCCTTCACCCGTTTCCAGCAAGGCGTCTTGCTCAAGCCGACCTCCTCGGCGAGTTCTCCGAAGGAGATGCGTGCGTCACGCTCAAGCGCGGCGACTATTCTGCGGTCAACACCGTCCAGCGCCATTCGTTCTCCAATATGACAGAAGATGTCGGCGATCGTCCTTCGTTTCACGTCATTTGAATAACAGAAAGGAACAATGTTCAAGCCGAAAGCGCTATCCTTGTCGCCAGGTCGAAAACCTGCCGCGAGGAGGATAAGACATGGACAAGACGGACTATCACGCCCGCATAGAGGCGCCCGAGATGCGCGACTACGGCGTCTATTTGAAATGCGACCAGTTGCTCGACTGTCAGAAGCCGCTCGCCGAGATGGTCAATGCCGACGAATTGCAGTTCCAGATCGTGCACCAGGTCGAGGAACTTTGGATGAAGCTCATCGCCTATACGCTGGTCGATGTGCTCGACCATCTGGAGAGGCAGGACACCCACCGCATCATCACGCTGATGGGCCGCGTGCACCGGCTGATGCGCATGATGACGGCGCAGCTCGACCTCCTGGAGACGATGTCGCCCAAAGAGTACCAGCAGATCCGCCTGCAGCTCGGCAATGGCAGCGGCCAGGAATCGCCGAGCTTCAAGCTCTTGCTGCGCCTGCCACCGGATCTTTGGCGGGCCTTCAAGCACGCCTATCTCGACGGCCGCGGGCTGACCGTGGAGGATATCTATGACGAGCACTACGACCACGGTGATTCCTATGTCGTGGCCGAGGCGCTGATTGAATTCGACGAGCTGTTCCAGAAATTCCGCGCCAATCACCTCTATCTCATCCACCGCTCGATCGGGCTGAGCGCCAAGTCGCTGAAGGGACGGCCGGTGGAAATCCTCGAAGGCGGCGCCCGCCATCGCTTCTTCCCCGAGCTCTGGGATATCCGCAGCGACATGACCGACCGCTGGGGCGCCGAATACGGCACCGTGCGGGAGTCGATCAGCCATCCGCCGCAGGCGAAGGTTGGCTGAGCTTTCTTCCTCGCCTCGAGTTGCGGGGCGAGGAAAGGGTGCCCCGCATAATTTTCCCACCCCTGTCGGAATCTTCTCCCTACGCCCGTCCTTGGGGCATCGACCACTTCAACCATCCGGAGGGACACCCGTGGAAAATACTCAATCGACCTGGCAGACCGTCGCCATTCTTATCGCCCGCCTGATCTTCGCCGCCATGTTTGCCATGGGCCTCGCCTTCAAGCTCATGGACATGGGCGCTACCGCCGGCTACATCGCCGCCGCGGGCTTTCCATTCCCGCTGTTTCTGGCCTGGTGCGCGGCGATCCTCGAGACGCTGCTGGTGATATCCTTCCTCACCGGCGCTTATCTGATGCCGTTGGCGCTGATCGGCGCCGTCTACGTCACCTTCCTGGGCTTTGCCTTCCACGGTCCCTCGCATTGGGCCGGAAACCAGGCCGAGTTCGGCGCCTTCATGTCGCATTTCCCGTTCGCCGCCGGCCTGCTCTACGCCGCCGTCCACGGCCCGGGCAACGTGCTCGCGCTGCGCCAGGGCTGGCCGGACCGGGCCTGAACCTTCCTTCTCCCCATTCACGGGGAGGAGGTGCCCCAAGGTCGGATGAGGGGCGGCGCCGACATCTCGACGCGCCCGCCTCACATCTGATCGTTATACGGCTCCTTCATCTGCCCGACCATGCGCGCCAGCTTGGAGAAGGACGGCATGTCCGCTTCCGGCTGGCACTGGTTGGCGAGCTCAAGCAGCCGGATCGGGAAATTGATGGCGTCGCGGTTCGAAGCCGAGATCGCCTCCGAACGCTCCTCGCCGGTCTCGCCTGCTTCGGCCTTGCGCAGCGCGATGTCGATTTCCTCGACCGTGAGCACGCCTTTCTTGACGAGCACATGGTTGACCGCGGCGACGGCCATCAGCAGGCCCTCGAGTTGGAGATTGGCGACGTTCATGGCGTTCTCCCATTGACCTCGCCTCAAGAACGCATGAGCGGCGTTTCCGATCCGAGCGGGGACGCCGGCGCCGGCTAAACCTCCATCCACCGCTGGCCATACTCCTTCCAGAGCTGCCTGATCTCGCGATTGCCGAGCGGCGGCGTCTGGCGGTCGCCATAGAAAACGGCGACGGCGCTGTGATCGTACTGGCCCTCGGCCTGGGCGATGAAACGGATTGCTTCGCCGAGTGGTCTCGAATGGAAGATCGGATCGGCCTGGCCCCGGCCCAGGCTGCGAACGCCCGAAATGCTTGCAGGCACATGCCGCATCCGAAAGACGGATGCCATGGCAGGTTTGTCCATGCTGCTCTCCGCGATTCCCTTAGGAATGATCCCATAAGCTCCGGCTAATGACCAGCCCGGGACAACCGGCCACAGCCGGAGGCATGGAACAGCACAACTTTGAAGTGGAAAGGCCTGCCACGAAAAAAAGAAGGCCGGGCGCGATGCCTGGCCTTTCCTTCCGCGCGGCCTCCGCAACTCAGCCTGCGTTAGCACCGTTGATCGGTTCGGCCACTGCAGCCGGACCGGAAATGTCTACCCGTGCCAGCGGCGCAGCCAGTACGGCTCGGGGTCGTCGGTTCGGCTGATCGCCATGCCGGCCAGCAGTCCGACCAGGCCGCCGATCAGCATCGCCGTCGAGAAGGTGCCGGGGTTCTGCTGCACTGTTTCCGAAATGCTCTGCGCCTGGCTGCGCAATTGCCGAGCCGCGCGGGAGGCGCGATCCGATGCGCCGCTGTAAAGGTTGGAGGCGCGGTTGGAGGCGCCGCTATAGACATTTGACGCGCGTTCGGCCGCGCTCTCATACCAGCCATTCGCGGCCTCCGCTTGCTCCTCGGCTTTGTCGGCCAGCGCGCGGTTCAATCGGCTGACCTCCCGCTTCAATTCGGCGATTTGCCGCTTCATCGTGCCTTCGGACGCCCTGGAGGAAGCCGCGCTGCTGCGCGATCCGCCCCCGCTGCGCGACGCGCCGCTGCGTGAGGCACCGCTGCTGCGCGATGCGGCGTTACGGGGACGGGCCGCGCTGGCCGGGCTGGTGCTCGGGGTGCCGGTGCCGTTTGCCGCGCCGCCGCTGGTGCTTTCGTTGTCTGCCATGGGTTTCTCCTTTGTGCCTTTGCAACGGTCGGGAAGCTGCATGGTTCCCCGCCGGGATTCCCACGCCTCAAGCGAAGGAGCCGTTCACGAGGCAATGGCCGTGGAGCTTGCTTCCACGGCCACTGGAGCAACGGAACGTAGTTGTCGAGAGTCCTACTTGCCGCAGGTCTTGTCGTTCACGTTCGGCTGCATCGTGCCCGCGGTGGAGCTGCTGGCGTCGCCCATCGAGCCCTGCGGACTGTTCGGACAGTTCTTGTCGCCGCCGCTGATGCTGCCGGTCGTGCCCGTATCCGGCGGCGCCATCTGGTCAGGCGACGGCGTGGCCGGCGTCTTCGGGTCGACGGTGATGGTCTGGCCGCTGCCGCCCGTGCTGTCATTGCCGCTGGTAGTGCCGGCGGTCTGGGCCATCGCCGCGGTGGCGAGACCGATCGTCAGGGCCGAAGCTGCAAGGATCTTCGTAAGCATGATCTTCTCCTCTGTGCGAGACGGTTCGTCTGTCGCGTTGCGACCAAGGGTGGAACCCATCGGACCAAGGTTGGTTCCGACGAAATTTCGCCACGCTTTCGGCTGGCGGCTCAATCTAGGGCCGTGGGACGCGGCGCCGTCGTTGGTGGGAGGAGGGCGCGTCTTGAGGGAGGTGTTTTCAAATGATAGGAAAATTTGCCTATTAGCTATTGCCCGGTGAGGGCAGCTATGCTACTATTTTGTCCATGGTGCTGATTTGCGCCGACGACCCGCCGGCCCGGCGGGTTTTCGTTTTCTAGCCTTTCGAAACTCTGGCAGGAAAGTGGAGCGCGCGCGAAAGCAACGCGGTGCTTCCGACAGCCGGGGTGGTTTCACCTTGAGGCCCTCCATGCCACGCTATGCCATCATGATTATCGCCGATGACGGCGCCGAGATTGTCAGCGCAATCGGCGAATTCGAGAGCGCAAGCCTGCCTTACGGCTCAGGCCGTATCGAGCAGGTCGCGCCCGGCGTGCGCATCGGCATGGTGCGTGGCGGCACGGTCGATGCCGTCGCCGGTTTCGGCTTTCCGCCCCAGGGCCTTGGCCCCTCGGCAGCCCGCGCCGCCATCGCGACATTGAAGGCTATGGGCGCGCCGGCGGCCGACGGCGAGCCCGCCAAGCTGACACGTGCCAAGCCGCGCAGGAAACCTGCGCGCAAGGTCCGCAAGGCGAAGGCGGCAAAGGTCGCGCCATCCGGCGCGGTAGCCCATGGCTGATGAAAACAAGGCCGTGCGGCGCAAGCCCGCTGGCGCGAAGCGGGCAGGGCGAAAGCCCCAGGCTCCCCGCGTCGATGCCACTTTGCCCAGCCGCCCGAAGCGCTCGCGAAAGACGCTCGTCGACGACTTCGCGACCGCCCTTCGCGCCGACTTCCGCGCCCATGGCGCCAGTGTCATCGCCGCGGTCAGGGCGGAAAAGCCCGACCAGTATCTGAAGGTCGTGCTGACGCTGCTGCCCAAGGATTTTTCGCAACGTATCGATGCCGATAATAAAACCAGTCTCGAGCAGTTATCGGACATCGTTTTCGAGGTGGTGGTGCGAAGATTCAAACAAGCACCGGATTCCTAGCCTAAGCGCGGCGGAGGCGAAGCCGCGCAGGCGTTGACCGGCAGATCGTCGACGCCGGATACGACAACACTTCGATCCCGGTGTCGGCGTTCGCCCGTTCGAGCCGCTGGAAGAATCCAGGCGCAGCGCCTATCTATGGAGCAATCCAAAGGAGGTATGACATGGCTTCTTCCACCGAGCGCGCGGTCCTTGCCGGCGGCTGCTTCTGGGGCATGCAGGATCTGATTCGACGCTTGCCCGGCGTGATCTCGACGCGAGTGGGCTACAGCGGCGGCGATGTCCCCAACGCCACCTACCGCAACCACGGCACCCACGCCGAGGCGATCGAGATCATCTTCGACCCGGCGAGGACCAATTTCCGCACGCTTCTCGAATTCTTTTTCCAGATCCACGATCCGACGACGAAGAACCGCCAGGGCAACGATATCGGCGCGAGCTATCGCTCGGCCATTTTCTACACCAGCGATGAACAGAAGCGGATCGCCGAGGACACGATAGCCGACGTCGACGCGTCCGGCCTGTGGCCAGGCAAGGTCGTCACCGAGCTCGCCCCGGTCGGGCCCTTCTGGGAAGCGGAGCCCGAGCATCAGGACTATCTCGAGCGCTATTCCAACGGCTACACCTGTCATTTCGCGCGGCCGGGCTGGAAGCTTCCGGTCCGCCAACAGGCGGTCGCGTCATAATCAGGGCTGTTTGCTATAGCCCGTACGCGCTTTGATCACCCCGCCGTGCCGCAAGGCATGGCGGGCTTTTTGCGTTCCGGCCTGCCGCCCGCAACGGGCAGGCTCAGCCCTTGGCGCGGCGGCCTTCCTGTTCGTGGCTGCCGATCCAGTGGGCGCGGATGCGGTCGCTGGCTTCGAGGTAAGCCATGTCGATCAGGTAGGTCAGAAGTTTTTCGCCATCAGCCTCAGCCTTCTGGCGAAGTTCTCGCAAAATCCCCTGCGCAAACTGCAGGTTTTCCATTTTGCTCGGCTGGTCCATGGGTGCCCCCCAAATGCATGCGCGGTAAGTTTGGCTCATTATGCTTGTATGAAGATTGTGGCCCCGCTCGCGGCGAAGCTGTACGCGGTTGCACCGATGCCCGATCAACGGACCTGTTGGACATTGGGCGGAAATGTCGATATTTTACGCGCCCAATCGGATAGCGACCATGCACGAAGACGAGGGCAGCACTCCTGAAAGTTGCAAGTCATGCCTGACGTGATTGCCAGGAGCGGGCCCTCGACCGAGAGCGGGCAGCCCGATTTTGGTCGGTTGAGGGCCGATGCCGCCAAGGCCGCCGGCGTGCTGATCGAATTTTACGGCGATGCGGCCCTGGAGCGGGCTAAGCTCATCGAACGCCGATCGCCCCAGTCGCATTTCGCGCGCATGGTCACGGCTGAAGTCGGCAGGCGCGTCAAGCGAAGCTAGCCTTGAAACAATCGGCGAAAGTGGCTTCAGGACCATCTTTGCCTCCCCAGCCTTGGGCCAAGCCGTTGCTCGACCTCTTCCTCGATATTATCCAGAAGATAGGACACCAGGTCGTGTCCGATCGATCGCGCTATGTCCATGACCTGCCGATGCTTTGCATGCATCGCTCCAGCGGCGCGCCGTGCGAGAATTCGTCGAGCGTAAAACCGGAATAGTCTGAAAGATTGGCGTCGCCATAGACACGGCCACGTCTGATGTCCCAGGTCCAGAACCCGATCGATGAATACCGCATATGCATGCTGCGGCCGTGTTCAGGCGCCGACTTCACGAAAACCGCCCCGTCCGGTTTCAAGATTCGCCAGTATTATGTAGCAAAAAAGGGAAGAAACAAAGATGGCCTTTTGTACAAGGTGGGAAGTCATAAGGCTTGCTGCGGGTGAAAATTCAGGATGTCCTATTTGATAGGGCCAGAAAAAAAGAGAGCGAGAAGGGAATTTCTTGAGCCGAAAGAATTTTCACTTGGTATTGCAACCGCTGCTTGGTACTCACGTGATAAACGCGACGGCCGGGCTGGCGAAAAAAGCCCAGAAGTTGTATTGCCGCAAGAAGGATGGTTGAAAATTTCTTCTATTTTGTAAAACGAATGAAACTTTTTGCGTGGAGTGCCTGGACCCATCCAGCCCATGGCCTAATGTTCTGCCGCACTGCGAACGCTGGCGGCAGCTGATTGGCCGTCAAACCGACCGCTGGTTGAAAAAGCAAAGCTTCGAGGAAAGTCCGAGCATATCAATCCACAGCCGAGCGCTTTTCCGGATTGCCTGGTGGCGGCCGCTAGACCGAAGTCGTTGTCGTTCCGACCAAAGTCCGCCAAGAGCCTAACCTAGGCTGACCTTTGCTGTGGATCCACGCCGGGTTCATCACTTGCAGCCGAATCATCGGCGACCCGGTCATGCTCGAACTGACGCGCCGCAGGCAGGGGTTGCAACCAGGGCTCGCGGCGTCCGATCCAAAGTTCGTAGCTGGGCACCAACCCTTCGGTTGGCGCAATGTCCAGACTGCCGATCGTGACCTCGGCCTCGTCATCGCTGACGAACGGAACGCGGCTTCCGCAGGTGGGGCAAAAGCTTCGAGTGCCATAGCTGCTGGTGATGCCGGTCGTTTCGAACGCTCGTAGCGGCCATACGGCGTAGGCATGAAAGGCCGATCCGCTTGTCTTGCGGCAGTCCTTGCAGTGACAGAGGCCGACCCGGAGCGGCTCGCCAGTGACGCGGAACTTCACGCCGCCACACAGGCAACTGCCGCTGCGCGCGATTTCGGGCATTGCCGTTCCTCCTGCGGTTATGCGCAGAGCCAAGTTTCTCTCGCGCCCGGGCCCGCTGCCGGCTGCTAAAACCCGCAAGAGCTTGTAATGGTTCCGCGCCGGAGCAAGGAGCAAGGGTCAGTCGGGAACGTTGATCGGCTCCTCGCACCGATAGGCGCGGCACTCGCCGTCCTTGGTCGGAACCGTCGTCGAGACTGGCACTTCCGGCCAGTCGCACTCGTTGCCGAACTGCCGAACGAACCGGTCATAGGTGTTCGGACCCGTGGTCAAGACCGCGGCATGATCGCTTTTGATCAGCGCCTGCGTCTGCGCGCAAGTCATCGCGCGCGTGTCTGGCCGGGCATAGGCGGCGCCCACGTTGCACAACGTTGCGCCGGCCCACAAGATTTTAGCTGCGGTAGATGCGATTGACGGGGTTCTCATGGGACACCGGCTTTTGAAGTTCCGGGTGTCGAATATGGATCGCGGCTAGAACACCGCAAGATATTTGAGCAGCGAAATGATGCCGATGATGATGACGATGATTTGCGCGATCTGGCGCGCGCGGGCGTGGCAGGCGTTGCACGAGATAGAGCACCAGGATCACCACCAGGAAGGTGATCAATATGCCGATAAGAACGGATGCGCCCATATGCCTGCTTCCTTCCCATATGCCCGGATGGGCAGGCCCCAACGTTGCAAGCTGCGAAATCGTTCCACGCGGCTTAGGCCCGCCGGACGCGTCGGCCGCAAGCAGCGGGCGGTTGCAGCGCCGGGCGGAACATGCGCGCGGTTCGCGAGTTCACTTCCTCAATAACGAAGCGCGGGGACCGCACAGTCAGAAAGAGGAAGAGATCATGGGCCTCGGCACGATTCTCATCATCATTCTCATTCTCGCCTTGCTTGGCGGCTTCAGCGGCCTTGGCGGCGGACCTTTCTACGGAACCGGTTATTACGGTGGCGGCGGCCTCGGGCTTGTCCTGGTTATCGTGATCATCCTGGTGCTGCTCGGTCGGATCTGACACCCCACCGCGCGAGCGGATCTCAGGGTATCGCCAGTCTGGCTACGTCAGAATTTAATGAAAGTTTCCGCAATTTGGCGGTCGACCGGCACTCCAGGATCTCACTAGCCCTGACGACCGCTGCATTCGAGGCAGACAATGCTGTGTCCAGGACAATTCAGCCTGTGCGTGCCTTCCGGGCAGCAATGGCCGTTCGAGCTCAGCCAGCGTGCGCAAACGAAAACCTTCTTCGCCCCGTGACAGCGGGAGCATTCCTGCGGACGCACCAATTCCTCCTTTGACGGAATGCGATGTTCCGCTTCAACGACCGTGTTCATCCGTTTAGTCCCCAACGCCCTGGATTATCGGTCAGATATGTTAATTCACCATTCTTTACATTAGGGTTTATGAATGTGAAACCCACGAAAGCGTTATCGCACTTCATGTGCTTGCGCGCTTTCCCTTTGCGCTGCCCTTGCTAAATGTGGGGCCACTCCACGCAACGGCAGATTTCTGCCGGCAGGGCAGGCAACGGGATCTTTCTTAGCAATGACATGGACAGGCGCGGGCGCGCTTTTCATCCTGGTAGCCACCTATGCCGGCGTCGCCGTCGGCCGCATCCCGGGCCTGCGGCTCGACCGCGCCGGCATCGCGCTGCTGGGTGGCGCGGCCATGATCGCCATCGGCGCGATCGGCATCGACGACGCCTACAAAGCCATCAATTTCGACACCATCACGCTGCTGCTCGGCATGATGATCGTGGTCGCGCATCTGAAAGTTTCAGGCGCGTTTCGCGCGCTTGGCGGCTTTGCCATCGAGCATGCCCATGCGCCTTTCATGCTTTTGGTGATGGTGACGCTGTTGACGGGCGTGCTCTCTGCCTTCCTGGTCAATGACGCGATCTGCCTGGTGATGGCGCCGATCGTCGTCCATCTCACACGGGTCATCAATCGCAACCCGGTGCCTTACCTCATCGCCACCTGCACGGCCTCGAACTGCGGCAGCGTCGCCACCATCACCGGCAATCCGCAGAATATGGTGATCGGCGCGCTGTCGGGCATTTCCTATCCGGCTTTCACGCTGGCGCTCGCGCCGGTGGCGCTGTTCGGCCTGCTCTGCGTCATCGTTATCGTGCGGATCGTCTACCGCGCCGAATTCTCTCGCCCTGCAGAGCTCAGCCCGGAAGTCTATCGCGGCCGCATGTTGCCCGGGCAGGTGCTGAAGGCCACCATCGTCTGTGTGTTGCTGGCGCTCGCCTTCTTTGCCGGCGTTCCCGTTGCCAAGGCGGCGCTGATTGCCGGCGCCTTCCTGCTGGTCACCCGGGCAATCAAGCCGCAGCGCATCTACCGCGAGATCGACGGGCCGTTGCTCTTCATGTTCGCCGGCCTGTTCGTGGTGGTGGCTGGCGCCGAGCGCACGCTGCTCACGCCCGATATGATCGCCTGGGCGAAGAATATCGGCCTCGACGATGTCTGGCGGCTCTCCGGCTTCACCGCGGTGCTTTCCAACATCATGAGCAATGTGCCGGCGGTGCTGGCGCTCCGGCCCTTCATCCCCGGCTTGGAAAATCCGGAGCGCGCCTGGCTGATCGTCGCGATGAGCTCGACGCTTGCCGGTAACTTCACGCTGCTCGGCTCGGTCGCCAATCTGATCGTCGCCGAGCAGGCAAAAGCGGCCGGCAAGGAACTTTCCTTTTCAGCCTTCTTCAAGGTGGGCCTGCCGCTGACGCTGGTGACGCTTCTCGCCGGCACCGCTTGGCTGGCCTGGTCCTGAAAGGCGCAGTCCCGGCCGCGGACAGCATTGATCGGTAACGTGCAGGTCTAAGCACCGTCTTTGCCCGCCATCCGTGCCCGCACCGGAGTTGCGGCGGCGCAAGCCGATCTATGACGGCACATGGACGCATGTCACCCGGCCGGCCGAGACAAACGAGCGGTGCGGCGGCTCGATCGAATGGCGAGCGGGGACATCCTGGGTGATCGGTCCAGCTCTATGCCACCGCTTTGAGCGGCGCCGATGCCTGCACGCGCGCGGCCGCCGCCAGCAGGTCGGTCTGGGTGATCAGTCCGAGGATATGCCGCTCGCTATCGACGATCACCACGGCATGGCTGCGGCCGTCGGTCAGCACCGGCAGCAGGCTCATCGCCGGCGTGTCGGGCGAGGCTGTGCCGGCTTTCGACATCACCCCTTTCACGGTGTCGGTCGCTCGTGTCAGCTCGCGCAAGCCGACCGCGCCGGTGAGACGGCCGTTCGTGTCGAGCACCGGCAGGGTGCGGATGTTGTGGTCGATGAGTTGTTTGCGCGCCTCGTCGGCGGAGGCCGTTTCGGTCACCGAGATCACATCGCGGGACATGATATCCCGGCAAAGCAGCGTGCGCTGCGAGCGCACCACCGCCTGCAGTTCGACCTGGCGCAGCAGGCGCTCAAGGTCGTCACGGTCGATGTCGAAGGTTTCGTCGAGCGCCGACAGCGCGGCGTCGACATCCTCGGGCCTGAAGCCGACGCGCTCTGCCGGCGGCCGGTCGGCGGTTCCGTGCCCGCTGGCGGCGGGCACATGCGCATGCGGATAGTTGCGTCGCGACAACTTATGGAAGAGGAAGCCGAGCGCCACCAGGATGGTCGAGTTCAGCGCCACCGGCACAAAGGGAAACAGGAAGCCGGCGGCTGCAACGGCCGGCCCGCCGAGCACGCCGGTAAGGGCCGCGGCGCCGCCCGGCGGATGCAATGAGCGTGTGAACGACATGGCGGCGATCGCCAGCGCCACCGCAAGGCCGGAGGCTATCACCGCGTCATGCACGAAATGCGCGACCGTCACGCCGACCAACGCCGAAATCGTGTTGCCGCCGACGATCGACCAGGGCTGCGCCAGCGGGCTCGACGGAACGGCAAAGAGGAGCACGGCGGAAGCGCCCATGGGCGCCACCAGCATAGCCACAAGCGGGCCGCTGCCCATTGCAAGTCCGCTAATCATGCCGGTGAGCGCGATGCCGATGGTCGCGCCGATGCAGGCAAGCAGCCGTTCGCGAAGGGTCGCGCCGGCAAGGATCGGAACGAAAAGGCGAAACGCCATGGCAGGCCCTGTCAAACGGGAAATCTTGTGCGATCGGCAATGCCGCCAACGGCGTAAACTGGAAAGCCAAACCAATCCGTTTCGTCGGCGCTGAAGGGAATATTATTGCTCGGCGCGGAGCCAGTGGCGTGCCGCCAACGGCCTCCACTTTGTCAATCGCGTCAAGGCCTTACGAAGTTTGCGGAATCGGTTCGCAATTCACCCGAATGTCCTGGCTTCGGCAAGGAGTGTGCCTCTGCGGCGTGCCGCAATCGGGCATGACGATTGCGAGGCGCTGCGCGCGCCTCGCCCTCGGGGGAGACTGATCAAAGGGACCGGCTGATCAGGGGGTCACCTCGACACGTCCCTTCATGTTGGGGTGGAAGCGGCAGAAGTAGTCCACTGTCCCCGCCGCTTTGAGCGTGACCTTGCCCTTCGACTTTGCCGGGATCATCACATCCCAGCCGCCTTTGACCGTGGCGGTGTGGGCGAGAATATCTTGGTTTGTCCACTCGATCGTGTCGCCGATCTTGGCCTGGACGCTTGCCGGCGAAAAGACCAGCTTGTCGATCGTCACCTCTATCGTCGCCGCGAGCGCTGGCGACGCGATGAGCACGGTCGCCAGCATCGGCGCAAGAAGCAGCGGCCTCATTTCAGCATGCCGGCGACATGTTCGGCATGCTGCTCATGTCCCTGGAAGATCTTGAGACCGGTCTCCAGCAGGCTCTTCAACTCGGCATTGCTCGCCGAAGGGATGAGTAGGGTTTCGAGCGCGCCGTCGACTTGCTTGTGATAGGCCACCTCGTTGTCGATATAGGCCTTGTCGAAGGCAGCCCCTTTCAGCTTCGCCAGCTTGGCGCGTTCTTCCTTCGCGGCCTTGGCCAGCGCCTTGCTGGTGTCGTTGTCCTCGGGTGTGACCTTCAGCTTCTTCACCAGGTCGAGCGCCTGCTTGTTCACCGCCTCATGGTCGCGCTCCATGTCCTTGGCGAAGTCCACGACTTCCTTGTTCTTGGACTTCTTGATCGCCAGCTTGGCCGCTTCGATGTCGATCGTGCCAGCGGTATAGGCGATGTGGGCGATCTGCGGGTCGGTGGGCTTTTCGGCGGCTAGCGCCAGCGGGGACGTGCTCACGAAGAAAAGGGCGGCGAGGGTGGCGGTCGGTCGCATAAGCATAGCATCTCCTTCGCCCGGCGGCGCTGGCCTCGGGCTTCATCTGGTGTTGACTGCCATTGGATGCGGGCAAGAACGAAACGTTCCCGGGAAAAGAGCGGGAGATCGAAATTAGGGCTCGAATCCCAGCCTTTTCATCACCGCCTGCGTCAGCCGCTCGCAGCGACGACCGGCGAAGGGGAAGGCGTCGAGCAAAACCGGGCCGATCTCGTCGTCCAGCGCCTTCCGCACCAGCGCTCGCGCCCGGTGCAGCCTGGTCTTCACCGTCTCGGGTTTCACGCCCAGCAGGTCGGCGGTTTCCTCTATGCTGAGGCCCTCGATGACACGGGCCACGAAAACGGTACGATAGACATCGGGAAGGCTGTCGGTCGCCCGTTCGACAAGCCCGAGGATCTGCCGCTGCGCCATCGTCCGCTCCGGATCGTCGCCTGGATTCAAGTCGTTTTGTGTCGAGGGAAACCGGATGATCTGCGCCTCCGGATTTCCGGGCATCGCCACGGTGCGCCTGCGCTTGCGCAGCCGTCCGAGCGCTTCGTTGATGACGATGCGCGACAGCCACGTGGAAAGCGAAGCCTCGCCGCGAAAGCTGCTGAGACTGGAGAAGGCGCGCATATAGGCCTCCTGTACGATGTCCTCGGCCTCGGCGTCATTGCGCACCACGCCGCGCGCGATGCGGTAGAGCCGCTGGTTGTGCGTCTTGATGATGGCGCGGAACGCACCAGGATCGCGCGCAAGCGCCCGGCTGACCAATGCCATGTCGCCGGCCTCGACCGCACCGATTTCGGCGGCTTCAATAGCAGGCTGTCTCATCTCGCCCCGATCTCCCGGCAACGTCACATGCGCGATTGGATGCGCCTGCCGACAAAAGGTTCCCGAACGGCTTGCACCGGCCATGCTACGCTTGGGCAGAGGCTTTGTCTGGTCGGAATCTTCCGCTGATCAGGCCGTCACTCGGCGGCAGCCGCCGCGGCAAGGCCGCGGAGAATGTCGGTCTTCAGGTCCTCGACATCCTCCAGCCCGACCTGCAGCCGTATCAGCGGGCCGGCATACGAACCTTCGGCAGGCGTGCGGTCGCCAAGGAAGACCGGAACGGCGAGACTCTCATAGCCGCCCCAGGAATAGCCGAGCCCGAAAATCTTAAGGGCATCGAGAAAAGCGTGCTGCGCCTTCTGTCCGCCGCCCTTGAGCACGACCGAGAAGACGCCGCTCGAGCCGCAGAAATCGCGTTTCCAGAGTGCATGGTCGGGATGGCTTTCCAGCGCCGGGTGCAGCACTTGCGCGACGCCCGGCTGCTCCTCAAGCCACCGCGCGATATCGAGCGCGCTCTTGCGGTGATGCTCGAGCCGCACCCCCATGGTGCGCAGGCCCCGCAGCACCTGATAGATGTCGTCGGGTCCCGAACAGCAGCCCAGCGTGCAGAAACTCTCGTAGAGCTGCCTCCAATAGATCTCGTTGGCAGAGACCAGGCCGAGCAACACATCGGAATGGCCGGCCGGATACTTGGTCGCCGCGTGGATCGAAATGTCGACGCCATGGTCGAGCGGCTTGAAGTAGAGTGGCGTCGCCCAGGTGTTGTCCATCATAACGATAGCGCCCGCGGCATGCGCCGCCTTGGCGATCGCCGGGATGTCCTGCACCTCATAGGTGTTCGATCCCGGCGATTCGGTGAACACCACCTTGGTGTTGGGCTTGATCAGCGATGCGATGCCGGCGCCGATGCGCGGCTCGTAATATTCGACCTCGATGCCGAGCCGTTTCAGCATCGTGTCGGCGAAGTGGCGCGTCGGGTGATAGACGCTGTCGACGATCAACAGGTGATCGCCTGCGGCAAGGAAGGCGAGCAGCGGCACCGTCACCGACGCCAGCCCCGAAGGCACCGCGATCGTGCCGGCCGAGCCTTCCAGCGCATCGACGGCGAGCGTGAGCGCATCCATCGTCGGCGTGCCGCGCGTGCCGTAAGTGTATTTCTGGCTGCGCCCTGCCATCGAGGCGGCGTCTGGATAAAGCACCGTCGATGCGTGCACGACCGGCGGATTGACGAAGCCGAAATAATCGCGCGGATTGTTGCCGGAATGAGCAAGCAGCGTGTTGATGCCCATTTCGATGCCGTCTCTAGCCATGGTTCGTCGCCTGTCGAATGATGTCTGGGGACCAGCCATAAAGCGGTGGCAAAGCCGGCGCAACCGCGCTGGGGCCGCCAAAAGCCGGTCTTCCGCTGGGCCAATCCGACGGCGTGCGCGTCCAATAAAGCGCAGCTATTGCCGAAGCGGATTTTACTGGCCAGCCGTGGATACGCGGCGATGCAACTTGACCGATTTGTTTGCATGGCCGGCCGGTTTCATGGCGCTCCTGTGCGCAATTCAGGCATTCGCGGCAATTGCTTTTCAAACCTCCCGGGATTCGGTCATTTCCCTTGACCTCACAGGAATAATCGCCTTCGATGCGTTTCGTGAATGGGAGGCAGCGCATCGTTACCGATGCGGGTCCGGGAGTGGGCCTCAAAGTGGGAGCTGCGTTCACAAACGAAAAAGATCAAGCGTCGCCTGGCAGCAGGGGCGCCTATGACAGAAAAGGGTCTGTGGGTCATGAAACATATTGCAATCGGCATCCTTGGCGTCGCCGCGCTCGGGTTCATGGCGTCCGCCGCTTCGGCCGGCACGCTCGACACCGTGAAGCAGAAGGGCTTTATCCAGTGCGGCGTCTCGACGGGCCTGGCCGGCTTCTCGGCGCCGGACGACAAGGGTGAATGGAAGGGCATCGATGCCGATTTCTGTCGCGCCGTCGCGGCCGCCGTCTTCGGTGATGGCTCCAAGGTTAAGTTCACGCCGCTCAGCGCCAAGGAGCGGTTCACCGCCCTGCAGTCGGGCGAGATCGACATCCTGTCGCGCAACACCACCTGGACCAGCAACCGCGACAGCGCGCTCGGCCTCGATTTTGTCGGCATCACCTACTATGACGGCCAAGGCTTCATGATCAACGCCAAGAAACTGCCGGGCGTGAACTCCGCGCTGCAGCTTTCGGGCGCCGCGGTCTGCGTGCAGAGCGGCACCACGACCGAGCTCAACCTCGCCGACTACTTCAAGAAGAACAAGATGGAATACAACCCCGTCGTGTTCGAGAAGCTGGAAGAGGTCAACGCCGCCTATGACGCAGGCCGCTGCGACGCTTACACCACCGACCAGTCCGGCCTTTACGGCATCCGCCTGACGCTGTCCTCGCCGGCCGACCACGTCGTGCTGCCCGAGATCATCTCCAAGGAGCCGCTCGGCCCGGCCGTGCGCCAGGGCGACGACCAGTGGGCGCATATCGCGCGCTGGACATATTTTGCGCTGCTCAACGCCGAAGAAGCCGGCATCACCCAGGCGAATGTCGATGAGATGAAGACGTCGACCGACCCGAACATTCAGCGTATCCTCGGCACCGAGCCCGACGGCAAGTACGGCGCCGATCTCGGCCTCTCCAACGACTGGGTCGTCAACATCGTCAAGGCTGTGGGTAACTACGGCGAAATGTTCGAGCGCAACGTCGGCGCGGGAAGCCCGCTCAAGATCGCGCGCGGCATCAACGCGCTATGGACCAAGGGCGGCCTGCAATACGGTCCGCCGATCCGCTGATTGAAACGTGATCCGGGAGGCAGGTCGTCTGCCTCCCGGTTTCTCTTTCCAGGGGACGGTCCATGGCTTCGCAGGAAATACTTCGCGAGGAGCCGAGCCGCGGCTCCTTCATCAATGACCCGAGAATACGCAGCCTATTCTTTCAGACGCTGGTTGTAGTCTTACTGTTCAGTTCGATCTGGTGGATCGTCCACAACGTCATCGAAAACCTGCAGCGTCTGCACATCGCGTCAGGCTTCGGTTTCCTCAGGAGCAGGGCCGGCTTCGACATTTCCGACACGCCAATCGCCTATACGTCCGACTCGACCTATTTCCGGGCACTCGTCGTCGGCTTGCTCAACACGATCATCGTTGCCGTCGCCGGCATCGTGCTGGCCACGATCGTCGGCTTCACCATCGGCATCGGCCGCCTGTCGCAGAACTGGCTGATCCGCAAGATCTGCACGGTCTATGTCGAGATCTTCCGCAACATCCCGCCGCTCCTGGTCATCTTCTTCTGGTATTCCGGCGTGCTCGCCGTGCTGCCGCCGCCGCGCGAAAGCATCCATCTGCCCTTCGGTTCCTTTCTCAACCAGCGTGGCTTCTACTTGCCGCGAGCTGTCTGGGGAGACGGCTCCTGGCTGATCGGCGTCGCATTGCTGCTGGCCATCGCAATGGCTTGGTTCGTTGCCCACAGGGCGCGGCAGCGGCAGAAGGCAACCGGTCAGCAATTCCCGGTCTTCTGGACATCGCTCGCTCTTATCGTCGGCCTGCCGGTGCTCGCCTTCCTGCTCGGCGGCATGCCCCTGACCTTCGATTTCCCGAAGCAATCGACCTTCAACCTGACCGGCGGCTTCTGGATCAAGCCGGAATTCCTGTCGCTGCTGCTGGCGCTTTCCTTCTACACGGCGGCCTTCATCGCCGAGATCGTACGCGCCGGCATCCGGGGTGTCAGCAAAGGACAGACCGAGGCGGCGGCGGCGCTCGGCCTGCGTTCCGGCCCGATTCTGCGGCTGGTGGTTATTCCGCAGGCGATGCGCATCGTCATTCCGCCGCTGACCAGCCAGTATCTCAACCTGACAAAGAACTCCTCGCTGGCGATCGCCATCGGCTATCCCGATCTCACCGCGACCGCCGGCACGGTGCTGAACCAGACCGGACAGGCGGTGGAGGGCGTGTTCATCATGATGATCGCCTATCTGGTGCTGAGCCTCGTGACGTCCCTTGTCATGAATATCGTCAACGCCAGAATGGCGCTGGTGGAGAGGTAGGGCCATGCAGGAACACGACATGTCCTGGGTGCGCACCGAGATGGTGCTGGCGCAGCCGGCGCCGCCCGAAGAACGCGGCGCCTATGCCTGGGTGCGCAAGAACCTGATCGGCTCCGTCGGTGACACCATCCTCACCGTGCTGGGCATCGCCATCGTGCTGTGGATCGTGCCGCAGGTTATCAACTGGGCCTTCATCAACGCCCAATGGAGCGGACCGGACCGCACGGTCTGCACCACGGCCGCGCAAGGCGGCATCCAGCCCGATGGCTGGACCGGCGCCTGCTGGGCCTTCGTCAACGCCAAATTCGGCCAGTTCATGTTCGGCACTTATCCCATTGAAGAGCGCTGGCGGCCGATCCTGGTCGCCATCCTGTTCGTGGCGCTGCTGGTCCCGATGCTAATCCCGCGCGTGCCGCGCAAAGGGCTGAACGCCGTCCTGCTCTTCGTGGCGCTGCCGATCGTCTCCTTCTTCCTGCTGATCGGTGGCGTGTTCGGCCTTCCGTATGTCGAGACCGCGCGCTGGGGCGGCCTGTTGATTACCCTCAGCCTCTCCTTCGTCGGCATTGCCGTATCGCTGCCACTGGGCATCGTGCTGGCGCTCGGCCGCCGTTCGAAGATGCCGATCGTTAAATGGCTGTGCATCGTCTTCATCGAGATGGTGCGCGGCATTCCATTGATCACCGTGCTGTTCTTCGCCAGCGTCATGCTGCCGCTGTTCCTGCCGGAAGGCGTCACCTTCGACAAATATCTGCGGGCCTTGATCGGCGTGTCGCTGTTTGCCGCCGCCTATATGGCCGAGGTGATCCGCGGCGGCCTCCAGGCAATCCCGAAAGGGCAATATGAGGGCGCCGACTCGCTCGGCCTCGGCTACTGGCAGAAAATGGGCCTGATCGTGCTGCCGCAGGCGCTGAAGCTGGTCATCCCCGGCATCGTCAACACCTTCATCGGCATGTTCAAGGACACCAGCTTGGTGCTCATCATCTCGATGTTCGACCTGCTCGGCGTGGTGAAGCAGAATTTTGCCGATGCCAACTGGGCGACGCCGCAGACCGCGAGGTCCGGCCTAATCTTTGCCGCCTTCGTATTCTGGCTGTTCTGCTTCGGCATGTCGCGCTATTCAATGTACACCGAACGCCGGCTCGACACCGGTTACAAACGCTGATGCATGTCGCCCAAAGTGTAGCGGTTTTGGGGTAACGAATGCATCAAATCAAACGATAAAAGGGGAACCAGCCATGGCCACCGAAAACGCCGTCAGCGCGGAAGAGATCAAGGTCGACGCCGCCAAGATGCACATCTCCACCACCGATGTCGCCATCGACATCGTCGGCATGCACAAATGGTATGGCGAGTTCCATGTGCTTAAGGACATCAACCTCAAGGTGATGCGCGGCGAGCGCATCGTCATTTGCGGTCCCTCCGGTTCCGGCAAGTCGACCATGATCCGCTGCATCAACCGTCTGGAGGAGCACCAGAAGGGCAAGATCATCGTCGACGGCAAGGAACTCACCAACGATCTGAAGAAGATCGACGAGGTGCGCCGCGAGGTCGGCATGGTGTTCCAGCACTTCAACCTGTTCCCGCATCTCACCATCCTGGAAAACTGCACGCTGGCGCCGATCTGGGTGCGCAAGATGCCGAAGAAGCAGGCCGAGGAAATCGCCATGCATTTCCTCACGCGCGTCAAGATACCGGAACAGGCCAACAAATATCCGGGCCAGCTCTCCGGCGGGCAGCAGCAGCGCGTGGCGATCGCGCGCTCGCTGTGCATGAATCCGCGCATCATGCTGTTCGACGAGCCGACCTCCGCGCTCGATCCGGAAATGATCAAGGAAGTGCTGGAGACGATGGTGGGGCTGGCAGAGGAGGGCATGACGATGCTCTGCGTCACCCACGAAATGGGCTTTGCCCGCAAAGTCGCCAACCGCGTGATCTTCATGGATCAGGGCCAGATCGTCGAGCAGAACACGCCGGCCGAGTTCTTCGACCATCCGCGCCATGAACGCACAAAACTTTTCCTGTCGCAGATCCTGCACTGAGCGGGCGCAATCGCTAATTTTCGGAAGCCCGGCTGGAAACAGCCGGGTTTTTTTGCATTCGGGCGATCGGACAAGGATCGGCTCATTTTTGGTTGACGCTCCGGAATCGTCGAGCCTGATCGTCAGGCCTTCCTGGAATCGCCCCAAACAAGATGGAACTACCGCATCCGATGAGACGAGTCCTGCGATATCTGGTGATGCTCTTGGGAGCGGTAGTGCTTGCCGCCGCGCTCGGCACGCTGGTGCCACGTCCGCTCTGGCCGGCCGCACGGGCCGAAGGCGAGGGGACGCGGCACATACTGTTGTTGAGGAATCCGATTCACACCGACATTGCGATACCGGTCGATGATGACGTGCGCCGGCGATTTGCCTTTCTGGTCGATGCCGGCCTGCCGACCGACGCGTCGGAGGCGCGGTATTTCATCTTCGGCTGGGGCGGCCGCGCCTTCTATCTGGAGACGCCGACCTGGTCGCAACTGAAGGCCATGCCGGTGCTGAAGGCGCTTACGCTCGACGCCGCGGTGATGCATGTCGATGTCGCGGGCGCTATCCTTGAGGCGCATCCGGATGTCGCCGGCTTTGACGTCGACGGGGAACATTTCTCGGCGCTGCTCGACTATATCGCGGCAGGCTTCCGGCAGGGGCCTGGCGGACTGATACCGATCGAAAATGCGGGCTATTCAACTTACGACCGTTTCTACGAGGCCAACGGCCACTTCAACGCGCTGGTCGGCTGCAACACCTGGACGGCGGCGGCATTGCGCACTGCCGGCATCCGGACAGGTTTGTGGAACCCGCTGCCGGTGTCATTGGGTTGGTCGCTGAGCCTGTATAACTAGAGGCGCCTCATTCCTTCGCCTCCCTCTGTCCTGCCAGCCTATCTGGCCGTCGGGCGTGCTACCGCCTCACAACCTTCCGCTCTTCCCAGCCATAGAGCCAGTCCAGGTCCGCGGCGAGCTTGTCCGCCGGCCGCGCCGTGAGCACCAGGTTGCGCGCGATCGCCACCGGTCCCCATGCGTGCCAGGCCAGCCGATTGAGAGCGCCGCGTTTCAGCACCTTTTCGACGCGCGGGCGTCTGAGATTTTCCCAGATGGCAAGGCCCTGAGCTGCATCGCCAGGGAAGTCGGCAACGAGATTGGCGAGCATCGAGGCGTCCTCGATCCCCATCGCCGCGCCCTGCGCCGCGAAGGGCGTCATGGCGTGCGCGGCATCGCCGATCAGTGCCACTCCCTCCGACATGGTCCAGCGCCGTTGCGCGACCGTGTGGATGGGGAAGGCCGTCCACGGCCCGGCAAGCGCCGCCAGCTTCGCCAGCGTTGCCGCCGTGCCCCGCATGGCTGCTGAAAGTATGGCGGGATCGGCATGCCCGGACCAGCCTTCGGCGATGCGCTCGCCCTTGGTGAAGGCGGCAAGGTTGAAGGCGCTGCCCTTGCTCACCGGATAGGTGACCATGTGGAAGCCGGGATGCAGGAAGGTGGTGACGCAGTCGGCAGCGCCGATTTGCATAAAGGCCTGGGCGGCGGCGCTTTCCGCCGTGACCGTCGCGCGCCAGGCGAGCTCGCCTGAAAAGCGGCTTGCCGCAAAGCCGGTCGTTCGGGCAAGCTGGGCGCGAACCGACGACCAGACGCCGTCGGCTGCGACCAGCAAACCGCACGCGACATCCGTCGCTTTGCCGTCGATTTCGACCGTCGCGGTGACGCTTTGCGGGTCGATGGCAATGCCGGTAACGCGCGCGCCGGTGATAAGCTCGATGTCCGGCCGCAGCGCCACCGCCGCCATCAGCGCCGCCTGCAAGTCGGCGCGGTGCGCCACGAGATAAGGCCCGCCCCAGCGCTTTTCTGCCGCTTCCCCAAGCGGCACGCGCGCCAGCTCCCGCAGGCTTCTTGCATCCTTCAGCACTACCGCTTGCGGCCGGATCGCATTGGGCAGCAGGCGATCGAGCACGCCGAGCCGGCGCAGGATGCGGGTTGCGTTGGGGGAAAGCTGGAGGCCGGCGCCGGCCGCTTCGAGTTGCCTGGCCTGCTCGAACAGTCTTACCGGGAAGCCACGCTCGGCAAAGGCAAGCGCCGCCGTCAGCCCGGCAAGACCAGCCCCGGCGATAACGATCTGCCGGGACGGTGTTTCAGTCATGGTCGAAAGAGGCGATCAGGCGGCCTGATCGACATAGAGGCAGCCGGCCGGCTGCGTTTCCGTCGCTTTCAGCGATGGCGAATAGCGGTAGAGCGTCGAGCAGTAGGGGCAGACCTTCTCATCGTCGTCGCCCATGTCGAGGAACACATGCGGATGGTCGAAAGGCGGGTTGGCGCCGGTGCACATGAATTCCTTGACGCCGATCTCGATAACCGGATGGCCCGCGTCGTTCTGGAAATGGGGAATGCTGCCGCCTGCCATCGTCGTCTCCAATTGGGTTCGGCCAGTGGGTGTGACCAGCCTGCATCTGGAGCATAACAGCCCAGTTTGCAAGATCGATGAAATCAAACTGTCGCAAAAGCCTGGCAGAGGATAAGTTGAGCCGGTTAAGCGCGTGAGGCCGGCGTCGGAGCGATTCCGTGACGATCATGCGTCACAAAGACATGTTAGAGCGTCGCCGAACGGCAATATGCGGCGCTCCCAAGGACGGTTGCGGGCAAGAGCGGGAAACCATGAACGAACTGAAGCCAGTGCAGAGCGAGTTCATCACCGTCGAGGCGGCCAGCCCGGAGGGCGGCAATCCCGACCGTTTCGTCAACCGCGAATTCTCCTGGCTGCAGTTCAACCGCCGCGTGCTGGAAGAATCGCTGAACGAGCATCATCCGCTGCTCGAACGCGTGCGCTTCCTGTCGATCTCAGCCGCCAATCTCGACGAGTTCTTCATGGTGCGCGTCGCTGGCCTTGCCGGCCAGGTGCGCGAGGGCATCGCCTTGAAAAGCCCGGACGGCCGCACGCCCGAGCAGCAGCTCGAACAATTGCTGCGCGAGGTCGAGCGCCTGCAGGAGGACCAGCAAAAGAGCCTCTCGGCGCTGATGATCCTGCTCAACAAGGAAGGCATCGAAAGCATCACCCGTGACGCGCTCACCAAGGATGAGAAGGCTTGGCTGGAAGAGCATTTCCAGGAGCAGGTTTTCCCGGTGCTGACGCCGCTGTCGATCGACCCGGCGCATCCGTTCCCCTTCATCCCCAATCTCGGCTTCTCGATCGCGCTGCAACTGCGCCATCGCAAGAACGGCGAGGAGATGAGCGCGCTGCTGCGCCTGCCGGTGGCGCTCAGGCGTTTCATCCGCTTGCCCGACCGCAAGCACCATGTGCGCTTCATCCCGCTGGAGGAAGTGGTCGGCATCTATATCGGCAAGCTTTTCCCCGGCTATGAGGTCAAGGGTTCCGGCACGTTCCGCATCATCCGCGACAGCGACATCGAGGTCGAGGAAGAGTCGGAAGACCTGGTGCGCCTGTTCGAAACGGCGCTGAAGCGGCGCCGCCGCGGCTCGGTGATCCGCATCGAATTCGACACGCTGATGCCGGCCGCGTTGCGGGACTTCGTCGCCGGCGAGCTCGGCGTCTCGTCGAGCCGTATCAGCGTGCTCACCGGGCCGCTGGCGCTCAATCAGATATCCGAGATTGTCGCCATTCCGCGCGACGACCTCAAATTCACGCCCTACAATCCGCGCTTTCCGGAGCGCATCCGCGAGCATGGCGGCGACTGCTTCGCCGCCATCCGAGAGAAAGACATCGTCGTCCATCACCCCTACGAGTCCTTCGACGTGGTGGTGCAGTTCCTCCGCCAGGCCGCCGCCGACCCGGAAGTGGTGGCGATCAAGCAGACGCTCTATCGCACCTCCAACGACAGCCCGATCGTGCGCGCGCTGATCGACGCCGCCGAGGCCGGCAAGTCGGTTACGGCGCTTGTCGAGCTCAAGGCGCGCTTCGACGAGGAAGCCAACATCCGCTGGGCGCGCGACCTTGAACGCGCCGGCGTGCAAGTCGTGTTCGGCTTCCTGGAGCTGAAGACCCACGCCAAGATGTCTTTGATCGTGCGCCGCGAGGATGGCCGGCTGCGCAACTACGTGCATCTCGGCACCGGCAACTACCACCCGGTTACCGCCCGCATCTACACCGACCTGTCCTTCTTCACCACCGACCCGACGATCGCGCGCGATGTCGCGCAGCTCTTCAATTTCATCACCGGCTACGCCGAGCCCGCCGAGGAGATGCGCCTTGCCGTATCGCCCTTCACACTGCGCAAGCGCATCCTGAAACACATCTCGGACGAGATCGTCCATGCTCGCGGAGGCCGGCCGGCGCGCATCTGGATGAAGATGAACGCGCTGGTCGATCCGACCGTCATCGACGCGCTTTACGACGCCAGCCGCGCCGGCGTCGAGGTCGACCTCGTCGTGCGCGGCATCTGCTGCCTGAGGCCGCAGGTGCCGGGCCTTTCCGAGAACATAAGGGTCAAATCGATCGTCGGCCGTTTCCTCGAGCACAGCCGCATCTTCTGCTTCGGCAACGGCCACGGCCTGCCGTCGGACGAGGCGATCGTCTATATCTCGTCCGCCGACATGATGCCGCGTAATCTCGACCGCCGCGTCGAAACCCTGGTGCCCATCACCAATCCAACTGTGCATGAACAGGTGCTTGGCCAGATCATGCTGGGCAATGTCATGGACAACCAGCAAAGTTTCGACGTATTGGCTGACGGCACCTCCCGGCGCGTTGTGCTGGAGGAGGGCGAGGAGCCGTTCAACGCGCAGGAATATTTCATGACCAATCCGAGCCTCTCCGGACGGGGCGACGCGCTGAAATCGCATGCGCCCAAGCGCATTGCCCAGTTCAAGCGCCGCAAGAAGAACGCCGCCGCGTGATTGCAGTTTCCCAGGGCCGGCTTCAGGACCGGCGGCCGCTGTCGATCATCGACATCGGATCGAACTCGATCCGCCTTGTCATCTATGAGGGGCTCGCGCGCTCGCCCACGCTCCTGTTCAACGAGAAGATGCTGGCGGGCCTCGGCCGCGGCATCGTTTCGACGGGCAAGCTCGACCCCGAAGCGGTGACGCGCTCGATGGAGGAATTCCGCCGGTTCCGCGCACTGTCGGATCAGGCGGGCGCCGAGCACATGTATGTGCTGGCTACCGCCGCGGCGCGCGAGGCGGGCAACGGCCCCGATTTCATCCACCGCGCCGAAGACGTGCTGAAGACCAAGATTCGTGTGCTCACCGGTCGCCAGGAGGCCTATTATTCGGCGCTCGGCGTCATTTCAGGCTTCCATCCGGCCAACGGCATCGCCGGCGACCTTGGCGGCGGCAGCCTCGAGCTGATCGACATCAATCGCGAGGCGATGGGCGACGGCATCACGCTGCCGCTTGGCGGCCTGCGTCTGCAGGACATGGCGAAGAACTCGCTTGTCCAGGCGCAGAAGATCGCGCGCCAGGAGCTGGCGCGGGCAAAGCTGCTCAAGGGCGGACAGGGCAGGGTCTTCTATGCCGTCGGCGGCACCTGGCGAAACCTCGCCAGGCTGCATATGGAGATGACCAACTATCCGCTTGGCGTCATGCATCACTACGAGATTTCGGCCGACAGCGCGCAGGCCTTCCTGAAGCAGGTGGCCAGGGGCGAGGTCGAGAAGGTGCGCGGTATCGAGGGCGTTTCCAAGAACCGCCGCTCGCTCCTGCCTTACGGCGCGGTCGTGCTGCAGGAGATCATGTCGGCGATGCAGCCGTCGAAGATCGTCGTTTCGGCGCAGGGCGTGCGCGAGGGCTTCCTCTATTCGCTGCTCGACGCCGAGGAGCAGAAGGCCGATCCGCTGATCTCGGCGGCTGAGGAACTGGCGCTGTTGCGCTCGCGCTCGGTGCATCACGCCCATGATCTGGTCGAATGGACCGGGAAGGCGTTCAAAGCGTTCGGCATTGACGAGACCGAAGACGAGGCGCGCTACCGCCATGCAGCTTGCCTGCTCGCCGATATCGGCTGGCGCGCGCATCCGGAATATCGCGGTAGGCAGTCGCTCAACATCATCGCGCATGCCTCCTTCATCGGCGTCGATCATCCCGGCCGCGCCTATCTGGCCCTGGCCAACGCCTATCGCCATGACGGCATCTTCAACGATGGCATCGCGCCCGAGATCAAAGCGCTGGCGCCGCCGCGCCTGCTCGAGCGCGCCCGCGTGCTGGCGGCGATGATGCGTGTGGTCTATCTCCTCACAGCGGCAATGCCGGGCGTCATGCCGAGGCTGAAATGGGAGAGCCGCGGCAATGGCGCGCTGGCGCTGGTGCTGCCGGCTTCGCTCGCCGACCTCTATGGCGAGCGTCCTGCCGGCCGGCTGGCGCAGCTCGCGCGCATCACCAACCGGCGCCTGGTGCTGGCGGTCGAGGGCGGACCAAGTGTGTCGGTGAAATAGGCCAGTCGGTGAAATAGGGCCGGCTCAGGTCACTTCGGCGCCGAGGCCGAAACCGCGCCCGTCCGCCGACCATGCGCCGGCGCCGGCCATCGCGAGCGCCAGAAAGCCGCCGGCAATGGCGATGTCCTTCATCAGCATCTGCTGGTGCAGGAAGGCAAGGGTTGCATCGTCACCGCCCTGGCCATGATGGCCGATGAAGCCGGCGACCACGCAGAAGGCGGCAAGCAAAAGCGCCACGATCCGCGTCTGGAAACCGACCAGGATCAGCAATCCGGCGATCAGCTCGAACAGGCCAGTGGCCCAGGCTGCAAGAGTCGGAAGCGGCAGGCCGAGGCCGGCGAAATAGCTGGTCGTGCCGGCGATGTTGGCGAGCGCCTGGAAACCGGAGGGCACGAACAACGCGGCGAGCAGGAGCCGCGAGACGAGAAGCAATGCGTTGCGGGGCATTGGTCATCTCCCTTGCCAGCATCAGGCCGGCTGCCGGCGCAGTCTACGCCTACAACCGGGAAACGAAAAAGCGGTGCGGAAAATTCCGCACCGCGTTCGTTTCAGTTTGGGAGGAATGCTTCAGTATGGGAGGAAAAAGATCAGCCGCGCTTGGCGTCGATCGAGTAGGCGCCGGCGCCGGAGGAGGCGAGCAGGATGAAGCCGCCGGTGATGGCGAGGTTCTTGAGGAACTGGATCATCTGCATCTGGTCGGCCCAGCCGGTGTGGGCGACCAGCCCGGTGGCGATCGTGAAGATGGCGAGCACCCAGGCAGCGATCCGGGTCTGGAAGCCGACGAGAATGGCAAGGCCGCCAAGCAGCTCGATCAGCCCAACAACGACGGCCGTTACGGTCGGCACGGGCAGGCCGAGAGCGCCGAAATAGCCGGCGGTGCCGGAAATCGCTGTGAGCTTGCCGAAGCCGGAAAGCAGGAAGATGACGGCAAGCAGGACGCGACCCAACAGGATCGTCGTGGAGCTGCTGGATGTTGCGCCGTTGCCGGCGACGGAAGAGTTGATGGACATGGCGGTTCTCCGAACGGGTTGAATGATCCGTCAGATAGACGATAGAGACTGTTCACCAGAAGCCGCCTATGTGGCGACACATTGTTCACAGAATCTTCATTCTTAGATTACGCGGCGGACGCGAAATTCATGTCGCGAGAATCGGCAGTGGGAGCAAATTCTCCCACTGCAAAATGGCTCGTCCGCTTCTTCCTAAGAACAGATGCAATCGTCAGCCCGGATGCGTCATGTCCTCGGGCCGCACCAGCCGGTCGTAATCGGCTTCGCTGACCAGCCCGGTGGCCAAGGCTTCCTCGCGCAAGGTCGTGCCGTTCTTGTGCGCGGTCTTGGCGATTTTGGCGGCGTTGTCGTAGCCGATGGTGGGGGCCAGCGCCGTCACCAGCATCAGCGAACGCTCCAGCGCGGCCTTGATGTTGTCCTCGCGCGCCTCGATGCCGACCACGCAATTGTCTGTGAAAGAAACCGAAGCGTCGGCAAGCAGCTGCACCGATTGCAGGAAATTATAGGCCATCAGCGGGTTGTAGACGTTGAGCTCGAAATGGCCCTGGCTGCCGGCGAAGGCGAGTGCTGCATTGTTGCCGAACACCTGCACGCAGACCTGCGTAAGCGCCTCGCACTGGGTCGGGTTGACCTTCCCCGGCATGATCGAGGAGCCCGGCTCGTTTTCCGGCAGCGAGAGCTCGCCGAGGCCCGAGCGCGGGCCGGAGCCGAGCAGGCGGATGTCGTTGGCGATCTTGAACAGCGCGGCGGCCGCCGCGTTGATCGCCCCATGCGAGAACACCATAGAATCATGCGCCGCCAGCGCCTCGAATTTGTTCGGCGCGGTGACGAAGGCGATGCCGGTGATTGCGGCGATGCGGTCCGCCACCTTTTCGGCGAAGCCGACCGGCGCGTTAAGCCCCGTGCCGACGGCGGTGCCCCCTTGGGCCAACTCCTGCAGGCCGGGCAGCGTCAGCTCGATGCGCTTGATCGACGAGGCGACCTGCGCGGCATAGCCAGAAAATTCCTGGCCGAGCGTCAGCGGCGTGGCGTCCTGCGTGTGCGTTCGGCCGATCTTGATGATGTGGTTGAAGGCGCGGGCCTTGGCGTCGAGCGCCCTGTGCAGGTGGTGCAGGGCAGGGATCAGGTGATGCGCGACCCGCTCGGCGCAGGCGATATGCATGGCCGTCGGATAGGTGTCGTTGGACGACTGGCTCATATTGACGTGGTCGTTCGGGTGCACCGGCTTCTTCGAGCCCATCACCCCGCCGAGCATCTCGATCGCCCGGTTGGAGATCACCTCGTTGGCATTCATGTTGGACTGCGTGCCCGAGCCCGTCTGCCAAACCACCAGCGGGAAATGATCGTTAAGCTTGCCGTCGATCACTTCCTGGGCCGCATCGACGATCGCCTTGCCGATGGCCGGATCGAGCCGCTTCATCTCCATGTTCACTTCGGCCGCGGCGCGCTTGACGATGCCGAGCGCGCGCACGATCGAGGCCGGCTGCTTCTCCCAGCCGATTTTGAAATTGCCGAGCGAACGCTGCGCCTGCGCGCCCCAATAGCGGTCGGCCGCCACCTCTATGGGGCCGAACATATCGGTTTCGGTTCTGGTCTTTTCAGCGCTCACGGGGAACTCTCCGGTCTGTCGATTTGGGCAACGGCGTATCGCGTTGGACAAACGGCATCAAGCGGAGATTGAGGGCGGGAAAGATGCAAATCGGTTGAAGGGAAGCTCACCCCATCGGCGGCCCGACAATGTCGATGCCGTTCTCGGCGCACAGTCTCGTCAGCGCCTCAATCATCTCTGGCGTCGGCACCGCCGCCGGCGGCAGGTCCGGCCGTTCGGCCGGGCGGCTAGCCTTTCGCACCATCGTCTCGAAGTCCGAACCGCGCGTCACTGTGAGCGTGCGCGCGCCTTCCGGAGACTCCACCCGGTAAGTGTGCGGCAGGCCTTTTGGCGCGAGCACCGTTTCGCCAGCGTCGGCAATCCGCTCGCGGCCGTCAAGGACGAAACGTATCCGGCCTTCGAGGATATGAAACACCTCGTCCTCATTGTGATGCACGTGCAGCGGTACGGAATCGCCGTAGGGCTGGCGGTGTTCGATGACACAGATGCCGTCCTCGCCATCGGCCGACGAAACCCGGATGGTGACGAGCGTGTTGTTGAACCAGAGGAGTTCCTTGCCTGCGATCGTCGCGTTGATCATTGTCATCATTGCTCTCCTTTTCGACGGTGACCCTAAGCAAGGACGAGCCGGTGATGGAAATCGAATGATCGTATGGGGCGGATTGACGCGATGAATTTGAACGCGCTCGACCTCAATTTGGTGAGAGTGCTAGACGCGCTCCTGCGCGAGAAAAGCGTGACACGCGCGGGCGAGCAGATCGGCCTCAGCCAGCCTGCAGTGAGTGCGGCGCTCAACCGACTGCGCCATGCGTTGAACGACCAGCTCTTCGTGCGGCGCGGCAACGACATGGTGCCGACACCGCGCGCCGAAAGCCTGGCGGAGCCGGTGCGCGCAGCGCTGCGCGAGATCGAGCGCGCCTTTCAGCCCGCGACCGATTTCGATCCGGCAAGGTTGGAACGAACCTTCACCTTCATGGGCGCCGATTTCTTCTCCATGCTCCTGATGCCGCCCTTTGCCGCTCGCATCGCGGCGGTGGCACCTGGTGTCTCGTTCCGCTTCCTCGACAGTGCTATAGGTGACGTCTCGAAGCTGCTGCAGGAGGATCGGATCGACCTCGCCTGGAGCGCCCGCTGGAGGTCGCGGAGTGGGTATCGAGCGTGGCGCTGTTCGGCTCGCCCTTCGCCGTCATCGCGGCGAAAGACAATGCCGCTCTCGGCCGGGCGGGCATCGCCGAGGGCGAAGAGGTGCCGATAGACCTCTTTTGTGCCCTGCCGCACGCGCTGCGCTCCATCGATGGCTCGATGTCGGGTTTCACCGACGATGCGTTGGGCAGAATGGGCCGGGCGCGCCGCGTCACGCTTGCCTTGCCGCATTTCCAGGCCGTTGCGCTGGCGGCGGCGAGCGGGCCCTATCTGGCGGCCGTTCCAACGCAGTTCGCGGTTCAAGCTGCAAAATCCTTGCCGATTGGTATCTATCGAGCACCGATCTCGATCCCGTCGCCGGCCGTCAGAATGTATGGCACGCGCGCCGCGACGATGAGCCACCGCATCGCTGGATCCGCGAGCAGATACTCGATGAGGTGGGAAAGCTCGGGTTCAAGGACTGGGACGGTACCGCGAGTGCTCATCCGGCGATATAGCCGCCGTTGAAGCGAAAATGCATCGCCGGCAACGCGGGCCGTCAAGCGCGGGAGCTATCGCCGGGTATAAACTTTATCCGGCCGAGGCTAGCCCGACCGGCACGGGCTGGCGCAGCGCCAGCCGCCCCGCGACGAAATCCTTGACCTGGCGCACGGCCTGCTCGCGCGTGACGCTGCCTGGCTGCAGGCCAAGCCTGAGCCACAGTCCGTCGATCAAGGCGGTGACGCCGAGCACGATCTCGTCGGCCACTTCCGCCGAAGCGAGGCCGCGCAGGCCGGACAAGAGGTTCGAGCGCATGCGGGCGTGGATGACCTTCTGGATGCGCGCCAGCTTCTCGTCGCGCGGCACCTCGGCGCAGAGCGACAGCCAGGCGTGGCAGAGCGGCGGCAGGAACAGGTGCTCCTCGAAATTGCCCTCGATCACGGCGTCCACCCGCTCCATTGGCGTCCGCGCCCGCTGAAGCCGGGCGACGACGGCGTGACAGAGCACGGCATTGGCCTCGCGCATAGCGTGCTCGAACAGCTCCTGCTTGTTGCGGAAATAATGCAGCACGATGCCCTTCGAGGCGCCGGCCTGGGCCGCCACCTTTTCCAGCGTCGCGCCGGCGATGCCTTCGCGCTCCAGAACAGTGAAGGCCGCCTGCCGCAACTCCCTGCGGCGAATGTCGCTGAGGCGCGTGAGTTTCACCGGATCGATCCTTGCATGACGAATCAACGTTGACATTTTCGTCCGTCCAGATCAATCATTGACCAATGGGACAATAAATAGACCGAAAGGTCAAGAGACAATGAGGAGAACCGGAACGATGTTGCGCATGCTTGCGAATGGCGTCTGTGTCGCGGCGTTGATTATGGCTTCCCCGGCGGCCCGGGCCGCCGAGGCTGACGGCTGCAAGACTGTCCGCATGGCCGAGCCCGGCTGGAACGATCTCGCCTTCACCACCGGCGTGGCCAAGGTACTGCTCCAGGCGCTCGGCTACGAGCCGCAGAGCGAGGTGCTCGGCATCAACGTCATCTACGAGGGGATGAAGAACAAAGACCTCGACCTGTTCCTGGGCTACTGGGACCCAGCCATGGTCACCTATTACGAGCCCTACAAAAAAGACGGCTCGATCGAGAATGTGCGCGTCAATCTGGTTGGCGCCAAATACACCTTCGCCGTGCCGACCTATGTCTGGGATGCCGGCGTCAAGGACCTGTCCGACCTGCACAAATTCGCCGACAAGTTCGGCAAGAAGATGTACGGCATCGAGCCCGGCTCGAACCAGCTCATGATGGACGCCATAGCTGACCCGCAATACGGGCTCGGCGGCTGGCAGGTGGTAGAGTCGAGCGAAGCCGGCATGCTCTCGGAAGTCGGCTACGAGATCAAGGAGAAGCAGTTCATCGTGTTCCAGGGCTGGGCGCCGCATCCGATGAACACGATGTACGACTTCAAGTACCTGACCGGCGGCGACAAGTTCTTCGGCCCGAATTTCGGCGCCGCCACCGTGACCACCCAGGTGCGCAAGGGATATCTGCTGGAGTGCCCGAACGTGGCGCAGTTCCTGAAGAATCTCGCCTTTGACATCGACATGGAAAATGTCGGCATGGGTTACCTCATCAACGACGGGATGAAGCCGGAGGATGGGGCGCTGAAGTCGATCACCTTGCACAAGGATCGCCTCGACGCGTGGCTCGCCGGCGTCACCACTTTCGACGGCAAACCCGGCCTAGCCGCGGTCAAGGAAAAGCTCGGACTGTGAGGCTGGCGCAATTGGACCTTCGTGACCAGGAGGCCGGACAGGCCGCCTGGGCCAGGCGCAAGCGGATCATCGATGTCGGCGGCCTCGACCTAGCCTATGTCGAGATCGCCGGTGCGGAGCCGCCGCTGCTCCTGATTCACGGCTTCACCGACACCAGCCGCAGCTTTTCGCTTCTGGCACCGCATCTCTCGGGCCGCCGGCTGATCGTGCCGGACTTGCGTGGCCACGGCGCCTCGCAGGCGAGCGAGGGCTGCGGCGTCGCCGATTTCGCCGGCGACATTGCCGGGCTGATGCAGCGCCTGCAGCTGAGCCGGCCGATCGTCGTCGGGCATTCGCTGGGCGGCATGGTGTCCATTGCACTCGCCGCGCGGCATCCGGAAAGGATCGGCGGGTTGGTGATCCTGGCCGGCACGCTGAAGCCCGATTTCGAACCGGGTCACCCGCTGGTCGACGGCGTCGCCGCCTTGCGCGATCCGATCTCGCCATCGAATCCGTTCTATGAGTGGTGGCATGCCTGCGGACCGGGCGTGCCGCGGGCTTTTCTCGCCGGCCTCGCGCAAGACGCGTCCGCGATTCCCGCAGCGCGCTGGCACGCCATCCTCGAAGAAATCCGCCGCACCGATCTGACCGCCGCGGCACGGGCCGTGCAAGCGCCGACGCTGATCATCGCCGGCGGGCTCGATCCGCTTTTCGGCGAAGGGCACCAGCAGTCGATGGCCCAGGCGCTTTCCGGATCCCATCTGGTGTGGGCGCAGGACTGCGGCCACAACCCGCATTGGGAAGACCCTGCCTTTGTCGCCAAGGCCATAGCGGGCATGTTGCCGAGCGGCTGACTATCTCAACAGCGACCGGGTCGTCGGCGTCAAGCGCAACGTCTCTGCCGGTTTCGTCGAAACAGCTTGCATGGTTTCACGAACCGCTTGCCATGCCGGTGAAGCGGCGAGGGCGGCCCGATAGCCCGCATGGACGTCGCCATCGTCGAAACCGACGGCTGCGATGAAGACGTTGTCGGCGGCACGCACAGGCAAACGCGGAAACGTGTTTTCGGCATGCTCGCTGATGAAGGCGCCGAGCAGCCGGGCACTGTTTGCCGCAAGCTGAGGAACCGCCGCCGCCTGGAAACGCTCGGCAAAACCGGCCTCGGCGCCTGGCTGCAAATGATGAATCGAGATCTCAACAAAGCCGGACAAGCGGCTCCGACCGCTCACAGTTTCGTCCTCGGCAACTGTCGGCCGAAGCAACCCTGAGAGATCAAACGCCGCATCAGGCCAGGCCGGCTTCAGCAACAGCACGTCGTCGGAATCGATCATCGTCGAATTGGCGGCATCGCGATGCGCGGCCCAGACCGGCCCGCCATAGAAGGCGCTCAGCGCGTCCTTCCTTGTCTGCATATCCTCAAAGCCGCGCAGCCAGACGAACATGTCGGGGCGGTCGAGATCGCGGAACTGGCCTATGACGGTCATACCGGTGGCTTCCTGCGTTTCGACGAACTCCCCGTCGAACAGTGCGATCAGCGTTTCGCGCTGCCCGGACTTCAGCGTGTATTGCCGAAGCTCGACGACGGGTGAGGCAAGGCGGGAAGGTGGGTTCATGGCCAGAATCTCAAAACAGGGTGGTCGTCCTGTTTATAAACAGACCGGTTGTCCTGTTTTGTCAATCTGCTATCGTGATTTTCCCCTTTTCCGCTTGTGGGAGAAGGTGGATCGGCGCGCAGCGCCGAGACGGATGAGGGGTGTTCCAGCGGAGCGAGACGCTGGCATCTCCGGGGCACCCTTATCCGCCCTCGCTTCGCTCAGGTACCTTCTCCGACGAAGGGGAAAAGGGGAGACCGACATGGTCATGCGCAAAAAGCGGACCAACGATCCGGAAGGCATGCGCCGACGCGTGCTCGACGTTGCGGAAGACACCTTCCAGGCGCGCGGCTATCACGCGTCGAGCCTCGGCGATCTGATGGCGGCGGCCGGCGTCACCGGCGGCGCGCTGCACCATCATTTCCCGACCAAGAAAGCGCTGGCGCTGGCGGTGATCGAGGAACGGGTAGCGGCAGCGGTCCGGGAAACCTGGATCGACCCGGTGCTGGCGGCGCCCTCGGCTCGCGAAGGCGTGCGAGCCGTGTTCGAGGCCGTGGCCGAAGAGCTCGAGCAACAGGGCTATGTGCGCGGCTGCCCGCTCAACAACTTGGCGCATGAACTGTCGCTGGCCGACGACGAGTTCCGCCTGGCGCTGGCCAGGATCTTTGCCGATTGGCGGCAGGCGATCGCTGATAAGATCCGGGCCGACCAGTTGGACGGCGGGGAGGGCGCAATCGATCCGGAGCGTTTTGCGGCGCTGACCGTGGCCGCCTATTCCGGCGCTATGTCGATGGCCAAGGCATCGCAAAACGCCGGAGTGTTGCGGGAGTGTTTGAAAGGGTTCGAAAATTTCGAGCTATCGCCATCGCGGGGTAGGTTGAAGCGGCGGCGTCGCGTGTTGCCACGGCCAAAGATCGGATAATATGCCTGCGGGGCGGAGGAGGCGTGAAAGATCGCGTCGACGACAATGACGCCTCACTCCCTCAACGGCTTGATCGTCTCAAACCCCACCTCGCTCTGTGCGCTCGTCCCCTCATCATACCGCCGCGCCAGCACCGCCTGCAGGTCGGGCGAATAGAGCGCGATGAAGGTGTCGATGACGTCGCCACTATCGCCGGTGATTGTTTCGCTGACCACGAGCACGTTGTATTTGCAGTCGCCGAGCTTATAGATGTCCTTGCCCTTGACAGCCAAAGCCAGAATCTCGGTGCCATTCGGCGCCTTTTTTGAAGACAGCCGCACGAATTCGGTCTTGCCCTTGGCGCCCGCCTTCAGCGGGAACAGCCTCTTCAAGTCGCCGAGCGGGATCATCGAGAGCCGCCCGGTGTCGCTATCGCGGAACACTTCGATCAACCCGGCATAGAGATACTGCGTCTGCGGTGAGTCTGACTCGTATTTGTTGGTGACCGCGACCATGCCGCCAGACGCTGGGCGGAATTCGCTGCGGATACCGGGCTTTTCGAGCACGAACCCGGCTTTGGCCGATTTGCCGTCGACGCAATCGGCAGCCTGCGCGGCGCAGGCGAGCATGGCGAACGTCATGCCGACTGTGAGGGTCTTCAGGTCTTCCTCCTTTGGATGCATGTTCCAAAGCAATGACAGACCCTCGCCGCGCTGTCGACCCAAGAGCTTTTCATGCCTTGGCATGAAAAGTCTCCAGCGCGATGCCGGGCAACTGGACGAGGCAGGTCGAGGGTGTTTAATCGGGTGACGATGAATCGCTCTTCGCCAGCAACCTTTTCGCGCCGCATCGTCATCGCCAGGATGGGAGGTCTCGCTGCCGCCTGCGCCTTGCCTCGCGCGTCCTTCAGCCAGACCGGCAAGCGCATCCAGCCGATCGACGCCACCTTCCTCTTCATCGCCGATATCCATGCCTGCCGAATGGCGAGCGGACTCAGCCCGAACTGCCTGCAGGAAGGCAAGACCGATGCAGCACTTCTGCGCAACGTCGCGGCCCTGAACGCGATTGCCGACAAGAAGTGGCCGGCCGAGATCAACGGCGTCTCCACCGGCCTCCATTCGGCCGGCACCCGCATCGGCAGGCCGCTCGGCCTCGTCACCGGGGGCGACATCACCGACGACGGCGGCGGCCAGGTCACCGAGCCCAGCGAAGGCACCCAGCTTCTGCAGTTCTCCCAGCGCTATCAGGAAGGCATCGGGCCCGACCGCGTCCATATCCCGGTCTATGTCGGGCTCGGCAATCACGATCTCGACCAGAACGGCTCACCGCCGCATGTCGAGTGGTATCGCCGCGAATTGCGCGACTATGTCGAGGTCAATCATCGCCCCGGCGTGTTCTTCAAGCCGCCGGTGCCGGCAACCGAATACGATGTCGACACCGACTGCTATTCCTGGGACTGGGGCGGCTTGCACCTCATCCAGATGCACCGCTTCGCCGGGGACACCGGGCACGGCGTACCGAGCAGCCTGCCCTGGCTGAAGCAGGACCTCGCCACCTATGCCGGCGACGGTCGTCCAGTCGTCCTGTTCCAGCATTATGGCTGGGACGCTTTCTCGACCGAGCGCTGGGACCCGGTGAAACGCACCTATGACGACGAGGGCGCCGGCCGTCCGCACTGGTGGGGCGAGGCCGACCGTCAGGCGCTGCTGGCCGCAATCAAGGGCTACAATGTCATCGCAGTCTTCCACGGTCATCAGCACGAAGTGCCGATGATCTATCAGCGCGACGGGCTCGATATCGTCAAGCCGAAGGCCGCCTATTTAGGGGGCTTCGCCCTGGCGCGGGTGACGGCCGGCAACATGGATGTGGCATTGGGCGAGGCGGTCGGCGATCACGGCGAGATCGTCTTCACCAATGCCTTGGCCAAGCAATTCCAGACATGAAAGGCCGCCTCGTGGCTGCCTCTTGCGACCGAAACCGGAAGACTTTGCGGACCTTATCCTTCACGTCGCCACAGGTCTTCTGCACCTTGCCAGCGAGCTTGTCGGCGGCGCTTCAGATCTGGGTTCGCCGGTTGCCGGTGGCCTTGCCGGCCGACTGCTTGACCGAACTCTTCATTGCTTGGTGATGCCGGCGACCTGATCCCTGTTCGCTATGCGCGCATCTCCTGGGTCTGCATGGGAGCTGGATGCGAGAGCCGCATCCGGCAGCCAAACGGACGCAGAGATTTTGGCCCGCAAGCCGGTGACTTTCGGCTCGAAGGTGAAGCGGCTAGGTTGGGCCGCAACCTGCATGAGGAGAGTCGGCCTTCTGAATTCACACTCTATGTCGGCAACAAGTGCTTTTCCTCCTGGTCGTTGCGGCCCTGGGTGGCGATGAAGCACCTGGAGATACCATTCGAGGAGGGTTTCGTGCGCCTGCGCACGCCGGAGACCGCCGCCAACCTCGCCAAGGTCTCGCCGACCGGCCTGGTGCCGGTCCTGGATCATAAACTGCCGAAGGGAGGGGGCAGGATCGTCTGGGAAACGCTTGCCATCCTGGAATATCTGGCCGATCTCTATCCAGAAAAAAGGCTCTGGCCGGAAGAGCTCGGCGCCCGAGCGCTGGCGCGTTCGGTGGCGACGGAGATGCACTCCGGCTTCCGCGAGGTCCGTTACGGCTGGCCGATGAATCTGCGCCGGCCGAAATCGCACAAGCCGCTCGATGCCGAGGGCGAGGCGCAGCGGGCCAGGATCGAAGCGATCTGGCGCCAGTGCCGCGAGCAATATGGCGAAGGCGGCCCGTTCCTGTTCGGCCATTTCACCGCGGCCGACGCCATGTATGCGCCTGTGGTCACGCGCTTCGACACTTATGGCGGCGAACTGGCGCCCGTCACCCGCGCCTATGTCGACGCGGTGTTGGCGACGCCGGCGATGCTTCACTGGTATGCGGAAGCGGCCGGAGAGCGTTGGCCCGAACCCGGGCCGCACGAACAGGATTGAGCGCGAGCCCCGTCCGCAAATTGCGTCAACTGCTCTGATGGGGACTTCAAGCCTTAGCGGACCAACGCGCAATCCAAGGCCGGACTCGAACACCGCCTCGCCACGATGGAAGCACTGACCGCCGAGGATATCGCCAACGCTATCCTCTATGCCGTCAGCCAACCGCCGCGCGTCAACGTCAACGAGATCCTGATCCGCCCCGACCGATCAGTAACGCTGCGGCGTCCGTCAATCAGGAGAAATTGACCGGAGCCGTCGTTCGGCATAATATGTAACCGAATGGATACGCATTATGCCGCAAGCTGAGCAGGACCGTTCCGTCTTCCGCGCCATCGCCGATCCAACGCGGCGCGCCATCCTCGACCGCCTGCGAAAAGGCCCGGCGCCGGTCAACGAGCTGGCGTCCGCCTTCGCCCAGAGCAGGCCTGCCATTTCCAAGCATTTGAGAATCCTGCGTGAACTCAGTGTGGTGTCCGAGCGGCGGCAGGGCCGCGAACGTGTCTACCGACTGGAACCGGCGGAGTTGAAGGACGTCGCGGACTGGATTCTGCCTTACCGCGATTTCTGGCAGCAGAGCCTCGGCAACCTGAAATCCTATCTGGAGAACGACTGATGGCCGTCAGCGACAGACCGCGCGCAATCGCCGACATTTCCACAGGCACCATCCTTGCTACGGTGACGATTGCAGCGCCGCCGCAGCGCGTATTCCGTGCCATCACCGCCGAGGATCAGATCCCCCTCTGGTGGGGCGCCGACAACATGTATCGGACAACGAAGCACGTGGCTGATGTCCGGCCGGGCGGCGCTTGGCGCTCCGAGGGCAAGGGCTCCGACGGCCAGGAATTTCACGTCGATGGCGAGTATCTCGAGGTTGAGCCGCCGCAACGGCTCGTCATGACCTGGAAGGCGCCCTGGGACGGCAACAACATCACAACTGTCAGCTATACGCTGGAGGCGGTCGAAAACGGCACGCAGCTTACATTGCGCCACGAAGGCTTCGGCCAGCGCCACGACTCCTGCCGCGATCACGGCTCGGGCTGGGAGCGGGTACTGGACTGGCTTGGCGACTTCCTCGCCAAGGAGACCGGTGCCAAGCCGCTTTCGGTCTTTCATTGCCGGCTGATCCCGCCGCGCCCGGATTTCGCTTTCACCTTGACGGAAGAGGAGCGGGCGCTGATGGCAGCGCATGCCGATTATCTGCGAGGCAAGCTCAACGAAGGCGCGGTGATCCTGTTCGGTCCTGTCGCCGATCCGGCAGGTCCCTGGGGACTTGGGATTGTCCGCGCCAGAGACGAGGCCGAAGTCAAGGCTCTTACGGATGCCGACCCGACAGTGCGCTCAGGCCGCGGTTTTCGCTATGAAATCCTGCCTATGATGAGCACGATCATGTGAGGCCGACGCAAAAACGCCTCTCGCGCTTTTCGGTGCGGGAGGCGTCTTTGTCAGCTCTCGTGAGATTGCTCTCTTGGATTGCTGATCACATTCCAATGTGCGCACGCTGGATTGGTTCCCGCCGTTGGCGTTTTTTCGGAAGCTGGCCGTCCATTTTTTGGCATCGCTGAATGCGAAGAAGGTCGGGCCGATATCCGACTTTTTCGTTTCCAGGAGTGGATTGTTCGTCACGGCTCGATTGTGATGTGCTAAGCAGCCGGCATCCGCAAATGTGAATGCTCCGAACCAGGAAGAAGATTTTGTCCCTAATTCCGAAAACATCCCGCGATCAGGCCGAGTCCCTTTTCAGCAAGTCCCGGACCCAGTCGATGTCGCTCAACCGCATCATGTCCGAACGGGATGCCGTCAGCCAGGCGAGGGAGGCCAAGACCGCGCGCCTGCGCGAACTGCGGCTGGAGAAGGAAGCAGAGACGGCTGCCCTCGCTGCCCCCGCCTCGAAACGCGCAAGCAAAGCCTGATGGCCACCAAACGCATCCCGCCAAGGCCGATCGCCGCCGACTCGACCATAGCTGATATGGTCGACGTTCTGGACAGACCAGTCGAATATGTCCGGCGCGTTTTGGAGAAGCTGGAGCGCTGCAGGCGCATCCATGGCGATGCCCAGGTGCGGCTTGGTGTGCGCAGCCGTGCCGAATGCCCGAACTATCTGATCGAGTATGTGCGAGAGGATCGCAAGACTCACGAACGCGTGGCCCATTGCGATGCGGCCTATAGTGGCAGCACGCATCGCGAACTGGCGCCGCATCACATCGAGGAGGCCAGGAACTGGTCACCGGAGGAAATGAACATTACGGCGGTTTCGGCACTGATCGGCCGCCTGCGCAATCCGCGTGCGCCGTCACCGCATGTCGCTGAAGAGAACTGATATGGCCATAAGATATTCCGCCAAGGGTCAGCCTGCCGAAAAGCCGACCAAGCCGTCTGCCGCGGGCCAGCCGGCCGCAGCTCCGAAAGCCGATGGACCGGTCGCGACCGATCTGTTCGAGACATCGGCGGAAGCGCCGCCGCGCAAGACGGGCAAGAAGAAATAGCGCCTTGCCGCACGACTCCGGCCACAGCCGCTTGCCTTGGCTGCCGGATCCGGCGGCCAAGGCAACTGCCGCCTTCGACTGCCAGGGCTGCGGCGCCTGCTGCGCCTATTCGGCCGAATGGCCGCGCTTTTCGACCGAGGAGGATGAGCAGCTCGATCGTATCCCGGCCGAGCTGATAGCCGCCGACCAGTCCGGCATGCGCTGCGAGGACGCGCGATGTTCGGCGCTCACCGGCGAGGTGGGCAAACATACGGCCTGTGGCATCTATGATCTCCGCCCCGATGTCTGCCGTGCCTGTATGCCCGGCGGCGACGACTGCCTGATGGCGAGGGCAGCGCATGGGCTGGCGCTCGCTAATCTCCCCCCTTGAGGGCATATGCGCTAAGATAGCTTTGGCATGGCTTGAAATTTGCGCTTTCGAGGTGGCTCGCGCCAACGATGTCGCAA
>NZ_JAIUHG010000002.1 GCF_020164955.1 Mesorhizobium sp. CA8
CCCAGCCTCCATTCGCTGGCGATAAAACCGGACAACTCATGTGCTACCTAACCCGGACAACTCATGCGCTTACGACAGGCTGCGTCCCGGAGCTTGACGCAGTGGTGAAATGCCACTATGCAACGCCAACTTTTCCAAAGGCCGCCTGACCGATACCGCGCGCCGCCTGGCGCGGGCAGAATGGTTTGGCAGGTCTAGAAACTGAAGGTTAGACAAGATGTCCCGCACCTGCGAACTCACTGCCAAGGCAGTCCAGACTGGCAACAATGTGAGCCACGCCAACAACAAGACCAAGCGTCGCTTCCTGCCGAACCTGGTCAATGTGACGCTGATTTCCGAAGCGCTGAACCAGAATGTTCGCCTGCGCATTTCGGCCAACGCGCTGCGTTCGGTCGAGCATCGCGGCGGCCTCGACGCCTTCCTGGCCAAGGCCGACGTCAAGGAACTGTCGCAGCGCGCGCGTCTGCTCAAGAAGCAGATCGCCAAGAAGCTTGCCGAGCAGTCGGCCGCTTAAAGCAGCTTTCAGGCGGGGGACGACCGCCTTGGGCATCGGCCAGACCGGTGCTCGGAATGTGAGCGAGCGTCGGCATGACGCTCCGCTGGTTCCATCACCCAGGATAAAAAAATGAATTTCCTGACGCGATATTCGCCCTTCGTGGCCGCAATGGCGCTCGTCGTCGTGGCGTCGAACATCCTAGTGCAGTTCCCGATGCAGGGCGAGATCGGCGGCCTGTCGCTGGCCGACCTGCTCACCTGGGGCGCCTTCACCTATCCCTTCTCCTTCCTGGTCACCGACCTCGCCAACCGCCGCTATGGCCCGGCCGTGGCGCGCAAGGTGGTGTTCATCGGCTTTATGGCTGCGGTGACCTGCTCGATCCTGATCCCGCCCTTCCTGTTTCGCCACGGCCTGATCGAGTTCGAGACCGCCGCCGACCGGCTGGTGCGCATCGCCGCCGCTTCCGGCGCCGCGTTCCTCACCGCACAATTGCTGGACGTCACCGTCTTCAACCGCCTGCGCCGGCAGAGCTGGTGGCGCGCGCCGATCGTCGGCACGCTGGTTGGCTCGGTGTTCGACACGGTTGTCTTCTTCGGCGTCGCCTTCTCCGCGGCCTTCGCCTTTGCCGGCCCCAACGACAGCTTCGCGCTGGAGACCGCGCCGCTGATGGGCGTACTGCCGGTCGAGACGATGCGCTGGGTGTCCTGGGCGCTTGGCGACCTTTCGGTGAAGCTCATCATCGCTGTCGTGGCGCTGATTCCTTACCGTCTGCTCGCCGCGCGCTGGAGCCAGCCGGCGGTCGCGGTCGGAGCATGATCCCGAAAAGTGGGACCGGTTTTTGGAAAAGATCATCCTCAAACAAAATGAGAGAGCATGATCCCCTGGGTTCAGCTTGATTCCACGCGCACGCCCGAGGGCGGCCAGGAGCTGCGCCTTAAACAGCGCGGCGCTGAATTTTCGATCATGCTCGGCACCAACGAGCTGATGAACAGCCGCCTCAGCGGCTCCGAGGAAGCGCTGGCCAGGCTTTCCTGCGAGCGGATCGCCGGCCGCAAGCGGCCAAACATCCTCATCGGCGGGCTCGGCATGGGTTTCACCTTGCGCGCGGCCCTCTCCGCGCTCGATGCGGACGCCACCGTCACCGTTGCCGAACTTGTCCCCGCGGTCGTCGCCTGGGCGCGCGGCCCGATGGCGGAAATCTTCGACGGCTGCCTCGACGGCCCTCGCGTCGCCATTCGCGAGGCCGATGTCGGCCAACTGATACGGGCGGAGAAAGCCGCCTGGGACGCCATCCTGCTCGACGTCGACAATGGTCCCGAAGGCATCGTCTACAAGGGCAATGACGCGCTCTATGGCGCGGCCGGCCTGGCGGCCGCGCGAGCCGCCTTGACGCCCGGCGGCGTCCTGGCGGTCTGGTCGCAGGGGCCGGACAGCGGCTTCACCCGGCGGCTGAAGCAGGCCGGCTTCGTGGTCGAGGAGATCAGCACGCGGGCCAACGGCAAGCGCGGTGCTCGCCACGTCATCTGGGTTGCTACCAACCAGGCCTGACGCTTTCAGCCACGGCCGCAGCGGCTTTACGCTTTGTTACGCCCGATGATGCAGGATCGCGGAAATTCTCCAGAGTGGTTCGCCGTTTCACGGAAACGGCGAACCACTCTACCTCTCTGTTTTGATGCAATTCCTAACGGAAAACCGTGGCACACTTTTCCTGGAATTGCTCTAAGGCATCGCGACCAGCATGACCGTGCATGGCACCGGTTGGAAAAACGATCTCCTGCTTGCGTTGTGCGCCATGCTGGTGGTGCTGACGATCAACGCCGTTTCCGGCTTCCCCACCCTTGCGAATTATGGCGCAGACAATGACAGCATGCTGCGGCTGGTCGAGGTTCGCGACCTGCTCGGCGGCCAAAGCTGGTTCGATCTCCATCAATACAGGATGGGCACCTCGGGCGGCTTCGTCATGCATTGGTCGCGGCTTGTCGACACGCCGCTCGCGCTGATCATCATGGCCTTCGATGCGCTGGGCGCCAGCACGGCCGCTGCCGAACGCGCCGCGCAGATCATCTGGCCGACCCTCCTCTACGGGCTGACCATATTCGTGCTCATGCGCGCCTCGCAGCGCTTCGCCGCTGCGAATGTCGCGATGCCGGCAATCATCCTGTCGACGGCGGCGCTGTTCTTCCTGATGATCTACAGCCCGGGGGTGATCGATCATCACAACGTCCAGCTGTTGCTGACCGCAGCCAGCCTCTGGCTCCTGATGGAAGCGCCCTTCTGGCGGCCCGCTGCCCTTCTGTCGGGCATTTGCGCCGGCCTGACGCTCGCGGTCGGCATGGAGACCGCTCCTTATGTGGCGGTGCTCGGCATCTGCGCTGCTGTCCTGTTCATCCTCGACGACAAGGAGCGCGTCACGGCACGAGGCTTTGGCCTCGGATTTGCCGGCATCGCCTCCCTGGTTTTCGTAGCGACCATCCGGCCCGCCGACTGGGGCGTGGCCCAATGCGACGCCTTCTCGTCCTTCCAGTTCGCGGTAGCAGCGCTGTCCGGCTTCGGCCTCGCGATCGCGGCTGCGTTGACCGCGTCGACAACGCGGGCGCGGCTGGTTTCAATGCTGGCGCTTGCGGTGGCGGTCGCGGCCGCCGTGATGCTGTTCTTCCCGCAATGTCTGGCATCGCCCTATGCGGGCATGGACGAGCGCATCCGCACCTATTGGCTGGCCGACGTGATCGAAGCCCAGCCCTTCTGGAGCGTCGCCATCCACCAGCCGAAGCTAATGGCGGCGCGCTATGTGACGCCCTTCATCGCGATTCTGCTGATCGGCTTTCAACTCCGGACCCGTCGCCTGCGCCGCGAGGAAACGCTGGCCGCCATCCTGCTCCTCGTTGCCTTCGTCGTCAGCCTTTGGCAGGTGCGCGGCTCGACCTTCTCCGTCGCCTTCGCCATATTGCCGCTCTCGGCCTGGATCGCGAAAATCCGCCTGCGGGCGGACGCCGCCCCGTCATGGCGCCTTTCCGCCGGCATCGTCCTGGCGTGGCTGGTCTCGCTGAACGCGACCTGGACCGGCGTCGCGATAGCGGCGCAGTCCATGGTCCAGACGGCGCCGCAGCGGATCAATTCCGATCCCGACCATGCCGTGACCTGCGGCAAGCCGGGCGACTTCCGCGACCTCGCCGCCATGCCGGCGACGACGGTGCTTGCCTCGTCCAATCTCGGCTCGGGAATATTGGTGTTCACCGGCCACCGCACGCTGGCCGGCCCTTACCACCGCAATGTCGGCGGCAATTTGGCCATGCTCGATGCCTTCATGGGAGCCCCGGACGCCGCCCGCGCCGTCATCGAGCGCGAGCATGTTGGACTGATCGCGATCTGCCGCGGCAACACGGAAGAGATATCGCTGGCCTCGGACGCGCCGGAAGGCCTTGCCGCGGCGTTGCTGCGGGGCGACCTGCCGGAATGGCTCGAACTAGACCAGTCTACGGCGGGAAAGCCGATCGAGATCTACAAGGTCCGTTGAATATCAGCCTGCAACGATATCAGCATCGTCGACCGCGCCCCTCGCAACCTGCTTGCTTTGAGCTGATGCAACTTCACTTCGTGATTTAGAAAATCGCGATCGAAATCAGTTCCGTGGGTCGTTGCAATCCAGCCTGTGCTTTGGTTAGCATTTCGCTGGGGCGGCGATATATGTATTCAAGCAATTTGGATTCGGGGTTTTAGGGAGAGAATATCCATGTCGGCCACAGAGGACGCGCTGGTGCCTGCATCAGCCACACAAACGCTGCAGCATGTTGTCTCCCACATGGTGGGCGCCGTGAACCGCGCCGCCTTTGTGGAAAAGCCTTTCTGGCATTTGGAGATGACCGATGTTTTCCCGGCGGACCTTTATCGGCGCATGCGCGCCGCCATGCCGGAGGCGCGCGAATATCGTGCGCTCAAGGGGCGCAACAATGTGAATATCAAGGCTGACGGCACCGCGACGCGGATCAAGATCGACCTCTACCCTGAATATATCCGCCATCTGCCTAGCGAGAAACGGGCCGTCTGGGCGTTGGTCGGCAAGGCATTGCATGCGCCGGACCTGAAGCAAGCGTTCATGCGCCGCCTCGCCCCGGGCCTGGAGCGCCGGTTCGGTCCGGACTTCATGAAGGTCGGCATGTATCCGGTGCCGATGCTGACGCGCGACGTGGCGGGCTACAAGATCGGCTTCCACACCGACACGAAGTGGAAGGGCATCACGGTGCAGTTCTACCTGCCGGAGGACGACTCGATCAACCATATCGGCACCCGCTTCGCCGAGCGCATGCCGGACGGGCGTTTCGAGAATTCGCACCGGATGTCGTTTTCGCCGAATACAGGCTACGCCTTTGCGGTCGGCACCGACACCTGGCACGCCGTCGACACCGTCGGACCGGAAGTCCGCACCCGCGACAGCATTCTTCATACCTATTTCGTCGACAACACCACGACGCTCAAGATCCGCAACCGGAGCAAGCGCGCGGCCAATTTCGTGATGAACGAAGTCCGCCACATCGGCCGGTAGAACAATTCCAGGAAAAGTGTGAACGGTTTTTCCGTGCGGCCGACAGGGCCCATCGTCCTCAGTCCTGGTGCAGGATGAATTCCAAATAGAGGTTCCGCTGCAGGATCGAATGGTTGTCGTCGGATATCAGCGATACCATCAGCGCGCCGTCGTCGCGGGTCCAGACGTCGAGCCCTTCCATATTGTCGATCTGGTAGCTCATGTCGGCCTCCATCAGCACCGGCCCGTCGGCGACCGCGCCCTTCGCGACGCTTTCGCCATAGATGCGCCGCAGCCGCATCTTCACCCCGCGGGCAATCGAGAAACTGCGTTCCAGAAGCAGCAGGTCGCCGTCCGGCAGGAAGGCGCCGTCGGTTATGTCGAAATCGCCGTCGCGCCTGACGGTGAAGACGCCCTTGTGCGGTCCCTCGATGACGGCTGCGTAGACGTTGCCTGCCTTGTTGAGGCTCCTCTCCGAGACCACGACCAGGCCGCCCTCGTGCTGCCCATAAGGATTGGCGTGGGTGACGGTCTCAAAGCCGCGGTTCTGGCGCAGCTCCTCGGCCGGGATCTGATAATCGAGCTGCCTGACCGGGGCTTTCATATTGTCGGGATCGATCTTGAACTGGGCGACGCGCTGGTCGCGCTCGAAGCCGACGGTGGCGATGCCGTCCTTGACCGCGAGCCCCTCCGCGTCGACCTCCCATTTCCGGTCGATCGGGCGGCCCGCGGCGTCGACCATCTGCTGCATGCGGAAATTCGTCACACCCAACGGTCGCCTGCCGGCGTCACGCGTGATCGTGCCGAAGAACCAGAAACCGGTGTCGGCGACACCGATGAAATCGCCGCCCGGCTTCAGGAAGCGAAAGGCCGACAGCGCGCCGAAATCGCGCGCCGGCGAGGTCATCTCCAGCCCGCCGACGAATTCGAGCGGCCCGAACCGCGTCTCGTCGTGGCCGATATGGAACTGGCTGATCGGCCGCGCTGAGATCTCGACCGTCTCGACGGGAGTCCCCGCAGCGGCAATGGCCGGCGAGGCGCAGGCCAGCATGCAGGCGAAAAACGTCCGCCGCGCACGCCTCCTTGAAAAGATCATCCGGCGCGCCGCAGGCCGCCGCGCCTTGTGTCGCGCGCGCTTTCCTCGCCGAACAGCGATGCGAGCTGCTCGGTCATGGCGCCGGCCAGTTCCTCGGCATCGACGATGGTGACGGCGCGGCGATAATAGCGCGTGACGTCGTGGCCGATGCCGATCGCCAGCAGCTCGACCGGCGAGCGCGTCTCGATCAGCTCGATGACCGCCCGCAGATGGCGTTCCAGGTAATTGCCCGGGTTGACCGAGAGCGTGGAATCGTCGACCGGCGCGCCGTCGGAGATCATCATCAGGATCTTGCGCTGCTCCGGCCGGCCGATCAGCCGGTTATGCGCCCATAGCAGCGCCTCGCCGTCGATGTTTTCCTTGAGCAGGCCCTCGCGCATCATCAGCCCGAGATTGCGCCGCGCGCGCCGCCACGGATGGTCGGCGGATTTGTAGATGATGTGGCGCACGTCGTTGAGCCGGCCGGGATTCGGCGGCTTGCCGTCCTTCAGCCATTTCTCGCGCGCCTGCCCGCCTTTCCACGCCCGCGTGGTGAAGCCGAGGATTTCCACCGAAACGCCGCAGCGCTCCAGCGTGCGCGCCAGTATGTCGGCGCAGGTCGCAGCGACCGTGATCGGCCGGCCGCGCATCGAGCCCGAATTGTCGAGCACCAGCGACACCACCGTGTCGCGGAACTTCGTGTCGCGCTCCTGCTTGAAGGACAGCGGCTGCATCGGGTCGATGACGACGCGGACCAGGCGCGCCGGATCGAGATAGCCTTCCTCGAGGTCGAAATCCCAGGAGCGGTTCTGCTGCGCCATCAGCCGGCGCTGCAGCCGGTTGGCGAGCCGCCCGACGACGCCGGAGAGGTTGGCCAGCTGCTTGTCGAGGAAGGCGCGCAGCCGGTCTAGTTCCTCTTCCTCGCACAGATCCTCGGCGCCGACCGTCTCGTCGAAGGCGGTGGTGAAGACCTTGTAATCGATCTCTTTCGGCAAATTGAGGAATGGGTTGTCGTTGCGCTTGGCCTCGCCCGGCGTCTCGGCGTCGGAATCATCCTCGTCGGAGAGATCGTCCGAGGTGGCGTCGGTCGCCTCGGTCTCGGCCGACTCTTCCTCGTCGGCGGAGGCTTCGGCATCTTCCGACTGCGACTGCTCGGAGCCTGAATCCTCCTCGCCGCCCTCCTCGCTCTGTTCCTCGCCTTGCTGCTCGTTCTCTTCGTTTTCCTCGGAGTCGTCGGTTTCCTGGTCGTCGCCAAGCTCTTCGGCCATTTCCATGGAAACCAGCATGTCGCGCACGACGCGGGCAAAGGCCTGCTGGTCCCCGAGCTTGGCCGACAGGCCGTCCAGATCGGCGCTGGCCTTCTCCTCGATCCAGGGACGCCAGAGGTCGACCAGGCGCTCGCCGCTCTTCGGCACGGGACGTCCGGTGAGCTTTTCGCGCACCATCAGCGCGATCGCCTCTTCGAGGGGGGCGTCGGCCTTGTCCCTGACGTCGACGAGGTTCGCCTTGGTGTATTTGTCCTCGAGCATCGAGCCGATATTGTCGGCCACGCCCTGCATGGCGCGGCTGCCGATCGCCTCGACACGAGCCTGTTCGACGGCATCGAAGATAGACCGCGCCAGCTTGCCCTCCGGCGCCAGCTTGTTGTGGATGCGCTGATCGTGGCAGGCGCGCTTCAGCGCCATGGAATCCCCCAGCCCACGGGTGATCGCGATATCGTTGCGGGAAGCTTTCTTCGGCAGCTCGGGCAGCCGGGCGCGGTTGCCGGCGAGCGCCGGCCGATCCTTGGCGAAGCCGACCTCGAGGTCCTTGTCGCCGGCCACGGCGCGCATGCACACGGTCACGGCGCGCTTGAAGCTGTCGGCTTCAGACCCGTTCTTCGGCTTGTTGCGCGTGTTGTCGCCCGGACCCGCCATTGATCATTCCCTGCGCGATTCATGCTGAAAGGCTGGAGGCCTTTCAGCTGCGCACCTAACCCAGCACCACGTTGGCGGCGCTCTCCGGCAGATCCTCGCCGAAGGCGCGCTGGTAGAACTCAGCCACAACCGAACGCTCCAGCTCGTCGCACTTGTTGAGGAAGGTCAGCCGGAACGCCATGCCGATATCGCCGAAGATCTCGGCGTTCTCGGCCCAGGTGATGACGGTACGCGGGCTCATCACGGTCGACAGGTCGCCATTGATGAAGGCCGAGCGCGTCATGTCTGCGACGCGCACCATCTTGTTGACGATGTCCTTGCCCTTGTTGTCGCGATAGTGCTTGGCCTTCGCCAGCACGATGTTCACTTCATTGTCGTGCGGCAGGTAGTTGAGCGTGGTGACGATCGACCAGCGGTCCATCTGCGCCTGGTTGATCTGCTGCGTGCCGTGATAGAGGCCGGTGGTGTCGCCGAGACCAACCGTGTTGGCGGTGGCGAACAGCCGGAACGCCGGATGCGGGCGGATGACGCGGCTCTGGTCGAGCAGCGTGAGCCGCCCCGACGATTCCAGGACGCGCTGGATGACGAACATCACGTCAGGACGGCCGGCGTCATATTCGTCGAAACAGAGCGCGACATTGTGCTGATAGGCCCAGGGCAGAATGCCGTCGCGGAATTCAGTGATCTGCAGGCCTTCCTTGACGACGATGGCGTCCTTGCCGACGAGATCGATACGGCTGACATGGCTGTCGAGATTGACGCGCACGCAGGGCCAGTTGAGCCGCGCCGCCACCTGCTCGATATGCGTCGACTTGCCGGTGCCGTGGTAGCCCGACACCATTACCCGGCGGTTGTAGGCAAAGCCGGCGAGGATCGCCAACGTCGTCGCGCGGTCGAAGAGGTAGTCGGGATCGATATCCGGCACATGCTCGGTCGCCGCCGAATAAGCGGGAACGACCATCTTGGACTCGAAACCGAATTTCTCCTTCACCGACACCGTCGTGTCGGGCAGGTTGGCGATATCGCGATCGACCTTGTTCATCTCTATCAACGTCTCCACGGGCGAAACGCCGCGTTTCGCCGGCAATCGATTTTGTCCGGGGGCGGTCTTAGAGCCTTTTCCAACCTTATGAAAGTTGGAAAACGACACGGACCGTGGGGCCGCTCAGCACAATCCTGCCTGCTTGAGCACGCGATAAGCCTGGAGCACATCGCGTAACCGGTCTTCCGAACCTCTGTCGCCGCCATTCGCATCCGGGTGGTGGCGCTTTACCAGTTCCTTGTAACGCGCCTTGATGTCCTGGCCAGTCGCCTTTGTGTCAAGGCCAAGCGTTTCCAGCGCCTTGGCCTCAAGCGGCTTTGCCTTGCGCTCCCGCGGCTCGCGCGCGCCTGAGCCGAACAGGTTGAACGGATCGCGCATGCGGTTGTAGTAGCCGGCGCGACCCGAACGCTGCTGCGCGAAATCCGGCGCCGAGCGCGTCCCGCCGCCATTGGCGCCCATGCGCCATGTCGGCCTGTGGCCGGTCAGCGCCTCTTTCTGGAAGCGCGCGATCTCGCTGTCCGACACGCCGGAGAAGTAATTGAAGCCCTTGTTGTATTCGCGCACATGCTCGAAGCAGAAGCGGAAATACTCGCCCTCCTTGAGGCGTCCGACAGGCGCCCGGTGCGTGCCTGCCTCGTTGCAGCCGTCCCACTGGCAGATCGGCGCGCGCGACTTAAGCTCCGCGTCCTTTTCCGGCCGGATTCGAATTTTCTCGAAATATTTGGGATACGCTTTCATCTCACCCATTTATGGGCTGTTCGCACCTGCGAAACAAGAATTGACATTTCGCCGATGATCGCCCTAACCGCTGAATCGCGGCTTAAAAGCGGTCGAATTCAGATTTTGCGGCTGTGCCGCAGGTAAGTTGCGGCCATGCCGTCAACAATTTGCGGCTATGGCCGTCAAGTGGGGAAGGGAAGCCCGGATGTCCATACAGTCGACGATGGAAAACAAGCTGAAAGCGGCATTTTCGCCCGAACGGCTCGCCGTCATCAACGAAAGCCACCTTCACGCCGGCCATCATCACGTCGAGCACGGTCACGAGGCCCACTTCGACGGCACCGGCGAGACGCATTTCCGCGTCCGTGTCGTCTCGGCCGCCTTTGCCGGCATGAGCCGCGTCGATCGTCACCGCGCTGTCAACAAATTGCTGGCCGATGAATTGAAAGCCGGCGTGCATGCGCTGGCGATCGAGCCGGCGGCACCGGGCGAGAAGACGCGCTGGTAGTCAGCCGACCGTCGCCTTGAGAAACGCCAACACAGCCGCGGTCAGGGCATCGCCGTCCTGACCGATTGATCGACACCGCCGTCGAACAGCGTGACCTGGCCCGGACGCCCGGCGGCTGACGCGCCTGCCGGCAACAGCGCCGTCAGGGATGCCGCAATGGAGCTGCGCCGATCGATCATCATCCTCATCTCCGGCCAGATTTAAGGCGGCAGCGCGCGGATGCGCGCCGCGCACTTCGATAAAGCATCAATAACGACAACTTGTGGAGCGCAAACCAGATCCCGCCCTTGAAGCTCCGCCGGCAATCACCACGTATTTTCCAAGGCGAGCAATTCGGCCGCATCGGGCATCTAAACGGGTCAATGTCAGATTGCATGCGCTATCCTTCATATGAAGGGAACAAACAGCGCTTTCCGGCAGTTGATGCAGCGATGAGCCGATTGGCAGCCCATCGGCTCCGAGGCAAAGCACCATGCGCGAGAACCAATCAGACGTCTTCGATCTGTTTTCGGAGATTTATTCCAACGCGGCCCAGGAAGAGATCAGCCTACAGCAATACCTACTGGCCTGCCGCGAAGACAAAACCATGTATGCGTCGGCACCCGAACGCATGGTCGAGGCGATCGGTGAGCCGAATCTGATCGACACCAGCAAGGACGAGCGGCTCGGTCGCATTTTCTCCAACCGCACCATTAAGATCTATCCCTCTTTCTCCGACTTCTACGGGATGGAGGATACGATCGAGCGCATCGCCGGATATTTCCGCTACGCCTCGCAAGGCCTCGAGGAGCGCAAGCAGATCCTCTATCTCCTCGGTCCGGTCGGCGGCGGCAAATCCTCGCTCGCCGAACGGCTGAAGAAGCTGATGGAAGAGCGGCCGATCTACACGCTCAAGGTCGGCAACCAGATCAGCCCGATCTTCGAGTCGCCGCTTGGCCTTTTCCATCCCGATCGCATGGGCGACCTGCTGGAAGACAAATACGGCATCGCCCGCCGCCGCCTGAGCGGGCTGATCTCGCCCTGGGCGGCCAAGCGCCTCGACGAGTTGTCGGGCGACATCTCCAAATTCAGTGTGGTCAAGCTGATGCCGTCGCGGCTGCGCCAGATCGCCATCGCCAAGACCGAGCCCGGCGACGAGAACAATCAAGACGTCTCGGCCCTGGTCGGCAAGGTCGACATCAGACAGTTGGAGCACTTCAGCCAGTCCGACCCGGACGCCTATTCCTACAGCGGCGGCCTCAACCGGACGACGCAGGGCCTGCTCGAATTCGTCGAAATGTTCAAGGCGCCCATCAAGGTCCTGCACCCGTTGCTGACCGCAACCCAGGAAGGCAGCTACAACGGCACCGAGAATTTCGGCGCCTTCCCGTATCAGGGCATCGTCGTCGCCCACTCCAACGAATCGGAATGGCAGCAGTTCAAGAACAACAAGAACAACGAGGCCTTCCTCGACCGCATCCTCGTGGTCAAGGTTCCCTATTGCCTGCGCATCACCGAGGAACGGCAGATCTACGAAAAGCTGCTCCGTGAGAGCGAATTGGCGAACAGCCCCTGCGCGCCCGAAGTGCTGGACATTCTCAGCCGCTTCACCGTCTCCACCCGCCTTGCCGAACATGAGAACTCGCCGCTCTACACCAAGATGCGCGCCTATGACGGCGAGAACCTCAAGGAAATCGACCCGAAGGCGAAGTCTGTCCAGGAATATCGTGACGCGGCCGGCGTCGACGAAGGCATGACCGGGGTCAGCACCCGCTTCGCCTTCAAGATCCTGTCGCAGACCTTCAACTACGACACCAAGGAGGTCGCCGCCGACCCGGTGCACCTGATGTACATCCTCGAGGAGGCGATCAAGCGCGAGCAATTCCCGAAGGAGACGGAGGCCGCGTATCTCGAATTCATCAAGTCGGAGCTCGCGACGCGCTACGCCGAGTTCATCGGACACGAGATCCAGAAGGCCTATCTGGAATCCTACAGCGAGTACGGTCAGAACCTCTTCGACCGCTACATCGCCTATGCCGACGCCTGGATCGAGGATCAGGATTACAAGGACCCCGACACCGGCCAAATCCTCAACCGTGAGGTCCTGGACAAGGAATTGTCGCAGGTCGAAAAGCCCGCCGGCATCGCCAATCCCAAGGACTTCCGCAACGAAGTGGTCAAATTCACCTTGCGCGCCAGGGCGCGCAACCATGGCCGCAATCCATCCTGGACGAGCTATGAAAAGCTTCGCGAGGTCATCGAGAAGCGCATGTTCGGACAGGTCGAGGACCTGCTGCCGGTGATCAGCTTCGGCTCCAAGCAGGACAGCGTCACGGAGAAGCGGCACAACGAATTCGTGCAGCGCATGGTGGAGCGCGGCTACACTCAGCGGCAGGTGCGACGGCTGGTCGACTGGTACATGCGCGTGAACAAGGCGGGCTGAACAAAGTCGGGACGGTTCCATGCCGATCTTCATCGACCGCCGCCTCAATCCGAAGGACAAGAGCCTGGGCAATCGCCAGCGCTTCCTCAGGCGCGCGCGCGAAGATCTCAAGCGCAGCGTGCGCGACCACGTCCGGACAGGCCGCATCGCCGACGTCGACCGAGAGCACGCCGTGCCGATGCCTCGCAAGGGTATCAACGAACCGACCTTCGGCAACGACAAGGAAACCGGCCGGCGCCAGCATATCCTGCCCGGCAACCGGACGTTCAGCCCCGGCGATCTTATCGCCAAGCCGGGCGGCGGCGGAGGCTACGGATCGGCCCCGGGAACCACGGCATCCGAAGACGACTTTCGCTTCGTGCTGTCGCGCGAGGAAGTGCTCGATCTTTTTTTCGAAGACCTCGAACTGCCGGATCTGGTCAAGCTCAATCTCAAGCAGATACTGAGCTTCAAGCCGAGACGGGCGGGCTTCAGCGCAAGCGGAGCGCCGACCAACATCAATGTCGGACGCACGATGCGCAACAGCCATGGGCGGCGCATCGCGCTGAGACGCCCCAAACAGGCGGAGCTCGACGCGATCGCCCGGCAGATTGCCGAGCTCGAAGCGAAGCCGGCCAGCGCGGCGGTAAGCGAACGCATCGCCGCCCTGCGCGAGGCGTTTGAGCGGCTGGAGCGCCGGCGCAGGCGCATTGCCTATGTCGATCCGGTCGATATCCGTTTTAATCGCTTCGATCCCCAACCGGTGCCGAATGCGAGCGCGGTGATGTTCTGCCTGATGGACGTCTCCGGCTCGATGGGAGAGCGCGAGAAGGATCTGGCCAAACGCTTCTTCGTGCTGCTGCATCTGTTCCTGACGCGCCGTTATGAACGCACCGAGGTCGTCTTCATCCGCCACACCCACGAAGCCAAGGAGGTGGACGAGCATACATTCTTCTACCACACCGAAAGCGGCGGCACGGTCGTCTCAACCGCGCTCGAGGAAATGCACCGCATCATCGAAGAACGCTATCCGGTCGCCGAATGGAACATCTACGCCGCCCAGGCTTCCGACGGCGACAATTTTGCTACTGACTCCGAGCGCTGCATAGAACTGCTCGACCGCAAGATTATGCGGCTTTGCCAGTATTTCGCCTATGTCGAGATCATCGACGAGCGGGAAAGCCATATTTTCGGCTCGACCGAGAACGGAACGTCGCTCTGGCGGGCCTACAACGCCGTCGACGGGAAATGGCCGAACTTCCAGATGAGGCGCATCGCTGCGCCGGCCGACATTTACCCGGTCTTCCGAGAGCTCTTCGCCAGGCAACCTGATCTGCGCAAGAGCGCTTGAGGACTGAGGGTCGAAGGGACATAGGCCGATGGTCAGCCAGGCGCGCAAATCCGAACTGTTGTTTTCCGGGTCTGACTGGGACTTTTCGAGACTGTCCCGCGTCTATGACGAGATCGAAGCGCTCGGCCTCGAAGAGCTTCGACTCGACATCTATCCGGTGCAGATGGAGGTCATCTCTTCCGAGCAGATGCTCGACGCCTATTCTTCGGTCGGCATGCCGCTGATGTACCGGCATTGGTCTTTCGGCAAGCGTTTCCTCTACGACGAGCTTCTTTACCGCAAGGGCGCGCGCGGTCTGGCCTATGAGCTGGTCATCAACTCCAACCCCTGCATCGTCTATCTCATGGAAGAGAACACCATGGCCCTGCAGGCTTTGGTGACCGCCCATGCCGCGCTTGGGCACAACCATTTTTTCAAGAACAATCATCTCTTCCGGCAATGGACCGATGCCGGCGGCATTTTGAGCTATCTGGATTTTGCCAAGAGCTACATAGCCCGATGCGAGGAACGGCATGGCCTGGCAGCCGTGGAAGCGATCCTGGATTCAGCCCACGCGCTGATGGAACAGGGTGTGTTTCGCTATCACCGGCCGCCGAGGCTGTCGTCGGAGCAGCAGCGCGAAGGGCTTCGCGAGCGCCTGGAATACGAGGAGCGTTCCTTCAACGATCTCTGGCGAACGCTGCCGCCTCCTCAAGAGAGCGGCGAGACCAAAACAGGCATTGACGACGATGCGGCCGAGCGGAAGAAATCGCTTCATCTGCCGGAGGAAAACCTGCTCTACTTTCTCGAGAAGAACAGCCTCGTCCTCGAGCCCTGGCAGCGCGAGATCGTCAGGATCGTGCGGGTCATCGCGCAATACTTCTACCCGCAGCGGCAAACCCAGGTGATGAACGAAGGCTGCGCGACCTTCGTGCACTACACGCTCATGAACACGCTTTTCGACCGTGGCCGTATCAGCGAAGGCGCCATGCTCGAGATCTTGCGCAATCACTCGAACGTCGTTTTCCAGCCGGCCTATGACGACCCGCGCTTTTCCGGCATCAATCCCTATGCGCTCGGTCTCGACATGATGCAGGACATCCAGCGCATCTCGACCACGCCGACAGCCGAGGACCGCGACTGGTTTCCCGACATCGCCGGCCGCGGCGACTGGCGCGACACCTTGGTCGACGCCTGGGCCAACCACCGCGACGAATCCTTCATTCGCCAGTATCTGAGCCCGGCGCTGATCCGCAAATGGCGGCTCTTCGTGCTGGCCGACGGTGCCGACGAGCCGCATTACGAAGTCGCCTCGATCCACAATGAGCGTGGCTATGCCAAGATACGGTCGGCGTTGGCGCAAAGCTACGACATCGGGGCAAGTCGCCCCGACATCCAGGTGATCGACGTCGACCTCCTGGGCGACCGGCATTTGCGGCTTCAGCACACGGTGAAGGACGGCGTGATGCTCGAGGGTGAAAGCCGCGATGCGACGCTGCGCCATGTCCGCAACCTCTGGGGCTACGACGTCAGCCTGGCCGCAATCGATGGCGGAACCGGCGCAATGCTCTCCGAGCGCTGGACCAAGGAACTCTAAGATCGCAGGCTGTCGCTAGATCAAGATGACGTTTCGTTGAATCGCCATCCTGATCTAACTCTTTGTTGGAGCATGATCTTCTCCGAAAACCGGTTACCACTTTTCCGGATCATGCTCTAGCAGGCCGGCATTACGTGATTATCAACACACCTAGCCTTCGCTGGCCGGACGTATCCTCAACCTCGCAATGCGGTTCTTGTCGCGTTTCATGACAACGAAGCGCTTGCCGTGGAACGTGAAAGCCTGCTTCTCCTCAGGAATCGATTGCGTCTCGTGGATGACGAGACCGGCGATCGTCGTCGCCTCCTCGTCGGGCAGGTCCCAGTCGAGTGCGCGGTTCAAGTCGCGGATCGGCACCGTCCCGTCGACAACGACCGAGCCGTCAGCCTCCTTCTTCACGCCCTGCATATCGATGTCGTGCTCGTCGGCGATCTCGCCGACGATTTCCTCGATGATGTCTTCCAGCGTCACCAGTCCTTCGACCTCGCCATATTCGTCGACGACGATGGCGAAATGCGCCTTGCGCCGCAGGAAGGCGTTGAGCTGTTCCTGCAAGGTGGTGGTGTCCGGCACGAACCACGGCTTCGCCGCGATCTTCATGACGTCGATCCGCGAAAAGTCGTTGCCGACCTCGTTGAGGGCTCTCAGCAGATCTTTCGCGTGCAGGACGCCGACGATGTTGTCGAGCGAGCCCTTCCACAGCGGCATGCGGGTGTGCGGGCTCTGCAGGATTTCGCGCACCACCGCCTCCGGCGCATTGTCGGCATTGACCGAGCGCATATTGGTGCGGTGGACCATGATGTCCGACACTTCGAGTTCATCGAGGTCGAAGAGGCCTTCGAGCCGATTGCGCTCCTCACCGGCAGTCGCGCCCTCGCGGCGGGCATCGTCGATGTCTTCATCCTTGCCGTTGCGCTCTGTTCGCTGCGGCGGCTCGAGCGGCCGAAGCGCGTAGCCGAAAGCGGCAAGCAACCGGGCACGGAACAGAAGCGCCAAAAGCACGATGACGGCAAGGACGGCGGCGACGATCCAGCCGGCGCCGGTCATCTGGAATGGCTCATCTTGAGCCGTTCGGGATGGCTCACTTTGAGGAAGGAGAGCACTTCCGAGGACGGCACGTCCTTGGCGATGAACGACTGGCCGATGCCGCGCGTCAGGATGAAGGTCAGCGCGCCGCGCGAGACCTTCTTGTCCTGGGTGATGAAGCCGAGCAGCGCCTCGGCATCCGGCAGGTCGCCCGGAATATCGGCCATCCGCCAGGGCAGGCCGACGGCGCGCAGATGCGCTTCGACGCGCTCCGCGTCGTCCGGGCTTGCCAGGTTGAGCCGCGCCGAAAAACGATGTGCCAGCGCCATGCCGATGGCGACGCCCTCGCCATGGACGAGGCGCGCGCCGTCATATTGCGTGGCTGCTTCCAGCGCATGGCCGAATGTATGGCCGAGATTGAGCAGCGCGCGGTCGCCGGTCTCGAACTCGTCGCGGGCAACGACATCGGCCTTGGCGCGGCAGGCCTCGGCGATCGCCCCGACCCGCGCCGGACCGCCTGCGAACACGTCCCGCCAGTTCTGTTCAAGCCAGGCGAAGAAGGCCGGGCGGTCGATCAGCCCGTATTTGGCAAGCTCGGCATAGCCGGCGCGGAACTCGCGGATCGGCAGCGTGTCGAGCACGCCCGTGTCGGCGAGCACCAGCCTGGGCTGGTGGAAGACGCCGACGAGGTTCTTGCCGCGCGCGCTGTTGATGCCCGTCTTGCCTCCGACCGAAGAATCGACCTGCGCCAGCAGCGAGGTCGGGATCTGCACGAAGTTCATGCCGCGCCGCACGATGCCGGATGCGAAGCCGGCAAGGTCGCCGATGACGCCGCCGCCGAGCGCGATCACCACGTCACGGCGTTCGAGCTTTGCCGCGAGCACGCCGTCGACCACCTCCTCGAGATGGGCGAAACTCTTGGTCTTTTCGCCGGCGGGCAGCGTGATGACGGCGGACTGGATGCCGCCCTCGCCCAGCCCCGCCTTGAGCGTGTCGAGATGCGCGGCGGCGACGTTCTCGTCGGTGACGATGGCCGCGCGGATGCCGGGAAGGCGGCGCGCGATCTCTTCGCCGGAGCGCGCGAGCAGCCCCGAGCCAATGAGGATGTCATAGGCGCGGTCGCCGAGCCCGACCTCGACCTTCACCGGTTCGGCCTGGCTCACGGCTGCACCTCGTCAGTTGGAGCGCCCGTCGCGATCGTGGCGACGCCGAGTTGGGCGCAGAGCGCCGCGACGACCTCGCCGGCGATGATCTCCTTGCGGTCGTCGCGCGTCGGCACGGTCAGGTCGGCGGTCGCGTACACCGGATAGCGCTCGCCCATCAGGCGCTCCAGCACACCGCGCGGGTCGGGATTCTTGAGCAGCGGCCGGTTCTGCTTCTTGGAGACGCGCTCCATCAACAGGTCCAGATCGGCTTTCAGCCAGACCGATACGCCATGCGCCGAAATCGCCTCGCGCGTCTGCGCGTTCATGAAGGCGCCGCCGCCGGTCGACAGCACCTGCGGACCGTTCTCCAGCAGACGCAGGATCACGCGCTGCTCCAGCGCCCGGAATTCCGGCTCGCCATAGCGCTCGAACAGCTCCGGCACCGTCATGCGCGAGACGCTTTCGATCTCCTGGTCGCTATCCATGAAGGGCAGCGAAAGCATCGTCGCCACCTTGCGGCCGATCGCCGTCTTGCCGGCGCCCATCAACCCGACGAAGACGATCGAACGGCTGCCGAGCGCTTCGATCAGCGCGGCGCATCCTTCGTCCGTCGGATTTGGCAGAGCGTTCATCGGGGCCTCTTTGCGCCGTATCGACATCAAAAGCCTGTTTGCGTCAAGCGCAGGCGGACGAACGGTTTCAAAGCTTTTCCGGCAAAACCTCTGTCGACCGAAATCCTTCGTCCTTGAATTGCCTGGATTGGCGTCCCATAAGGGCACAGGGCTTTGGAAACGCAGAACAGCAAGACGGGCGAAATTTGAATGCCGACTTTGTTTCGCTTCGTCGTGACGCTGGCGGTTCTTGCAGGCATTGCCTATGGCGCGATGTTCGCCCTGGCCATGTTCGTGGAGCCGAAAAAGGCCGAAATGAGCATCCGAATTCCGGCCGAGAAGCTCAATCCGAAGAAGAATTGATCCCGGCCCGATGAACAGCGCCGCCCGCATCGAAGCCTTCCTCGAAATGATGAGCGCCGAGCGGGGCGCGGCCGAAAACACGCTTTCGTCCTACCGCCGCGATCTGGAGGATGCTTCCGAGGCGATCAAAGGCGGGCTTGCCGGCGCGGGGCCGGCCGACATCCGCGCCTATCTCGACGACATCGCCGCGCGGGGCTTCGCGCCGACCTCGCAGGCGCGCAAATTGTCGGCGATCCGCCAGTTCTTCAAATTCCTCTATGCCGAAGGCCTGCGCGGCGACGACCCGACCGGCACGCTGGACAGCCCGCGCAAGGGCCGGCCGCTGCCGAAGACGATGAGCGAGGCCGAAACGGGCCGGCTGCTCGACCGCGCGGCGCAGGAAGCGGCAGAAACCGGACCGGACGGCGACAGGCTGGCCGCGTTGCGCCTGCACGCGCTGGTCGAGGTTCTTTACGCCACCGGCCTGCGGGTGTCGGAGCTGGTCGGCCTGCCGGTCACGGTGGCGCTGCGCGACGACCGCTTCTTCATGGTGCGCGGCAAGGGCGACAAGGAACGCATGGTGCCGCTGTCGGCCAAGGCGCGCGCCGCCATGCGCGCCTGGCTTGCCGCGAGAGCCGAGCGGCCGGCCTTTGCCGAGAGCCCGTTCCTGTTTCCGTCCTCCTCGGACAGCGGCCATCTCTCCCGGCAGGTGTTCGCCCGCGATCTCAAGGGCTTGGCCGCGCGGTCCGGCATAGCGTCGGCGAAGATCTCGCCGCATGTGCTTCGCCACGCTTTTGCCAGCCATCTCCTGCAGAACGGCGCCGATCTCAGAGCCGTTCAGCAACTCCTAGGCCATGCCGATATCTCGACCACGCAGATCTACACCCACGTTCTGGAGGAGCGGCTGGTGCGGCTGGTCAACGATCATCACCCGCTTGCCGACTAGGCCTCATATCGCTATGTGAGGGCGACGTTCCACCGCCCGGAGCCGGCATTTCAGCGGTTCCGCCAGCCATTTGCCTTCCGACGGATCGGTCCGACCCAAGCATGTACAACTACCTCGACTTCGAAAAGCCGGTGCAGGATCTGGAGCTCAAGATCCTTGAGCTGAAGAAGCTTGCCGAGAACGGCGAGGCGGTCGATGTCGCCGAAGAGATCAGCAGGCTGGAAAAGCGCTCGCGCGACGCGTTGCGCGACCTCTACAAGGCGCTCACGCCCTGGCAGAAGGTGCAGGTCGCGCGCCATCCCGACCGCCCGCATTGCGTCGACTACATCAAAGGGCTGTTCACCGATTTCACGCCTTTAGCCGGCGACCGCAATTTCGGCGACGACCAGGCGATCGTCGGCGGCTTCGCGCGTTTCCGCGGCGAGCCGGTGGCGGTCATCGGCCAGGAGAAGGGTTCAGACACGGCAAGCCGCATCAAGCACAATTTCGGCTCGGTGCGGCCAGAGGGCTATCGCAAGGCGGTGCGGCTGATGGAGCTTGCCGACCGCTTCCAAATCCCGCTTTTGACATTGGTAGACACGGCCGGCGCCTATCCCGGCGTCGGCGCCGAGGAGCGCGGTCAGGCCGAAGCCATCGCGCGTTCGACCTCCGCCTGCCTTTCGCTGAAAGTGCCGTCGATCTCGGTGGTCATCGGCGAAGGCGGCTCCGGCGGCGCCATCGCGATCGCCACCGCCAACCGCGTCTACATGCTGGAGCATGCCATCTATTCGGTGATCTCGCCCGAGGGCGCGGCGTCGATCCTGTGGCGCGACACCACGCGCTCCAAGGACGCTGCGACCAACATGAAGATCACCGCGCAGGATCTTCTCGAGATGAAGATCATCGACGCCATTATTCCCGAGCCGATCGGCGGCGCCCAGCGCGCTCCGGAGACGGTAATTGCGTCCACCGGCGACCTCATCGCCCGGACGATGAAGGATTTTGCCGGCGCCAACACCGATTTCCGCGAGCAGCGCCGCGAGAAATATCTGGCGATGGGCCGCAGCCTTTGACCTCTCAAGTCCCGGCAAGACGTTCAACTGTGGCCGGAATAAGCAATTCCGCCACAAAAATGCCGCCGGATTCGGCTCAATGGAAATCGCCGCGAGGGGTTTGCCAAGGCTTGCGGTAAGGAATTTTCAAGGTTAACGGGCTTACGGTCCCACTGGTGTTCAGCCTGCGGGCCCGGCCATGCCGAGTGCCGTTGGCCCGAGAGAAGAGACGTAGCCGTATCGATGTTTGCCAAGCTTGCCCGCACCGGAGTCCTGATCGCCGCCATCGGCGTCGCCGGCTGCAATGATTCGTCGATGAAGGATTTCGCGCCGGAGGCCAACAAGCCGCTGCCGGACAAGATCCTTGCCGACATGAAGGCCAAGGGCATGGTGCGCACCTCTTCGGTGATGGCGCGCATCTTCAAGGAAGAAGGTAAGCTGGAGATCTGGAAGGCCAAGACCAATGGCCGCTACGATCTCGTCGCCACCTACGACATCTGCAAATGGTCGGGAAAGCTCGGCCCGAAATACACCGAGGGCGACCGCCAGGCGCCGGAAGGCTTCTATACGGTGCGTCCGTCGCAGATGAATCCGCGCTCGAATTACCATCTGTCCTTCAACATCGGCTTCCCCAATGCCTATGACCGCGCCAATGGCCGCACCGGCCAGAACCTGATGGTGCATGGCGCCTGCTCGTCGTCCGGCTGCTATTCGATGACCGACGCGCAGATCGAACAGATCTATGCCTTCGGCCGCGACGCCTTCCAGGGCGGCCAGACCGAGTTCCAGATCCAGGCCTTCCCGTTCCGCATGACCGCCGCCAACATGGCGCGCTACCGCAACGACCCGAATTACGAATTCTGGAAGATGCTGAAGGTCGGGTACGACAATTTCGAGATCACCAAGGTGCCGCCGAAGGTCGACGTCTGCGAGAAGCGCTATGTCTTCAACCAGGTGGCGCCGGAAGGCACGACCTTCGACCCGACCGGCCCCTGCCCCACGACCATGCAGCCTGACTCGTTGAAAACGGCCTATGCTGACTACGAGAAGCGTTACGACGCGGCCTTCAAAGCAGCCGTCAATTCCAGCACGCCGCCGCCGAAGCCGACGATTGCCGGCATCAAGGAAGCGAGCATCGTTTCCGACTGGTCGAAGCGCCGCGCCCGCGGCGAGCGCGTGCCGATCGAGCCGCCGTCGCTGAATGCCGACGGCTCGGTGACGGAAACTACCCGCATGGGCCGCATCGATTCCCCGCTCGGCCGCAAGATGGCAGCAGCCGACGCGCAGAAGGAAGCCAAGCGCAAGGCCGAAGAGCAGCGCGTGGCCGCGATCGAGGCGGCTAAGGCCGCCAAGGAAGCGGCTAGGCAGCAGGCGCTGGCCGAGAAGGAAGCCGCCAAGCAGGCGGCGCAGCAGCCGGTCGTCACTGCAGGCGTCGAGGCAGTGCCCGCGCAGGAGACCCAGCAGGCCGCCGACGCCGACCAGGGCACCGTGTCAAAGCTGAAGAAGAAGCTGCTCGGCATGTTCGGCGGCTGAGGCTTCAATGCATGTCGCCCAAAAGCATGCTCTCGGGCATTGACCCGAGGGGTAAGGCGGTTTTGGAATAGCGACATGCATGAACAGAGGGCAAAGCCGCCCGCCATCTACGATCTCAAGGGACTGAACTGTCCGCTGCCGGTGCTGAAAGCCCGCAAGCGGCTGGCTGCGATGCGGCCGGGTGCCAGGCTGTGGCTCGAGACCACCGATCCGCTGGCCGTGATCGACATCCCGGCCTTCTGCGCCGATGCCGGCCACCAATTGGTCGAAACGGCCGCGGTGACGGGCGGCCATCGTTTCCTGGTCGAGCGCGGCAGCGCGGCCTGACCGGCGTCGTTTTCGGCCTATAGCCCCGCTATTGCCAGCGGATTGGTCTCCAGCGCGGCCCGGTCCGGCGTGTCGATCGACGGCTTGTTGGTGAAGGCGGCGAACAGCCGACGGCTGTAGTCCTGCGGCATGTCGAGCGTGATCAGCACCAGCCTAGTGCCGCGCTGGCCGTCGGGCCAGGCCGGCAGCCTTGCCGGCGGATGCAGGATCTTCTGCACGCCGTGAATGACCAGCGGCCGCGACGGATCCTCCGCAAGCTCGATGACGCCCTTCATGCGCAGGAGTTTCTCGCCATGCGTCGAGCGCAGAAGATCAAGGAACATTTCGATCGCCGAGAACGGCACCGGGCCGTCATGGACGAGCGAGTGCGTGCGCACGCGCGTATCATGGCGATGCTCATGATGGTGGTGGTGATCGTGGTCGCCGTCATGGTGATGATGATCATGGTGATGATCATGCGCCGCCTCTTCACCAAGCCAGCGCCGCACGTCGGCGGACTTGGTTTCAGGATTATAGAGGCCGCAATTGAACAGCGCCGCGGCGCCGGCATCGGCGACGTCGAGCAGGACGGCGCCTGGATTGACCTGCTTCAGCCTTGCCCGCAACGCCTCGACCTCGGCCGCGTCGGCCAGGTCGATCTTGGTCAGCACGATGCGGTCGGCCACCGCCGCCTGCTTCACCGCTTCGACATGGGTATCGAGCGTTGCCTCGCCATTGACGGCGTCGACCAGCGTGATGACGCCGTCGAGCCAGAAGGCGTGCACCAGCGCCGGATGCGCCATGATCGACTGCAGCACCGGCGCCGGATCGGCCAGACCCGTCGTCTCGACGACGACGCGCGCCAGTTTCGCGATACGGCCGGTCTGCAGCCGGTCGACGAGATCGGCGAGCGTGTCGACCAGGTCGCCGCGCACCGTGCAGCACAGGCAGCCGTCGGAAAGCTGGATGATGCCGTCGGAAGCCTGCTCGACCAGCAGATGGTCGATCGCCACCTCGCCGAACTCGTTGATGATCACCGCCGTGTCGGCAAGCGCCGGCTCCTTGAGCAGCCGATTGAGAAGCGTCGTCTTGCCGGCGCCGAGGAAACCGGTGAGCACGGATACGGGAATGGGAAAGCTGCTGTCCATGACGCGGCTCAGTTGGCCTTGGCGGGCTGGTCGCCCTGCGCCGCGGCGGCAGCCGTTCCGGTCGCCAGAGGCTCGGCGCCGGCCGGCGCCGGCCTGTCGGGTCGCCAGCTCGGCAGCGGCACACCGGCATAATTCTGATCGGCCTGGTCGACGAACGCCTTGGGCGCCGGCCCCGTCGCGCCGCCGAGACCGACGGCAACGAGCGTGGGGTGGTCGAGCTTCACCTGGTAGGGCGATTTCGGCTTATCCTTGGCGGCAACCTCGGGGGCCGCCTCCGATTGCTCGTTCTTCGGCTTTTTCGCGCAGATCTCGTCATGCATATCGTTGGGCGACAGTGTGTCGCCATAGGGCTTGAGCCCTGCAAGCGTGGTCGAAGTGGCCGTCGGCATCTCAAAACCCAAGTCGAGCAGCTTTGCCGCCGCTTCGGCGCGGCTGATCGCCGATTTCTCACCCAATACCACGGCCACCAGCGTGCGCCCGTTGCGTGTCGCCGAGCCGATCATGTTGAAGCCGGACGGACAGACGAAGCCGGTCTTCATGCCGTCGGCGCCCGGATAGCGGCCGATCAGGAGATTGTAGTTCGGGATCGCCTTCTTGCCGACCGCAAGGCCTTCGATCGAGAACCACGGGGCATATTGCGGAAAATCATTGCGCAACGCCGTCACCAGCACGGCAAGGTCACGCGCGGTCGTATACTGCTCCGGCGAATAGAGCCCGTTCGGGTTGACGAAATGCGTGCCGACCATGCCGAGCCGGGCCGCCTCGGCGTTCATGCGGTCGGCAAAGGCAGCCTGCGACCCGCCGATATTCTCGCCCACGGCCATGGCGATGTCGTTGGCCGACTTGACCAGCATCATCTTCAGCGCGTTGTCGAGCCGCATCACCGAGCCGGGCTTGAAGCCCATTTTGCTCGCCGGCTCGCCGGCCGAATGCTTCGTCACCTTGATTGGCGAATCGAGCGCCACCTCGCCGGCCTGGATCGCGCGGAAGGCAACATAGGCCGTCATCAACTTGCTGAGCGAGGCCGGATACCAGCGCTTGAATGCGTCCTGGTGCTCCAAGATTGAGCCGCTCTTCAAGTCGAAAAGGACGATCGGATTGGCCCGGACCGGGCCGGCAAACACCGGCAACGCAAGCGCGCCTCCCAGCAATAGGTTGAGGAAATGCCTTCGCCGCATGATCAAATCCGAAATCGCCTCTTGCCGTAATCGCGGCTGGGTTCGTAAGATTTGGTTACCCATCGCCAGCATAAATGCGGCCCGGCCCTCGACCCGGACCGCATTGTTGCGGTGCTATTTACCCTATGTGACGCCAAAATGGCAAAGTTCAAGACAATCATAATTGCTGAACAGCGGCTCTGACCGACTGCCGCCAATCAACCAAGAGATGGACCGATCATGCCAATTCTGAACCGCGCCGCGCAAATGCAGGAAGAAGTTGCTGGCTGGCGACGGCATCTGCACCAGACACCGGAGCTGAATTTCGACGTGTTCCAGACCGCCGCCTTCGTCACCGAGAAGCTGAAGGCCTTCGGCTGCGACGAGGTGGTGACGGGGCTGGGCAAGACCGGCGTCGTCGGCATCATCCGCGGCCGCAAGGGCGATGGCACGGCGATAGGACTGCGCGCCGACATGGACGCGCTGCCGATCGACGAGATCACCGGCAAGCCATGGGCCTCGACGGTGCGCGGCAAGATGCATGCCTGCGGTCATGACGGCCACACCGCCATGCTCTTGGGTGCGGCCAAATATCTTGCCGAGACGCGCAATTTCGCCGGCAGCGTGGCGGTGATCTTCCAGCCGGCCGAGGAAGGCGGCGGCGGCGGCAACGAGATGGTCAAGGACGGCATCATGGAGCGCTTCGGCATCGAGAAGGTGTTCGGCATGCACAATATGCCGGGCCTGCCGGTCGGCCAGTTCGCCATCAAGCCCGGCCCGATCATGGCCGCGACGGCCGAATTCACCATCACCGTCAGGGGCCGCGGCGGCCATGCGGCGATGCCGCACGGCACGATCGATCCGATCGTCATCGCCAGCCAGCTGGTCGGGGCGCTGCAGACCATCGCCTCGCGCAGCACCGATCCGGTCGAGGCCGTGGTGGTGTCAGTGACGAAGTTCCACGCCGGCGACGCCTATAACGTCATTCCCGAAAGCGCCGAGATCGCCGGCACCGTGCGCACGCTGAAGAAGGACGTGGCCAGGAAGTCGGAAGAGCGCATCCGCGCGCTCTGCGCCGGCCTCGCCGCGGCCTTCGGCGCCACCATCGAGGTCGATTACGACGCCAATTACCCCGTCACCTTCAACCATGCAGAGGAAACCGCGTTTGCGGGCGATGTCGCAGCCGACATCGCCGGCGACAGCCATGTCCACCGCGCCATCCAGCCGGTGATGGGCGGCGAAGATTTCTCCTATATGCTGGAAGCCCGCCCCGGCGCCTTCATTTTCATCGGCAATGGCGACTCCGCCGGCCTGCATCACCCGGCCTACGACTTCAACGACGAGGTCATCCCGCACGGCATGAGCTATTGGGTGAAGCTGGCCGAAACCGCGCTGGCCGCCTGAGCGCCTTAAGGCGATACGGCTTGGCCGGCTCGGCCCTGCCGAGACAGCCTAAGTGGGAGGTCAGCATGCCCCTTGGCGAACCGGCCCGAAGCGTTTATGTGTCGGGCCGCGTGGTCCCGTAGCTCAGTAGGATAGAGCGGCAGATTCCTAATCTGTAGGTCACAGGTTCGATTCCTGTCGGGATCACCAAGTTTTTTCAAGGGCTTGGCGAGCAGGTCGCTGCATCGTTGGCGTCAAAGTGATCCCGAAGCGAACGGCCCCGAAAGATGGTGCCTGCGCAAAAGTGTGGAGAGGTGGTTCGCGGCCTCGGCGAATGCTTCGCCTCCGGAAGTGATCAGTGCCGGCCGTTCCTGCTCGGACGCAGCCAGGACGCGTTCCCAGAAAGCGGCGACGACAGCGCTCGACCGGGCGAGATCGGCAGCCACGTTCTTGTCATCGGCCAGCGCCGCCAGATGCCGAAGATCGATGCCGCCAATACCGGGCGGGACTTTCGCTCCCATGTCGACAAAGCCCGGAGGCAGCGATCCTTTCAGATTGTGGACGCGATGCTCGATGACGGCTGCATAGATCTGGTCGACGGCCTGCTTGGCGCCCGCGACACGAGAGGGGTGATCGGTGTCGGCCGCGGCATGGGGGAGAAGTTCCAGACGCTCACCATAGGTTTGGACCAGCTTGAGATAGGGCAGCATCGGCCCCGAAACGGTGCCGCCGTCATTGAACAGGTCCGCATCGATCGCCGCATGGGAAACGGGCCCTGACGCCAGCGCGCGCTCCAGCGCCGCCACGTCGACCAGCTCGCCGCGATCATAGTTGATGAGCACGGCGCCGTGGTTGAGAGCCGAAAGCACCTCATCTCCGATCAGCCCGGCATTGGCGTATCGTTGCTGGCCGGCATCGAAGGCACCCAGGCCAAGGTGAACCGAAAGCGCGTCCGCGCCGCGCGCTGCGTCCACCATGGTTGCGGCGTAGTCGAAGCCTTCCAGCTCGATCCATTTCCGGTGGCGTGGCCGCGCATGGATAGTGATCCGCATGCCGAAGGCCTGGCCGAGCCTGGCGAATTCCCGGCCGATATTGCCATAGCCGATCACCGCCAGTCTTTTGCCTTCGAGCTTCTCGGTCGGATAGTGCCGCAGGTCTTTTCCCGTATCGAACTGCCCGCCGGCGACCAGGTTGTTGAGCTTGTCAACGGGAAGATCCGGCCTGACCTTCAGCAGCGCCTTCATGGCCATTTGTGCGGTGGCGCGGCTGTTGATGCCCGGCGTGTTCATCAACGGCGCTTCGCCGCCTTCTCCGCTGCCCCCGCCCCACGATGCCGACCCCATATTGCCGGTGCCGGCACCGATGCGCACGCCGCCGAGGCGGAACCTGGTCTCCGCGGGAATGAACGTCGCGGCAGCGATGACGGCGTCGTAGCGGCCGTCGCCGGCCTCGGCCAACAATTCCTCGCGCGTGCTCAATTGCGGCAGGTAAAAGAAATGCAGCTTGCCGGGGTCAAGGGCGCCCTTGACGATGCCTGTCTGGTGGAACACGCCACCTCTGGCTTCGATATAGGCCTTGACCTCGCTGTGGTCGGGATGGCCGTCCGCGCCAAAGCGGAGGCCTACAAAATCGCAGATCAGAATATTGGCTGATGTCATGGAGCGTCGTTTCCCTGCAGCTGTCTCCAGCTACTCCAATCCGTTATCCGATGGACTGCGTGAAGCGGCATATCCGGGTCGCAAGCGAGAGATCGCCGTAAGGAAGCTAAACTTGTTGGCCCTGAAGGATGAGAACCCGCGAAATGGCGCAGGCGCAGAAGAGCAGGCTCGCGCCCGACGCCGGCCTGGTCGGCGTCAACCATTATATGCGGTTCGCCGTTTCATGAAACGGTGAACCGGTCTGGCGCTTCGGCTATTCCGCCGCGATCCGCTGGCCGGCGGCGCGGCGCAAGAGCGCATAGCCCGCCTCGTCGACGGCCTGCGCAACGCGCTTGCGGATGGCTTCGGAAACCAGGACGCCGTCGGCGAAATCCTTGTCGGTCGCATAGACCGCGGTGGGCAACGCCAGAGCCTCGAAGAAGCCGAACAGCGGCCGCAATTGATGCTCGATGATCAGCGCATGCCGCTCGCCGCCACCCGTTGCCAGCAAAAGCACCGGCTTGCCCCTCAGCGACGCCGGATCGAGCAGGTCGAAGAAGTGTTTGAACAGGCCGGTGTAGCTGCCCTTGTAGGTCGGCGACCCGGCCACCAGCATATCGGCGTTGACGACCCTGTCGAGAATATCGCGGGCCTGCTGATCGAGATCGCGCGCCCATTTGGCGCTGCCGAGCGAGGCGCCGACGTCCTCGATATCAAAGGTGCTTGCCGACAGGTCGTTGCGGACCGCGATGTCCCTGACCACCTGCTCGACAAAACCGCGTGTCTTCGACGGCCGGGTGAAATTTCCGGAGAAACCGACAACGGTTGGATTGGGCATCATTCCCTCGGAAGCCGGCGCTGGATCTAACTTCTATAGTTTTTATAGACTCTGGCCTGCCTTAGAAGGAACGATCCGCCTTTCGAGGGTTCGTCCCCGAACAATTTTTCCATGGATCGGACTGATCGTGGTCAGATGCCCGGCCGGGTCAGGCTGAGATAATTTCGTAGTGAAGGATCTGGGCGTCGCCGAGGGACGATCTGCGTCCAGGCGAGATGACGCCGGAGCCGAAGAGAAGAATATCTTCGCGGCGTATGAGCACTTCATGGCCGGGTCCCATTGACACAAATGTGCCCGACGAGCTTCGCTCGACAAGGCGCGCCTTACCATTCGAAATGGTGAAGGTCGCGTGGTGCCTTGAGACCCAGGGCCGCTGGACGACGATATTGCATTCCGGAGATCGCCCGATCGTCACGAATTCGTTGTTTCGGCAGGATCGCGACTGATCTTCGTAGCGGATGACCAGATTGATCTGCGGCAGCGGGGCAGAGCGCCTCTCGACAAAGGTGCCTCGGTTGGCGATGTGCGTGCTGAGGGCCCCATCGTCGCTTCTCAAGGTATAGACGTCGAAGAGTTCTTGCTTTCCCTTGAAGGCCATTTTGTCGAGGAGCCGCAAGGTACTGCGGCTGCCCGCGGAAAGGGCTTCGAAGAAGCTCTGGCTGATCAGCACCTCCCCTGGGTTGGCCGTGGTGGACAACCTTGCGGTGACATTGACCACGTCGCCGAATAGTGCGCCGCGCGCGCGAATGACCGCTCCGAAGTGCAATCCGATACGGGCGCTCAACGGCCCTTTCATCAGTTGGCTGCTGATCTGGCAGACGGCCCTCAGCGCCACCTCCGGCCTCTCGAACAGGCTGAGCACGTCATCGCCCTTCGAGTAGATGAAATCACCGCCGTGTTGGACGACGATCTCGCGTATCGCGTCGAGGCAATCCGAGACCTGCCGCAGAGCGGCATCGTCGCCGATGCGCTCATAGAGCGGCGTGCTGCCCACGACATCAGCCAAGAGGACCGCGGCTAGAAGTCTTTCCTGATCCATCGACTCGTGTCCGCCCGAGAACGAAGCGTGTATAACATACCAAGGTCGACTTTGACTTATCCACGTGCGCGCCCGGGCCGCCGGGCAAGTGCTTTGGCGCGATTATCTCGGACGGACAGGCATCTGCTTTCGCTCATCCGCCAAACGGGTTATCGGGCTCTGAAATAGCGGCGAAAGAAGTTTCGCTTCCTTAACCTGGGCCGCCGGCCGCCGGATTGGCGATGATGGCGGCCCGGAAACGGGCGACGAAATCGTCCAGCGCCGGGCGTTCGGCATCCGAGATCGCCCAGTAGGAGAAGGCATCGTCGGTCCAGTGGACCTGAAGGAAGCCACCTGCCGACAGATTGTCCGCCACAGGCACGGATTTGGCCTCGTTCTGCCGCGGTTCGGCCACCAGCGTGATCAGATGCTCGTGATGGCGGTAGACCAGCGCCGGCATCGGCCTGTCGCCGATCACCTCGACGCGGCCGCCGAGCAGCGCGTAGCCGTCCTTGGCCATGTCGGGCGCCGGCGGCGACACGCCGATGCGGCCGTCGAGCCATGGCTTCACCGTGTGACGGTCGGACGAGACGATGTCGACCGGCGTCGCTGCAAGCAGGCTGCGGCGGTGGCCGTTGGCGACGGCCACGGCGAAGCTGTCGGACCCATTGTCGGCCGTCGCCAGCCACTGCGTCGCGCCGCTGGCGAGAAATGCCGTGAGCACGATCGAGGCCGCCATCTGGCGCCAGTCGAAGGAGTTATACCAGCGTGCCGCGCGCGGCTGCATCGCGATGACTTGGCCTCGCGGTTGCGCGGACGGCAGCGGCGCCGCCTTCGCGGCAGGAGGTTCGGCAGTGTCCTCGGCGTCTTTCACCTCGGCGATGGCCGCAATGCGGGCCAGGAAATCGTCGCTGACGGTCGGGCGTGGCACGCTGGCGACAGCGCCGCGCAGCGCCACGAGGCGTGCATGTTCGGCGGCCAGCGCCGGATCGGCGGCCATTCGCCGCTCGACCGCCAAAGCGGCCGCGGCATCGAGCTCGCCATCGACAAGGGCGTGGATCATCAGCTTCATATCCTGCGGGTCTTGCGGCAATCCATCCTCACGCGGGCGATTTTCATGCGGGCTCATGGTGGCGCCCTCCAAGTTCCTTCATCAAGAGGGCGCGGGCTCGTGCCAGCCGCGACATCACCGTGCCTTGCGGCACGCCGAGCATGGCGGCGATCTCGCGGTAGCTGAGACCGTTTATGTCGCGCAGCACCAGCGTTTCGCGAAAGGCTTGCGGCAGCTTGGCGATCGCCGCTTCCACCGCCGCCGAATTCGCCTTGGCGACCAGCGCCGCCTCGGGGCTGTCGGCATCGGAGTCGGGCGGCGGCGACACGTCGTCGAGATCGGTGAGGTCGCCGACGGCGACTATGCTGCGCGGGCGGTTCTTTGCCATCCATGTATAGGAGGCGTTGCGCACGATGGTGAGCAGCCACGCGCGGGGGTTTCCCCCGGCGAATCCGGCAATGCCCGCATGCGCCTTGAGGCAGGCCTCCTGCACGACATCCTCGGCATCGGCTTGATTGCCGGTCAGCCAGCGGGCGAGCGACAGCGCATCGCCAAGATGCGGCAGCACCACTTCGGCAAAACGCGCGGCCAGCATCTTTTCGCTCAACACCGTTCCGCCGCCGGGCGCTCCCGCCATGGGTCTGCCGCCCTCAGCGGGAGGCGACGATCTGTCCCTGCTCGTGCGGGTGAAGATCGCGACCGCAGGCAATGGCGCCTGCTTCGAGGGAGGAGAAGGCATTGGTGTCACCGGAGTCAAGTGCCTCGGAAGCAAGGCGCGCCTCGGAAGAGGACGGCGCATCGCTGGCTGCAATGAGATGCTCGCCGTCACGGTCGTGGATCTCGATGGTTGCGATCGGCACGGATCAGGGCCGGCGGCGGGGCGGTATCGCCCAGAACAGATGCGCCCAACTGGAACGCTCCAAGCGATGACGGCGGCTGACGCCTTCGCCCTCTTCAGCCCGTGCGTATTTGTCTTCTCGCCGCGTCATGATGGTCTCCTGCTGTCGCGCACAAAGGGCGCATGCCCTGGAGACCGGCGGACCGGGCCGTTTATTCCCGGCCGGTCGGCTTTTTCGTTCACGCTAACGTGAAGGCGTGCGAGCCTACAACGCCAGCAGCACAAGCCCCGCCAGCGCCGATCCCGCCAGCGCCGGCAGCATGCCGGCCTTCAGCCTGAACATGGCGACCATCGCCGCCGCCGACAGCAGCGCGGCGCGCCAGTCGAGCGAGGACAGGACCGGCACTTCCACGCCCCAGCCGACGCTTGCGACCTTGCCGAAGACGACATGCAGCGCGAACCACAATGCAAGGTTCATGATGACGCCGACGACCGCCGCTGTGATCGCGCCGAGCGCCGCTGCCAGCGCCTTGTTCTGCCTGAGCTGCTCGATGTAGGGCGCGCCCAAAAATATCCAGAAGAAACAGGGGACGAAGGTGACCCAGAGCGTCAGCGCCGACCCGAGCGATCCGGCAAGCAAAGGACTGATCGCGCCGGCATGGCGATAGGCGGCGGCGAAGCCGACGAATTGCAGCACCAGGATCAGCGGCCCGGGCGTCGTTTCGGCAAGCCCCAGCCCGTCGACCATTTGGCCCGCCGATAGCCAGCCGAAAGAGGTCACCGCCGCCTGCGCGACATAGGCGAGCACAGCATAAGCGCCGCCGAAGGTGACGACGGCCATCAGGCTGAAAAAGCCGCCGATCTGCGTCCACACGCTGGCCGGCCCCGCCAGCGCGGCGATCAGCGCCACCGGCCCGAGCCAGACCGGGAGCCAGATGGCGGTGGTGCGGACCGCATGCCACCTCGTCGGCATGGTGTGGCCGAGCTCGCCGCGCTCGAACATCAGGTCGACCACGCCGCTTGTGTCGGCAGCGGCGCTGCCCTTGCCGTGCGCAGAGCCCGAAAAAAGCCTCGGCGCGAAGCGATTTCCGATCCAGCCGATAAAAGCCGCCGCGAGCACGATAAGGGGGAACGGCAGCTTGCCTGCATAGATGGCCAGGAAGGCCGCCACCGCGATCACGATCATGGCCCGGTTCTTCAGCGCCCGCTTGCCGATGCGGATCACGGCTTCGACGACGACGGCGAGCACCGCTGCCTTGATGCCGAAGAACAGCGCCTCGACCACCGGGACGTCGTTGTAGAGCATATAGAAGCTGCTCAGGCCCAGCATGACCAGCGCGCCCGGCAGCACGAACAATGTGCCGGCGACAAGGCCGCCTGCCGTCCGATGCAGCAGCCATCCGATATAGATGGCAAGCTGCTGCGCCTCCGGGCCCGGCAGGAGCATGCAGTAGTTGAGCGCGTGCAGGAACCGCTCCTCGCCGATCCAGCGGCGCTCCTCGACCAGTTCCTTGTGCATCAGCGCGATCTGCCCGGCCGGCCCGCCAAAGGAAAGCAGGCCGATCTTTGTCCAGAGCCGCGTCGCTTCGCGGAAGCTCGGCGCGGCCGGGACCTCGACCGGCCGCGCCGCACCGTCCTTGGCAAGCATGGTCATTGTGCCTTCCCTCCGACCGGCCAGTTATGCGTCTCGTCGGTGGCGTCGCGGCACCAGCGGAAGAAGGCGTCATAGAAGAGCATGCCGGCCTCGAGCTGCTCGAGATCGTCTCGGAACATGCGCGACAGGCCGAGCGAGGCGGCGAGGAACCCGGCCGCCTGCGGCACGAGGTCCAGGCGCGCCGTATCCGCGGCGCGCACGATCAGCGCCAGGCGATCGAGCGCCTCGCTGCGCAGGCCGAACTCCTCGATCATTGTATCGAAGGTGCAGCGCTCGCCACGATGGCTCCAGAACACGCCTTCGATGTCGAAGGGAACCGCTGCGAACCGATCGGCCACCAGAGGCACCTCGGCCGGATCGACGAACAGGAGCACCGCATCGGGATCGACGAAGCGGCGGATCAGCCAGGGGCAGGCAATGCGGTCGACCTTCGGCCGGGAACGCGTGACCCATACGGTGCGGCCCTTCTCGTCGCGGGGCGGGATCGCGCCGGCGCTGACCAAGGGCGCCTTGGCGGCGACCCAGGCCTCGAAGCCGCCTTCAAGCGACTCCGCCGGAATGGCTTCATGACGCAGCCATGCGGCAACGCCTTGCGACAGCTTCTGCCCCCTCTGGCAGATCACGACGACTTTGCGTCCCGAAAATTCCGACGCCCAGCTCGAGACGGTTCTGAAATCGCGCCGGCAAGACGCCGGCAGCAGGCGCGGGTCGGCTTCATAATCCTCGTCGGTGCGCACATCGACCAGACAAGGCGCGTCGGGCAACCCGATGAGACGGGCAAGCTGCGGAACGGTAATTGCGGTTGTTGACGGCATGGCGTCCACCTCCTGAACAGAGAGAGTCTGGACGCGATCGTTGGGCTGACGCCTCACGGGGTCGTCGCGGGGAACCCCTTGCGGGAATGCTGGAACGGTCCCCTGCGATTGTCAAGAATTCAAATTGCCAGGGGCGGAAGCTCCGCCCCGCGCTTTACCTGAAGCGGCCGTGGCCTTTTACTGCGCCGTCCAGCCGCCATCCATCGGCAAAGTCGTGCCGGTGATCTGCTTGGCCGCGTCGGTGCACAGGAACAGCGCAAGTGCGGCAAGCTCCTCGACGGTGACGAATTCCTTGGTCGGCTGCGCCGCCAGAAGCACGTCCTGCTTGACCTGCTCCTCGGTCATGCCGCGCGCCTTCATCGTGTCGGGGATCTGCTTTTCGACCAGCGGAGTCCAGACATAGCCGGGCGCGATCGCGTTGACGGTGATGCAGTTCTGCGCGACTTCCAGCGCCACCGTCTTGGTCAGGCCGGCAATGCCGTGCTTGGCCGAGACATAGGCCGACTTGAACGGCGAGGCGACCAGCGCATGCGCCGAAGCCGTGTTGATGATGCGGCCCCATTTACGGCTCTTCATGCCGGGCACTGCCGCCTTGATGGCGTAGAAGGCGGCCAGAAGATTGATGCGGATGATGGCTTCCCACTTGTCGTCGGGAAATTCCTCGATCGGCGCGACATGCTGGATGCCGGCATTGTTGACCAGGATGTCGAGGCTGCCGAACGCCTCCTCGGCCTCGTGGATCATGGCGGTGACGGCGGCGCCGTCCATCATGTTGGCGCCCGAATAGCGGCACTTGACGCCGAAATCCTTCTCGATGCCGGCCCGCTCCTGCTCGATCGCCGCGGCGTCGCCCAAGCCGTTGATGGTGACGTTGGCGCCCTCCGCGGCGAAGGCACGGGCGATTGCAAGGCCGATACCGCTGGTCGAGCCGGTGACGAGCGCATTCTTTGAAGACAAGGAACCCATGGGAGATCTCGCGACACAAGGACAGGAGGGAAGAGTATGAAGGCAGACAACCGGGAAGGCACATGATTTGTGCGCCGCAGCATCACAATGCCACACCCATATGCCCACTCCTTTTGCATTGCAGCAAAGAACCGGGAAGGACGCTATGTCCCTAGAATGAAGCTGGTGTGACGCTCTTAATCGTTTGGTCACCACCAAACCGTTTGGCACTACCAAACCGTTTGGTGACCTATCCGGCTATCTTCAGGAGCGAGGACACCAGAAGCCTGCGCTCGTCTTCGGACAGCACGTCTGAATCGAACAGATTCATGCTGCGCATCCCTTCGATGGCGAGAAAGCAGACCAGCAGCGAGCCGAGGTCGTCCGTCTCCCCCTTCAGCCGTTCGAACAACTGGCGCTTGAAGGCCTTGATCGGTGTCAGAAAATCGGGATCTTCGGCAATCGCCGAGAACATCCAGGACGCCGACGGTTTCGGCCGCTCGCAATCGTCGGCCGACAGCTTGATATAGGCTGAGAGCACGCCTTCGTGGCCGGCCTCGATGGCGCGTGCTTCCAGCGCCTTCTGGAAGTCGCTGAGATAGCTTTCGACCAGCCCCTGCATCAGCTTGGCTTTGGTCGGGAAGTTGTACAGGAGGCCGCCTTTCGACACGCCGGCGCGGCTGGCGACCGCGTCGAGCGACAGGCTTCCCGGACCAGCCTCGCGCGCCACGTCGGCAGCGGCGGCAAGTATCTTTTCGCGCGAGTTCGCCCTGGGTATTCTCATCGCGCCTCCCCGTACATTAGCTTAGGCGGAATTGACAAGACCGTCCAGCCGGTACAGTAAAGCGCGCCGATTTGAAATCGGGACTTATCGTCGATATGTGCCCCGGCATCGATTGATTTGCCGGTTGCCGGCTCAGGGGACCACCGTGAAGCGCTTTTTCATCATCGCCGGATTCTTGCTGCTGCTTGCCTTGGTGTGCGTCGGCATCGTTGGTTTCAACTTCATGCGCGACGCCGGCATCAAGCAGTATTTCGCCACCATGAAGCCGCCGGCGGCGACGGTTTCGACAGTGACGGTCAAGCCATCGGGGTGGACGCCCGGCGTCGAGGCGATCGGCACCGTCAACGCCGTACGCGGCGTCGATCTCACCCTCGAGACCAGCGGCATCGTCAAGGACATCCTCTTCCACGCCAACCAGAAGGTTGCCGCCGACGCGGTGTTGGTGCAGCTCGACGATGCCGTCGAGAAAGCCGATCTGGTGGCGCAGAAGGCGCAGGCCGCCTCGGACCAGGCGGCGCTGACTCGCGCGATCGAATTGCAGCGGCGCGGCGTCGGCACGGACGCGACGCTTGACGCCGCGCGTGCCGCGGCGGACGCCTCGGCCGCGCAGGTCAACAAGCTGCAGGCGGTGCTCGACCAGAAGCAATTGTCCGCGCCCTTCGGCGGCACGGTCGGTATCCCGAAGATCGATATCGGCCAGTATCTGGCGCCAGGCAACGCGGTGGTGACGATCCAGGATTTGGACACGATGCGGGTCGACTTCACGGTCCCCGAACAGCAGCTGCCGCTGCTCAAGATCGGCCAGACCATCAAGCTCGGCACCAATCTAGCCGACATGTCCTTTGCCGGCTCCATTCGCGGCATCGACCCGAAGATCGACCCGGCAAGCCGGTTGGTCTCGATTCGCGGCGAGGTCGCCAATCCGGAAGGCAAGCTGACGCCTGGCCAGTTCGTCCAGATCCGCGTCGAGCTGCCGCAGGAAAACAACGTCATCTCCGTGCCGCAGACGGCGGTGACGTCCAGCCTCTATGGCGACTATGTCTTTGTGGTCCAACCGGCAAAACCCGCTGCCGCCGCCGCGCCGGCAAAGCCGGATGAGCAGAAAGCCGGCGCCGACAAGGCGTCCGGCGATGCCGCCAAGCCGCAGGCGGACGCCACCAAGCCTGCCGCCGACACCACGGCAAAACCGGCTGACGCGAAGCCGGCCGACAAAGCGGCCGGCGACGCTGCCAAGCCGGCCGAGACCGCGCAGCAGCCGGCGCTCACCATCTCGCAGGTCTTCGTGAAGCTCGGCCGCCGCAACAACGGCATGGTCGAGATCGTCCAGGGTCTCAAGGATGGCGACCAGGTCGTCACGGCCGGCCAGAATCGTCTGTTCAACGGCATGTCGGTTGCCGTCGACAACACCATCGATCCCAGCAAATCGGCGAATAAGCAGGTTCAGCAATGAGCTTTTCCGACCTCTTCATCCGTCGGCCGGTGCTCTCGACGGTGCTGGCCTGCATGATCCTGCTTCTGGGTTTCCAGGGCATCTTCGGCCTGTCGATCCGCCAGTATCCGAAGGTTGACGAGACAGCGATCACCATCACCACGGCCTATCCCGGCGCCAGCGCCGACCTGATCCAGGGCTTCATATCGGCCCCGATCGCGCGCGCCGTCGCCTCGACAGAAAACATCGACTACGTCACCTCGTCCAGCCGTCCGTCCTCGAGCACGGTCACGGTGCAGATGAAGCTCGGCTCCAATCCGGACGTCGCGCTCGCCGAGGTGTTGTCCAAGGTCCAGGGCGTGCGCGGCACCCTGCCGGACGCCTCCAAGGATCCGGTCATCGTCAAGGGCACCGGCCAGCAGTTCGCGATGATGTACATCTCGATGCAGAACCCGAACATGACGAAGGAGCAGCTCACCGAATATATCGAGCGCGTCATCCGGCCTCGGATCTCGACCGTGGAAGGTGTCGCCGACGTCCAGATCTTCGGCGCCCAGGAATATTCCATGCGCATCTGGATCGACCCGATCAGGCTTGCCGCCCGCGGCGCCACGGCCGTGGACGTGCTGACCGCAATCAACAACTCGAACTTCCTGTCGGCGCCCGGCAACACCCAGAACGAATATGTGGTCTCCTCGATCACCGTTCATTCGACCCTGCAGACGCCCGAGGCCTTCGCCCAGCTCCCGATACGCTCGACGGATGGCCAGGTGGTGCGCCTGCGCGATGTCGCGCGTGTCGAGCTCGGTGCGAAAAACACCGACACCAGAGTGAGCTTCAACGGCAAGCCGGGAACCTTCCTGGCCATCTTCCCGACGCCCGCGGCCAACCCTCTGACGACTGCCGCCGCGGTCACCAAGCTCGTGCCGCAGATCCAGGAGACGCTGCCGAAAGGCATGACGATCGAGGTCGTTTACGACGCGACGGGCCAGATCAGCGCCTCGATCGAGGAAGTGTTCAAGACCATCGGCGAGGCCGTCGCCATCGTCATCGTGGTCATCCTCCTGTTCCTCGGCTCGTTCCGCTCGGTAATGATGCCGATCGTGACCATCCCGCTGTCGCTGATCGGCGTCTGCTTCATCCTGTTCACCGTCGGTTATTCGATCAACCTTCTGTCGCTGCTGGCCATGGTGCTGGCGATCGGCCTTGTCGTCGACGACGCCATCGTGGTGGTGGAGAACATCCACCGCCACATGGAGGAAGACGGCATGTCGCCGATGCAGGCGGCCTTCAACGGCATGCGCGAGATCGCGACGGCCATCGTGGCGATGACCATTACGCTGGCCGCCGTGTTCGCCCCGCTTGCCTTCACCGGCGGCCTGACCGGCGCGCTGTTCCGCGAATTCGCGGTGACGCTGGCCGGCTCCGTGGTGCTGTCGGGCGTGATCGCCATGACCATCACGCCGATGATGTCCGCTCGCCTGCTGAAGGCGGGCCAGCACGGCCGCTTCCAGCGGATCGTCGACGGAACCTTCGGCCGCGTCGAGCGCGTCTACGAACGGGCGGTCACGGCTTCGCTCAGGAACCGCCCGGTGACGCTGATCATCGTCATAGCCCTCGTCGCCCTCACCGGCTTCATGTTCACCAAGACCTCGACCGAGCTGGCGCCGGAAGAGGATCAGGGCTTCCTGCTCTCGATCGTCACCGCGCCGCGCTACGCGACATCGGACTACACCGAGACCTACGTCAACCAGATGCTCGGCCTGGTGAAGGATATTCCGGAGACCAGGGCGCAATTCTCCGCCGTCGCCTTCGGCGGCGCGACCAACAGTGCCTTCGTCGGCTTCGCCTTCAAGGATTGGGCGGAGCGCAAGCGCAGTTCGAAGGAGCTGCAAGCCGACATCCAGGGCCGCCTCGCCAAGGTGGCCGGCGTCGAAGCCTTCGTCTTCGCGCCGCCGACGCTGCCCGGCTCCGGCGGCGGCCTGCCGATTTCCATGGTGGTGCGCTCCACCGGATCTCCCTCGGAGGTCTTCGAGCAGGCGGAGAAGATCAAGAACAAGGCGCAGGCCTCCGGCCGCTTCATCGTCGTGCAGAACTCGATGTCTTACGATGCGCCGCAGGTGACCGTCACGATCGACCGCGAGCGCGCGGCAGCATTGAACCTGCCGATCGCCGATGTCGGCAATACGCTGACGCTGCTTGTGGGCGGCTCCGAAGTGGCGCAGTTCGATCGGGATTCCAACAGCTACGACATCATCCCGCAGGTGCCGCAGGAATTCCGCGACAATCCCGACAAGCTCGGCGAATATTTCGTGCGCAGCGTCGACGGCAAGATGGTGCCGCTGTCGGCGGTCGTGAAGATTTCGACCAATGCCTCGCCGGCCGCCATCGAGCAGTTCAACCAGCTGAACTCCTCGACGATCTCGGCCTTGCCTCTGCCCGGCGTGACCACCGGCGACGGCCTGAAGGTGCTGGAGGATCTCGCCAGGGAGACGCTGCCCGACACCTTCTTCATCGACTATTCGGGCCAGTCGCGGCAGGAGAAGGAACAGGGCAACACCATCCTGATCGCCTTCGCCGCCGCCGTGATCGTCATCTACCTGGTGCTGGCGGCCCAGTTCGAGAGCTTCCGCGACCCGCTGATCATCATGATGGCGGTGCCGCTGTCGATCTTCGGCGCGATCGTGCCGCTCAACATCGGCCTGGGGACGCTCAACATCTACACCCAGGTCGGACTGATCACGCTGATCGGCCTGATCACCAAGCACGGCATTCTGCTGGTGGAATTCGCCAACCAGCAGCGTGAAATCCATGGCATGCGGCGCCGCGACGCCATCATCGCTTCGGCCAAGGTGCGCCTGCGGCCGATCCTGATGACCACGGCGGCCATGGCGCTCGGCGTCGTGCCGCTGATCGTCTCCAGCGGCGCGGGTGCAGCCGCGCGCTATTCGATGGGCCTGGTCATCTTCACCGGCATCCTGGTCGGCACCATGTTCACGCTCTTCGTCGTGCCGATGTTCTACACTTTCATCGCCAGCAAGGACCTGCCGCATCTCGCCGAGAAGCCCGATCCGAAGCTGATGCCGGCGCTGCCGAGCTGAGACGCCGACCGAAGCGAAAAACAAAAGAGGCCGGAAAATTCCGGCCTCTTTTTTTGGCGGCTGCCTCACAGCTTCGCGATCGGTGGAAGGCGGCAACCTGCCTGCTACTCTTGCCCAGCCGGTTACTTGGCCAGGGAGTTACTTGACCCAGGGCGTTACTTGACAATCACGATGCTGGTGTTGCCCGGGCCGAAGGCCTCGACCAACTGGTAGAAATCGGCCGCCGCATCGGGATGCAGCCGCACGCAGCCATGCGAAGCGGGACGGCCGAGATGGCTAATGGCATAGGTGGCGTGGACGGCATAGCCGCCGCTGAAGAAGACCGAATGCGGCATAGGCGCGTTGTCGTATTTTTTCGAATACCACATCTCGTGCAAGCGGGTCGGCTTGAACGAGCCCGTCGGCGTGATGTGTCCTCTGCTGCCGGTCGATACCTTCCAGATGTAGGTCGGGCGGCCGTCGACCGTGACTTCCATGACCTGTTGCGACAGCGAAACCTTGGCGACGAGCTGGTTGGCGTGGGCGGCGTTGCCGGCGCCGAACAGAAGCGCCGCGCCGGTGAGCGCGGCGGCGGTGATATGGATAAGCTTGGCCGAAATGGCGGTGTGCATGACGATCCCTCTGTTTTTTGCCGTTGTGTCCGGCTTCAATTTCGATGGGGCCTTATCGTGCTCCTCCGTTTCAGACCTATTTCGCTTGATGCTCGTTTCTGTTTCGAATTCGTTTCCACAAATTAACAGCCAAGCCGGGTGAGCGATACTGCGGACCTTTTTGAGAGGTGGCGGTCAGGCGCCGCACAATCAGCTTCGGCCAGAAACGAAAGTTCATTTCATACGTAATGAAAGACCGGGGCCCGCTTTCGAAACCGATTTGCAACACAATGCGTCTCCGGCGGCATGATCCGGATACAGGCCCGCGGCAGATTTGACGCAACGGGAACAGACATCTGCAAACGAAAATGGGCAGGAAATCGAAACTCCGCTCCTGGCTTCTCAGGATCAGCGTCGCGGCCATCGTGCTCGGCGGTGCCGGCTCGGTGGCCGGCAACCCGGCGACGACGCTGGCGGCGATGAGTTCCGGCGAGGTTTCGACGCTGCACATGGCTCTGTTCATCGCCACGGTCTGGATTGTTTCCAGCCTGCGCGTCCACCGGCTGAAGGCCCTCTGGCGGGTCGGCCGTCGGCTGATGAGGACGCGCGGCCCCTCCGGCTACTTGCTGCCGAGAGGACCGAAGGCCCGCGCCGCAGCGGGGGGCTCCGTAAGCGGCGCGGGCGCTTCGGGAGTTTCCTGAAGCACCGACGATATCGAGATTGGGGATAGGGACATGAAGACGAAACTTGCCGCCTCGGTGCTGTCCGCGCTCCTTTACGCGCAGGGCCTGCTCGGCTTCGCCGCCCTGGCGACGGTGCTGCTGAAGGAGCGTGCCCCGGCCGAGATAACCGTCAGCGCGAACGTTCCAACTGGACCCTCGGTCATCGTGGTGCGCTGAGCGCCTGGCACCGAACCCAGAATGACCACCGCTTTGGGGAATCCGATGCTCGATAGCCTCGCCGACCTGAACTCACTCATTGCGCGAGAGCGGCGGATCGAAACGATAGCCGGCGCCGCGGATGGTGGTGATGGTCTCGGTGTCGAGCTTGCGGCGCAGGCGCACGATGCGCGAATCGATCGACCGGTCGAAAGCGTCGGCATTCTCGGCCGGCGCCGCGGCAATGATGTCGTCGCGCGTCAGCACCTTGCGCGGGCTGGCCAGGAACAGTTTGAGCAGCGCCACCTGCCCGGGGGAAAGCTGCTCCTCCGCGCCCGAGCGATGCATCACCATGGCCGACCGCAGATCGACGGTCGCGTTCTCCAGCACGATAAGTTCGCCGGCGGCCCTGCCGCGTCTCATCAGCAGGCCGCCAATGCGCGCGGCAAGCTCGCGCACGTTGAGCGGGCTTTCGACGACGTCGGCCGCACCCAGCTCAAGCGCCAGCACCTTGTCGACGAGGTCGCGCGGCCGGCAGATCAGAATGAAGTCCGGGCCACCCTCGCCACCCCCGCCCTGGCTGCTGTAACGCCTGAGCAGTTCGCGGCCCTCGGCTTGGGTGACCTCGTCGCCGACCACCACGACATCGATGCCGCCAGCCGAAAGCAGCGTCTCGGCCTCCCAGGGCTGGCGCGCCTGGCGCACGTCGTGCCCGCGCCGATCGAGATGGTCGGCGAGGTCTTTGGCCACCACCTCGGCGACGGACACAAGCGCAATGACGGATCGTGCGGCCATTTTCTCCACCCCGCCACAGACAACTCGAGATGAGTGCTGGACATCATGTTTATACCCAATCTACTTTCCGCCGAAAGCGGGAGCGAGCGCGTTGTGAAGGCAAGCATCATCGTCGTCGAGGATGAACCGGATCTCAGGGAGGCCGTGGCCGAGTACCTCGGCGCCAGCGGCTTTGACGTCGCGACGGCCGAGAATGCCGTGGCGGCGCGCGCGCTGTTCGAGGCGCAGCCCTTCCACCTCGCCATCCTCGACATCGCCATGCCCGGCGAGGACGGGCTGTCGCTCGGCCGCTGGCTGCGCTCGAAAACGCAGATCGGCATCATCTACGCCACCGCCGCAGGCACCGCGCTCGACCGCATCGTCGGGCTGGAGCTCGGCGCCGACGATTATATCGTCAAGCCATACGAATTGCGCGAGGTGCTGGCGCGCGTGCGCAGCGTGCTGCGCCGCGTGCCGCAGCCGACCGAGCCGCAGGCGCAGAAGGCCGATGCCGGCAATCGCCGCTTCATGAATTTCGGCGGCTTCAAGGCCGATTTCGACGGCAGGCTGGTTACTGCCGCCAATGGCGCGGTGATTGAGATGGCCAAGAGCGAGTTTGATGTGCTCGAGGTTTTCCTCACCCGCGCCAACCGGCTTCTGACGCGAGCGGCGATTTCGGAAGCGATCGGCTTCGTCGAGGATCCGGAATCCTCGCGCGCGGTCGACATCCGCATCATGCGGTTGCGAAAGAAGATCGAGGCCGACCCCGCCAATCCGAAATTCCTGCGCACGGTGCGCGGCGAAGGCTATATCTTCTCGCTGCCGAGTGGCGACGCCAACTAGAGCGTTCCGGGAATGGCGTGAAACGGCTAGGCTCGGCGCCTTGGCCGTAGCCTTCCGTCCAAAATTGCGTCAAAACAAAGCGGTAGAGCGGTTCGCCGTTTCCGTGGAACCGGGGGACGCTCTGAACGACCGACGTCCGGGCCTTGGATGACCATGACTGCTGATGCAGCACGCACCGATACGAATGGCTCGCGTCCCGGCGGCGCCGCGATGGCGGCTGTCCATGTCGTGCGGCGCCTGCGCGAGGCAGGCGACTGGCAGCGCGAGATGGACGACATACTGGGAACAATGTGCCGCAAGATGGATTGCCAGCGCGGCATTCTTTTCCGCCTGCGTGAATTGCCGGGCGAAGGCTTCGCCCAGTCCGTCGCCGCCTATTGGATCGATCCTGATTTCGGCGGCGAGCTGGCGTCGCCCACGGTGATCATGCAGTCGATCATCAACTCGGACTCGCTGCTGGAGCAGTTGCAGGAGGATGAGCGGCAAGGCAAGATCTTCTCCGGCCACACACGCGACCTCGACGGTTTCCTGCGGGCCGATTTCGAGAAGCAGAACATCAAGTCGTTCCTGTCCGTCTCCGTTTTCGCGCATGGCCACCTTTGGGGCACGCTGGCCATCAACGACTGCATCGCCGAGCGCGAATGGACGGATGAGGAAGAAGCGACGCTGCACATCATCGCTTTGGCCATTGGCGACGCCATCGAGCGCTCGCCATCCGAGGCGCATGCCAGTGAAGTGATCCGTCGCACCATGCTGCAGGCCTCGCTGGACGCCATCATCGTCATCGACGAGACGGGTTCGATCATCGAGTTCAATCCGGCCGCCGAGAAGATGTTCGGCTTCCAGCGCAGCGCCATCCTCGGCAAGGACCTGCTCGATACCATCGTTCCGGTATACTACCGCAAAGGCTATGCCTCTGGCGCCGAATACATGGCCGGCCGCGGCGCGCCGATGGTCGGCCAGCGGTTGGAGACCGTCACGCAGAACGCCGCGGGCGAGATTTTCCCGATCGAGCTGACCGCAACCGAGATGCGCGTTGCCGACCGCCGCCTGATCTTCGGCTCGATCCGCGATCTGCGCGAAAAGCTGCAGGCCGAGGAGGAGATCAACCGCCAACGCGAGAAGCTGCACCAGAACGAGAAGATGGCGGCGATGGGCTCGCTGCTCGCCGGCGTCTCGCACGAGCTGAACAATCCGCTGGCGGTGGTGGTGGCGCAGTCGACGCTGCTGCATGAATTCGCCGGCGACCCGCAAACCAAGGTACGTGCCGAGAAGGTGCGCGCCGCCGCCGAGCGATGCGGCCGCATCGTCAAGAGCTTCCTGTCGATGGTGCGGCTGCACCCGACCGAGCAGGCCGAGACGGACCTCAACCAGGTGATGCGTTCGGCGCTCGAAGTCACCGCCTACGGGGCGCGCTCCAGCGGCATCATCATCGACACCGACTTCGCCAACGGGCCGCTGCTTGCCATGGCCGATGCCGACCATATCACCCAGGTGGCGGCCAACTTCCTCATCAACAGCCAGCATGCGCTGGCCGGCGTCAACGGCGAGCGGCGCATCAAGGTGCGGACGTTCCGCAACGAGCACGGCAATCCGGGCTTCTCCGTCGAGGACAACGGCCCGGGCATTCCCGAGGCGATCCGCGCGCGCATCTTCGAGTCCTATTTCACCACCAAGCCGGTCGGCGTCGGCACCGGCATCGGCCTGTCGATCTCGAAATCGATCGTCGAGCGCCACCACGGAAGCATCTGGTTCGAGGACGTGGAGCCGAATGGCGCGCGCTTCGTCGTGCAATTGCCGGCAATCGCAGGCGGCAGCGCCGCGCCCGGCGAAGGTCCGGCGCGTTCGAGCGGACTGCGCCATGCCTTGGTGATCGACGACGAGCCCGACGTCGCCGCCTCATTGTCCGACATACTCGAACTGATGGGCGTGAAGTCGCGCGTCGTGGTAAGCTGGACATCGGCGGCCGACGTATTGAACGGTTACATGCCGCCGGACATAGTCTTTTCCGATCTGCGCATGCCGGGCATCAGCGGCATTGCCATCTACCGCGAATTGCTTGCCGAGAAGCCGGCGCTGGCGCAGCGCTTCGTGCTGGTCACCGGCGATCTGATCGGCGCCAAGGCGGAAATCGAAGCGCTGCCGCCGCAGCAGCGCCCGCATATATTGGAAAAGCCTTTCTCGACCCTCGACGTCCGCAGCATTCTGGCGATTGTCGCCGACGAAGCCGCCGCCGACAACGGCGCCCACATCTGAGTTGACTGCCCAGAGCGACAGGGAAACGTAAGGAAGGTGCGGCGAAACCTCTTGATCTGGCGCCGCCGCGGGGTCTGTTGAGATTCAGGTCAGGCCGAGCCGAGAATGGTGGATTCCGAGAACCGGAGCGGAGCGTACTTTCAGTACGTGAGCACCGGAAGCGCAGGAAGCTGCCCTTCGCAGGCCGGCCTCACCTGAATATCGCCGGGCCCCAAAAAAAGAGGCTCCCGACCGACTTTCCCGGCGGGAGCCTGACTCGAGCGCAGGAGGGCGCGCTCAGGGGAGGTCTTAAAAAATGTTCGGCGTGCTGGTGAGCGGCGCGGTGTTGGCGATCATGCGCACCGCGCGTTCCCGGTGCTGGCCGGACTGCTCGGCGATGGCGCGCAGGCAATCGAGGCTCTCGGCGCCCCAGTTCTGGCCCTTGCAGGCAAAGTCGACCGAGGATTCCGGCAGGCGGGCGGTCTTGAGCGTCGTCTGCGCGCCCTCGATCACATTGGCCGGCGGATTGATCGAGGCGAAAGCCGGGCCTGAAGCGGGTGCCGCGAGCATGCAGCCGAAGGCGCAGACGCCGATCGCCATGAACATCGCCATCGGATGATCGCTGGCGCGCTGGCGCAACGCCAGCTTCGGCCGGCGGTCATTGCGTTCCGGTCCATGCAGGCGGCGATTGACATCGGCGGTACGAACTTTCGCAAACATCGCTGTTCCCTTCGTTTATCTTTCTTTTTGGCTATAAAACGAACTTAATCGCACCAGGTAACAGCCGAATGATCGACGGCGATTGTCTGTGTAACGGGATTGAAACAGGCACCGTAGGCGGCAGCATACCAATCCGAGGCGACCATTCGACCGACGATCGAAACGGTCAGCGCAGATATACGCCTGCCGCGTCCGGCCGGACTGTAAACAGCCTCACACAGCAAACGCTTAAATCGAGCGCGCCGCCGCTGTCTGCGCACGCCCCTTGACTCGTCGAAACGGGCCTTCTCCGTGGCTGGCATCCGCCCGCTGAATTGCTGTTCCGGCTCCTCGATTAACACCCGGATTTTCCGGGAAGCCCGGGCGAGGCTAAACTTGCCGCCACGGAATTCCCATATTTCCACAAGTAATTGCATTTCAATGAAAAATGTGCTTATATTGAATGGATATTCAATAAAAAGAAGAGCATGCAGATGAACCCGCACCTCCGTGACGTGGCGATCCCCAACGATTGGGACCGGCGGGGTTTGCCGGGGTGGAGCTACCATTCCAACGCCCTTCTCGAGCTCGAGAAGGAATACGTCTTCTGCAATCACTGGCAGATTGCCGGCCATGTCTCTGACGTGCCGAATCCGGGCGACTATCTGACCATGGACGTTATCGGCGAACGCGCGCTGATCGTGCGCGGCAAGGACGGCGTCGTGCGCGCCTTCAACAATATGTGCCGCCATCGCGGCAGCCGCGTTGTCGCCGACAGCCAGGGCAGTTGCAAGAACGCGTTGGTGTGCCCATTCCATGGCTGGGTCTACAATCTCGACGGCACGCTGCGCGGTGCTGCCCGTCCGCGTTCCTTCCCCGAACTCGACAAGACCGAGTTCGGCCTGATGCCACTCGACCTCGAAATCTGGATGGGCTTCATCTTCATCCGCTTTCGCAAGGGCGGCCCGCAGCCTTCGGTGGCCGAGCTGCTCAAGCCGATCGAGGCCGAGATCGCTTATTACAACGTCGCCGCCATGGTGCCGTCCTGGGGCATCTGGACGCAGAAATCGCCGGTCAACTGGAAGTCGGTGCGCGACGTCGACAATGAAGGCTATCACGTCGCCATGGCGCATCCCGCGTTGCAGGACCTCTATGGCGCCACCTATTTCGACGAGCCCTTCATCAACGGCGTGTCGCGGTCCTTCGCCACCTACAATCCGCATACCGGGCGACGCTGGAGCGTTCGCGAGTACATCAAGCTCGCGCCCGAGGCGACGCATCTGCCGGAACATCTGCGCAAGGCCTGGATCTATTACGGCATCTTCCCCAACAACGCGCTGTCGATCATGCCGGAATCCGTCCAGTTCTATCAGGAGTTCCCGCTATCGACCGGCGAGACGCTGCTGCGCGGCGCCATCTATCGCTACAAGGACGAGACGCGCGAACAGGCGGCGGCACGCTACCTCGCCTATCGCATCGACCGCGACACCATGAACGAAGACGTCCAGCTTTCGGTGTGGTCGAACGAATCCATGCTGTCGGAAGCCTTCGAGGGTTTTTATCTCTCCGACCTCGAATATGGCGTGCGCACCCATCACGACCATTTGCGCAAACAGGTGCCTGTGCTGAACCTGGAGACGGCGCCCGAGGAAAAGGACATGTGGGGGCTGAATGACGCGCTGCGGTCGAGGGCGTAGGCTACCGATCTCCCCCTTGAGGGGTATATGGCTGCGAAGCGGCCAGAGGGGGTCGCTGCGCGTGAAGCGCCAACACTTCATGCTAGACAACGATGGCGATTTACGTGAGGCGACCCCCTCTGTCGCCTTCGGCGACATCTCCCCCTCAAGTGGGGAGATTGGCTCTCACCCCCGCCACACCCCCTCTTTCCGCAGGTCGTCCATGGTCCGCGAAATGCCTTCGCGCAGGATCGCCACCATGTCGTCGACCTGCTCGCGGCTGATGACCAGCGGTGGCGACATCACGCACATGTTTATCAGCGGCCGCACCAACAAGCCTAGCTCGTGGCAATGCGCGTCGATGCGTTTTCCCACATTCTTGTCGAGCTGCAGCGGGTCCTTGCTTTTGCGATCGGCGACGCATTCGACGCAAGCCATCAGGCCGATGCCACGCACCTCGCCGACCAGCGGCAGCTCTTCCAGCGTCTTCAGTCGTGCCTGGAAATAGGGCGCGATTTCGCGCGTGTGGGCGAGCACGCCCTCCTCCAGCAGATCGAGATTCTTCAGCGCGACAGCGCAGCCGACCGGATGGCTGGTGTAGGTGAGGCCATGGCCGAACAGCGCATCGGGATGGTTGGAGCGGCGCAGCTCTTCGAGCAACCGCTCGGAGATGATGACGCCGCCGAGCGGGAAATAGCCCGATGTGACACCCTTGGCGAAAGTGATCATGTCCGGATCGATGCCGAACGCAGCGCCGGAGGCAAAGACATGGCCGAGCCGCCCGAAGCCGGTCACCACCTCGTCCGAGATATAGAGGATATCGTTCTCGCGGCAGATCTCGCGGATACGCTGGAGATACCCGTCCGGCGGCACGATGACGCCTCCGGAAGCCTGTACCGGTTCGCCAACAAAGGCGCCGATGCGCTGCGCGCCGACGCGCACGACGGCGTCGCGGAACTGATCGACTAGGAAATCGGTGAAGGCGGCAACGCCCATGTCTTTCGGGCGCCGGAACGAATCGGGCGAGGACAGCTTGACCACCAGCTCGTCGGCGCCGTCCATCCAGTCGCGGTCGCGCGGCCGGCCGTTGAGCGAGGCCGACAGATAGGTCGAGCCGTGATAGGCGCCGCCGCGGCTGAGGATCAGCTTCTTCTCCGGCCGTCCCCGCACATTGTTGTAGAACTGCATGAAGCGCAGCGCCGTCTCCACCGCCGACGAGCCGCCGGTGGTGAAGAAGGTGTGGCTGAGGTCGCCGGGTGCCGCATCGGCGATGCGCCGCGCAAGCGCGGCCGAGGGCGCGTTCATCGTATACCACGGCGTGTTGTAGGAGAGCGCCATCGCCTGGTCGTACATGACCTTGGCCAGTTCCTCGCGGCGATGGCCGACATTGATGCACCACATGCCGGCCGGCCCGTCGATCAGGCGCTTGCCGGAGCCGTCGGTGATATAGATGCCGTCGCCCTCGCCGATCAGAGCGCGGGCCTCCTTGCCGACCGAACCGGCATAGGGCCAAGGCTGCACGAGATGGCGCTTTGCGAGCTCGACCGCGTCGTCATCACCGGGTTCGACGAGGTCGCTTGCCTTGATCTTGCTCTGGGCCGCCATTTCCGCCTCGCATCGCCAGGTTTTCGATTTTCATCGGATATCGAACGGCGCGGAAAACCATGGAAATTCGGCCTTTCGTCACTTCATTTTGAATATCCGTTCAATCAATATCGCAGAGATAGCGCTTGATTTCAATCGGCGGATGCGCTCATGATGAAGAAAGCCGGCAAGCCAGGAGCGATCAGGCTCCGAGCATAATTCGGGAACAGGCGGCTGGCGCTACGAAGGGGAAGGCCGCATGGCGGGACAGTCCGAGCCAGCTACCGAAATCACGCCCGGAGCGCTGCAATGACGGTTGCCGCGGAAGGGTCGCCCCCGTTGCGCATGGCGGGATCGAGACGAAGCACCCTTCTGCAATCGGAAGCCGTCCAGGGCTTTGCCCTGATCAGTCCCACCTTTCATCTACGCCCTTATTCTCCTCGTCCTGCCGATCCTGGTCGTCATCGCCCATTCCTTCTGGACGCAGAACTACCTCACCATCGACGACACGTTCACGCTGGAGAACTACCGGGTCGCGCTGACCGAGCCGATCTACCGCGACCTGCTCTGGCGCTCGCTTTATATATCGCTGATTGTCAGCCTGCTGACAGTGGCGCTTGCCTACCCGATCGCCTATTTCATTTCCTTCCATGGCGGTCGCCACAAGAGCCTGTGGCTTTTCCTCATCACCATCCCGTTCTGGACCAGCTATCTGCTGCGCGTGATGTCGTGGAAGGTGATCCTCGGCTACAACGGGGTGCTCAATTCCAGCCTGATGGGCCTCGGCATCATCGACGAGCCGTCGACCGCGCTGCTCTACAATTCCAGCGCCGTCATCATCACGCTCACCCATGCCTGGGCGACCTTCGCGATCCTTCCGATCTTCGTTTCGCTGGAGAAGGTCGACCGGACCCTGGTCGAAGCGGCGACCGACCTCGGTGACGGGCCGCTGCGTTCCTTCCTGCGCGTCACCCTGCCGCTGTCGGCGCCCGGCGTCATCTCGGCCGCGCTGATCGTCATGATCCCGACCGTCGGCGACTATGTCACGCCGAAGCTCGTCGGCGGCAAGGACGGCGTCATGATCGCCAACGCCATCCAGGCGCAGTTCGGCAAGGCGTCGAACTGGCCGTTGGGCGCTGCGCTCTCCGTCACCGCGATGATCATCGTGTCGCTGATGGCAGGCGCCACCGTGCTGGTCATCCGCGCCCTGCAGAGGCTGGCACGATGACGGCGATCAGACGTTACCTGCCCGGCTGGCTGTCGAGCTACGCCGTCCTCTATCTGCTTTTCCTCTATCTACCGGTGATCTTCCTGCCGATCTTCTCGATCAACACGGCGGCGACGCCGAAATTCCCGCTCTCGGGCATCACGCTGCACTGGTACGAGGACCTGCCACGCACGCCGGCGCTGATTGACGCCACCTGGAACAGCCTGATCGTCGGCGTCTCCGCCTCGATCCTGTCGACGGTGCTCGGCATCCTCGCCGCCCGCTCGATCACCCGCTACCGCTATCCCGGCCGCCGCGCCGTCAATGGGCTGATCATGGCGCCGCTGGTGCTGCCCGAAGTGATCGTCGCCATCTCGATGCTGCTGGTCATGCTGCAGCTGGGTTTGAGCCTGTCGCTCTTCACCGTCGTGCTTGGCCATGTGCTGGTCTGCATTCCCTATTCGATGACCGTGCTCACCTCCGGCTTCGAGGGTTTCGACCGCAGCCTCCAGGAGGCTTCCGCGGATCTCGGCGAGAGCGCGTTCGGCACCTTCAGGCGCGTGACGCTGCCGATGGTCGCGCCGGCGATAATCTCCAGCCTGCTCGTCTGCTTCACCATCTCGCTCGACGAATTCATCATCGCCTTTTTCCTCACCGGCACCGAGGCGACGCTGCCGATCTACATCTGGGGCCAGTTGCGTTTCGCGGCCAAGCTTCCCGGCGTGCTGGCCCTCGGCACCTTGCTGCTCTTTGCGTCCTTCGTGCTGATGACGATTGCCGAAATCCTGCGCCGCCGCGCGGCGAGACGCACCCAGAATGGGGCAGGCAGTCCGAGCGCACGCCATCGGATCGCACCACGATCGAGATCCGCGACGTTACCCGCAGCTACGGATCGTTCAAGGCGCTGGACAACGCCTCGCTGGCAATCCGCGAAGGCGAGTTCTTCTCGCTGCTCGGGCCCTCCGGCTGCGGCAAGACCACGCTGTTGCGCATGATCGCCGGCTTCGACACGCCGACCAGCGGCTCGATCGCCGTCGACGGCCAGCCGATGGACGGCATCCCCGCCAACCGCCGGCCGACCAACATGGTCTTCCAGAGCTATGCGATCTTCCCGCATCTCAATGTCGAGCAGAATGTCGCCTATGGGCTGAAGCGGCTGAAGCTGGACGTCGGCGAGGAGAAGCGCCGGGTCGAGGAAGCGCTGGCGCAGGTCTCGCTCACCGGCCTCGGCAAGCGCCGCGCCACCGAGCTTTCCGGCGGCCAGCGCCAACGCGTGGCTTTGGCCCGGGCGCTGGTCATGCGGCCCAAAGTGCTGCTGCTCGACGAGCCGCTCTCGGCGCTCGACAAGAAGCTGCGCGAGCAGATGCAGGTCGAACTGCGCCGCCTGCAGCAGGCGGTCGGCATCACCTTCGTTCTGGTCACGCACGATCAGTACGAAGCCTTGGCGATGTCGGACCGCATCGCGGTGATGTTCGGCGGCCGCATCGCGCAGGTCGCTTCGCGAAGGAAATCTACCAGCGCCCGGTCAACCGCCAGGTCGCCGACTTCCTCGGCGGCATGAATTTCGTCAAGGCTGAGATCGTCGAGGAAAACGGCGCTTCGCTGGTGCTCGACACGCTGGGCTTCGGCCGCGTCAGGACCGACAAGCCGAAGGCCTTCCTGCGCAATGGCGGCGCGGCGACGCTTGGCATCCGGCCCGAACGCCTGCGCGTTTTGTGGGACAATGCGTCAGCAAAATTCGAGATCGCCGGCAAGGTCGCCGAGCGCCACTATTTCGGTGAGATCACGCATCTGATCGTCGAGATACCGGGGCTCGAAAAGCCGCTTTCGGTGACCGAGACAAACGATTTCGGCGCCGACGACATTCCGGTCGGTGCGCCGGTCCGCCTCGCCTACGATCCTGAAGCTTTGGTGGCGATGGCCGACTGAATCTTTGCGGCAGCGATACGGCCGGCGACGATCGCGCCCTCGACATAACCCGGGAAAGACGGCGAGACTTCCGAAGCGGCGAAATAGACCGGCGGCGCGCCGGCAAGGATCACGCGCTCGGCATTCCGCGCCGTCACATCGACGATGAGATCGCTATAGGCGCCGCCGCTCCAGCGGTCATGCGTCCAGTCGCGCGAGCTGAAATCGACGATGTCGGCGGCCCGCGGGCCGAGCGCCTGGACAAGCCGCGCGGTGATTTCCGCCTGCAACGCCGCCTTGCCGAGCGGATGCCAGCGCAGCGCGAGCGGCCCGCCGACAAAGACGACAAGCGCGGCGTGATCGGCATCCTTGCTGGCGTCGCAGGCAAACAGCCCGGGTTGATCGCGCCACATCATCATGCCGCTCAAGGCGCGCTCGCGCCAGAACGGCTTGGCGTAGCGCACCAGGATCTTGATCACCGCGCCGCTTTCCCAGACGCCGAGCGCGCTTGCGAGCTCCGCCGGCAAAGCCGGCGTGAAATCGAGCTTCGCGGCCGTCGCCGGCGGCAGCGCGATCAGCACCTCGCGCGCTTCGATCGTGGCTGCGCCGGTGCTGATGTGAACGCCTTGCGGGGCGCGCTCGACACGGGCCACCGCTTGGTTCAAGCGCAGCCAGTCGCCGAGCTCGCCGGCGAGGTCATCGGCCAGCGATTGCATGGTATCGCCCAGAAAATACTGCAGCTCGAACACCTCGTTGGTGACGCGGCGATCATTGTCGATCAGATACCAGAGCGGCACCTTGTCCGCTGCCAGGCACCACAGGCCCTCGACCAACGAGCGGAAAGCGGCCTTGGCATCGGCCGCATCGTGCTGGTGTTCCAGCCAATTGGCGACGGTCAGCCCGGCAATAGCTGGATCGTCCGGATCGATTCTGTTCATGCGCTCGCGGATCGCCATCGAGACACGATAGGTCCGCTCCGCCCGCGCCGGCCTCATCGACGGATGGGTGATGAATTCGCCCTCGACATAGGTCTCGACGAAGGTCTTGCCGTAGGCCCTGGCCAGCGCCATCACTTCGGGCATGTCCACGCACAGGAACTGGCCGCCGCTGTCGATCAGTTCGCCTAACCCATTGCGGACAGCCTCTACCCTGCCGCCGACGCGGTCGCGCGCCTCCAGCACAAGGAAATCGATGCGCCCCCGCTTCAGTTCGAGCGCGGCGGACAAGCCGGTGAAGCCGGCACCGACGATGACGACGTCGGTCCTTTCAATACTGCTCTTCAATAGCCGGCCTTGATCTTCTCGAATTCGGCGATCATCTTGAGCTTGAGTTCCGAAGGCAGCGGCTGCTGGAACAGCGTCTTGTCCACCCATTTTTCCACGTTGTCGTAGCCCTTTTCCTTGAGCACCGCCGGATCGACGCCAGCCATGCCCTTGGCGTTGGCTTGGCCGTAGCCCCAGTTCTTGACCAGCACCTTGGCGACTTCCGGATCGTTGACGGCGTTGAGGTAGTCATAGGCCTTGTCGACGTTGCCGGGCGCGTCCTTCAACAGCACGTAGCCGCAGACCCAGGTCGAGATGCCTTCGTCGGTGTCCTTCTTGGATTTGATCGGCACGCCGGCCTTGACAGACTGCACGGTCGCGTCGTTCCAGGCCCAGGCGAGGTCGACCTCGCCGCCGGAAAGCAGCTGCACGATGTCGGTGGTGTCGGTCCAGTAGGAACGCACATTCTTGTGCACCTGGCGCAGGAAATCCGACGCTTGCTTGAACTGGTCGTCCGTCATCTTGGTCCAGTCCTTGAGCCCGATGGCGAGGCTGGCCAGCGCATAGGCGTCGTCGACATTGTCGCCGATCGAAACCCTGCCCTTGTATTTCGGATCGGCGAACACCTTCAGCGACTGCACGTCCTTTTCGGCGATCTTGTCGGAATTGTAGGTGAGCTGTGTATCGCCCCAGTCCCACGGCATGAACCAGGCCTTTGCCGTCGGACGTCGCGGCAAGGTCCTTCATCACCATGATTCCGGGATTGAGATCCTTCCAGCCGGCGATCTTGGAAGTGTCGAGCGGCTGCAGCAGGCCCGCTTCGCGCCACTTCACCACGCTCTGCGAGCAAGGATGGCCGAGATCGGACTTGAAGCCGGAGCGGATCTTTTCGAAGGCCTCGTCCTCGTCGCCGAAGAAGGCGAAGGTCGGCGAGTCGCCGTTCTTCTCGACATATTTGCCGTGGAAGCTCGGATCCTCGTAGCCGGACCAGTCGAAGACGATCAGGTCCTTGTCGGCGGCAACGGCGAACGCCGCCGCCGAAGCCGCGATCGCGCTCCCAAGCGCCAAGGTCAATGTCAGGCGTCGGCTGAATTTCTTCATGCTGTTCCGTCCTCTTTTGGTTGCCGGTCTTGTTGGCCGGCTGTTGCTAACCCTGGCTTTTGCTAGCCCCAGCTCTCGCTAGCCATAGTGTTTCGGGAAGGCGGCGGCCAAAAACGCATTCGCCGCCTGCAATGCGGTCTCTCGCGTGGTGTCCTCGGTCCCCATCATCAGCCGCAGCCACAAGCCCTCGAGCATGGCGCTGAGCGCCAGCGCGATGACCTGGGGGTCATAGGTGTAGTTGCCGCTCTCTTTGAGCGTCGTGCAAAGATCGATGAAGACCTGCTGGTAATAGGCGTCGCGCGAACTGCTCAGCGCCTGGTAGGTCGGCCGTGACTTGGCTTCGCCCCAGAAGGCGAGCCATGCAGCAAGCTTGCGCTTGTTGCAGATCGAGCGGTCGAAATCGGCCCATACCAGATGCTGCAGCTGTCGCGCCGGATCGTCGCCCGCCTTCTCCAAGGCAGTGCGCCAATGCGCCGAATATTCGTCATACATGTACTGCAGCGTGGCAATGAGCAGCTTTTCCTTGCTCTCGAAATGGAAGTTGACGATGCCGCGCGACAGGCCCGCGCCGTCGGCCACATCAGCCATCGTCGTTTCGGCATAGCCGCGCTTGGCCAGTGAATCGATCGTCGCCTCGATCAGCTGCAGCCGCCGGACCTCTTTCGAGGCCTTGCGGCCACGCTTTTCGGCGTCGCCTTTCCGCGCCGTTTCGGGGAGAGCATCGCTCGCCTCTGCAGTCTTCATGGGTGTGACGGTCTCCAGCATCGCCGGCTATCCGACCGGCTTCCAACCGCGCAGATGAGTGGGGCGGTGCTCGCACTGTCAAGCACCTTCTGCATCGCCTCCCAGGTCTTGATATTCTTGTCGACATAGGCCGCGCCGACCGCTGTCGCGGCCTGCGCGTAGAGCGGCCCCTTGAGCCGCGAAAGCTCTTCGCGCGCGACCTCGCGGTACCATGGATTGCGGTCGCGGACCGTGATGTCGGCAAAGCCGGCGCGCCGCATCGCCTCGGCATAGCGCGCCGGCGAAGCCATGGCGAAGGAGAGCCCTTCGGCCGCGATATAGGCCTTCATCTGAGGCGACGGCTCGCCGTCATGCCCGATCATCCAGTCCGGCGCCGCAAACACCCCGCCGGGCTTCAGCACGCGAAAGATTTCGGCGAACAGCGCGTCCTTGTCCGGCACATGCAAAAGCGCATCCTTGGAGAAGACGACGTCGAAGGAGGCGTCCGTGAAAGGCAGCGGCCCCGGCGGCGCCTGGATGAAGCCGGCACGGTCCTCGATACCCTGCCTGATCGCCCCTCGCCTCGCCGTCTCGATCACCGGCTTCTCGACATCGAAGCCGGTGGCTCGAGCCGCGCCGTGCGTTGCGACCAGATGCAGCGTGATGCCGCCGGTGCCGCAACCGATATCGAGGACCGTCTTATCCTTGAGGGAAAGGCCTTCGACCACGCGGTCGACCTCGTCCGGGCCGCCCGGCGACAGGTAACCCTCGCTCCACAGCGCTTCGAGGAAGCGGATGGCGGTGTCGTCATATTCCGGCTCGGCGTCAGCCGTTTCGATCATCGGATCCTCAACGCAAATGCCGTGCGGGGTCGGTCCAGAAAATGCCGGCAAAGCCTAGCGCATCAACAGGAAAACGCAACACCATTTGTTGAACATTCATTCAGAACGGCTGGACAAAAAACTGTGGTCCGTGCCAAATTCGGGCAACCAGGGAACAAAACGCACGGAGTAATCCAGGAAAACCGCGACCCGGTTTCGCGTCGAGAATCGCGGAAACAAGAAGATAGGGGCAGCCGGATGGAGGTTTGCGCGCATGAAGGCATGGGACGCGATCGTCATCGGCGGCGGCCATAACGGGCTGGTCAACGCCTGCTACCTGCAGCGCGCCGGGCTGGACGTGCTGGTGGTCGAGAAGAACGATTGGGTCGGCGGTGCGGCGACCAGCCGCGAGCTGACGCCGGGCTTCCTCTATTCCAACTGTTCCTATGTCTGCTCGCTGTTTCGGCCCGAGATCATGCGCGATCTGGAGCTGCCGCGCTTCGGCCTGCAGGTGATCTCCTATGAAGGCGGCGCGGTGTTCACGCGCGACGGCGACTACCTCGCCAACTACCGCGATCATGACGCGCATCGCCGCGAGTTCGCCCGTTCTTCGAAGCGCGACGCCGAGGCTTATGACCGCTATTCGCGCGACGTCACGCGACGGTGTCGCTTCATCCAGCCGCTCTTGATGCGCACCGCGCCCGATCCGACCAGCTTCAAGCCGCGCGATCTCGGCGAACTGCTCTATCTCGGCAAGAAGTTCGCGGGGCTCTCAACCTCGGAAAGAGCGCTGACCTTGCGCTTCTGGACGATGTCGATCTCGGACTTCCTCGACGAGTATTTCGAGACCGACGTTATCAAGGCCAACTTCGCGCTGTCCGGCATCATCGGCACGGCGCTTGGGCCGATGTCGCCGGGTACAGCCTATGTGCTCCTCCACCACTATATGGGCGAGGTCGATGGTTCGGTCGGCGCCTGGGGCTATGCGCGCGGGGCATGGGCGCCGTCACCAGGGCGCTGGCCGTCTCAAGGCCAGTGGCGGCACCATCCGCACCGGTGCCGAAGTCGACCAGGTGCTGATCAGGAACGGCAAGGCCAAGGGCGTGGTGCTTGCCGGCGGCGAGGAGATTTACGGCAAGCTCGTCATCTCCAATGCCGACGTCAAGCGCACTTTCCTGAAGCTGGTCGAGGAGAAGGAGCTGCCCGACATCTTCCTGCGCCGCGTCCGCAATTTCAAAATCCGCGGCTCCTCCGGGAAAGTCAACATCGCGCTCGATTCCCTGCCCGAATTCCCGGCTTTGCCTAAGGACTCGCCGGCCTACCGCGCCGACATGCATTTCACCGATTCCATCGAGCGCATGGAGCGCGCCTATGACGACCGGAAGGCCGGACGCTGGTCGGCCGATCCCTTCCTAGACATGATGATCCCGACCACGCTCGACCCGACCATGGCGCCGCCGGGCAAGCATTTCATGAGCTGCTTCGTGCAATACGCGCCGCCCAAGATCGACGGCCGCGACTGGACCGACGCCGACCGCGACGGCTTCGCCGAAAGCGTGATTGCGCAGGTCGCGCAATATTCGCCCGGCTTCCGCGACCGCATCGTCCACATGGAGGTGCGCACGCCGCGCGAGATCGAGGCCGAGGTCGGCCTCACCGAAGGCAACATCTTTCAGGGCGAGCTCACCTTCGACCAGCTGCTCTTCAACCGCCCGGTGCCCGGCTACGCGCAATACCGCTCGCCGGTCGGCGGGCTCTACATGTGCGGCTCTTCCACCCATCCGGGCGGCGGCGTCATGGGCGCGCCCGGACGCAATGCCGCCGCCGAGATCCTGCGCGATCTCGCCAAGCCAACCCTGCATATGAGCCCGGCCCATGACGTCATCTGATTTGAACTGGGATGCCATCGTCATCGGCGGCGGCCATAATGGCCTCGTCGCCGCCGCAACGCTGGCCAGGTCTGGCCGCGCGGTGCTGCTGCTCGAGGCCGGCAACGAGGTCGGCGGCGCCGCGCGCACCGAGGAATTTGCGCCGGGCTTTCGCGTCTCCACGGTCGCGCATCTGCTCAATCGACTGCATCCCGATGTGGTGAAGACGCTGGAGCTGGAACGCCACGGACTGACGGTCGAGCACGGCGACTTCATGCCGTCGGTGGCGCTGTCGAAGGACGGTCCGCTCACGCTGCACGGCGCCTATGGCGAGGTGCTGACGGGTGCGAGCCCATCCGAGCAATCGGCCTGGAAAGATTTGCGCGCGCAATTGCTGCGCTATGCCGGCGTGCTGAAGCCTTTCCTGTCGCGCCGTCCGCCTGGTCTTGGCGGCATGTCGCTCGCCGAGATGACCGGGCTCGGCCAGACCGCGCTGGCGCTGAAGAGGCTCGGCAAGGAAGATATGCGCGACTTCCTGCGCGTGCTTTTGATGAATGTGTACGACCTGCTCGACGAGCAGCTCTCGGACGACCGTCTGAAGGGCCTGCTTGCTTTCGACGCGACGCTCGGCTCGCATCTTGGGCCGCGCTCGCCGACTTCACTGCTCGGCCTCTACTACAGGCTTTCCGGCGAAATTGGCGGCCTTGCGGGTGCGCAAGTCCAGCCGAAAGGCGGCATGGGCGCTGTCGTCGCTGCCATTCGCGCGGCGGCGGACAAGGCGAGCGTTTCGGTCCGCCCGGCCTCGCCGGTAGCCAAGGTCATCGTCGAGAAGGGCCGCGCCGTCGGTGTCGTCACTCAAGGCGGCGAAACGCTGCGGGCCAAGGCCGTCATCTCCGCCATCAATCCGGCGACGACGATCCTCGAGCTTGTCGGGTCGCGCGAGGTCGACACCGGCTTCGTGCGCAAGGTGAAGAACATTCGCATGAAGGGTGATGCGGCCAAGCTCCATCTGGCGCTTGACCGGCCGCCGCAATTTACTGGCGTCGACGCCGCCGACCACAAGGGCCGCCTCGTCGCCGCGCCTTCGCCCGACCATGTCGAGCGCGCCTTCAACCCGTCGAAATATGGCGAGTTCTCGCCCGAGCCGGTGATGGAGATCACGTTGCCCAGCCTGGCCGACCCATCGCTCGCACCGTCCGGCGCCTGCGTGCTTTCGGCCGTGGTGCAATACGCGCCCTATGCTTTGAGAGAGGGCTGGGCCACCGGCAAGCCGCGCTTCCTCAAGGCGATCATGGCGCAGCTCGAAACCTATGCGCCGGGGATCGGCGCAACGGTCCGCCACTTCGAGCTTTTGACGCCCGCCGACATCGAAGCGCGCTACCGCATGCCCGGCGGTCACTGGCACCACGGCGAGTTGCAGGCCGACCAGATGCTGATGTCGCGACCGGTCTCCGGCTGGTCGGGCTATGATACGCCGCTCGAAGGGCTGTTCCTTGCCGGCGCCGGCTCGCATCCGGGCGGCGGCATCTCCGGCGCGCCCGGCTTCAACGCCGCGCGCCACATCATCGCTATGAGGGCCTAGGGGATGTTTTTGCAGATCGCTGAAGCTGCGCTCTACGGCAGAGGAAAGCCGTCATGAATCGTCATGTGAAAACCGACGCAGCCCGCACCCTCGCGCAATCCCACTTCCGCACGCCGCCTGGCTGCGGATGGCGAAATATCGAGCTCCTCGTCCCACAGCGAATGCGGCGCGCGGTAGCCGGCCCAGCTGTACCAATCCTGCTTCAGGCCCAGCGCGTCGATGCGCGGCTGGAAGGGGTGCCGAGCCGGCTGTCGCCGACACGCTTTCGGCTGTGCTCGCAGGAGCGGCATCTGCCTTGGCTGCTCGACAGCGCGATCGGCTATGAGGTCAGCGTCGAGGAAGAGACGGAGACCGTCGCCGGACTGGCGCTGCAAGGTCCGACGTCCTTCGCCATCCTCCGCGACGCGGGCTTTTCCGGTGTCGAGCAGCTTAAAGTCTTCGACCTCGCCGAGTTCGCGCATGACGGCGCTACGGTGACCATCTCGCGCACCGGCTTCACCGGCGATCTCGGCTACGAATTGTTCGTGCCGGCCGGCAAGGCACTGAGCCTGTGGGACCGGTTGATGGCGGCGGGCGAGCTGCGCGGCATCCGTGCCATCGGCTATACGGCGCTGAACCGGGCCCGGCTGGAGGCCGGGCTGATCGTCGCTAACGCCGACTTCACCACCGCCGAGCATGCCATCCGCGCCGACCGCCTGCGCATGCCGGACGAGATCGGCCTCGGCTTCATGATCGATCTGGACAAAGGCCATTTCAACGGCCGCCGCGCCATCCTCGAAGCCCGGACGAAGAAGAAGCTTCGTCACGTGCTGGTCGGCCTGGAGATCGAAGGCAACATCCCGGCCGAGCATGCGATCGTCTACTACAAGAAGAGCCAGGAGGTCGGGCTGGTCAGCGCGGCGATGTGGTCGCCGATGGCCGAGCGCAACATCGCGCTCGCCTCGCTGCAGCGGCCCTATGGCGACACGATCGTCGACGAACTCTGGGTCGAGATTTACGCCATGCGCGAGCTGCAGTACCAGAAGCTGATGAAGAAGGCGAAGGTGGTGCAGAGGCCCTTCATCAAGCTCGACCGCCGCACAGCCAACCCGCCGGCGGACTTTTGACCATGGCAAGCGAAGCGGAAGATCTGGAAGCGGAAGCCGCCGAGCAGTGGGAGCTGGTCAACACGCCGCTCGGCGAGATGTGGTCCGGCCGCACCCGCTACGCTGCGGCGATGTTCTTTTTCAAGCGCGGCGAGATGAACGCCGAGACGCTGGAGGTCTACCGCATCTGCGCCCGGCTCGACCATGAGGATCCCTTGCCGATCATCCGCGACCGCGGCGTCGGCAAGGAATGGCTGAAACGCATGGGTTCTTAGGCAGCCCATAAACGTATGGCGGCGCCGCGAGGGCGGTGCCGCGCGATCGTCATTCTAGGGCGGAGCAAGGAGCGGAGCGACGCGGCGCAGACCCTAGAATCCATTCCGTGACCTCGAAGCGCTGCCGCGGTCCAGAATTCTGCGCTGCCGCGCCCTTCGACCAAGGTAACGGCATGGATTCTAGGGTCTTCGCGACGGAGCTTCGCTCCTGCTTCGCCCTAGAATGACGACGTGAAAAGCGCTGGGTTCCAATCTTTTAATCTGCGATCATGCACTCACACGGGAGGCTTATCCGATCGTGCGTTCAAGCACGCTCAACCAATTCCGGTAAGCGATCTTCTCGATCAGCGCGCGCCCGAAACCGTGGGCCGCCAGCGCATCGATGAGCTTGGGCAGGCCGGCGACGTCGCCGATAACGGCCGGGATCATGGCGCCGTCGAAATCCGAACCCAGCCCGACGCCGTCCTCACCCAGCGCCTGCAAAAGCGAATCGATGTGGCGCACCATGATGTCGAGGCTGGTGTCGGCATTCATGCGGCCATCCTCGCGCAGGAAGCCGGTGGCGAAGTTAAGACCCACCATGCCGCCCGATTCACGGATCGCGCCGAGCTGCCAGTCGGTCAGGTTGCGCGAATGACCACAGATCGCATGCACGTTGGAATGGGTCGCGACCAGCGGTGCGTCGCTCAGCGCCGCGACATCGCGAAAACCCTTCTCGTTGAGATGCGAGAGGTCGATCATGATGCGGAGCTTGTTGCAGGCCTTGACCAGCGCCTTGCCGGCATCGGTGAGGCCAGGCCCGGTGTCGGGCGAGGACGGAAAGCGGAACGGCACGCCATTGCCGAAGGCGTTGGGGCGGCTCCAGACGATGCCCAGCGAACGCAGACCTGCAGCATGCAGCACGTCGAGCATGGCAAGCTCGGGATCGATCGCCTCGACGCCTTCGATGTGGAACACCGCCGCGATCGAGTCCTTGGCCATCGCGTCCCGCACATCGCCGGCGCTGCGGCAGACGGTCAGCGCGCCGGCGCGCTCAAGCCGGAACAGGATGGAAGCCATGCCGATGGTCGAGGTGATCGCATCGGCCTGCGGCAGTTCGGGCGGCAGCGGTTCATTGTCGCTCGGTGCCGGCGGCACGGCGCTGCGTTTCGACTTTTCGACCGGCGGCGGAAAAATCGCGAACATGCCGCCGGCAAAGCCGCCCTTCCTGGCGCGCGGTAGGTCGATATGCCCGCCCGGAGTCCCCTCGATGAACAGCTTTTCGACATCGGCTTCCTTCGACTGGTAGAGCCGAAGCAGCGTGTCGTTGTGTCCGTCGAAAACGGGGATCAGGTCGGTATCGGTCATCAGGGAAGCCACTCAAAATCGGGGACGGGCGGGACGACGGGTTTCGTCCGAGCGAACCGTCAACTTAGGCAAGATGACCGGACGGTGCAAATGCCGGGCTGGCTCTTTTCCTTCTCCCCTTGTGGGCCCACAAGGGGAAGACGGCACTACTGCTTCAGCACATCCGCCCATTCAGGGTGGCGGCGGAACTGGGCGTTGGCGAAGGGGCAGAGCGGGATGATCTTCTTGCCGGCGGCGCGCGCATCCTCGACCGCGCGGGTGACGAGCCGAAGTCCGGCGCCCTGGCCGCGAAACACATCCGGCACCTCGGTGTGGTCGATGATCAGCTGGTGTTCGCCGATCTTGGTGAAGGTCATCTCGGCCTCGGCGCCGCCGGGGCCGCGCAGCACATAGCGCCCCTTTGAGCCGCGGTCTTCCAGTTCGATCTCGGGCAGTTGGTCAGCCATTTTTACTTGCCTCCTTCGGCAACCGGCGCCGGCGCGAAAAACCGCCGCGCCGCCTCGATTTCATTCGGCCGAACCTCATGCCCGCCGTCGTGCCATTCCACTGTGACATCGGCGCCGTCGGCGCGCAAATAGGCCTCGAGCCGCGACGTCAAATTGGGCGGGCAGATCGGATCGCGTTTGCCGGCCGTGATCAGGATATGGCGGCCGGCAAGACTGCCCTGCACCTGCGGCTCGAACGGGATCAGCGGATGCATCAGCGCCGTGGCGTCGAACAGACCGGGCTCGGCAAACACCACCGAAGCCAGGAGGTTGGCGCCGTTGGAGTAGCCGAGGCCGAAGACCGCCGAGGGTTTTGCCGCTTCGGCATGCGCCTTGACGAAGCCTGCCATCTTCGATGTCGCGCGCGCCAGGTCGTCCATGTCGTACACGCCCTCGCCGGTACGGCGGAAGAAGCGCGCAGCACCGTGCTCCGACACATCGCCGCGCGGCGACACGATCGTCGCCGAAGGCAGAAGCTCGCGGCCGAAACCGAGAAGCTGGTTCTCGTCGGCGCCGGTGCCGTGCAGGACGAAGAGCAGCGGACTGCCCGGCGAACCGGGCAGCACCTTGTGGATGTAAGCGTCCTTGCTCATGGCTTCAGTCTTCCAGCTTCGGCAGGTGTTCTTCGAGGTAAGGCCTCAAATGCTGATGCTGCGTCGGCAGCTTCAGCGCCTCGCCGAGATGCGCGGTGTCCTCGTCGCGGTCGAAGCCCGGTTCGTTGGTGGAGACCTCGAACAGCACGCCACCCGGCGTGCGGAAATAGATCGCCCAGAAATAATCGCGGTCGATAACCGGCGTCACCCCATAGCCCGTGTCGACCAGCGCCTTGCGTACTTCCAGCTGCTTGGCACGATCCTCGACCGCGAAGGCAACGTGATGCACCGAGCCGGCGCCAAGATTGGCAAAGCCGGCACCCGGCAACGATTCGATGTCGACGACATCGGCGCCGTTGCCGTTCTTGATCGACAGCCGGCGGATATTGCCGGACTTGTCGACCTCCTCATAGCCCATGAATTTCAGCAGCTCCTCGGTGGCGCCGCCATCCTTCAGCCGGAGCGAGACCGAGTGGAAGCCTCGGATCGCCTCGTCGCCGGGAACGCCGCCCTTGACCCAGGGCGCCCGCTTGTCGGTCTTGTCCTCGACGAGCGCGAAACTGTCGCCGTCCGGGCCGGTGAAGGTGAGCCGCTTTTCGCCGAAGCTTTCGGTGCGGGCAACATTGCCCACGCCCTCCTCGGCGAAGCGCTTTTCCCAATAGGCCAACGTGCCTTCCGGCACTGAGAACACCGTTGTCGCCACCTCGCCGACGCCGTGTCTGCCCTTGGCGATATCGGGGAACGGGAAATAGGTCATCACCGAACCCGGCGTGCCGACCTCGTCGGCGTAATAGAGATGGTAGACGTCCGGCGCGTCGAAATTGACGGTCTTCTTCACCCGGCGCAAGCCGAGCTTTTTTGTAAAGAACTCATTGTTGCGGCGTGCATCGCTCGCCATCGAGGTGACGTGATGCAACCCCTGGATCTGATTGAGCATGATAGTGCTCCTTCCCTTGTCCTTGTGCGGCCCTCGCCGCTGTCCACGCCAATATGAGGATGGGCGGGCTGGCGGCAAAGCGGGCAAACACAGAATGGACTGTGTCATAAAAGTGAACAACTCTTCAAAATATGTTCACCAATCTATCACCGGCATTGGCTTGCAACGCCGGTGATTTCCGGTCCATCTGAGCGCTTCCACAAGGAGACGATCTTGGACAATCAGCCGAGCCGCCCGAATGTTCTCCTCATCACCTGCGACCAGTGGCGCGGCGATTGCCTCTCGGCGGCCGGCCATCCGGTGGTGAAGACGCCGAATGTGGATGCGCTCGCTGCGGAGGGCGTGCTTTTCCGCCGCCACTATGCCGGGGCGGCGCCGTGCTCTCCTGCCCGCGCGTGCCTCTACACCGGGCTCTACCAGATGAACAACCGCGTCTGCCGCAATGGCACGCCGCTTGATGCGCGCCATGGCAACATCGCGCTTTCGGCGCGCGCGGCGGGCTATGATCCCACCCTGTTCGGCTACACCGATGTGTCGCTCGATCCGCGCCAGCTGGCGGCCGGGGATCCGCGGCTGCGCAGCTATGAGGGGGTGCTGCCGGGCTTCACCTTGCGCCAGGCCCTGCCCGAGCATCAGAAGCAATGGCTGTCGTGGCTGCGCGCGCAAGGCGTCGACACCGGCGAAGGCAGCCCCGACATCCACCGTCCGGCCCGCGGCCAGGCGGAACGCGGCGTGACCAACGCACCGCCCGTCTATTCGAAAGACCAGACGTCGACCGCTTTCCTGGCCGGCGAATTCATCCGCTGGCTTGGCGAGCAGGAAGAGCACGCGCCGTGGTTCGCGCATGTCTCCTTCATCAGCCCGCACCCGCCCTTCATCGTGCCCGAACCCTACAACAGTATGTATGATCCGGCCGAAGGGCCCGCTTTCAACCGCGCAGCAAACCCGGAAGACGAAGCCGAGAGCCATCCCTATCTCGCCTACGATCTCGCCGGGCAGAAGCGGACAAAATTCATCCCCGGCATCGAGGGCAAGGTGGCGGATTGGAGCGAGGAGAACTTTCGCCGCATCCGCGCGATCTACTACGGCATGATCTCCGAGGTCGACGCGCAGCTCGGCCGCATCTGGCAGGCGATCAAATCAGCGGGCGCCTGGGACCACACCGTCATCGTGCTGACCTCCGATCATGCCGAGATGATGGGCGACCATTTCATGCTCGGCAAAGGCGGCTTCTTCGACGCCAGCTATCACATTCCGCTGATCGTCCGGGATCCGCGCCGGACCGCCGCGGCGGGCTCGTCTGTGGATCATTTCACCGAAGCCGTCGATGTCTTCCCCACCTTGCTCGACCTGATCGGCGCCGCGCCGCAGCGCCACCTCGACGGCAGCTCGCTCGCGCCGTGGATAGACGGCAAGGAACCGCAGAACTGGCGCGACGCCGCGCGTTGGGAGTTTGATTTCCGCACTGTCGCCAAAGGCGAAGCCGAGCGCCATTTCGGCATCGGATCGCGCGCTTGCAACCTCGCCGTCCTTCGTACCGTGGACTTCAAATATGTCCATTTCGGCGGCGGCCTGCCGCCGCTTCTGTTCGACCTGTCGAAGGACCCGGGCGAGCTGAACAATTTGGCTAACGACCCGACCTATCTGCCGGTACGGCTGGAGTTCGCGGAAAAGATGCTCGCCTGGCGCGCCGCTCACCTCGATCAGTCGCTGGCCTTGGCGGAACTGACTGAGGATGGAGTGGTCGGGTACGTGAGTAGGCAGTAGGCAGTAGGCAGTAGGCAGTAGGCAGTAGAACATTCTTTCGCCTACTGCCTATTTCCTACTGCCTATTGCCTCATTTCAGAATCAACCGCTGCTGGTCGCGGTTGGCGGCATAACTGCTCTTGTCATAAGCCGTCTGCGCCTGCAGCTGCTCCTTGGTGAAGTTGGTGTATAGATATTTCTTGCCGTTCTTGTCGGTCATGAACTTGAGCTTGTCCATGCCGATCGCCACTTCCTTGGCGCCGATGCCGAGGAAGCCGCCGACATCGACAACGACCGCGTCCGGCTTGTTGTCGGGCGTCAGCACGACATCGCCGATCGAACCGATCTCGGCATCGTTGGCGCCATAGACCGTCGTGCCCTTGAGGTCGTCGACGCGGATGTTGCCCATGGGCATTTCGCTCAGCGTCGATTTGTCGATGGACGCGGTCTTGGTCTGGTCGGTGGCGGCGGTGCCGTTAGCGGCGGGCTTGTTCTCGGCCGTGCTCTGGGCCGGCGGCGTCGCAGGCTTGTTCTCGGCCGTCGACTTGGCGGGCTCTGCCGGCTTCGCTGCCTTATCGGACGTCGTGCCCGAAGAGACCACCGCAGGCGTGGTGGTTGCCGGCGCATTGTTCGCGGCCGTCGTCGAGCCAGCCGCCGGATCATAAGGCTTGCGGTCGAACTCCGGCTGGGCCTGCAGCTGCTCCTTCGTCGTCTCGGCCACCAGCCAGCGGTCGCCGTTCTTCTCCGCCCATTTCGCCTTGTCGAAGTCGAAAGTGACGTTCTTCGTGCCGATGCCGAGGAAGCCGCCGACGCCGATCACCAGCGACTCGGCCTTGCCGTCCTTGGCAAGCACGATGTCCTTCACGTCGCCGATCTTCTGGGCGTTGTCCCCAGTGCCGTTATAGACCGACTCGCCCATGATGTTCGTGGCCAGATTGCCCTCCGCCTTCTTCACCGGCTCGGCCGGCGCCGCAGCGGGAGCCTGCGCTGTTGTCGTGTTGTTGGCGGGCTGCGTAGCGTCGGTAGACTGCGCCGGCGCCGGATCGTAAGGCTTGCGGTCGAACGCCGGCAAGGCGTTCAGCTCATCCTTGGTGGACTTGACAACCAGCCACCGGTCGCCGTTCTTCTCGGCCCATTCCAGCTTGCCGTAGTCGAAAGCGACGTCCTTCTTGCCCACGCCGAGGAATCCCCCGACGCCGATGATTGCGGACTTGGCTTTGCCGGCGGAATCGAAAACGACATCATCCACCTTGCCGATGTTCTGGGCGTCATCACCGGTGCCATTGTAGACGGACTCGCCGATGATATTGGTCATCAGGGCGCCCTCGGCGCGGGGAACAGGAGCCGTGTTTTCCGCTGCTGGGGCCTGTGGAGCCGGGGCGGGAGTTGTCTGTGCAAAAGCGCCACTCGCGAGCAGCGTCGCGATCGCGGTGGTCGCAAAAAGAGTGCGGATCATAATAATCTCTCCTCGTGCCTGATCTTTGTGCATGGCGCTGTCCCGCGCGGCCTCTGAACGGCGTGGCGGGCGCGACAGTATCGACAGGATCACAACGTTGTGTCCGTGACCTTGTTCCAACTTGGCCTTGTTCCAAAAGCCGCCGCCGCCCCGTCGCGCTGATTCCTGACCGCGGGGGAACCTTGCGCCGGCACTTTCGTTTGGGCTGCGGCTGAGGCGTCGTCCGCCCAGTCCAGAAAGATACGGAGCGGGAATGTGGATTGCTGCGGTGCTGAACCAGGATGGCGGCACGTTCCGCACCATCGACATCCAGGCTTTCGCCGACCAGCTGCGTCAGATCCTCGAAGCCGCCGGTCATTCCGTTCAGATTGAAATCGTTGCCGGTCGTGACATCGCTGCAGCATTGGAAAAAGCCATCGCCAAGCGGAGCGTCGACGTCGTTCTCGCTGGCGGCGGGGACGGCACAATTTCCACGGCCGCTTCCCTTCTCATGAACAAGAAGAAGGCCTTGGCCATTCTCCCGGCCGGCACGATGAACCTCTTCGCCCGCGGCCTTGGCATTCCGCAGACACTGGAGGGTGCGTTGAAGTCCTTCGCCGACGGAGAGGTGATCGCCGTCGACATGGCGAGCGCCAACGGCCAGCCCTTCGTTCATCAGTTTTCCATCGGCATGCATGCAAAGATGGTCCAGCTGCGCGAAAAAATGGAATTCGGTTCGCGACTTGGAAAAATGCAGGCATCCGCGCGCGCCGCATGGGCGGCTATCAAGAACCCGCCGGCACTGAAGGTGAGTCTGACCATCGGCAAGACCGAAATTGTAACCCGCACCACCGGCATCGGCATTTCCAACAACCTGTTCGGCGAAGGCCATCTGCCCTATGCCGACAATCCGGCCGGCGGCGTGCTCGGCATCTATGTCAGCGTCGCACGCCGTCGCCATCATCTGGCAAAGCTTTTGCTGGACATGCTGCGCGGCAGGTGGCGCCAGAGCGCGCATGTCGAGGTGCATCAGGCAGACAGGGCGGTGCTGAAAATCCACTCTTCAGTCAAAAAGGTCAGAGCCGTCATGGATGGCGAGTTGATCCGGGTGGAGCGCGAGACAACAGTCGAAATCCACCCCGGCGCGCTGAACGTCCTCGTTCCGGCGCGCGGCGTCAGCGCAAAGGCGGCTTGAGCGGAAAGCGCTCCTTCAGGGTTGCGAGGTCGGTTGGGCGGGAGCTGGGCCCTGCTCGGTGCCGGGCGGCTGCGGTACATGCTGCGCGTCGGAATTCGGCGACTTTATCAATTCCCCGTAAATCTCCACCGCGCCCCACGCAATGAACACCAGCAACAGGCCGGCGATGAGTATCCTCAGAGCATGCCAGCCCCAGTGTCCCTGACGGGCTTTGTTTTCAGGAACGATCTTGGTCATGATTGGCCTCCATGTTGCGTGGCGGCGGCTTTTCAGGCGCAGCACGGTCGGGTAACGGGCCCTTTGCGTGAAGGTTCCAGACCGGGTGGCATCGCTTTCGCCATCATTGGACGAACAGATCAGGGCACGGGTTTGAGGTTGGCGAGCTTGGAGCGGGCCACCGGCCTTTAGACAAGTCGAGCAGTCTCGAGTAGTCTTTTAGACAAGTCGAGCAGTCTCGAGTAGTCTAATGCATGTCCTCCTGATCCGGCCTGCGCGGCTTGGGCTTGGCATTCTCGCGATAGATGGCGTAGGCCAAGACCGCCAGGGCGGGCGCGATGATGGCTCCGCCCTTGCCCTTGGCAAGGGCCGGAAGCAATGCAAGTGCCGCGGTGACGCCCAGCGCGGTCATGTCGGCCTGCCGCCGTTTCGCGCGCCGCCTGCTCCGCATACTCATCGTCAGCTTGTGAATGACAAGGGTGAGCCCGGCAAGCACCATGAACCCGATGCCGAAGCCGAGACTGGTCGCCAGCTGTCCATAGCGCGCCGCCAGCCAGATATAGACGGCGCAGATGAGGAAGCCGACAGCGCACAAGGTGAAAACGGCGGCGAGTCCGTAGAAGATTGCCGTCGTTTTTGCCTTTTGCAAAGCCGCCATTGCCTCGCCCGAGGCAAGGGCGGAGACCAGCGAGACAAGCGTCCCCATCTGAGGTTAGCGGCGGGAAAGCAGGGCGAAGAGGAAACCGAGGCCCGCCGCGATGGCCAGCGATGTCACGGGCTTCTCGCGCACCTTGGCTACCAGCTGCGCTTCAATGTCTTCGGCGCTGCTCCGCATGCTCTCGAAGGCTGCTTCACCTTGCGCGCGCAATTGTTCGACGCCCTCCGCAGCGGCATGGCGCGCCGCCCCATAACCGTGTTGACCGGTCTTGGCGAGCTGCTCCGTGAGTTTCTGGATGTCCACTTTCAATTGCTCGATATCGGCCTCTAGGTCGGCGGTGGTCGCTTCATCTGTTGCGGATCTGCCTGCGGCGGTTGCCATCTCTAACTCCCTGGGTTTGCTTGGATTTCAACGTCCGTTCTGTGTCAAAGTTCCCCTTTCAGCGGCTCCAACCGGCCTAGATCAGCGGACGGCGTTCCTCGCCGAGCCCCTCCCAGCGGGCGAGCTTCTTCAGTCCGTCATAGTCGACCACTTCGCAGCCGCCGTCTCGCCATAGGATGAGCTTGCGGTCCATCAGCTTGCGGATCGTCTTGTTGGTATGGACCAGCGAAAGGCCTAGGGTGTCGGCGATATGCTGTTGCGTGATAGGTATCCGCACCGGCGTCTGGCCGTTCACTCCGGCACTGCGCGCCCGGCTGGTGATAAAGGCGATGAGGTAGGCCGCTCGTTCGAGCGCGGTGCGGCGTCCGATGCTGAGCAGGTTCTCGTCCAGCATCCGTTCCTCGCGCGACGCGATCCAGGTGATATCGTAGGCAAGACCCGGATAATTGCGATAAAGTTCCTGCAGCTGTTCGCGCTCGAAGACGCACAACAGCATCGTTGACAAGGCCTCGACGGAATGCTGCATCTCGCCCATCAAGCTTCCCTGCAAACCGATGAGGTCGCCGGGCATGGAAAAATTAAGGATCTGCCGGCGCCCGTCGGGCAAGAGCTTGTAACGGAACGCCCAGCCCGACAGCACGGTGTAGAGATGCGCGCTGTGGCTGCCTTCGACCAGGACTGTCGCCCCCTTGTCGACGGCTAGCTCGCCACGCTTGAAAGTGCTTACGAACGACAGCTCCTGCGTGTCGAACGCGCGAAAGGCGGGCAACGACCGCAACGGACACACTTCGCAAGGATATTGACGACTCGCAGCCGGATGTGCGCTTTGGCTGGACATTTCGACCCCTCTTCGAAATCCCTGCCCTTCGTGGGCGCAGGGAAACGCTTGAGACCGGCAGGGGTTCCGCGAGACCGCGTCCCATGTCTTTTTTAAATGACATGGCAGCGAATTCCGCGCATCAGTGCGGCCCTGCCCCAGGAGAAAACCGAGAAGTGCCAGCATTGCTCGACGGACTGCGTATCCTCGTACTGGAAGATGAGTTCCTGATCGCACTGGACGTCGAGCAGCTTTGCCGCGACCACGGCGCCGCCGAAGTGACGATCGCCCGAGAGATCGCCGACATCGACGGAGAAGCTCTGTCTCCGCGCTTCGACGCGGCGGTGGTCGACCTGATGCTCGCAGGCGTCTCGACCCTGGATTTCGCCGCCCGGCTGCGCAGCGAGGGCCTGCCGTTCGTATTTGCCTCCGGCTATTCCGATTCGGACGAGATCAAGGACGCGTTCCCGGACATCCGCCTGGTCACCAAGCCCTTCTCGGGCGACGATCTTGTCGAAGCCGTGGCCCTGGCCTGCGGCCGGGCCGCCCCGGCCTGAGGTTACCCTTGCAGCCGCAATGGTAGAGATCGGCTCAAGCCGCGTTCGAACCTGTGACCTGCGCCGAGATCGCGTCAGGCCCGAACTCGTCTTCTCCGGAAATCTTGAGGATCTCCTGCAGCCTGGCGCGCGCCCGGCTGACGCGGCTCTTGATCGTGCCGACCGCGCAGCCGCAGATCTCGGCGGCTTCTTCGTAGGAGAAGCCTGAAGCACCGATCAGGATGATGGCTTCGCGCTGGTCCTCGGGCAGTTGCTCGAGCGCGCCGCGGAAATCCTTGAGGTCGAGCTGGCCGTGCTGGGCCGGGTGCACGGCAAGCCTGGCCGTCATGATGCCGTCGCTGTCCTGCACTTCGCGGCCGCGCTTGCGCATCTGCGAATAGAATTCGTTGCGCAGGATGGTGAACAGCCATGCCTTCAAATTGGTGCCGGGCTGGAAGCTTTCATGCTTGTCCCACGCCTTGACCAGCGTTTCCTGGACAAGGTCGTCGGCCCGATCGGCGTTCTGCGTCAGCGACACGGCGAAAGCGCGCAGGCTCGGAATCGCGCCGAGCAGCTCGGTCTTGAAGCTCTGGGATACGGCCGCCATGCCTCAGTCCTTTTTCTGGGCAGGTTCGGCCTGTTCCAGCTGGCTGAGCAACTGAGCGAAACGGTCCGGTACACGGTCCGAGACCAGCTCGTCATAATACTGTTTGAGCTTACGGGCGATTTCGGAGTTTGCCCCCAGCGGGTTGCCATCCCCGTTCCGATGCCTGCTTACGGCATCAGGCATTTGTTTTTTTGACATTTCTTTCATATTAGCCCTAGTTTCCAGCACCCGAACCGCTCTTCAGCTTCAAACCACAACGCAAGCGGAACCCTCGTCTGGTTGCCCATCCCGAAGTCCCGAAACGCCCGCCTTGTAATTTAGTTCCCAAGCCGGCGGAACTTTTTCCGGAAGCCTGCGTTTGAAATCCGGGGTGCGTAGTCGGTTTAGTCTCGAAAATGCAACGTCATCTGAGGGAGACGTCAATAATGAGTTTGTCAGCTACCATCGCTCCGCATCTTCCGTTCCTGCGCCGCTTCTCGCGGGCAGTAACGGGCTCGCAGGAGAGCGGTGACGCGCTGGTCGCCGCGATGTTAGAAGCCATTATCGCCGACACCAATATCTTCCCCGAAGCCTCGAGTGACCGCATCGCGCTCTACAAGGTCTTCGCCAGATTGTTCACCTCCGTCGCCATCCGCGTGCCGCAGGAACAGGCACAGACCGCCTGGGAGCAGCGGGCTGCGGCCAATCTGAATGCGCTCGCGCCCCGTCCGCGGCAGGCTTTCCTTCTGGTTGCCGTCGAGGGCTTCAGCGAGGACGAGGCGGCTGAAATCCTCGACGTCGAGGAAGAAGAATTCTCGGAGCTGCTGGCCCAGGCAAGCAACGAGATTTCCCGCCAGGTGGCGACCGACGTGCTGATCATCGAGGACGAGCCTCTAATCGCCATGGATATCGAGGAAATGGTCGAAAGTCTTGGCCACCGCGTGGTCGGCACGGCGCGCACCCATGCCGAGGCGGTGGCCTTGTTCGGCAGGACGCGGCCGAAAATGGTCCTGGCCGACATCCAGCTCGCCGACGGCAGCTCGGGTATCGAAGCCGTCAACGAGATTTTGTCCTCGACACCGGTGCCGGTGATCTTCATCACCGCCTTTCCGGAACGCCTCCTGACCGGCGAGCGCCCGGAGCCGGCCTTTCTGGTCACAAAGCCTTTCAATCCGGACATGGTCAAAGCTTTAATCAGCCAAGCTCTGTTCTTCGACCGCCAGGCCAAAGCCGCCGCCTGAGCCTGCGGAAGCTAAGCTCTTGGACCGCCAGGCGAGGCTTTTCGCCGCGTGTGGCGCGTCCCTGTTTGCGACTTGAAAAGCCCTTCAAGGGATCGTCTTTTTCGGCAAATGGTGGAACAAACGAAACCGAGCCACGTTCTTTCCCCGACAGAAGAAGGAGACGCATCATGCTGTACTGGGCGCTCGTATTTCTCGTAGTTGCGATCATCGCTGGTGCGCTTGGGTTCGGCGGCATCGCCGGTACATCGGCGGGCATCGCGCAGATTCTGTTCTTCATTTTCCTCGCTTTCCTGGTGATCTCGCTCATCGCCGCCCTCTTCAGGAGAGCTTGACCGCAACACTGGAAGCCGCACCCCTCAAACGGTTTCCAGCCACCGCCGGGCGGCGCCTCGAAAGAGCACCGTCCGGCGGACCGCTTTTGAAGAGCACTGCGAATTTCGGGAGGTCACTCGGGCGGAACCAGTTTGCGGATTGAGCCGTTCATGGACTAGCGCGGGATGTTTCCAATGCCTTCCGAGAGTTTTACGAAAGACGGCGGCAAGAAGCAGAACGGCGAAGTGATCGCGATGCATCCCTCGGAGAGTGGGATGCAAGTCGGGCGGGCCTTGCTTCATGCTCTGCACAATGCCGGGATCTCGGTTCTCTACCAAGACCGGCAGATGAAGACTGTCTGGGCGCGTAATATGAACGCGCCCTGGGCGTCCGAAACGGCCGACGGCAAGGATTTGCTTTCGCCGGCGCAGGCCGAGCGCATACAAGCCGCCAAACTCGGGGTGATCGAGTCCGGCAATGCGGATCAGCTCGAGCTCAGCATTCCGGGAAGCCATGGCGTCCGCTGGTTCCAGCTTTGGATCGACGCCGACCGCGGGGAAGCCGGCGACGTCCTCGGCGTCGTTACCACGATGGTGGAGACGACGGAGCAGAAACGCCGCGAGCAGACGCTGAAGGCATTGCTGCGCGAAGTCAGCCATCGATCGAAAAATCTCCTGGCCATTATCCAGAGCATCGCCACGCAGACCGGGCGCTATACGGAGACGCTTGGCGACTTCCTGGCGCGGTTCCGCGGCCGCCTGCAATCGCTCGCTTCCTCGCAGGATCTGGTCACTTCCTCCAACTGGCGGGGTGCCGCACTGCGGGAACTCGTATCCGGCCAGGTCGGCCGCTATAGCAGCGATCTGGCTAAAAGCCTGCGGTTCATGGGCGAAAATCCTTATCTCAATCCCAACGCTGCCCTGCATATCGGCCTGGCCATGCATGAGCTGGCCGTGAATTCCGTAAGCTATGGCGCGTTGTCCCGGCCGGAGGGCCATGTCGAGGTGCGCGCCAGGCTCGATCCCGAAAACGGAACCTCGCCTAAGCTTTTGCTGACCTGGACCGAAACGGTCGGCGACGCGCGGCGCAATGAGAAGCGCTTCGGCAGCGTGGCGCTGGAACGCGTCGTGCCGATGTCGCTTAACGGTTCCGCGACGCTGGAAATCGGCGAGGATCGGATCGAATATCGCCTCACCGTTCCGCAAGGGAACTTCGAGACGGATTGATCGTGCCGCCGATAGCGTGAGAGCTATTCCAGGAAAAGTGCGCAACGTTCAGGTTCAGCGACCTCGCCCTAGCCTTCCATCAAAACGGAGCCTTGCCGGCAAAGGTCTTAACCGGCTGTTCACCATAAAGTTCGATTCTGTACTCCCGGCTACAATGCGCCGGAAACCCGTCCGCGCCGGCGCGACCTGGGAGACTGACGATGGTTCCGGACATGAACAGGCTGGAGCAGGCCGCCCGCATCTCCATGAGCGGCTTCCAGGAAGCCGAGCCGCCACCGGCGCCGCGATCGTCGCATTTTTCGCCCCGCATGGGCGCGTTTGCGCTTCTGGCCGCCATGGCCTTGGTCGCGGCCTGGCAATTGTTCTGACCCGGGCAGGATCAAGACAGAACTTTGAAGCGCTGATCGCATCCCTGGAGGTCTCCGGCGTGCTTGTCGCGTCGGACGGCGAGCGCCCGGAAAAGACTGCGTTAGGCAACAGTGAAATCTGGCAGGCAAAGCATGTTTTTTCATGCTAAACGGCTGGTGGCACTGCCGAAAGTGAGGACAAAAGTGAGGAGCAATTCTATGCGGAAGATGATCATTGCCATGGTTGCCGTGGTCGCCGTCAGCGGCTGTACCACGACCGAGCAGGACGTCGTCGGCGGCGGCCTGATCGGCGCTGGTGTGGGCGGCCTGGTCGGCGGCGGCAAGGGTGCGCTGATCGGCGCGGCCGTCGGTGCCGGGTCGGGCCTTCTGGTTCGCAACCTGCGCAACGGCTACTGCCAGTATCGCGATCATCGCGGCCGGATCTACACGGCTCGCTGCAACTAGTTCAGCACCTGAAAAACCGGGGGCCGGCAGCCGGCCTCCGGTTCTCTCCGCTTTCGAATCGCTTATTCGCCGCCCAGGATTTTTGGCCCGCTCACGCGACCAGCGGGATCCTGATTTCCACCTTCAGACCGTCGTCACGGTAGTTGCGCGAGATCGTGCCGCGCAATTCGCGCGTGACATTGAGGTCTATCAGCTTGGTGCCGAAGCCGGTCTTGGCCGGTGCTTCCAGATCCTTCTGGCCCGTTTCGCGCCAATTCAAAAGCAGCGTCCGCTCGCGATCGCGCCCTTCAATGCTCCAGTCGACCTTGAGGGCGCCCACCGAACTGCCGGCTTCGCCATATTTCAGCGCGTTCGTGGCGAGTTCGTGGAAGGTCAGCCCGAGCGCTTGCGTCGTCGTCTCGTCGAGCAGCACCTGCGGCCCCGACAACACGCCTTCGGGAAGATCCTTGCCGAACACCTGTCCAAGTTCGATGCGCAGCAGGTCGCCAAGATCGGCCTTCTGCCAGCGCGAGCGCGTCAGCATATCCTGCGACGCGGCCATGGCCTGCAGGCGCGCCGAGAACGAAGCCGAAAACTCCTTGACGTCAGTGGCTTGCGAGGCCGTCTGCCGCGCGATCGCCAGCACGCGGGTGATCGAATTCTTGATGCGGTGTTTCATCTCCTGCAGGATCAGGTCCTTTTCCAGCAGGCTCTTTTCGGTCGCCTCGTGCAGCGCCGACTTCGCCTCATAGGCGCGCTCCTGATAGCGCGCCACCAGCGCGATGGCCCCTGCAAGCAAGAGGCCGAACAGCCCGAGCATCACCGGAATGGCGCGCGAGGACGGCGGTTCGAAGGCGCTTGTCGGCCTGAACAGCACGGTCCAGGGCCGGCCCGCGACAACGATATCGCGACGCGCCAGAAGCGTCACCCCGATGCGTTCTGCCGGCGGCGCCTCCGAACGGAACAAAAGATTGCCGTCCTCGGGCTTGCCGTCATAGACCTCGACATTGACCGGCAGCAGCGGAGAATGGCTGAGCGCGACCTGGAACAGGTCCTGCGCGCGGAAGGCAGCGTAGAGAAAGCCGGCCGTAGAGGAGCGGCTTGCATTAATCACCTCGGGCGCGGTTTCGATGTTCAGGCGCACAAAAACCAGGAACCCGGTGAAGGTCTGCGTCACGCCGGCACCCTGGCCGAGCTGGACAACGCCGCTCGCATGCTGCTGGTCGTCGGCCATCGCCTTTTCGATCGCCGCGCGCCGTACCGGCTCGCTGAACATGTCGAAGCCGATGATCGACTGGTTGGACGTATCGAGCGGCTCGAACAGCACGATTGGCGCGCGCCATGGCTCGGTTGTCGCGGGGTAGATCGGGTGCTCCGACCCCAGGTCGTGCAGGATATCGCGTTCGACCGCCGCCTCGTCGCCGGTCTTTGCCAGTCTCAGGAAGCCGATACCGCGAAGCCCCGCGAAATTGTCGGCTATGTCGAGGGCGGTGAAGAAGGCTTTGAACTCGCCGCGCGTGATGTCGCCGTTGCGGGCATCGAACAGCGCCTGCGTCGATCGCAGCAGCGACAGATGCAGGTCGATGCGGCTTTCGATGCGGTTCAACGCGTCATCGGCGGTGCCCTCGAACTTGATCCGAGCCGCCTCCTGCGTCGCGAAGTAAGCGAACCCCGCCATCGTCAGGCTGATCAGCGCGACGGCGACAAAGGCAACGATCGGAAAGAGCTTCTTCAATTCAAAGATGCGGCCCGTGGATGGTCAACGATCTTTATGGGCAAGTCTCCCCGCCAATACAATGGCGCGGTCAAATCATCACCGCGGTTGGTACATCACGTACCGTTAATTAGCCGGCTATCTGTCAGTTTTTATGCCGCGATCTTCAGCGCGCCTGGACCCGGAATGGCGCCCGGCGGGCATTTGCCCAAAATGATCATGCCGAGCACCTCGTCCTGGGTGACATCGGTGGTGCGCGCGGTGCCGACCACCTGGCCGTTCTTCATCACGCAGACCCGGTCGGCGAGATCGAAAACGTCGTGGATGTCGTGGCTGATCAGGAAGATGCCGATGCCTTCGGCCTTGAGCTGCTTGACCAGTTCCCCGACCTGCGCCGTCTCCTGCGGGCCGAGCGCCGCCGTCGGCTCGTCCATGATCAGGATGCGGGCATTAAACAGGATTGCGCGCGCGATCGCTACCGATTGCCGCTGTCCGCCCGACAGCTTGATGACCGGCTCCTTGAAGCGCTGGAAACGCGGATTGAGCCGGCCCATCACCTTGCGCGCCTCGGCTTCCATGGCGACGTCGTCCAGCGTGCCCCAGCCCGTCATCAGCTCGCGGCCGAGGAAGAGATTGGCCGCGGCATCGACATTGTCGGCCAGCGCCAGCGTCTGGTAGATCGTCTCGACGCCGTATTTTTTGGCGTCGCGCGGATTGGAGATCGAAGCCTCCTCGCCATTGATGAATATCTGCCCGCTGTCGCGCTTATAGGCGCCGGACAGGATCTTGATCAGCGTCGATTTGCCGGCGCCATTGTGGCCGAGCAGCGCCATCACTTCGCCGGGGAAGAGATCGACCGACGCATCGTCGACGGCGCGGATGCCGCCGAACGCGATCGAGATGTTGCGCATGTCAACCAGCGGAACGCCGGCGGGAGCGGTCTTGTCGGCCATGATCCTTTTCCTCCCGTTGCTCACACGCGCTTGCGATAGAGGGTGTCGAGCCAAACCGCCACGACCAGCACGGCGCCCACCACGATGCTCTGCAACGGCGAGTCGACGCCGAGCAGCACCATGCCGGACTGCAGCGACTGCATCAGAAGCGCGCCGAGCATGGCACCGAGCACGGTGCCCGAACCGCCGGCAAGCGAAGTGCCGCCGATGACGGCCGCGGCAATGACCAAAAGTTCGTCCAGCGTTCCGAGCGCATTGGTGGACGAATTCTGCCTGGCGGATGAGATCGCAGCCGCGATCGTCGCCAGCACGCCCATGATCATGAACACCTTCATGGTGATCCAGCGCGTGTTGATGCCGGCGAGGTTGGCCGCTTCCGGATTGCCGCCGATGGCAAAGACATAGCGGCCGAAACGCGTGCGCTTGGTGACGAAGGTCATGATCAGGCCGACGGCAACCGCCATCAGCACCGGAATGGCGATGCCATGCGCGATGAACAGCCCGCCTTCGGGGATGGTGATGTTGTTGGCGGCGGCGTAGCGGTTCACGATGCCGACGGGCCATGGATAGGAGTTGGCGAGCCACACGGCGCCGAGGATGATCGCGCAGGTGACCGTGGCAAGCAGCGTCTCGGCCCAGACCGGGCGCAGCGGGAAGCGGAAGCGCTTGCGCTGCACGCGGCCGTTGAAATGCATGAAAATGACCGCCAGACAGGCGACGATGCCGACGGCCCAGCTCCATTTGGCGCCGATCGAGCCTGCCGGGCCGCCGCCCATCAGCTGGAAGGTGGCGTCGAGCGGCGCAACGGTCTGGCCGCTGGTGACCCACCAGGCGGCGCCCCGCCATACCAGCAATCCCCCCAGCGTGACGATGAAGGCCGGCACTTCGAGATAGGCGATGACGAAGCCCTGGAAGGCGCCGATGATGAGGCCGAGCGCCAGGCCGATCAGTAATGCCAGGACCCAGATCCACGGGTTGCCGAGCTCAAGCCCGACAAAGCGAACCAGGAAATGCACCTGGGCAAAGCCCATGACCATGCCGATCACCCCTTCGGCTGATCCAACGGACAGGTCGATGTTGCGCATGACGATGACCAGCACCATGCCGGAGGCCATGATCGCCACGGCCGACGTCTGCACAGACAGGTTCCAGAGATTGCGCGGCGTGAGGAAGGTGCGGCTGTCGAAGTCGAGCGGGTTGACGCCGAGCCGCAGGCTGGAGATCACATGCAGCCCAACCCAGATCAGGAGCAGCGCGCCGATCATGCCGAGCATGCGGGTGTCGAGCTCGGTCGCCTTCAGGAACCGGGCGACAGTGCCGAGTTCCGACGCGCGCGCGGTGTCCGCCGGTTGGGTAGACGTCGTATCGGTCATGCTTTCCTCCCGCCGGCTTGCTGTCTGGCGCGGATGCCGGAACTCAGCCTAGAAGCTAGCCGCCTGAGGCGGAACCGCAATCTTTTGAGAAAACGCCGCGGCTTTCAGGCCGCGGCGCAATTCGTGAGATCGAATGTCGGCAAGGCTTAGTTGCAGACCGTGACGCTGCCGGCGGCAACGCCCGCGCAGACCTCGTCCTTCTTGATCCAGCCGGCGTCGATGACGACGTTGAGATTGTCCTTGGTGATCGCGACCGGCGTCAGGAAGAGCGACTTGACGGTGTTGCCGCCAGGCGTCGTGAAGTCCTTGGCGCCGGCGATGTCGCCCATCTTCTTGCCATCGGCGAGCTGCGAAGCGATCTCGGCGGCGTTCTTGCCGAGCTCGCGCGCGTCTTTCCACACGGACACCGTCTGCGTGCCGAGCGCGATGCGGTTGAGGGCCGCGTGGTCGCCGTCCTGGCCGGAGACCGGAACGGTGCCGGCCAATCCTTGCGCCGTGAGCGCCGCGACGACGCCGCCGGCAGTGCCGTCGTTGGCCGCCACGACCGCGTCGACCTTGTTGTCGTTGGCGGTCAGGAATTGCTCCATGTTCTTCTGCGCGTTGGCGGGCAGCCAGCCGTCGGTATAGGCCTCGCCGACATTCTTGATCTTGCCGCTGTCGATCGCGTCCTTCAGCACTTCCATGGAGCCCGCGAACAGGAAGTCGGCATTCGGATCGGAGCCCGAGCCCTTGATGAAGACGTAGTTGCCTTCCGGCTTCACCTTGAACACCTCGCGGGCCTGCATGCGCCCGACTTCCTTGTTGTCGAAGGTCAGGTAGAACACGTCCTTGTTCTCGATCAGGCGGTCGTAGCCGACGACCGGGATGCCTTCGTCGAGCGCCTTCTGCACCGCCGGACTGATCGCCGAGGCATCCTGCGCCAGGATGATCAGCGCGTTGGCGCCCTGCGAGATCAGGCTTTCGACGTCGGTCAGTTGCTTGCCCGGATTGGACTGCGCGTCCGCCGAAATATACTTGTCGCCCGCGGCCTCGATGGCGGCCTTCATCGCGGCTTCGTCGGTTTTCCAGCGCTCTTCCTGGAAATTCGACCACGACACGCCGATCACCTTGTCCTTCGCCTCGGCGACCGACGCCAACGTCAGCGACATGGTAACGCCCGCCAGAATGGCGGCTGCGAATTTCTTCATGATATCCTCCCTGCGCCGTGCGGCGCGACCCTGACTGGCCCGAAGGCCGGCACAGAGGCTTTTTTTCGAGCCTCAAAAAAATATTGGTCCAGCAAAACGACCCTGTCAACTGCGATTTTGATGGGTTTTGATGGGTCCAGGCATTTTTTTCGACGTCCGCAATAAATAATGACATGGACCTTGGCTTCTGCCACAATCCCTAGCGTGTCAGCGACAGGCCATGGCATCATCACAAGGCCGCGATGACCGGGAGGACGTGCAGGACAATGTCGGTCGGAATCCGTCACGACGATTTGCGCCGGCGCAACCGCGCCATGGTGATTTCGGCGGTGCGCCGCGCCGGCCAGCCATCGCGGACGGAGATTGCCGCCACCACCGGGCTCAGCCACTCGACCATTTCGGCGATCTCCGCCGATCTGATCCAGGAGGGCATCCTCGCCGAAAGCAAGGCCAGCGAGCCGACGGCGTTGAAACGCGGCCGGCCGCAGATCGGCCTGGCGCTGAACCCCGAAGCCGCCGCGGTGCTGACCGTGGTTTTGTCGCTGAACTTCCTGTCGGTTGCCGTCATCGACTATGCCGGCCAGGTGGTTTCCGAGGAGCAGCATCGCCTGGACACGCTCGTCATGCCGCGCGATGAGCTGATCGGCGAATGCATGGCGATTGTCCGGCGCCGGCTGCAGGATCCCGACCTCGACGTGGGCAGCGTCGCCCGCATCGCCATGGGCATTCAGGGCATCACCGATACCCATTCACGCGCCATGCTGTGGTCGCCGATCACGCCGCTGACCGATATCCCCTTTGCCGATCTCCTCGAGAAGGAATTCGGCATCCCGGCCACCACGGAGAACGACTGCAACATGATGGCGGTGGCGCTGCAGTGGCGCGATCCCGAGCGCTATCGCGACGACTTCATCGCCATCCTCTTGTCGCACGGCATCGGCATGGGCCTGGTGTTGAAGGGCGCGCTGTTCACCGGCACGCATTCCTCGGGCGGTGAGTTCGGCCATATGATCCATCGTCCGGGCGGAGCGCTTTGCCGCTGCGGCCGCCGCGGCTGCGTCGAGGCCTATGCCGGCAATTATGCCATCTGGCGCAGCGCCATGGGCATAAGCGAGGATGCCACGCCGACCGATGTCGGCGACGCCGACATGCGCGCGCTTGCCGCAAAGGCGCGTCAGCAGGATGGCCCCGAGCGCGAGGCCTATCGCCGGGCCGGCGAGGCGCTCGGCTTCAGCCTCGGCAGCCTGTTCGCCCTCATCGATCCGGCGCCCGTCGCCATGGTCGGCGTCAGCGCGGCCGCCTTCGACCTGATCGAACCGGCGCTGCGCGAGGCGATCGCCCAGACGGCCGGCGGCCAGCACTCCGAATCGATCTCCTTCGACACTGAGCCGAACGAACTGCCGCTGATCCGCGAAGGCTGCGCCATGCGCGCGCTGACCTTCGTCGACCAGGAGATTTTCGCGCCGGGAGGCCAGGCAAGAGCGGGCAAGCACGTCGAATAGCGGCGAGCCAGATGCCGGGATACGCTGAGATTCAGGTCAGGCCGAGTCGAGAATGGTGGGTTCCGAGAACCGGAACGGAGCGTACCTTAGGCACGTGAGTACCGGAGGCGCAGGAAGTCGCCGTTCGCCGGCCGGCCTCACCTGAATCTCGGCGTATCCCCCTAATCTTCCCTGATCGCGTAACCCGCCCCGCGGATGGTGCGGATGACGTCCGGCATGCGGCCGTTGTTGACGGCCTTGCGCAGGCGTCCGACATGGACGTCCACGGTGCGCTCGTCGATATAGATCGTCTCGCCCCAGACATTGTCGAGCAGCTGGCTGCGCGAGAACACGCGACCGGGGTGGCGCATCATGAATTCGAGCAGGCGGAACTCGGTCGGGCCGAGCCTGATCTCGCTCTTCTTGCGGTAGACGCGGTGCGACTCGCGGTCGAGCACGATGTCGCCGACCTTGAGCACGCTGGACAGCACCTCCGGCTTGGCGCGGCGCAGCAGCGCCTTGACGCGCGCCATGAACTCCGGCGTCGAGAACGGCTTGACCAGATAATCGTCGGCGCCGGTCGAGAGGCCGCGCACGCGGTCGCTTTCTTCTCCGCGCGCCGTCAGCATGATGATCGGCAGCCGCTCGGTCTCGGGCCGCATCCTCAGACGCCGGCAGAGCTCGATGCCGGAAACCGCCGGCACCATCCAGTCGAGCACGAGCAGGTCGGGAACGTTTTCCTGAAGGCGGATTTCGGCCTCGTCGCCGCGGGTCACCACTTCGACCTGGTAACCCTCGGATTCGAGATTGTAGCGGAGCAGCACCCCCAGCGGCTCCTCGTCCTCCACCACCATGATGCGTGGCGCGATCATCTGGCAGTTACCCCTGTCAGGCCGCCGGCGCCGACATTGCCGTCTCGTCCTGCTTGGGGCGGTTGGCGGGCAATTGCGTGCCGGTCAGCACATAGTAGGCGTTCTCGGCGATGTTGGTCACATGGTCGCCGATGCGCTCGAGATTCTTGGCGCAGAACAGAAGATGCGTGCAAGCGGTGATGTTGCGCGGGTCTTCCATCATGTAGGTCAGGAGCTCGCGGAAGACGGATGTGTATTTGACGTCGATGCGCTCGTCGTCGTTGCGAAGCTTGGCCAGCGCCGTGGCGCCGCCCACCGTATATTCCTGGATCACGGCCTGGACCTGGATCAGCACCATCTGCGCCATGGAATCGATCGAATGCGTGAGGTCGCGCGGCGCGGCGCTGACGCCGACCGAGCCGACGCGCTTGGCGATGTTCTTGGCGAGATCGCCGATGCGTTCGAGATCACCCGCCATGCGGATCGAGCCGACCACGTTGCGAAGATCATCGGCCATCGGCTGGCGCTTGGCGATCAGCGTAATGGCGCGATCGTCGAGTTCGCGCTGACGCGCGTCCATGATGGCGTCGTCGGAGACGACGCGCTGCGCCAGCGCATTGTCGGTCTCGAGCAGCGCCCTGGTCGATGCGCCGACCATGGAGGCGGCGAGATCGCCCATGTCGTTGATGAGCCGGCTGATCTGCCTCAGATCCTCGTCGAAGGAAGCGACGGTATGTTCGGCCATGATGATGTCCTCGTATGAACTCAGCCGAAGCGGCCGGTGATGTAGTCCTGCGTGCGCTTTTCGCGGGGCGAGGTGAAGATCTTCTCGGTTCGGTCGAACTCCACCAGCTCGCCGAGATACATGAACGCCGTCTGCCGCGACACGCGCGCCGCCTGCTGCATGTTGTGGGTGACGATGACGATCGTATAGTCGGCCTGCAATTCGTCGATCAGTTCCTCGATCTTGGCCGTCGACAGCGGATCCAGCGCCGAGGCCGGCTCGTCGAGCAGGATGACCTCGGGCTTCACCGCCACGGTACGGGCGATGCACAGGCGCTGCTGCTGGCCGCCCGAGAGGCTGAGGCCGCTGGCGTTGAGCTTGTCCTTGACCTCGTTCCAGAGGGCCGCGCGCTTCAGCGCCTGCTCGACGCGGCTGTCCATCTCGGCCTTGCTGATCTTCTCATAGAGCCTGACGCCGAAGGCGATGTTTTCGTAGATCGACATCGGGAACGGCGTCGGCTTCTGGAACACCATGCCGATCTTGGTCCTGAGCAGGTTGAGGTCCTGCGAGCGGTCGAGGATGTTCTTGCCGTCGAGCAGCACCTGGCCCTCGGCGCTCTGCTTCGGATAGAGCTCGTAGATGCGGTTGAGCACCCGCAGCAGCGTCGACTTCCCGCAGCCCGACGGGCCGATGAAGGCCGTCACGCTGCGCTCGGGCAGGGACAGGTTGATGTCCTTCAGCGCTTTCGACTGGCCATAGTAGAAATTGAGGTTCTTGACCTCGATCTTGGCCTTCTCGACGGTCGTCTCGGGTGCGTTCAGGTCGGTGGACAACATCGGTTTCATCTGTCCTCTCTGCGTCCGGTTAGGCTGCGAGCGATGATGCTCAACCCGAGAACCGTCAGGGTGATTATGAGTGCGCCCGTCCAGGCCAGCTGCTGCCATTCCTCGTAAGGGCTGAGAGCGAACTGGAAGATGGTCACTGGCAGGCTGGCCATCGGGGCATTGAGATTGCTCGACCAGAACTGGTTGTTGAGCGCGGTGAAGAGAAGCGGCGCCGTCTCGCCGGAGATGCGGGCGATCGCCAAAAGGATGCCGGTGACGATGCCGGACAGCGCCGCGCGGTAGGCGACCGAGCGGATCACCACCCAGCGCGGCGCGCCGATGGCGGTGCCGGCTTCGCGCAGCGCGTTGGGCACGAGGTTCAGCATGTCCTCGGTGGTACGCACCACCACGGGGATCACCAGGATCGACAGCGCGACGGCGCCGGCGATCGCCGAGAAGTGCCCCATCGGCCGCACCAGCAGCTCATAAACGAACAGGCCGATGATGATCGACGGCGCCGACAAGAGGATGTCGTTGATGAAGCGCACGACCGTCGTAAGGCGTGAGAAGCGCCCGTATTCGGCCATGTAGGTGCCGGCCAGCACGCCGATCGGCGTGCCGACGACGATGCCGATGATCGTCATGACGATGCTGCCGTAGATGGCGTTGAGCAGGCCGCCGGCATCGCCGGGCGGCGGCGTCATTTCCGTAAACACGGCCGGCGACACCCCGGAAAGCCCCTTGTAGAGCAGAGCGCCGAGGATCAGCGCCAGCCAGGCCAGGCCGATGCCCGCTGCGGTCACGCACAGCGTCATCATCACGGCATTCTTGCGTTTGCGGCTTTGGTGAAGCGATTGGGCCGTCGACATCGGTCAGGCTCCCGTACGGCTATCGATGCGCAACAGCATGTAGCGTGCGACCGCGAGGATGATGAAGGTGATGATGAACAGGATCAGGCCGAGCGACACCAGCGAGGATGTGTAGAGGTTGCCATCGGCTTCGGTGAATTCGTTGGCGATGGTCGCCGAGATTGTCGTGCCCGGCGCGAACAGCGAGGCGCTGATGCGGTGCGCGTTGCCGATGACGAAGGTAACGGCCATCGTCTCGCCGAGCGCGCGGCCGAGGCCCAGCATGACGCCGCCCATGATGCCGACGCGGGTATAGGGAATGGTCACGCGCCGGGTCACTTCCCAGGTTGTGCAGCCGATGCCGTAGGCCGATTCCTTCAGCACCGCCGGCACCGTGTCGAACACGTCCTTGGTGATTGAGGTGATGAAGGGCAGCACCATGATGGCAAGGATCAGCGACGAAGTCAGCAGGCCGATGCCGTAGGGCGGACCGGCAAAGAGGCTGTTGAGGCCGGGGATGCCTTTGAACAGCCAGATGACCAAGGGCTGGACCGTCGTCTGCAGGAACGGCGCGAAGACGAACAGGCCCCAGATGCCGTAGATGATCGAGGGAATGCCGGCGAGCAGTTCGACCGCAATGCCGATCGGTCGCCTGAGCGGGCGCGGGCAAAGCTCGGTCAGGAAGACGGCGATGCCGATGCCGATCGGCACGGCGATGAGTATGGCGATGGCCGAGGTGACGATGGTGCCGTAGATGGGCGCAAGCGCGCCGAAATTCTCGGTGACCGGGTTCCAGGCTTCTGTGGTCAGGAAGGAGAAGCCGAACTTCGACAGCGCCTCCCACGAACCGGCGATCAGCGAGATCGCGACGCCGCCGAGGAGAACCAGCACGAGGATGGCGGAAAGGCGCGTGGCCGTCCGGAAGAGCATGTCGGTGAGGGCGAAGCGGCGCACCGTCGCTTCCCTGGTCCGCATGGCGGATGATGTCGCAGCTTCGGAAACGGCCGTCATTAGCCCCTCGCATTTCGAAAGAGACAGGAGGGCGCCAAAGACGCCCTCCTTATTCCGCGATAATTACATGCCGGAGTAGAGCGGCTTGCCGTTCGCGTCGACGATGTCCTTGCTCCACATCTCTTCGACGCTCTTCACGACCGCGTCCGGCATCGGAACGTAGTCCAGGCTGGAGGCCAGTTCGTCGCCCTTGGCATAGGACCAGGCGAAGAATTTGAGCGCTTCGGTCGTGGCCGCCGCGTCGTCGGGTTTCTTGTAGACGAGGATCCAGGTGGCGGAGGTCATCGGCCAGGATTCGGCACCGGCCTGGTTGGCCAGGATGACGCCATAGCCCGGCTGCGAGCTCCAGTCGGCATTGGCCGCGGCCGCCGAGAAAGCGGCGGCGGTCGGCTCGGCCTTCTTGCCGTCCTTGTTGATCAAGTCGGTGTAGGTCAGCTTGTTCTGCTTGGCATAGGCATATTCGACATAGCCGATCGCGCCGCCGGTCTGCGAGACGTTGTTGGCGACGCCTTCATTGCCCTTGGCGCCGATGCCCACCGGCCATTCGAGCGCGGTGTTGACACCGACCTTCGACTTCCAGTCGGCGCTGACGTCGGCCAGGTAGTAGCTGAAGTTGAAGGTGGTGCCGGAGCCGTCCGAACGGTGCACGACCGCGATCGCCTGGTCGGGCAGCTTGACGTCGGGGTTGAGCTTCTTGATCGCTTCGTCGCTCCAGTTGGTGATCTTGCCGGCGAAGATGTCGGCCAGGGTCGGACCGTCGAGCACCAGCTCGCCCGGCTTGACGCCTCCGAGGTTGACGACCGGAACGATGCCGCCCATCACCATCGGGAACTGCGCGAGCCCGGTAGCGTCGAGATCCTGGCCCTTCAGCGGCGCGTCGGAGGCGCCGAAGGTGACGGTCTTGGCCTTGATTTGCTTGATGCCGCCGCCGGAGCCGATCGACTGGTAGTTGAGACCGATGCCGGTCTCCTTCTTGTAGGCGTCGGCCCACTTCGCGTAGATCGGATAGGGGAAGGTGGCGCCGGCGCCGGAAATGTCGGCTGCCATCGCGGCGGCCATGCTAAGGGTTGATGCCGCAGCCATTGCAATCGCAACGGCCGCCGAGCGGATGAAATGTCTCATGTGGCCTGCTCCTGTTCGGAAGATGGTCTTTCGGCACCCGTTCTATCGGCGCCCGTGAGCGCAATAGCCCTCGATTATTACAGTCGCATGACAGTTTCGTGTCAGCCCCGTAACGTCTGAAAGGGGATGTCGGCGGCGGCCCCCGAAGGACCGGCCGGAGTTTGCCGTGGAAATCAGCAACTTGTCTGGCTTTTGAAGCAAAATTTATCCCGGCGGCCGGATCGCGGCCGCCGGGAAATAAAATCCGGACGAGAGCGCGTTGCCTGAGCACCAGAGCGGATCATGGCGTGGCCATCGCCGAAAACAGGGTCCGTTGGGGTAGAGTCGACGCTGTTTCTTGTTGGCGGTCGCTGCTCCCGCCCGTAACCGAAGAGCGGAATCAATGCCAACATTGTCCGAGCTTGGCGTTTGCTTTGGTATGGTGCGATCGCGCCATACGCGTGCGTCAGCCCCTTGCCGCCGTCCTGCCGCCAAATTCGTTCTAACCGGCGTTGCGCCGGGTCTCGACGTCCGGTCCCAGCCAGCGCTCGAGCTTTTCGAGCAGCGCCCGCGGGCTGATCGGCTTCGGCAGGTAATCGTTCATCCCGGCTTCCAGGCAGCGTTCGCGGTCGCCCTTCAGCGCATGCGCCGTGACGCCGACGATCGGCACATGCGTGCCCATGTCCTCCTCGAGCCGGCGGATGGCGCCCGTCGCCTCCAGCCCGTTCATTTCCGGCATCGATACATCCATCAGGATCATGCGCGGATTGAGCCTGCCGAAGGCGTCGAGCGCCTTGCGGCCGTTGCCGACGATCTCGAAGCGGTAACCGGTCTCGCCTAGGATCTGCGTGAACACCATCTGGTTCACCTCATTGTCCTCCGCGACTAGGATGTCGAGCCCGCGCTCCGCCTCGGCTGGGCGTGGACGCGCCCGCACCGGCGGCGGCTGTCCGATGCCGCCGCCTGCGCCGGCGCGGCTTGCGGGGGGCTGCTGCCTGCGGCGGGTTGCGCCGCGGCGCTGCTGTGGCGATGGCGCTGGATGGTCGCAACCAGCGTTTCCAGGAGAATGGAGGAGCGCGCCGGCTTGATAAGCTGCGCATCGATGCCGAGGTCGCGATAGGTGGTGTTGGCAAGCGACTGGTCGACCGAGGTCAGCATGATGATGGGTGTATGCGCCAGGCCCGCCGTGCTGCGCATGATACGCGCCATCTCGGCGCCGTTCATGCCGGGCATCTGGTAGTCAAGCACCACGCAGTCGACCGGCACGCCATAGGCGGCGGCGGCAATCAGCACCTTCAACCCCTCGGCGCCGCTTTCGGCCGCGCAGGAATCGAACGTCCACGACGCCATCTGCTCGCTCAGGATCGAGCGGTTGACGGCGTTGTCGTCGACAATGAGCACGCGTGCGCCGGTGACGTCGACCGGCATGATGCGCTGTCCGCCCTGCTCGGCCCTGGGCAGCGTGACCGTGAACCAGAAGGTCGAGCCCTTGCCCTCGGCGCTGTCGACGCCGATCTCGCCGCCCATCATCTCGACCAGCCGGGAGGTGATGGCAAGGCCAAGTCCGGTGCCTTCGTGCCGCCTGGTCGAGGACGTATCGACCTGGCTGAATTTTTCGAACACCAGCTTCAGCTTCTCTTCCGGAATGCCGATGCCGGTGTCGGTGACCGAGATGGTGAGCCTTGTTCCCGCCGGAGCCCGCTCGCCCGTGACGTCGACCAGCACATGGCCCTTGTCGGTGAACTTCACCGCGTTGCCGAGCAGGTTGGTGACGATCTGCCTGACGCGGCCGACATCGCCGACGAATTGGCCGTCGAGCCCCGGCTGGATGCGGACGATGAGCTCGAGGTCCTTCTCCTTGGCGCGCGTCGATACCAGCGTCGCCACATCCTCGATCGCCTCGGCGAGATTGAAGGGCGCCGGATCGAGCACCAGCTGACCGGCGTCGATCTTGGAGAAGTCGAGAATGTCGTTGATGATGGTGAGCAGCGCGTTGCCGGATTTGACGATGATGTCGGTGAATGTCTTCTGCTTCGGATCGAGGTCCGACTTCGCCAGCAGTTCCGCCATTCCAAGGACCCCGTTCATCGGCGTGCGGATCTCGTGGCTCATATTGGCGAGGAATTCCGATTTGGCCCGGTCGGCTAGCACGGCGCGCCGGCGTGCTTCGCTCAGCTCGGCCTCGCGCTGCTTGAGCTCGGTGATGTCGGTGGTGGAGCCGATGAGGTAGAGCGAGCCGTCCGAGGCGATCATCGCGCCCTTGCGCGCGAACTGGTGCCTGACGGTGCCGTCCGGCATCGTCACCGTCTCCTCGATCTCCTGCGTTTCGCCGGTGCGCAGCACAGCAAGATCGCCGGCGACGAAAGCTTCGCCGTCAGCGCCGAAGATCTCGACATCGGTCCTGCCGACCGCTTCTTCCCTGCTGAAGCCGGTGAGATCGCACCAGCCCTTGTTGACGTAGAATTGCCTGAGGTCCGAACGCTTGGCGTAGATCGACACCGGCACATTGTCGATGAGGCTGCGGAACACCTCGTTCTCGCTCATGCTTTGCCGCAGCGCCTGTTCGCGCGCCTTGACGTCGGTGATGTCGGTGCTGGAGCCGACCAGATGCACGGAGCCGTCGATCGCCACCAGCCGGCTCTTGCGCGTCATCAGCTGCCGCACCGTGCCGTCGCGATGGGTGACGGCCTCCTCGACCTCGCGCCCCACACCGGTCGCTACGACTTCGGCGTCGTCATTGCTGAAACCATCCGCCTCTTCCGTCGCGAAAAGCTCGCGATCGGTCTTGCCGAGGACCTCGTCCTTGGCGAGGCCGGTCAGCGCGCACCAGGCCTTGTTGACGAATTCGATGCTGAGGTCGTCCGCCTTGATGAAGGCAGCCACGGGCAGCTCGTCCATCACATGCCGATAGAGGTCGATCTGGCGCATGGAGTCGCGCAACGCCTTCTCGCGCGCCTTGATGTCGGTGATATCGACACGCACGCCGATGAACGTTCCGTCGTCGGTGCGCATGTCATAGACCTGGTACCAGCGCCCGTCGGCGTTGAGGCGTTCGTAGGCCGAGCTCGGCAAACGGTAGCGCTCGAGCATTGCGTCGAGCCAGCGCTCGGTGTCGACGCCATGCAGGCCGTCGATTTCGGTGTCGCCGCTCGAGCGGAAGTAGCCGACCGAATGGCCGAGAGCCAATGCCTCGCGGAATGTGCGGCCCGGCTGCCAGACCGACTTCAGCGCCGGCAGCGTATCTTGCAGCTTGCGGTTGGCGAAAACGAAGCGGTTGTCCCGATCGTAGATGATGACCCCCGCGGGCAGCGACTCCAGCACGGTGGCGAGGTTCTTGCGCGCGTCCTCCGCCTCGGTCTCGCGCTGTTTCATGTCGGTGATGTCGACATAGGAGATCAGCTTTTTGCCGCCGGGGAGAAGCGCCAGCGAGGCGATCAGCGTGCGGCCGTCCTTGCGCGACAATTGCCTGGGGCCTGCGGCGCCGGCCCGGATTTCGGCTTCGCGGTCGGCCACATGGCTTTGCCATGCCTGTTCCTCGCCACCGAACGGGTCGGCGTCACGGCTGGCTTCCATGAGGTCGCGAAAGCGGCTGCCGGCCGGAGCACACCGCGGGTCTATCTGCCAGAATTCATAGAATGCCCGGTTGACCACCTCTGCCCGCAATTCGGCATCGAGAACGATGACGCCGATCGGCATCGAATCGACCATCAGGCTCAGATTGGCGAGCGCCTCCGAGGTCCCGGCCATATCGTCACCGAGGAAGGCGCCGGTGCCGCGAATATCCGCCTTGCTCGAATCCCGCGCGCTGTCCGCCTCGACAGTTTCGTTCGTATCCGCCATTCCTACCCCCAAGGCCGAACCGTGCTCGTTCGTCGGCGGAATGTGCCTGACAAGCATTAACGATCCGCTAACCATAATGATTGCAACGCCTGCCGCCCGGTGCCGTTGAGGCAGATTCCGACGCTGGCGCCGGCTGCGTTAATCCGCCCGTTGGCGATCACGGCAATGAAGCATTATAAGGTGCCTGAGGTGTTGCTAATGTTTGGTCGAATCGCGGCTTTTGTCCTGTGCCCGGCGCTGCTTGCGGCGGGTGGCTGCGCGCGCAGCGACGACGGCACGGTGATCGTTCCGAGCCGGATGGACGTCAGGCGTGTCTGGGACAAGGCACCGCCGGGAACGACCGCGTCGCGGCAGATCGCATCGGACGTGTTTCCCTTGCCGCCGAGCCCGCCGCAGAGCCCCGCTGTGCGGCGCCATTCCAGGTCCGCTCCGGCGAGGCGTTCCTACAACCAGGATCTGCCTGATCAGTCTTCCAACGAGCAGACCCCCCTCACCTGCAGGAATGTCGGCGAAAGCGGCAAGCGCTACCGCGTCGTCTGCGAGTAACTTCGCCTCAATCCGCCGGCGGATGCCGGCTGGGTGCGCTACCCGGATTGAGAAAGACAACCCGACTGGTTCAGGCCGGCGGCGGCCGAACCCGCGCCGCAATCACGCATCGCTGATGAAACCTTGGCCGGCGCCGGACGTTGTTGGCTCTGATGCGATCCGCGCAGCGCAGAGGGAGACCGAAGATGTCCTTTCACTTCACCGTCTCTGGCCTGACCAGGAACTTGATCCATTCGCTTGGGCTGGACCATGAGCACGCGCTGAGATCCCTTACCCCTGAACAAAGCCTTCTGCTGGATTGTTACCTGGCCGGGCAGATCCCGGAGTCCGCCTGGAGCGACTACGTCTTCGAGATGCCGGAACTGGAAAAGCATGCCCAGGTCAGGCGCTCAAGCGGTTTAGCCTGAAGGTAATTCCAGGAAGTGTGAGCGGTGAAGCTCGGCGGCTTCGCCCGGAATTGCGTAAAGACAGATAGTCAGGCCCGCCGCCTACTTCTTCGGCGAGTTGAACTGCAGCGTGAAGACATTTCCGGCAATGCCTTGCGCCAGCGAGGGCGAAAGGCTGAGCGGCAGACAATCGTTCAGGGCCTTGGTCGCAGCCTCGACATACGCCTTACGCGCCTTGTCGTCGCCGCTGACATGGATAGCGGTTGTTCTCGGCGGCCCGATCAGCGTGCCGTCGCGTTTGAAGCTGAAGCTGAGCGTGACTGAGGAATTGTCGGAATTGGCCGGCGGCGTCCAGCAGGCGAGCAGGGCGGCGCCGACCTCGTTCATACCATTGAGCGGTGCGGCGGCCGATGGAAAAGGCACAACCGACAGCGCGCCCGCTATCATCAGAAATCTTGCTGTGTTCATCGCAGGTCCTCGTCGCCGTCGCTCTGCCCCCTGGCGGTATCGTACGATCCAGGACGAAGATGACAATAGCATTTCGGCCCGCCCATCGGCGTACCGTCGTGATTGCGGCGCGATGGCCCGCGAAAAAGCAAAAGGCCGGCACGAGCCGACCTTTCCCTTGCCTCGTCATGGCGCCAGTACATCCGTGGTCGCGGCGAGGACTGGAACCAGTAGACAGGCCTTAGGTAAATGAAACCTTAACGCCGAGGATTTACTGCGCTGTGGCCTGCGATTTCACATGCGCGATGTAGCCGCGCACGTCGCCGGCCGGCTCCGAATAAGCCTTGCCGAGCTTCTTCTCCATGGCCGCCATGTATTCCTTCGCCCAGCTGGGCAGCGCGTAGTCGACCACCGCCAGGAATTCGAGCGTTGCCGCCAGCCTTATATCGGCGATCGACGGGTTGTTGCCGCCGATGAACGGTTTGCCGTTGCGGAAGAAGGAGTGAAACACCTCGAGCGGCTCGGCGATCGCGGCCATAGCCGCCTTCTGCGCTTCCGATTTCTTGTCGGGATGGGCGTCGCTGTGGCCGACCTCGCCGGCATACTGCGGAAAGCCGAGCGCCGGATATGTCGCGCGCGCGACATAGGGATAAAGCGTGCCGACAAGGTAGAACATCGCGCTGTCGATCATCGCCCGCTTTGCCGGCGCCTTCGGATAGAACTTATCCAGCCCGTGCTTGTTGGCGAGATACTGCATGATGGCGCAGCTTTCCCACAGCACGCCGCGCGGCAGGCCCTTGTCCTCGATCATCGGCGTCAGATGCGCCGGATTGCGCGCCAGGAATTCGGGCGAACGGGTAAGGCCCCAGGCATCGGTCTCTGCCGGATCGAGTCCGGCCGCGCGCGCGAACACCCGCACCGCCATGTTGTTGACGCTCGGCCGCAGCATGCTGAGCTTCACGCCGGGCATCCTGGCCGGCTTCGCTTTGGCCTTGGGCGCGGGCTTCGCCGTCGCTTTGGGCGCGGCCTTTGCCGTCGCTTTGGTCGCGGCCTTTGCCGTCGCGGCGTTTGCTGTCGCTTTAGGCGCAGCTTTTGCTGTCGCCTTCGGCGCGGCTTTCGTATTCACCTTCGCGGCCGTTTTTGCCGCGGCCTTAGCCGCGGGTTTCTTCGCGCTCCTCGTTGCAGCCTTTGCCATATTGGTCCCTCCCTTTGACCCGGTTAATAAGGATTTTTCGGCGTCCTGCTTTCGGACAATGTTTCGCGTGACCGCTCGACCAGCGCCTGGATGGCATCGGCCAGATGCAGTTCGGCGATGTTGTAGTCGCCGCGCGCCACACGGATCCTGTGCGCTTCCATCAGCACGTCGGCATGGGTGAAGCCGGCCGGCGGCTCGAAGCGGTAGGAAGCAAGCTCGATCAAAAGTCCCAGCGGATCCTCGAAATAGATCGAGTCCATGAAGCCGCGGTCCTTGACGCCGCTGTGCTTGATGCCGCGCTCGTCGAGCCGCGCGACCGCCTGCAGGAAGGTGACCCGCGACACCGAAAACGCGATGTGGTGGACGCAGCCGATATCGGTCGGTGTCCGCCGCTTGACCGGGGTGCGGCTCTCGTCGGTGAAGACGGTGATCAGCCGCCCGTCGCCGGGATCGAAGTAGAGATGGCTTTCGCTCGCCTTGTCGAGATTAGGCTGCTCGAAGATGAAAGGCATGCCGAGCACGCCCTCCCAGAAGTCGATCGAGGTCTGGCGCCCGGCGCCGACCAGCGTCATGTGATGAACGCCTTGCGACTGCAGCTTCCGCATTGCTTCCTCCCCGCCTGCGCTCGCTTGCCGGCTGACGAATTAAATGCCCAGCCGCCCTGAATCAGCGCTTGGCACGCGACCGCCGCCCGGTTCTCGGATCGAGGTCGGAGCGCCGATGAGTGGATGCTAATTCAATCCGAGGCGCTGCGCCAGAAGCACGGACCTTCACTGCACTTCCGAGCATCGCCGTCTTCGGCGATAATGCGAGCCATGATGGCGAGCCGTCCGGCGACCGCTCAGGACTGACGCTCGCGAACATACGCACGCCGCATGACGCTTGGCGTTCGTGTGACATGGCGACGTATTAGGAAGCTTGGTACGCCCAAGGGGAATCGAACCCCTGTTCCCGCCGTGAGAGGGCGGTGTCCTGACCGCTAGACGATGGGCGCGCTCAAGAACCGGCTACATAGGCTGGCGGCCGCGAAAAAGCAACCAAGCAGATTCCGGAAAAGTGTCGTACGGTTTTCCGACAAGAATCTGCGACAAAACAAAAAGGCCTAAGCGGGTGCGGTCAGCCCTTTTGTTTCGGCTCGATCAGGTCCCAAAGATTGCCGTAGAGATCGGCAAAGACAGCCACCGTGCCGTAGGCCTCATAGCGCGGCGCCTCGCGGAATTCGACGCCCTGGGCGAGCATCGCCTGATGGTCGCGGGAAAAATTGTCGGTCTCGAGGAACAGGAAGACCCGGCCGCCGGTCTGGTTGCCGATGCGGCTTGCCTGCTCTTCGCCGGATGCTTCCGCCAGGAGCAGCCGCGCTCCTTGGCCCTTGGCCGGTGCGACCGTGACCCAGCGCTTGCCGCCGCCGAGATCGACATCCTCGCTCAGCACGAAGCCGAGCCGTTCGACATACCAAGCGATCGCCTCGTCGTAATTGGCCACGGCGAGCGCGACGGTCGCGACGCTGCGGCCGTCGGCAAAACCGCTCATTTGTTGCGGATCGCGAATTGGCCGATCATGCGGCGCTCGGCGATCTCGTAGACGAAGATCGAATGGCTGCCATCGGTAAGCTCGGCATCGATCGACAGGCGGTTGCCGGAGAGCGACTGGCTGATCACCTTGGCGCCGACCGGCAGCACGATGTCGCCGGAGAGCGGCGCACCGGCCGGAGCCTGGACATCGCTGGCGGGCGCCGCCACCGGCGCATTGCGGGCTTTGTAGACAAGCGCCCCGATCACCACCATAAGGGCGAGGAACAGAAGGCCGAGATTGACGATCATGAAACGGACGAGCTTGCGGCGCACATTCTCGGCCGCGGGATCGAGCGGCTTTTCCTCATCTTCTTCGGCGATCGGCCGGGCCATGGCTAAACAATCCGCAACGGGTTTCGATGAGCGCTCATAACGAAGAGACCCCGATATTGATAGAGGACGAATTGGCGGACGAGGAATCGGCTGCCGGCGACGCTGTCGCGCTGGAAGCCGGCGCCGATGCCGCCGGCCAGCGTCTCGACCAATGGCTTGCCGCCAAGCTCGGTCCGGAGCTCTCGCGCAGCCGCGTGCAGGCTCTGATCAAGCAAGGCGCGGTCTCCATTGCCGGTAAGGCGGTGCTGGAAGCCAAGCGCAAGCTGACGGCCGGCGAGCAGATCGAAATTCTGGTACCCGCGCCCGAACCAGCCGAGCCGCAGGGCGAGGACATTCCCCTCGACATCCTCTACGAGGACGACGAACTGATCGTCATCAACAAGCCGGCGGGACTGGTCGTCCATCCCGGCGCCGGCAACTGGACCGGCACGCTGGTCAACGCGCTGATCCATCATTGCGGCGACAGCCTGTCCGGCATAGGCGGCGTCAGGCGGCCGGGCATCGTCCACCGGCTGGACAAGGAAACCAGCGGCGTCATGGTCGTGGCCAAGACCGACCGGGCGCACAAAGCCCTGTCGGAGGCCTTTGCCGACCACGGCCGCACCGGCGATCTCGAACGCGCCTATCTGGCGCTGGTCTGGGGCATCCCGCAACGACCGACCGGCACCATCGACGCCACCCTGGGTCGCGCCGCCGACCGGGTGCGCCGCGCGGTGGTGCCGGAAGGCCGCGACGACGCCCGCCATGCCGTCACCCATTTCAGCGTCGTCGAGCGCTTCGGCGAAGCACAGCAGGCTTTTGCCGCCGCAAGCCTCGTCGAATGCCGGCTGGAGACCGGGCGCACCCACCAGATCCGCGTCCACATGGCCCATATCGGCCACCCGGTGGTCGGTGACCCGGATTACGGGCAGGCCTTCCGCACCAAGGCCAACCGGCTGCCGGAACCCTTGAAAACCAAGGTCAAAGCCTTTCCCCGGCAGGCCCTGCACGCCTGGCTCCTTGAATTCCGGCACCCGACCACCCATCTGACGATGAGGTTCGAAGCGCCGATACCGGGAGATATGGAGGAACTCGTCGGCGACTTCCGAAAACTTTGAACCGGCCCGCCACGAACAAGCTGCAAACCAGCCATCAAAAAACCTGACCGGCGTTGTTCACTTCAGCGTGACAGACTGTTTAGCGTTGAACAAATGCCTGTCTTTTCTGGTTTTGTTCCTATATATACAGGTTGTCGCGGATGAGCCTTTGGCATCCGTGACGCGTGCCCGCCGCGTTTAGGGGGCATTCACTCCAAAGAGAGAGGGGCGCTATCATGGCCCAATCATTACCCAGTATCGTTTCCGGTGAAGGCGGTCTCGCCCGTTACCTGGAAGAAATCCGCCGCTTTCCGATGCTTCAGCCGCAGGAAGAGTACATGCTCGCCAAGCGTTATGCCGAGCATCAGGACACGTCGGCTGCCCACAAGCTCGTCACCAGCCATTTGCGGCTCGTCGCCAAGATCGCCATGGGCTATCGCGGCTACGGCCTGCCGATCGGCGAGGTGATCTCGGAAGGCAATGTCGGCCTCATGCAGGCCGTGAAGAAATTCGAACCGGAGCGTGGCTTCCGGCTCGCCACCTATGCCATGTGGTGGATCAAGGCCTCGATCCAGGAATACATCCTGCGCTCCTGGAGCCTGGTCAAGATGGGCACCACCGCCAACCAGAAGCGTCTGTTCTTCAACCTGCGCAAGGTGAAGGGCAAGATCCAGGCGCTCGACGAAGGCGATCTGAAGCCCGAGCAGATCAGCGAGATCGCCACGCGCCTCAATGTTTCCGAGGCCGAGGTGGTCTCCATGAACCGCCGCCTGTCGGGCGACGCTTCGCTCAATGCCCCAATCCGGGCGAGCGAAGGCGAGTCCGGCGAATGGCAGGACTGGCTGGTCGACGACCATGAAAGCCAGGAAGAGATGCTGATCGAGCAGGACGAGCTGGAAAACCGGCGCTCCATGCTGTCGGGCGCTCTGTCAGTGCTCAACGATCGCGAGCGGCGCATCTTCGAGGCGCGTCGCCTGGCCGAAGAGCCGTTGACCTTGGAAGAGCTGTCGGCCGAGTTCGACATCAGCCGCGAGCGCGTGCGCCAGATTGAGGTGCGCGCCTTCGAGAAGGTGCAGGACGCGGTCAAGGCCGCCGCCAAGCGCCAGACCCAGGCGCTGCGCACCATCGAGGCGCAGCCGGCGGCGTAACAAGCTCAAAATCGAAAGAAAAAGGCGGCGCATTGGCGTCGCCTTTTTTATTTGGCGAAAGCGGCGAACCAGCCCTTTCTCCGCGGGGAGAAATGTCCGGCAGGACAATGAGGGGCAGCGCCGACGCTGCAAGGTTGTGGTTCAGGCAACAATCGCTTCAAAGGGCCGGCGCGCTGATCCTCGACCGCCGCGCCGCCCCTCGTCCGCCCTTCGGCACCTTCTCCCCGTGGAACGGGGAGAAGGAAAGGCTCAGGCCGTCGGCTGCTTGGTCTTCCTGAGGTAAGGAAGAACCGTCTCATACGCCCCGAAACGCTTGATCGCATCCTCATTGGAGACGGCGGCGGTGATGATGACGTCGTCGCCCTGCTTCCAGTTGGCCGGCGTCGCCACCTGGTGCTTGGCAGTCAGCTGGATGGAATCGATGACGCGCAGGATCTCGTCGAAGTTGCGGCCCGTGGTCATCGGATAGGTCAGCGCCAGCTTGATCTTCTTGTCCGGGCCGATGACATAGACCGAGCGCACGGTGGCGTTGTCGGCCGGCGTGCGGCCCTCCGAGCTGTCGCCGGCGCCCGCCGGCAGCATCTCGTAAAGCTTGGCGACCTTGAGGTCTTTATCGCCGATCAAAGGATAGTTCACCGTCTGGCCGGTAGCGGTCTTGATGTCGGCCTGCCACTTCTCGTGGCTCGACACCGGATCGACGGAAATGCCGATGATCTTGACGTTGCGCTTTTTGAACTCGCCTTCCAGCCCTGCCATCGTGCCGAGCTCGGTCGTGCAGACCGGCGTGAAGTTCTTCGGGTGGCTGAACAGCACCGCCCAGCCGTCGCCGATCCATTCATGGAAATTGATCGTCCCTTGCGTGGTCTCGGCCGTGAAGTCCGGCGCAATATCGTTGATACGAAGGCTCATGACGTGTTCCCTACCCTTGTGACATGCCACCGGCATGGGCCAACCCCATCGGCGGCTTAGCCTTCTATACCGCCGCACGGTCCAGTTCAAAAGACTTGTGTCTGTCAGCGTGATCGAGGGAGCGGAAAAATTTCGTCTTTTCCTGGAAATGACACGCGGAATTTCCGCGACTATGCTGGGAGGCTGGATGAAGCGGCTTAAGCCTTCTTTATCGCCAGCGTTGCCGTGAGGTCTTCCATACGCTGCGCAAGCGCCGCGAGCGCGGTGGTGAGCACGCTGTCGCTCTTGTCGGCCTTAGTCAGCGCCTCGTCGCGCGTCTTGCGCAAGGTGAGCACCTCGCTCTCCATGCCCTTGACGCGCTTGGTGAGCTCAGAGAGCTCGTCCATAACCATGATACCTGCCATGACGGTAAGCCTCTGGTCGCCGATCTCGCCGAAGGAATCCTTCAGGTGCGAGACATAGCGGTCGAAGCGCTCGGCAAGGTCGATCAGATGCTCTTCCTGGCCCTCGTCGCAGGCCATCCGGTACTGTTTGCCGTCGATGGAAACGGTGACCTGTGCCATTGCCTTACCTGTCCAGAACCGCGCGGATGGTTTCCATGGCGGTCACCAGCCGCCGCGACACTTCCTTGTTGGCATCTTCCAGCCGCTCGGCGCGCGCTTCGGAATTGTCGAGCTCCTGCGCCAGGCGCGAACGGTCGGCGTTCATGCGCTGCACCTCGGCCTCGGCTTCCGAATAATCACGCTCATGCTCGAGCTTCGCCGCAACGGCGTTTTCCAGCCCTTCCATGGCCTTGCCCAGCCTGGCGATGACTTCCTTCAGGGTCGTTTCCCCGGTCATGGCCTTCGTCCTATGCCCTGCCCATCACCGAATCGCACGCGTTCAGAACGCGTTACCTCGGAAAGATTAGGCGCCGGGTGAAGGGCGCGTCAACAAAGCTCTCGCGACTGTCCCCCGCTATCGCTAATGTAGACGCTCGATGCCATCACAAGCCCGGCAAAATCCGTCCCGATTTGTTGACTAAAAGGCCGCGCCTGCTATGTGTCGCGGCATCCTTTTCCAAGGGTTCTCCCCAGGCTCCAACTCACTTCCGGAGGAAGCATGACCTCGCGTGAACAACATGATCGGATGGCCAACGCGATCCGTTTCCTTTCCATGGACGCCGTCGAGAAGGCGAATTCCGGTCACCCTGGCCTGCCGATGGGCTGCGCCGACATCGCCACGGTGCTGTTCAGCCGATTCCTGAAATTCGACGCCAAGGCGCCGCATTGGGCCGACCGCGACCGCTTCATCCTGTCGGCAGGCCACGGCTCGATGCTGCTCTATTCGCTCCTCTACCTCACCGGCTATGAGGACATGACGATCGACCAGATCAAGAGTTTCCGCCAGCTCGGCTCCAAGACCGCCGGCCATCCCGAATACGGCCATGCCGCCGGCATCGAGACCACCACCGGCCCGCTCGGCCAGGGCCTTGCCAACTCGGTCGGCTTCGCGCTCGGCGAGCGCATCATGAACGCCGCCTTCGGCAACGAACTCGTCAACCATTATACCTATGTGCTGGCCGGGGACGGCTGCCTGATGGAAGGCGTCTCCCAGGAAGCCATCGCGCTGGCCGGGCATTTGAAGCTCAACAAGCTGATCGTCTTCTGGGACAACAACAACATCTCGATCGACGGCCCGGTCTCGCTGGCGGACAACACCGACCAGGTCGCCCGCTTCCAGGCCTCGGGCTGGAACGCCAGCCACATCGACGGCACCGATCCGGAAGCGATCGCCTATGCTATCGAGGCGGCGCGCCATTCCGACAAGCCGACGATGATCGCCTGCAAGACCACCATCGGCTTCGGCGCCCCGACCAAGGCCGGCACCAACAAGGCGCATGGCTCGCCGCTGGGCGCCGAGGAAATCGCGGGCGCGCGCAAATTTTTCAACTGGGACTCGCCGCCCTTCGAACTTCCGGCCGACATCCTCGAGGCCTGGCGCGCCATCGGCAAGAACGGCGCCAAGGCGCGCGCCGACTGGGAAGGCCGCCTGGCCACGGCCGAGCCGAAGCTCAAGGCCGAGTTCGAGCGCCGTCTTGCCGGCAAGCTGCCCTCCAACTTCGACGCCGTCATCGGCGACTACAAAAAGAAGCTGTCGGCCGACAAGCCGAAGGTCGCCACCCGCAAGTCGTCGGAAATGGCGCTGGAAGTCATCAACGGCGCGGTGCCGGAAACCATCGGCGGCTCGGCCGACCTCACCGGCTCCAACAACACCAAGACCAGCCAGACCAAGAATATCACGCCCGACGATTACGGCCAGCGCTATGTCCATTACGGCATCCGCGAGCACGGCATGGCGGCTGCGATCAATGGTCTCACGCTGCATGGCGGCCTGATCGCCTATGGCGGCACCTTCCTGTGCTTCTCCGACTATGCCCGCCCGTCGATGCGCCTGGCCTCGCTGATGGGCATCCGCTCGATCTTTGTCATGACGCATGATTCGATCGGCCTCGGCGAGGATGGCCCGACCCACCAGCCGGTCGAGCATCTGGCCGCACTGCGCGCCATCCCGAACCACAATGTCTTCCGTCCGGCCGACGCGGTCGAAACCGCCGAGTGCTGGCAGATCGCGCTCGAATCCGAAAAGACGCCCTCGACCCTGGCGCTGACCCGCCAGAACCTGCCGACCGTGCGCACCGAGCATTCGGCAAGGAACCTCTCCAGCCAGGGCGCATACGAGCTTGCCGCCGCCAGCGGCGAGGCCGTGGTGACGATCTTCGCCACAGGCTCCGAGGTCGAGATCGCGCTTGGCGCGCGCGACCTGCTCGAAAAGCACGGCCATCCGACCCGGGTCGTCTCGGTGCCCTGCTTCGAGCTGTTCGACCGGCAGAGCGACGATTACCGCAAGAAGACCATCGGCAACGCCAAGGTGAAGGTCGCGATCGAGGCCGGCATCCGCCAGGGCTGGGATCACCTGATCGGCACCGACGGCATTTTCGTCGGCATGCACGGTTTTGGCGCCTCCGGCTCGATCGAGCAGCTCTATCCTCATTTCGGTATCACTGCCGAGGCCGCGGCCAAGGCGGTGGAAGCCCGCCTGCACGGCAACTAGGAATTGGCTCAGCCCGGATCGTCGATTGACGATTTGCCGGGCTGGACCAACCTAATCGATTTAAATGCGACCTTCTGCGGCTGGATTCTTGCGCCTTCCGCCGTTATGAAACTGCGGACCCATCCGCCCCAAGGGAGAGAACAATGACCGTCAGAGTTGCCATCAACGGATTTGGCCGCATCGGCCGCAACATCCTGCGCGCCATCCATGAATCCGGCCGCAAGGACATCGACGTGGTCGCCGTCAACGACCTCGGCCCGGTCGAGACCAATGCGCACCTCTTGCGCTACGACAGCGTGCATGGCCGCTTCCCGCATGAGGTGACCGTCGACGGCGACCAGATCTCAGTCGGCAAGGAGAAGTTCAAGGTCACCGCGATCAAGGATCCGACCCAACTGCCCTGGAAGGAGCTCGGTGTCGACATCGCGCTCGAATGCACCGGTATCTTCACCGCCCGCGACAAGGCCGCCGCGCATTTGACCGCCGGCGCAAAGCGTGTGCTCGTCTCGGCCCCGGCCGAAGGCGCCGACCTCACCGTCGTCTACGGCATCAACCACGACAAGCTGACCAAGGACCACATCGTCATCTCGAACGCGTCCTGCACCACCAACTGCCTGGCGCCGCTGGCGGCCGTGCTGCACGAGACCGTTGGCATCGAGAAAGGCATGATGACGACGATCCACTCCTACACCGGCGACCAGCCGACGCTGGACACCATGCACAAGGACCTCTACCGCGCCCGCGCCGCGGCGCTGTCGCAGATCCCGACCTCGACGGGTGCCGCCAAGGCGATCGGCCTTGTCCTGCCCGAGCTCAAGGGCAAGCTCGACGGCATTTCGATCCGCGTGCCGACCCCGAACGTCTCGGTCGTCGACTTCAAGTTTATCGCCAAGCGCTCGACCACCGCGCAGGAGATCAACGAAGCGGTCATCGCCGCATCCAATGGCAAGCTGAAGGGTGTTTTGTCGGTCACCCATCACCCGAACGTGTCGATCGACTTCAACCACGACCCGCATTCCTCGATCGTGGCGCTCGACCAGACCAAGGTCATGGACGGCAACTTCGTTTCGGTCCTGTCCTGGTACGATAACGAATGGGGCTTCTCGAACCGCATGGGCGACACCGCCGTCGCTTTCGGCAAGACCATCGCCTGATCCAGGGTTCATTCGGAGTTTTGAAACGCCCGGCTTGGCCGGGCGTTTTTTGTTGGCCGGCTGAGCCAAAAAACATCCTGCTGCCTTGCACTGGTCATGTCTTCGCCCCACTCTCCCGTAAATCGAGAAATGAGAGGGACTTGGAGGGGCAATAGCGGATGGAGCATGCGATATATCTCGTGACGCTGGTCGGCACGGCGCTCATTGTCGCCGCCGCGTTTTCGAGCCTGATCGCCTTCCGCTTCGGCGCTCCTTTGCTGCTCCTCTTCCTCTGCATCGGCCTTGCCACCGGCGTCGACGGGCTCGGCATCGAATTCGACAATGCGCGGCTGGCCTATTTTGCCGGCTCACTGGCCTTGGCCATCATTCTATTCGATTCCGGTTTCGGCACGCCGCTCAACGCGCTGCGCCAGGCGGCCGGGCCGGCGCTGTCGCTGGCCACGATCGGCGTTATCCTCACCACCGGCATCTTCAGCGTCGCCGCTTCGTATTTCCTCAACCTCAGCTGGCTGGAATCCTCTCTACTTGGCGCCGCTGTCGCGTCCACCGATGCGGCCGCCGTGTTCTTCCTGCTGCGCGCCGGCGAAATCCATCTGCGCGAGCGCGTGCGCTCGACCCTCGAAGTGGAATCCGGCACCAACGACCCGATCGCCATCTTTCTCACCATCACGCTGGTCGAGAGTATCGCCGCGCATGCCAACCCGGAAGCCAATGTGCTGGCCACCAACCTTTTGCTCGGTTTCCTCGCCAATATGGGGCTCGGCGCCATTATCGGCGTGCTCGGCGGCTTTGGCATCGTGCGCCTTGTCGAGCGGCTCAATCTCGACCACGGCCTGTTGCCGATCTTCGTGCTGACGCTCTCGCTGATGGTGTTCGCGGCGGCCGGCGCCATCGGCGGCTCGGGCTTCCTCGCCGTCTATCTTGCCGGGCTGATCGCCGGCAATTCCGACATCCGTGCCGTCACCATCCTGAAGCGCTTCCAAGACGGCATGTCGTGGCTGGCGCAGATCATCATGTTCCTGATCCTCGGCCTGTTCGCCACGCCCTCGCAATTCCCCGAAATCCTCGTGCCGGCGGTCCTGCTCGGCCTGTTCCTGATCTTCGTGGCGCGGCCTTTGGCCGTCTGGCTCTGCCTGATCCCGTTTCGCCTGCCGCGTCCCGAAGTCGCCTTCGTCTCGTGGGTCGGCCTGCGCGGCGCGGTCTCGATCCTGCTCGCCATCACGCCGTTGCTTGGCGGGCTCGAGCATGGCCGGCTGATCTTCAATGCCGCCTTCATCATCGTGCTTGTCTCGCTGGTGGTGCAGGGCTGGACGGTCGGGCCGCTGGCGCGGCGCCTCGGCCTGATCGTTCCTGCGCGGCTCGGGCCGCTGGACAAGGTGGAGCTCGAATTGCCGGGCTCGGCGCATCACGAGCTGCTTGCCTATCGCGTCGCCCCCGGCAGCCCGGTGGCGCGCGGCGAGCGCATCCCGCGCTGGGCAAGGCCTTCGCTGGTGCTGCGCGACGGCCGTTCCATGCGCTTCCAGGACATGGGCCGGTTGGCGGCCGGCGATCAGGTCTACATCTTCGTGCCGGACCGCTACCCGCGCCTGCTCGACAAGCTTTTCGCCAGCCGCGCCGTGGTCGATCCGGAGGATGCTGACTTCTTCGGCGCCTTTGCCGTAGATCCCGCTCGATCGGCGGCGGAGCTGGAAGCCGCGTATGCACCGGGGCTGACCGAGGCCGAACAGAAGCTCACCGTCGCCGCGCTCGTCACCGAGCGGCTCGGCGGCCACGCCGAATATGCCGACCGCGTGATGATCGGGCCGATCGAGCTGATCGTGCGCGATGTCGACGAGAAAGGCAGGATCACCGGGCTTGGCCTGTCCTTCGAGCCAACCGCGCCGGTGGCTCGCGTGCCGGTTTTCCTGAGCGCCGGCGAGATCGCCGATCGTATAGCCGCGATGATCCGCGGCTGGCGTAAGCCGGCGGAACAACAGCCGGCCGAGGACGTGCCGAGCGACAGCGTGGCGCCTGGACCGGACGCACAGAAGGCAACCGGCGAAAGCTGATGTCTCACGCCGACATCATTTTTGCGCGCGCGCTGCAACGCGGCCCTTGCATCGTCCCCGGTGCCGGGTAAGGTCGCCGCGTTTTCGCTAAAGCAATTCCAGGAAAAGTGTGGGCGGTTTTCCGTCCGGAATTGCGTCAAGGCACCAGGAAGGAACGACCATGGCCGGCTTCAAGACACTCGATGATATCGGCGCCGTCGGCGGCAAGCGCGTGCTGGTGCGCGTCGACCTCAACGTTCCCGTCGCTGACGGCAAGGTGACCGACGCCACCCGCATCGAGCGCATCGCGCCGACCGTCGCCGAACTCTCGAAAAAAGGCGCCAAGGTTATCCTGCTGGCGCATTTCGGCCGCCCCAAGGATGGACCGTCGGCCGAGTTCTCGCTGGAGCCGATCGCCCGCGCGACGGCGGAAGTGCTTGGCCGCCCTGTCGGCTTTGCCGCCGACTGTATCGGCGACAAGGCTGCCGAGGCCGTCGCCGCCATGAAGGACGGCGACGTGCTGCTGCTCGAGAACACCCGCTTCCACAAAGCCGAGGAAAAGAACGAACCGGCCTTCACCGAAAAGCTCGCCGCCAATGGCGACATCTATGTCAACGACGCCTTTTCGGCCGCGCATCGCGCGCATGCTTCGACCGAAGGCCTGGCGCGCCACTTGCCGGCCTATGCCGGCCGCACCATGCAGGCCGAGCTCGACGCGCTGGAAAAGGGCCTCGGCAATCCGGTACGGCCGGTGGTGGCCATTGTCGGCGGCGCCAAGGTCTCGACCAAGATCGACCTTTTGATGAATCTCGTGAAGAAGGTCGACGCGCTGGTGATCGGCGGCGGTATGGCCAACACCTTCCTGGCCGCGCGCGGCACCAATGTCGGCAAGTCGCTGTGCGAGCATGACCTCGCCGGCACCGCCAAGCAGATCATGATCGAGGCGGCCGAAGCCGGCTGCGCTATCATCCTGCCCACTGACGGCGTGGTCGCCAAGGAATTCAAGACTGGCGCGCCCAGCGAGACCGTCGCCATCTCGGACGTGCCGGCCGACGGCATGATCCTCGACGTCGGCGCAAAGACCGTACAGAGCGTCAACGACTGGATCGACCGCGCCGCGACGCTGGTCTGGAACGGTCCGCTCGGCGCCTTCGAGATCGAGCCCTTCGACCGCGCGACGGTGGCGGCGGCAAAGCATGCGGCGGCGCGCACCAAGGCAGGCAAGCTTGTCTCGGTCGCCGGCGGGGGCGACACGGTGGCCGCGCTCAACCACGCCGGCGTCGCCGACGACTTCACCTATGTCTCGACCGCCGGCGGCGCCTTCCTCGAATGGATGGAAGGCAAGCCGCTGCCCGGCGTCGAGGTGCTGAAGCGGTAAACAGTCCGAGACCGGGCAAAGCCCGCGCGGCTTTCAATCGATTCTAGCTTTCCGGCGTCATTCCTTTGGCGGTAGTGTTCTCCTAGCGCGGAATAAACGCAGCGTAGGAGAGCACCCATGAGCGAACGTCTCGAAGATATCGCCGCCGCGATGGTGAGCGGTGGCAAGGGCCTTTTGGCCGCCGATGAGAGCTCCGGCACCATCAAGAAGCGTTTCGACGTCATCGGCGTCGAGTCGACCGCCGATAACCGGCGCGACTATCGCGAGATGATGTTCCGCACCAAGGAGGCAATGACGAAATACATCTCCGGCGTCATCCTCTATGACGAGACCATCCGCCAGAAGGCCGCCGACGGCACGCCGCTGGTCGACATCATCAAGGCGTCCGGCGCCATTCCCGGCATCAAGGTCGATCTCGGCGCCAAGCCTCTCGCCGGCTTTCCCGGCGACACTATCACCGAGGGTCTGGACGGGCTGCGCGAGCGGCTCGCCGACTATTACAAGCTCGGCGCCCGCTTCGCCAAATGGCGCGCCGTGATCGACATCGACACCGGCAAGGGCGTGCCCTCGGCCAATTCGATCGCCTCGAACACCCACGCGCTGGCCCGCTATGCCGCGCTCTGCCAGGAAGCCGGCATCGTGCCGATCGTCGAGCCGGAAGTGCTGATGGACGGGGCGCATTCGATCGACACCTGCTACGACGTCTCCAAGGCGACGCTCGTCAAGCTCTATGACGAACTCTACGCGGCACGTGTCGTGCTCGAAGGGTCGATCCTTAAGCCGAACATGGTCATCTCCGGCAAGAAGTCGGGCAAGACCGACGCGCCTGAGGAAATCGCCGAAAAGACGATAAAGCTGTTCCGCGAAGTGGTGCCGGCGGCAGTGCCCGGCATTGCGTTCCTCTCCGGCGGCCAGGAGGACGAGGAGGCGACCGCGAACCTCAACGCCATCAACGCCATCGGACCGCACCCTTGGAAGCTCACCTTCTCCTATGGCCGCGCGCTGCAGGCCGCGCCGCAGAAGGCGTGGAGCGGCAAGGCCTCGAACATCGCCGCCGGCCAGGCCGCCTTCACCCACCGCGCCCATATGAACCATCTGGCGGCGCTCGGGAAATGGCAGCCGGCACTGGAAAAGGCCGCCTGACGCCAGCCTTTCGCATCACACGCAAAGCCCGGGCCAGCGGCCCGGGTTTTGTTTTTTGCCGACAGGATTCCTACCTGATGCAGCGAAACGGCGGCGGCCGATGCATGTCGCCCAAAAGCGCGTGCCGGTCTGGGAATACGACATGCATAAAAACGAAAACATAAAGCGCGTCGCCTGAATTCCTTTCAGCGCGACGGGCTTTATGTCGGATCGCGCCCATGTCGAACGTCCTTGGCAGGAGAGGACAGGAGATGGTCATGCAACGCAATGCCGTGGTTTCGCGCGAAGACTGGTTCGAGGCGCATCGCAAGCATCTGGAACGCGAGAAGGAACTGACAAAGTTCCGCGACCTTATTGCCGCCGAACGGCAGCAACTGCCCTGGTTCAAGCTGCGCAAGGATTATGTCTTCGAGAGCGAGGCGGGGCCGAAACGCTTGGCGGAGCTGTTCGCGGGCAAGAGCCAGCTCATCGTCTATCATTTCATGATGACGCCGGGCTCCGACCACCGCTGCGAGGGCTGCTCGTTCCTCGCCGACCATATCGACGGCGCAAACCAGCACCTGAAGCATCATGATGTTTCATTGGTCGTCGTCTCGCGCGCGCCGTTGGCCGAGATCCTGCCCTACAAGCGGCGCATGGGCTGGAAGTTCGACTGGATGTCGTCCTATGCCTCAGACTTCAACTTCGACCTGCAGGTCTCCTTTACCGACAGGCAGATTGCGGCGCGCGAAACCACATACAATTTCGAGAAGCGCCCGTTGCGGTCGAAGGACCTGCCCGGCACAAGCATCTTCTATCGCAACGAGCGCGGCGACATCTTCCTCACCTTCATGTCGCGCGCCCGCGGCGGCGACGCGCTGATCGGTGCTTATCATTATCTCGACATGACGCCCAAGGGCCGCAACGAGACCGGCCCCTATCACGGACTGATGGACTGGGTACGTCTGCACGACGAATACCAGGACAAGGCCAAGAACCGGCCGGACTGCTGTGCGTGAACGGCATCGTTCACGTCAGCCCAAACGTGCGCTAGGTCAGGACGCGCCACTCGCGGGCCGTCCTCACCCGAACATGGCCAGGCCTACGCCCAGTGCCCAAGCACCGCCGCCAGCGAGATCGCTGCCATCGCCAGCAGCGCCAGCTTCCAGAAATCGCCGCGCCGCTTCAGCCCCGGCCAGCCCAGCGGTTTGATGACCTGGATCAGCATGATGCCGATGATGACTAGGGCGAGCAGTTTCGTCATGCCGCCTTTGACCAGCATCGACGGCGGCTGTCAAAGCTGTTCTCAAGGCACACCTCGGTCGGAACAGAAATCGGGTTGATTTGCACCCTTCGAGAGGCGCCACACCGCTTTCTTCGGCACCCTGCCAACCTCCTGACAGACTGCTGTCAGGAGAGGTGTGAGATACTCTTCTCATCAAAAAGAGAGGAGTGAGGTCATGAACGGTTTTACCATTCTGCGTAGCGTGCAGCACTATGTCGGCAGGATCCGCACCGTGCGCAACGAGATCCGCACCCAGCGTTTCCTGAACAACTTGCCGGCGGACATCCGCAAGGACATTGGCTGGCCGGACCTTTACACCGGCCGCATACGCGAAAACTGAAATTTTGCCGCCGCGACTTGGATTGTGGCGCTGCCGCGCCCAGATGTAATGCCGCCTAGTGATGTCGAGTTCAGGGAATGAAGCCTTGTTTGCTGATGGTTTCGCCATAGCCTCCTGACAGTAGGTTGTCAGGAGGCCTGCGATAATTAGAACGGCTTCGATCCTGACAACAACGAATATGATCCCGACGATCCGGAGTAATCCGCGTATGGTGAAAAGCTGGAACGACACGCTGAACACGCCGGGCATCAACGGCATCAAGCCGTCGCCGCGACTGTCCTTCGGGACGAAATTCGTTGCCGCGCAGCGCAAGCGCGAAGGGCTGAAGCCATAAACCCCGGGGGAGAAATCGATGCGCCGCGCCGACAGGCTTTTCCAGATCGTGCAGCATTTGCGGGGTGGCCGGCTGGTCACCGCGCAGAAGCTCGGCACGTGGCTCGAGGTTTCCGAGCGCACCATCTACCGCGACATAGCCGACCTGCAGTCGACGGGCGTGCCGATCGATGGCGAAGCGGGCGTCGGCTACATGATGCGGGAGGGTTTCGATCTTCCGCCGCTGATGTTCACGCGTGACGAGATCGTGGCGCTGGTTGCCGGCGCCCGCATGGTGCGCGCCTTCGGCGGCGCCGCGATGGCGAGGGCCGCCGACGAGGCTCTGGTCAAGATCGGCGCCGTGCTGCCCGACTCGGAAAAGGACCGCATCGCCCGCACCGAGATCCACACGCCGATGTGGGTGGTGAGCGACGCCGCGCGGGAAGCGATCGACCTGATCGAGCGCGCCATCGAGAAGCGCCAGGTACTGACCATCGACTATTCGGACGAAGCCGGCCGCGGCACCGCGCGCGATATCAGGCCGTTGGGTCTGTGGTTCTGGGGCAAGGTCTGGACCCTGGTTGCCTGGTGCGAGATGCGCGACGATTTCCGCGCCTTCCGCATCGACCGCATCGCCTCGGTCGTCATTGCCGGCCGCATCTTCAAGCCGGAGCGCGGCAAGCAGCTCGCCGATTTCTACCGCGCCGTCGAGCGCAGCGAGGATTACGGCATGGCGCCCGACCGCGCCGCGCGGACGTGACTTCCTCCCAAGCCACTGTCCAATAAAAAAGCCCGCTTCGAGCGGGCTTTTTTATTTGGACGCCGGGAGGCTTACTCCTGATCGTCGTCTTCGTCCTTGTCCTTCGACTTGAGCGCCGAGAGCTTGGCGAAGACGGCGTTGGCGTCGAGCTCCTGATCCTCGTCCTTCGGCTTCTCGGGCGCGGGCACCAGCCGTTCGGTGAGCGCGGCGGGCAGCAGCGTGTCGCCGGCGGGCTGCGGCTGCTCGCGGCCGCGCGAGGCGCGGTTGACCTCGAGGTCGAGATCGATCTGCGAGGTGAGGCCGAGCGTCACCGGATCCATCGGCTGCAGATTGGCCGAATTCCAGTGCTTGCGTTCGCGGATCTGCTCGATCGTCGACTTGGTGGTGCCCACGAGACGGGCAATTTGCGCGTCCTTGAGCTCGGGGTGGTTGCGCACCAGCCACAGGATGGCGTTCGGCCGGTCCTGGCGCTTCGACAGCGGCGTGTAGCGCGGGCCCTTGCGCTTTGATTCCGGCACCCGCACCTTCGGCTCGGACAGCTTCAGCCGGTAATTGACGTCCTTCTCGCCGCGCGCGATCTCGTCGCGCGTCAGCTGCCCGGTGATGATCGGGTCCATGCCCTTGATGCCCTGCGCCGACTCGCCGTCGGCGATCGCCTTGACCTCGAGCGGATGCAGCCCGCAGAACTGCGCGATCTGCTCGAAGGAGAGCGCGGTGTTGTCGACCAGCCAGACGGCGGTCGCCTTGGGCATCAGCAGCGAATTGGCCATATCAAAAATCCTTCTCGTTCGCCCGCGTTCCCGCGCGGGCGGTGGTTTTAGAGCCACCAAAATGGGAAATTCGCGGCCTGTATAAACGCTCCCTCCAATTTTCGCAATGTTTTTGGGAAGGGCCCGATTCACGGCCCTAAAAAGACAAAGCCCGCTGGACGAGGTCCAGCGGGCTCGGAACCGGAAACGAAGCAAGCGTCTCGACGGCTCTGGCTTGCATGTCCCAGCCCGGCCTTGCGGTCGGGCTGCGTCTGATTACACCGCCTGGCGGGCGATGCGCTCGATGTCGGCACGGTTGATGCCGAGGTCGCTCAGCTGGCGGGCGTTGAGCTTGTTCAGCTCGCGCACGGTCTCGTTGTACATGCGCCACTTACGGAAAGCACGGATCGGGTTCATGATGGTTTCTCCAGTCGTTGGTTAAATCGTTTGATGCCGCGTAAATAGGCATGTCTGCCCACAAATTGAACGGACGCTTTTGCATGGCCGCAATGCGTTTTGTGCATTGCACCATTAAGCCTTTATTCAGCTACCCAAAAGGCACGCGGGGCGCCGCAGGATGTGCGGAGATTCAGGTCAGGCCGAGACGAAAATGGCAGCTTCCGAGAACCGGAGCGGAGCGTACTTAAGTACGTGAGCACCGGAAGCTCACGAAGCTGCCATTTGCAGGCCGGCCTCACCTGAATGTGCGCACATCCTAGCCGACGTCGAGGACGATCTTGCCGATATGCTCGCCCTCTTCCATCCGCTCATGCGCCCGCCAGGCTTCGGTCAGCGGAAAGATCATGTCCATGACGGGTGCCACCTTGCGCGTGCCGAGCAGCGGCCATACCTGGGCCTCCAGCGCGGCCGCGACCGCCGCCTTGAACTCGACGCTACGCGGCCTGAGCGTCGAGCCGGTGTGGGTCAGGCGCTTGACCATGAGCGTTGCGAAATTGGTGCTTGCGACAGCGCCGGCCTGCACGGCGATCTGGACGATGCGCCCCTCGACGGCCGCGGCTTCGTAGTTGCGCGCGACATAGTCGCCGCCGACCATGTCGAGGATGACCTCGGCGCCCTTGCCGCCGGTCGCATCCTTGACCGCGGCGACGAAATCCTCCTGGCGATAGTTGATCGCCCGGCCGGCCCCGAGGTTGAGGCAGGCGTCGCATTTCTCCTTGCTGCCGGCGGTGGTGATCACATAAGCGCCGAATGCCGCGGCGAGTTGGATGGCGGTGGTGCCGATGCCGGACGAGCCGCCATGGACAAGCAGCGTCTCGCCCTTCTTCAGGCCGCCGCGCTCGAACACATTGTGCCAGACGGTAAAATAGTTCTCCGGCACGGCGGCGGCTTCCGAATAGGTGAAGCCGGCCGGGATCGGCAGCACGCTGCCGGCATGGACTTTGACGTACTCGGCATAGCCGCCGCCCGGCGTCAGTGCGCAGACCCGGTCGCCGATGCGCCAGCGCGATATCTCGTCGCCGAGCACCGCGATTTCGCCGGCCACTTCGAGGCCGGGCAAGTCCGAAGCGCCGGGTGGCGGCGGATAGGCGCCCTTGCGCTGCTGGACATCCGGCCGGTTGACGCCGGCCGCATGCACGCGGATCACCACCTCGCCTGGACCAGGCGCCGGCACGTCGCGCGTTTCCGGCTTGAGCACTCTTGGCCCACCGGGCTGCGAGATCGCGATGGCTGTCATCGTCGCCGGAATCTTCTGACTTGCCATGGCTTGCCGTCTCCTTGTGTCGATCTGTTCTCGGCCGTTTGCATCGGCGCCCCTGCCCTATGTATGCTGATTGCCAAATCAGGCAAATGGCCAAGCAAGGGAGAAGCGACGATGGCGATCTTCGACGATGAACCCAGGAAGAAGCCGCGCCCGCACGAGATCGGCCAGGACCTCTCGCTGCTTTCGGTCGACGAATTGTCCGAGCGCATTGCGATGCTGCGCGACGAGATCGCCCGGCTGGAAGAGGCACGGGCCGCCAAGGGGGCCACCAAATCCGCGGCCGAGGCACTGTTTCGCAGAGGATAGTTCCACCAGCGCGCCAGTCCGCCCCGGAAAAGCCTGATTGCGCCTGCCAGACGCTGAAACACCTGCGCCCGAAATTCCAGCCGGATCAGCCCATGTTTGCAACCTACAGACCGATCCTCTCGCTGCTGCGCGGCACGGCGTTCCTGCTCGCCGCCTCCGGCCTGCACGGGCTGCTCCTGCCGCTGCGCGGCCAGGTGGAAGGCTTTTCGACTGCATCGCTCGGCCTGATGGGCACGGCCTGGGCGGGCGGCTTCGTCGCCGGCTGTTTCTTCGCGCCCCGCCTTGTTCGCCGTGCCGGTCATGTCAGGGCTTTCGGCGCCTTCGCCGCGTCCGGCGCGATCGTCGCGCTGCTCACCGGCCTCATCATCGACGAATATGTCTGGATTCTTTTGCGCGCCTTCACAGGTTTCACCATGGCTGGCGCCTTCATGGTGATTGAGAGCTGGCTCAACGAGAAGGCCACCAACGAAAACCGGGGCACCGTCTTCGGTCTCTACATGATGGTCACCTATGCCTCGATCATGGGCGGTCAGATGATCGTCGCCGGCGGCGATGTGCGCTCAGCCTCGTTGTTCATGATCACCGGCATCCTGTTTTGCCTGTCGCTCATTCCGACCGCCGTGTCGACGCAGTCGCATCCGAAGCCCCTGCAGGACGTCAAGCTCGACGTCAAAGGCCTCTACGCCAATTCGCCGGTGTCGGCGGTGGCCTGCCTCCTGATCGGCATCGCCAACGGCGCCTGGGGCACGCTCGGCGCCGTCTATGGCGCCCGCATCGGCATCTCCACCGCCGAGATCGCGCTGATGATGAGCCTTGTGGTCATCGCCGGCGCCGCCATGCAGCTTCCGGCTGGGCGTCTCTCGGACACCACCGACCGCCGCTTCGTTCTGGCCGGCGCAGCCTTCGGCGCGGCGCTGGTCGCGGTGCTGATCTTCCTGTTCGCGCCGCGTTCGGGCGTCTTCGTCATCGTGCTGACCGCCGCCTATGGCGCCTTCGCCTATACGCTTTATTCGATCGCCGTCGCGCATGCCAACGACCACGCGCGCGCCGAGGACTTCGTCAAGGTTTCCGGCGGCCTGTTGCTGCTCTACGGTTTCGGCACGATGATTGGACCGCTCCTGGCCGCGGCCTTGATGGGTTCGGTGCGTCCGGAGGGCCTTTTCCTTGCAACCGCGCTCGCCCATCTCAGCCTCGCCGGCTACACGCTGCTGCGTATCCGCGCCCGCGCGCCGGTGCCGATCGAAAACCGCGATGCCTTCAAGACACAACCCGCGGACCGCGCGGTCACGCCCGAGGCAACGCGGCTCGATCCGCGCAGAAAGGTTGAAACCAATAGTTGAGATTCAGAAGACTTTGCCTCACAAATAAAGGCATGATGTTTTCTGACGCCTTCGTGGCGATAGCCGATCCCAATCGGCGCTATCTCTTGGAAGAACTCCGGCGCGGCCCGAAGACGGTGAACGAATTGGCGGCCGGGTTGCCTGTCTCACGCCCGGCGGTCTCCCAGCATCTGAAGGTCCTGCTCGATGCCGGCCTGGTCAACGCCAAGGCCGAAGGCACAAGGCGCGTCTATACTGTCAGCAGCGCCGGCTTCCTCAGGCTCAATATCTGGCTCGACCAGTTCTGGGAAACGGCGCCTGGGGGATAGTCTTTGGCGATTGATGCATGTCGCTCAGAAGTGTGCAGCGGTTCTGAGACAACGACAGGCATCAAGACCCAAAGCGCGATGCGCTTTGGCCGGAGCCCTCAGTTCTCAGTGCCGTGCCGAGCGCGTCGAGCAATTCGCCGGTGCCGTGCTCGCGGGTGGCCGGTGAGTCGATGCCGTCGAAAAAGGCGCCCTGTTCCGTCAGGATGAGCCGCGTTCCCTTGCCTTCGGCGATGAGCTCTATCGTCGCAAGCGACACGGAGACCCGGGTTTCGCCGAACAAGAGCTCATAGCTGTAGACGATGCGCCGGTTAGGCACGATATCGTGATAGACCGCGTTGTAGAAATGCATCTGTCCGTCGCTGGGACAGCCGGCATTCAGTTCCTTGCCGCCGACCCGAAAATCCATCTCATGCCGGCTGGGCATGGGGTTGTCGGGGTCGAAGAACCAGCGCTTCTTCGCCGTCGGATCGCTTAGCGCGAAATAGACCTTTTCCGGCGCCGTCGGATAGACGCGCTCGATGACGAAGGTGGAATGGACGACGGATCGTTCGCTCATGACAGGACCCCTCAGGTTTCATCTTTCGTTTCAGCGAGGAAATCGCCGAGGCGGTCGAGCCGACGCTCCCAGGCGAGCCGCCGCTCGTTGATCCAGTGCTCGGCCGACCGAAGCGCCTGCGGCTCGATCCGGCAGGTCCGCACCCGGCCAAGCTTTTCGGTCCGCACCAGGCCGCTTGCCTCGAGCACGTTGAGATGCTGGACGACGGCCGACAACGACATTGCCAGCGGTTCAGCCAGCTGGCTGACCGACGCCGGCCCGCGCGACAGACGGTCCACCATCTGCCGCCGCGCCGGGTCGGCGAGCGCCTGGAACATCAGGTCGAGCTGCGCGGGATCGTGGAGCACGTCGCTCTAGCCGTTATTGTACGGAAAGAGCTTGAAGTAAGGTCGCGCTTCCTCGATCACCCGGGCGAAGGACGGGCGCGCGAGCAGCCGGTCGTGGTAGCGTTTCAAGGCCGGGAATTTTTCGCCGAAGGGCTCGACCTTGTTGGCGTAGAACAGCGCCGGCGAGGCGGCGCAGTCGGCCATGGTGAAGCTTTCGCCTACGGCCCAGGTTCTTGCCGCCATCTCCTCGTCGACAATGGCGTAGGAGTTGCGCAGCTGCGCGCGGGCCTCCTCGACCCCGAACGGATCGGTCTTGTCCGTCGGCCGCAGCCTGTCGCCGACCATCTTCTGCATCGGATGCTGCACGTAGAAATCGTAGAAGCGGTCTGCCTGGCGGACCTGCAGGGCGAGATCGATATCGGCGGGAATGAGCTCGACCGGCCCGGGGTAATGCGCGGCGAGATATTCGACGACGATGGTCGACTCCAGCACCGTGCGGTCCCGCGCATCGTCACGCAGCGCCGGCATCTTGCCGGTCGGCGACACCTTCAGGAAGGTGGCGCGGGAAGCCTCGTCGCCGAGGTCGACAATGACCGGCTCGAATGGCGTGTCGTTCTCGTAAAGCGCGATTAGCGGCTTCCAGCAGAACGAGGCCAGCGGGTGGAAATGCAGCGTCAGGGACATTCCGGCTCTCTTTCGCATTCGGATAATCGGACCGATACTGAAGTAATTACTTCACTATTGTTGTGGACGGCTCGAGTCAAGCCGGCGTCTTGCCGGCGCTAGCCGTGTGCGGCGATGGCCTTGATGATCTGCGGCCAGTCGTTGCGGTGCAGTTCGTGGCCACCGCCTTTGATCTTGACCAGTTCTGCGCCGAGAACAGCCTTGGCGAGCGCTTCGCCATGTCCGATCGGGAAGAGCGGATCGGCGCTACCGTGGATGACGAGCAGCGGCACGCGCAGATCCCGCACCGTGCGCTGCGGGCCGCCGCCTTTGAGCAGGAAATGGTTGGTCGCGCTGGCGAGACCGCCGGAGCGGTCGTAATCCTCCTCGATCATCTTGCGCGTCCGCCCCTCATCGAACGGATGGCGAGTGCTGGCAATGGCGCGGGCATCCTTGACCATGAAGTCGAGCACCTGCTCCCGCTTCAACCAGTCGACGTTGCCGCCTTCGGCCGAGTGCTCTTTGTAAGCCTCGGTCGTTCCGGGCAGGGCGGACGTATCGACGCCGAGCGGCGAACAGGAGATCACGGTGAGCGCTCTGACGCGTTCGGGATATTTCAGCGCCACGCTTTGCGCGAGCATGCCGCCCATCGACATGCCGGCGACATGCGCTCTGGTGACGCTATGGTCGTCGAGCACGCGCATGGCGTCGTCCACCATGTCCTCGAACGTGTAGGGCGGCGCGCCCGGTGGATATTTCGTCGACAGGCCGGTGTCGCGGTTGTCGTAGCGAATGACGAAGCGGCCACGCGCGGCAAGTTGCCGGCAGAAGGCTTCGGGCCACCACAGCATCGAGGCCATGGCGCCCATGATCAAAAGGATCGGCGGATCTTTCGGACTGCCGAAGCTTTCCGAAACGATGTCGGGGCGCCGCGCCGCGTTGGTCATCTGCTCTTCCTATCCGATTGCATTTTGCAATCAGTTGCACGATAATCAAACCGATATCATAATGCAACTGGTTTCTGGAGAATACCATGAGCATCGACCGTCGGTCCGGCTGCCCAATCAATCTGTCGCTCGAAGTCTTTGGCGACCGCTGGAGCCTGATCATCCTGCGCGACATGATCTTCGGCGGCCGACGCCATTTCCGCGAGTTGCTCAACGGCTCGCTGGAAGGCATCGCCTCCAATATCCTGGCCGACCGGCTGAAACGGCTGATGGAGCTTGGCCTGCTGACCAAGGCCGACGACCCCAGCCACAAGCAGAAGGCGATCTACAGCCTGACCGAGATGGCGATCACCCTGGTGCCCATCATGGCGCAGCTTGGCGCCTGGGGACGCGTCTGGCTGCCGGTCACGGAAGAATTGTCGATCCGCGCCGAGCTGCTCGAAAAAGGCGGTCCGCCGCTATGGGAGCAATTCATGGACGAACTGCGTCACGAGCATCTCGGAGCGCCATCGAAGACGCCGCCGGGCACGCCGACCGTGCGCCAGCAACTACGGGCTGCCTACGAGGAAGTGGTCGCGCGAAAGGCTGAGGCCGTCACGACATGAACACCGCCTATAGCCACAGCGCTGTGGGATGTGCTGCGATTCAGGTCAGAGCGAGTCGAGAACGATGGCTTCCGAGAACCGGAGCGGAGCGTACTTTAAGTACGTGAGCACCGGAAGCGCAGGAAGCCGTCGTTCGCAGGCCGGCCTCACCTGAATATCGGCACATCCCTCAGTTTAGGTTTATATCCCGGCTGGCCGACCGCATCGACACCGAGAAGCCGGCCAGCACGTCGAACAGCGCGATGATCATCAGCGTGAAGAAGACGGAATGCGCCGCGCCCTTCACCAGCAGGAATTCGACCAGAAAGGCGATGAAGACCAGCGTCGACAAAAGATGATCCAGGATCGATGCATTGGTCGTGCGCACCGATTTCGAGATCTCGACGAACAGGAAGATCAGGCCGATCAGCACCATCAGGTCGCCCAGCGTCATCGAGAACACGCCGCCCGACATCATGCGGAAGGAGAACATCTCAGTCATCCACGGATCGTCGCCGCCGTCGAACAATCCCAGCAGGCCGAGATTGTAGAGGACGAAGGGCAGTATCAGCAGCGGAACAGCACCGAACATCTGGGCGACTCCAAGGGAATACCCTTTTGTAAAATCCGCGGCAGGCGCGTCGTCAAGGTTTTTCGCTGGCGCTGGCGAACACGCTATAAGACCTAATGAAATAACGATGTCAGCCGGTTGCCCGATTTTTCTGCAAGGTGCGCAACTCAGGCCTCCATCGACCAGGGCCAGACGCAAAAAGACCGGCCAAAGGCCGGTCTTTTGAAACGTCAGAAACCCTCGGAAGCTTCTCAGCTTTCCTTCGGCTCCAGAACCTGGCGGCCGCGATACATGCCGGTCTTCAAGTCGATGTGATGCGGGCGGCGCATTTCGCCGGAATTCTTGTCCTCGACATATGTCGGGGCCTTGAGGGCGTCGGCCGAGCGGCGCATGCCGCGCTTCGACGGAGAGGTTTTTCTTTTTGGAACGGCCATGGATATGCTCCACTACATGGTCAAAATGCCCCGGCAACCCTCGCGAAAGGGCCGCATCGAGGCCATAATCTGAGAAAGTCGGGTGCCTATACACGCCTTGCGCCGTTTTGGCCAGCGCTGGCCGCGAATTTTTTTGAGCCGGCGACGCTTCGTCCTAGTCCAGGCACCCGACATAGGCGCCTGAGCGACTGGCGCGCCGCTCGATCAGCGAGGCCAGCCGCCGCAATCCCGGACCCGGCCTGGCCGGATTGCGCGCGATCGGATTGGGCAGGCTGACGGCGAGCAGCGCCGCCTGTCTTCGCGACAATTGCTTGGCCGAGACGCCGAAATGGTGCCGGGCGGCGGCCTCGATGCCGTAGATGCCCGGCCCCCATTCGGCGATGTTGAGATAGATCTCCATGATCCGCCGCTTCGACATAACCGCGTCGAAATAGACGGCCAGCGGCAGCTCGACCACCTTGCGCACGCTGCCCAGCGGCCGCGACCACAAAAAAAGGTTCTTGACCGTCTGCATGGTGATGGTGGAGGCGCCGCGCGTCGCCTCGCCGGCCAGCGCGTCGTCAACCACGCCGCGCAATTCGCCGAGATCGACGCCGCGATGAAAGCAGAACTGCCCGTCCTCCGACATGATCACCGAATGCGCCAGCACCGGTGCCACGTCGTCGATCGACACCCAGCGCCGGTCGTAGTCGGAAAAAGTCACGAGGTCCTTGAGCATCAGCGTCGAGACCGGATGCACGAAGGGTGGCAGATAAAGGAAGGTGAGCACGACCGGGATCGCCGCCAGCACGAGCGCGACTACCAGGCAGCGCCGGGCGATGCGCTTCACACCGGCGCGGTTCAGGCGCCGACGTCGCGCCATGTCCAGCCCTTCGCTTCCATGTTCGACGATCGGTTCCGTCAAGCCGTCCCACCCGTGCCTCGCCCCCATCGGCATAAAGGCGCACGCCTGCTTGCGCAATGTCTGAGTGTCGGCTACCGCTCCCGGCCATGAGCAAAGACGACCAGATCGCCTTCGAAACCGCGCTTTTCATGCGCGCCGCGGCTGTCGAGACCGAGCTGCGCCGGATCCTCGACGCGCGTCCGCTTTCCGGCGAGATCGCGCGGCCGGAGCGCCTGATGGCGGCGATGCGCCACGGCGTGCTCAACGGCGGCAAACGGCTGCGGCCTTTTCTGGTCGTGGAAAGCGCAGCTCTTTTCGCCACCGATGGCGAGGCAGCGCTCCGCGTGGCGGCGGCGCTTGAATGCGTGCATTGCTATTCGCTGATCCACGACGATCTGCCTTCCATGGACGACGATGATCTGCGCCGCGGCCAGCCGACGGTGCACAAGGCCTTCGACGAGGCGACCGCGATCCTTGCCGGCGATGCGCTTTTGACTTTGGCCTTCGACATCATCGCCGACGACGCGACGTTGCTGCCGGCGGAGCGCCGCGCCACCCTGGTCCTCGCACTTGCCCGCGCGGCCGGCGCCGGGGGCATGGTCGGCGGCCAGACGCTCGATCTCGAGGCCGAGCGCAAACGGCCGGACGAAGCCGGTATCATCACCTTGCAGGCGATGAAGACCGGCGCGTTGATACGCTTCGCATGCGAGGCCGGCGCGATCCTTGCCGGCGCGCCGCCCGCCGACCGCGAGCGGCTGGCGGAGTTCGGTTCGGCGATCGGCCTTGCCTTCCAGCTCGCCGACGACCTGCTCGACCTGACGGCGGATGCTGTCCAGATGGGCAAGGCCACCAACAAGGATGCCGCCGCCGGCAAGGCAACGCTTGCTTCGCTGCACGGCCTCGACTGGGCGCGCGGCCAGCTCCACGGCCTGATCGAACAGGCGCATGCGCTGCTCGACCCCTATGGCGAAGCGGCTGAGCTGCTCAAGCAAGCGGCGACTTTCGTGGCGACGCGCAGCAACTGAACGGTGGCGCAGGCCGGCGGCCAATGCCGAGCGATGCGCGCTCCAGGAAAGCGTGGCCGCAAAGCGAGCTGCCGGCGCTGCGGGTAGAGCCGGCAAAGGGTCGGATTGTTCGCTCTACCCGAATACTGCTGTCGATGGCCGGGTGATTATCCCGCATCCGCAGCAATCTATATGCGCTCCAGGACAACGAACGGAGATCGGTTCGGTCGACCACGCTTCGCCGGCCATCCAGCCGTGAAATCCAACCTGAAAGGAACCTGGAAATGCCCTTTGCCAACTTCAAGATGCCCGAGGCCGCCCTCACAAGAGCGCAGAAGGAAGACCTCGTCCACAAGACGACGCAGATGTTCGTCGACTATTTCGGCGAAGGTGTACGCCCCTACACCATGGTGCTGATCGAAGAAGTTCCCGACGGAGGTTACGGCCGCGCCGATGAGGTCTTCATTCTTACCGACGCCTACCGGGCCGAGGATAGTGCCTGACTTGAACCGGGCGAGTCGCTTGCCGGGTGGCACGCCCAACTTTCCGTGTCGGAGCCGATACTCGTTTCCCTTGGATCAGCCCCGGTTCGGCAAGCTCCGCAGGAAATCGATCATCGCGGCGTTGACCTCGTCCGGGCGCTCCTGCTGGGTCCAATGCCCGCAGCCGGGCAGCATCAGCGTATCACGGATTTGCGGGACGAAGTTCCTGAGATTTGCCAACAGTTGATCCATGCCGGGGAAGGCGACCACAAGGTCACGGTCGCCCGCTGCGTAGAGAGCGGGAACCTTGATCCGCGCGCCGGCAAAGGGCGCCATCAGTTCCCAGTTCCGGTCGATGTTGCGGTACCAGTTGAGACCTCCGGCAAAGCCGGTGCGCTGGAATTCGCCGGCGTAGAAATCGCTGTCGCTTTCGCTGAGCCAGTGCGGCAGACTTGCAGGAACCTCGGCGGCTTGCAGGAGGCCTCCGCCGTGCGGGACCATGGCAATTCTGGCGCCGCCGTCCGAAGCGTCTCCCGACAAAGCGGAAAGCATGGCGCGCACCGTGGCTCGCGGGTCCCGTTCCAGCTCCGCCTCGGCAATGCCGGGTTGCTGGAAATAGAGCTGGTAGAACTGGGACTCCGCCGTTCGCGGCATGAGGCTGGTCGGACGCGCATTGCCGCGCGGCCGGAACGGCACGCTGAGGCCGACGACGGCATGGAAGCGGTCCGGCCGTAGCAGCGCGGCATGCCAGGCCACCACCGCACCCCAGTCGTGGCCGACGATGACGGAGCTGGGGACCTCGAGGGCGTCGAGAAGACCCACCATGTCGCCGACCAGATGAAAGAGCGTGTATTGGTCGATCGCTTCCGGCCGGTCGCTCTTGCCGTAGCCTCGCATGTCTGGGGCGACGGCACGGAAGCCCGCCACTGCGAGCGCGCCCAACTGATGCCGCCAGGAATACCAGGATTCAGGGAAGCCATGGCACAAAAGCACCACCGGCCCTTCGCCCTGCTCCGCGACATTGAGGCGGATGCCGTTGGTCTCAACTATCCGCTGTATAGGTTCGCTCACGGCCGCTTCTCATGCTCGCGTTCCACCTCTGATCAATGGCGAAAGCCACACGCCGCAACGGGTGGCCGAAGCCAGCGGGGTGCCAAGTTTTAGAGGCGCGCATCTTCCATTGACTGTCTCAGGGGCGGTCGCGGCAGTCAATATCCGACATGGTCACGTAGCGCCACGGCGTCCACGCACTTGAATAGTTATGACGATGCGCGTCCATTTGTGCAGGATCGCTGACTGAGGAGGCCGGGAACCGATGCTCAAGCTGCAAGCCTGGCTGGCCGATTATTGGGTCATTGGTGCAGGGTTCATGGCAGCATCGCTTATAGCGGCCGCGCCGGTCGTACCGCTTCCGCTGCCGGTGTTCCTGATTTTCCTGCACAGCCCGTTTTACATGATCCATCAGGTCGAAGAGCACACCGGCGACCGATTCCGCAAATTCGCGAACGAAAATGTTTTCGGCGGCCGTGACGCCCTTACCGTTGCTTCGGTTCTCGTCATCAACCTGCCGTTTGTCTGGGGCATCAACCTGCTGGCTCTTTATGCGGCGTTCTTGTGGGGACCCGCTTGGGGCCTGGTTGCCCCCTATGTCATGATCGTGAACGCGCTCGCGCACCTCGTCACATCGGCGCGGCTCGGCAAATACAATCCCGGCCTCGTCACCAGCGTCATTTTGTTTTTGCCGCTGAGCGTCGTTACGATCTGGATGATCGGCCGGACGGGAGGTCTTGTCCCGCAATTGGTCGGTGCATCTCTCGCGATCCTGCTTCACCTGGCGATCATGCGGTGGTGACCCTTCGACACCGCTCTCTCGTCGTCACCTCATAGCATCCGCGGCGACGTCATCAGTCTTGATCGCCGGCAAAACGGCCCTTTGTCCTCAACGGCACCACATTTGCGCTGGCCGGCTGTTCCGGCTCCGGGCTCTGCGCGGCGGCTGCCATATCGGCCCGCGGCAGATAGATCGTCACCGTCGTGCCCTTGCCGACTTCGCTGTCGACCGTGACCGCGCCGCCGGACTGCTGCGCGAAACCGTAGACCTGTGCGAGGCCGAGGCCTGTGCCCTTCTCGGGCCCTTTGGTCGTGAAGAACGGTTCGAAAACCTGCGGAAGCACTTCTGGCGCAATGCCGATGCCTGTGTCGGTCACCCGTAGCGCGACGAACTCACCTTGCAGGCCGGCTGCGTTATCGCCGCTCGACAACAGCATGTTCTCCGCCGTGATCGTTACCAAGCCACCGTCAGGCATGGCGTCCCGCGCGTTGAAGGCAATGTTGACGAGACCAAGCTCCAGTTCGCCGGGATCGACCTTCACCGGCCAGATTTCTGGTCCGACAGCGGCGACCAGTTTCACCGATTTGCGCATGGAGCCGGCTATCATTGCGCGGACGGCTTCCACGCGCTCTGCCAGCGAGACGACCTCGGCGCGGGCAGCCTGCTTGCGCGAGAAGGCCAGCAACTGGCGTGTCAATGCGGCGCCGCGCTGGAGTGCAAGTTCCACGGATTCGGTCGCCCGTTTCATTTCGGGATCGGCGCCGACTTTCTTCCCCAGTCGAACAAAGCTTTCGACCACCGTCAGGAGGTTGTTGAAATCATGCACGATGCTGCCGGTCAGTTGGCCGAGCGCATCCATTTTCTGGGCATGAACGCGTTGCGCTTGCGCCTGCCGCAGTGCGATCTCCGCATCGCGTCGATCGGTAATGTCGCGCGTAATCTTGGCGAACCCGATCAGCTCTCCTCGCTCGTCGCGGATCGGATCGATCACGACATTCGCCCAGAACAGCGTTCCATCCTTGCGGACGCGATGGCCCTCGGTTTCGAAGCGTCCATCCCGTGTTGCCGTATAGAGCGCGCGGCCAGGTAAACCGGCGGCACGGTCATGCTCGGTGTAAAAACGTGAGAAGTGCTGACCGATGATTTCTTCGGCCGCATAGCCCTTGATGCGCTCCGCACCGGCGTTCCAACTGGTCACCAGCCCGTTGGGATCAAGCATGTAAAGCGCATAGTCGGTCACGCCGCTCACCAGAAGGCGGAACTGGCGCTCGCTTTGACGCAAAGCTTCGTGTGCCGCACGGCGTTCGGTGACGTCGCGCGTAACCTTGGCGAATCCTTCGAGCTGGCCTGCGTCGTTATGGATCGGGGTGACGACAACCGATGCCCAGAAACGGCTGCCATCCTTGCGTACGCGCCAACCCTCGCCTTCATACCGCCCGTTCTGCACGGCTGCTTCAAGGACGCGGAGCGGCGTGCCTTTTGCGCGTTCTTCACGAGTATAGAATTTGGAAAAATGCTGGCCCACGATTTCCTCGGCAGCGTAGCCTTTCAGCCGCTCGGCGCCGGCGTTCCAATTGGTGACAATGCCGCTTGGATCGAGCATGTAGATGGCATAGTCGGTCACACCGTCGACAAGGATGCGGAAGCGCCGCTCGCTCTGCAGCAGCGACTGATGCGCGGCCACGCGCTCGGTGATGTCTCGCGTGATCTTTGCGTAGCCGAGAAGAACGCCGTTGCGGTCCAGCACCCGTTGGACAAGGCCGCTCGACCAGAACCTGGTTCCGTCCTTGCGCACCCGCCACCCTTCGGCCTCGTATCTTCCCTCCGCCTTTGCCGCGGCAAGCATCTTGCTCGGGAGGTCCTTCGCCTGATCTTCGGCTGTGAAAAATCGGGAAAAATGTTGCCCCAGGATTTCCGAAGCCGCGTAGCCCTTTATCTTCTCGGCGCCGGCATTCCAGCTGGTGATGAAGCCATCTGCATCGAGAGTGTAGATCGCATAGTCGGCAACAGCGTCGATGAAGAATTCGAGGCGATGGCTGTCGGAAAGATGTTGCGCGTCCGTTGTAGTCAGTGGCATTGTCGAACCCGCATTTTACGCTCGCATTAAGCAGTTCGTCCGGTGACGCTTCAGCATAGGCTCGGCTATCCGGCATAGCAACAAGCTTGGACCAATGGCGACATATTCATCCGCTCTCGCATCCAACCTGACAAACTCGGGCTACTTGTATAGCTTTGCTCCGGAAAATGAGCCTGGAGACGATGAGGAGAACCCCATCGCGCATGGACTCGGCTCTGCCGAGCACGACGAACTGCCCTATAAGGTCGAGTTGTGGAACGCCGCCAAGATTGGCGTCGAACAGGTCCTCGCTGTCACGGCAAATGCCAGCATCGGCTACGCTGCCTATTATGCAGCGACCCGTGAGCATCCGGACCGCTACGTCACCTTGCGGCATAAGAACAATTTCGTTTCGAGATGGAACGGTCCGACGAATTAGGCAGAGGCCTGTCTATGACACGGAGCGCCAACTCTTTCCGTCCGGCCGAAGCGCTGCCCTACCGTATCGAACTCTGGCGCGCCGACAGCCATGAGATCATCGAACGGGTTCTCGCACGCGCCGTTACGGCCCAGCTTGCCCGCGCCATTTTTCAAGCCGCAAGAGACGAGCATCCTCAACGGCGGGTCACGCTGCGCAAGGGAAACCGTATCCTCTCCGATACGACGGATTGACGATCTGCCGTCCGGTTTCAAAGCGCTGTCCGGAAGTCCGGTGCGCTTAACCTGTCTGTCGCGGACAGCGATACGTCGCCGCTGCATCAAAAGCTGCGACAAGGCCAGCCTCTCTCCAACGAAATCTTAATGTAAATCAAGCCTAATCCCGACCGTTAAAATTGTGCGTATGTGTTGGGGTTGCGCATGCCGGAATATTCTTCCTTCCTCCGGTCGATCCGGATCCGTTACATTTCGGGATTGCTTGTCTTCGCGTTGGCGTCGGCTGCCATCATGTTCGCGCTCAATCGTGTGAATTCATACCGTCACGAGGTTGATGCCCTCAGCGGCAATTTCGTCATCTTCGCCCGCGACCTGCGCAACGCCACCAATTTCGCCGAGACCACCGGCACCGCCTGGCGCAGCGAGACGCGCGATGCGTTGACGACCGCCGCGCGCGGCCATTCCGAACGCCTGATGGGCGAGATCGGGATCCTGAACGCCCAGCTTGCCGCGATCAGGCCGCGCCTGTCGAAGAACACCGTCAACGCGCTGGATACCGCTTCGGTCAACGGCGACCTGTTCTGGTCGGCGCGTGACATGGTGCGCAACTTCAACCTGATGGCGGTCGCCCAGAAGGTCGACGAGTGGAGCTACCGCGAGATACGCAACCAGAACGACCTTTTCGCCCAGCCGATGCTGGTGAAGGTGCGCACCGCGCTCGACGAGGAGCGCCGCCTCGCCGATGCTTCCAGCGACCGGCTGCTCCTGTGGGCGAGCGGCCTTTTGTTCGCCGTGCTCGCCATCGCGGCGTTTCTGATCTTCCGGCCGATGGAGAATGCGATCCGGCGCGCCTTCGCCGAGACCGCTGCATCGTTGTTCAAGGCCGAGGCCGCCGACCGCGCCAAGTCCGAATTCCTCGCCAATATGAGCCATGAGATCCGCACGCCGATGAACGGCGTGCTCGGCATGGCCGAGCTGCTCGCCAAGACGGAGCTTACACCGCGCCAGAAGACCTTCACCGACGTCATCGTCAAATCCGGCAACGCGCTGCTCACCATCATCAACGACATCCTCGATTTCTCCAAGATCAATGCCGGCCAGCTGACGCTCGACCCCGCTCCCTTCCGCCTGGCGGAAGCGGTCGAGGACGTGGCGACGCTGGTGTCGGCGCGCGTTGCCGAAAAGAACCTCGAGCTCATCGTACGCGTCGACCCGCGCCTGCCGGCCTTCGTCGTCGGCGACGCCGGGCGCTTCCGCCAGATCGTCACCAACCTGCTCGGCAACGCCGTGAAGTTCACCGAGAAGGGCCATGTCCTGGTCGATGTCGGCGGCGATGTCGTCGACGGCGTGGTCCAGTTCAAGGTCCGTGTCGAGGATACCGGCATCGGCATCCCGGCCGAGAAACTGCAAAACGTGTTCGAGAAATTCGCCCAGGTCGACGGCTCCTCGACCCGCCGGCACGAGGGCACCGGGCTTGGCCTGGCGATCGCGGCTCGTCTCGTCGATCTGATGGGCGGCAAGATCGGCGTCGAGAGCGAGATCGGCCGCGGTTCCGTGTTCTGGTTCGCCGTGCCGTTGCCGGCGCATGACCAGCAGTCGCGCGACAAGCTCGTGCCGGTCGACGTCACCGGCGCCCGGGTGCTGGTCATTGACGACAACCCGGTCAACCGCGAGATCCTGCTGGAGCAGCTCAGGAGCTGGAGCTTCGACTGCGCGGCCGCAGAAAGCGGCGCCGTCGGCCTCGCCTTCCTCGACCGCGCCTGCCAGCTCGGCGCCTCGGTCGACTGCATCATCCTCGATTACCAGATGCCCGGCATGAACGGCGCCGATGTCGCGCGGGCCATCGCCGCCGACAGCCGGCTTTCCTCCATTCCGGTCGTGCTGCTCACATCGGTCGACCAGGTCGATTTCGGCAGGATGGTCATCGATTTCGGCATCGTCGCCCATCTCACCAAGCCGGCGCGTTCGGCGGTGCTGCTGGGCACCGTGATCTCCGCCATCCAGAAGGCGCGCACGCAAAACGCCAAGGCGCATTTCGTGCGCGAGCCGATCGCGCCGCAGGCGGCCCCGCCGGCTTTGACCGTCATCCGCGGCCCGTCGGTGCCCGTGCCGGCGGCGCCGGAATCGACGGCAGCACCGAGCGGCCCGATCGATATCCTGATCGCCGAGGACAATGACGTGAACCAGCTGGTCTTCGGCCAGATACTCAACGGTTTCGGTCTCAGCTACCGCATTGCCGGCAATGGCCGCACCGCTGTCGAGATGTACCGCTCGCTGCGTCCCCGCTTGGTGCTGATGGACGTCTCCATGCCGGAGATGAACGGCTATGAGGCGACCCGCGCCATCCGCGCCATCGAAGCGCAGAACGGCGATCATACGCCGATCATCGGCGTCACCGCGCATGCGCTGAAGGGCGACCGGGAAAAATGCATCGAGGCCGGCATGGACGACTACCTGCCGAAACCGGTCTCGCCCGACCGCCTCGGCGCCAAGATCGGCACCTGGCTCAGCGAGACGGTGGCGGCGAAGACGGCTTAAGCGCTTTGCCGAACGAGGACGGCTCTCGATAAAGATCGACCTGCCGAGTTCCCGCCAACCCCCTCTGTCCCGCCGACTCTGAACCAGCTCTTTTCGAGCCTTCAGCCCCGCCGGAACGGATAGAGGAATTGCCGCCAATATCCTTTCGGCACCGGATGGCCGTGAATGCCGTAGCCCCTCGGCCAGCGGCCCTCGGGCAGATGATAGGTGCCGAACAGCCGGTCGAGCAGCGGGAAATGGATGGCGAAATTGACGTCGATCGCCTCTTTCTCGAGGCCATGATGCCAATGGTGGAAGCGCGGCGACACGAGCACTTTTTCGACCGGACCGAAACTGGTTCCGATGTTGGAATGGATGAAGGACGAATAGACGTAGACGATCAGGATATAGGCTTGGATCGCCGATTCATCGAAGCCGAGCACGAACATCGGCGTCGCCGTCAGGCTGCGAAGGAGGATGATTTCCAGGAAATGCATCCGCGCGCCGGCAATCCAGTCCATCGACTTGGCCGAATGATGCACGGCATGAAAATTCCACAGGAACGGGATGCGATGGAAGGCCCGGTGCACCCAATATTGGGCAAGATCGGTCAGGAACATCACCGCCAACAGTTGCACGACCCAGGGCAGATCGTGGACCCAGGCGCGCAGCGAACCGAGACCGGCTTGCCCATTGACGAAATTGGACGGCGCGAGCGTCAGGTAGGTCAATATCTGCACCAGCAGCGACGAGACCAGGTAATAGAACAGGTCCTCGCGCCATTCGTCGCGGAACACGGTCTGGCCTTTGTTGCGGGCAAAAATGCGTTCGAGCGGGACGAACAGCACGCCCATGAACAGGACATTGAGAATGAAGAAATCAAGGCCGAAGAACACGCCGTCGACATGCAACTCGTGACGCACCGGGAGCATGCCGATGAGCGAGGCCGACAGCACCGTGACCATGGCCGCCACGCCGAGCGTCTTTTCCCTGCGCAGCATCATGCTCAGGATGGCCAGGACGTAGCCCGAGATAAGCACGAAATAGAGGACCGGCTTGAAGAACAGCATCTGGTGGATCGGAGCAAGGTCCGGCATCGAGGTCAGCGTCGGGTAGCGCAATACGATGACCATGAGGAGGCCGGTGATCCCGGCAAGCAATGCGATCGAGCCGGACAGCCAGCCGGACCCGAACGGCCGCTTGGTGCGCGGTGTTTCGAGCTCACCGATAACCCTTTTAAGGAAATTCCCCTCCGGCATGATGCTCCCCCTATGTGATCCGAATAAAAACGCGCCGTGGAAATACTGAACCCGCTCTTACTATGGCAAAGCGCATTAAGATTTGACCGCCACCGCCTGGCAAGCGGATTCTCCTCGCAACATTAGCGATTGGCTATCGGCGTTGTTGACGGCCGGGAAGGTCGCGTCCCCGCCAGGAATGCAAGTCGCTACAATTTAAATCGCTGCTGGATGAGGCAGGCGCATTCGGCCGGCATCAACCGGCTGGTGTCGAGCTCAAGATCGTAAGCGACGCCTTATGCAGGCGTCGAATTGCCAGCGTGCAAATCCGGGCAGTCGGTCTGCACGCCGGCTTTCGCGCGTTTCGAGCACCTCTTGCGGCCCCCTGTCCTGGCGTTGCGTCACCGATTGCGCAACACCACGCAGGCGCCGCCGACGCTTTGCAGCTTGGTGCAGATGCCGTTGGCCTCGCCGCGCGAGTCGGCGCCGATCCTGACCGCATAGATGCCGCGGCGGCCGATCGGCGTGCGCACCCGGCTCACCACCGGATCACGGCTGGCGAGCAAGGCCGGGAACCGGCTTTTGACCCTCAGCCATTGGCCGATCGCTGCCGAGCGGCGGAAGTTGCCCGCCACCTGCACGCCCCACGGCTTGACGTTAATCGAGGCCATGGCGACGGTCCGCGACATGATCACAGGCAGCCGGCGGCAGGCGACCGCGAAACTCATCTTGGGATCGAGCGGCTGGACGGTGCCGGCATAGGATTTGTCGGCAAACTTGTCGACGGGCTCGCCCATGATGTCGAAGACGTAGCTTTCCGTCTCCATCGGCAGGAAGCCGCCCGAGGCGAGCCAGCGCGACACTCGGTTCTCGCCGGCATTATAGGCCGCCGCCGCGAGGCCGAGATTGCCGTAGCTTGCCTTCATCTCGGCGAGATACTTCGCAGAGGCGGGAATAGCCTGCCCGATGTCGAAGGAGTTGGCCAGGCCACGCATCTTGGCGGTGCCCGGCATGAATTGCGCGATGCCTTCGGCGCCGACCGGGCTTACCGCGTTCGGATCGAAGCGGCTCTCCTTCCAGATCAGCCGGGCGAAGAAATCCTTGGGCAGGCCGTTCTGTTGGGCCTGGGTTTCGATCAGATCGCAGACGCGGTTGATCAGCCGTTTCGCAGCCGACTTCGACTGAGGCGGATCGGCCAATGCCGGACCGGCGGCGATCAGCGCGCAAGCGAGAAGCAGCGTCATCTTCACGAAACGCTGCATCCCGCTCATTCCGCGGCGGCTTTGCCGTGTCCGTACCGCTGCTCGATGTAATCGGCGACCATCTTTTCGAAATCCTGCGCGATCGAAGGACCGCGCAGCGTCGCCGCCTTCTTGCCGTCGATGAAGACCGGCGCCGTCGGCGTCTCGCCGGTGCCGGGCAGCGATATGCCGATATCGGCATGCTTGGATTCGCCCGGACCGTTGACGATGCAGCCCATCACCGCGACCTTGAGGCTCTCGACGCCGGGATATTTCTCGCGCCACACCGGCATGTTCTTGCGAATGTCGGCCTGGATGCTCTGGGCAAGTTCCTGGAATACGGTGGACGTGGTGCGCCCGCAACCGGGGCAGGCCGCGACGATCGGCACGAACTGCCGGAAGCCCATGGTCTGCAGAAGTTCCTGCGACACCTGCACCTCGCGGGTGCGGTCGCCATTCGGCTCCGGCGTCAGCGAGATGCGGATCGTGTCGCCGATGCCCTGCTGCAAGAGAATGCCCATCGCTGCCGAAGAGGCGACAATGCCCTTGCTGCCCATGCCGGCCTCGGTGAGGCCAAGATGCAGCGCATGGTCGGAGCGGGTGGCGAGCTCGGTGTAGACGGCGATCAGGTCCTGCACGCCGCTGACCTTGGCCGACAGGATGATCTTGTCGCGGCCAAGTCCGATCTCTTCCGCCATCTCGGCCGACAGGATCGCCGACTGCACGATCGCCTCGCGCGTCACCTCCTGCGCGGTAAGCGGCGAGCCTTGGGCCTGATTGTCGTCCATCAACCGGGTCAGCAATTCCTGGTCGAGCGAGCCCCAGTTAACGCCGATACGCACCGGCTTGTCATGTCTGATCGCCATTTCGACGATGGCGGCGAACTGGCGGTCCTTCTTTTCCTTGAAGCCGACATTGCCGGGATTGATGCGGTACTTCGCCAGCACCTCGGCGCAGGCCGGATGATCGGCGAGCAGCTTGTGGCCGATATAGTGGAAGTCGCCGACCAGCGGCACGTCGATGCCGAGCCGCAGCAGTCGCTCATAGATGCGCGGAACCGCGGCCGCGCTCTCGTCGCGGTCGACCGTGATGCGCACGATTTCCGAGCCGGCGCGGTGCAGCGCCGCGACCTGGGCGACCGTCTGGTCGACATCGGCCGTGTCGGTGTTGGTCATCGATTGCACGACGACCGGGGCGCCGCCGCCGACGATCACGCCGCCGACCGAGACGCCGACCGACATTCGCCGCGGGAAGGGTGAGGAAAAATATCCGGTCATGCCGGCCGCCTTCATCTGAAAGTTCCGGGCATGAGGTGGCGGAGCAAAGATGGCTTGTCAATGGCAACCGGCAGGCAACGCCGGCAAATCCGCCGCTCCCGATCGGCCGCCATGCGGCTCAAAGGGAACATCGGGCCACAAGATGCACGCCCAAACGGTCAGCAGATTCAGTGTAAAGCACCTCCCGGTGGCATTCTTGCCACCGGGAAGGTGCACCGCGGCGGGAGCGGTGATGGTGTCTAAAAGGAGCTTCAGTGTGCGGTCGGTTTCGCCTTCAGCTTTTCAATCTCGTCCTTGATTGCCAACTTGCGCCGCTTGAGAGTGGCGATCTCGAGGTCGTCTACCGAAGGATGGTTCATCGCATCGACAAGTTCACGCTCGATATCGCCGTGCTTTCGCTGCAGCTCATCAAGATGGGATGCAAGAGACATGATTGGTTCTCCCTTTCATGGTTTCCTCGATTGCAGCCGTCGCAGGCTCGTCCACCGCAGGTTGCGACTGTGACGGCATGATGACAGTTTGCCACCAACCGATCTCGATGTCGAATGCCACGTGGTAGCATTCCACGACAAAGTGAAATGTGATATCAGCGGCGCGCCGGTCACAAACGCACTGACCCGACCGGCCCCGCCCAGACAGCCCGATTGGGCGATGCATACGCAGACGGTAGATAATGTCCGAACAGGAACAGGCTGAAATACGCCTCGAATATTCCCGGCTCAAACAAGAACACGCCGATTTCGACGCTGCCATAAACGCTATGATCGCCACAGGCTGCGACCCGCTTCAGATCCAGCGCATGAAGAAGAAGAAGCTGATCCTGAAAGACCGGCTGTCGGCGCTGGAAGACCGCATCATCCCGGACATCATCGCCTGAGCGGATCGCCTCTGCACCGTCAAGAGATCGATAGCCGCCCCGCGCGCTCGCGCAGCAGCGCAAGAAGTTCGCCGGTCCGTTCTTCGGACGTGTCGATCGGCACAACAAGGCACATCGTCGCCTCGACCTTGCCTGGTGCAGAGAACACCGGCGCCGCAAGGCATTTGGTGTAGGCGTCGACCAGGCCTGACGTGACGCAATAGCCGGTGACGCGCGCCCGCGCGATATCGTCGATGAAATCATCGAGTTCGAGCTTGCGGCCGTCCGGCAGCACGAGATCGTCTTCAGTCACCATCGCTTCGATCCCGCCGCGATCGAGGCCGGCAAGCAACAGCCGGCCGGATGCTGTCCAAGGCAGCGGGATCTGGAGGCCTGTGGCCGAACTGATGCGGAACGGCCTGGTGCCCGGGCTCGAATGGACGATCGTGTAGCGGCCGCTCTGCAGCATGCAGAGCTCGGACGTCTCGCCTGTCTCGCGCGACAGCGTGTCGACCTCCTGACGCCCGCGCCTGAGCAGGTCGTTGCCGCGCATATAGGCCATTCCGTAGAGATAGAGCTTCTTGCCGAAATAGACGCGATTGCCGTCGCCGGCCATTTCCAAGAGCCCGGCTTCGACCAGCTCGCGCACCAGCGTGTAGGTGGTCGAGCGCGGCGCGTTGAGCCCTTTGGCCAGGTCGCCGATGCCAATCGCGCGCTGGTTGGCATGCAGGAATTCCAGGATGTTTAGGGCCCTGTTGAGGCCCTTCTCGCGCGAGCCCGCCGGCCGCTCTTCATCCGCACCTTCGCTCGGCCACTCGGTCAGCATTTCACCATCTTGCATTGTCGATTCCTGATGCTAGTATCTGTCCTGTACAGGATACACACGTCTCTTGTAAGAGACAATCGCTGATTGCGATGCGTATCTCTGCTGCATTGGGGAACAAACCATCAAAGGAGGTCGCCGTGAACGACACATCCGGTAGACGTGATTTTCTGAAACTGGGAATGGCGGGCCTAGCCACCGCCGGCGCGCTCACCGCCATCAGCGCAGAGAAGGCGGCGGCGCAAGCCGCATCCGACAGCGTGCTGCGCACTGCGCTCGATCGCGGCAAGCTGATCGTCGGCACCGGCAGCACCAATGCGCCGTGGCATTTCGAGAACGATGCCGGCGAGCTGGTCGGCATGGACATCACCATGGGCCGCATCCTTGCCAAGGGCCTCTTCGACGACCCGACCAAGGTCGAGTTCGTCATGCAGGACCCCGCCCAGCGTATTCCGAACGTGACGACCAACAAGGTCGACATCACCATCCAGTTCATGACCATGACGGCGCAGCGCTCGCAGCTGATCCACTTCTCGCGGCCCTACTATGTCGAAGGCGTCGCGCTGCTCACGCTGCCCGGCTCCGAAAACAAGACCTTCGCCAAGCTCTTGGCGAACGGCGCCAACACCCGCGTCTCGATCCTGCAGAATGTCGACGCCGAAAGTTCGGTGCATTTTGCCTTGCCGCAGGCGCAGGTGCTGCAGATCGACACCCAGGCGAACGTTCTGCAGGCGCTGGAATCCAAGCGCGCCGATGCCGCCGCCGTCGATCTGTCGACCGTGCGCTGGCTGGCCTCGCGCAATCCCGACAAGTATTTCGACGCCGGCAAGAGCTGGTATTCGATGCTTTACGGCGCCGCGGTCCGGCAAGGCGACCTCGATTGGCTGACCTTCGTCAACCAGACCTTCACCATCGCCATGTTCGGCCATGAAACGGCGCTCTACGATGCCGCCTTCAAGGAATATTTCGGCCAGGAGCCGCCGCCGCGCCATCCGGGCTTCCCGGTCATCTGACGCGCCACACGATCAAGCCGGCGGAAGGAGCGGTCCTTCCGCCTGTTTTTCCTCGACCCCGGCGCGAGGGCGGCGAATCCTATCCGTCGCACCGCGGCCATTGAGACGGACGCATGGGCTATACGCTCAATTTCAACCTGATCTGGCGGCATTTCGACAAGCTATGGGGCGGCCTGCTGCTCAGCCTCGAGCTTGCCGTGATCTCGATCGCCATCGGCATCGTCATCGGCCTGGTGCTGGCCGTCTGGTATGTCTCGGCCGGACGCGTGGTGCGCGCCATCATCGCGGCCTATGTCGAATTCATCCGCAACGTACCGCTGATCCTGCTGGTCTATTTGGTCTTTTACGGCCTGCCGACGGTCGTCGATCTTGCCTACAGCGCCCCCACCTCCTTTGTCCTGACCCTATCGGTCTATAGCGGCGCCTATCTCGTCGAGGTGTTCCGCTCAGGCTTGGAAGCGGTGCCCCGCGGCCAGCTCGACGCTGGCAAGGCGATCGGCCTTACCCCATGGCAGCGCCTGATCCACGTACGCCTGCCGACGATGCTGCGCATCACGCTGCCGGCGCTGTCCAACACCTTCATCTCGCTGTTCAAGGACACCTCGATCGCGTCGGTGATCTCGGTGCCCGAGCTCACCTACGGCGCCCAATGGATCAACTTCAATACGTTCCGCATCGTCGAGGTCTATCTGGTGACGACGGCGATGTATCTGGCAACCGGCTATACCTTGCTGTTTGCGCTGCGGCTGGTCGAACGCCGCTTCAGGGCGGCGCGCTGAGATGCTGAGCCAGATCCTCTACGCCCTGCCGTTCCTTGCCGAAGGCTTTGCCGTGACCTTATGGGTCTCGCTGCTGGTCGTGGTCCTGTCCTTGGTCGCCGGGGTCCTGCTGGGCGTCGGCCTTGTCTATGGGCCAGCGCCGCTGCGTTGGGCGGTGCGCATCTTCTCGGACACCATCCGCGGCATCCCAATCCTGGTGCTGATGTTCTTCGTCTATTACGGCCTGCCCGCTGTCGGCGTGCACCTTCAGTCCTTCTGGGCGGCGGTGCTGGCGCTGACCTTGTTCAAGACGGCGCAGGTCGTCGAGTATCTGCGCGGCGCCATCGCCTCGATCCCGAAAGGCCAGTCGGAAGCCGCGATGGCGATCGGCCTCACCTTCCGCCAGCGCCTCACCTCGGTGATTTTCCCGCAGGCTTTCCGCCGCTTCCTGCCACCCTGGATCAACGGCGTCACCGATGCCGTGAAGGGCAGCGCGCTGGTTTCGCTGCTCGGCATCACCGATCTGATGCAGGCGATCAACCAGATCATCGGCCGCACCTATGAGGCGATGCCGCTCTATATCCTCGGGGCCCTCATCTATTTCGCCGTCAACTATGCGCTTTCCTATGCCAGCCGCAGGCTGGAACGGCGCTTCGCTTTCATCCGGGATTAACGTGATGGCCAGTTCGAACGACAACCCAGCGCTTCTCGATATTGCCGAGGTTTCGAAATCCTTCGGCCCGGTGAGCGTACTGCGCTCGGTCAGCCTGCAAGTGGCCAAGGGCGAGGTGGTAACCATCATCGGCCCTTCGGGCAGCGGCAAGACCACGCTGCTGCGCTGCGTGAATTTCCTGGAAAGCTATGACAGCGGCTCGATCCGCATCGACGGCAAGGAAGTCGGCTTTCGCGACGGCGGCGCGCGCCAGCGGCGCAGCGAACGCGATTTGGCCGCCATGCGCGCCGAGACCGGCATGGTGTTCCAGAGCTTCAACCTCTTCCCGCATCTGAGCGCCGCCGGTAACATCATGCTCGGACTGACCAAGGTGCGCGGCAAGAGCAAGACAGAGGCGCGCTCGATCGCCGAGCATTGGCTGGGCCGCGTCGGTCTCGCCCACAAGGCGGACAGCCTGCCCGCCGAACTTTCGGGCGGCCAGCAGCAGCGCGTCGGCATTGCCCGCGCCGTCGCCATGGAGCCCAAAATCCTGCTGCTCGACGAGATCACCTCGGCGCTCGACCCGGAACTCGTCGGCGAGGTGCTGGCGGTGGTGCGCAGTCTCGCCGAGGACGGCATGACCATGGTGATGGTGACGCACGAGATGGCTTTCGCCCGCGATGCCTCCAGCCGCATCGTCTTCATGGCCGATGGCGGCGTCTCGGCGGTTGGCCCGCCGAAGGACGTGCTCGCGGCGGAGACGACCAACGAGCGCCTCCGCACATTTCTGGCGCGTTTCCGCGCCTCGCATTTCTGAAGCGGATGGCCTCGGCCATCCAGGGAGTACCCTTCCATGTCGCCTTACACACGGCTCGCCGAACTCGGCCTGACGCTGCCCGAGCCGCCCACGCCCATCGCCAATTTCGTCACCCATGCCGAGAGCGGCCGGCTGATCTTTCTTTCGGGGCAGGGGCCGCTGCGTGCCGACGGCACGCTTTGCACCGGCAAGGTCGGCGACGACGTGACCGTCGAGCAGGCCTATGAGCATGCCCGCCTCACCGGCCTCAATCTGCTCGCCGTCATGCATGCCGCGGCGGGCGACCTCGGCCGCATCGTGCGAGTGGTGAAGCTGCTCGGCTTCGTCAACGCCACGCCGACCTTCAGCGACCACCCCAAAGTGGTCAATGGCTGCTCGGATCTCTTCGCCGATGTCTTCGACAAGACCGGCGGCCATGCGCGCTCGGCGATCGGCGTCGGCTCGCTGCCACGTAACATCACTGTCGAAATCGAAGCGGTCGTCGAGATCGCCGCCTGATTTAACGGAGTCCACTCACATGAAAACCTATTCCGACGCCGGCTCCAACACCACCATCCGCGAGCGGCTGGGCTTGAGGCCTATCATCAATGTCTCGGGCACGATGACGGCGCTGGGCGCCTCGATCATCGTTCCCGAAGCGATCAGCGCCATGGCCGAGATGGCTTCGCAATGGGTGGAGATGGATGATTTGCAGCGCGCCGCGAGCTCGGTGGTCGCGCGCCTCACCGGCGGCGAGGCCGGCTTCATCACCGCCTGCTGCGCCTCGGGCATCACCATGGCCATCGCCGGCGCGATGACCGGCACCAACCTTCTCGCGATCGAACGCCTGCCGGACGACACCGAAGGGCTGAAATCGGAGGTCGTGATCCAGCTCGGCCACATCGTCAACTATGGCGCGCCCATCGACCAGTCGATCCGCGTCGCCGGCGCCAAGGTCATTCCGGCGGGCACCGTCAGCGTCACCCAGGACTACCATGTGCGCGAGGCAATCAATGAGCGCACGGCGGCCGCTCTCTACGTCGTCGCCCACCATACCGTGCAATATGGCATGCTTTCGCTGGAGGAGTTCTGCGAGATTTGCCATGCCAAGAACATTCCAGTGATTGTTGACGCCGCGTCCGAATATGACCTGCGCAGCTTCCTGGCGCGCGGCGCCGACATTGTCGTCTACAGCGGCCACAAATTCCTCAGCGGTCCGACCAGCGGCATCGTCACCGGCCGCAAGGACCTGGTCCGCGCCGCCTATCTGCAGAACCGCGGCGTGGCGCGCGCCATGAAGGTCGGCAAGGAAAGCATCGCCGGCACAATGGCGGCGCTCGACGCCTGGGAAAAGCGCGACCATGCCGGCATCCGCCGGCGCGAGGAGGCAGCGCTCAATCTGTGGAAGAATTCACTTCAAGGCATCCCCGGCATTGGTGCTGAGATCATTCCCGACCCGACCAACAATCCGCTCGACCGCCTGCAGGTCTTCGTACGCCCGGAAAGCCGCTTCACCGCCGCAGGCCTCGCTTCCGCTTTGGCTGCCGGCTCGCCGCCGGTGATCGTGCGCAATCACGAAGTCGAACGCGGCCATTTCTTCCTCGATCCGTGCAACTTGCATCCCGGCGAGGCCGAGATAGTCGCCGAGCAGTTGCGCGCCGTGCTGACGGCCAAGGAGCGTCCGGCCGACGCGATGAAGGTGGCGCGCAAGGACTCTTCGGGCTCCCTGCGCTGGCCGGATTAGCTCGGTGCGCATCGACAATCTTGCGGCTATCGGCGAATTCCGCTAAGGCGCGCCTTTGCCGCCGGGGAGCGAAGCCTTGACCGATCAGCGTGCCGACGTCGCCATCATCATGGGCAGCCAGTCCGACTGGGCGACGATGCGCCAGGCCGCGGAAACGCTGGAAGCGCTGGGCATCCCGCACAGGAGGCTGATCGTCTCCGCGCACCGTACCCCCGACCGTCTCTATGAATTCGCCAAGGGCGCCAAGGCGGCCGGCTACAAGGTGATCATCGCCGGCGCCGGCGGAGCGGCGCATCTGCCCGGCATGACGGCGGCGATGACGCCGCTGCCGGTGTTCGGCGTTCCGGTCGAGTCCAAGGCGCTTTCGGGCCAGGATTCGCTTCTCTCCATCGTGCAGATGCCGGCCGGCATCCCGGTCGGCACGCTGGCAATCGGCAAAGCGGGGGCGGCCAATGCAGCACTTCTCGCCGCCGCGGTGCTGGCGCTCAACGATGAAAAACTCGCCGCCCGGCTCGACGCCTGGCGCGCGGCGCAGACCGCCAAGGTTGCCGCCGAGCCGACGGACACGCCGTGAGCCTGGCGCCCGGATCGACCATCGGCATCATCGGCGGCGGCCAGCTCGGCCGCATGCTGGCGATGGCCGCGGCGCGCCTCGGTTATCGCATCGTCGTGTTGGAGCCCCAGCCCAACTGCCCAGCCGCCCAGGTCGCCACCCGGCAGATCGTCGCCGCCTATGACGATCCGGCGGCGCTCGCCGATCTGGCCAGCGCCAGCGCGGTCATCACCTATGAATTCGAGAACGTCCCGGTCACCGCGGCGGAAACGCTGGCTGCAACGGTCCCGGTCTATCCGCCGGCCCGCGCGCTCGAAGTCGCGCAGGATCGCCTCACCGAGAAAAGCTTTCTCAACAGCATCGGCATCCCGACGGCGGAGTTCTGTCCGGTCGACAATGACGACCAGCTGACCGAGGCCTTGAGGAAGTTCGACGGCAGCGGCGTGCTGAAAACCCGTCGCATGGGCTATGACGGCAAGGGCCAGCGCGTCTTCCGCAACATGCAGACCGGCGACTTTGCCGGGGTCTGCGGGGCGATGGGCAATGTGCCGCTGATCCTGGAATCGCTGGTCGCCTTCGAGCGCGAGATTTCGGTGATCGCCGCGCGTGGGTTGGACGGCTTGGTCGCGGCTTACGATCCGGCCGAAAACATTCACCGCGAAGGCATCCTGCGCACCTCGACCCTGCCGGCTGCCATCCGCCCGGGAACGGCAGCCGCCGCCAAGGATGCGGCCGCGAAAATTCTTTCCGCGCTCGATTATGTCGGCGTCATCGGCGTCGAGTTCTTCGTGCTTGCCGACGGCTCGCTTCTGGCCAATGAGCTGGCGCCGCGCGTGCACAATTCCGGCCACTGGACGGAAGCCGCCTGCGTCGTGTCGCAGTTCGAGCAGCATATCCGCGCCGTCGCCGGCCTGCCGCTTGGCCCGCCCGCCCGCCATTTTGACTGCGTGATGGAAAACCTGATCGGCGACGACATGCTGAAAGTGCCGGCGCTGGTGGCTGAGCCCGACCTGATGTTGCATCTCTACGGCAAGGCCGAGTCGCGCCCCGGCCGCAAGATGGGCCATTTTACGCGCCTCATCAGGTCGCGATAACGCCCTATTGCATATCCTGGTTGTCGCCCGCGTCCGAGCCGGCGCAGCTCGGATCGCTCAGCTTGCAGCTGGCGTCGGAGGTGAGCTGCTTTATGCGCTCGTTGGTGAGCTTCGTCAGGCACTGCGAAACCTCCATCGGGTGAATGGAGCCGCCCGCGCTGTCGGCGGTCGAATAGGCGCATTCGGCATCGCGAAAGGCGATCCAGGCGCGTTGCGCCGTCTGCAACAGCTTGTTCGAGGCCTGATCGTTGCTGCCGACGATATTCTTATAGGCTGCGTTGAGCTTGGCGTCGGCCGCCTGGTGGTCGGCATCGGCGCAGATGTTCAGCATCGACTGGCTGTCGTCGTTGCGGTCGCATTCCTGCGCCCGGGCGGCCGGTGCCGTCGCAAGCAAGACCAGACAGGCAGGCAGAAGTAGGCGGCGCATGTGCAATCTCCGGTCGTTCGCGCAGACCGCACCATTCCAGCCGCCTTTGAGTCGCGCAATGCAGCTTCGCCGGGATGGCGAATATTTGATATGCCGCGCCACTTGCGGCATTCGGACACGCGCATGTGGTTGACACGGGCAAGCCTCCTCGTTTATGAGCCACGCAAGTTCAAAAGGGCGCGCTTTTTCCGGGCGCGCCTTTAAAATTCGGCCCGGGACGGGCCCTGACCGAACAGGCAAGACCATGAAGATCAAGAATTCGCTCAAGGCGCTCAAGGCGCGTCACCGCGACAACCGGTTGGTTCGCCGCAAGGGACGCATCTACATCATCAACAAGACCGCTCCGCGCTACAAGGCGCGCCAGGGCTGAGCCTTGCGCGCGGCCTGATGCATGTCGCCCGAAAAGGAAGCGACATGCAAAGAGACCAGGCCGCGCTGATGTCGAATGCCGGTTCGCCGGCGCTCTCACGCTAAAATCACTTTGACGATCCGCCGTCCGGGACTAGATTCCGGCGATGCGGATTCTTTTTGCATTTTTCACCGCCTTTTTGCTTTCCGGCACGGCTTTGCCTGCAGGAGCTGAAGAGGTGCCCGGCGCGCTGCCTCCAGATGCCGCGCCGCTAGCCGCCGCTACGCCGCCGCCGGCCGCTCCGACCAAACAGGGCCGCCTCGACCAGCTCTTCACCGAGTTGAAGCGCGAGCGCAATGAAAAGGCGGCCGAGCGCATAGCCGGCCGCATCTGGAACGAGTGGAACCAGTCGGGCAGCGCCTCGATCGACCTGATGATGCAGTGGGCGCAAAAGGCGACGGAAGACCAGAAATTCGACGTCGCGCTCGACTTCCTCGACCAGGTCGTGACCTTGCAGCCTGATTATGCCGAAGGCTGGAACCGCCGGGCCACCGTGCATTTCCTGATGAAGAATTACGGGAAGTCGATGGCCGACATCGACCGCACCCTGCAGCTCGAGCCGCGCCATTTCGGCGCGCTCTCTGGCCTCGCCCAGATCATGGCCGAAACCGGCCACAAGCAGTCCGCGTTGGAAGCCTGGCAAAAGGTGCTGGCGATCTACCCGATGATGCGCAGCGCCCAGAACCAGGTTTCGACGCTCTCGGAAGAGTTGGCCGGCGAGGGTATTTGAACTAGGGCAGTAAGGGAGTAGGGCAGTAAGGCAGTAGGAAACGAGCACACCTACTGCCCTACTGCCCTACTGCCCTACTGCCCTACTGCCCTACTGCCCTACTGCCCTACTGCCCTACTGCCCTCCCTCCGTATCTCTCCGCATGAACCTCGCCTGCGCCACCCTCCTCTCCTCGTCGCGCTCCTCTTCGCCCTGGCCGGTGTCACCCGCGCCGGCGTCTGGTCGATCGAGCGCCGCAACCCGCCGGACGGGGCGTTCGCCGAGATCAACGGCGCGCGCATCCATTACGTCCATATCCCGGCGCCGGCCGGCGCCGACCTGCCGCCGGTCGTCTTCATCCATGGCGCCAGCGCCAATCTCAGGGACCAGATGCTGCCGCTGAAGTCCTTGCTCGAGGGCCGCGCCGAGATGCTGTTCTTCGACCGCCCGGGTCTCGGCTCGTCGGAGCGCGGCGACAATGAGACGCTTGCCGCGCAGGCGGACACGATCGCCGCGCTGATGGACCGCATCGGCATCGAAAAGGCAGTCGTCGTCGCCCATTCCTTCGGCGGCGCGATCACAACGGCCTTCGCCCGCCAGCATCCTGAGAAGACCCGTGGCCTCGTTTTCCTTGCACCCGCCACGCATCCCTGGCCGGGCGGCGCGACCGCCTGGTATTACAAGCTCACCGCCACGCCGGTGATCGGCTGGCTGTTTTCCGAAACGCTCGCTTATCCGGCGGGCATGCTGCGGATCGGCATGCCACAGCTTGCGTCTTTTCGCCGAACAAAGTGCCGGAAGGCTATATCGACGACGCCTCGATCCCGCTGGTGCTGCGGCCGTCCGCCTTCCGCGCCAACGCCCGCGATGTCGCCCAGCTCTACGACTATGTCCGCGCCGCCGCGCCTGCTTACCGCGAGATCAAGGCGCCGGCCGTCGTCATATCGGGCGATCGCGACAAGGTGGTCTATGCCACGATCCACTCCGTCGGCCTGGAGCGCGACATTCCCGGCGCCGAGCTGGTCTGGGTCCGCAATCTCGGCCACAAGCCGGACTGGATCGCGCCCGACCTCGTGGCCGGCGCCATTGCGAAAGTGGCTGGCACGCCGATCGACCTGCAGGTGATGGCCAAGACCGTGGAAGGCCGGATCGCCGACGATGCGCAGGGCGCCGGTGGATGTCCTGAGCTCCGAGTGCCAGACGCAGAACTCGCGCCGGGCTGAACTCGAAGTTTTAAGCGCCAAGGGCGTGTTGAGATTCGGGTCAGGCCGAGTCGGAGTCGAAGACGGGCGCGAAGCGACCAAACTGGGACGTTCCGAGAACCGGAGCGGAGCGTACTTAACTTACGTGAGCACCGGAAGCGCAGGAAGCCGGCATTTGCAGGCCGGCCTCACCCGAATATCAACACGCCCTAATGCGTCTCCGACCCAACATACGCAATGCGCAGCATATTGGTCGAGCCGGGCGTCCGCAGCGGCACGCCGGCGGTGATGATGACGCGGTCGCCCGGCTTGCCGAAGCCTTCTTCCAGCGCGATGCGGCAGGCACGGTCGACCATGTCGTCGAGGTCGGTCGCGTCCGGCGAGACGACGCAATGCGTGCCCCATAAGAGCGACAGCCGGCGCGCCGTGTTGAGGATCGGCGACAGCGCCACGATCGGCACCTGCGGGCGCTCGCGCGCGGCGCGCAGACCGGTGGTGCCCGACGCGGTGTAGGAGATGATCGCCGACAGTTTCAGCGTCTCGGCGATCTCGCGCGCGGCCAGCGAAATGGCGTCGGCCCCGGTGGCCTCGGGCTCCGAACGCTGCGCGTTGATGATGCCGGCATAGGTCGGGTCGGTTTCGACCTTGGTGGCGATACGGTTCATCATGGCGACCGCCTCGACCGGATAGGCGCCGGCCGCGGATTCGGCCGAAAGCATGATCGCGTCCGCGCCTTCGAAGACGGCGATCGAGACGTCGGAAACCTCGGCGCGGGTCGGCACAGGTGCCGTGATCATCGATTCCAGCATCTGCGTGGCGATCACCACCGGCTTGCCGGCACGGCGCGCCGCGCGGGTGATCTGCTTCTGGATGCCCGGCACGGCTTCGAGCGGCATCTCGACGCCGAGATCGCCGCGGGCGACCATCAGCGCGTCGGAGAGCTCGATGATCTCGGCGAGCCGCGCCACCGCCTGCGGTTTCTCGATCTTGGCCATGATCAGCGCGCGGCCGCGCGCGATCTTGCGGGCCTCGGCCAGGTCCTCCGGCCGCTGCACGAAGGACAGCGCCACCCAATCGATGCCGGCGGCGAGCACCGCGTCGAGATCGGCCCGGTCCTTCTCGGTCAGCGCGCCGACCGGCAGGTCGGTATCGGGCAGGCTGACGCCCTTCTTGTCGGAAATGCCCGAGCCGGCGACGACCGTGCAGGTGATCGACTTGCCGTCGCTCTTCTGCGCCTTCAACTCCAGCTTGCCGTCGTCGATCAAAAGTCGGTGACCGGCCTCGACCGAGCTCAGGATTTCGGGATGCGGCAGATACACCCGCTTCGACGTGCCGGCTTCGGGATTGTCGTCGAGCGTAAAAGTCTGGCCGACAGTCAGTGCTTCCTTGACGTTGGCGAATTTGCCGACCCTGAGCTTCGGCCCCTGCAAATCGGCGAGGATGCCGATCGGCCGGCCGACGGCCGCCTCGACCGCACGGATGCGGCCGACCAGCGTGCGCATCAGCTCGTGGTCGGTATGGCTCATATTGATGCGGAAGACATCGGCGCCCGCCTCGAAAAGCTTCTTCAGCATCTCCTCGGAGGAGGAAGCCGGACCGATGGTGGCGAGGATCTTGACCTTGCGGTTACGTCTCATTGACTGTTTGTTCCCGGAGCGGGGGCCGCTGCAGGCGCGCCTCCCGTTGCGGGCTCGTCGGTCAGCTGGACCATCCAGCTGGCCTGCTCGCCCGTGTCATATTCCTGAAAACCGGCGCGCTGGAAGCCCCGGGCGACGCAATCATTCACGCCGGCGATCTTGAACTCTTTTTCGGCCACGCACATGTTGATCGGGCCGTCCCAGCGCCCGCCGCGTTCGGCGTCTTCTGCATAAAGATAGTAAAACCTTGATGACAGCGGACCCTCGATCAGCGTCTTGCAGGTCGATCCTTCGATGTGCCACCAGCCCTCGGTGATCCAGCCGGCCTTGGCGCGATAGCCGATGCCGACGCCCACCAGATTTTGCGTCGCGTTGCAAACGCGGAAGTCGGCCCGGGCCGGCGAGGTCGCGGCTATGGCGAGAAATCCCGCGCCGATGATCAGCAACGGCACGGCCAGGCGCATGCGCAACCGGCCGGCAAAACCCATCGCAGATCCCCTTGCGAACCACATTTGCATTTCTCGAAGCCCCTTTTCAGCAAACTCCGGTCGCATGTCAACGCGCCGTTTTGTTGAATTCCAATCGATTTAGAATGGCCCGTCGCGCGAATTCTCCCGCGGCCGGGGATTTTTTGCGGAAACCTTGGCCAAACAACGGCATTGCGCCGGCGTCCTCTTCGTGGAATGACGATACCACATCGCAGCCGCCATCCCCTTTTCAGCCGATGACCCGATCCACAGTTTTCACGCCGTTCGACATTGTCGAGGGCGACCGCAAGAAAGGCGTCGTGCTTCTGGCCGATCATGCCCGCCGCGATCTGCCGGAGGAGTATGGCAGTCTCGGTTTGCCGGCGTCCGAATTCGATCGTCACATCGCCTATGACATCGGCGTCGAGACGGTAACGCGCGAACTTGCAGCAGCGCTCGACGCGCCCGCCGTGCTGGCCGGGTTCTCGCGGCTGTTGATCGACCCCAACCGGGGCGAGGACGACCCGACCATGATCCGTCAGCTCTATGACGGCACCGTGGTGCTGGGAAATTATCCGATTGCCCGGGAGGAACGCGAGCGGCGGCTCGACCGCTTCTACCGGCCCTATCACGACGCCGTCGGCGCAATGATCGCCTCCGTGGCGCACGCCTCGGGCAAGGCGCCGTTCATCTTCTCCGTGCATTCCTTCACGCCGGCGATGCAGGGTTTTGTCCGTCCCTGGCATGTCGGCGTGCTGTGGGACCGCGACGACCGCGTAGCGCGGCCGCTGATCGACATGTTGGCGCAGGACAAGTCCCTCGTCGTCGGCGACAACGAACCCTATGACGGCGCGCTGCGCGGCGACACCATGTTCCGCCACGCCATCGTCAACGGCTACGCCCATGCGCTGATCGAGATCCGTCAGGACCTGATCGCCGAACGCGCCGGCGCCCTGGCCTGGGCCGAACGCCTGGCGCCGATCGTTGACGCCATCGACCGGCGCCCCGATATACATCAGGTGAAAATGTTCGGTTCGCGCACCGGACCCGTGTGACGAGACCGACAGCCGGGAGTTCCCCAATGACCGAACTCAGCGACGACCAGAAACGCGATTTCGAGGCAGCCGCTTTCCGCCGGCTGGTGGCGCATCTGCGCGAACGCGGCGACGTCCAGAACATCGACCTGATGAACCTCGCCGGCTTCTGCCGCAATTGCCTGTCCAACTGGTATCGCGAAGCCGCCGACGCCGACGGCGTGACGCTGTCGAAGGACGAGTCGCGCCAGATCATCTACGGCATGCCCTATGCCGAATGGCAGGCGCTCAACCAGACCGAGGCGTCGGAAACCAAGAAAGCCGAGTTCGAAGCAAAGCGGCCGAAGGATCATTGATAGGACAAGCGCCTGCGCGACTTCGTCATTCCAGGGCGGAGCAAGGAGCGAAGCGACGCGCGCAGACCCTGGAATCCATGCCGTTACGCCTGCCGAAGAATGCCGCGGCCCAGAATGACCATGACGGTGCAACGATCAGAGAACATTCTGCACCGCAGCGGCGCTCTCGGGTAACGGAATGGATCCTCGGGTCTGCGCGCGTCGCTTCGCTCCTTGCTCCGCCCGTGGATGACGAAAGGAGAGGCGCTTTTGCCAAACCTACAAAGCGGCAGCCTGCCACGAACAACGTCGCGCCCTCGGTCGCGCTTCTTGGTCCAAGCACTTCCACAATGCGGTTCTTGACTACAAATTGAATCGATCTAATTTGCCGCGTGACCCCCTTTGCATGGCGGATTTCAGACCATGAGCGTGCAAACCACGATGCAGGCCGCGACGCGCGGCCGCTGGGCCGTCGCCGGCATTTTCCTCGCCAATGGTTTCTTGACCGGCAGCTGGGCGCCGCAGATCCCGGTCTTCTTGACTCGGCTGGAGATCACCCGATTCACCCTCGGCCTGCTGATCCTCCTGTTCGGCGTCGGCGCTGTGATTTCCATGACCTGGTGCGGCCACCTCATTTCGAGGCATGGCTCGCGCAACGTGACGCGCTGGTTCGGCGTTTGCGGCAGCTTCGGCCTGCTGATCGTGGCGCTCGCGCCCAACGTTCCCCTGGCGCCCATCGCCATGCTCATCTTCGGCGGGTCGATCGGTGGCATGGATGTCGCGATGAACTCGAATGCCGTCGTGGTCGAAAGAAGGCTTTCGCGGGCGATCATGTCGTCCTCGCATGGCTTCTGGAGCCTCGGCGGCTTCGCCGGCGGCGCGCTCGGTGGGTACTCGATCCAGAACTACGGTTATCTTCCCCATGCCGTCGCGGTGACGGTGATCGCCTTTGCCGTGATCGCCTTTGCCATTCGCTACCTCATCGCCGAGGACCGGCCGCAGGCGGTCGAGCACCGGAAATTCACGCTGCCACGGCACACGGCCGTCTATCTGGTCGGGCTGATGGCGCTTCTCACCATGATTTCTGAGGGCGCGGTGCTCGACTGGGCGGCACTCTTCCTGCATCAGGAGCTGGGCGCCGATCTCGCGGTCGCCGGCCTCGCCTATGCCGCCTTCTCCGGCGTCATGGCGCTGATGCGTTTCCTGGGCGACGGCGTGCGCAACCGCTTCGGCGCCGTGGCGACGCTGCGCGGCTCGGCGCTGGTCGCCGCCGCAGGCATGCTGGTCGCCGGGCTTTCGCCCTCGCCTTACCTTGCCATCGCCGCCTTTGCCTTCTGCGGCTTCGGCATCGCCAATATGGTGCCGATCATCTTTTCGGCCGGCGGCAACCAGGAAGGCATGTCGTCGGGCACCGGCATGAGCGTCGTCACCACCATGGGCTATTCCGGCATATTGGTGGCCCCGTCGGCGATCGGCTTCGTCGCCGAGCATTCGAGCTTCGGCCCGATCTTCGTGGCGCTGTCCGCACTGCTGGTCATCGTGCTCTTGATGGCCGGCCTCGCTCACCGGGCCGAATTCGCCCCCGAGCCGGATGATTTCGGGTCGGATCGACCTGAAATCATCCGGCTCTAAGATCAGCAGCATGATGTCGTCCGAAAACCGCTTCACACTTTTCGGCATCATGCTCTAGCCGGCGCCGGCGGAGTAGCTTTTCAGCTCCTCCTGCAGGAAGTCTGCCACGCGGCGGATGCGCATGCTGGTGCGCACGTCGCGATGCATGGCGAGCCAGACCGGCAGAACCGGCGGGGGCAAATCGGGCAACAGCTTTTTCAGGTTCGGATCGGCATGCCCTGGTGGGTGCTGCGCGCAGGCAGCCCGTTCGTGGCCATGTGGCGCAAGATCGTCTCGATATCCTATCTTGCGTTTCGAGGCCAACCGGCTGGTCTCGACGCGGCTGGAGTGGTCATCGGCGAAATCCCGCACACGCCGCTCGACCAAGCGGTGAAGGAGGCTGCAGGATATCGGCATCGCCGTGGGCCGTGGCGCCTCGCCGCCTGATCAAGACAGATCAGAAACGAACCGGCGGGCTCAAGCCCGGCCGTAACTCGTTTGGATCAGATCCTGCCCATCAACAAGAGGATCAGCAGCACCACCAGGATAACGCCGACAATGCCGGACGGGCCGTAGCCCCAGGATCGCGAATGCGGCCATGCCGGCACGGCGCCGATCAAAATCAGGATCAGGATTATTACGAGAATTGTACCGATCGTCATGAAAAACCCTCGCCGTCTGGTTGAACTACGAGAAAACAATGCAAAAAGCCGCCCGGGAGTTCCCTGGCGGCTTTTGCATTGGGCTCCGAAACGGCTCTATTCCGCGGCCTTCGGGAAGGCGACTTCCGGCTCGGCGCCGGTCTCCTTGGCTGGTTCGTCGGTCGCGATCTTGCCTTTGCCGCGCCGGAACAGGCGACTGAACCAGCCGCGCCGCTGGCCGGGTTTCACCTTGGCACGGGTGAACACCATCAGCATGGACGGCGTCACCACCAGCGTCAGCAGCGTGGCGAAGGACAAGCCGAAGACGATCGCCGAGGACAGCGAAATCCACCATTGCGTCGACGGCGCGTTGATCGTCGTCTCGTGATGGAAGATTTCGAGACCGAGGCCGAAGGCGATCGGCAGCACGCCGAGGATGGCCGACACCGCGGTCAGCACCACCGGACGGGCGCGCTCGCGGCAGGTCTGCAGCACCGCGTCCATCTTGTCCCAGCCTTCCTCGCGCAACCGGTCGTAGGTGTCGATGAGCACGATGTTGTTGTTCACCACCACGCCGGCAAGCGCGATGACACCGATGCCCGACATGACGATGCCGAAGGCCTCGCCCGTCAACAGCAATCCGAGGAACACGCCGATCGTCGCCATGACCACGCAGGACAGGACGAGCCACACGCTGGTGAACTTGTTGAACTGCGCAAGCAGCACCAGGAAGATCAGGAAGATCGCGGCGCCAAAGGCCTTGCCGAGGAAGGCGCTGGCTTCCGCGCTGTCCTCGTTGGAGCCGGCGAGCTTCCAGCGGATACCGCTGCCGAGATCCATATCGGCGACCGCCTTGGTGACTTCCGCCTGCACGGCCGCCACCTGCGCGCCGGCGCTGACATTGGCCTGGACGACCACGGTGCGCGCGCCGTCGATGCGGTTCAGGATGCCGACCGTGGGCTCCGGCTTGCGCACGACGAAGTTCGAGATCGGCACCGACCCTTGCGAGGTCTGCACGCGCAACTCGTCGAGCGTCGAGAGCGTGCGGCGGTCTTCCGGCAACCGCAGCCGGATGTCGACCGCGTCGTCGGCGCCGGCCGGCCGGTACTCGCTGAGCTTCAGGCCGTTGGTCACCAGTTGCACCACCGTGCCGACCGAAGTCGGGCTGATGCCGTATTGCGCCGCCTTGGCGCGGTCGACCTCGATCGCCCAGTCGACGCCGGGCGGCGGCAGGCCGTCCGAAATGTCGATGACATTGGGGATCTTGGCGACGCGCGCCGCGACCGCTCGCGCCTTGTCGTCGAGCCCGGCCGGATCGGCGGCGGACAGCCGGATCTGGATCGGCTTGCCGGTCGGCGGGCCGGCTTCCGGCACGCGCACCTCGACATCGACACCGGGAATGCCGGCCATCACGCCGCGCAGATCGTCGAGGATCTGGTTGGCGGACTTGCGCTCGCGCCAGTCGACGAACTCGTACTGGATAACGCCGACCACGTCTTCGGGGATGTCCTGGCCTCCGCCCTGCGTCTTGCCGACGCGCGTGTAGACCGACTTCACGCCGGGCCAGCCGAGCAGGCGGTTTTCCGCCGTTTTCGTTGCCGCATCCATTTCGGCCAGCGAAAGATTGCCCCGGGCATGGACGTAGAGCAGGCCGTAATCCGGCTCGACGCTGGGGAAGAACTCGACGCCGGCGCCATATTTCGAATAGGCGAAGCCGACGCCGACCAGAAGGCCGACGGTGAGCAGGATCACCGTGATCGGGAAGCGCACTGCCTGCTTGACCACGGCCATGTACCAGCCGTCGCGATTGCCTTCCTCGTGATGCTCCGGCGCCTTGGCGAAGATCGCGCCCAAAGTCGGCGCGAACACCAGCGCATAGAGCATCGAGGCCGACAGCGTCACGATGAGCGTGATCGGCATGTACTTCATGAAGTCGCCGATGATGCCGGGCCAGAAGAGTAGCGGCGAAAAGGCGGCGATGCGCGTCATCGTCGCCGCGATGACCGGGCCGGCCATGCGCTTGGCAGCGAGCGCGAAGGCGTCGGCCTTCGGCATGCCTTCGCTCATGCGCCGTTCCGCGAATTCGGTGACGATGATGGCGTCGTCCACCAGCATGCCAACGGCCAGGATGAGGCTGAACAGCACGATCATGTTGATCGTGTAGCCCATCATGGCGAGCAGCAGGATACCCATCAGGAACGATGACGGGATGGCAAGGCCGATGAGCAGCGAGGCACGTCCGGACAGCGCATAGAGGATGACGATGAACACCAGGATGACGGCGATCATCACATGGTTCTGCAGGTCGCCGAGCAGCTCGTTGACGAAGACCGACTTGTCCTGCGTGTAAGTGACGTGCATGCCCTCGGGCATCGTCTTGATGAAATTGTCCGACACTTCCCTGACATGGGCCAGCGTGTCGATCAGATTGGCGCCGATGCGCTTCTTCACTTCGATCGCGATTGCCGGTCTGCCGTCGAGGCGTGTCACTGTCTCGGCGTCCTTGAAGGTCGAGCGTATGGTCGCGATGTCCTTGGCCTGGACCACGGCGTTGGGCGTGGCGACCACCGGCAGGTTGGCGACATCCTCGGGCTTCTCGATCAGCGACGGCACCTTGACCGCGTATTTGCCTTCCGAGCCTTCGAGATTGCCGGCCGCCACGAGACTGTTGGAGGAAGCGACGCCCTGGATCACCTGGTCGAGCTGCAGCCCATAGGAGGAAAGCTTCACCGGGTCGACGACCACCTCGACAAGGTCGTCGCGCGCGCCCTGCAGCGAGCCTTCGAGCACGCCGGGAACTTCCTCGATACGGTCGCGCAGCTCGCGCGCGGCCGACGTCAGCACGCGCTCCGGCACGTCGCCGGAAAGCGTGACGACGAGAACCGGGAATTCCGAGACATTGACCTCGTTGACCGTCGGCTCCTCGGCGGCCTGCGGCAGGTCGGCCTTGGCGTCCTGCACCTTGCTGCGCGTATCCTGCAGCGCCGTCGCGAGATCCGTCTGCGGCTGGAATTCGACCAGCACATAGCCACCGCCCTGGAAGGCGGCCGAACGCATCTCCTTGAGCCCCTTGAGGCTCTTGAGCTTGCTTTCCATCGGCCTCAGCAGCAGGCGCTCGGAATCCTCCGGCGAAATGCCCTGATAGATCAGGCTGACATACATCATCGGAATCGGAACGTCGGGCTCCGCTTCCTTGGGCGTCGACTGATAGGCGACCCAGCCCGCGACGACCAGGAACAGCAGCGCCGAAATCGTGAGGCGGGCATTGTTGATGGCGAGTCTGACGATATCCATGACTTCGGCCTGTAATGCTTCGGGGGCTGCGGACTGCCATCGCCGGATTGGTCCGGCGACAGACGCGTCCTGCTTTACTGCGTGCCGGCGGTGGCTTCGCCGATCAGCTTGTTGATGGTCGCCTGGTCGGCCTCGACGGGCTTCACCAGGTCGCCTTCCTTCACCAGCTCCTGGCCGGCGACGATGATGCGCGCATCTTCCGGAATGCCGCCCAGCACCAGGCCGTGCGGCGTGTCGTCGACCAGGTCGATCGGGAAGAACGCCACCTTGTCGTCCTTGCCGACGGCGCGGATGCCGAGGTCGCCCTTGTCGCCCAGCGTCACCACCGAGCGCGGCAGCATGACCGCGTTGGTCGGCTCGGCGCTGAGCGTGATCTCGGCCGTCATGCCGGCGGGAATGGAGCCGTCGGCATTGGGGATCGCCACTTCGACGCGGAAGGTGCGGGTCTGCGCCGAGGCATCGCGGCTGATGTAGCGAACCGTGCCGGTGACCTTCTGGTCGTTGACCAGGCGCACATCGGCCTGGTTGCCGATCTTGACGTAGCGCAGGTCGCGCTCACTGATCTCGCCGCGGGCGATCACCGGATCGAGCTTCAGGACCGTCGCCACCTCGCCGCCCTGCATGACCGAGCTGCCGAGCTCCACCGGGATGCGGTCAATGACACCGTCGAACGGCGCCTTGACCTCGTTGCGGTCGAGTTCGGCCTGCGCGGTGTCGAGCTGCGATTGCGCCTGCGTCAGGTTGGAGCGGGCGGTGTCGAGTTGCAGCTTCGGCAGGTTGCCGGTCTTGGCCAGGCGCTCGGCGGCGTCGAGCTCCGCCTTGCGCTGCACCAAGAGCTGCCTGGCGTTCTCGACATTGGAGATCTTCTCCTCGGCCGCGAGCATCAGCACGAGATCGCCGGTCTTGACGCGGTCGCCCTGCTTGACCGGCAGCTTTTCGATGACGCCGGCGACACGCGTCGCGAGCACGGCGCGCTTGTCGGCTTCGGTCAGGCCGGAGATGCGGATCGCTCGCGCATATGTCTTGCGCGGCGGCGTGACCACCGCGACGGTGCGAGGCGCAGCCTTCGGCTCGGCCTCGGCCTTGTTCGGCTTGGCGGCCTCCGGCTTGCCGGCGTCAGCCTGTTTGTCGGTGGTAAGCGACTTGTCGGTGGTGACCGACTTGTCGGCAGCGCTGCCGACGGATGAAAACTCGCCCGTTCCCATCCAGGCCGCGAAACCGATGAGCACGGCAATGGCTGCAAGCTTGTGAAACCTGATTTTCGGCATCGTCGTTTTTCCGTTGCAGGACCTGGCGAGGTCGGCGCTTTCAAACCCAGGCGCGGCCGATATGGGTGTGCGCGGGGCCTAGTTCAATTTGCCGTGATCGGCAGACGCGCGCTTCTACCTCAAAGTTGCGGCGCAATATAGTCGGAAAAGTTGCAGGAACATTGCGGTGTGCAATCCTGTGCCTCGACAAAGACGGGCTTTTCTGCAAGCCGGCTGGCTCATTTGCGGGCGCGCCGACAGGTTTCCCCAAGGTTACTGGCAGCAGCCGTCAGCATGATGCGAGAAATCTTCCATAAGCGGCGGCAACCACCCGCTTGGAGGCAGTCACGCCGCGCCATGCTCGGGTTGAAGCTGTCAAGTGATGAAGTTGAGCAGCCGGAAGATCCGCTCGAATGTCCTGCCATAGGGCGGGCGCAGCAAGCCGCCTGCGCTGAGCTTCGACTGGATGAAGATCGGCTTTTCCTTACTGAAGGTGCGGAACCCCCATTCGCCGTGATAGGCGCCGGTGCCGCTCTCGCCGACGCCGCCGAAGGGCTGTCGCTCCTGCACCAGATGCAGCATGCAGTCATTGATCGTGACGCCGCCAGCCATCGTTTCGCGCATCACCCTTTGGCGGTTGGCGCTGTCACTGCCGAACCAGTAGAGCGCCAGCGGCCGCTCGCCCCGGTTGACATGCTCTATGGCCTCGTCGACCGCGCCATATTCGACGATCGGCAGGACCGGCCCGAAAATCTCCTCGCGCATCAGCCGCAGAGTCTCGCCGGCGTTGCGCACCAGCACCGGCGCCATCTTGCGATCGCTGACGCCGAGCTTCTCGTTGGCCGGATTGACCTCGATGATGTCTGCGCCGCTGTCGCGGGCCTCCGCGACCATGTCGCTCAGCCGCCGGTGATGCCGCTCGCTGACTATCGCTGTGTAGTCGGGATTGTCGCAAAGGCGCGGATAGAGCTTGGCCATTGCGACCGCGACCTTCGCCGCGATCGCCGCGCCCTTCCCTCGCGGAACCATCAGATAGTCCGGCGCGATGCAGGTCTGGCCGGCATTGAGCAGCTTGCCATAGGCGACGCTGGCAACCGCCGCGTCGAGGTCGCAGGACGGATCGAAGATCGCCGGCGACTTGCCGCCGAGCTCGAGCGTCACCGGCGTCAGATTGGCAGCGGCGGCTAGGGCCACCTGGCGGCCGACGGCGGTCGAGCCGGTGAACAGGAGATGGTCGAAAGGCAGCGACACGAAGGCCTTGCCGACCTCCGCGTCCCCGATCATCACGCTGACCTCGTCGGCGGCGAAATATTTTTCGATCAGACTGGCGAGCAGGTCCGAAAATTTCGGCGTCAGTTCCGACGGCTTGATCATAACGCGGTTGCCGGCAGCGAGCGCCGCGGTCGCCGGCGCGACGGCGAGCTGGAACGGGTAATTCCAGGGCGAGACGATGCCGACGACGCCGAGCGGCTGCGGCAAGAGGCGGTTGCGTCCAGGCAGGAAGGGCAGGCTGGTGGCGACGCGGCGCTCGCGCATCCAGGCGCCGAGACGCGACAGCGCGTGCCTGATGCCGGCGCGCACGACGAACAATTCGGCAAGCCGCGTTTCCTCAGCCGAGCGGGCGGAGAAATCGCTGTCGATCGCCGCGCAGATCTCGGCCTCGTGCTTTTCGGTGAGCGCCAAGAGCCGCTTCAGCCGGTCCTTGCGCACGTCCAGCGTCGGGAACGGCTCCTTCTCGAAGGCCCTGCACTGTGCTTCAAACCTGACCCCGAGAGCGTTCTGTCTGGTCTGCAGCACCGCGACCTCCCCTTTACGTTCAGGTAAGTTACATCGCCCCGACAACCGAATCCAGCATTGCCCGGTTCCGCTGGGGAATGATGAGGCAATCGCCCCATCCAAGCGCCTCAAATATGCCGCTTGGCACCTGCCAACCACATAGGAACGCCGTTGGTCCGCAATCAGCCCTTTTCGCTGTTCATGCATTCATTGGGCGTGCGTAAACGGTCTTTGACGATGGTGCGGCTCGTGACAAAAACCGCAAGATCGGTCGAGCGCCTCATGTCCGCGCGGCTTAGCTGGTGCTGCCACGGAGAATAAAATGATGAAGGCGGCGGTTCATAACCACCATGCCAGGATGCAGCGGGTGCTGGATCACATAGACCGGAATCTGGACGACGATTTGGACCTGGACGCGCTGAGCGGAGTCGCAGCCTATTCGAAATATCATTTCCACCGGCAGTTCACGGCGACCTTCGGACTGTCAGTGCATCGTTACATCCAGCTCGCCCGCATGAAGCGCGCTTCATCCCGGCTGGGCTATGTGGACGCCGAAAGCGTCACGGATATAGCGATGGATGCCGGCTACGACGCACCGGATGCCTTCGCCCGCGCCTTTCGTCAACGTTGCGGGCAATCGCCTTCGTCGTTCCGGAAATCTCCCGATTGGGGGTCGTGGCTGATGGCCTTCGGGCCTCTCGACAACGCCAGGAGAAAGCTCATGCAGATAATCTTTACGCCGGAAGACGTAACGATCCGCGACATGCCTCCCACCCCGGTGGCGATCATGGAACATCGCGGCGATCGGGCGGCGCTCGGCGACACCATCCAGCGGTTCATTGCCTGGCGCAAGGCAGCCGGCCTGTCGCCCGAGACAAACCCGACCTTCAACATCTTCCGGTCCGAGAGATGTCCCGCTGTCGCAGCCGACTACAGCATGGACATCTGCGTCGGCACCGACCAGCCGATCGACGCTGGCGACAAGCAGATGAAGGCCGGCGTGATTCCCGGCGGACGCTGCGCCGTGCTGCGCTACCCCAGCAACACCAACAATCTGGAGCCGGCAGCACTCTACCTTTATCGCGAATGGCTTCCGGCCAGCGGCGAGGAAGCACGCGATTTTCCGATCTATTGCCAGCGACGGCTGTCCTTCCTTCCGGAGCTCTCGGTGCCCGAGATTGTCGTCGAGCTCTTTCTGCCACTGAAGTAGCGCCGCCCTCTGACAGCGGCTTGTCCCCTGCGATCGCAACGGACCGGCCGCTGTCCACGCTGTCTCGGCCTCGCGGGTTCAAGACCTTGCAATCAGGCGCGGCGGCGCGCGGATTCCGGCTTGATGCGCGCTGCCAGGAACTCCTTGACGCGACGCCCGGGCGCCGGGCCGCGCAGCGGCTTGAAGCCGTCGTCGAGCTCGCCTGAAAGATCGAGCGTGGCATGCTGGCCGACGGCGTCGTAATTCTCTTCCAGCCAGTCGCTGGCCGCGCTGCGGCCGAGGTCGCGCAGATAGGCGATGAAAGCCCATTCGGCATTGATCTTGGACGACGCGGAGAGGTCCTTGAAAGCCTCGTCGGCATCGATGCGGTGCATGCGGATGTCGCGGTATTCGCCATGCGGCAGGCGTCCGGCCGCGATCAGTTCCTTGACGAAGGCGATCGAGCGGAATTCACGCAGCAGCCCGGCGTTGAAGGTAATCTCGTCGATGCGGTTCTGGATCTCGTTGGCGCTTTTCGGCGTGCCTTCGCGCACGACCGGATTGATCTGCACCAGGAGCACGTCCTCTGTCGCCGCCGTCTTGAAGAACGGATAGAGCGCCGGATTGCCGCCATAGCCGCCATCCCAATAGGGCACGCCCTTGATCTCGACGGCGCGGAACAATTGCGGCAGGCAGGCCGAGGCCATCACCGTGTCGAGGTCGATCTCGCCGTCGGAGAAGACGCGCAACTGTCCGGTCTCAACATTGGTCGCCGAAATGAACAGCTCCATCGACTTGCAGGCGTGCACATTGCCGAAGTCGATCTCCTTGGCCACCACATCGCGCAGCGGGTTGAGGCCGAGCGGATTGGCGACATAGGGCGAAAACACCCGCGACATCGTGTCGAAGAAGAAATAGCCGGGCGTATTCTCGATCGACCAGTTGCCCCAGACCACGTCCCACGGCATGCGCTGCACCGGACTGAAACGCCCCTTCGAGGCCACCGCCCGCCAGAAATCGTCGAGCTTCTTGCGCGCGCCTTCCACGCCGCCCCGGACAAATCCGTCGGCCAGCGCCACCGCGTTCATGGCGCCCGCGCTGGTGCCGGACACCGCCGCGATCTCCAGCCGCCCATCCTCCAGCAGCCGGTCGAGCACGCCCCAGGAAAAGGCGCCATGCGAGCCGCCGCCCTGCAGCGCGATGTTGATCTTCTTCTTTTCCTCCGCCTTGCCGTTCTTCGCCATGGCGTTCCTTGTCTCGATGCGCCGGCCTACCGCTGCCTCATTTTGCACGGAGACGGCGCAGTCAGCCTATGTTGCAGTGCAGCATATAGGGGCGTACCAAGGCAAGAACACGAACACACAAGCGTGATCGGATGAAATTTCGGAGAGATCTTTCCTCGCCCTACGAAGTGGGACCGCTTTGCGGGGCGAAGAACTGCTTCTCAGGCCACGAGATCGGGCACCGGCCCGACATAGCGCGACTGCGGCCGGATGAGCCGTCCGGTCGCCTGCTGCTCGCGGGCGTGCGCAATCCAGCCGGCAACGCGGCCGGCGGCAAAGACGTTGGAGAACGCCTCTTTCGGGAAGCCGACCGCTTCCAACAGAAGCGCGGTATAGAACTCGACGTTGGTCTGGATCGAGCGCTGCGGCTTGGCGATCCTCAGCACCTCAAGCGCCGCCTGCTCCACAGTCTCGGCGAAGGCCAGCCGGCTGCCGGTTTCGCTGCGCGAGCCGAGCTGCCGCACGACCGCCTTCAGCGCGTCGGCGCGCGGGTCGCGCACGCGGTAGATGCGATGGCCGAAGCCCATGATGCGCTCGCCATGCGCGATCTCTTTACGCAGCCAGGCCGTGGCGTCGCCACTGGCCTCGATGGCGTCCAGCATCTCGATCACCGGCCCGGGCGCACCGCCATGCAGCGGCCCTTTCAGTGCGCCGAGCCCGGCCAGGATCGCCGAGGTCAGCCCGGCCTGGGTCGAGGCCACCACGCGCGTCGCGAAGGTTGAGGCGTTGAGCCCGTGGTCGCAGACCGTCACCAGATAGCTGTCGAGCGCCTTGGCAAGCGCCGGCGAGGCGGCGCCGGAGAGCATCCGTAGCATATCGCCCGCATGATCGGCTTTTTCGTCGGGGACGACCGGCGTCTCGCCCCGGCCAAGCTGCAGCAGCGCCGGCGTCAGCACCGCCGGCGCCGCGATCAGCCTGAGCGCATCGGCAAGACTATCGCCATCCGGCAGGACGGCCATGCCGGCCCTCATGCCGCTGTAGATGTCGAGCGGCGCAAGCTGGGCAAGCATCGGCTGCACGCGATCAAATACTTCAACCCGCGCCTTGCCGATCGCCTTCTCCAGTTCGGCATCGCTCGGAGGGTCGTCGAAGAAGCCGTCGAACAGCAGCCGCACCACCTGCGCGTAGCGCCGGCGGCCGGCGAGTTCCATCAGCGAATGGCCGCGGATGGTGAGGTGCCCGCCCACACCATCGACATCGGAAAGCACTGTGTCTGCCGCCACAACATCGTCGAGCCCATTTGCCATGATCGTCTCCTTGATCTTTTGTGCATGACAATTAATGCTGTGCAATCAATGCATCAATCTTGATCAAGATAATCAATGTAAGGCGGGCAAATGACGGAATGGCTGACGCGGGATGAGGCGCTTGAGCGGCTCAACGTCCGTCCACAGACGCTTTATGCCTATGTCAGCCGCGGCCGCATCGGCATGAAGCCGGACGACGCAGACCCGCGCCGCAGCCAGTACCGCGCCGACGACATCGCCGCGCTCGCCACGCGCCGCGACCGCGGAAGGAGCCCCCAGGCGATCGCCGAAAGCGCCATCGCCTGGGGCGAGCCGGCGATTCCCACGTCAATCTCCACGGTGCTGCATGGCCGTCTCATCTATCGCGGCAAGGATGCGGTGGAGCTTTCGGCGACGGCGACACTCGAGGAGACCGCCGGACTGCTGTGGGCCTCCGACCGTCCGGTATCGTTCGCCTCGCTGACCTCTTCGGCCGCCCGGCAAAGCGGCACGCCGACCGCCTTCGCCAGGCTCTCGGCGCTCGCCGCCGGAGGCTGGTCCTCGCTCGGACGCAGGCCGGCCATGCTGCAGCAGGACGGCGCCGCCGCGACCAGCGCGCTGGCAACCGCGCTCGGCGCGGCGCCGGGTTCCGAACCCGTGCATATCAGGCTGGCGCAGGGCTGGTCGGTGGAAGCCGCCGGCGCCGATCTCATCCGCAAGGCGCTGGTGCTTTTGGCCGATCACGAACTCAACGCCTCGACCTTCGCCGCCCGCGTCGCGGCCTCCACCGGCGCGCCGGTCGCCGCCTGCCTGCTCGCAGGCCTTGCGACGCTGGCCGGCCCGCGCCATGGCGGCGCCGGCGCGGCGGCGATCACGCTTGTCGAGGATGCCGAGCGGCTGGGTCCGGACGAGGCGATTGCCCGCTGGCTCGCCCATGACCGGCCGCTGCCAAGCTTCGGCCACCCGCTCTATCCGGAAGGCGATCCGCGCGCCCAAGCGCTGCTGCCCGACCTGGAGATCGATGACGGGATCGTACATCTTCGCGACGCCGTGCTCGCCGCGACCGGGCTGCATCCGAACATCGATTTTGCGCTGGCCGCGATGACGCGCAGCCTCAGCCTGCCGGCCGATGCACCGTTCCGCCTGTTCGCGCTTGGCCGCAGCGTCGGCTGGACGGCGCATGCCGTCGAACAGGTGACCAGCAACAGGCCGATCAGGCCGCGCGCCCGTTACGACGGGCCGGTCGGGATAGAGGCAGACCGATAACAAACATTTAGCGCCTCGCCGTCGGGGTGAAGCGCTTGGCGCTTCGCCTTTAGGTGAAACGCGATAGGGTGTGTCGAGATTCAGGTCAGGCCGAGTCGAGAACGATGGCTTCCGAGAACCGGAGCGGAGCGTACTTGAAGTACGTGAGCACCGGAAGCGCAGGAAGCCGCCGTTCGCAGGCCGGCCTCACCTGAATATCGGCACACCCGTCAGGACATCGTGTCCAGCTTGCGCTGCATCGCCGCAATCTGCGCCTTCAATTCCTGCAGATCGTCGGATTTCTCTTCCTTCTTCGGCGGCTCGGCCGGGGCCGCGGAATTGCCGCCGGCGGGCGGGAACGGCGTGAACATACGCATGGCGTTCTGGAACATCTCGACATTGCGGCGCGTCTGTTCCTCGAGCGCCTTGATCGGCGTCTTCATCATGTCGATCGGTGTCTTGCCGAAGGCGCCTTTGAGCTGCTCGCGGAACCGCTCCTGCTCCTTGGAGAAGGCGATCATCGACTGTTCGAGGAAGCTCGGCACGATCATCTGCATCTGATCGCCATAGAAGGAGATGAGCTGGCGCAGGAACGGGATCGGCAGCATGTTCTGCCCGTCCTTGTTCTCCAGCTCGAAGATGATCTGCGTCAGCACCGGATGGGTGATGTCGTCACCTGTCTTTGCGTCCTGGACCGTGAACTCCTCGCCCTTCTTGACCATCTCAGCCAAGTCCTCGAGCGTCACATAGGTGCTCGTGCCGGTATTGTAGAGCCGGCGATTGGCATATTTCTTGATGACGATCGGGTCGTCTTTTGCGGCCATCCGTATCCTCCCCAGGACACCGGCACCTTTAGGAGTAAGCGGCCGGTAACGATTGCGCCCTTTATCGAGGATACGCGCAAAAGCGTCACAATTCCAAGCGGTTTGTGCACTGCGGCATCATTTAATGCTGCATGGCCATGACAAAATCCGCCGCGCGGTCAACGGCATGTTACCGCAACCGGCGCGGGCGCTGCTTGCCGCGCATGGCGGCCATGCCCATTTCCGGTTTGACTCGGCTGCTTGAACCGGCAAGAAAGTCTCCAAGGATAGCCTAAAACACGACACCTCGAAGTCTGGAGAAGAAAATGTCCGCTTCCAATTCCATCGTCGTCGCCAGTGCCGCCCGCACCGCGGTCGGATCCTTCAACGGCAGTTTCGCCGCCACGCCGGCACATGAGCTCGGCGCCGTCGTCATCAGGGAATTGCTGGCGCGCGCGAAGGTCGAGGCGGCGGAAGTCGACGAGGTCATCCTCGGCCAGGTGCTGACCGCCGCGCAAGGCCAGAACCCGGCCCGTCAGGCCTCGATCAATGCCGGCCTGCCGAAGGAGACCACGGCCTGGGGCCTCAATCAGGTTTGCGGCTCGGGCCTGCGCGCCATCGCGCTCGGCATGCAGCAGATCGCCACCGGCGACGCCAAGGTCATCGTCGCCGGCGGCCAGGAATCGATGTCGCTGTCGCCGCATGCCGAGCACCTGCGCGCCGGCGTCAAGATGGGCGACTACAAGATGATCGACACCATGATCAAGGACGGCCTGTGGGATGCCTTCAACGGCTACCACATGGGCAACACCGCCGAGAACGTCGCCCGCCAGTTCCAGATCACCCGCGAAACCCAGGACGAGTTCGCGCTCGCCTCGCAGAACAAGGCGGAAGCCGCGCAGAAGGCCGGCAGGTTCAAGGACGAGATCGTCGCCTTCACGATCAAGGGCAAGAAGGGCGACACCATCGTCGACCAGGACGAGTACATCCGCCATGGCGCGACGCTCGACGCCATGACCAAGCTGAAGCCCGCCTTCGACAAGGACGGCACGGTCACCGCCGCTAATGCTTCCGGCATCAATGACGGCGCCGCCGGCGCGCTGCTGATGACCGAGGCCGAGGCCGCTAGACGCGGCATCACCCCGCTGGTGCGCATCGCCTCCTGGGCGACCGCCGGCGTCGATCCGGCGATCATGGGCACGGGTCCGATCCCGGCTTCGAAGCGGGCGCTGGAAAAGGCCGGCTGGTCGGTCAAGGACCTCGATCTCGTCGAGGCCAACGAGGCCTTCGCCGCGCAGGCTTGCGCCGTCAACAAGGGCATGGGCTGGGATCCCTCGATCGTCAACGTCAATGGCGGCGCCATCGCCATCGGCCATCCGATCGGCGCCTCCGGTGCCCGCGTCTTCAACACGCTGATCTATGAGATGCGCCGCCGCACCGCCAAGAAGGGCCTCGCCACGCTGTGCATCGGCGGCGGCATGGGCGTCGCCATGTGCGTGGAAGCGCTCTGAGAAAAGCGTGAATGGTGAATGGGAAATGGTGAATGGCGGATAGGTTGACCGTCTCGACCATTCACCATTCACTATTGACCATTCACCAGGGAGGAGGAACTTCATGTCCAAAGTAGCAATCGTCACGGGCGGATCGCGCGGCATCGGCGCTGCGATATCGGTCGCCTTGAAGAACGCCGGCTATTCGGTCGCGGCCAACTATGCCGGCAATGACGAGGCGGCCCAGAAATTCAAGGCCGAGACCGGTATCCCGGTCTACAAATGGTCCGTCGCCGACTACGAGGCCTGCGCCGCCGGCATCAAGCAGGTCGAAGCCGATCTCGGTCCGGTCTCCGTGCTGGTCAACAATGCCGGCATCACCCGCGACGCCATGTTCCACAAGATGACGCCCGCGCACTGGAAGGAAGTGATCGACACCAACCTCTCCGGCGTCTTCAACATGACGCATCCTCTGTGGAGCGGCATGCGCGACCGCAAGTTCGGCCGCGTCATCACCATCTCCTCGATCAACGGCCAGAAGGGCCAGATGGGCCAGGTCAATTATTCGGCCTCGAAAGCTGGCGACATCGGCTTCACGAAGGCGCTAGCTCAAGAGGGGGCTCGCGCCGGCATCACCATCAATGTCGTCTGCCCCGGCTACATCGCCACCGACATGGTCATGGCCGTGCCGGAAAAAGTGCGGGAGTCGATCATCGCTCAAATCCCAGTCGGCCGCCTCGGCGAGCCGGAAGAGATCGCGCGCTGCGTCGTCTTCCTGGCGTCCGACGAGGCCGGCTTCATCACCGGCTCGACGATTACCGCCAATGGCGGCCAGTATTTCGTCTGACACTCCGGTACTTCGCCCGACACCCCATTGTCGCCAAGGCGGCTCCTGCACCGGAGCCGCCTTTTCTGTCCTTCGGCAAGGCCGGCGCGACACCTTGCCTCAATTCGGCACGCAAAAGTTAACGGCCGAGATCAGCTCTGTGCACAACCCCTCTGACAAGCTGTGAATCCTCGGTGGGCAAGCTGTGGATAACACCATATCTAGCGGTGAACAAACCGGGAAAGTTTGTGCATCTCTGATTCGTCGCCGATTCGTTCTGGCTTTGACCGAAAAGTTAATTGCAAAGACCGAAAACCTCACCCAGATCATGAAAAGCCGTTAAGAAAGATCAACAATTTCATAATTTTGGCGGCGCCCTCGAGTCCACCGCGACCATTCGCCGGCAAAGGTTAATGACGGCATGGCTTCAGCGGAGGCCACGCATGAATTGGGCCAATCTCCCGATTCAGCATGTGGTGAGACTCATCGTCAAAAAATCCACATGTAGCCGTGAACAAAACCTGAATCAGAGTGCGTCACCGATTCGTCGCTGATTCGTTCCAGACTCGTTCCAGCTATTAACGGCAGCCGGTTTTGACCGGCTCGTCCACTCCTGTCAGCTCCCAAAAAGAACATTCCGCTTTCGCTCGGCGCCCTAAATCCCTATGTGTCGGCTGTCACACGCGGCGGCGCCCGCCGCGCCTCCGACCAAAAGCGGCAGAAACACTATTCCGAGCCGATGAACATCCAGCCGAAACGCTCCCAGCCGCTGATCCTTTCGGGCCGCGACGTGACGGCCGTGTTGGGTCCCACCAATACCGGCAAGACCCATCTCGCCATCGAGCGCATGGTCGCGCATGGGACCGGCATCATCGGCCTGCCGCTGAGGCTGCTCGCCCGCGAGGTCTATGCGCGCGTCTGCGAAAAGGTCGGTGCCCACAAGGTGGCGCTGATCACCGGCGAGGAGAAGATCGTGCCTGCCGGCGCGAAATATTCGGTCTGCACCGTCGAGGCGATGCCGCGCGAGACCGACGCCGCCTTCGTCGCCATCGACGAGGTGCAGCTCGCCGGCGATCTCGAGCGCGGCCATATCTTCACCGACCGCATCCTGCATCTGCGCGGCCGCCAGGAGACGCTGCTCCTGGGCGCCGCCACCATGCACGGCATCCTGCAGAAACTGCTGAAGGGTGTATCCGTGGTGACGCGGCCGCGGCTTTCGCATCTCGCCTATGCCGGCTCGAAGAAGCTCACCCGGTTGCCACGGCGAACCGCGATCGTCGCCTTCTCGGCCGACGAAGTCTATGCGATCGCCGAGCTGATCCGCCGCCAGCAGGGGGGTGCTGCCGTCGTGCTCGGCGCGCTCTCGCCGCGCACCCGCAACGCGCAGGTCGAGATCTTCCAGTCCGGCGACGTCGACTATCTCGTCGCCACCGACGCCATCGGCATGGGGCTGAACCTCGACCTCGAGCACGTCGCTTTCGCCCAGAACCGCAAGTTCGATGGCTATCAATACCGCAACCTGACCGCCGCCGAGCTCGGCCAGATCGCCGGCCGCGCCGGCCGCCATCTGCGCGACGGCACGTTCGGCGTCACCGGCCAGGTCGATCCGTTCGACGAGGACCTGGTCAAAAAGATCGAGGCGCATGATTTCGACCCGGTGAAGGTGCTGCAATGGCGCACCGCCGATTTCGACTTTTCCAGCCTGGATGCGCTGAAGCGCTCGACCGAGTCCAATGCGCCGGTCGAAGGCTTGACCCGTGCGTTGCCGGCGGTGGATGCCCAGGCCCTGGAGCACCTGTCGCGCGATGGCGACATCCGCGCTTTGGCCACCGGCAAGGAGCGCGTGGCGCTGCTTTGGGAAGCCTGCGCGCTTCCCGACTACCGCAAGATCGCACCGGCGCAGCATGCCGACCTCATCGCCTCCATCTATATGGACCTTGCGCGGCATGGCCATGTCGATGAGAATTACATGGCCGAGCAGGTGCGGCGCGCCGACACGACCGACGGCGATATCGACACGCTGTCGCACAGGATCGCCCAGATCCGCACCTGGACTTTCGTTTCCAACCGGCCGGGCTGGCTGGCCGATCAGCTACACTGGCAGGAAAAGACGCGCGAAATCGAAGACAGATTGTCGGATGCGCTGCATGAGCGGTTGACGAAACGCTTCGTAGACCGCAGGACTTCCGTCCTCATGCGGCGCCTTAGAGAAAATACCATGCCTGAAGCCGAAATCAGCCCTACCGGAACCGTCCTCGTCGAAGGTCATCATGTCGGCGAGCTGCAAGGGTTCCGCTTCACCGCCGACCAGAGCGCCGGCGGCGAGGACGCCAAGGCGGTGCGCACCGCCGCCCAGAAGGCGCTCGCGGCCGAGTTCGACGCGCGCGCCGAACGCTTTGCCGCCTGCGCCAATGGCGACCTGGCGCTCGGCTCCGACGGCGTGTTGCGCTGGATCGGCGCGCCGATCGGCACGCTGGTCGCCGGCGACGAGGCGCTGAAGCCGCGCCTGGTCCTGCTCGCCGACGAGCAGCTGACCGGCCCTGCCCGTGACAAGGTCGCGGCGCGCGCCGAGCGTTTCGTCAATTTCCAGATCGAGTCGCTTTTGAAGCCGCTGGTCGACTTGAAGAACGCCGACCAGATCACCGGCATCGCGCGCGGCATCGCCTTCCAGCTGGTCGAGCATTTCGGCCTGATCAATCGCCGCGACATCGCGGAAGAGATGAAGTCGCTCGACCAGGAAGGCCGTGCCGCATTGCGCCGCCTCGGCGTGCGCTTCGGCGCCTACCATGTCTTCGTGCCGGCGCTGATCAAGCCGGCGCCGGCGGGACTGGTGACGCTGCTCTGGGCGCTCAAGAACGACGGCAAGGACAAGCCGGGCTTCGGCGACGTGGTGCATGCGCTGGCCTCCGGCCGCACCTCTGTGGTCATCGACCCGGCCTTCGACAAGACCTTCTACAAGCTCGCCGGCTACCGCAATCTCGGCCGCCGCGCCGTACGCGTCGATATCCTCGAGCGGCTTGCCGACCTCATCCGCCCGGCGACCAATTGGAAGCCCGGCCTCGGCCAGCGTCCGGACGGCGCCTATGACGGTCACTCCTTCATGGTGACGCCGCCGATGATGTCGATCCTCGGCGCCACGGCCGACGACATGGAGGAGATCCTGAAAGGTCTCGGCTATCGCTCGGAGGCCAAGCCGGCCGCCGAGGTGAAGGCGAAGCTCGACGCGCTGGACGCCGCCGCCCGCGAAGCGGCCGCGGCCAAGCTCGCCGCGGAAGAAGCGACGCGCGCTGCGCAGGCGACGGAGGCGCAAGCCGCGGCAACTGATACGGCCGCGGAGGCAACGGTCGAGGGCTCGGAGCCGGCTGCCGCCGAAGCTCCGGCTGAAGCCACCGCGGAAGTGGCAGCGGAATCTTTCGCGGGACAGCCGGCAGAAGTTCCGGCCGAGGTTACGGAAGAGGCTCCCGCGGTGGAAGACATCGCAACGGTGGACATTACGGCAGCGCCCGAAAGCGCCGACGCCCTTACCTCCCCCTCGATGGGGGAGGTCGCGGCGCGAAGCGACGCGGGTGGGGGTGATAGCGCCGACCTTCCCCAGGAGGGCGAGGATAGTGCCGGCGAGGCGCCAGCCGAAGCTGAGGAACCAAAACCTGTGCTCCTGTGGCGTCAGGCGCGTTTCGACCATCAGCGTCCGCGTCACCGTCATGACAACCGCCGTGACCATCGTCCGCGCGGTGGCCAGCCCGCACGCGAGGCAGGCGCCGGAGGCGGCCAGCCCGGTGACAAGCCGGCGCATGAGGATCGCGACGGCGCCGGCAAGCCGCGCTTCGACCGCTCGAAGTTCAAGCCGAGGCCGGATGCAGGCGACCGGCGCGAAGGCAGGCCGCAAGGCGAGCGCCCGGATCGCCACGAGGGAGGCCGCCGTGAGGGCCGGCCCGACTGGAAGGGCAACAGGCAGGGCGGCAAGGGTAACGCTCAGAGCGGTAGCAACGCTTCTGGCGGGAAGCCGGCCTTCCAGGGCAAGCCGCGCGAGGAGCGCCCGCAGCGCTTCGATCCGGATTCGCCCTTCGCCAAGCTCGCCGCCTTGCGCGACCAGCTGAAGAAATAGGTTCGAGCATGATCCCAAAAAGTGGGAACCGGTTTTCGGGCAAGATCATGCTCCAACAAAAAGACAGCATGATCCCGAACCGAGCGACCGCATCAGCGAAAAGTGGGAACCGGTTTTCGGATAAGATCATGCTCCAACAAAGCTAGCCGCGATGGTTGGAGAAGGCCGCCAGCGCATCGACAAATGGCTGTTCTTCTCGCGCGCGGTGAAGTCGCGCTCCCTGGCGGCGAAGGTCGTCGTCGCCGGACGCGTGCGGATCAATCGCGACAAAGCAGCGCAGGCCTCGGATCTGGTCAAACCCGGCGACGTGCTCACCATCACGCTCGAGGGCCGTATCCTGGTCTGGAAGGTGGTGAATTGCGGCACGCGACGCGGCCCGGCCGACGAAGCGCGGCTGCTTTACGAGGACATGTCGCCGGCGCCGACACCCAAGGGCGAGGCAGTTCCGGACGCCATTCCGGCGCTGCGCGAGGCCGGTAGCGGCCGCCCGACCAAACGCGAGCGCCGGCAGACCGACCGTCTGCTCGGCGATGATTGAGACATGATCGGCCCGGGTGGCGCGGCCGGAGCAATTCCAGAAAAAACGCGCAAGGGTCAGGCTGGGTGCCCTCGATGTGCCATTCCGGCCGGAATTCCATTCCGGACCGCCCGGCTCCGCCGGCAATCCCTGCCCTTGCATGCGGCGGGCAAAGGCGTTACCTCAGCCAAAAAGCCCAACAAAATGGGACGTTCCGGAGCCTGCAATGACCTATGTCGTGACCGACAATTGCATCAAATGCAAATATATGGACTGCATCGAGGTCTGTCCGGTCGACTGTTTCTACGAGGGCGAGAACATGCTCGTCATCCATCCCGACGAGTGCATCGACTGCGGCGTGTGCGAGCCCGAATGCCCGGCCGACGCGATCAAGCCGGACACCGAGGGTGGTCTCGACAAATGGTTGCAGATCAACTCGGAATACGCCGAGAAATGGCCCAACATCACCGCCAAGAAAGAGCCGCCGGCCGACGCCAAGACCTTTGACGGCGAGACCGGAAAGTTCGAAAAGTATTTTTCGGCGGAGCCCGGCGAAGGCGATTGATATAGCGGCCAGCAACACCGGCATGACGCGACGTGACGGGACCGATACAATTGCTGCCTTGACAGGCAGCGCTGCCGCTTGCCGTTAGCGAATGCAGCAAAACCTTGATTCTTCCGACTTTTTGTGTTATATCAACCAAACATGCCGGTGACACAACGTCGATTTATGGCGCTAACGCCCCAAATCACTGAAAGGTGAGCTTTTAGATCCGGACCAGAGCGATCTGGGGCAGGCGGTCGCATTCGTGCGATATGCCGGTCCCTGCTTTTCCGGTGGGTTCATCCCTGTTGCGCGGCTATTGGTCGGCTATCGCCGGCCCCATGGGTTTCGAGTCGGCATGATGCCGGCTGCACAACTAAGGAGTTCAGGGCGTAATGGCAACGATCACCCCGCAGAAGAAGTCCAACGCGGCCCGCCACGGGTTCAAGACCGGCGAATTCATCGTCTATCCGGCGCATGGCGTCGGTCAGATCGTGGCGATCGACGAGCAGGAAGTTGCGGGTCACAAGCTGGAACTGTTCGTCATCGATTTCCAGAAGGACAAGATGCGTCTGAAGGTGCCGGTCGCCAAGGCGACCTCGATCGGCATGCGCAAGCTGTCGGAAGAGGACTATGTCGACCGCGCGCTCAAGGTCGTGCAGGGTCGCGCCCGCATCAAGCGCACCATGTGGTCGCGCCGCGCCCAGGAATATGATGCCAAGATCAACTCCGGCGACCTGATCTCGATCTCGGAAGTGGTGCGCGACCTCTATCGCGCCGACAACCAGCCCGAGCAGTCCTATTCCGAGCGTCAGCTCTACGAAGCCGCGCTCGACCGCATGGCCCGCGAGATCGCCGCGGTGAACCGCATGTCGGAGACCGAGGCGGTGCGCCTCATCGAGGTCAACCTCAACAAGGGCCCGAAGCGCGGGGCCAAGGCCGACAACGAGGAAGCCGAGCAGGAAGAAGCTGCCTGAGCCTTTTCGCTTTTGAGTGTCCGGAGCACTGTTAGAAGTCAGCGCCGCCCCTCATGCGCCTGCCGGCACTTTCTCCCCCACAGTGACGGGAAGAAGGGAGATGCTGCAGCCTCGGCGCTCATTCTGCACGTCGAGAGTTGGCAAAATCATTGGTGACGGCGTTTTTCTCCCCGTCACTATACGGCGAGAAAGGCCCGGCAGGGCAATGAGGGGCAGTGCAAATCTACGAAGAAATCGCACCTGATCCCTCGCCGCCGGACTCCTTCTGCGCCTCTTCTTGCCTCAGCGAAGCTATAAATCGCTTGGTCCGCTCGCGCTCCGGATTGTCGAAGACAACCGAAGCCGGGCCCTTCTCCACGATCGAGCCGGCATCGAGGAAGACGACCTCCTGTGCGATCTTGGAGGCGAGCCTCAGATCATGCGTGGCCATCACCATCGTCGTGCCTTCGCGGGCTAGCTGCCCAAGTACGTCGACCACTTCCTGCGCCAGCTCGGGATCGAGCGCCGAGGTCGGCTCGTCGCAGAGCAGCACGCGCGGCGATGGCGCCAACGCGCGGGCGATCGCTACGCGCTGCTGCTGGCCGCCGGACAGCGTCGCCGGCCAGGCGTCGGCCTTGTGCACCATGCCGACCTTTTCGAGAAGCGCCAGCGCCCGCTCGCGCGCTCTCGGCTCGGGCCATTTCAGCACCGTCACCAGCCCTTCCATGACATTCTCGATCGCTGTGCGGTGCGGGAAGAGCTGGAAATTCTGGAAAACCATGCCGGTCTGCAGGCGGATGCGCTGGATATCCTTGGCCGGCACTTTGACGCCCGGATGGAACGCAAGCGTCTCGTCGCCGATACGCAAGGAACCGGAGGTGGGGATTTCCAGCAAGTTGATGCAGCGCAAGAGCGTGCTTTTGCCGCCGCCCGATGGGCCGACCAGCGCCGTAACGCTGCCCTCGTCGAGGCTGACGGTGACGCCTTTTAGAACCAGATTGTCGCCGAAGCGCTTTTCGATGTTGGTGAGGCCGATCATGCGTTGGCCTCCAGGAACCCGCCATAGCGGTTGAGCCGCACCTCCAGCCGTGCCTGCAGCGCTGACAGCACCGAGCTCAATGCGAGATAAAGCGCCGCCGCTTCGACATAGAGGATCAGCGGCTCATAGGTGGTGGCGACGATGCGCTGCGCGGCCTGGAACATCTCGGGCACCGTGATCGCCGCCGCCAGCGAGGTGTCCTTGACCAGCGAGATGAAGGTGTTGGAGAGCGGCGGCACCGCGACGCGGCCGGCCTGCGGCAGAATGGTGCGCCGCATCGCCTGGCTCCAGGTCATGCCGATCGAATAGGACGCCTCCCACTGGCCCTTCGGCACCGAGCCGATAACGGCGCGGATGATCTCGGAGCTGTAGGCGCCGATGTTGAGCGTGAAGCCGATCAGCGCGGCGGGAAAGGCATCGAGCAGGATGCCGACCGACGGCAGGCCGTAAAAGATCAGGAACAACTGAACGAGCAGTGGCGTGCCGCGAAAGATCCAGACATAGAAACGCACCGGCGCGACCAGCGGCTTCGGGCCGAACAGCCGGATCAGCGCCGTCACCAGTCCGGCGATGAGCCCGAGCGCGAAGGACAAAAGCGTCAGCGGCACGGTGAAGATCAGCGCCGCCCATAGCAGCGTCGGTAATGATTCCAGCATCAGTTGCAGCCAGTGCGGCACGGGGCGCTTCTCCCTTCCAGATACGGCGGCGCGTTCCCCCGTATGGACTGACTATCCTGCGAAAACCGGCAGGCCGTCAAAGACGGCCCCCATGAATGTCGTGTAAAAAATGGCGGCCGTCTAAGACGGCCCCCGAATCTCATGCAAAAAATGGCGGGCCGTCTTAGACGGCCCGCCGGTTTGCTAACAAAAGGACGATTGCCTTATTTCGAAACGTCCTGACCGAAATACTTGTCGGCGATCTTCTGATAAGTGCCGTCGGCCTTGATGTCGGCCAGCGCCTTGTTGATGGCCGCGACCAGCTCCGGATCACCCTTGCGCACGATGACGCCGGAATAGTCGGCATTCTCTTCCTGCGCGGCGATCTTCACATTGGCGTCCGGCTTGTGCTTCTTGAAGTCGAGGAAGGACAGGCTGTCGTTGATGGTGGCGTCGGCACGGCCGGTGAGCAGAAGCTGGATAGACTGGTCGAAGCCGTCGGTGCCGACGAGCTCGGCGCCGTTCTTCTCGGCGAGCTTGCCGAAGTTCGAGGTCAGCGACTGCGCGGCCTTCTTGCCCTTGAGGTCGGCGAAGGTCTTGATGTCGGTGTTGTCGCCGCGCACGATCAGCACCGCTTTCGAGGCGATATAGGGATCGGAGAAATCATACTTGGCCTTGCGGGCATCGGTGATGCCGACCTCGTTGATGACGGCATCGTAGCGGTTGGCGTCGAGGCCGGCGATCAGGCCGTCCCACTTGCCTTCGAGGAACTGAACCTTGACGCCGAGCTTGTCGCCGATGGCCTTGGCGATCTCGACGTCGAAGCCGACCAGCGCGTTGGACTCATCGTGATAGGTGAAAGGCGCATAGGTGCCTTCAGTGCCGACCTTGAGCACGCCGGCCTGCTTGATCTGGTCGAGATTGGCGCCGGCATGGCCGGCGGTGATCGCCAGAACCTGCAGCGTTCCGGCGATAAGAAGCGGTTTGAGCCATTTCATTTTTCTGTGATCCCGTTTTTGACCGGTGCCCCGGCGCGATTGTACGAGCCGGAAATTGGCAGATAGGAGGCTGCGAAATAAGGAACCAGATTTCAAAAATCGGCTCAGCCAGAAATCTGGTTCTCAAAACCAGCCAGGAATCCGCCAAGCGGCGTTTCCCGGCAGATAACAAAATGTTTTCGTCGGCACCATCTGCCCCCTCGGGCGGCGGAACCATCCATGCGCCTGACACGTTGCATGGCTGTTGTAGGGCGCGGCGGCATCTTTTCAACCGCCATACGCGCAATCGTCGCAAAAGGAGCCGGCATGATCGAGGACGCGGCAGGACGGACATTGGTCCGGGCGGCAATGAAGGCTCCCTACCTCGAGCGCGACGAGGAGCATGTCCTTGCGCTCCGCTGGAAGGAAGAGAACGACCAGCACGCGCTGCACAGGATCACCGTCGCCCATATGCGGCTGGTCATCTCAATGGCCTCGAAATTCCGCCATTACGGCCTACCGCTCGGCGATTTGATCCAGGAGGGCCATGTCGGCCTGCTCGAGGCAGCGGCCCGCTTCGAACCCGCGCGCGAAGTGCGCTTCTCGACCTATGCCACCTGGTGGATTCGCGCCTCGATGCAGGACTACATCCTGCGCAACTGGTCGATCGTGCGCGGCGGCACCAGCTCGGCGCAGAAGGCGCTGTTCTTCAACCTCAGGCGCTTGCGAGCACGGCTGGCCAACGGCACCGAGCCGCTCTCCAACGCCTCGCTCTATCGCGAGGTCTCGGCGGCGCTCGGCGTGCCGGAAGCCGACGTGGCGATGATGGATTCGCGCCTGTCCTCGCCCGATAGCTCGCTCAATGCGCCTTTGGCCGACGAGAACGGCGCCGCCGAGCGAATGGATTTCCTGGTCTGCGAAGACCCGCTCCCCGACGAGATCGTCGGCGAAAGGATCGATGTCCAGCGCCGGGCCGTCTGGCTGAAGAGCGCGCTCGGCGCGCTCAACGCCCGCGAGCTTCGCATCATCGAGGAGCGCAGGCTGAGCGATGACGGCGCCACGCTGGAATCGCTTGGCGAACAGCTCGGCATCTCCAAGGAGCGCGTCCGCCAGATCGAGGCCCGCGCCATGGAAAAGCTGAAGCTGGCGCTGGTGAAGCAGAATCCGGAATTTCTGGCGGAAGCCGCCTGAAGCTGGCCCGGGCCAAGCTCAAAGGTAAGAAAACAAGAATAAATCCGCCATCGAGGCAATTTTCCTCGGGTAATGATGAGGATTGTGAGGTCTTTAATAGACCGTCGCGCCGCAATCGGCTTTTTGACTCCTCCGATCACAACACATGGGGGATTTGCCATGCTGCGATGCTGCGCGCTCCTTACAGCCTTGATCCTCGTGGGTCTCACGACATTCCAAGCGCATGCCGATCGAAGGGTGGCCCTCGTCATCGGCAATTCGCAATACCGCGAAATCCCGGCCCTCAAGAATCCCGACAAGGACGCCGAGGATGTATCGAAGACATTTCGGCTGGCCGGCTTCGAGGTGTTCGCGGCCAGGGACCTCACCAAGCTTCAGTTCGAAGAGAAGTTCCGCAACTATCTGGCGGCGGCGGACGGCGCCGATCTGGCGGTCGTCTATTATTCCGGCCACGGCTTTCAGATCGGCGGGGAGAATTTCCTGATCCCGGTCGACGCGTCGCTGAAAGACGCGGCCGACATGGAAGTCCAGGCCGTCAAGGTCGACGACATATTGCGGCAGCTGCGCTCGAGATCGAAGGTCCAGATGATCATCCTCGACGCCTGCCGCAACGATCCGTTCCCGCGCAAGGACTATTGGCTGCGCGACCAGTTGATCGTCGCCGGCAGCAGCGGCCTTGCGCAGGTGACAGGCTCGCAGAACACGCTGATTGCCTTTGCGACCGAACCCGGCGCCGTCGCCTATGACGGATCCGGCGATCTCAGCCCGTTTTCATCGTCCTTCTCCCGCCGAGCGCTGGCGCCGAACCAGGAGATACGCTCGGTGATGGCAGCAGTGCGCCGCGATGTGGTCAAGGCGACCAACGGCAAGCAGGTTCCGTGGGAGAACTCCTCGCTGATCGACGACGTCGTATTGATGCGCGGGACGGAGCAACCCGCGCCGCCGCCGGACGCTGAGCAGAACCAACAGGTGACCGAGCGTGGAATCCAAATCGGCGATGTCGCCGAAGCGATTGGAAGTCGCGACATCCCCGTCCCGCTCGGCGTCGGCCCGGTTCCGCTGAACCTGGATTTCCCGGCCAAGGATGCCTCGCTCGGCCTCACGCTTGCGAGCTACCCGGCAACCGGAACGCTGTCCCTGCCGGACCGCGTGCTTTCGCCGCAATCGAGCCTGACGGCCGCCGAGGTCGACAAGCTGCGCTACGAGCCGCAGATCGGCTCGGCCGCTCCCGTGGCCGTCGGCTTTCAGATCCGCGTGGGCAATGCCGCGAGACAGGCGACGGTGAAACTGTCGCCGAACGTCGATCCCTGCGACCAGGCCGCCGGCGAGCCGCTCGACCTGCAGGGCGTCGTCCCGGGCCGCTTGCCGAACGAGATCGGCGGCGGGGCTGTCGAAGCCTGCGAGGCGGCGGTGAAATCCTATCCCGGCATTGCGCGCTTCCGTTACGAGCTCGGACGGGCGCTGCTGGCATCGGGCAGGATCGACGAAGCCAGGCGGGCGATCCAGCAGGCTGCCGACAAGGGACATATCCGCGCCCTGTTCGCACTCGGCTCCATCGCCTCGTCAGGAATCGGGACGGCTGCCGACACATCGGAGGCGAATGGTCTCTATTCGAAAGCGTCCGACAAGGGAGACCTCTACGCCATGGCCGCCTGGGGCCGCGCTTTGTTCAACGGCCTCGGCGTCGAGCGCGATACCGGCAAGGGGCTGGACCTTTTGCTCCAGGCGGCGGCGATGGGGCACATCGATGCCATGAAGGAGCTTGCGGTGATCTTCAAGGAGGGCCGCAACGGCGTGCCTGCCGATCCGGCCCGCGCCCTGGCTTTCCTGAAGGCAGGCATGGAGCGGCAAGACGTGTACTCGATGGGCATCCTGGGTCTTCCCGCGCGAAGCACCCCCGTGGTCATGGCGTGCAAGGCCCCGAAGGTCATCACGAAGATAAAGGTGGTCCGCGTGCCCGTGTCGAAACCGAAGTCCGTCACACCGACGGTTTCGGGAAGACCTGGGATCAAGCCGGCGCCAACGGAAACCGGGAGATCACCTTGGAGTGGCAGTGGCGCCACTCGCACCGGCGGCGACAGTAACGGCGGCGGCAGTACCGGCGGTGGCCAAAGTGAAGGTGGCGTGACCGGTAGCGACGGCTTGTGACGACAACGGCTCCTCGACCTGGGCGATTGTTCAATAGCGGGCGGATCGACTGAACGCGCCAGAGCGTTTCACCGTTTCACGGAAACGGCGAACCGCTCTATCCCCTTTGTTTGCGCAATTCCGGACGGAAAGCCGCTCACACTTTCCTGGAATTGCTCTGGTCCCTACTTGTCGGTGACGATCTTGACCTTGTCGCCGGCCGATACGCTGGCGCCCGGCGACATGGCGTTGAGCACGCGGAACAGATCGAGCTTGCGGTCGACGCCGACCATCTGCGCGGCGAGCGAGCCCATGGTCTGGCCGGCCTGGACGGTGACGACGCGGATATGCAGCGGCTTCAGCGCCGCCTTCTCGGCCGGGCTCAGCACGCGGAAGGAGCCGCTGACCGAGCGCGCCACCGGGTCCAGCGAAGTGCTGGCTGAGGGCGCGGCCGTCAGCAGCCTGTAGACCTGCCCGCCGGCGCGGATCACCGCGATGTCGAACTGCCATCCTTGCGCGCTGGCATGCGCCGTCGCCGCATCGTTGCCGTTGATCGTCTCCTGGCGCACGCTGGCGTCTTCCAGCCCCGCCACCCAGCCGCTGCGGATGTAATCGGTGAGCGAGACCGACTTGTCGATCGCCACGCCGTCGAAGCGGATGGCGATGTCGCCAGGCCCGGTCGCGGTGACGGCGGCCGCCGAATTGTCGATGACGAAGCCGTCCGGCACGGTGAAGGAGACGCCGAGATTGGGATGCATGAAGGTCTGGCCGCGCACATAGCCTTCTTCTGGCGTGTCGCCGTAAAGCAGGCCGTCTATGCCGGCCAGAAATGCGTCGCGGTCGCGCGTGCCGACGCCGGGCAGGCCGAAATTGCGCGCAAGGCGCTGCGCCAGCTCGATACGCTGCGGCGTGTTTGGGTGCGTCGCCAGGAAGTCGAGGCTGGCGTCGGTGGCGCCGCTCACCGAGCGGAAATCCGTGTAGGCAGACATCGATTGCAGGAAGCGGCCGGCGGCATAGGGATCATAGCCCGCCTCGCCGATCGACTTGATGCCGATGGCGTCGGCCTGCAGTTCCTGGTTGCGCGAGAATTGCGCGAGCCTGAGCTTGCCGCGGATGAGCGCCGCCTTGGCGGTCGGGCTGTCGCCGAGCACGTCGGAAACCACCTTGGTCGCCAGGCCTTCCTCGGCCTCGAGCTGCTGCCGCTGCAGTCCGTGATTGGCGGTGACGTGGCCCATCTCATGCGCGATGACGGCGGCAAGCTCGGAGGAATCGTTGGCCAGCGCCAGCAGCCCGCGCGTCACATAGAGATAGCCGCCCGGCAGCGCGAAGGCGTTGACGTTGGGCGAGTTGAGGATGGTGATGCGATAGGTCTGGGTCGGGTTGGCCGACACCACCGTCAGATTGCCGACGACCTTGGCCACCATGCGTTCCAGCTTGGGGTCGGAATATTCGCCGCCATAGGTCGCCAGGATGCGCGGATGCTGCGCCTTCGCCATTTCGGCGAGCTTGGCGTTGGCGACGACATTGTCGACGGTGATCGGCTTGTCGGAAGGCTGGAAGCCGCTCTCCTGCACGTCCGGCGGCGTGAACATCTGGCAGCTCGCAAGCAAGGCAACGCTCGCCAGCGCGAAAAATCGTGCCAGCGGCTTCATCCATACCTTCTTAGCGCCGCTCGACAGGTCGGCTTCCTTTCCAAATCTTTCGGCAAATCACGGCCCAGCCGGACCAGCATGGCCGGACCTAGCCATACTCCCCCGGACAAGGCAAGGAAACGCCGGATCGCCCATTGCCGGTTTGGCCATAAATTATGTCTGCTTCCGGGCAATATGTTGTGATCCGGCAACGGTGCCGCCTCGATCGCCGATATAGCGCCTGAACGCATCCGGTCCAGACCGATCGAAGAAATCGTCGGCCGGCCCGGTCGCCGCGATCATGCCTTCATCGAGAAATGCCACGTCCTGGCCGATGCGGCGCGCGTCTTCCGGCTGATGCGTGACGAAGAGGACCGTCATTTTGCGCTCGGCGTGGATGCCGGCGACAAGGTCGAGCATGTCCCCGCGCAGCGCCGGGCCGAGCGACGCGAAAGGCTCGTCGAGCAGCAAAACCGGCCGGTCGCGCAGCAGCACCCTCGCTAGCGCCACGCGCTGCCGCTCGCCGCCGGAAAGCTCGCGCGGCAGCCGCTGTTCCTTGCCCGCCAGGCCAACCCGCGCCAGCGCCTCGGCGACGGCAATGCGATCGGCGTCGCTGAGTTTCAGCGATGGCGAGCGACCGAGTCCGACATTGGCTGCGACGGAAAGATGCGCGAACAAATTGTTTTCCTGGAACACCATCGACACCGGTCGCGCCGAAGGCGGCGTATCGCCGATATCGGTGCCGCCGATCAGCACCTTGCCCGTGTCGGGCGTCTCGAAGCCGGCTATCAGATTGAGCAACGTCGACTTGCCGGAACCGCTCGGCCCCATGATGGCGGTGATCCTGCCGGCCTGGAATTCGACATTGAAGCGAAACGAAGACTCGCCATAGCTGAACGAGACGTCATCCAGCGCGACGGTGAGGCGCTTTTGCGTGGCGGTGCCCTTAATGGTCGTCGTCATCGCTTTCCTTCCCGCCCCAGCCGGTCGGCGGCGACCACCAGCATCAGGCAGACCAGGCCGAGCAGCAAGGCAAGTCCCGCGGCGTCGGCTGTCCGGTAGCTGCCCATGCGCGCCAAAAGCAGATAGGGCAAGGTCTGCACGGAATCGCTGCCGAAGAGCGCGATCACGCCGAGATCGCCGAGCGACAGCGCCATGGCGAAGGCGAAGCCGGTGGCCAAGGGCCGCCTCAGCGACGGCCAGTCTATCAGGCTGAGCCGGTTCCAGCCGGCTATGCCGAGCGCCAAGCAAAGCCGCTCATGGCGTTCGCTCGCCGCGTCATAGGCCGGGCGAATGGCGCGGATGGCGAAGGGCATCGCCATCACCGCGTTGACGGTGACGACCATGACCGGCGCGACGGCGAAGACATCGGTGACATGGCGCAGCGCCAGGAACCAGCCGGCTCCAAGCACGATCGGCGGCACGACGAGCACGAAGCCGGCGCCGGTGTCGGCGGCATGTTCGAGCAGCGACATGGTGTTCCCCGGGCGGCCGCGCAGGGCCAGCGCGCGCCGTGCCCCAATCAATGCCAGCGACAGCGTCACGCTGAGCAGTGCCGCGAGGAAAGCGAGGCCCGCGCTGGTGAGCGTCGCGCGGCGCACCGCTTCCTCGCCCGCCAGCCGGCCAAGATCGGCCTCCAGGCCTGAAAGCAGCGTCGCCGCCATCGGTCCGGCGACGAACAGCAGGGCAAGCGCGATGAGGCCGGCATTCAGCACGGTTTCGAGCCGGCCTGCCGAAAGGTAGCGGCGCGGCGCGACCGGCAGATTGGCGTCGCCGACCGTGTTGGCGCCGAGCCGTGTGAGAGCGACGACCACGATGAACGTTAGCGCGATCTGCAGCAGCGTCAGCACCACGGCGCGCGCGGGATCGAGATCGAAGCGCAGCGCCTGGTAGATGGCGACCTCCAACGTCGTCGCGGCCGGACCGCCGCCCAGCGTCAGCACGATGGTGAAGGAGGTGATGCAGAGCATGAAGACCAGCCCGGCAATCCCCGGCAAGGCCGCGCGCAGCACCGGCCATTCGATGAGCCGGAAGGCCGGCCGGGCACCCATGCCGAGCTGGCTCGCCAGCCGCCACTGGTCGGCGGGGACGGTGCCGAGCGCCTCGAGGAACAGGCGCGTCGCCAGGGGCAGGTTGAAGAAGACATGCGCGACCAGGATGCCGGAGAGGCCGTAGATTCCCGGCCACTCTCCGGCGCCAAGCCTGGCGAAAGCGCCGGCAAAACATCCGGCGCGACCGTAGAGTGCCAAGATGCCGAGTGCGGCGACGATGGCGGGCAATGCCAGCGGCACGGTGAACAATTGCAGGATCAGGCCGCGACCTGGAAAGGCCGGATGCCTCGACAGAGCGCGCGCCACGAGCAGCGCCGGCGCGACCGAGAGCAGCGTCGAGAGAGCCGCCTGCCAAAGCGTGAAGCGGGCGACGCGCAGGAGGTAGCTGTCGAAGGCGGCGGCAGCGCCAGAGAGATCCTGCGCGCCTTCAACGGCGAGGCCGGCGAAGGCGCCGCCGATGAGCAGCGCGATGGCCGCCAGCGCGATGACGCCGGCGGTGATGCGGGAGTCACGCGCGGCGTGCACGCAGCACCATTCGGGTTCGAGCTAGCGAACGCCGCGTTCCTTCGCGCCCCCCTCTGTCCTGCCGGACATCTCCCCCTCTCGGGGGGAGATTGGCGGTTTCGGCGCCCCGCTCAATACTGCAACCTTGGCGATTGGCGAAAGCTAACGCGAAGGCTGATCTCCCCCCTAGAGGGGGAGATGTCCGGCAGGACAGAGGGGGGCGCCGTAGAGCAATCATCTTGGACGGATAATGGCCACGACCACCTACTTGCTCATCACCGCCAGCCACTCATCCACCCACGCCTTGCGGTTGGCGGCCACGTCCTCGGGGCTGAACAGCAAGGTCTTGGCCGGCTTGACCAGCTTGTCGAAAGCCGGGTTGAGCGGCTTGTCGGTTTTGCCGGCCGGGAACATCCAGTTGGTTTCCGGAATGACGTCCTGGAATTTCGGTCTGGTCATGAAGGCGATGAATTTCTGCGCCAGGGGGTTCTTCGCGCCGGTCGTCGTGATGCCGGCAACCTCGATCTGCAGGTATTCGCCCTCTTCGAAGGAAGCCGCCTGATAGCGCTCCGTGTTCTCGGCCACCATGTGATAGGCCGGCGAGGTGGTGTAGGAGAGCACCATCGGCGCCTCGCCCTTGGTGAACAGGCCATAGGCTTCGCTCCAGCCCGGCGTCACCGTCAAGACCTTCGGCTTGAGCTTGGCCCAGGCTTCCGGCGCCTTGTCGCCATAGACAGATTTCACCCACAAAAGCAGGCCGAGTCCCGGCGTCGAGGTGCGCGGATCCTGGATGACGATCTTGTCCGTGCCGCTACCCTCGACCAGCTCCCTCAGGCTCTTCGGCGGCGTCTTCAGCTTCTGCGTGTCATAGACGACGGCGAAATAGCCATAGTCGAAAGGAACGAAAGTGTCGTCCTTCCAGCCGCCGGGCACGTCGATGCCGGAGACTTCGCCATGCGGCGCGAACAGGCCGCTCGCCTTGGCGTCGGCGGTGAGATTGGTGTCGAGGCCGAGCACGATATCGGCCTTGGTGCCGGCGCCTTCGAGCTTGACGCGGTTGAGGAGCGCGACGCCGTCTGCCACCGAGACGAATTCGAGATCGCAGCCGCATTCGGCCTCGAATTCCTTTTTCACCGCCGGGCCGGGACCCCAATCGGCGGTGAAGCTTTCATAAGTATAGACGGTGAGCTTGTCCTTTGCCTCGGCAGGCGCGACGCCCGTCAGAAGCGAAACAAGACCGGTTGCGAGAACAAGCTGGGACAATAGCGAGCGCATCGGCGCCTCCTTCGTTCGTGTGACAAGGAATTGAGGCGCCGGATGGTCCGAAACGTCTAATCCCTCCGCCGGTACAAACCGGATCAGGTTCAGCGGGTTGGCTTGATTGCCTCTCAGCCGGATCACGTCCGGCACCCCGTTAGAGCGTTTCGACAGATAGGCCCGGCCGAAGCGCCGCGCAAGCGGAAGTTTACCGGGCTGATGATGTTCGCCGGCAGGGCTCGCAACCGAAGCGCGCTGCATCCGGCTTCCGTTTCACCCGACAGGCTGGTAAGGGCGACGCCCATGGGCACATTCACCATCCTGCTTGGCGGCGAGCTTATCCGCACGCCCCGGCTCGAACGTCAGATCGAAGGCTCGCGCGTCATCGCCGCCGATGCCGGCATCGGCCATGCCCGCATGCTTGGTCTTGTCCCCGAACTTTGGGTCGGCGATTTCGACTCGGTGCCGGCGAACCTGCCGGATGATCTCGCCGCGGTGCCGCGAAAGGTCTTCCCGGCCGAGAAGGACATGACCGATGGCGAGCTCGCTATAGCGGAAGCGCTCCAGCGCGGCGCCACCAGCCTCGTTCTGGCCGGCGCCTTCGGCGGCAAGCGCGCCGACCATGCTTTCCTGCATCTGGCGCTGGCCGTGCGGCTGGCCGAGGCGGGTACGACGGTGCTGCTGACCAGCGGCGCGCAGGAAGGCGTTCCCGTTTTGCCGGGCAGCGCCGCCTTCGACTATGCGGACGGCACCTTGTTTTCGGTGCTCGGTTTCTCGGAACTCGCCGGGCTCACGGTCACCGGCGCCAAATGGCCGCTCGACCGCGTCGAGGTGGCGTTCGGCTCCTCGCTCACTATATCAAACGAGGTCAAAGGGCAGCTTGGCATCGCGCTTGAGCGCGGCCGGGCGCTGCTTCTGGCCCACCCCTATCCTCTTCCAGAAAGCTGAAATGGCGCCGCCACTCCTCAATCTCGACGGCATTAAACTGACCTTCGGCGGGACGCCCCTGCTCGACGGCGCGGCGCTCAGCGCATCCGCCGGCGAGAAGATCGCGCTGGTCGGACGCAACGGCTCGGGCAAATCGACCCTGCTCAAGATTGCCGCCGGCATGATTGAGCCGCAGGACGGCGAAGTGTTCAGGCAGCCCTCGGCGACGGTCCGCTATCTGCCGCAGCTGCCGGACATGGAAGGCTTCGCCACCGTGCACGCCTATGTCGAGGCCGGCCTCGGCCCGGCCGACGATCCGCATCGCGCCACCTATCTGATGGAGCATCTCGGCCTGACCGGCGAGGAACGGCCGAGCGACCTTTCCGGCGGCGAGGCGCGCCGCGCGGCGCTGGCTCGCGTCATGGCGCCGGAGCCCGACATCCTTTTGCTCGACGAGCCCACCAACCATCTCGATCTTTCGGTGATTGAATGGCTGGAAGAGGAGCTTGCCCGCACCTCCTCGGCCGTCATCCTGATTTCGCACGACCGCCGCTTTCTCGAGCGCGTCTCGCGCGCCACAGTCTGGCTCGATCGCGGCCAGACGCGGCGGCTGGATAGAGGGTTCGCCCATTTCGAGGAATGGCGCGACCAGGTGCTGGAAGAGGAAGAGCGCGACCAGCACAAGCTCGGCCGCCAGATCGTGCGCGAGGAGCACTGGCTGCGCTATGGCGTGACCGCCAGGCGCAAGCGCAACATGCGCCGCCTGGGCGAATTGCAGACCATGCGCCAGCGCTTCCGCAACCATCGCGGCGCCGAGGGCACCGCCACCATGGTGGCAAGCGACGCCTCCGAATCCGGCAAGCTGGTGATCGAGGCCAAAGCCATCGACAAGAGCTTTGGCGACCTCACCGTGGTCAAGGGTTTCTCGACCCGCATCCAGCGCGGCGACCGTGTCGGCCTGGTTGGCCCGAACGGCGCCGGCAAGACGACGCTTTTGAAGATGCTGACCGGCGAGCTGGCGCCGGACGCCGGCACGGTTCGGCTTGGCGTCAATCTAGAGATCGCAACGCTCGACCAGAAACGCGAAGCGGTCGACCCGCAGGAGACGCTGGCGCATTACCTGACCGACGGGCGCGGCGAGAACCTGCTGGTCAATGGCGAGCAGCGCCACGTCGTCTCCTACATGAAGGATTTCCTGTTCAAGCCGGAGCAGGCCCGCACGCCGGTGCGCGAGCTTTCCGGCGGCGAGCGCGCGCGGCTGCTGCTGGCGCGCGTGCTGGCGCGGCCGGCGAACTTGCTGGTGCTCGACGAGCCGACCAACGACCTCGACATGGAAACGCTGGAACTGCTGCAGGAACTGGTCGCGGGCTTTGCCGGAACGGTGATCCTGGTCAGCCACGACCGCGATTTCCTCGACCGCACCGTCACCAGCGTGATCGCACCGGAGGGCAACGGCTGCTGGATCGAATATGCCGGCGGCTATTCCGACATGCTGGCGCAGCGCGGCGGCTCCAGGCTGGAAGACCGCAAGGCAAGGTCGAAGGCCGAGGCCACCGAGGCTTCGCCGAAAGCCGAACAACCAGCGTCCAAGAGCCCTGCGAAAAAGCTCTCCTTCAAGCAGAAATTCGCGCTGGACTCCCTGCCGAAGAAGATCGAGGCGGTGACGGCCTCGATCTCGCGACTGGAGAACAACATCGCCGACCCGTCCTTCTACGAGCGCGACCCGGTCTCGTTCCAGAAGACCATCGCCGCGCTCGACAAGGAACGCACGACGCTCGCCGCGCTCGAGGAAGAGTGGCTGGAGCTGGAGATGCTGCGCGAAGAGATGGAGGGGTAGGCTTGCCCGCACCTTTATATGCGCTTATCTTATGCGCATAGAACAGGGAGGCTGTCGTGCTCCAATCAACTGCGAAATCGCAACGCAAATCGGTAAACACCTCGATCGATTCGAGATTGATCGAGGAGGCCAAGGCATTGGGTATCAATATGTCCCGCGCTGCCGAGCAAGGAATCGCCAAGGCAATTTCTGCCGAGAAGACCCGTCGCTGGCAGGAGGAGAACAAGGAAGCGCTCGAAAGCTCTAACGAATACGTCAAGCGTAACGGTCTGCCTTTAGCCAAGTACCGGCTGTTTTGATGGCCCGCTACGATTTCTACCGAAGCACGGGAAGCGACGGCTATCTCCTCGATGTCCAGTCCGACATACTTGAACACCTCGATACCAATGTCGTCGTTCCCCTTCTGCCCCCCAATATCGCACCGCTGCCGGCACGCAGGCTGAACCCGATCTTCAGGATCGACGGCAACGAACACATTATGGTCACTCAGTTCATTTCGGCTGTGACCGCTTCCGAATTGCGGGCGGCGGAAGGAAACCTTGCCAGGCATCATGACGAGATCGTCGCCGCTCTCGACATGCTTTTTCAGGGATTTTGAGCAGCGGCGCCATTGCGTCGCCGCTCACCCGGAAGTCTTCGCAGCCCAGGCCTTCAGCGCCTCGTCGAACACTTTCTCGCCCGGGATGCCCTTCTCCATGGTGAGCAGCGCCCGGCGTCCGGTCTTGTAGACCACCGGAACATCGATCCAGTCCTGGCCCCTCAGCAGCGTCAGATTGGCGTCTTCGTCGGCCTTGGTGTCGTTGAGCGCGACGAGGAAGAAACCGTCGGCGATCTTGGCCGGAATGCCGATCAGCGGGCTGCCGGCATCCTGCTCGGAGCTCTTCATGGCGATGCGCAGGATGTTGTCGACGCCGCCGCCGTCAAATCCTTCCGGCGTCAGGAAGATCATCTCGACGATGTGGCTGGCCGGAAGCGTCTGGTCGGTGTTGCGCCGGATCGTCATGCGCAGCTGGATATTCTTGCCCGGGATCGTCGCCTCGGCGCGGATCGCCGGCTCCGGCGGCAGGTCGCCGCCGGGCGATTCCTGCACCAGCGACCAGACGATGCTGCCGGGCTCGGCCGTGCCCTGCTGGGTGCTGGTGCGCTCCTCATAGAAAATCGCCTTCTGCCCGACCGGCACGGTCGCCGCGGCCGTTGCCGGCGCGGGCGGCGTCGTGCCTGCGGCCGGCGGCGTTGCGCCAGCCGCGGGCGGCGTTGCTCCAGCCGTGGGCGGCGTGGCGCCAGCCGCGGACGGTGTGGTTCCGGCCACCGGCGGCGTCGGATTGGCCGCGTTGGTCGCCGGCGCCGCCGGCGTTGCTCCCGCGGCAGGCGCCGCGGGTGTTTGCGCGGCCGCCGCAGGCGGGGTCGCCGCCGGCGCCGTTGCGGCCGCGGGCGGCGGCCGCGACGTCAGCGCCGCGACGGACTCACCTTCGCCGATCGTGGGCTGTCCGCCGGCGGAGCCGGGATCGGTCTCCTTGCCCTCGGGTGTCAGGCGTTGCGTGAACTTGGTCGTCTCGGCTGGCTCGCTGCTAGCCGCCGGGGCCGGCGCCGCGGCCGTCTCGGTGGCGGGCTTGGCCGGAGCCGGCTTCGCCAGCGGCTCGGTCGAAACCGTCTTGCTGCCGCCGCCAACGCCGAACAGCGAGCCGAACGCATTTTTGTTCAGCCATATGCCGTAGCCGCCGCCCGCCAGCACCAGGAGCGCGATGACGGCGGCGATCAAGCCGCCATAGCCGCGCTTGCGCTCCCGCGGCTGTGGCCGTAGGCGCTGGAAGGTGTCGGCCGCCGGCTGCTCGTCATTGGCAAAGACGTCGCCGCCATCATCGGCATCGTCCAAGCCCGCCAGGCCGACATCGTCTTCACGCGGCGACGGCATCGGCGGTGGCGGGGCTTTCTGCCACGCGGGCTCCGCTTTTGGTGCGGCCTGCAAACTTGGCTCCGTCCTTGCCGTGTTCTGCCACGCTGGCTCGGCCTTCGCAGCGTTTTGCGGCGCGGGCTCCGCCTTCGGCGCGCTTTGCCAGCTCGGTTCCGTCCTGGCGGGCGGGGCCGCCGGCTTGAACGGTTCGGATTTGAACGGATCCGGCTTGGCAGGCGCCGGCGCCTCCGGCTGGCGGGAGTGGTACGGCTGATTCTTGTTACGGTCGATGGAGGAGAAGATATGCTCCAGCTCCGCCAGCGGATCCTCGGCCGGAACGCGTTTGACATAGTCGCGCTCGACGCTGGAGATGGCGTCTTCTAGCGAGCGCTTCTGCTTGCTGACGACATCGGGCGCAAGCGGCGGGGAATATTCAGCGAGCTTCTTCGCCAGCACCGCGCGGGCACCGTCGTATATCTGTTTGCGCACCTCGAACGAAGGATCCACCTTCTTGTCGAGCTGCTTTTTCAGAACACTAACGAAATCTGCCATGCGTCAAGTGACCTGCATTCTTTTCCCGCCGGCCGCAAATCAGCCATAGCGCCGGGAAGGGCTGTGAAACTAGTCTTGAAACGGGTCGGTCACAAGTATTGTGTCGTCCCGCTCGGGGCTGGTGGAGAGCAGCGCCACCGGGGCGCCGATCAGCTCCTCGATATGGCGGACATATTTGACCGCTTGCGCCGGCAAATCGTTCCAGCTTCTGGCGCCGGCCGTGGTTCCCTTCCAGCCTTCGAGCGTCTCGTAGATGGGCTCGACACGCGCTTGCGCGCCCTGGCTGGCCGGCAGGTAATCGATCGTCTCGCCATCGAGCCTGTAGCCCGTGCAGACCTTGATCTGGTCCAGCCCGTCGAGCACGTCGAGCTTGGTGAGCGCGATGCCCTTGATGCCGTTGACGGCGACGGCCTGGCGCACCAGCACGGCGTCGAACCAGCCGCAGCGGCGCTTGCGTCCGGTGACGACGCCGAATTCGTGGCCGCGTGTGCCGAGGAACTCGCCGATCTCGTTCTTCTGTTCCGTCGGGAACGGCCCCTCACCGACGCGCGTCGTATAGGCCTTGGTGATGCCGAGCACATAGCCGATGACGCCGGGGCCGACGCCGGAACCGGCAGCGGCTTGCCCCGCGACCGTATTGGACGAGGTGACGAAGGGATAGGTGCCGTGGTCGATATCGAGCAGCGTGCCCTGCGCGCCCTCGAACAGGATGCGCTCGCCGGCGCGACGCCTGTCGTCGAGCACTTTCCAGACGCGGTCCATGTAAGGGAGGATTTCGGCGGCCACCGAAGTCAGCTCCTGCATGATCGCCTCATGCGTCGCTTCCGGATGGCCGAGCCCGCGGCGCAGCGCGTTGTGGTGCGTCAGCAGCCTGTCGACCTTCAAGGGGAGCGTTTCCAAATCCGCCAAATCCATCACCCGCACCGCGCGCCGGCCCACCTTGTCCTCGTAAGCGGGGCCGATGCCGCGGCGGGTCGTGCCAATCTTGGTTCCGGAATTCGAGGCGGCGTCTTCGCGGAATCCGTCCAGCTCCCGGTGCAGCGACAGGATAAGCGCGGTGTTTTCGGCTATTTTCAGGCGCTCCGGCGTGACCTCCACGCCCTGTTCCTTGAGCTTCTTGGCTTCGGCGACGAAGGCATGCGGATCGAACACCACGCCATTGCCGATGATCGAAAGCTTGCCCTGCCTGACCACGCCTGATGGCAGCAGCGACAGCTTGTAGACCTTGCCGTCGACGACCAGCGTATGGCCGGCATTGTGGCCACCCTGGAAGCGCACGACCACATCGGCCCGTTCCGACAGCCAGTCGACGATCTTGCCCTTGCCTTCGTCACCCCACTGCGAGCCGACGACCACCACATTGGCCATGTTCTTTTCCCTTGAAATGCCGCGCGGGCGGCCTGAAAACGACAGGCCTCTATAGCGTCAAGCGCCCGCCGGCGCGACCCTTTCTTTGCCGTCGAAACCATCCTGGAGCATGATCCCCGAACCGAAGGTCGGCGAACGTCAATTTGATCCAGGCACAACAAAATCCGGCTTTCGCATCATTTACTTGTCGCCGCTGCCGCACTAGGCCGGCCTGAACCCTCGAATATGCTGCAGGGCCGGATCCTCCATGCACAGAGCCGCGTACCTGTTCCTCCTGTCGACCACGCTCTTGTGGGGCGGCAATTCGGTGGCGGGCAAGCTTGCCGTCGGCCATGTCTCGCCAATGACGCTGGTGTTCCTGCGCTGGGTCATGGCCGTGCTGATCCTGCTTCCCATCGGCTGGCGGACACTGCGCGAGGATTGGCCCGAAGTGCGCAGCCACTGGAAGCTGCTTGCCGGCCTCGGCGCTTGCGGCTTCACCATCTTCAACGTCATCTTCTACACCGCGCTTAACTACACGACCGCCATCAATGTCTCGATCGAACAGGCAGCCATCCCGATCGTCATCATCCTTGCCAATTTCGTGCTGTTCAGGCTGCGCGTGCGACCTCTGCAGATCGCCGGCGTCGTGCTCACGATCATCGGCGTCGCGCTGACTGCCAGCCATGGCGATCTCGGCCAGTTGCTGAAGCTCGACCTCAACTTCGGCGATGCCATCATGCTTGTCGCGGTGCTTTGCTACAGCCTCTATTCGGTGGGGCTGCGCCTCAAGCCGGCAATCCGCTGGCAAAGTTTCATGCTGGCGCTGTCGATCGCTGCGCTGCTGACGTCAGTACCCTTCTTCATCTGGGAGATCGCGGCCGGCCACGTCATCGTGCCGGATGCGCGTGGATGGGCGCTCACGCTCTATACGGCGCTCGGCGCGTCGGTCGTCTCGCAGGTTCTCTATATCAAGGGCAACGAATTGATCGGTGCCAACCGTGCCGGCCTGTTCATCAACCTGGTGCCGATCTTCGGAACGCTGCTTTCGGTGCTGATCGTCGGCGAGCAGTTTCAGGCCTATCAGGCTTTCGCGCTGGCGCTTGTCCTGGGCGGCATTGCGCTTGCCGAATACAGCGGCAGCCGAGCAGCGCTGCAGGCAGGATGATGTCTCAAATCATGCGCCAGACGGCCATCGGGTGACGGCTATGCCGTCGACGCCCCGCCTGCTGCAGACGGGGCGTTTTGATGTCGGGCGCTGGAGGATCGGCTACTCGCCGCCGACGTCGAAGCGCAGCCGCTTAGCCGAATCGATCGCCTTGTGCGCGCGCACCTGCTCCAGCACTTTTTCCGGGAAGGGCGCATCGAGATAGAGCAGCGCGATCGCATCGCCGCCCGGGCGGTTGCGGCCGAGCTGGAAGTTGGCGATGTTGACGCCGTTCTCGCCGCACACCGTGCCGAGCAGGCCGATGATGCCCGGCGCGTCGGCATTGGTCGTGTAGAGCATGTGCTGGCCGACTTCGGCGTCGAGATTGATGCCCTTGATCTGGATGAAGCGCGGCTTGCCATCGGAGAAGCAGGTGCCCGCGATCGAGCGCGTCCTGTGTTCGGTCTTGACGGTGAGCTTGATGTAGCCGTCGAACACGCCCGACTTGTCGCGCTTGACCTCGGCAACGATGATGCCGCGCTCCTTCACCATGATTGGCGCCGACACCATGTTGACGTCGGAAACCTGCGGACGGATGAGGCCGGCAAGGGCAGCGCTTACCAGCGCGCGCGTGTTCATTGTCGCGGTCGAGCCGTCGAACAGGATCTCGACCTCCTTGATCGGATCCTCGGTGACCTGGCCGACAAAGGCGCCGAGCACTTCGGCAAGCTTGACGAAGGGCTTGAGCCGCGGCGCTTCCTCGGCCGTGATCGAAGGCATGTTGATGGCATTGGAGACCGCGCCCTTGATGAGGTAGTCGCTCATCTGCTCGGCGACCTGCAAAGCGACATTCTCCTGCGCCTCGGTGGTCGAGGCGCCGAGATGCGGGGTCGCCACGACATTCTCCATGCCGAACAGCGGGTTGTTCTCCGCCGGCTCGACCTCGAAGACGTCGACGCCGGCGCCCGCCACCTTGCCGCTTTTCAGCGCCGCGACGAGGTCGGCCTCGACGACCAGCCCGCCGCGGGCGCAATTGATGATGCGCACGCCGTTCTTCATCTTGGCGATCGCCGCCGCGTCGATGATGTTGCGCGTCTTGTCGGTCAGCGGCGTATGCAGCGTGATGAAGTCGGCGCGGTGAAAGAGCTCATCGAGCTCGACCTTCTCGACGCCGAGTTCCTCGGCGCGGCTGTCCGACAGGAACGGGTCGAAGGCAATCACATGCATCTTCAGGCCGACGCCGCGCGTGGCGACGATCGAGCCGATATTGCCGCAGCCGATCACGCCCAGCGTCTTGCCGGTGATCTCGACACCCATGAAGCGGTTCTTCTCCCACTTGCCGGCATGGGTCGAGGCATTGGCTTCCGGGATCTGCCGCGCCAGCGCGAAGATCATCGCGACCGCATGCTCGGCCGTGGTGATCGAATTGCCGAAGGGCGTGTTCATCACGATGATGCCCTTGCGGCTGGCGGCCGGGATATCGACATTGTCGACGCCGATACCGGCGCGGCCGACGACCTTGAGCCTGCCGGCGGCATTGATCAGCTTCTCGGTGACCTTGGTCGCCGAGCGGATGGCGAGGCCGTCATATTGGCCGATCACCTCGATCAGCTTTTCCTTGTCCTTGCCGAGATCGGGCAGATAGTCGACGTCGATGCCGCGATCCTTGAAGATCTGCACGGCGGTGGTGGAAAGTTTATCCGAAACGAGAACGCGGGGCGCCATTGCGGCCTCCTTGACGTGGGAATGGATGTGTCGGGAAATGGCGGCCCACTGGCCGCCATGAAACTCAGGCCGCTGCCTTGAGCGACGCCTTCTGCGCGGCGAAGGCCCAGTCGAGCCAGGGCATCAGCGCTTCGAGATCGGAAGTCTCGACGGTTGCGCCGCACCAGATGCGCAGGCCGGGCGGGGCATCGCGATAGGAGCCGATGTCGTAAGCGACGCCTTCCTTATCGAGCGAAGACACGATCCCCTTGGCGAAAGCCGCCTGGCCGTCGGCATCGAGCGCCGCCACTTGCGCGTCGGTGAAGGAGAGGCACACAGACGTATTCGAGCGCGTCGCCGGATCGACGGCGAGATGGCCGAGCCACGGCGACTTCTCAACAAACCGGTCGAGCACCGCGGCATTGGCGTCCGCGCGGGCGATCAAAGCCTCCAGGCCGCCGATCGACGTAGCCCACCGAAGAGCACCGAGATAATCCTCCACGCACAGCATCGACGGCGTGTTGATGGTCTCGCCCTTGAAGATGCCCTCGATCAGCTTGCCGCCCGAAGTGAGGCGGAAGATTTTCGGCAGCGGCCAGGCCGGCTTGTAGGTCTCCAGCCGCTCGACGGCGCGGGGCGACAGGATCAGCATGCCATGCGCGCCCTCGCCGCCCAAAACCTTCTGCCAGGAGAAGGTGACGACATCGAGCTTTTCGAAATCGAGCCGCTGCGCGAAGGCGGCCGAGGTTGCGTCGCAGATAGTCAGCCCCTTGCGGTCCGCGGGAATGAAATCGCCGTTCGGCACGCGCACGCCCGAGGTCGTGCCGTTCCAGGTGAAGACAACGTCGCGGTCGAAATCGACCTGCGCCAGGTCGGGCAGCTTGCCGTAGCCGGCCTCGAACTTGCGCACATCGGCGAGCTTGAGCTGCTTGACGACATCGGTCACCCAGCCGGAGCCGAAGCTCTCCCAGGCGACCATGTCGACGCCGCGCTCGCCAAGCAGCGACCAGAGCGCCATCTCGACAGCGCCCGTGTCCGACGCCGGCACGATGCCGATGCGGTAGCCGGCGGGAACCTTGAGGATGTCGCGCGTCTGCTCGATCGCCTGTTCGAGCTTCGCCTTGCCGATCTTGGCGCGGTGCGAGCGCCCGAGCGCGGCGGCTTTCAGCGCCTCGGCCGACCAGCCAGGGCGTTTTGCGCAGGGACCTGAGGAGAAATTGGGATTTGCCGGACGGAGTCCGGGCTTGGTAAGCGTCGTCATCGTGGTCTATCCTTCCAGATAGTGGCCCCTCGTTGGGGAGGGGTGGCCCACGGACGGCGATATGCGCTCAGCCTTTCGGCGTCAAGGGGAAAGTTTTTGTCGCTGACGGGATATTCGTTCCGAGCCGAAAGAAATACGGCGGGCCTTCAGGACCCGCCGCCGAAACCTCTCCGGCTGCATCGCTCACCAGAGATCGTAACGCAGCCCGAGCTTGACCTGATGATTGCTGATGCCTTTGTGGACAGGGAAGGAGGTAAGGCTTGCGGCGGTAACGTATTCCGCATCGGGGGCGGAGAAATACTGATACCCCAGGTCGACGAGCACGTTCTTGGATACCTGGTATGCAAGGCCAGCATTCAACGTATAGGCGAGAGAGTACCGAGATTTATTATCCTCGACGGTGAAGTTATTGGCGGAGTCATTGATATCGGTGTAACTGGCCGAAAGCTTGCGCGTGCTGCGAACAACGCCGATGCCGGCGCCGACATAAGGCGTGATGCCTACATATGTGCCAAGATCGACATAGCCGTTGAGTATGCCTGAGATCGCATAGTTCTTCAGGTTTCCGAACCCCACGGCCGACGGCGTCGCGGTCCCTGTATCATCATAGCTGAAGCTGGCTTTGTTGCCGGGCAGATAGCCGAGGTTGAGATCGGCGCGAAGGTAATCATTGAAGTGATATCCGAAGCCGATGCTCGCGAAGTAGGCGTCCCGGCTCTCGCTGAAGCTTTCGTTGTTGATCGTTGACGGGAAGGTGAAATCTCCGTTTTTGAAGCTCTTCCGCGCGAGATAGGAAACATCGCCGCGCAGGTACCAGCCCGAGCCGATCTCGACCGGCTGATAGTCCGGCGCCTGGTCGACATAGATCGGCGGATCGTAGTCTGCCGCCAGCGCCGGCGTCATCGGCAACAGGATGATTGCGGCAAGCGCTGACGCAATACGCGATCTGGATATCATGGTCCCCGGCTCCTGAAATTGGCGCCGGCCGCGAACGCGGGCGCCGTTTCAAGGAGCCATTGTTAACCACAGTGGTTAAGTGGCGGTTAAGGATAACAGTCGGTTACCGAATTGATTTCGATCAACATTTATCGGCGACGCATAAACGAAAGCCGCCCGGCTGGCGCCGGGCGGCTGACGAATTTCGGGATAATGAAGGCGATTACTTAGTGTAGATCGGTTCCGGTTCCGGCTGATAGGCGACCACCGGTGCGGCGCAGCCATTGTTGCCGCTGAACTGGTAGCGCAGGCCGCCGCGCACCTCATGCGTGTTTATGCCATGATCGAAACCCGGCCCGGAGCTGGTCGAATCGAACTCGAACATGCGGCCGCCCTGGATGTGGGTGAAGCGATAGCCTGCATCGAGGACCACCCTGTCGGTCAGGCAGTAAGAAGCACCTGCCATGAGAGCGTAGGCGAAGCGCCAGTTGGATGACCCCGGATTGGTCTCGGTGGTGTTCGGATCGTGGACCGTGTCCCACTTGATGTGCGCGCCGCCGATGCCGGCGCCGACATAAGGCGTGATGCCGTGCCAGGTGCCGATATCGACATAGGCGTTGGCGAGCAGCAGCAGGGCGCTCATCCTCGACACTTCGGTTGATGTCGTAGTGAGGTCCGAGGTCTGGCCGTTGAAGTTCGACTTGAACCAATAGTCGGCAGTCAGATCGGTACGGAAGTAGTCGTTGACCTTGTAGCCGACACCGCCGCCTAGCGAGAAGCCACCCTTCAGCTTGCCGAAATCGAAATCGTTGGTGCCGGGCGGTGGTCCGTACGTAATGTAGTCGATGCCACGCAAAGTCGACTTGTGATAGTCAATGTCGCCACGGATATACCAGCCGCCGACATCAGTTGGCTGCTGTTCGACTACCGGCGGCGGAGCTTCTTCGATTTGCGGTTCCGCGAGGTCGGCGGCGAGAGCCGGTCCGGCTATCCCCGCGAACAGCGCGGCAAGCAATGCCATTCTTGCTGTCTTGAACATTCTGTCACCCCTAAGAAGCCTCGGGACGACTCCCGCCCGAAGATGATTGACCTCGGGTTTGGATAATGAATTGCAAAGGTTAAAAGCCGTTTAACCGTACCGATTAACCACGACTCTATACAATTTTAGAGGGAAAGCCGTTGTCCCAATGGCCCCCCGGGCAACGAAAAAGCCCGCCAGGCGGCGGGCTTCCGGATCTAGGAAAACTGCGCGACCGGCTCAGGCGGCGCTGCGGGTTTCCTGGAGGATGTCGACGATGTCGTTGACGACCGCTTCGACCAGTTGCGGATCGTCGCCCTCGGCCATGACGCGGATGAGCGGCTCGGTGCCCGAGGGCCGGATGACGAGGCGGCCGGACGTGCCGAGCCGGTTGCGTCCTTCCTCGATCGCCGCCTTGACCGACGCCTCCTCCAACGGCTTGCCGCCGGAGATGCGGACATTCTTCAGAAGCTGCGGCACCGGCTCGAATTTCTTCGACAGCTCGCTGACCGGGCGGTTCTGCCGTTTGATGCAGGCCAGCACCTGCAAGGCGGAGACCAGGCCATCGCCGGTGGTCGAGAAATCGGAAAGCACGATGTGGCCCGACTGCTCGCCGCCGACATTTAGGCCATGTGCGCGCATATGCTCGACCACATAGCGGTCGCCGACCTTGGTGCGATGGAGCTGCAGCTTCATGTCGCCGAGGAAGCGCTCCAGGCCGAGATTGGACATCACGGTGGAGACGACGCCGCCACCGGCCAGCCGTCCGCTCTGGTGCCAGGATTCGGCGATCAGCGCCATGATCTGGTCGCCGTCGACGATCGCTCCGTTCTCGTCGACGATGACGACGCGGTCGGCGTCGCCGTCGAGCGCGATGCCGATGTCGGCGCGCACCTCGTGCACCTTCTTCTGCAGGCCGGCCGGATGGGTCGAGCCGCACTCCTTGTTGATGTTGAAGCCGTTCGGCTCGACATTGATCGCCACCACCTCGGCGCCGAGTTCCCACAGCGCCTCGGGCGCTACCTTGTAGGACGCGCCATTCGCGCAGTCGACGACGATCCTCAGGCCCGAAAGCGACATTGAGCGCGGCAGCGTGCGCTTGGCGAATTCGATATAGCGGTCATGCACGCCGTCGACGCGCTTGGCGCGGCCGAGCCCGTCGGAATCGGCGAGCGCCAGCTCGATGTCCTTGTCGAGCATGCTCTCGATGCGCTCCTCGATCTCGTCGGAAAGCTTGTAGCCGTCGGGACCGAACAGCTTGATGCCGTTGTCGTAATAAGGATTGTGCGAGGCCGAGATCATCACGCCGATGTCGGCGCGCAGCGAGCGCACCAGCATGGCGACCGCCGGCGTCGGAATAGGACCGAGCAGGAACACGTCCATGCCGGCGGCGCACAGGCCGGCCACCATGGCGTTCTCGATCATGTAGCCGGAAAGCCGTGTATCCTTGCCGAGCACGACGCGGTGACGATGATTGCCGCGCTGGAACGAGAGCCCGGCGGCCATGCCGACACGCATGGCGACCTCTGCCGTCATCGGAAATTTGTTGGCGCGACCGCGGATACCGTCTGTGCCGAAATACTGACCTGCCATGTGCCTTACAGTCCCCGTCGGTTTTTCAGCGCCCGTATTGCCACAATTGAGCCGCATCCGATCATCAAATTTCGTGATTGTATATTACCAATCCTTAGAAAAACATTGTCGCGGGCGGCGCAAGTGCCCGCGCGAGGCATTTCAATGTCCTATCCACCGGCAAACTTTGGCTGGCACCACGCCGGCAAGCAATTCATACCTTATCAGGAGCAACACACTTTGTGAGCGTACCGATGCGGAAGCATCTGGCGCAACCGGGCATTGAGAGCTATTGATTTGGCATAGGGACACTTATTGGCGGCAGCAAGGGAGAAAACGCCATGCTTATTCATAGACTTGCAGCTTTGACGGGTATCGCCGTCGCAACCTTGTTCCTGGCGGCGCCCGCCAACGCGCTGACCATGGCCGAGTGCAGCACCAAGTATAACGCGGCCAAGGATGCGGGAACGCTCGCCGGTCAGACCTGGAACCAGTTCCGCAAGGCGCAGTGCGGCAGCGATGCTTCCGCCGCGAGCGACACCAAGGCGGCGACCGACGCCAAGACGGCGACCGATACGAAGGCCGCCGACACGAAGAAGGCAAAGACGGCCGCCGCTGCCGACGACGCAGCCAAGGGCTTGAGCGCCAAGGAGTGCAGCACCAAATACCAGGCCGCAAAATCCGCCGGCACGCTCAACGGTATGAAGTGGAACGACTTCCGCAAGGCCGAGTGCGGCCCTGGCGCAACCGCCGCGGCTGCCACCGCCCCCGCCACCAAAACCGCCACGACGACCAAGACCTCGACCGCCGCTGCCGATGGCGGCAAGGGCCTGACCATGGCCGAATGCAGCACCAAGTACCAGGCTGCGAAGACCGCCAACAAGCTGAACGGCATGAAGTGGAACGACTTCCGCAAGGCCGAATGCGGCGCAGGTGCCGACGATGACGACACCGTGCCGGCTCCGACTGAGGCGACTTTCACGAAGGAACCGGCCAAGCCGACTGTGACCGCTCCGAAGGGCGTCACTTTCCCGGCCGCCATCTCGCCGAAATTCGCCAACGAGACCCCGGCCAAGGCCCGCATGCACACCTGCCTCGAGCAGTACTATGCCAACAAGGATGCCAACACGCTGAACGGCCTGAAGTGGATCCAGAAGGGCGGCGGCTTCTATAGCCTGTGCAACGCCAAGCTGAAGAGCTGATCGCCTAATTATTCGAAGGGAAAATGCCCGCGCGTCACAAGATGCGCGGGCTTTTTGTTGCAGGCGAAGACGCCCGCGGCCTGCTCGCATCTGCATACGGCGGGACTGTCGGCATCGCCGATTTGCCCACACTGCCCACCGCCAGGCTTGTCGGGAGCTCGCAAAGATTCCGGTTGAACATATAGGGAACAAACAGTATACAAAAAGATGTCGAACCTATCATCAATCAGGAGGGTCTCAATGTTCAATTTGAAATTGGCGGCGTTGGCTATGACGGCATTGGTCGCTTGGAACGCCTCACCTGCGAGCGCGCTGACGATGAAGGAATGCAGCGAGACCTATCGGGCGGCCAAGGAAGGCGGCACTCTGAACGGCATGGACTGGGCCGCTTTCCGCAAGGAGAAATGCGCGACGTCCGCCGCGGAGAGCGTCAGCGCGGATCCGGTCACATCCGCGGAGCAGCAGAAAACCGAAACCAGCGCTGCGGTCGCCCCCACGGTAGCGCCGGCGGGCGTGACATTCCCAACCACCCTCGCCGCCGAGTTCAAGACCGAAAAGCCTGCTAAGGCCCGGATGAAGACCTGCCTGCAGGGTTACCACGACAACAAGGAGGCGGGTACGTTGAACGGCCTTCGCTGGATCCAGAAGGGCGGCGGTTACTACAGCCTCTGCAATGCGCGGCTGAAAGCTGAATCATAAAAATCAAATACGGCGGATAAAGCGGTTCACCGTTTTTCCCGCAGACGTTGAGCCATCATCCTCGGGGGTATCTGGGGATTTGCTGTTGGGCGATATCTACGCGCCAGGACGAGGCAAGCCTTGCCTTGTCTCCAATGCCCAAACAAAAACGCCGCGGAGCAAGCCGCGGCGTTTCTCGATCAGTCTTTCGCGCACCAACCTCAGCTTGACGGCTGGGGTTCCATGCCGCCTTCGGGCTCGGGGCCTTTCTTGCGGCGGCCGCCCGTACCGGCCTTCGGCACGGCCGAGCCGCGGCTGGGCGGCGTGTCGTCGCCAAGGTCGCGGGCGGGCTTGTGCCCGGCGATCAGCTGCTTGATCTCTTCGCCGGACAGCGTCTCATACTCAAGCAACCCTTCGGCAAGCGCGATCCAGTCCTTCTTCTTCTTGGTGAGCACCGACTTCGCGGTCGAATAGGCGTCGTCGATCAGCCGCCGCACCTCGGCGTCGATGATCTGCGCCGTCTCTTCCGAGATGTTCTGCTGGCGCGCCACCGAATGGCCGAGGAAGACCTCTTCCTGGTTGTCGCCATAGGCGACATGGCCAAGTTTGTCGGAGAAGCCCCAGCGCGTGACCATGGCGCGCGCCAGCTTGGTCGCCTGCTCGATATCGGAGGAGGCGCCCGACGTGATGTTTTCCTTGCCGAACTTGAACTCCTCGGCGACGCGGCCGCCCATCATGATCGCCAGCCTGGAGATCATGTATTTGTAGCTCATCGAATAGCGGTCGCCTTCGGGCAGCTGCATGACCATGCCGAGCGCGCGGCCGCGCGGGATGATGGTCGCCTTGTGCAGCGGATCGGCCGTCGGCACGTTGAGCGCCAGGATGGCGTGGCCGGCCTCGTGATAGGCGGTCAGCTCCTTTTCGGCCTGCGTCATCGCAGACGAGCGGCGCTCGGCGCCCATCATGATCTTGTCCTTGGCGTCCTCGAACTCGGCCATGGTGACGAGCCGCTTGTTGCGGCGCGCCGCCATCAGCGCGGATTCGTTGACGAGGTTCATTAGATCGGCGCCGGAGAAGCCGGGCGTGCCGCGCGCGATGACCTTGAGATCGACATTGGGCGCCAGCGGCACGTTGCGCACATGCACCTTGAGGATCTTCTCGCGACCGACGATGTCGGGGTTCGGCACCACGACCTGGCGGTCGAAACGGCCGGGCCTCAGCAGCGCCGGATCGAGCACGTCAGGGCGGTTGGTGGCGGCGATCAGGATGATCGACTCGTTAGATTCGAAGCCGTCCATCTCAACCAGCAGCTGGTTCAGCGTCTGCTCGCGCTCGTCATTTCCGCCGCCGAGGCCGGCGCCGCGATGGCGGCCGACGGCGTCGATTTCGTCGATGAAGATGATGCAGGGCGCGTTCTTCTTGGCTTGGTCGAACATGTCGCGCACGCGGCTCGCGCCGACGCCGACGAACATCTCGACGAAATCCGACCCGGAAATGGTGAAGAACGGCACGTTGGCCTCACCCGCGACCGAGCGGGCGAGCAGCGTCTTGCCGGTGCCGGGCGGGCCGACCAGCAGCACGCCGCGCGGGATCTTGCCGCCGAGGCGCTGGAATTTCTGCGGATCGCGCAGGAACTCGACGATCTCTTCCAGATCTTCCTTGGCCTCGTCGACGCCGGCGACGTCCTGGAAGGTGACGCGGCCATGCGCTTCCGTCAGAAGCTTGGCCTTCGACTTGCCGAAGCCCATTGCTCTTCCGGAACCGGATTGCATCTGGCGCATGAAGAATATCCACACGCCGAGGATCAGGATCATCGGCAGCCACGAGATCAGGTAGCCGAACAGCGAATTGGAGCCGTCGGTCTCGGGCTTGGCGGTGATGGTGACGTTCTTGTCCTGCAGCCTGGAAACCAGCGACGGGTCGCCAGGCGAATAGGTCTGGAAGCCGTTGGCGTTGTCCGTGTAGTTGCCGAAGATGCGGGCGCCGGCGATGGTCACGCTCTTGACCCGGCCAGAGGCGACATCCTGCAGGAACTGCGAATAGGCGATATCCGTCGTGGCACCGCGCGTCTGGGGCGTCTGGAACAGATTGAACAGGGCGATGAGCAGGACCGCTATGATCGCCCAGAGCGCGAGGTTGCGATAATTCGGATTCATCTATTGTCCCGTTGGGGCCCGCCTGCGGGCCCGCGATAATGGAGAAGCTCGGCCTAACATAGGGAGAGCGTCTCCCCTTGCCAAGCAGAACAGCACGTATCGGTTAAGCTTTCGCCCACCCTCGCCCACCATCATGGCCGTGAAATGGCGGCGCCGGCAACGGTGGCGCACCCATAAGCGCCGCGCTGGCGGCGGCTGGCTCAATGTCGAAGGACGGCAGGAAGCGCGCGAAAGGAGCCACCGCCGGAACGGCCGCGATCGGCTGCAGGCCCGCATTGCCGCCCGCAAACCCAAGGCATACGCCGCCGGACCACAACGAAGGCTCCGCGGCCAGCGCTGCGCGTGAGAGGCTTTGTGGAACATCCTCGCTCAGGGACGCTTGCCTGGCTGCGGCGGACCCCAGCGGCGCGATCACCAAATCGCCCGGCCCGTCTTTGAAAGTGATGCGGCAGCGGCTGTCCCAGAGCCGGTTGTCCACCGGCGGCATGGGGGCGGGCAGGTTGCGGTTTTCGCGGCGAAGGAAAATGCCGGTTCGGCGCGCGTCGACCACCGTCCGCGACAATGTAGCGCAAAGCGACCCCAACCGCAGACGCGAGAGCAGCTTAGCGCAGCGCGCCTCATTGGCGAGGAACGACACGCCGCCGACGGCGGCCAAAAGGATGCGCAACGCATAGATGGCCGCCTCGCCATCCTCATGCCCGGCGAAATCGCGATCAAGGCGGATGAGGCCCGGACTTGGTCTGTCGGCAAAGGCGTCTATGAGCATGGCGGCGCGGCGACCGATGTCCTGGCGCGCGAAAGCCGCCTGCTGCGACCGCGCCAGCGCTTCCTCGATGCGCCGTTCGCCGTCGCCCTGCGCGAGCTTCGCCCGCACGCGCGGCCGCTCGAAGCGGGCATCGACATTGGTCGGATCCTCGATCCAGCCGATGTCGCGAGCCTGCAGCATCTCGCGCAGCGCCGCGCGCCTTGTACCGAGCAGCGGCCGGACGATCCATGTCCGCCAGTCGTGCAGCGTAGCGGGCGCCATGCCGGCGAGGCCGCGGCCGTCATCGTCGCGCGCCTGCCGCATCAGCACGGTCTCGGCCTGGTCGTCCGCGGTGTGGCCGGTCAGGATCAGCTTGATGCCTTCGGCGCCGGCGGCTTCGGCAAGCAGCCTGTAGCGCGCCTCGCGCGCGGCAGCCGGCAGCCCGCTCGCAGGCTTGTCGCCGTGCCAGGCGAGAATGCGATGCGCGATGCCGCGCTCGGCGCAGAAATTGGCAACCAGCCGTGCCTCGCCGGCCGAGTCCGGCCTTAAGCCGTGATCGATCGTCACCGCAAGCAGCCTGGCGCCGGGTGCGGTACGATCGAAGTGGTCCTTGAGGAGAAGCAAAAGGGCGGTCGAGTCGCTGCCGCCGGATACGGCCGCAACGGCGCCGCTCGAAAAGTCTAGGTCTGAGAAAAGGCCGTGTGAAAGATCAGCTTTGGTATCGGGCGTCAGCACGCCGCCAGTGCCTTTTCCTGTTTGATGCGTTCCTTGAGCGTCCCGGAAACGTCGGGATAGCGCTTGCCGATCTCGTTGAAGGTGGCGCAGGCGACGTCGTTCTGCTTCAGGCCCACCAGCGAAACGCCGAGCTTGAGCAGCATGTCGGGCGCCTTCTTGGCCTTCGGATAGTCCTTGCTGGCGGCGAGGAAGACTTCCGCCGCGTCACGGTATTTCTGCTGGCCGAGCAGCGACTCGCCCAGCCAGTAATGCGCATCCGCCGCCTTGGCGTCCTTGGGGAAGCGCGAAATATGGTCGCGAAAACCCTGCTCGGCGGTCGGATAATCGCCCGACAGGATGAACTGGTAGGAATTGCGGTAGAGCTCGTCGGGATTGTTGGTCGACGGCAGGGCCGCGACTTCAGTGCCGCCGGCTTTGTTCTTCCTGGCGGGGGTCTCGGCGGAAGGAGCGCCTGCCGTGGCCGCCGGAGCTTGCGCCGGCGCGCTGGCATGCGGATCGGTCTCGGCATTGACGACGTTGCCGTTCTTGTCGACGGTGATGGTGCCGAAATCCTTCGGCGGCGCGCCGGTGATCAGCTTGCCGGGATCGCCGGTTTGCGATTCCACGATGACATCGCCGACTGTCTTGCCGCCGCCATTTTGCCCGCCGGTGTGGGCCGGCGCCTGCGTCGCCGGAGCTTGGGCGACGCTGTTGTCGGTTCCGGCTTCGCCGGTACCGGTAGCCCCGGTGCCGGCATCGCCGAGATTGGTGTTGCCGTTGCTATTTCCGTCCTGGGGCTGGGCCTCCGACTTCTTCTGTCCGGCCGGCTTGGCGCCGCCTTGCGAGCCGCCCTCCAACTGCTGGAAGCGGAACTCGTTGTCTTCTTGCTGCTTGCGGATCTGTTCCTGCATCTGCAGGATCTGGAAATTCATCTCCTCGATCTTGCCGTTCAGCTGGCGCAGTTGGTCTTCAAGACCGGTCATGCCAGCGCTGCTATCCTGCGCGATCTGGGCCTGCTCCGGTTTCTTCTTGTCGCCGAAGATGCCGAGTGTCGGCAGATGGAAGGTGAATCCGCCGTCGGAAGCCTGCCCGGCGCTGTCGGCCGGCGCTGCAAGGCTTGGAAGGCTTGATACGAGCAGCAGCACAAGCGTGCCGCTCAGGACCGTTCTGAAGTGCATTCTGTCTCTCGCGGTGGGTGTTGGCCTGATGCGCCTTTCCAAATCAAACAAGGGGAGGAAGCGCCCTCGCGCTCATAGCAGGACGCGAGACTTCGGCCAAATTTTGTTTCGGTTTGTCGCAAATGAAAAAGGCAGCCCTGAGGCCGCCTTTCATGTTCGGGATGTTGTATTTTTGTCGCCCGCGTCGACGCGACGCCGCAGGACCCGGCTCTTAGGAGCCGGCGCCGGAAAGCGTGGTGACGGCGCGGCGGTTCTGCGACCAGCAGGAGATGTCGTCGCAGACGGCGACCGGACGCTCCTTGCCATAGGAGATGGTCTTCAGGCGGCCGGCGGAGACGCCCTTGGAGACCAGGAAGTCGCGCGTGGCGGCGGCGCGACGGGCGCCCAGCGCAAGATTGTACTCTCGCGTGCCGCGCTCGTCGGCATGGCCTTCGATGACGATCGCGTACTGACGATACTGGTTGAGCCACTGCGCCTGACGCGACAGCGTGGTCTGCGCATCGGCGCGGATCGACGAGGAATCGGTGTCGAAGAAGATGCGGTCGCCGATGTTGACCGTGAAATCCTGCGCCGAACCCGGCGTGGCAGCGCCGGCGCCGTTGAGGCCGAGATCGGCCGCGCTGTTCGGGGTCTTCTTCGAGGCGCAACCGGTGATGGCGAGAGCCGCCAGCAGCGCAATCATCGCCGGGTTTCTGGTAAGTGCTGCGATACGGCTCATGCCGCCTCTCCTTCGCATATGAGTGATTTCGTTGATCACCCAGTAACCACGTTTGGGTTAACCGGCATTCAAGAAACACGGTTAATGTTTGGTTTCGAGCCGCCCTCCGCGGCCGTTTGCGCCCCACGCATTTACCAAGGCGAGGTTGCGCGCGGACCGTAGGCAGAAATGCGGCCAAAACGCGACCAAGGTGAAAAGCGGGATTTTGAGCCGCCCGCTTTCGTCAGTTCTTCAATTCTTCAGTTTCTTCAATTCCCCAGTTCCCGCCGCTCACTCCAGCAACGGCGACCAAGCGGGGTCGGAAGCATAGTTCGCCGTCGGAATCTGCTGCTCGTTGCGGCCGGTCAGATCGACCGAGACCAGCTTGGGTCCGCCTGCGGAGTCGCGGAAGAACATCAAGACGCGGCCGTTCGGCGCCCAGGTCGGCCCCTCCTGCTGGAAGCCCGAGGACAGGATGCGCTCGCCCGAGCCGTCGGTCTTCATGACGCCGATCTGGAATTCGCCGCCGCTCTGCTTGGTAAAGGCGATGAGGTCGCCGCGCGGCGACCAGACCGGCGTCGAATAAACGCCGTCGCCGAAGGAGATGCGGTGCGGGTTGGAGCCGTCCGCGCCCATGACATAAATCTGCGAGCGGCCGCTGCCACCGCCACGGTCGGAGGTGAAGACGATTTGCGAGCCGTCCGGCGAATAGGAGGGCGAAGTGTCGATCGCGGTCGAGTCGGTCAGCCGCGTCGTCGAGCGGCTCCTCAGGTCCATGGCGAAGATGTTGGAGTTGCCGTCGTCGCGCAGCAGGCTCATGATCACCTTCTGGCCGTCGGGCGAAAAGCGCGGCGCGAACGTCATGCCCGGGAAATTGCCGACCAGCTCGCGCTGGCCGGTCTCGATCTGCAGCAGATAGACCTTCGGCTGTCCGCTTTCATAGGACATATAGGTGATTTCCTGCCGGTTAGGCGAGAAACGCGGCGTCAGCACAATCGAGCGGCCGTCCGACAGATAGCGCACATTGGCGCCGTCCTGGTCCATGATGGCGAGGCGCTTCTTGCGCGCGTTCTTCGCCCCGGATTCGTCGACGAAAACGACGCGCGTATCGAAGTAGCCTTTTTCGCCGGTGATCTTTTCATAGATCGCATCGGCGATGATGTGCGCGACACGGCGTTGATTGGCGTCATTGGCGAAAAACTGCTCGCCGGCCAGCTGCTGGTTGCCGAAAATATCCCACAGGCGGTACTGAGCGCGGATGCGGCCATCCGCCTCCTTGCTCACGCTGCCGGTGACCAGCGCCTGCGCGTTGATGACCTTCCAGTCGTCAAAACGGGGCGTGGCATCCGGATTGGTGATCTTTTCGACAAAGGCGGCCTTGTCGATCGGCGCGAACAGTCCCGATCGTTTCAGGTCGGCTGCGACGATCTCCGATATCTGCGGGCCAAGCCCTCCCTGGAAGTCAGGGATGGCGATTGGCATCGGCTCGACATTGCCTTTGTTGACGTTCAGCTCGAGAGTTGCCTGGGCAGGCAAGGTGGCGACAGAACTTATGCCCATCGCCATCGCGGCGATCATCAGGAGCGGCTTGAGGATGGATTTCATGTCTTCTCGCTTCTCTTGCTGATTTTTTGGACGCTCAGGCTAGAGGCCAAGCATCGCTCTCGGATCGAAGTTGACGCGAATGTCAGACCAGATGTCTTGCTTTCCGGCGGGAACCTGCAGCCCGGCGACATCGCATTTCTGCACGGCGCGAATCGCGCTGGCGTCGAATTGGGGGTTGCCGCTGGACTTCTCCACCGTCGGGCGTCCCTCCAGCTTGCCGGAGGCATTCAGGTTGAAACGGATCACCACGGTGAAGTTCTCGGAGCCTTCGAGGCCGACCGGAAGGGTCCAGCAACCACCGAGCTGATCCTCCAGCGCCCCTTGCTCCGACCTGGAGAGTTTCTGGCCCTGATCCTTCTCGCCACCAAGCGAGGCCTGCTGGGTCGAGCGCTTGGCGCCGCCGCCGGATGGCTTCTGCTTGTCGAGCAGAGCCGTTATCTCGTCGGCGTTGAACTGCTTCTCGTCCGATTTCTTCTTGGAAGACGCTTCCTTCACCGGCTTTTCCGCGTCCTTGCGATCCGGCGCCTTGGCGCTCTCGGCCTGGGCCGGCTGCGGCTTCGGCCGCGCTTCGGGCGCCGGCGCCGAATCCGGGAGCTTTGCCTCTTCTGCCGGCTGATCCTGCGAGATCGCCTCGGCCACCGCGTCGGGCTTGACCTCTTCCTTTTGGATAGCCGCGGTCTTGTCCGGCTGCGGCGCGGGCGTCGGTTCCTTGGCAGGCGTCGGCTTCGGCTCCGTCTGCTTGACCGGCTCGGGCTTGACTTCTTCCTTGGGCGTCGGCGTCGGCGCGACTTCCGTCGCAGGCGTCGGCTTCGGCTTCTCCTGCGGCTTCGGCACGTCCTCGACCGCGGGCTTCTCGGTCGGCGTCGGCGCGGGCGGCGGCACCGCCGTCTTGTCGACTGGCTTCGGCTTGGTTTCGTCCGTCACCGGCTTGTCGGTGTCGACGGTATTCTCCCCGACTTTCTGGGCATTGGGAACGATATCCGGGCGCTTCGTCGGAACAGGCGCCGGCTTGTCATGCATGACCGCCTTCTTGTCCCCCTGCAGCGTCTGTGCCACGGCTTCCATCGGCACGATGTCCACTGCCACCGACTCCACGTCGGAGGCAGGCATAGCCGGCGGCGACGACAGCGTGAACAGCCCGAAGGCCAGCGCCACCGCATGCAAGATCACCGAAGAGGTGAGACCGGTCCGCATTTGGCGTCTACTGATCCTGTTCCTGCAGCGAGACCAGGCCGATATTCTTGTAGCCGGCTGCCGAAATGCGGGCCATGACCTTCATCGCCGTGCCGTAATCAGTCGACTTGTCGCCGCGGATGAAGATGCGTTCGTCGTAACCGGTCTTCGAGATCGCCTGCAGCTTGGCTATCAGTTCCTCGATCGGGATTTCAGTTTCCTGCAGATAGATCTGGCCGGCGGCATTGATCGACACGGTGATCGGCTGCGTATCGACATTCATCGCCTTGGCCTGCGTGTCCGGCAGGTCGATCGGAACCCCGACGGTGAGCAGAGGCGCCGCGACCATGAAGATGATCAACAGCACCAGCATCACGTCGACCATCGGCGTGACGTTGATTTCGGACATCAGGGCATGGTGACGGCCACGCCGCCTATGGCCGCGCCCGCCTCGCCCCGAGCCACTTGCGCCTGCAGCAGACATCCCCATGATCGATCCTCAGCCCTTCTGCGCTACTTTTTCATCGATTTGGCGCGAGAGTATGGCGGAGAACTCGTCCGCGAACCCTTCCATGCGCATGCCGAGCTTGTTCGCGTCCGATGACAGCTTGTTGTAAGCGATGACCGCGGGAATGGCCGCGAGCAGACCGATCGCGGTGGCGAGCAGCGCCTCGGCGATGCCGGGCGCCACAACCGAAAGGCTGGTGTTCTTCGAGGCGGCGATCGCCTGGAACGATGTCATGATGCCGATGACGGTGCCGAACAGCCCGATGAACGGTGCGGCCGAGCCGGTGGTGGCGAGGAAGCCGAGGCGACCCTCCAGTTTCTCCATCTCGCGCGTCAGCGCCAGGTCCATCGCTTTGTCGATGCGGGTCTGCAGCGCCAGCGCCGATTTCGCGCCCTTTTCGAAACTCTTCTTCCATTCGCGCATGGCGGCGACGAAGATCGCGCCCATGCCGGTGGTCTTGCGATCGGCCAGCGTGCGGTAGAGCTCCTCCAGCGACTGGCCCGACCAGAACACCTGCTCGAAGCGGTTGAGCGCCAGCCGCATGCGGCCATAGGCGACGAGCTTGTCGATGATGATCGCCCAGGTCCAGATTGAGGCGCAAAGCAGGCCGATCATGACCAGCTTGACCACCCAGCCGGCCTGCATGAACAGGGCCCAGATCGACAGATGCGCGCCCGGATCGGCGAGTGCGATGTTTTCCATGACTTAAGTCCTTAAGGTTTTCCGGGCATCGCTGGCGGCTGGCCCATGGGCATTCCTTTGGTCCGATCGCGCGAAGCTTGAAGCTTGCGGGATAAGCCCCGAATGCACCGTTTCGCGGCCTTTTCGAGGCAAATATTGGTGAAAGGAAGGCACACGAATTGCGCCAATCTTCACCAATTCCTTCATGAACCGTTATGGTTAAGGATGGGTTAGGAAGTAAGGCGCGGCGCATTGCCGCGCATGATCTCGGCCAGGCGAGAGACGCAACACAGGGCCAAGCTGATATTCAGGTCAGGCTGAGCCTAGGCATGAAGGCGGCGACCCATTCCTTCGGGAAGCGCTTCGGTCGGCCGCTTTCGCCGATGATCGCCGCTTCGACTTTCGCCTCCACCAGCACATCACCGCCGCGCTTCAATTGCTGGCCCATGAAGATGCGGGCGCCCGAAATATCGTCGGTGCGCGTGTCGATGGTGAGGATATCGTCCATGCGCGCCGGCGAGCGGAAGTCGATCTCCATGCGCCGGACCACCCAGACGATGCGCTCGCCATGCTTGCCGTCCAGGAGTTCGGTATGGTGGACGCCGGTCAGCCTCAGATAGTCGGAGCGGCCGCGTTCGAGGAATTCGAGATAGCGCGCATGATAGACGACGCCGGAGAAATCGGTGTCGGCATAATAGACCCTCGCCATCAGCCGGTGGCCAAAATCCGTCAGCGCTCCAGAAAGCCCAGCGCTGAGCGCCGCCGATTCACCATGATCGTCCATCGCGCTTTCCTTTTCAGGCCCGAACAGGCACCTAAAGTCCTCGGGCTTTAGGTATTTTTTCTGTGCGTGTCGTTGTCTCAAAACCGCTGCACACTTTTGGGCGACACGCACCGTTTTCGCGCGGCAAGGGGATGGCATTGTTGGGCACGATGATCAAGACCTTGATGGCGGCGCTGCTTGCGCTTGGCCCGTTGGCCTTGCCCGCCGGAGCGGCGACCTTCTCGATGAAGCGCGGCCTCAATCTCGACCAGTGGGTGACCTGGCCGGCCGAGGACAGATGGGGCGAACGCCAGGCGATCCTGCCTTATCCGGAGTGGCGCAAATTCCTCAAGGAGGACGACCTCAAGGCGCTCAAGGATGCCGGTCTCGACTTCCTGCGCATGCCGGTCGATCCCTCGCCCTTTCTTTCGGACCGCACCGAGGCCCTTCGCGATGACCTCTATGCCAGCGTGCTCGACTCGGCGCGCATGATCAACCGCGCCGGCCTCAAGGTGATCGTCGACCTGCATCTGATCCCGGCCGGCGCCAATCGCAAGATCGGCATGAGCGAAGTCATGCGCGACCCGGCCGTCTTCGACGCCTATACCGAACTGGTGCGCAAGATGGCGCGGACGTTGGCCAAGGAGGATCCGAAGCTTGTCGCGCTGGAACTGATGAATGAGCCGCTGGTCGATTGCGAGGCAAACGGCACCAATCTTTGGCCCGACCGCCAGAAGCAATTGTTCGCGGCCGCGCGCGCCTCCGCCACCAGGCTGACGCTGATCCTGACCGGCGGCTGCTATTCGAACGCGGAATCGCTGGCCAGGATCGATCCCAGGACGATCGCCGATGACAACATCATCTGGACCCTCCATTCCTACGACCCGTTCCTTTTGACGCACCAGGGCGCAAGCTGGGCTGGCGACTTCATTCCCTATGTCACCGGCCTGCCCTATCCGCTGACGGCCGTCCCGAAGGCGCAGCTCGACATGACGCTGGACACGATCCGCGACCGGATCAGGGCCGAGGCGCCTTGGGCGCGACGAAGCGGCCTGCTTAGCTATCTCGACGAGCAGGTGGCGACGATGGACAGCCCCGAAAAGCTGCTTGGCGTGATGGATGCCCCGTTCGCGACGGTCGATGCCTGGGCGAAGGCCAACGGCGTCAAGCCGCAGGATATCACGCTCGGCGAATTCGGCATGATCCGCAAGGAATACGGCAACGGCTTCGTCATGCCGGCCGCATACCGCGCCGCCTATGTGCGCGACATGATCGCCCGCGCCGAGGCGCATGGCTTTTCATGGTCGGTGTGGAGCTATGGCGGCGCCTTCGGCATCGTCGATGCTTTCGACGGCGAGAAGGCTGAGCCGGACGTGATGGACGTAATCCGCCAGCTTCCACGTTAGTCACCAGCGATGCTACCAATTCTGCGCTGGCATCGGGGGATTAGCTTATGCGCTCACTGCTTTATACGACCGGATCACCTTTCGCGCGCGGCATTCGTGTCGTGCTGGACGAAATCGGCCTCGACTATGAGCGCCGGGAGGAAACGACGACGCCATCTGCCGCGTCTCGCGCCGAATGGACCCCGGCGCTTCAAGTACCGACGCTACGGGATGGCGATCTGACACTTTGGGAAAGCGGTGTCATCGCCGAGTATCTGCTTGCCGCCTATCCGCAGCGTGTCGATAGCGATCCGGCTCTGGCTCCGTCGATGTGGCGGGCGGCATCGGAATGGCAGGACCGATTGCTCTTTGCTTCGATCCAGACGCTGGGCACCGCCGCAACGACGATCAGCCAGATGCAATGGTCCGGAGTGAGGCATCGCGGCAATTCGCATTTGACGCGCTGCGCAGAGCGCATTGCCCATCTGGTCGGATGGCTGGAAGGGCGGATCGACCGCGACGGCGAGGGATTTTTCGGCAAGGTCGTGTCGGTCCAGGACATTTTCCTGACCTGCCACTTACGCTTCATTGCCAACCGGCCCCTGGACCTCGATACTCAACTTGGCGAGCATCCGAAAACCCGCGCGCTTGTGAGCAGGATGGAAGATCGCGCCAGCTTCCGGAACAATCCGGTGCTGTGGTGGGAACCTGGCATCACCGGCTACGAAGCCGACGGCACGCCCATCCGCGCTATCTAAGCAATTCCAGAAAAACTGTGAACAGTTGAACAAAAACATAGGGCGTATCGCCGTTTCGGTGAGACGGTGAAACGCAAATGGGAACCTTAGCCCAGATCGATCTGCAGGATCTCCGGCCGCACCCCGAGACGTACCGGCAGAATGCTGAAGCCCAGTCCGCCCGACACGATCAGGTTGCGGTCATTCTCCACAACATGGCCGTAGGCGAAGCGGTTGCCATAGTCCGAAGGCACGATCGGCGAATAACCAAACAGCCGCACCTGTCCGCCATGCGTGTGTCCGGACAGTGTCAGCGACACCCGCTCCGGCACCTTCGTGAAAATGTCGGGCTCGTGTGCAAGCAGGATGATCGGCTCGCTCCCCTGGATTTTGGCCAAGGTGCCCGGGAGATCGTCGAAGCCCTGGAAACTGTCGCGTCCTTTGGCCTTGTTCGGCAGCAGCGCGAGTTGATCGGCTAGCCCGGCGATCCAGAAACCATGCCCGTCCTTTTCCAGCCGCACGACGTCGTTTTCCAGCACCGGGATGCCGACATGCTCGAGGGCCTTGCGCGACTGGGTCGGGCCGGCTTCCGCTCGCTGGGCGAAGAAATCCGTCCACCAATCGTGATTGCCGAGGATCGACAGCACGCCAAGCGTCGCCTTGAGCCCCGCCAATGCCTCGGCCCACTCCTCCACCCGCACCCGGCCCGTCACCAGCTTGGTCCCGGCGGTATAGTCACCGAGCAGCACAATCAGATCCGGCTGAAGCGCGTTCGCTTCCTGGGCAAGTGCTGCGATCCGTTCCGGCGTCATCCAGGGCCGGCAGGAGTGGATATCGGCAAGCGCCACGACGCGCAGCTTGAGCCCGGCCGGCCAGTGCGGCGGCGTCAATGCGTAGCGCTTAACATGGGTGAGCAGCATCGGCTCGATGCCGACCGCATAGGCGCTGAGCGACACCATGGCGAAGGCCGAGCCGCCGATAAGGCGCAGGAAAGCGCGTCTGGTGATCATAGGTCGCCCCAAGCCCTAGGATTGCGTCAGATAGGCCTACCTTAAAGGGTGCAATTGCGCCCTCAGTCAGGCCAAGGCGCGCAGATTCTGCGTAGATGGGGCATTGCGTCGCCGAACCGCGAACAAATCTGCGTTACTCTTCCTGGAACAGGCTGATCTGCTGCTGGGCGATATCCCTGGGCGGATCGAGGCCGAGATGGCGCCAGGCATTGGCGGTCAGCACGCGGCCGCGCGGCGTGCGCTGGATGAAGCCCTGCTGGATGAGATAGGGCTCGATGATGTCCTCGATCGCGTCGCGCGGCTCGGAGAGCCCGGCCGCGATCGTCTCGATGCCGACCGGGCCGCCGCCGAAATTGCGCGCGATCATCGACAGGTAGCGGCGGTCGAGCGCATCGAGGCCGAGCGCGTCGACCTCCAGCCTGGTCAGCGCCTCGTCGGCGATCTTCCTGTCGACATGCGCAGCACCGGCGACGCTGGCGAAGTCGCGCACGCGGCGCAACAGCCTGCCGGCGATGCGCGGCGTGCCGCGCGCGCGGCGCGCGATCTCCACCGCGCCGTCGTCGCCAAGCGGCATCGACAGGATACGGGCGCCGCGCCGCACGATCTGCTCCAGTTCCTCGACCGTGTAGAAATTGAGCCGAACCGGGATGCCGAAGCGGTCGCGCAGCGGATTGGTCAGGAGCCCAAGCCTGGTCGTCGCCGCGACCAACGTAAAATGGGCGAGGTCGATCTTGACCGAGCGCGCCGCCGGCCCCTCGCCGATGATGAGATCGAGCTGGAAATCCTCCATCGCCGGATAGAGGATTTCCTCGACCGCCGGATTGAGGCGATGGATCTCGTCGATGAAGAGGACGTCGCGTTCCTCGAGATTGGTGAGCAGCGCGGCGAGATCGCCGGCCTTGGCGATAACGGGGCCGGAGGTGGAGCGGAAATTGACGCCGAGCTCGCGCGCCATGATCTGCGCCAGCGTCGTCTTGCCGAGCCCGGGCGGGCCGACGAACAGCACATGGTCGAGCGCCTCGCCGCGGCTCTTGGCGGCGTCGACGAAGACCTTGAGATTGGCGCGCACCGCCGCCTGGCCGACGAACTCGTCGAGCGACTGCGGCCGCAGCGTCTGGTCGGCGTCCTCGCCGCGCTTGTCGGGAGCGATGAGGCGGGGCGAAAGGGTCATGCCGCCTTCCTTGCATAGGACCGGTGGCGGGACAAGCGTCGCCTCACCGCGCCAGTTCCTTCAGGCCGAAGCGGATGAGCTTGGACGCGTCCACGCCCTCGCCGGCCGATTTCAGCGCCGCCGCGACCGCGTTTGCGGCGATGTCGCGCGAATAGCCGAGATTGACGAGCGCCGAGACCGCATCCGTGATCGGCGCTGCGGCGACGCCTTCGCCAAGCTCCTGCTTGAGGCCGATCGTTCCGGTAGCCGCACCCGCATAGGCAGGCGCCTTGGTGCGCAATTCGGTGACGATGCGCTCGGCGACCTTCTTGCCGACGCCGGGCGCGCGAGAGACCATGGCGATGTCGCGCAGCGCGATCGCGTTGGCGAGATCGGCCGGCGCGAGCGTCGACAGGATAGCCAGCGCCACCTTGGCGCCGACGCCCTGCACATTGCTCATCAAGAGGCGGAACCACTCGCGTTCCAGCCCGGTCTGGAAGCCATAGAGCCGGATCATGTCCTCGCGTACATAGGTCTCGATGAACAGCACCACCGCCTCGCCAGGCGAAGGCAGCGCGGCCAGCGTGCGCACTGAGCAATGGACGACGTAGCCGACGCCATGCACGTCGATGACGCAGCTATCTTCGTCGATCTCGTCCAGCGTGCCTTTCAGTTTGCCGATCATTGCCTGGCTTTCATGGATGCGTTTGCGGAGAGACGATTTCGAGGTCGGGGAAAAAGCTGCGATAGCGAGGAGCGTCGCGCGTCAACAGGCGGTAACCAGCAACGGCGGCATGAGCGCCAATGAAAAAATCCGGCAAGGTCCGTTCCCGAATGCCGCCGGCCCGCCGATAACGGGAATGTGTCACCCCGGCCAGGAATGCGGCTTCCCAAGGCAAGAACTCGCGATCCATTTCAAGTCTCTCGACTGCTTTCCTCAGCATTGCTTCGGAAGCGATCAGAGGCGCAAGCTCGGACCAGACGATGCTGTTGATGACCAACGCGCCATCGCGTCGGCAGGAGATGATCGCGGACGAGGACCACTCCCTCAGCGGCCCTGCTGGACCCCAGACATCAATGAGCACGTTTGTGTCAATCAATGTTGAGATTTTCACGCGGTCCCCTCAACCACTCCATATATTCGTCCGTCGTCATGCCGCCCAAATCCAGCGTTCCCTCCATCCTATCGAGAACCTCCTTGAATTTGCGGGCAGCTTCCTCCTCCGAAACGTTTTGGTTGACGGCGACAAGCTGGGCGCCCTCGTCCGTGGCCACGAACTGCACCTCGGAGCCGGGGCCTATGCCCAGATGATCCCTTATTTGTTTTGGGATTGTGACTTGTCCTTTGGTGGTCACTCGCATGGTAATACCTCCAAGGTATTACTTACTTCGCAAATGAGAACAAGTCAAGAACAACGCTACCCGACCAGCGCGGCCATACGGTAGGCCGCGCTCGGGCGGTGATGCGCATGGCAGATGGCGATGGCCAGAGCATCGGCGGCGTCGTCGGTATCGAAGATCGCCTTCGGCATCAGCACCTTGACCATCATATGGATCTGCTTCTTCTCGCCGTGGCCGACGCCGATCACCGCCTTCTTGACCGCATTGGGGGCGTATTCGGCCACCACCAGACCGGCGCGAGCCGGCACCAGCATGGCGATGCCGCGCGCCTGGCCGAGCTTCAGCGTCGCCGTCGCATCCTTGTTGACGAAAGTCTGCTCGACCGCCGCCTCATGCGGCATGGCCTGGTGCAACACCTCGGCCAAGCCGTCATGCAGCTGGCAGAGTCTTGTCGCCAGCGACTCCTTCTCGTCGGACCACACCGTGCCGGACGCGATGAAGCGCAGCGAATTGCCCACGCTGTCGATAATACCCCATCCGGTGCGCCTCAGGCCCGGATCGATGCCGATGATGCGAATCGCTTCCCCCATGCGCCAAGTCTAGCTCTGGCGGCAAGCGATGCCAGCAAAATGTGAACAAACCAGAAACAATTGCGATCTCAGCGATGCGCCGTTTCCGTAAACAGCGAGATGCCTAATTCGTCACGCGACGGATAGTTTTCGACAGCCGCGTGAGAAATGCCGGCCTGGACGATGCGACCAGCTTCCATGTCAGGACTGCATTGCCCATGCGCCGCGGCAGGATTCCGATGCAAAGGAACCAGGCCGCCAGAGCAGCCCGCCGCCGCCAGGATGCGTCCATTTCCAGGCTGGCGGCGGCGCCCGCTCTTGCCAGTCCCAGCCGGGAGTCGGTTTCAACCGGATGCTGGGGCTCGTCGACGCAGAGCGAAGCCAGCCGCTCTTCCAGATGCACCGGATCGCGAAGGCCGGCATCCGGCGGCACGGTCAGACCGATCTCGGCCGCCCGGCCGGACAAGGCCTCGAGGCGACGGAAGTCATGCTGCACGCGCCAACGCGCTCGCTCGGCAAGCTTTTCGGCAAACACCGAATGGTTGGAACCGTGGATGCGGTAGGCGCCAAGGCAGGTGTCGATGGATTTCACCTCTCCGTGCAGCGGAGCGAGTGTCGCGAGATAGCCATCGGCGCCTTGCCGGAAATCGCTTTCAGGCATGGGCATTATCGTTTCCAGCGCCTCGCGGTCGAACGCCAACCCGCTTGTCACCGTCGTACGGTACCGCCCCTTGCGCAACAATTCCGGGACGACGTCGCCTGAATCGAACGGCTGCTCCGGAGGGGGAAAGACATCCTTGATCCGCTGGTCCTCATCGACGAGATGCAGTCGGAATTGCGCCTGGGCGACATCCGCGTCCCATTCGTCCAGGACCTCGGAGACGGCGTTTGGATAGAGATAATCGTCGGCGTCGAGGAAAAGAATGATCTCGCCGGTGCTCGCTTCGAACCCGGTATTGAACGCGGCGGCATGCCCGCCATTCCTGCGCCTGAGGCACGGACGAATTTTGTCGCCGTAGGATTCGATGACGGCGACCGACGCATCCGTCGATGCGTCGTCGACGACCACGACCTCGACATTTCGGTGGTCCTGCTCCAACGCGCTGTCGATGGCGCGTTCTAGAAACTGTTCGTAATTGTAGTTGGGGATGATGATCGATACCGGGATGCGGTCCAATGGCGAATGCACGGGATCAAGCCTCGCAATCTGCTTTGGTCACAGTGACGGTGATTTTGTTGCAGAACCGGCTCGGGCCGACCCGGCTGCGGCGAACGGCTCCAACTAGGGGCCTATCGCTTCAAGGCAAGTGTGATCTTACCCGCGAAGGCCGGCATCACCTTCAAATACAATAACGGCCGCCGCAATATCGAAGAGCACTCGGAATCGCAGGTGTCGACCTGCGCTCGCCGTCACCGCTATCTTTGCAAACGCGGTTTCAGCCGCGCGCGAACGCCGTATTCAAAAGGCTGATCTGGTCGGAAACCGGGTTGGCCCGCCGGCTGGGGGCATGCAGGTCGCTGACGACGACGCCATAGATTTCCTCGTCCATGCGCCGCACCAGCGACTGCAGGCGCAGCGAGCGCGTCACGAGGTGCACAAAATCCTTGGGCAGTTCGTTCCAGCCAAGCGCCTCGTCATGCGCGGACGCGGTGTCGAGCCGCACCTTGGATTTCTCCGAGGCCACCTGGTCGCGCGTCATCTCGCCGGAATTCGCCGCCCGCTGCAAAAGCAGCCAGGAGGCGACCTGCATAAGCCTCGTGGTCAGCCGCATCGATTCGGCCGCATAGAGCGTAGCCGCCGTGCGCGACAATTTCTTGGCTTCGAGCCTGCCCTTGCCATCGAGATATTCGGCGGCCTGCTCGACCAGCCCCATTCCTTCCTGGTAGAGCGGCTTGAAGGATTGGGAGAAAACCCGGCGCTCCGCCAGTTTGATGGTTTTCGCGCTGCCCTTCGAAGGCTCGTTCATCGATACGCCCCTGCACTGCCGCCAGCTGATTCGGCAATCTTGCCGACGTGGCTCGCACCCCTAAATGACTGAGGCTTGAAAATGCGCTTCGATGCCCATGAAGGCAAGCGCATGTTTAACAAACGGTTAACGCCGGCCGTTTTCCGGCCACCCGCCGGCGGATGGCGCAGGGCCTGCCGTATGTGGATAAAAAAAGAGCCGCGGATAAGGCGGCTCTCAGGAGTTTAACAGGGAGGCGTCAAACAAAGTGGCTCCAACCACTCGGTAAGAATCCAGCAAAACTGGATGCGCATAGTAAACACCCGTAAAGCTTAATGAAGCCTTAACGCGGCGGTGATTTTTTAAGCGAACGCGCTTTCCTGTGCCGGAACAGGACAGCGGGTGCGCCGCCCGGGATCGTCTGAAACCGGATTTCGAACGCCGATCGTGGCGGCCGTAACATGTTGGCTGCTGCCGCGGCATCGTGCCGAAACACGCGCCACGCAAAAGGCCGCTCCTCTGAAGCGGTGCGCAGACCCGCGCCCCTTGAAATCACGCAGCATATCCGGGAGCAAACCATGGATTGGTATTCGATCGTCAAATTCCTTCACGTCGTTTCGGCTATTTTGTGGGTCGGCGGCGGCTTCGTGCTGTTCCTGCTCGGCGTGCTCGCCGAGCGAGCCGGCAACATCGACGACAAGCTGCAGGCAATGCGCGCCAGCGGACAGCTCGGCAGCAAATTCTTCGCGCCTATGTCGATGCTGACGCTGGTCTTCGGCCTCATCATGTGCGGCTTCTGGGTCGGCTTTACAGAATTATGGATCGTTATCGGCCTCGTCGGCTACGCCACGACCTTCTCGATCGGCATGCTGGTCTTCAAGCCGACCGGCGAGCGCATAGGCGCGATGGTCGCCAAGGAGGGCGTGACGCCGGCCGTCCTTGCCATCGGCCAGCGCATGATGAACTGGGCGCGGCTCGATTATGCGGTGATGCTGGTGATCATCGCCGACATGGTGCTGAAGCCCAGTTTGCATGACATCGGCATTCTTGCTGGGATGGCGATGGTGATTGTGCTGGGCGTCGCGCTCGCCTTCGGCGGCGGCCGCCAGATGGTGCCGAGCGCCGCGTGAGCGTCGCGATTGTTTGGAGCGAGGCGGTCGGATGGCCGCTTCGCTTCTACATCAAGCCGATGACGCCGTCCCACAGCAGCTTGACGGCGACCACCGCGACGGTGGCGTAGGTGAACGGATAGAAGATTTCCGGCCGCATGCGGCGCACCAGCCAGGCGCCGGCGATGGTCGAAAGCGGCGCCAGCGGCATCAGCACCGCCGACGCAGTCAAATTGGCGGTGTCGAACTGGCCGAGCGCGAAATAGGGGATGAGCTTCAGCGCATTGGTGGCGGCAAAGAAGATCGCCGCCGTTCCCGATAGCATTTTCGGGTCGAGCCGGATCGGCAGCGCATAGACTTGGAAGGGCGGGCCGCCGACATGGGCGACGAAGCTGGTGAAGCCGGCGACCGTGCCCCAGAAAGCAGCGGCGATGCGGTTCGGCTCAGCCGCATGGTCGGCGCCGTGGCGGAACTGCAGGTAGATCCATCGCAACACGAACACCAGCGCGACGGCGCCGACGATCAGCCGCACCATCTCCTCGGTGACCAAAGCCGCGGTCAGCCAGCCGAGCCCGATGCCGATGACGGCGCCCGGCATCATGTCGACCAGCATCTTGCGGTCGTAAACGCCCCACCAGCTCCACACCGAGACGACGTCCATCAGGCACAGGATCGGCAGCAGGATGGCGGCCGCCTGAACCGGCGGCATGGTCAGCGCCATCAACGGCACGCCGACGAAACCGACGGCGCCGCCGAAGCCGCCTTTCGACAGGCCGACAAGGATCACCGCCGGAATGGCGGCGGCGTAGAACCACGGATCGCTGAGCAGGCCTGACATCGGCAAGGGAAGATTGGAGAAGGCGGGGAACCCAGCCATAGCGCAGAACGGCGCTGCCGGGATAGTCAATTGATGCCGGCATCCGCTATGCCTGCCCGACACTGCAGCCGGCCGCGCTGCAAAGGATCGTCGGTCGGTTCACTGCCTTCGAGGTGCGGACATGAGCGCTGTCGGCATTCGCCGGGCCTGCGAAGCGGACGCACTAGCCTTTTGTATAATCAGGCCCAAAACGTGTCGGCAGGCCGTCAGCGAGTTTCACCCAAGGGAGCTTCTCCTCGAAAGCGACATGCAGCGTAGGCGCAAATTTTTCCGGCTCCGCCATCGCTGCGGTAAAAAAATGCATGACATTGGACATCTTCTTTGAGCGGAAGGAAAGCGGCGAACCGCAGTGATCGCAGAACGTTCTTTCTACGCCGGGAGAAGAGTTGAATGCCTTCGGTGGCCTCCCCAGCCATCGCCATTGGCCGTCCAGGACGCCAATGTAGGTGGTCATCGGCGCAGAACATTGCCGCCGACAACTTTCACAATGACAGACCACGCAGGCCTGTGCCGGTCCATCGACTTCAAAGGCAATAGCGCCACATAGGCAATGACCACGCATGCGAAACCTCCTGAGGCAGCAAGGACAGCTTAGAGCCTGGGGCGTGCGGGAGACGCCAGGAACGCGCCGAACTGGCGCCTGATCCCGACATTCGGCGCTAACAATTGTGAATGCGTGCGCGGCCATCCAGGACCAGGCGCGACGATGCTCGATCGGACCGGTCCCCGTCCGCCGCATAGCCGACTGTTCAAGCCGGACGGTTTGCTCTATGCCGCAATGCAACCATCTTCGCCCGGCATAGGCGAAACCGGGATCGAAGGCCAATGAACGAAGCAACTCCGCCCAACCGCTGCCGCATCGTGCTGATCGCGCCGCCGCTCATGCCGGCCGAGCAGATCTGCGCGGCATTCGAGGGTGGCGACGTCGCTTCGCTGATCCTGCCCGATAACGGCATGGACGACGCCTCCTTCCAGGCCTTCGCCGAAAAGATCGTGCCGATTGCTCAAGGAGCCGGCATCGCCGTCATCATCGCCGGCGACAGCCGCATCGCCGGGCGGGTCCAGGCGGACGGCATCCATGTCGAGGTAAAGCCCCGCGAGCTCGCCGAAACGATCGAGCGCCTTGCCGGCAAGATGATGGTCGGCGCCGGCGGCGCCAAGACGCGCGACGAGGCGCTGGAACTCGGCGAGGAGCGGCCCGATTACATGTTCTTCGGCCGCTTCGGCTATGACAACAAGCCGGAGCCGCATCACCGCAACCTCGCCCTCGGCGAATGGTGGGCGGAGATGATTTCGATCCCTTGCATCGTCATGGGCGGCTCCGAGCTTGCCTCCGTCGAGACGGTGGCCGCGACCGGCGCCGAGTTCGTGGCGCTGTCCAGCGCCGTCTTTGCCGACGGACGCGACCCGCGCGCCGCGGTCGCCGCCGCCAACGCGTTGCTCGATGAAACCGCGCCGCGTTTCGAGAACTGACATGCGCCTGCACGGCCCTTGCCTGGTGGTCCTGGCCGGCTTGCTTGCGCAGGCGGCGATGGCGGCCGAGACCGTCCCGCTGCCGCAGCCGCGGCCGGAGACGAGCGCGCCGGACAAGAGCGCGCCCGACGCAGCCAAACCGGATGCAGTCAAGCCGGATGCAAGCACGCCGGATACGGGCACGCCGGACACGGGCAAACTGGACAGAGCCAAGCCGGACGCCGGCGCGCCGGATCCGAGCAAGTTCGGCACCGCTCCGCATATCGACAAGCCGATCCAGAACACCTTGCCGCAGCCGGCCACCATGACGCCGCCATCGGCCGATGCCATCAATCCCGACCGCTTCGGTGCCAAGCAGCCGGACGCCGCCTATGGCGCCTTCCAGCGCGGGCTCTACAAGACCGCCTACAACCTTGCCATGGAGCGCGCCAAGAACGGCGATCCGGCGGCCGAGACGCTCGTGGCCGAAATCCTGTCGCGCGGACTGGGTATGCCGCTCAATCCGGCCGAGGCCGCGAAATGGTATGCGTTGGCGGCCGAACAGGGCGTGCCGGAGGCGCAGTTCCAATATGCGCTGATGCTGCTCGACGGCCGCTACGTGAAGAAGGACGAAAAGGGCGCCTTCGCGCTGATGCAGGCCTCGGCCGAGGCCGGCAACCGGCTCGCGCAGTTCAACTTCGCCCAGTTGCTCGTCCAGCAGGATCCAGGCGATGGCGGCCTTGCCAAGGCCGCTGTCTATTACGAGCGCGCGGCCGCCACCGGCCTTGCCGATGCCCAATATGCGATGGCGCAACTCTATGCCAACGGCGCCGGCGGCAAGCCGCATGACGATGCCCAGGCGCGTCTTCTCCTGGCGCAGGCCGCGAGGCAGAACTACGACACCGCCCAGATCGACCTTGCCACCTGGATGATCGAGGGACGCGGCGGCGGGCGCGACCTGAAATCGGGCTTTGCCTGGATGAAGCGGGCGGCGCAAGGCGGCAATGTCGCCGCCCAGAACCGCCTCGCCAAGCTCTATATGGGCGGCATCGGCACCGATCCGGACCTGATCCTTGCCGGCGCCTGGTACATCGTCGCCCGCCGGGCCGGGCTGATCGACCCGCAGATGGACGATTTCCTGCAGGGCCTCGACGATGATCAGACCAAGCAGGCGCTGCAGAAGGCAAATCGCCTGCCTTGACGCCTGACGCCACGCACGGCATGTCCGGTCGCCTTGGGGTCCCTCCCTTGCCACTATGGGCGATTTGTGGTCTTGGAGGCGCCAAAGCGCGACCTGCGCCAGAAAATCTCATCCGGATCAGTTCATCATGGCCAAGATCAGTGGCAGCGAAATCCGTCCCGGCTATGTCATCGAGCACGATGGCGGGCTGTGGGTGGCGGTCAAGACCAACACCGTCAAGCCCGGCAAGGGCGGCGCCTACAACCAAGTCGAGCTGAAGAACCTGATCAACGGCACCAAGCTCAACGAGCGCTTCCGCTCGGCCGAGACCGTCGAGCAGATCCGGCTCGACCTGAAGGATTTTTCGTTCCTCTACGAGCAGGGCGATGCGCTGGTCTTCATGGACACCGAAAGCTACGAGCAGCTCGAGCTGGCGAAGGACTTTGTCGGCGAGCGCGCCGCTTTCCTGCAGGACGGCATGATGGTGACGGTACAGCTTTACGAGGACCGGCCGATCGGCATCTCGCTGCCCGACCAGGTGACGCTGACCATCACGGAAGCCGACCCGGTGGTGCGGGGCCAGACGGCGGCCTCATCCTACAAGCCGGCGGTGCTGGAAAACGGCATCCGCGTGCTGGTGCCGCCCTTCATCTCGGCCGGCGAGCGCATCGTCGTCGATACCAACGAAATCACCTATATGCGCCGCGCCGATTGAGCGCCGGCCGGTAGGAAGACAAGCCAGGAAGAAAAAATGGCGCGTTCCGCTCTCCTCAACGTCATGGTCCAAGCCGCGATGAAGGCCGGCCGCTCGCTGTCGCGCGACTTCGGCGAGGTGCAGAACCTGCAGGTCTCGATGAAGGGACCGGGCGACTATGTCAGCCAGGCCGACCGCAAGGCCGAAGAGATCGTCTTCGCCGAGCTTTCGAAGGCGCGGCCGGGCTATGCCTTCCTGATGGAAGAGCGCGGCGCCGTCGAAGGCGAGGACGCCCAGCACCGCTGGATCGTCGACCCGCTCGACGGCACCACCAACTTCCTGCACGGCATTCCGCTCTTCTCCGTGTCGATCGCGCTCGAGCGCCAGGGCCAGATCGTCGCCGGCGTCGTCTACAATCCGGCGATGGACGAGCTCTATACGGCCGAGCGCGGCGGCGGTGCCTTCATGAACGATCGCCGCCTGCGCGTTGCCGGGCGCTCCAAGCTGACCGATGCCGTGATCGGCTGCGGCGTGCCGCATCTCGGCCGCGGCCAGCACGGCAATTTTCTGATCGAGCTGCGCAATGTCATGGCCGAAGTCTCCGGAGTCCGCCGCCTGGGCTCGGCGGCGCTCGATCTTGCCTATGTCGCAGCGGGACGGATGGACGGTTTCTGGGAAACCGGCCTGTCGTCCTGGGACATCGCCGCCGGCATCCTTCTGGTGCGCGAAGCCGGCGGTTTCGCCTCCGACATGAATGGCGGACAGGACATGATGGACAGTGGCGAGGTCGTCGCCGGCAACGAGTTCATCCAGCGCGCGCTGCTGAAAACCGTGAAGAAGCCACTGGCTGCTCGCTGATTAATGCATGTCGCCCAGAAGTGTGCAGCGGTTTTGGGACGACGACATGCATCAAAACAAAGACTTAAAGCGCGTCGCCTGAGTCCGTTCAGCGCGACGCGCTTTAAAGCGTCCTTTGCGCGTCGAAAGGACGCGCGCCTTTAGTCGCAAAACCGCAACCGAAGCTTGAAATACTGGTCCGCGAGCGCCCAGATTAGGTGTTGCAGGATCATTCATGAACGACGCGCGTCCAGATACAAAGCTTGAAATCCCCTTTGTGGGGCGCTGGCATTATTCCCGCGCCGAAATGATTGCTGACGGCATCGTTCACGCGGTGGGCATCGTGCTGGCGATCGCCGCCGGCTCGGCTTTCCTGGCCTTGGCCGCCTTCCACTCTGGCCCGGGCGAATATGTCGCCGCGGTGTTCTATGTGGTGTCACTGCTCACCGTGCTCTCGGTTTCGCTGGCCTATAATCTGTGGCCGGTGTCTTGGCCGGCGAAATGGATCCTGCGCCGTTTCGATCATGCCGCGATCTATCTTTTGATCGCCGCCACCTATACGCCCTTCCTCGCCCAGCTCGACAACTCGCCCCTGGCGCTGCCCATGATCATCGTCGTATGGAGCGCGGCGGCGGCCGGCATCGCCATCAAGATGTTCCTGCCCGGCCGCTACGACCGGCTGGCCATCGTCTTTTATCTCGCCATCGGCTGGAGCGGCGTCGTGCTCGCCGGACCGCTGGTCCAGACGCTGCCGACGACCTCGGTGGCGCTGCTCGTCGCCGGCGGCATCGTCTATTCCTTGGGCGTCATCTTCTTCGCCTGGAAGGGCCTGCGCTTCCACAATGCCGTCTGGCACGGCTTCGTCGTCACCGGCGCCGGCCTCCACCTGGCCGCCATGGTCGACTGCCTAGTCGTCAACCGGTTCTAGGCCTGTGGCGCGGGCCCTATCGGGCCATATTGCCAAGCGCCATTCAATTTGGTCACAATTCCGTTTAGAGTCGCGGCAATTCTGCGGCGGTGGCATCGGAAACGGGGCACGGATGGCTTTTCTCAGATCCTTCGGCAGGCGATCGGACGTCCTGGTCTATGATCCCCACAAGCTGTCGAGCCCGCAGGTCTTCCTGCTCACCATGGTGATCTTCCTGATCATCGTCGCTTTCATCGCCGCCATCCTCACCCGCCAGATCTCGACCGCCTTCTCCAGCAATCCGGGTCTCAACGGGTTGATCGTCGGCGTGCTGGCGGTCGGCATCCTGCTTGCCTTCATCCAGGTCGGACGGCTGTTCCGCGAGGTGCGGTGGGTCAATTCCTTCCGCGCCGGCTCCGAAACCACCGAGCCGGTGCTTTTGGCGCCGATGAAGGCGATGATCGGCCGCTCGTCGACGATCGCCTTCTCCACCTCGTCGATGCGCACGATGCTGGATTCCATCGCCACCCGCCTCGACGAGAGCCGTGACACCTCGCGCTATCTGGTCGGCCTGCTTGTGTTCCTCGGCCTCCTCGGTACCTTCTGGGGTCTGCTCAACACCATCGCTTCGATCCGCGAGACGATCGAGGCGCTGGACCCGGGCACCGGCGATGCCGCCGCCGTGCTCGATGCGCTGAAGCAGGGCCTGTCGGCGCCGCTCGCCGGCATGGGCACCGCGTTTTCGTCCTCGCTGTTCGGCCTTTCGGGCTCTCTGGTGCTTGGCTTCCTCGACCTGCAGGCCGGCCGCGCCCAGACCCGCTTCTATACCGAGCTCGAGAACTGGCTGTCCTCGGTCACCGATCTGTCGTCGGACATCGTCGTGTCCGACACGTCGAAAGCCACCGAATCCTCCGAGGACATCCGGCTCTTGTCGGAGCGGCTGCGCAGCCTGCAGGAGAATGGCGGCGGCTCCAATCCGCGCGTCGCCACCGCCATGGCCAATCTTGCCGACGGAATCTCTGGGCTGGTGAAGAACATGCGCTCCGAGCAGCAGATCATGCGCGACTGGGTCGAGGCCCAGTCCGACGAGCAGAAGGCCATGCGCAACACGCTGGAAAAGATCGCCGACGCGCTGAAGAAGCAAGGGGTCCACTGACGTGGCGCTGGCAAGACGGCGCACCGACCGCCGCATCGACTATTGGCCGGGCTTCGTCGACGCCTTGTCGACGCTGCTGCTGGCGATCATGTTCCTGCTCACCGTCTTCGTGCTGGCGCAGTTCCTGCTCAGCCGCGAGATCTCCGGCAAGGACGCGGTGCTGAACCGCCTCAACTCGCAGATCAACGAGCTGACCCAGTTGCTGGCGCTTGAACGCACGAACAGCCAGGATAAGGAGGATACGCTCGCCAATCTCCAGGCATCGCTCTCGGCCGCGCAAGCCGAAAAGAGCCGCCTCGAACAATTGCTGGCGCAGGGGGCCGGCGCCGGCGACGCGGCCAACAAGCGGGCGGACCAGCTTTCCGGCGAGCTCAGCAACCAGCGCCAGATCAGCCAGCAGGCGCTGAGCCAGGTCGAGATCCTCAACCAGCAGATCGCGGCGCTACGCAAGCAGATCGGCGCGCTGGAAGACGCGCTCAACGTCTCCGAGCAGCGCGACCGCGACTCCAACACCAAGATTGCCGATCTCGGCCGCCGCCTGAATGTCGCGCTGGCGCAGCGCGTGCAGGAGCTCAACCGCTACCGCTCCGACTTCTTCGGCCGCCTGCGCGAGATCCTCGCCGACCGCGAGAACATCCGTATCGTCGGCGACCGCTTCGTCTTTCAGTCGGAGGTCTTGTTCCCGACCGGCTCCGACGTGATCAACGACGCCGGCAAGGTCGAGATGAAGAAGCTTGCCGACGCCATCATCGAATTGCAGAAGGAAATTCCGCCCGAGATCAGCTGGGTGCTGCGTGTCGACGGCCATACCGACAACAAGCCGCTCTCCGGCACCGGCCGCTATCGCGACAATTGGGAATTGTCGACCGCGCGCGCCACCTCGGTGGTGAAGTTCCTGATCGAGAACGGCGTGCCCGCCAACCGGCTGGTGGCCGCCGGCTTCGGCGAGTTCCAGCCGCTTGATCCTGCCGACACCGACGAGGCGCGCAGCAAGAACCGCCGCATTGAACTGAAGCTCACCGAACGGTGAGCTATCATCACGCCAAGTCACGGGAAGTTGTTCGTCGGCTGAATACTTAGCGTGCCAAGTCCCGTCGGCAAGCCCTGTAAACATTATCTTTTTTTAATTACACTTCGCAAATCGACGCACCTAATTTGCTGGGCAGGGCCGGGAACCGCCGGCGGTGCCACCCATCGCGACGCGACGGAACCGGACGGCCCTGAAAGGTCGGAAGGCAATGCGGCAGGGCCGCTACCTTCCCTATCGGAGGATGCGCCGCCATGCGCGCTTCAACATCTCTCACGACAGTAATCCTGGCTGCTGCGCTGATCGCGGCCCCGCTCGCCGGCGCCTATGCGGCCGGGCACCACAAGGGACTTCTCGACGCGACCCCTCCAGCCGATTTTGTCGGACCCCGCGTGAGCGGTCTGATCGATCAGGTCCAGGGCGTGGATCAGGGCATCGCCGACGCCCGCCAGGCAAACAACATTTCGGCCGCCGAAGCGCAGCGGCTGCATATGCGCACCGCGCATATCAGCCAGGCCGCGGAGCACGTCGCGGCTTCGGATCACGGCAGGATACCGTCCGCGCAATACCGTCAGTTGCTGCGCCGCCTCGACAATGTCGACCAGAGGCTGATGAACGACACCGGCAGCGGCATCATGATGGGCGACGGCTCCGACGGCGGCAATTACCCGAACGGCTGACCTCTTCGGAGGAAACGGAAGGGACCACCTGGCGCCCACGGGACCTGGCCCGGGGGCGCCAATTTTCGACCGCGTCCTGCTTCGATTGGAGCAATTCCAGGAAAAGTGCGAGCGGTTTTCCGTCCGGAATTGCGTAGAAACAAAGAGATAGAGCGGTTCGGCGTTTCTATAGGCCGAGCCAAAGCGCGATGATGGCAAGTACCGCCGGCGCCGTCTGGACGAACAGGACCTTGCGGCCGACGGTCGCCGCGCCGTAGAGGCCGGCGATGGCGACGCAGAGCAGGAAGAACATCTTGATCTGAAACCCGCCGGCGCCGAGATAGAGACCCCAGATCAGGCCCGCGGCGAGAAAGCCGTTGTAGAGCCCCAGGTTGGCGGCGAGCACCTTCGAGGCGCTGGCGAACTCCGGCGTCAGCCCGAACGCCTTGCAGCCGCGCGGCGTATCCCAAAGCACCATCTCCAGATAGACGATATAGCAATGGATCAGCGCCACCAGCCCGACCAGGATATCGCCGATCATCGTCTCCTCCGCTTGTTCGGACAAGCATTGACTACACGTCCACGCCGCCGCGCAAGACAGGCCGACCCTGGCCTTGCCGACCAGGGTTGCCAAGCTTCGCGCCTTGGTATCTTTTCGCGCCAGCCCATTTACAGCCGGAACCCATCATGTCCTTCCAGAAACTCGATCAACTCGGCCACAAGCTCGAAGCGCTCGAGCATGCTTTGGCCATCCTCGGCGCCGACGAGGCGACGCATATGGCGGTCGGCGGCGGCGAAAAGCGCGCCGAGGCGATGTCCTTGCTTGCCGGCATGCTGCACGCCCAAGCGACCGCGCCGGAGATCGGCGACTGGATCGCCGCCGCCGAGGCCGAGCCGCTGAACGACGAGCAACAGGCGGCGGTCAGGGAACTGCATCGCCAATACACCAACCTCACCTGCCTGCCTGTCGAATTCGTCGAGCGCCAGACGGTGGCGCGCATGCGCTCCGAGCAGCTCTGGCGCGACCTGCGCGCCAAGAACGACTGGGCGGGCTTCTTGCCGGCGCTGGAAGGTGTCGTGACCCTGGTGCGCGAGGAAGCCGCCTTGCGCGCCGACGCGCTCGGCCTGGCCCCCTATGACGCGCTGATGGAGCAGTACGATCCCGGCAACCGCGCCGCCGACATCACGCCGGTGTTTGCCGAGCTGAAGGCCTTTCTCAAGGATTTCCTGCCGCATGCGCTGGCCGTGCAGGATGCGCGGCTGGCGAAACATCCGCTGAAGCCGCTCTCCGGCAGCTACGCCATTGACCGGCAACGCGAGCTCGGCCTTGCCATGATGGCGGCCGTCGGCTTTGACCTCACCCATGGGTCGCTCTCGGTGTCGCACCATCCCTTCTGCGGCGGCGTGCCGAGCGACGTGCGCATCACCACCCGCTACAAGACCTCCGACTTCCTGTCGGCGCTGATGGGCGTACTGCACGAGACCGGTCATGCGCTCTATGAGCAAAATCTGCCGAAAGCCTGGTCGCATTGGCCGCTCGGCAAGGCGCGCGGCATGGCAGTGCATGAGAGCCAGAGCCTGTTCGTCGAAAAGCAGATCGGCCGCAACCCGGCCTTCTGGCGCTGGGCGCTGCCGGTAGTCGAAAAACACCTCGGCGAAGCCTGGTCGATCGACGACATCCTGCCGCATGTCCACCATGTCGAGCGTGGCCTGATCCGGGTCGACGCCGACGAGGTCACCTATCCGCTGCACGTCATCCTGCGCTACGAGCTGGAGCAGGAGCTCGTATCCGGCCGGCTGGAGGTCGCCGACCTGCCGGAGGCATGGGATGCCAAGATGCGCGACTATCTCGGCCTCTCGACCATCGATAATCCCGCCGACGGCCCGATGCAGGATGTGCACTGGCCGGGCGCCGCCTTCGGCTATTTCCCCTCCTACACGCTGGGCGCCATGATGGCCGCGCAGCAATGGGCAGCGCTGACCAGGGAGCATCCGTCCGCCGACCAGGACCTCGCCAAGGGCGATTTCAGCGCCATCAACGACTGGCGTCGCGCAAAGATCTGGTCGCAGGGCTCACGCTGGTCGACGCCGGACCTGCTCAAGCGCGCCACTGGCGAGAAGCTCAACGCTTCCTATTTCACCGAACATCTGCGCAAGCGCTACGGGAACTGACCCGCGGCAGGTTGAAACCAGCTGGGTGCGGCGTGCCTACTCCGCCGCGCCTTTGAAGGCGCTGGCTCCGGTCTCGAACTGCAGCTTGGCGAGCCGCGTATAGATGCCGCCCTTGGCGACCAGGCTCTGATGCGTGCCTTCCTCGACGATGCGCCCGCTGTCCATGACCAGGATGCGGTCCGCCTTGAGCACCGTCGCCAGCCGGTGCGCGATGACGATGGTGGTGCGGCCGCGCATCAGCCGCTCCAGCGCTTTTTGCACCAGCGTCTCACTCTCGGCGTCTAGCGCCGAGGTCGCTTCGTCGAGCAGAAGGATCGGCGCGTCGCGCAGAATGGCCCGGGCGATCGCGATGCGCTGGCGCTGGCCGCCGGACAGCGTCACGCCGCGCTCGCCGACCTGGCTGTCATAGCCCTTGTCGAGCCTGGCGATGAATTCATCGGCAAGGGCCGCCTTGGCCGCGGCCTCGATCTCGGCTTCGCTGGCGCCCTGCCGGCCGAAGCCGATATTGTCGGCAGCACTTGCCGCGAAGATGGTGACGTCCTGCGACACGATCGCGATGCGTTGGCGGATGGCGGCCGGATCGGCCTCGCGTACATTGACGCCGTCGATGAAGACGCGGCCGCTCTCGGGGTCGTAGAAGCGCAGGATCAGCGAGAAGACGGTGCTTTTTCCCGCGCCCGAAGGCCCGACGATCGCCACCGTCTCGCCCGGCTTCACCTGGAAGCTCAGGCCATGCACCGCGGCGCGGTCCGGCCGCGCCGGATAGGAGAAGGAGACGTCGTCGAAGCTGATCGCGCCCTTGGCCGTGGCCGGCAGCGGAACGGGATCGGCAGGCCGCTGGATCGTCGGCGTCTCGGCCAGGATCTCGGTCAGCCGCTCGGCGGCACCCGCCGCCTGCGACAGCTCGCTCCACACCTCCGACAGCGCGCCGAGCGCGCCGGCGGCAAACACCGAATAGAGCAGGAACTGGCCGAGCGTGCCCGGCGACAGCGTGCCGGCAAGCACATCGCGCGAGCCGAACCACAACACCGCCACCACCGAGGAGAAAATCATGAAGATGGCGAAGAAAGTCAGGAACGAACGCGCGAACACCGATGCCCGCGCCGCCTCGAAGGCGGCGTCGACAGCGTCCGCAAAACGGCCGGTGACCAGCTTCTCATTGGTGAAGGCCTGCAGCGTGCGCACCGCGCCGATCTGCTCGCTGGCATAGGCGGTGGCTTCGGCGAGCGTATCCTGCGCTTGCCGAGACTTGCGCCTCACCGAGCGGCCGAAGGCGACCAGCGGCAGCACGATCACAGGGATTGCTGCAATGACCAGGCCGGAGAGTTTTGGGCTGGTGACGACCATCATCGCCACCGCGCCGAGGCCCAGGATCAAGTTGCGCAGCGCGACCGAGGCGGTGGCGCCGACGGCCGACTTCACCTGGGTGGTGTCGGCGGCAAGCCGCGACACGATCTCGCCCGAATGCGCGCGATCGAAGAAGGCGGGCGACAGTGTCGTGACATGGGAGAAAACGTCGCGGCGGATGTCGGCGACGACCCGCTCGCCGAGCGTGATGACGAAATAGTAGCGGCTGGCCGAGGCGGCCGCGAGCAGCGCCGCCATCAGTACCAGTGCCGCGAAATATTCCGCGATAAAGGTGGAACCCGCGGCCTGGAAACCGTGATCGATCATGCGCCGCACGGCCATCGGCAAGGCGAGCGTCGTCACTGCCGCCACGATCAGCGAGATGATGGCGCCTATTACCAGCTTCCGGTAGCGGGTAACGTAGGGAAAGAGGCTGCGGAGCGGCCGGACCGAGCGTCTGCGCTCGCTTGCGCTGCCACCGATTTCCGCCATGAGCGTTTCCTCTGGCCGCTTGGCGGGACAGCGCTTCAATATGCGCCCGCCGCGGCCTTGTGATTCAATTCCGGCTGATGTATAGGCTCGCCGACCGTTTTAGAAGCCGTGGCTTTTCATTAGCTGCGGCTTCGAGTTTTAAAAAGGGGCGCATCGACGCAGGCCTTTAGGCCCGTTGCCAGCGCCGGCAGCCAGGAAACACGACAATGAAGGCCGATATCCATCCCGACTACCACACCATCAAGGTCGTCATGACCGATGGCACCGAATACCTGACCCGTTCGACCTGGGGCAAGGAAGGCGACACGATGAACCTCGACATCGACCCGACCACGCACCCGGCCTGGACCGGCGGCCAGCAGACCCTGCTCGACCGCGGCGGCCGACTGTCGAAGTTCAAGAAGCGTTTCGAGGGCTTCGGGCTCTAGCCGGATACATCGGCAGATTTGAAAAACCCGCCTTCGAGGCGGGTTTTTTGTGGCCAGTTTCGTTCTTCTCCCCGTTCTACGGGGAGGTGCCCCGAAGGGCGGATGAGGGGCAGCGCCGGCGCTTGAAAGTTCAAGGTTCCTCGCCCCACGAAGTGGGGAGAGGTGTCCAAGCCTTGCGACGCTGCGGAATCGTTCCTACCCGCCCACCAGCTCTCTCAGCGCCATGCGCTTGTAAGCCGCGACCAGCCTGTCGCCCTCGTCGCGGTCGACCGAGATCGCCAGCCGCATGGCCGCCTCGCCCGTCTGCCAGACGAGAAACGCGGTCGTCTCCAGTTCGACCGGATCGGCATCGGGGCGAATTCGTTTCAGCGCCGCAACCAAAAATTCGGCATTGGCCCGGCTGTCGGCCAATTCCAGTTCGCGCAGCGCCTTGTCGGCCTGCGTGCCCGACCATATGTCGCGCATCACCGGCTCGGCCAGGAACAGCTGGTAATAGATATCGACCAATTCCGAAAACGACTTCCGTAGGCCTTCAGCATCGCTGACATCCTTCAGCGCCGTGGAAATGCAGGCCTGGCTTTCGGCCGTGTAGCGCTCGGCCAGCGCCCAGACGATCGCCCGCTTGTCCGGGAAGAACTGGTAGAGCGAGCCGATCGACACCCCTGCTCGCTCCGCAACCTCGCCCATGCGCATCGCATCGCTGCCCTGCTCGGCAATCAGCGCCGAGGCGGCGGCAAGCATGCGCTCGACCCGCTCGCGGCTGCGTTGCTGGCTCGGCGAGCGACGCGGCGAAGCGATGGCGGCCTGGTCCGGCTTGGCGGTGACTTTATCATCCATGGCTCTCTCCGGCGATTTTCCGAAAACCGGCTTGACTTGCAAAATACGAGGGTTCATCACATTTTGCAAATATGAGGATTTATCACGCTTCGTAACCCAGCACCTGGAGCAACTGAGATGATGAAACTTCTTCCTACCCTCACCTTCATCGCCGCGATCGGCTCCGGCGTCGTCGGCGGCGTCTTCTTCGCCTTCTCGAATTTCGTCATGGCAGCACTTGCCCGGCTGCCCGTCCCAAGCGGCATCGCGGCGATGAATTCGATCAACGTCACGGTGATCACGCCGACCTTCATGACCGCGCTGTTCGGCACTGGCCTGATCTGCCTGGTGTGATTGCCGGTGTTTTCTTCGGCTGGAGCCAGTCCGGCTCGTACTGGCTGCTTGCCGGCGCCGTGATCTATTTCGTCGGCAACCCGATCGTGACCATAGTCTTCAACGTGCCGCTCAACGACGCTTTGGCCGCCGTCGATCCGCAGAGCGCCAACGGCGCCGCCGTGTGGGCGAACCATCTGAGCCAATGGGTGATGTGGAACCACGTCCGGGCCATCACCGCGATCGTGGCGATGGCCTGCTTCATCATGGCATTGATCTGAGGTGAGCAGCCCGCGCGAATGCAAAAGACCCCGCCTCAGGCGGGGCCCGTCTTCTTGTGCGGTTTGCGATCAGCGTGGCCGAGATCCCGCTCCGGGTCGATGACGTCGCGAACCAGCTGCTTGAGTTTTGCCGCGTCCGGAAAACCGCCGTCGCGCTTGCGCTCCCAGATGAGCTGATCGTTGCAGGCAATGGTGAAGATGCCGCCGGTGCCCGGCACCAGCGTCACCTCGCCGAGATCGGTGCCGAAGGTCGAGAGCAGCTCCTGCGCCATCCAGCCGGCCCGCAGCAGCCAGTGACATTGCGTGCAATAGGTGATACGGATGACGGGCAACGGCTTCTCGCTCATGTCGTGTCGCGTAGCCGGTCAGGCCGCGCTGAGCTTGGCCATCGTCTCGTCGTCGACCTCGAAATTGGCATAGACGCTCTGCACGTCGTCATCGTCCTCGAGCGTGGCGACCAGCTTCATCAGCGACTGCGCCCGCTCTTCGTCGACCGGGACGTTGTTCTGCGGCTGCCAGATCGGCTTGACCGATTCCGCTTCGCCGAGCGCGGCCTCCAGCGACTTCGACACTTCACCGAGATTTTCGAAGGCGCAATAGATCGTGTGACCTTCCTCGTCCGACTCCACATCGTCGGCGCCGGCCTCGATTGCGGCTTCCATCACTTTGTCGGCGCTGCCGGCCGAGGCCGGGTAATAGATTTCGCCGACGCGGTTCCACATGAACGACACCGAGCCGGTTTCGCCGAGCGCCCCGCCGGCCTTGGTGAAGGCGGCGCGCACATTGGAGGCCGAGCGGTTGCGGTTGTCGGTCAGCACTTCCACGATCAGCGCTACGCCGCCGGGGCCGTAGCCTTCATAGCGCACGGCCTCGTAATTTTCCGCGTCGCCCGCGGACGCCTTGTTGATGGCGCGCTGGATGTTGTCCTTCGGCATCGACACGGCCTTGGCGTTCTGCACCGCAAGGCGCAGCCTGGGGTTCATCGCCGGATCCGGCGTGCCGGTCTTGGCGGCGACGGTGATTTCGCGCGCCAGCTTGGAAAACATTTTCGACCGCACCGCGTCCTGGCGGCCCTTGCGGTGCATGATGTTCTTAAACTGCGAATGGCCAGCCATGGCACCCCTGTCGTGTTCGGCTAGAGCATCTCGAAGCGAGGTGTCGTCACCGCATCTTCGGCAAAATGCTCGAATTCAATCTTTCAGAACGTCCCGGGCATGCCTGCTAAGGCACGCGGCGCTCTTTGTCGGAATGGCCGGCTTATAGATAAATCGGCTCAATTCGTCCAGACGCGCCTTTACTTCGGCGTTGAGCCGGCCCCTCACCCCTCCAGATCGGACCTCAGCCGATCGAGAATGCTGATGGCGTGGCCGGCATACTGGCTGATCCAGCGGTCGTGGATCTGCTTGATCGGCAGCGCATTGAGATGGTTCCAGCGTTCGCGCCCCTCACGCTTCGCCACCACCAGATCGGCCTCCTCCAGCACCTTCAGGTGCATCATCACGGTGCAGCGGTCCATGTCCGGGAAAGCCTCGCACAGCGCGCCGGTGGTCTGCGGCTGATCCTTCAGGCGATCCAGCAATTCACGCCTGCGCGGGTGCGCCAAGGCCTTGAAAACATGGTCGTCGGAGGTTTGACTTGACATGTTATATTTCTATAACATATCGTCTCGAGCAGCAAGGAAGGAGCTGTGGATATGTCCTTGGGATTCAGGATTTCCGGACGCATCGGCAAACCGGTCGGCGAGGTCTTCGATGCCGTCGTCAATCCGACAAAGCTCAGCGGCTATTTCACCACCATAGGCGGCGCTTCGGCTCCGCTTGTCGCCGGCACCACTGTCACCTGGTGGAAGTCTGTCCCGGTGGAGGTCGGCGAGGTAACGAAGGACAAGCGCATCGTGCTGCGCTGGGACGCAACAGACGCCGACGGCAAGCCCGCCTACAAGACCCGTATCGAAATGAATTTCGAGCCGCTTGAGGACGGCGGCACCTTCGTCACCATCGCCGAGTCCGGCTGGCATGAAGGCGAGACCGGCCTGAAGAAATCGTACCTGAATTGCGAGGGCTGGTCGCAGATGCTGGCCTGCATGAAGGCCTATCTCGAATACGGCATCAATCTGCGCGACGGCTACTACTGCAGCGAGCTGCGCGGCGAGCCGGCCAACGAGACCAACACCTGAGGCTGACATTCAGGTCCCGATATCCGGCAGGAGAGGTCGCCCGATGACGAAAGCAACGCCATTCCTGATGTTCGAGGGAAAGGCCGAGGAGGCCATGACCCTCTATTGCGAGACCATTCCCGACAGCCAGATCCTCGACATCATGCGCTATGGCTCGGGCGAAGACGGGGCCGAAGGAATGCTCAAGCTGGCGCGCGCGTTAATCGGCGGCGTCGAGGTCAGGATCTACAACAGCCCCGTCCACCACGCCTTCACCTTTACGCCGTCCCTTTCCTTCTTTGTCGACTGCTCGTCCGAAGAGGAGCTCGAGCGGATCGTCGGCGTTCTTTCCAAGGACGGCAGCTTCCTGATGCCGACCGGCAATTACGGCTTCAGCCAGCGTTTCGCCTGGCTCAACGACCGCTTCGGCGTCTCCTGGCAGATCAACCTGCCGTAACGACATCCAACGCAATCAAGAGGATCGGCAATGGACACCGAGATTACCGGCGGCATCAACATCGCCATGAAGGTGCCGTCGCACCAATACGAGGCAACGATCGCCTTCTATCGCGATGTTGTGGGGTTGAAGCCGTTTACGGCCAAGGCGCCGGCGATCGGTTTCGAACTTGGTCCCAATCGCCTCTGGATCGACGAGGCGCCGATGATGAGCCAGGCTGAAATCTGGCTGGAGCTTTTCACACCGGACTTCAAGAGCGCGGCCTCGCATCTTGCCAAGGCTGGTGTCGTGCGCTGCGACGCAATAGAGCCTTTGGGTGAAGGCTTTCGTGGCGGCTGGATCACCAACCCGGCCAACATCATTCACCTGGTGCGTGAGCCGGACGCCTGGTGAATCCTGTCGGAAAGGAAAGTCGTATGGAGCTCAGAGAACCTCCCATCGCCGAAACCGCCATGTCGACCGGTCGCTGAGGTGTTCGAAGCCATCGTCGATCCGGCGGTCACCACGAAATTCTGGTTCACGCATTCCAGCGGCCGCCTGGATGAGGGCAAGCCGGTCGAATGGGAGTGGCGCATGTATGGCGTCTCGACCAAGGTCGAGGTGAGCGAGATCGTCACCAACGAGAAGATCGTCATGCGGTGGAGCGATCCGCCGACCACCGTCGTCTGGACCTTCGCCAAATTGCTCGATGAAGCGACCTTCCTCGAAGTCCGCAATTTCGGCTTCGCCGGTTCCGCCGACGAACAGGTCAAGCAGGCGGTCGGATCCACCGACGGCTTCTCGCTGGTGCTCGCCGGCGCCAAGGCCTGGCTGGAACAGGGCCTGACGCCGTCACCCGAAGGGTGTTTCGGCCTAGCGGCTCGCCGGCGTGGTGGCAAGCCTCAGTGCCCCTCGCCAGACCTCTGCCTCTTACGCCGCCGCGCCAGCATGTTGAGGCCTTCGACCAGCGCGGAAAAGCCCATGGCGGCGTAGATGTAGCCCTTGGGCACGTGATAGCCCATGCCGTCGGCGATCAGCGTCATGCCAATCATCAAAAGGAAGCCAAGCGCCAGCATGACGATAGACGGGTTCCTGGCGATGAAATTGGCGAGCGGCGTCGCCGCCAGCATCATCACGCTCACCGCCACGATGACCGCGATATACATGATGGCGATCTCGTCGGTCATGCCGACGGCGGTGATGATGGAATCTATCGAGAAGACAAGGTCGAGCAGCAGGATCTGGAAGATCGCGCCGGCAAGGCTCATCTGCAGCGTGCCTCCGACCATCGTGTCCTGATGGTCTTGCGGATCGACCGTGTGATGGATTTCCTTGGTCGCCTTCCAGACCAGGAACAGGCCGCCGGCGATCAGGATCAGGTCGCGCCACGAAAAGCCGTGGCCGAAGGCGGTGAACACCGGCGTCGTCAGCTGCACGATGATCGAGATCGTGGCGAGCAGGATCAGGCGCATGATCAGCGCCGCCGAAATGCCCAGCCGGCGCGCGCGGGCGCGCTGCGCTTCCGGCAGCTTGTTGGTCAGGATCGAGATGAAGATCAGATTGTCGATGCCGAGCACGACCTCGAGCACCACGAGGGTCAAAAGTGCGACCCACGCGGTCGGATCGGAAACAAAATGAAAGTGCGGCGCCAGAAATTCGACAAGCTGCATGAAGGTCGTCCCCTCTACGATCTAGAGCAGTTTTCGCGGGTTTCGTCGCCAGTTAGGTATTGATCTCGCTTATATCAATGTCACGACCAGAAGGACGGCGCCGTTTCTTCCAGCCGCGGCCCGCGACGAAACGGCGCGATTTTTTCGGCAAGCCCGGTGCGGTCGGAAATATCGACGCCGACGCCGCAGAGCGTCGCGGGCCCTGACGACGCCTCGAAACGGCCCTTCGGCACCTTGGAAAGGAACCGGTTGAGCGGCTCTTCCTTATCCATGCCGAGCGAGGAATCATAATCTCCGCACATGCCGGCGTCCGAAATATAGGCGGTGCCGCCATTGAGTATCTGATGGTCGGCAGTCGGCTGGTGCGTGTGCGTGCCGACCACGAGGCTGGCGCGGCCATCGACAAAATGCGCGAAGCACATCTTCTCCGACGTCGCCTCGGCGTGGAAATCGATGACCGCCGCATCGGCCTGCTCGCCGAGCGGACAGGCCGCAAGCTCACGCTCGCCGGCCTGGAACGGATCGTCGAGTTCGGGATGCATGAAGACGCGGCCCATGATGTTGGCGACCAGCACGCGTGCGCCATTGCGGGCAATGTAGACGCCCGAACCGCGGCCAGGTGTGCCCCTGGGAAAATTGGAGGGACGCAGAAAACGCTCCTCGCGCGGCGCGAAGATCAGCGCGTCGCGCTGGTCCCAGACGTGGTTGCCGGTGGTGACGACATCCGCGCCGGCCGCGAGCGTCTCGCGAAAGATCTCCTCGGTGATGCCGAAGCCGCCGGCGGCGTTCTCGCCATTGACGATGACGAAATCCAGCTTGAAGTCGGAAATCAGCCCCGGCAGCTGCTCCCAGACTGCCGTGCGCCCTGTTTTGCCAACCATATCGCCGAGGAAGAGAAGTCTCATACGATCCCGAGCCGAAGTCTGCCAAGCTGCATGACTTCCGCGAAGACCATCAGCCTCGCCGACTATCTATAATTGGGGCGCGAAGCGGCGCAACCCGCTCTCGGTCAGTATTTCCGGAATGATCACGTCATGGTTCTCGTCAGGGACCATTTCAACTTCCTGGCAGTTGAAGGCGATGCCGATCAGCCTGGGCGCGATGCCCTTTTCGGCCAGCCTGGCGATCGCGCGGTCATAGTAGCCGGCGCCATAGCCGATGCGGTGGCCGCGGGCGTCGAAGGCGGCGAGCGGCACCAGCATGAGCGTCGGGTCGAGCACTTCCGCCTCTTCATGCGGCCCGACCGTGCCGAAGCCCATCTCGACCATCGGCGCGCCGCGCACCAGCTCGCGAAAGACGATCGTGGTCTTGTCCAGGATCGCCGGCAGGCAGAGCCTGGCGCCCTTTTCGCGCAGCGCGAACATCAGCGGACGCACATCGACCTCCGAGCGCATCGGCCAGAAGCCGGAGACGACCTCGCCGGGTTCGAAGTCGATTTTTTCCTTCGCGGTTTCGGCCATTTCGAGCGCGATCTCGACGCGCCAGAACTCGTCGAGCGCATCGCGGCGCGCCAACGCTTCCTTGCGAAACTGTTTTTTCAGGTCTTTGGAAGAGCTCATGCGCGGACGCTAGAAAAAATCGGATTTGGATGGCGTTTTAGGAGCGACGTTTCTAGCGCAATTCCAGGAAAGTGCGCAGCGGTTTTTCCGTCCGGAATTGCGTCAAAACAGAGAGAACGCGCATGTCTCCCGAAATCGGGAAAGCGACGATCCACACAACCGGTGGAGAGGTCGATCCCGGGTGCCTACAAAGTAGGTGGGCGCCGTGTGAGAAAACCCACGGGTCTTCCCAGGGACAGCTCCCTAAGGATCGATAAGGCCCCGGGGATAAGTTTCTCCTGCCGGGAAGCGCAGACCGCCGATAGCAAATATAGGCCGATCGTTAGCCGCGCGCCAGAAGGATAGCTCGCCGGCCCTGTAAATTCTTGTCGCGCGCTCCGCGGCGTCGCCACGCCTTGCGCAGGCCGGCCAGCATCCTTACGGTCCAGCCGCACGGACAGGAGAAAGAATGCGTTTCGAAGGCACTGCGGCTTACGTCCCCGACAAGGATCTTATGGTCGCGGTCAACGCCGCGATCGCGCTGGAGCGGCCCCTGCTGGTCAAGGGCGAGCCCGGCACCGGCAAGACCGAGCTTGCCCGCCAGGTGGCTTCGGCGCTTGGGCTCGATTTCATCGAATGGAACGTCAAATCGACCACCAAGGCGCAGCAGGGCCTCTACGAATACGACGCCGTCTCGCGGCTGCGCGACAGCCAGCTCGGCGATCAGCGCTTCAACGACATCGCCAATTATATCAAGCGCGGCAAGCTGTGGGATGCCTTCGCAGCGCAGAAAAAAGTCGTGCTGTTGATCGACGAGATCGACAAGGCCGACATCGAATTCCCCAACGACCTCCTGCAGGAGCTCGACCGGATGGAGTTCTTCGTCTACGAGACCGGCGAGACTATCCGCGCCGCGTTCCGGCCCATCGTCATCATCACCTCGAACAATGAGAAGGAACTGCCGGACGCCTTCCTGCGCCGCTGCTTCTTCCATTATATCCGCTTCCCCGACATCGACACGCTGCACCGGATCGTCGAGGTGCATTACCCCGGCATCAAGCAGAATTTGGTGCGGGCGGCACTAACCCAGTTCTACGAGGTCCGCGACGTGCCGGGCCTGAAGAAGAAGCCCTCGACCTCGGAAGCGCTCGACTGGATCCGCCTGCTGGTCGCCGACGACATCGCACCCGACGACCTGCGCGCGGATCCGAAGAACATGCTGCCGAAACTGCACGGCGCGCTCTTGAAGAACGAGCAGGACGTGCACCTGTTCGAGCGGTTGGCCTTCATGGCCAGACGGCAGCAATAGGCCAACAGCAACAGCATTTTCGCCGGCTGTGGACCGTTGCCCGCACGGGACATCTGCCGCAGCCTCGCGCCAAAGCTTGGAGGAAGAAATGTCCGAGATCGTCGTCCGCCCGCTCGATCAGTCCGATCACGCCGACTGGCGGAGGCTGTGGACCGCCTATCTGACCTTCTACGAGACCAAGCTGCCGGAGGAGGTTTACGACGTCACCTGGAAGCGCCTGTTCACGGAAGGCGAGTTCGAACCGAAGGGCTTCATCGCCACGTTTCACGGCAAGGCCGTAGGCCTGACTCACTATCTCTATCACCGCTCCTGCTGGTCGCAGGTCAACAACTGCTATCTGCAGGATCTGTTCGCCGACCCTGAGGTGCGCGGCAAGGGCGTGGGCGCGGCGCTGATCAAAGCCGTGCAGGACGAGGCCGGCAAGATCGGCGTCAAGAATGTCTACTGGATGACGCACGAGACCAACGCCACGGCGCGTAAGCTCTACGACCATGTGGCGCGGCGGACCGGATTCATCGAATACGATCTGCTGTAGGCACTGATGTTCATCCCCTTCTTCCTCGAACTGAAGGCCGCGCGGGTTCCTGTTTCGCTCAGGGAATATCTGTCGCTGCTGGAGGGACTGGAAGCGGGGCTCGTCGACTATGACGTCGAGGCTTTCTACTACCTCGCCCGCTCGGCCCTGGTGAAGGATGAGCGTCATATCGATCGTTTCGACCAGGTCTTCGCGCATGTCTTCAAGGGTGTCGAGGCGCTCGGCGGTCCCGATGCCGTCGATGTTGCCAACATCCCCGAGGAATGGCTGCGCCGGCTGGCGGAAAAGCACCTGAGCGAGGAGGAAAAAAAGCTGGTCGAAGCGCTGGGCGGTTTCGACAGACTGATGGAGACGCTGAAGCAGCGCCTCGAGGAGCAGAAGGGCCGGCATCAGGGCGGCTCGAAATGGATCGGCACCGGCGGCACCTCGCCCTTCGGCGCCTATGGCTACAACCCCGAAGGGGTTCGCATCGGCCAGCATGAAAGCCGCCATCGCCGCGCGGTGAAGGTCTGGGACAAGCGCGAATTCAAGAACTTCGACGACACCGTCGAGCTCGGTACCCGCAACATCAAGGTGGCGCTGAAGCGGCTGCGACGCTGGGTGCGCGAGGGCGCCGAGGAGGAGTTCGACCTGCCCGGCACCATCCACGCCACCGCCGAGCATGGCTATCTCGACGTCAAAACGCGGCCCGAGCGGCGCAATGCCGTGAAGCTCCTGATGTTCTTCGATGTCGGCGGCTCGATGGACGACCATATACGCGGCGTTGAGGAGCTGTTTTCCGCCGCGCGCGCCGAGTTCCGCCAGCTCGAATATTTCTACTTCCACAATTGCCTTTACGAGCGCGTCTGGAAGGACAACCGCCGGCGCCTGGCCGAGACGATCCCGACCTTCGATCTCATCCACAAATACGGGCCGGACTATAAGGTGATCGTCGTCGGCGATGCCTTGATGAGCTCTTACGAGATCGCGCATCCGGGCGGCTCGGTCGAGCACTGGAATCCGGAGGCGGGCAGTGTGTGGCTGGCCCGCCTGTTGCAGCAATGGCCAAATGCGATCTGGCTGAACCCCGAAGCCGAGAAGAACTGGCGCTACACCCACTCGATCCAGTTGATCAGCGACATCTTCGGCGGCCGCATGTTCCCGCTGACATTGGCCGGGCTTGAGGCAGCGACTAGGCAGCTGTCACGCAAGCATTAGCTCGCTTTCGCTGGAAGCACCTGTAACAAGGGCCTATATTTGGGCGAATATCCGTTGCAAGCAACAACGAGCCGCCAAGGCCAAGGAGATTTCATGGACACCCACGCCTATCCCGTGACCCGCACCGATGCCGAGTGGCGCGCCCGGCTGACGCCGGAGCAATATGCCGTCATGCGCAATCACGGCACCGAGCGCCCCGGCAGTTGCGCCCTGCTCTACGAGAAGCGTGCCGGCACCTTCTATTGCGTCGGCTGCGACCAGCCTTTGTTCGAATCCAAGCTGAAATTCGAGAGCGGCACCGGCTGGCCGAGCTTCAACGATCCGGTCCCGGGCTCGATCGAGACCACCGTCGACCGCAGCTACGGCATGGTCCGCACCGAATGCCACTGCTCGCGCTGCGGCAGCCATCTCGGTCACGTTTTCGAGGACGGCCCGCCGCCGACCGGCCTGCGCTATTGCATCAACGGCGTGGCGCTGCGCTTCGAACCGGCAGCTTGATGCCTTGGAAATGGCTTTGCAAAGGGCGGCTTCGGCCGCCCTTTTTCGTATGGTCATGCCACGACTGTCGCGATCAGCCAGAGCGCGGAACCGAGCATCATCAGTTGCGCCTTGAAACCCCCGACCTTCTCCGCGGTCCGCCAGACGGTGATCGTCAGGAAGATGTTGTAGGGAACGGGGAGGAAATGCACCGCCAGCACCAGCCAGAGCGGCAGCTTCAATCCAAGCAGGATCAGCGCCAGCGCCGAAGAGGCGACGCTCAAGATCGTCCCGACCAGCAGCATGTCGCGCCAGAACAGCCGGTCGAGCGGCACTTCGCCCCTCCACCGCGTCCGGAAAAAACCCGTCATCGCCGGCGACCTATCGCTGCCCGAGAACGTCGGTCACGGCTTCTTCGAAGCGCGAGCATTCTTGCACCAGCCAGTCGCTCATGGCCGGCCAATTGTCCTCGGCGTAGCAGTTCACCCGCCACATCGAGTTGATGCCGAGACCTTCGCAGCTCTGCTCGGGCCTGAGCTTCAGCCTGGATTCGATCGCCGGCTGGAACGGTTTCAGCCGCGACCAGGACTCCGTGGCGCCGAACTTCTCATTGCGCCCGAAGAAGACGCCGACATGGTTCTGCGCCGGCGCGACATACATCGAAAGGACCAAAGCGAAATCCGGCAGCCCGCGCTGCCAGAACCAAGGCCCGCGTCGCGCGAGCCTTTGCCTTTCTTGCGGGTGCCGTTCGGCGAACAGCGCCCAGAAGCCGCGATGGCGGAACTCCGAGGCGCGACGGCCGCCGAAGTCGAATTCGTTCATGGCCGGTCTCCGGCCATGAGGCTTACGCCATGCCGAGGGCGGCCTTGTAGAGATCCAGGATCGATTCTTCCTCCTGGCGCTCGGCCTGGTCCTTCTTGCGCAGCCGCACGATGGTGCGGATCGCCTTGGTGTCGAAGCCGGTGCCCTTGGCTTCGGCATAGACATCCTTGATGTCGTCGGAGATCGTCTTCTTCTCTTCCTCGAGCCGCTCGATGCGCTCGATGATGGTGCGCAGCTGGCCGGCGGCTACAGTCTGGCTGGTCTCGGTGATTTCGTCGGCCATTTTTCTCTCCGCGTCTTCTGAAGCGATGGCGATTCCCGCCACGGCGAATTAGAGCGGGTTCCCTGCCCGAGCGGGCGCGGCGGGTCAAGACACTTGTCGAGCGGCTGTGGACGGCTGCTGTCAATCGTCCGTTCGACGTCCCGATCGCACCTACTTGAAGGCGATCAAGAGATCCTTCGCATCGATCTGGTCGCCGGCCTTGACCAGCACCTCGGCGACCTCGCCGTCGCGTTCAGCATGCAGCGCGGTTTCCATCTTCATGGCCTCGATCGACAAGAGCACGTCGCCCGCCTTGACCGCTTGTCCGGCCGCCACGGCAAGCGCCGACACGACGCCGGGCATCGGTGCGCCGACATGCGCCTCATTGCCGGGCTCGGCCTTGCGGCGCGCCTTGGCGGCGGAAGCGCCATGCGCCCTGTCCGGCACCTTGACGCGGCGCGGCTGGCCGTTGAGCTCGAAGAACACGGTGACCATGCCCTTGTCGTCGACATCGCCGAACGCCTGGCAGCGAACCACCAGCGTCTTGCCCTTCTCGATGTCGAGGAAGATCTCGTCTTCCGGCTTCATGCCGTAGAAATAGGTCGGCGTCGGCAGCACGCTCACCGGCCCGTAGGTCTCCTGCGCCGCGGCGAAATCGGTGAACACCTTGGGGTACATCAGCCAGGAGGCGAACTCATATTCCGAGAGCTTGCGGTCGAGCTTGCCCTCGATGTCCTTGCGGCTGGCCTTGAGATCGGCTGCTTTTAGCAGCGAGCCGGGCCGCACAGTGATCGGCTTCTCGCCCTTCAGCGCCTTCTTTTGCAGTGCCGCCGGCCAACCGCCGGGCGACTGGCCGAGGTCGCCGCGCAGCATCGACACGACCGAATCCGGGAAGGCGATGTCCTTGGCGGGGTTCTCGACATCGGCGACGGTGAGATCCTGGCTGACCATCATCAGCGCCATGTCGCCCACCACCTTGGACGACGGCGTCACCTTGACGATGTCGCCGAACATCAGGTTGACGTCGTGATAGGCCTGCGCGACCTCATGCCAGCGCGTCTCCAGGCCAAGCGAGCGCGCCTGTTCCTTTAGGTTGGTGAACTGGCCGCCCGGCATCTCGTGCAGGTAGACTTCGGAGGCCGGTCCCTTGAGGTCGCTCTCGAAGGCGGCGTACTGGTTGCGCACCGCTTCCCAGTAGAAGGAAATGCGGCGGATCCATTGCAGATCGAGACCGGGATCGCGCTCGGTGCCCTTCAGCGCCTCGACGATCGAGCCGAGGCAGGGCTGCGAGGTGTTGCCGGAGAAGGAATCCATCGCCGCGTCGATCGCGTCGGCGCCGCTCTCCACCGCCGCCAGCACCGTCGCTGCCGAAAGCCCCGACGTGTCATGCGTGTGGAAATGGATCGGCAGGTCGGTCGCCTCGCGCAGCGCCTTGAAAAGCACGCGCGCCGCGGCCGGCTTCAACAGGCCGGCCATGTCCTTGACGGCGATGATATGCGCGCCGGCGGCTTCCAACTCCTTGGCCAGCCCGACATAGTATTTGAGGTCGTATTTGGCGCGGGCCGGATCGAGGATGTTGCCGGTATAGCACATCGCCGCCTCGACCAGCTTGCCCTCGGCGCCGACCGCGTCCATGGCGACGCGCATGTTCTCGACCCAGTTCAGGCAGTCGAAGACGCGGAACAGATCGACGCCGCCGGCTGCCGCTTGGGCGACGAAATGCTGGACGACATTGTCGGGATAGTTGGTGTAGCCGACGCCGTTGGCGCCGCGCAAAAGCATCTGCAGCAGAAGATTGGGCGCCGCCTCGCGCACTTTGCTCAGCCGCTCCCACGGATCCTCGGTGAGGAAGCGCATGGCGACATCGAACGTCGCGCCGCCCCAGCATTCCAGCGACAAGAGCTGCGGCAACGCCCGCGCATAGGTGCCAGCGGTGCCGACGATGTCATAGGTGCGCATGCGCGTGGCGAGCAGCGACTGGTGGCCGTCGCGCATCGTCGTGTCGGTGACCAGCACCTGGCGCTGCTCGCGCATCCAGGCCGCGAATTTCTCGGGGCCTAGCGCATCGAGCCTCTGCTTGCTGCCGTCCGGAACATGGCCGTTGAGGTAGGGCACCACGGGTGCGGCCGCATTCGCCTTCGGCATCGGCCGGCCGCGCGTCTCCGGATGGCCGTTGACGCTGACGTCCGCGAGGTAGTTGAGCAGCTTGGTAGCCCGGTCCTGCCGCTTCACCTGCTCGAACAGCTCCGGCGTCGTGTCGATGAACCTGGTCGTATAGGAATTGTCGGCGAAGCGCGGGTGGTTGATGATCGCTTCGAGGAAGGTGAGGTTGGTGGCGACGCCACGAATGCGGAACTCGCGCAGCGCCCGGTTCATGCGCGAAATCGCCTCGCCGGGCGTCGGCGCCCAGGCTGTCACCTTTTCCAGCAGCGGATCGTAGAAACGGGTGATGACCGCGCCCGAATAGGCGGTGCCGCCGTCGAGCCGGATGCCGAAGCCTGCCGCCTCGCGATAGGCGGTGATGCGGCCATAGTCCGGGATGAAATTGTGCTCCGGATCCTCGGTGGTGATGCGGCACTGGAGCGCATGGCCGTTCAGCCTGATGTCCTTCTGCGCCGGCACGCCCGATTGCTTGGTGCCGATGGCGAAGCCGTCGAGGATGTGGATCTGCGCCTTGACGATGTCGATGCCCGTCACCTGCTCGGTGACGGTGTGCTCGACCTGGATGCGCGGATTGACCTCGATGAAGTAGAACTTGCCGGTGTCGGCGTCCTGCAGGAACTCGACCGTGCCGGCGCCGATATAGCTGGTCTCGCGCGCGATCTTGAGCGCGTAGCCGCAGAGCTCCTGGCGCAGCTCTTCGCTGAGATAGGGCGCCGGCGCACGCTCCACGACCTTCTGGTTGCGGCGCTGGATCGAGCAGTCGCGCTCGAACAGATGCACCGCATTGCCGTGAGTGTCGCCCAGCACCTGCACCTCGACATGCCGCGCGCGCTCGATCAGCTTTTCGAGATAGACCTCGTCCTTGCCGAAGGCGGCCTTGGCCTCGCGCTTGCCTTCCATCACCTCGCGCGCGAGGTCGGCTTCGGAACGGATAGCGCGCATGCCGCGGCCGCCGCCGCCCCACGAGGCCTTGAGCATCACCGGATAACCGATTTGCGCCGCGAGCTTCTTCACCTCGTCCATGTCGTCCGGCAGCGGATCGGTTGCCGGCACGACCGGCACGCCGACCTCGATCGCCAGGTTGCGCGCGGCGACCTTGTTGCCCAGCCTGCGCATCGTTTCCGGCTTCGGCCCGATGAAAGTGATGCCGGCTTCGGCGCAGGCTTCTGCGAATTCCGGGCTTTCCGAGAGCAGGCCGTAGCCGGGATGGATGGCGTCGGCGCCCGACAGCCTGGCGACGCGGATCACCTCCTCGATCGACAGGTAGCTCTCGATCGGCCCCATATCCTTGGCGAGATGCGGTCCGCGCCCGACCTGATAGCTCTCGTCGGCCTTGAAGCGGTGCAGCGAATATTTGTCCTCCTCCGCCCAGATCGCCACGGTTTTGAGGCCGAGCTCGTTGGCCGCGCGGAACACGCGGATGGCGATTTCGGACCGGTTGGCGACGAGTATCTTCGTGATGGCCAAGGACTGGGCTCCAGCAGCGGAAGGGAGATGAACCGGCGCAATGATTAACGGGAAAATGCTGCAGCGCAAACAAATTTGCGCGACAGCTAAAACGATTTAAGTCGCCTGTTTGCGCCAAATCGTCATTGCTGTTGTTCGAACATCGGCAGTCGGCGGTGGACGGCAAGTCCACGACATGCCACGGAGCTTTCCGGCCGGCCGCAAATCCGCAAACGAAAATGCCCGGCGCAAGCGCCGGGCATTCCGAACAGTCGGCTTGAGTTTGCCGGCTTATTTCTCGAAGTAGCTGTACTTGCCGTCGTCGCCCTTCTTCCACTCGTAGATGACATAGTCGGGACGGGTGATGTCGCCCTTGGCGTCGTAACCGATGTCTCCGATGGCCGTCTTCCAGGTGTTGGCCCTGATCGTCTCGGCGACCTTCTGCGCATCGTCGGCCGAGCCGGTCTTGGCGATGGCCTGGGCGATGATCTGCACCGCGGCATAGGAGTAGAGCGTGTAGGCTTCCGGCTCGAAGCCGTTGGCGCGGAACTTCTCCACCACTTCCTTGGCGGCCGGATTCTTGCGCGGATCCGGAGCGAAGGTGTTGAGCGTGCCGGCAACGGCATCACCCGCGATCGAGGCCAGTTCGTTGGAGACGATACCGTCGCCCGAGAACAGCGGCGCCTTCAGGCCCTGGTCAGCCGACTGACGGATGATCAGGCCGGCTTCGGTGTGCAGGCCGCCCCAATAGATGAGCGTGACACCGTTTTCCTTCATCTTGGCGATGAGGGCCGAGAAGTCCTTGTCGCCGACATTCACGCCTTCATACAATACTTCCTTGATGCCGTTGGCGTTCAGGTTCTTCTTGGTCTCGTCGGCAAGACCCTGGCCATAAGGCGTCTTGTCGTGGATGATGGCGATCTTGGCATCCTTGAAGTTCTTGGCGATGTAATCGCCGGCCACCTTGCCCTGCTGGTCGTCGCGACCGCAGGTGCGGAAGGTGTTCCACATGCCGCGCTCGGTGAACTTCGGATTGGTCGCGGCCGGCGTGATCTCGAGGATGCCGTTCTCTTGATAGACTTCCGACGCCGGGATCGAGACGCCCGAATTGAAGTGGCCGTCGACATACTTGACGCCATCGGCGACGAACTTGTTGGCGACCGAGATGCCTTGCTTGGGGTCGGAGACGTCGTCACCGATCTCGAGTTTGAGCTGCTGGCCGAGGATGCCGCCCGCCGCGTTGATGTCGGCGATCGCCTGTTCCGCGCCCTTCTGCAACTGCGCGCCGAAGGCGGCGTTCGGACCGGTGATCGGACCGGCGACGCCGATCAGGATGTCGGCCCACGCGCTGCCGCTGAACGCGACGAACGCGGTCAGCGCCACGGCGGACAAAAGTGATTTTTTCATTGAAACGCTCCCATTTACGGAGTGGGCGTGGATGATACTTTCATGCGATGCCCACCCTTATCGCAGAAAGCATAGAATGCCGATTTTCAGGCACTTGTCACGCCGATTCATCCCCGAAACGGCGTAATGGTGAACGTCAAGCTTTCGGTTTCCAGCTTAACAAGGAAGCTCTTTCATAGAGCCAGTTATACTGTGTGACCATTTGGTTGGTGCGTGTGTATTGATAGCCGACGAAGCCGAAAATCATCAGCACGATGGTGTCGACGATATAGTAATGCAGCGAGAACATCGTGCCCTCGAACAAAGCGTGATGGATGAACCTGACGCCGATGCCGAGACCGAGCAGGTAGAAAAACAGCTGCAGATACGTGCTCCAGGTCTGAGCCGCCGCCTTGCCTGTCATCCATGCCGCCCCGCCGCCAAGCAGGCCTGTGACGAACAGGAACTGCCAGATCGTGGCCTCTTCATAGATAATACCCTGCATGGTTGATATCCCCAGATCTTAGCATGATCCCGAAAAGTTGCAGACTTTTCGGAGAAGGTCATGCTTCAAGAACAAAGCCTTAGAGCGGGATGGCGATCTTGGGAAAGTCATCGCGCTCTAATGATGTCCGCCTTCGAGATAGGCGGCCCGCACTTCCGGATTGGCGAGCAGTTCCTTGCCGGTGCCGCTCATCGTCACATTGCCGTTGACCATGACATAACCGCGCGTGGCCAGTTTGAGCGCGCCGAAGGCGTTCTGCTCGACCAGGAACACGGTCAGCCCCTGCGTCTTGTTGAGCTCGCGGATGGCGTCGAAGATCTGCTTGACGATCAGCGGCGCCAAGCCCAGCGACGGCTCGTCCAGCAAAAGCAGTTTCGGCCGCGCCATCAGCGCGCGCCCGATCGACAGCATCTGCTGCTCGCCGCCCGACAGGGTGCCGCCGCGCTGGGTGATGCGCTCCTTCAGCCGCGGGAACAGCGTGAACACCTTTTCGACGTCCTCGTCATAATGTTTGAGGTTGTCGAGGCTGGCGCCCATCTGCAGGTTTTCCATCACCGTCATGCGCGGGAAGATGCGGCGTCCTTCCGGCGACTGGGCGATACGCAGGCGGGCGATCTCGTGCGTCGGTAGCTGGGTGATGTCGGTGCCGGCGAAGGTGATGGTGCCGGTCCGCGCGCGAGGAGCGCCGAAGATGGTCATCATCAAGGTCGACTTGCCGGCGCCGTTGGCGCCGATAAGCGCCACGATCTCACCCTGGTTGACCTGCACATTGACGCCGTTCAGCGCGCGGATGTTGCCGTAATAGGTCTCGACGCCCTTGATGTCGAGCAGCGTTGTGCCGGCCATTATTTGCGCCCTCCGCGCTTGCCCGCTGTGGGCTTGGCCGCTGTGTCCTTGCCCTTCGAAGCACTGCCGGCTTTCGCGGCGGGCGCCTTGGCAGCCGGCTTGTTAGGTGCCGCTTTCGCAGTGCCGGATTTCGCGGCCGGCTTGGCTGCCGATTGGGGCTTGCTGGCTACCGAAGCGGCGCGCGCGTCGACCTGCGCCGCCTTCGAGGCGCCCTTCGACACGGTGACCCGCTCGCCCTCATTCGCATGTTCGACGGAATCGGAAACCGGCCCCGCCATCATCGAAGCGGTATTGCCGGGCCCATGCGCGGAATCGGGGCCGGTATCGAGCTGCTCGATCACGTCCTCGTCGCCGACCTCGGTCAGCACCGTCTCGACCTCTTCGTCGTCGACGCCGAGATAGGCGGCGATGACGCGCGGGTCGGTCCTGACCGATGCCGGATTGCCGTCGGAAATCTTGCGGCCGTATTCGAGCACGACGACATGGTCGGAGATCTGCATCACCACCGACATGTCATGCTCGATGAGCAGGATCGACGTGCCGGTGCTTTTGATGCCCATCAACAGCTCGTTGAGCGCGGCCGATTCCTTCGGATTGAGGCCGGCGGCCGGCTCGTCCAGGCACAGAAGCTCCGGCCCGGTGCACATGGCGCGCGCAATCTCCAGGCGCCGCTGCGCGCCATAGGGCAGGTCGCCGGCGGGATCGTCGGCGCGGTCGACGAGATCGGCCTTCTCCAGCCAGTGCCTGGCGAGTTCGATCGATTCGGCCGAGGCCTGTCGATAGCTCGGAAAGCCGAATAGGCCGAGAAGGGTATAGCCCGATGCCTTCATCAGCTTGTTGTGCTGAGCAACGAGCAGGTTCTCGAGCAGCGTCATGCCGGAGAACAGGCGGATGTTCTGGAAAGTGCGCGCCACCTTGGCGCGCGCCGGGATCTCATGGTTGGGCAGGCGCTCGAGCAGATAGGTCGAGCCGTCGTTCCGGTTCAGCGTCATCATGCCTTCGGTCGGCTTGTAGAAGCCGGTGATGCAGTTGAACACCGTGGTCTTGCCGGCGCCGTTCGGGCCGATCAACGCGGTGATCTCGCCGCGCCTGGCCTGGAACGACAGGTCGCCGATGGCGACCAGGCCGCCGAACTTCATCGACAGATGCTCGACCTGCAGGATGAAGTCGTTCGAGGAAGGGGTCGCGTTCATCAGCCGTGGCCCTCCTTGGTGAAGGAGGCCGAGACCGCTCTTCGCTGCTTGAGGAAGGCCGTGGGCTCGCGGCTGCCGACGAAGCCGCGCGGCTTCCACAGCATGACGATCACCATGGCCATGCCGAACAGGAGCATGCGGTAGAGTTCAGGCGTGAAATCGGGACCGAAGACCCGCTTCAGGAAGTCGAGTTCTCGCAACGCTTCAGTGCCGCCGATCATCACCAGTGCCGCTATGGCGATGCCGATCAGCGAACCCATGCCGCCAAGCACGACGATGGCAAGGACGATCGCCGATTCCAGGAAGACGAAGGATTCTGGGCTGACGAACCCTTGCCGTGCGGCGAAGAACGAGCCGGCAAAGCCGCCGAACATGGCGCCGGTGGCGAACGCCGTCAGCTTGGTAGTGGTGGTGTTGATGCCGAGCGAGCGGCAGGCGATCTCGTCCTCACGTAGCGCTTCCCACGCCCTGCCGACCGGCAGACGGCGCAGTCTGACGGTGACGAAGGCGGTGAGGAGGCAGAGCCCTAAGATTAGATAATAGAGGAAAATCTTGTAGTAGGCGCTCGATGTGGCGATGTTCAAAACCTTAGCGATGTAGTTCGGATCGGAGACGTTGAACGTCATCAGGCCGAAGAACGAGACTTTCGGAATGCCGGAGATGCCGGCCGAACCATTGGTCACTTCGCGCCAGTTGATCAGCACGAGCCGGATGATCTCGCCGAAGGCGAGCGTGACGATCGCCAGATAGTCGCCGCGCAATCGCAGCACCGGAAAGCCGAGCATGACGCCCCAGAATGCGGCCATGCAGCCGGCGGCCGGAAGCAGAATCCAGAAGGACAGGCCGAAATGCGTGCCGAGCAGCGCGTAGGCATACGCGCCGACAGCATAGAAGGCGACATAACCGAGGTCGAGCAGTCCGGCGAGGCCGATGACGATGTTCAGCCCCCAAGCCAGCATCACATAGATCAGGATCTGTATGCCGAAATTGTCGACCCACTTCAGAGAGCCCTGAAAACCTCCCGCCATCGACCCTGTCATCAGCGCAAGCACCAGCACGACGACGACCGGATAGAGCGCCAGCGCGCTGATGCCCAACGCCGACAAGTGGGCGTGGATGAAGGCCCGGAAATAATACATTACCCAGGCGACGGCATAGATGATCGCCAACGCCCGCACGAAGCGTGCGTAGCCGGCAAGGTCGGGTCCGAGCAGCCCGTCAAGCGAGCCGGCCAGCACGAACAGCAAGGCTGCGATAACGACCGCGGCTATGAAAAAAGGCATCCTGAAGAAGCGTGCCGCCACGGTCTCGGGCAGCAGGCCTGTGTCGATGTCGGCGACCTTCAGACTCGCCAGGAAGGGCTGGCCATAAGCAACATACAGGAAGCGGCCAACGGCAGTGGCAATGACCACCAGGGCGAGCAAGCCCCAGCGCTGCACCAGGATCAGTTCGTTGCTGATGTTCTGGTCGGTCCTGAGACCGATGAAAAGCACGAACAGGCCGAGCGAAATGGCGCCGGCGTAAAGCGCCTCGCGGAAAGCACGTTGGATGGGAGTAGCGACGGCGTCGCGCTCCGAAGACACGGTAGCGGCCATGAGGATCAGACCTTTTCGACTTCAGGCCGGCCGAGGATGCCGGAGGGCAGGAAGATCAGCACGATCGCCAGGATCGAGAAAGCGGCGACGTCCTTGTAGTCGATCGAGAAATAGGCCGACCACATGCTCTCGATGAAGCCGATGAGCAATCCTCCGAGCACGGCGCCGGGCAGGGAGCCGATGCCGCCAAGCACGGCCGCCGTGAAGGCTTTCACGCCCGGCACGAAGCCGTCCGAGAACACCACGACGCCGTAATACATCAGGAACAGCGTGCCGGCGACCGCGGCAAGGGCCGCGCCCATGATGAAGGTGATGGAGATGGTGCGGTCGACGTCGATGCCCAGCAGCGCGGCCATCTTGCGGTCCTGTTCGCAGGCGCGCTGCGCCCGCCCGAGCGCCGTTCTGTTGACGAGATACCAGAAGATCGCCAGCAGTATGACGGTGACGATCACGATGAGGATCTGCTTCAGTGAAACGCTCACGCCATCAACAGTGTAGACTTGGCTGACCAGCGGCGGAATCGGCTTGTTGCGCGGCCCTTGCGTGACCTGGACGAAGTTGGACAGCGCGATCGACATGCCGATGGCGGTGATCAGCGGCGCCAGGCGGAACGAGCCGCGCAGCGGCCGGTAGGCTACCTTCTCGATCGTCCAGTTGTAGAGGCTGGTGAGAAGCATCGCCACGATCATCATGATCAGGAGCGCCACCACGACCGGCACCGAATAGAACAGCGCGCCAAGGATCAGGAAGACGATGAGCGCCGTGAAGGCGCCGACCATGAAGATGTCGCCATGGGCGAAATTGATCATGCCGATGATGCCGTAGACCATCGTGTAGCCGATCGCGATCAGCCCATAGATCGATCCCAGCGTCAGCCCATTGATAAGCTGCTGGACGAAATACTGCATATTTATGCGGCTCCCCTGGAATGTCGCCTTTCAGGACGCATTCCTTTTCGTATTGCCCCTAGTCGTAAAGTTTCGAGCCCGGATTGCAACGTGATTTTTCAATCGCTCCGCGTGGTTTGGAAGCACGCCGTCCGATTGCCCGTTTTTTCGCGCCCGACCCCTGGACTATCGCGGACCCTATCATTGGCATAACGCAATGTCTTTGACGATTCACCCCTATAATGCCCGTCCTTTCGAAGAAAGTGCCGTCAAAAGAAGGTGATGTGAAGATTTCTTGCGCGAACGAAGGCACTCCATTTTAGCCGGAGCGCCTTCCGTTGCGCGAGCTATGACGCTTATGTGACGATGAACCCGTGCGCGAACGGATCGCGGTCGTCGATGAAGATGGTGTTCAACCCGGTCATCCGTGCCCAGCCGCCGATCGAGGGGATGATCGCCGGCTTGCCCGCCACGCTGACCTCCTTTTCGACCCTACCCTTGAACAGCGAGCCGATGATCGATTCATGCACGAAACTGTCGCCGGGCTTGAGCTTGCCCTTGGCATGGAGCTGCGCCATGCGTGCCGAGGTGCCCGTGCCGCAAGGCGAGCGGTCGATCGCCTTGTCGCCATAGAAGACGGCGTTGCGCGCATCGGCCTCGGCATGTTTCGGCTTGCCCGTCCACAGCATATGCGAGAGCCGGTTGATGCCGGGGTTCTCCGGATGCACGAAAGAGTATTTCTCGTTGAGGCGCTGGCGCACCACCGGGCTCCAGGCGATGAGGTTGCCCGCCGAGTAATCGGCCATGTCCCGATAATTCTTCTGTGGCTCGACGATGGCGTAGAAATTGCCGCCATAAGCGACGTCGACGCTGATCTCCCCGAGCACCGGGCAGTCGACGGTCAATCCTTCGGCATAGAGGAAGGACGGCACGTTGGTGATGCGCACCTCCTCGACATATTCGCCGACCTGTTTGTATTCGGCGATGACAAGGCCGGCCGGCGTGTCGAGTCTCAAGACGCCCGGCGTCTTTGGCTTCACCAGCCCGTGTTCGATCGCCATCGTGACGGTGCCGATCGTACCATGGCCGCACATCGGCAGGCAGCCCGAGGTCTCGATGAACAGGATGGCGATGTCGCAGTCCTCGCGCGTCGGCGGGTAGAGGATCGAGCCCGACATCACGTCATGGCCGCGCGGCTCGAACATCAGCCCGGTGCGGATCCAGTCATATTCGGCGAGGAAATGCGCCCGCCGCTCCATCATGGTCGCCCCCTCGAGCAGCGGCCCGCCGCCGGCGACCAGGCGCACCGGGTTGCCGCAGGTGTGGCCGTCGATGCAGAAGAAGGATTTTTTCGCCATGATGCACTCTTTTTCAGAAACGCTGCGGACTGAAGGGCGTGAGATCGAGCGGCGGAGTCTGCCCGAGAACGAGATCGCGGATCAAGCGGCCGGTCGCCGCCGACTGGGTGAGGCCAAGATGGCCGTGGCCGAAGGCATAATAGACGTTCGGCGCGCGCGCCGCGCCGATGACCGGCAATGAATCCGGCAGTGATGGACGATAGCCCATCCACTCGCGGCCGCCGGACGGGTCGAGCCCGGGCAGGAAACGCTTCGCCTTCTCCAGCATCGCCTTGGAACGGGCGAAATTGGGTGGCCGCTCGATGCCGCCGAGCTCGACGGCGCCGCCGACGCGCAAGCCGGTTTCGAGCGGCGTGATGACGAAGCCATGCCCGGAAAAGATCAGCTGCCGCCTCACGTCGAAAGCCGACACAGGCAGCGTCGTGTTATAGCCGCGCTCGGTTTCGAGTGGGATGCGGTCGCCGAGATTTCTTGCCAGGAGATGCGACCAGGCGCCGGCGGCGATCAGGAGCTTCTTGGCCGTGCGCCTGCTGCCGTCGGCCAGGATGATCGTCGCGCCGTCTGCGCTGGCCTCGATGCGCTCGACCCGCGCATGCTCGAAACGGGCGCCGAGCTTTTCCGCATAGGCCCAGATCGCCTTGCCGAGCAGCTTCGGATCGGCGACCGTCTTCCAGCCCGGCACGAAGGTGGCCTTGACGAAGCGCGGCGAAAGCCCCGGCTGGAGCGCGGCCATCTCTTCGTCCTCGACATGGCGGAAGCCAATGCCGAAACGCTGGCGTTCCGCCCAGCCGGGCAGCGAGGCGCGGAACTCCGCCTCGTTCTCATAGAACTCCAGCGAACCATCCTCGCGCAGCATCGGCCGCGTGCCGGAGCGGTCGAGCAGCGCCATCCATTCGGCCTCGGCCAAGCTCATCATGCCGGCCTGCGTGGCAAAGCTCGCTTCGTAGTGCTTGGGCGCGCCGGCCCGCCAGAAGCGGATCAGCCAGGGCAGGAGTTTCGGCAGATAGGCCGGCGGAATGGTCAAAGGCCCGAGCGGGTCGGCGAGCCATTTCGGCAATTGCCGGATCATCCCCTTATGCGCCAGCGGCAGCACGTCGGAGAAGGCGAAGGCGGCGGCATTGCCGGAGCTCGTCTCCTCGCATATGCCGGTGCGGTCGAAGACGGTGACGCTGCGCCCCGCTTCCGAGAGCAGGGTGGCAGCGCAGATGCCGATGATGCCGCCGCCGATGATGGCGATGTCTTCCGCTTCTCCCCGCGCACGGGGAGAAGGTGCCCCAGTGGCGGAGCGCCGCTCCTGTTCCAGGGATTTGGAATTTCCTTGCACGTCAGGGCTGTCCCTTATTCGGCCGCCACCAGCTTGTTTGTCGATCGAGGAGACGTCTGCAGCGGCGGCAGCTTCGGCCGCACCGCCAGCGCATCCCGGACGATCTTTTCGACCGCCTTGCGGCGTTCACCCGACAGCGGCTGGCGCGGCATGCGCACTCGATCATTGGTACCGATCGCCAGCACTTCGGCAAGCTTGATGTTTTGGACCAGATAGGTCGAGACATCGAGGTCGAGCAAGGGCCGGAACCAGCGATAGATCGCCAGCGCCTCGTCGCGGCGGCCCTGCCGCATCAGCTGGTAGATCGCGACCGTCTCGCGCGGGAAGGCGGTGACAAGGCCGGCGACCCAGCCGATTGCGCCGACCGACAGCGCCTCGAAGGCGAGGTTGTCGACGCCGGTGAAGAGGTCGTAGCGGTCGCCGAACCGATTGATGATCTCGGTCGAGCGGCGGATGTCGTCGGAGGATTCCTTGATGGCGACGAAGCGTCTGTCCGACGCCAGCTCCTCCATCAGGTCGACGGTGACATCGACGCGGTAGGCGAGCCGGTTGGAATAGATCATCACCGGCAGGTCGCCGGCTTCCGCGACGGCGCGCAGGGCGGCGACCGTCTCTTGCGGGTTGGTGTGGTAGATCGGGCTCGGCACCACCATCAGCCCATCGGCGCCTTCCTTGGCGGCGCGTTTGGCGATAACAGCCGCCTCGCGGGTGCCGGGCTCGTTGACGGTCAAGAGCACCGGCTTCTTGCCGGCGATTTTCTGCGCCGTCTTCAGCACCTCGATCTTCTCGTCAGGCGACAGCATCGGCCCCTCGCCAAGCGAGCCGCAGACGATGATGCCGTCGCAACCGGCCTCCATCTGCAGAGAATAGCAGCGCTCCATCTCGGCATGATCCAGGCGGTCGTCGGCGGTGAATTTGGTCGTGACGGCGGGGAAAACTCCGGTCCACATAGCTGTCTCTCCAATTGATATATCAGGCGTATATCTATTAAGAGCTGGCTCGTCAATGCTGAACCCGTTATGATATATGAAAAATATATCAGGAGCCGACCTTTGATCTCGCCATTGATATCCGCTGAATCGAACGCGGCCTTCGAACCGGCGGCGACCAAGGCCTATCGCGCGCTGGAGCACATGATCGTCACGCTCGAGCTGGCACCGTCGAGCTTCGTCACCGAAGGCGCGCTGATCGATCGGCTGGGCCTCGGACGCACCCCGGTGCGCGAGGCGATCCAGCGGCTGGCCTGGGAAGGGCTTCTCGACATCAGACCCCGCGCGGGCATCGCGGTCGCGCCGCTTCACGCCGGCGACTGGTTGCGGGTGCTGGATGCGCGGCGCGGCATCGAGGTCGTGCTCGCCCGTTCGGCTGCCCGCTTCGTGACCCGCGAGGCCGCTGACCTGTTCCACGAGGCGGCCCTGGCCATGCAGAAGGCGGTGATCTCGACCAACGTGCTTGCCTTCATCCAGGCCGACAAGGCGCTCGACGAGGCGTTGGCCATCGCCGCCGACAACCCCTTCGCGGCGCGCGTCGCCGCCCCCCTGCAGACCCACAGCCGCCGCTTCTGGTACCGCTACAAGGCCGACACCGGCCTCGCCGAATCGGCCGAGCACCACGTCGCTTTGATCCGCTCCATCCTCGACGGCGACGAAGAAGCCGCCGCCAAGGACGCCAAGAAGCTGATAGCGCTGCTGCGCGGTCATGCCGAGGTGGCCGCCACGCGCTGAGCAGGATCGGCGCCTGCTCGAGGCGTTCAGCCGCCCGGCTGCCCGACCGCGCTGGCCAGCGTGTCTTCCCACCCCTCGCCGGCGGCCAGGATGCAGCTCTGGCCTTTGACGTCGGTCATCAGGATCGTCCAGGTTCCGCCGGCCGAGACGAACACCTCGAAGATGGCGACTTGTCCGGCCACGCCATAGCCCAGCCGCTTCTCCTCGAATGCCTCCGCCAACCTCGCGACCAGATAGTCATGGCCGCCGCAGATGACTTGCGCCCGCGCCGGAACTGCCGAAAGCGCCATCATGGCGCCAACGGCCGCAAGCTTGACCCATTGAAACGAAAATTCGCGTGCCATGGGGCACCTCCTTTGCCTTCGCATTCCGGCAAGGGAGGCACATTCGGCCGCCTCAGTGTGCCGGAAGGCTCCAGGCCGGATTGGACGTCTTCATCGCGTCATTCCTTCTGGCTTCCGGTCTGTCGTCGGGAGATCATGACTCTGGATTCGATATGGTGAAGCTCCGCTCCATAAACAAGCGGCGCCATGGGAAGCGCCTTCCTTGGCGCGACTTGACGCTCCGCCGCAGGAGCCGTTGTGGCACTCACCCCGGCTCCTGGCGTTTTCAGGCGCCCGGCATCGCCGCGGTGATCGTCGGGCTATCCCAGCCCTCGCCGACGGAAAGGACGCAGCTCTGGCCCTTGGTGTCGGAGGCCAGCACCGTCCAGCTTCCCTGGTCGGAGACGAAGATCTCGAGCACGACGTTCGGATTGATCAGTCCGCGCCCGGCTTCGGTTTCGTGGAACTTGTCGCCAAGCGCCTTGATGATGTCGGCGCGTGGCGCACATTGAGCCGCCGCGCTCGCCGGCGCGGCTCCAACGGTGATCGCGGCCGCCGCCAATATTGCCGCCACAAAAAATCGTGTCATCTGACACCTCCTCGCGCCAGACGAGAACCCCGGCTTGAACCGGCGCTGCTTGGTTGCCTGCCCGCATGGCAGGAATATAGCCTAAGGCAGATGGTGGTCTGTTGGTTCCATCACACGGCGATGGAATTATCAGAAGGTGCAGATGCTTTCCCGACGTGCTTTCCAGAGACCATGCACCTTGAGTTGTGCTGCTGACGCCACGAACCTGCAAACAGCAAGATTTAAAGGGCGGCTGACCCGCTTGACGCCATAAAAAGGAAAGCGCGGCTTGCGCCGCGCTGCTCCTCAATGTTGATTTGGAAAATCGTCCGGGGTCAGTTCATCGTCGGGATGACGAACTCGGCGCCGTCCTTGAGGCCTCGCCGCGCGCCCGCAGCCACGAAGTGGCGAGGACGCGCAAACGAGGAAACCGTCGGGCTAGTTCATCGTCGGGATGACGAATTCCGCGCCATCCTTGATGCCCGACGGCCAACGCGAGGTGACCGTCTTAGTCTTGGTGTAGAAGCGGAACGCGTCCGGGCCGTGCTGGTTGAGGTCGCCGAAGGACGACGCCTTCCAGCCGCCGAAGGTGTAATAGGCGATCGGAACCGGGATCGGCACGTTGATGCCGACCATGCCGACCTGGACTCTGGAGGCGAAATCCCGCGCGGCGTCGCCGTCGCGGGTGAAGATGGCGACGCCGTTGCCCATCTCGTGGTCGTTGGCGAGCTTGATGGCGTCCTCATAGCGCGGCGCGCGCACAACCGAGAGCACCGGCCCGAAGATCTCTTCCTTGTAGATGCGCATGTCCGCGGTCACGTTGTCGAACAGGCAGCCGCCCATATAGTAGCCGTTCTCATAGCCCTGCATCTTGAAGCCGCGGCCGTCGACGACAAGCTTGGCGCCTTCCTTGACGCCGATATCGACATAGCCCTTCACGCGCTCCAGCGCCTGTGCGGTCACCAGCGGGCCGAAATCAGCGGAAGAATCGGTCGAGGGGCCGACCTTCAGGCTTTCGACGCGCGGCACCAGCTTTTCCATCAGCCGGTTGGCGGTGTCGTTGCCGACCGGGACGGCCACCGAGATCGCCATGCAGCGCTCGCCGGCCGAGCCGTAGCCGGCGCCGATGAGCGCATCGACCGTCTGGTCCATGTCGGCGTCGGGCATGATGATCATGTGGTTCTTGGCGCCGCCGAAGCACTGCACGCGCTTGCCCGATGCCGTGCCGCGCGAATAGATGTAGTGGGCAATCGGCGTCGAGCCGACGAAGCCGATCGCCTTGATGCCCGGATCGTCGAGGATGGCGTCGACCACTTCCTTGTCGCCATTGACGACGTTGAGGATACCGGCAGGCAGCCCGGCCTCGATGAAGAGTTCGGCGATGCGGATCGGCACGCCCGGATCGCGCTCGGACGGCTTCAGGATGAAGGCGTTGCCGCAGGCGATGGCCGGCGCGATCTTCCACAGCGGGATCATCGCCGGGAAGTTGAACGGGGTGATGCCGGCGACGACGCCGAGCGGCTGGCGCATCGAATAGACATCGATGCCGGGGCCGGCGCCATCGGTGAACTCGCCCTTCATCATGTGCGGCGCGCCGATGCAGACCTCGACCACTTCGAGGCCGCGCTGGATGTCGCCGCGCGCATCGGCGATGGTCTTGCCGTGCTCGCGCGCCAGGATATCGGCCAGCTCGTCATAGTCGCGCTGGACCAGCTCGAGGAACTTCATCAGCACGCGCACGCGGCGCTGCGGGTTGGTGGCCGCCCATTTCGGCTGTGCCGCCATGGCGTTCCCGACCGCGGCGCGCAGTTCTGCCTGCGAGGCTAAAGCCACCGTGCCGCGCACGGAGCCGTCCATCGGCTGCATCACATCCTGCTTGCGCCCGCTGGTGCCGGCGACACGCTTGCCGCCGATGAAATGACCGTATTCGATCATGCTTCTCTCCCTTGTTTGGTGATGACGCATTGTCCGCCTTCGCGGCGGCGATGGCAACGCGAGGAAGATCGCAACCGTTGTGCGGAAAATAGACAACGATCCCGAGCTGTGCATTAATTGCCGCAAATGACGGATTGCCGAAAAGGCCGAAGCTTGCGTTCCTTCACACCCCCCTCTGGCCTGCCGGCCATCTCCCCCGCAAGGGGGGAGATCAGACGCCACGAGGGCTTTCGCCAATCACCAACCATTGAAAAGAAGCGCCATCAAAGAAGCTGCCAATCTCCCCCCTTGCGGGGGAGATGTCCGGCAGGACAGAGGGGGGTGGGCAGGAACGCGGCGCTGCCGGTTAAAACGGATCACTCCCATGAACTGGGATGACGTCCGCATCTTCCTCGCCGTGGCGCGCGCCGGGCAGATCCTCGGTGCGGCCAAGCGCCTGGAGCTCAACCACGCCACCGTCTCGCGCCGCATCGCCGCGCTCGAGGAGGCGCTTCGCACAAAACTCTTCCGCCGTCTGACCACCGGCAGCGAACTGACGCCGGCCGGCGAGCGCTTCCTCGACATAGCCGAGCGCATGGAAGGCGACATGATCGCCGCACGCTCGGTCATTGCCGGCGAGGGCGACGACGTTTCGGGCACAGTGCGCATCGGCGCGCCTGACGGCTTTGGCGTCGCCTTCCTGGCAAAACGACTGGGCGAGCTGACTGGGCTGCACCGCGAGCTCACCATCCAGCTGGTGCCGGTGCCGCGCTCCTTCTCGCTGTCGCGCCGCGAGGCCGATATCGCGATCACCGTCGAGCGGCCGACCGAAGGGCGGCTGGTGGCGGGCAAGCTGGTCGATTACACGCTCGGCCTCTTCGCCTCCCGCACCTATGCCGAAGCCAACGGCCTGCCGAAAGCGCCGGCCGAGCTCGGCCGGCACACGCTGATCGGCTATGTGCCGGACCTCATCGTCAGCCCCTCGCTTGACTATGCCGCCGAGTTCAGCCCCGAATGGCGCACCAGCTTCGCCATCTCGTCGGCGCTCGGCCAGGCCGAAGCGGTGCGCTCCGGCGCGGGCATCGGCATCCTGCACACGTTCGTCGCCCGTTCGATGCCGGAGCTGGTGCCGGTCGACATCGTCGCGCCCATCCGCCGCGCCTATTGGCTGGTCTATCATGAATCGGTGCGGCCGTTGCGCCGCGTCCAGCTCGTGGCCAACTTCATCACCAAGGCGGTGGAGCGCGAGCGCGGTCTTTTTGTCTAATCCGCTTGTCTAATCCGCGTCGAGCATGAACGAGCTCACGATCTTGTTGGCCTCATCCGCAAGCGGCGCCCATTTGCGCGCCGCCGCAAAAAGAAAAAGACGCATCCCAAAGTCCCCTCGCTTCGGCAATCCTATCACAGGCAGTTGGTCGTTGCCGCCTTGCCTGCGCCACAAATTCGGCGACTGTGGCACCAGCGCGCTTCGCCATGCTGGAGCAATTCCAGGAAAAGCGTGAGCGGTTAGGCTCGGCGCCTTCGCCGTAGCCTTCCGTCTGGAATTGCGTCAAACAAAGAGATAGAGCGGTTCGCCTTTCCGTGAAACGGTGAAACGCTCTGGGGGACAATCTTCGGAACGCCGGCGGAGAAATGCGAGCCGTTCTTGCCATTCTGCCGCTGCTTTTCCTGTCGGGCTGCGCCAATCCCTGGACGAAGGTTCCGGAAGCGGAACTGCCGAAGCCGATCCGCTATGCCATGTCGCGCCCCTCGCCTTTCGTCATCGGCAATTATTGCGGCCCTGGCACGCGCACCGGCGATCTGTCGGCCAAGCCGGTCGACCGTCTCGATGCCGCCTGCCGAGTCCACGACGCCTGCTACATTGCCCGGCACAATCATTGCGACTGCGACGGCGCGCTCGTCGCTTCCGCCAGGAAGATACGCGACGACAGGACGGCGCCGCGCAAGATGCGCAGCGAAGCCGGGCTGCTGATCGCCACTTTCGCCTTTCCCGTCTGCAGGATCTTTCCACAAGGCTTCCTGCCGCCACGTGATCCTGCCGAGCTCAAGGCCATGAACGGGGCGGCCGGATGAGCCTCAGGTCGACTGTCGCCAAGGCATTGCTTGGGTTGGCGCTGGCAGCATTTGCCGGTTGCGCCGGCATGCCTGGACATTCGGCCTGCGCCGTCTTTCCGGGCGACGACGCCTGCGGCCGCCTGCCTGTCTCCGCGGACAGCGGCGGCGAGGAGATAGCCGAGGCGCATTATTTCGCGAACGACGGCAACAGCGCCTACGAGAAACAGTTCCAGGCACTGCTCGCGCAAAGCCGCCTCCATGCGCTCGACCGCGCCAACGGCACAGGCCGCTTCGGCCGCGACTGGCGCGACGTCCAGAACAGCGGCTTCCATGCGACCTATCCATTGCTGCAGCGGTTGGCCAGACCGCTCGACGACACTGAGCTCGCGCCGGCGCAGGGCAGGCCGGGCGAGGGCAGCTTCACCGGCCGCTGGCGCGTGTCGCGGCAGACGCTCTATCTCGACGCCGCCGCGCGGCCCTTGGCGCCCAAGACCTTCAGCTTCTCGGGCCTCGAGGCGCGTTCGGTCGAGATCGTGCTGCGCCAGGCAGGTCAGCAGCCTATCGAAGTCGGCGGCACCTGCAACGGCTCGCTCGCGATCCGCGCATCGGGCCGATCCATCACGGTAGCCAAGGCCGCGCCACTCCATCTCAGCCTGCCGGCCGACGAGACCTCGGTCAGCCTGTTTCCGGACCAGGCGGTGACCCGCTGCGATCTTCGCGTCACCTCGACCCTGGCACCGGCCGGCGCGCCGCTGATCCTGCTGCGGGAGGAGAGCGCCGATCCCTGGATCGCGAGGCTCGACAGCCGCTACGACCGATGTCCGGTGCCCGATCCGGCGGGTATGGAGGAGCTCGACCGCGCCTTCTATGCCGGCCGCTGGCTTTCGCAGACCTGTGCGCTGCCATTGGGGTCGCCGACCCTGCTGCGCAAATCGCGCGACGGCTTCAATGCCAAGGTCGAAGCCCTGCTCGGCAGGACGCTGCCGGACAGGGCCTTCGACAGGGCGGACCCCGAGCTGCCGCTCGATTTCTCCAACGCGCCGAAGCTCAGGCTGATCTATCTGTCGTCGCTGGAGTTCAAGGCAGACTTCTCCGGCCGTATCATGGAGCGGCTGATCCGCCATCACGCGGCACTTGGCACCAAGGTGCGCATCCTGGTCACCGACGTGCTGGAGCGGGATAAGGACGACGCCATGCTGCACCGGCTGGCATCCGAATTCCCCAATGTCGAGTTGCAGGAATATCGCTGGCAAGCCGATCACGGCGCGCCATTCGACGAGCAGTTCTCCCAACTGCACAAGACCCACCACATCAAGATGCTGGCGACGCTGGCCGAGCAGCCCGGTCGCTCGCGCGTCATCATCGGCGGCCGCAACATCCATGACGGTTTTCTGTTCCACAAACCGGTCGACCTGACCCGCTATCCAGAGCTGGAACAATATGGCAGGACCGACGGCTTCTCGCTGAACTACTACTCCAACTGGAGCGACTTCGACATCGAGATCGCCGACCCGGCGACCGTCGAGACGCTGGCCGCCCATCTGTCGACCGTCTGGCTGCGCGATGCCGACACCAATTTGTCGCGGCCGTTCTCCGTTCCGGTCCGTTCCGGCGCGGCCCCGCGCGGCGTAGCGCGGCATTTCATTTCCGTGCCCTATGAGGACGGGCACGCGCTGGAGGCCTATTTCGTCGAACTGATCGACACCGCCGAGCATCGCATCGAGATCGTTAATCCCTACCTCAACCTGACGCCCGATATCGCTCGCGCCTTCGACCGGGCGCTGGCCAGGGGCGTCAAGATCGATGTGGTCGGCCGCATCGACCTCAAGGGCGATATTGGCGGCCGGTTCCTCACCGCTCTCAACAAGTTGTTCGTCGAGAAATATGGCGACCGCATCAACATCCGCGAGTTCAAGGCGCCGGATGTCGTCTTGCATTCCAAGATCATGATGATCGACGAGAGGTTGGTCGCAATCTCCTCGGTCAATCTCAACAACCGCAGCTTCTTCCATGACTCGGAGAACGGCATGGTCGTGCTCGATCCGGCCTTCTACCGCCGCATGAAGCCGGTCTATGAGGATTACCTCGCCCATTCGCGCCCGGTCGACAGCAATGTCACGATCGGCTGGGCCTACCGGCTGCTGTTCAGCGACAGTTGGGTCAGGCAGGCGTTCTGATCGCGAACCGCTCGACATGAATTAAGGTGTGTTGAGATTCAGATCAGGCCGAGTCGGAAATGACGATTTCCGAGAACCGCCCTACGCCGGCCGTAGCCTTCATAGAGCGGAGACCCTGATGAGGGCTTCGGCCGGCGTAGGCCGGAGCGGAGCGTACTTGAAGTACGTGAGCACCGGCAGCGTAGGAGATCGGCATTTGCAGGCCGGCCTCACCTGAACATCAGCGCACCTTAAATGGGTTTCAGATACCGTTCCGGGCTCAGGTCGCGCGCGTTGATCTCCGGCACCCGGTTGGACATGATGTCGGCCAGCACCTTGGCCGAACCGCAGGCCATGGTCCAGCCGAGCGTGCCGTGGCCGGTATTGAGGTAGAGATTGGCAACCTCGCTCAGTCCGACCAAGGGCGGTCCGTCCGGCGTCATCGGCCGCAAGCCGCACCAGAAGCTCGCCGCCTTGAGGTCGCCGCCTCCGGGAAAGAGGTCGCCGACCGAATGTTCCAGCGTGCGGCGCCGCGATTCATGAAGGCGAAGATCGTAACCCGAAATCTCCGCCGTGCCGCCGACGCGGATGCGGTCGCCGAGCCGCGTGATCGCCACCTTGTAGGTCTCGTCCATGACCGTCGACACAGGCGCGGCGTCGGCATTGGTGATCGGCACCGTGATCGAATAGCCCTTCACCGGATAGACCGGAATCGGGCGCCCCAGCGAGCGCATGAATTGCGCCGAATAGCTGCCCATCGCCATCACGAAGGCGTCCGCCGTTCTCCATCCGCCGTCCGTAAGCACATTGGTGAGGCGGTTGCGGTTCCTGACGATGCGCCGGATGGTCGAGCCGTATTCGAAGGTGGCGCCGCGCGCCACGCAGAGCTCGGCGAGCTTGTCGGTGAACATCTTGCAGTCGCCGGTCTCGTCGCCCGGAAGCCTGAGGCCGCCGACGAATTTCTCACGCACCGCCGCAAGCGCCGGCTCGGCGGCGACACAGCCGTCGCGGTCGAGGATCTCGTAGGGAACGCCATATTTCTTCAGCACCTCGACATCGCCGTCGGTGCCGTCGAGCTGCTTCTGCTTGCGGAAGAGCTGCAGCGTGCCTTTGGTCCGTTCGTCGTAAGTGATGCCGGTCGCCTCGCGCAGCGCCTTCAGCGTGTCGCGGCTGTATTCGGCAAGCGGCACCATGCGCGACTTGTTGAGCGCATAGCGTTCGGCCGTGCAGTTGCGCAGCATCTTGAGGAGCCAGCTCCACATATTCGGATCGAAAGCCGGCCGCACCACCAGTGGGCCATATTTCATCAACAGCCATTTGACGGCTTTGATCGGGATGCCCGGACCGGCCCAGGGCGAGGCATAGCCCGGCGACACTTCCCCGGCATTGGCGAAGCTGGTTTCGAGCGCCGGCCCCGGCTGGCGATCATAGACGGTCACTTCGTGGCCGGCCTCGGCGAGGAAGTAGGCGGTGGTGACCCCGATCACGCCGCCGCCCAGCACGATGACTTTCATTCTATGCTCCCTCAAAAGCCGATCATGCCGCCGAGGGGCCCGGATCGTCTCCGCCTGTCTGCCGGATTCTGCCGCGCCCGCCAAGGGGCCAATCAGCGGCAGGCACGCTGTGGACCAGCTTGAGAATGGGGCGACGGTGCTCGGCGGTGCGATCCCGGGCCGATCGCAGCGCGGCCTCCGGCTGATAGGCCACATCCTCGAGAAGCACCTCCTCGGCAGGGCCGTCGGGCCGCTCGGCCAACGCCGATTGGCCCGCCCTCATGCCAAGCAGGCAGAGGCCGAGCCACGAGGCGACCGGCAGGCCGGAGCCAACGGGAGCGGATGCTTCGGCCTGCACCAGCGTGCGCGTTTGCGATGAACCGCCGCCGACCCGGAAAATCACCCGGCTATTGAGCGTGGCAAGGTCGGGCTCGACAGCCCCCGTCGCAACGACGCGGCTGTCGGCGAGCTTGCGCTCTAGCATCGGCGTGACCGGATCGGCGAACGCGCGACGGCGCATCAGCATCGCCTCGATCACCGAGAAGTCCTTGGCGGTGAGGCGGTAGCGGGTCCTGGTCATGACGCCCTCCCGGCTTGTTCGACGGCGTGGATCGTTGCCGAGAGAACCCGGCTGTCGCGGCTGCGCCAGGAAACCGTACGTCCGGCCCGCGCGCCGATCAGCGCGGTTCCAAGCGGCGTCAGCACCGATATGCGTCTTTCGGCAATGTCGGCCTCCGCCGGATAGACCAGCGTCACCGTCTGAAGGCTTCCTTCCGGGTCCTGAAGCGTCAGGGTCGAGCCCATCCGCACCACGTCGGCGGGCATTGCCGCCTCGTTTGCGACCCTAGCGCGATCCATCTCGGCAAGCAGGTCCTCGGCCATTTCGGGCGTACGCTCGAGAAAGGCCCTTGCGAGACTGCTCAACCGGTCGTGATCCGCCGTGCTGACAAGGATGGTGTTTCGCGAACGCGATTGCGTTGCTGCATGCATGGCATACCTCATGTGCTGGCGCATCGGTTTCCGAATGCGCGCAAGCCGCCACGTCCAAGGCGGCGAACAAAACCGGACCGCAAAGGGCCTCGGCTCGACGACAATGTCTGGAATTAAACGCCCCGGTTCACGCGTCCGCCGGCATTGGCGGCCACGCCGGGGCTACGCTCCCGCGATGGGGCAAACCCTGAAGCAGGTTTTGGTATAAGCGAGGTTGCTCATGCCCCGACCCTTGCCGAGAAGCCCCGGCTTGTCAAGCAAAGGCGCCTGCCTCAAACCCCGATGTAGCGGCGGTGAAAGCGCGCACCCAGGCTGGTCAATATCTCGTAGCCGATGGTGCCGGCATGGCCGGCCGCTTCATCGACGCTTTGCGACGGGCCGATGAGCTCCACGAGGTCGCCTTCGCCGAGCCGGCCGGCGGGAAGCGCCGAGACGTCGAGAATGATCGAATCCATCGACACGCGCCCGACGAAGGGCAGCCGCACGCCCTCGAACCAGGCGGCCGAAGCGGCGCGCCGGGGCCAGCCGTCGCCATAGCCCAGCGAAATGGTCGCCAGCCTGAGCGGCCCGTCCGCATGATGGGTATGGCCATAGCCGATGCCGGCGCCGGCGCCGACCTGCCGCGTCTGCGCCACCTTGGCCTGCAGCCGTATGACCGGCAGCATCGGGTTGGGCGCGTGCGGCGTCGGGTTGACGCCGTAGAGCGCGGCCCCCGGTCGGGCAAGGTCGTAATGATAGGCCGGTCCGAGAAAGATGCCGGACGAGTTGGCTAGGGAGGCTGGCGCCGCTGGCAGCATCTTGCGCAGCCGTTCGAATTCGCGCCGCTGCCTCTCGTTCGCCGCCTGTTGCGGCTCGTCGGCGCGGGCGAGATGGCTCATCACATATCGGATGTCGATGCCGTGGAATGCGCCCGCCTCCCCCGCGACCGCCTCGACTTCCGCCGGCGCCATGCCGAGCCTGGCCATGCCGCTGTCGACCTGGACGGCGGCAGGCAGGCCCTGGCCCATGCCCCGCGCGGTCTCGCGCCAGGCCTTCAACTGTCTAACACTGTTGATGACCGGGCAAAGCCCGGCCGCCACGGCTTCCGGTTCCGAGCCGGGCGGCAGCCCGTTCAGCACGAAGATCTCGGGCCCTGGCCCGATCGCCTCGCGCAGCGCGATGCCCTCGCCGAGCAGCGCAACGAAGAAGATGTCGCAGCCCTCTTTCACCAGCGCCGACGCCACTTGGGAGGCGCCGATACCATAACCGTTGGCCTTGAGCACGCCGGCACAGCGGACGCCGCCCAGCCGCGCCTTCAGCCGGCGGTAGTTCTCGCGGATGGCCCCGAGGTCGATCGTCAGGACCGCGCCCGCGGCCACCTCGCTGACCGCAGAACCAATGTTTGCATCATGTGCCGGAAACCCGCGTCCGGTGTCGTCGTTCATGGCGACCCCCGCTCATTGCATCGGCAATCAATACGATCACGGCGCCGCGGCGACAACCGGGTGGCTATATGGCTAGGTGCTCAAACGCCGCCACCACTTGCTCATAGACCTTGCGCTTGAACGGCACGATTAGGTCTGGCAGCTCCCGCATCGGTCGCCACGCCCATTCATCGAATTCGGCCGTGTGGCCACCGGGCGGCGGGTTGATCGCGATCTCGCTTTCATCGCCCTCGAAGCGGTAGGCGAACCATTTCTGCGTCTGGCCGCGATAGCGGCCCTTGAAGGCGACGCCGACCAGATGCGGCGGCAGGTCGTAATTGATCCAGTGCGGCGCCTCGGCCATCAACGACACGCTGCGCATGCCGGTCTCCTCGTAGAGCTCGCGCCCGGCGGCCTCGATCGGCTCTTCGCCCTTGTCGATGCCGCCCTGCGGCATCTGCCAAAGCTGCGTCGTGCCGGCGAACTCGCTGTCCGGTTCGGCGATGCGGTGCCCAACCCAGACCAGGCCGGCTTTGTTGAGGATCATCAGCCCGACGCACGGACGGTAAGGCAGCGTTTCGGGATCGATCTTCTTGACCATAAGGATTTCCAGCCGTTTTGAGAATTGACTGCGGCAAGGCGGGAGAGCGTTATCTCTTTTGCGGATCGATGGCCACCGCCGAGATCGGCACGATCTCGATGCCTCGCTTCTTCGCTTCGGCAATCCAGGACGTCACCGTGTCGACGGTGATGTCGAAAGCCGAACCGATGCCTACCGCGCTGCCCTTGGCCCGCGCCGTTGCTTCCAAGCTGTCCAGCTTCTTCAGGATTTCGCCGCGGTCCTGCACGGCATCGATCGCCATGTCGCCGGCGATGAAGGGAACGCCGTCCTTCAAGGCAAGCTCAGGCGCAACGCTGCGCGCGGAAGACCCGTCGTCGATATAGGCAAGCCCCCGCTTGCCAAGCTCGGCCATGAACGGTTCCATCGCCGCAGCGTCGGCCGAGAAACGCGCGCCCATATAGTTCATGACCCCGGTGTAGTTTGTCGTGCGCGACAGCGCCCAGTGCAGGCTCTTCAGGTTCTCCTCCGGGCTGGCCGACACCGTCAGCGTGTTGCGGCCCGGATTGACGTTGGGATAATCGAACGGCTCGAGCGGCACCTGCATGACGATCTCATGCCCGCTCTGCCTTGCCGCCTGCATCCAGCGGCCGATGCTGTTGCCTTGCGGCGCGAAGGCCAGCGTCACTTCGGCCGGCAGCTTGGCGATCGCGGCTTGCGTCCCGGTCTGCGAGACGGCAAGCCCGCCGATGACGATCGCCACCCGTGCCCCGCGCGCGCCGGACCATGGCCGCGCATAGACATCGAACGGCCGCCGGCCGTCGGCGCTGCGGATCGGCAGCGGACCGGTATCGCTGGCCTCGATCAGCGCCCTGTCCGGGATATGGGCGACCTTGAGATTCTGGCCGAGCGTCGCGGGATCGCGGATGACGATCGCGGCCTTCGGCGGGCCGTCGCCCTCCTCGGTCTGGACGTGGATGATCTGCGGCCTGCCGCTCTTCATCGGCGTACTGGCCTGTGTCGCAGCCGAAACCGGCGCGGGCGCTGGCGCCGCTGCCGCCGCAGGAGCAGGCTCAGCCGTGACCTTCGGCGTCGACACGGCCGCTTCTTCCGGCTTGCGGAACGGCCTTTCACGCAGCGCAATAGCGCCGGAAACACCGATCACGCCAAGTACGGCCAGCACAGCGGCGAGCGAGCCGGAGCCGATGCCACGCGAAGCCTTGCGCTGAGGCCGGAGCGTCTGTCCGAGCGGGCGTTCGATGTCCTTGCCGATCTCAGCCAAGTCGTTTCCCCGGAGCACGTCAGGGTCACTTTTTCGTGACATCTCGCGTAAGCTTCACAATCGCTGGCGCGATACCCCACACGCGTAGCGCCCCAACCGCAGTCCCCGAATCAAACTGCCGGAACCTCGCGGCCCCGGCAGCATTGCATTGCTTCGAGCAGCCGGCCAGAGCCGGACCGCATTACTGGTTCAGCACAGCCTTGTCCGGGTTCGGCGGGAACGACGGATCGGTCTTCTCGCCGCGCAGAAGCTGCTCGGCATAGATCAGCTGCAGGTCGTTCTTCGGATCCGGCGGCACATAGGCTGCCGAGCCCGAGCCGGTGGAACTCTCGTCGGCGCCCTTGATGTGGCCCTTGAGGTCGGATTCGCCACGAGTCAGGTCGCGGCCCTGGAGATCCGGCGGCAGCGGCTGATCGACCTTGATGTCGGGCGTGATGCCCTTGCCCTGGATCGACTTGCCCGACGGCGTGTAATAGAGCGCCGTCGTGAGCCGGAGCGCGCCGTTCTCGCCGAGCGGAATGATGGTCTGCACCGAGCCCTTGCCGAAGGACTGCGTGCCGACCACCGTGACGCGGCGCAGGTCCTGCAGCGCGCCGGCGACGATTTCCGAGGCGCTCGCCGAACCGCCATTGATCAGCACGATCATCGGCTTGCCGTTGATGTCGTCGACCTGCTTCGGCTTGGCATCGAAGCGGGTGACGTCCTTCGGATCGCGGCCGCGCGTCGAGACGATCTCGCCGCGCTTGAGGAAGGCGTCCGACACGCTGACCGCCTGGTCGAGCAGGCCGCCCGGATTGAGCCGCAGGTCGAGCACATAGCCCTTCAGCTTGTCGTTCGGCACCTGCTTCTTGATGTTCTCGATGGCATTCTCGAGATCGTCATAGGTCTTCTCGGTGAAGGAGGTGATCTTCATATAGCCGATGTCGTTCTCGACCCGGTACTTCACCGCCTTGACCTTGATGATGTCGCGCACCACCGTCAGCTCGATCGGCTTGTCGGCGCCCTGGCGCAGGATGGTGAGCTTGATCGGCGTGTTGACGGGCCCACGCATCTTCTCGACGGCGTCGTTGAGGGTGAGGCCGCGAACCTCCTCGCCGTCGATCTTGGCGATGTAGTCGCCCGACAGCACACCCGCCTTGGCGGCCGGCGTGTCGTCGATCGGCGTGATCACCTTGACAAGGTCGTTCTCCATGGTGACCTCGATGCCGAGGCCGCCGAACTCGCCCTTGGTCTGCACGCGCATGTCCTGCGCCTGCTCGGCGTTCATATAGGAGGAGTGCGGGTCGAGCGAGGACAGCATGCCATTGATGGCATTCTCGACGAGCGACTTGTCGTCCGGCGGCGTCACATAATTCGCGCGCACGCGCTCGAAGATGTCGCCGAAGATCGCCAGCTGCTTGTAGGTTTCCGAACCCGCAGCATTCGCCGCCGAACCCGGTGCGCCGTAGACCAGGCTCATTGCCGATGCGCCCATCAGCGCGCCGGCAAACAGAAGCGACAGTTTCCGCATCATTTCACGTCCTTCCAGAGAATCGATCCGCCCACCATGGGGCCGGATCGACGGGTTTTCCATCCTTGCGGAACTCTACATAGAGTTCCGGTGTCGCATTTCCATTCCGCGAGGCCGAGGTGCTTGCCACCCGAGCCTCTCCCATCGCGCCGATCGGCTCTCCTGCGAGCACCGACTGTCCGGTCGCGACGCTGATTCTGCTCATCCCCGCCAGAACGACATGATACCCGTCGCCCGCATTGAGGATCAAGAGTTGACCATAGGAGCGAAACGGCCCCGCATAAAGCACGTTTCCATCTGCCGGCGCGGTGACGATGGCTCCCGATTGTGTCGCAACCATGTCGCCTTGCATCGCCGCGCCATTGCCGTCGTCGGCGCCGAAACGCAGTTTGATCTTGCCGATGACCGGCAGCGCGATCTGGCCTTGCAATGCCGAGAACGGCGCCGATCCCGTGAGGCGGTTCGCCTCCGGCACCGGCAGCGCGGCGAGCTCGGTGGTCGAGGCCGTTGTGTCGGAGTCGGTTGATTTGCGCTCGCCCGCCTTGGCCTGGTCCTGCGCCTTGCGCGCCTTGTCGGCCTCCAGCGAGGCGATCAGGTCCTTGAGGCTGCTCGCCTTCGCCGCCAGCTGCCGCGAATGCTGCTGCTCTGCCGCCATCGCGGCCTGGGTGTCGGCCTGCAGCTTCTTCTTGGCTTCGAGCAGCATGGTGAGCCGCTTCTTCTCCGCCGTCTGGTCGGTGACGGCGGTGGTGAGCCTGGCCCGCTCGGCCTCGATCGAGGCCGTCACACGCGTCTGCTCCTTGAGATCGGCCATCAGCCGGTCGGTCTGCTGGCGCAATTCCGGCACCACCGCGCCGAGCAGGATGGCGCTGCGCACCGACGACAGCGCATCCTCGGGCTTGACCAGGATCGCCGGCGGCGGATTGAGCCCCATGCGCTGCAGGGCCCCCAGCACTTCGGCCAGCACGTCGCGCCGCGCCATGAGCGAGGCCCGCAGCTTACTTTGCTCGGCCTTCAGCCCTTCGAGCTTGGCGCCGATATCCTCAATGTCCTGGCCGAGCTTCTGCTCCGTCATCGCCGACTGGATGAGGGCTGCGGTGATCGAGGCATAGTCCTTCCGCACCGAAGCGATGTCGGCGGCGAGCTTGGCCAGCCGCTCCGACGAGAGCGTGATTTCCTTGGAAACCTGCTCGTACTCGGCGCGGCTTTGATCCGGATCTGGCGCGAGGTCGAGCGCGTTCTCGGTCGCCCGAACCGGCCCGAGCGCGACCAGGGCGACGGCAAGCGTCAAGCCGCAGCGGCTGCGCCAGGTGCGCGTAATCGAAGTCCAGCCTTCAGACATCAGGCCTCTAATCTATCCACCGCTTCGTTAACGAACCATCAACCATGTTGGAAGCGCCGCTCAGAGCAATTCCAGGAAAAGTGCGTAACGTAACGGTTTTCCGTCCGGAATTGCGTAAAACAGAAATACCCCGTTGCCGCGCGATTGAGGCAGAAATTCTGGCGCGGGCCGGCAATTCCCAGCTTCTTGGCCGTCGAGCCATTCACGAACGATGATACGGGTGCCCCGCCAGGATCGTCGCAATCCGGTAAAGCTGCTCGCCCAGCATGACGCGCACCAGCTGGTGCGGCCAGGTCAGCGCGCCGAAGGACAGCACCAGGTCCGCCTGCTCGCGCAAGGATTTGTCATGGCCGTCGGCGCCGCCGATGGCGACGACCAGCGCCTTGCGGCCGCCGTCGCGCAACTGGCCGATGCGGGTGGCCAGGTCTTCCGACGAAACCGACTTGCCGCGTTCGTCGAGCAGTATGAGAACGGTACCGGCCTGCAACTGCGCCTGCAGCTTCTCGGCTTCCTCGCGGCGGCGCTCGGCGGCGCTCTGTCCGCGGCTCTCGGGGACCTCGACAATGCCGGCAAACTCCAGCCCGACCGCGGGCCCGCTCTTGGCGAAGCGCTCGAAATAGCGCTCGGCGAGTTCTCTCTCGGGGCCGGTCTTCATCCGGCCCACGGCATGAACGGTGATCTTCATCCTCGCCCCGGCAAGCTTCCTAATGCGTACCGTGACGGTTCACGGCACGCGGATTAAGGCTCAGTGCAAGGTCTCTTCCTCCAGGTCCGGCGCCTGCCACATCTTTTCGAGATTGTAGAATTCGCGGACTTCGGGGCGGAAGACATGGACGATGATGTCGCCCGAATCGATGAGGACCCAGTCGGCACTGGCCAGCCCCTCGACGCGCGCGTTGCCGAGGCCGGCATCCTTCAGCGCCTTGAGGAGATGATCGGCGACAGCCGAGACATGACGGTGCGACCGACCCGAGGCGATGACCATATAGTCGCCGAGGCTCGATTTTCCCTGGATGTCGATTGAGACGATGTTTTCGGCCTTGGAGTCTTCCAGACTGGCAAGGACTGTGTCGATGGCGAGGAACGCAGCGTCGTTTCCGCTGATCCCGGCCGGCGAAGGCATGATGTCAGCCTTCTTCCGCAGTGCTGTTCTCAGTGTGTTTCCTTTCCCAACAAGAACAACCAAATCACCCATGCAAATCAGGTGACACCACTTAGATAGGCAGAGTTGCATTGCAGTTTCAAGACGACCGCTCCGAAAGTGTGATCTCCACGCAATGGTCCAGGAGGTCTTCCGCGACGCTGCAAAAGGCGGAACCGATCCCGGGCGCATGGGTTATCGGCGCACCGACCAACGGAATCCCCGCCATGCCCACCGACCCGCAAAGCGCATTGCTGACCATTCAGGCCGGGCTTGCGCAGCTGAGCACGCTGATTGTCTCCTATTCCTTCTCGGCCGTCGGCGCCGTCATACTCCTGGTTGTCGGCTATCTCGTCGCCGGGCTTGCCGAGCGCTCGATCTATGCCGGCCTCGGCCATATCCACGGCTTCGATGAGACGTTGCGGCATTTCTTCTCGCAGGTCGTGCGCTACGCCATCCTGATCCTCGTCGTCATCATGGTGCTCGGCCAGTTCGGCGTGCAGACGGCCTCAATCATCGCCGCCATCGGCGCTGCCGGCCTGGCCATCGGGCTGGCGCTGCAGGGCACGCTGCAGAACATCGCCGCCGGCATCATGCTTCTGGCGCTGAGACCCTTTCGCATCGGCGAAAATGTCGAGGTCGGCTCGATTGCCGGCAAGGTGGAGGAGATCGGCCTGTTCGCCACCAAGCTGCGCACCGTCGAAGGCGTCTACATACTGGCGCCCAACTCCACGCTGTGGAACCAGCCGGTACGCAATTTCACCCGCAACGGCGTGCGGCGCGCCGACATCACCTTGAGCATCGGCTCGTGGAACGATATCGACCGTGCGCAAAAGACACTGCTTGCCATCGCCGGCGCCGAAAAGCGCATCCGCCGCGAACCGGCGCCGATCGCCTTCGTGGCCGGTCTCGGCGACGCGACGGTTTCGCTAACCTTGCGCTACTGGACATCGGCCGCCGACTACTTCTCGACCCAGATCGACATGACCAAGCGCGCCAAGCAGGCTTTCGACAGCGAAGGCATCTCGATCCCGCTGCCGCCGCCGGAGGTGCCGGCGCCGGAAGCACGCAAGCAGTAGCCCGATCGGTGCTTCCCGGATCAGTGCTTGGCTGCCGTCTCGTCCGGAGCGAAGGCAAGCTCCACCGGCAAGGGCGTCTGCGCCGACATCGGCGCGAAACTGCCGCTTATGGGCGCAGGCGTCGGCCGTCCCGCCATCACGCGCCACAGCACGAACAGGCAGAAGGCCGATGCAATCACGATGCCGACATAGATGAAGGTCGCGGTGCCGAAGACGGCGGAAAGCGCGGTGACGAGACCCGGCACGATGAAGCCCGCAAGCGACCAGGCAAACAGCATCGAGCTCGACAGCGCCAGAAGCTCGTCCTTGGCAGCACGGTCGGCGGCATGCGCGCTGGAAAGCGCATAGATCGATTCCGCCGCACCGTCCCAGAGGAGATAAATCACCACCAGCACCGTCAGCGCGCCGCCGTCGAAGACGATGGCAAGCACGCTGGCGACGGTCGCGAGCGCCGCCGCGCCCGCCAGCACGTAGCGCCTGTCGGTGCGGTCGGAAATCCAGCCGAGAGGTATCTGCAGGATCAGCGTGCCGACCGGCATTGCCGACAACAGCAGCGCCACATCGGCCTGGCTGTAGCCCTTGGCGGTGGCATGGATCGGCGCGAAGCCGGAAACGATCATCGACAGGCCGCCGACGGCGAGCATGCCGGCGACGCCGACCGGCGAGATGCGCCAGGCGCGACGCAGCGCCACCGATGCGGCCTGCGGGGCCGGCGGCTGGGCGAGCCGCGTCATGCCGACCGGCAGGATGGAAAGCGCGGTGAAGGTGATGCCGATCAGCGCCGCCGCGGCCGTATGGATGTCGACCGCGGCGAGCGTCGCGTAGCCGACGCCCAGCCCGGCGATATAGGCGACGTAGAACACCGCCATGACCCGGCCGCGGATCGAATTGGGCAAGGCGTCGTTCAGCCAGCTCTGCGCGACGATGAACAGCCCGCAAATGGCGAAGCCGTAGAGCGCTCGCGCAGCGATCCACAGCAGCGGGATCGGCCCGGCGCCGATCGCGGCGTTGGAAAGAGCGATCAGCGCCGACAGCACCATGAAGGCGCGGGCGTGCCCGACGCGCCTGACCAGCGGCCCGGTCAGGATACAGCCGGCCAGCCCGCCGGCCGAAAGCCCGGTGACGATCAGCCCGGCCCAGGTCGGGTCGAACCCGTCGGCGCCGAGACGCACCGGGATATAGGCGAACATCAGCCCATTGCCGATCGCGATCAGCGCCATCGACACGATGACACTGGCAATGGCGATCAGCGGCGCCGATTGCACGGTACGGCTAGGATCGGTCGCGGTGGGGTTCTGCTTCAGCATGCTTGTGCAGCTTGGCTGATCGGTGTGGGAAAAGCCGCCGTAAAAGCGACATGGCCGGACTTCCCTTCCCCCCTTGCGGGAGAAGGAGGGCGCCTACCCCTCCGCCGCCTTGCGGATCGCGGTGGAGGAGAGCGACGAACGCGGACCGTGGATGAAGGTCCAGGCCGGCGCCTGCATGCGGGCAAGCAGCGGCGCGTCGCCCTCGTCGATGCGGGCATAGTCGAAGGTCTTGGCGACCACCGACGACAGGAAGGAGAGCGTGGCGCCCGGGCGATCGATGACCGCGATCGGGAAGGTCAGCACGATCTCGCGCCAGCGCTGCCAGCGGTGGAAGTCGCGCAAACTATCCGCGCCCATGATCCAGACGAAATCGACCCCCGGATTGCGCGCCTTGACCAGAGCGAGCGTGTCGGCGGTGTAGCGCACATGCTGCGCCGCCTCGAAGGCGGTGACCTTGATCTTCGGATTCCTGGCGATCTTTTCGGACAGCTCGATACGCTCGGCGAGCGGCGCCAGTTCCCGCGCGTTTTTCAGCGGATTGCCGGGCGTCACCATCCACCACAGCTGGTCGAGCGCGAGCCTTCTCAGCGCGATCTCGGCAACCAGCGCATGGCCGGCATGCGGTGGATTGAACGAGCCGCCGAACAGCCCGACGGTCAGGCCCCTGGCGGCGTGCGGCATGCGGAGGTAGCGGGCGGATACCTGCTGTTCAGGTTGGGAGAGCATGGTGCTAGGCGCCCCCCTCTGCCCTGCCGGGCATCTCCCCCTCAAGGGGGGAGATCAGATGTTGCCTATGCTTTCGCCAATCGCCAACGTTGCAAGCAGAGCGCCATCGACGAAACAGCCAATCTCCCCCCTTGAGGGGGAGATGGCCGGCAGGCCAGAGGGGGGGGCCTTGGCGCAAAGGCTCACACTCTAGCGGCAAGCGTCAAGGCCTCACCTGTCCCGATCCGCGCACGCGGTATTTGAACGAGGTGAGCTGCTCGACGCCAACCGGCCCGCGCGCATGCATCTTGCCGGTGGCGATGCCGATCTCGGCGCCCATGCCGAACTCGCCGCCATCGGCGAACTGTGTCGAGGCATTGTGCAGCAGGATCGCCGAGTCGATCTCGTTGAAGAATTTTTCGACCGCTTGCGCGTCCTCGGCGATGATCGCCTCGGTGTGGTGCGACGAGAAGGTCTCGATATGCTCGATCGCGCCGGCGACGCCGTCGACCAGCTTCACCGCAATGATGGCGTCGAGATATTCCGTCACCCAGTCGGCATCGGTCGCCGGGCTGGCGTCGGCGAAAGCTTTCATCACCTCGGTATCGGCATGGATCTCGCAGCCGGCCGCACGCAGCGCCTCCAGGATCGGCAACAGATGCGTGGAGGCCAAAGCGCGGTCGACCAGCAAGGTCTCGGCGGCGCCGCAAACGCCTGTGCGCCGCATCTTGGCGTTGACCGCGATCTTGACCGCCATGTCGAGATCGGCCGAGCGGTCGATATAGAGATGGCAGATGCCTTCCAGATGCGCGAAGACCGGCACCCGCGCCTCGTTCTGCACGCGCCCGACCAGGCTTTTGCCGCCGCGCGGAATGATGACCTCGAGATTGCCGCCGAGACCTTTCAGCATCTCGCCGACGGCGGCGCGGTCGGTGGTCGGCACCAGCTGGATGGCATCCTCAGGCAGACCGGCGGCCTTCAGACCCTCGACCATGCAGGCATGGATCGCGGCCGACGAATTGAGCGAGTCCGAGCCGCCGCGCAGGATCACCGGATTGCCCGCCTTGAGGCAAAGCGCGCCGGCATCCGCCGTTACATTTGGCCGGCTTTCATAGATGACGCCGATGACGCCGAGCGGCGTGCGCACGCGCTCGATATGAAGCCCGTTCGGCCGGTCCCATGCAGCAATCACATCGCCAACCGGATCCTTGAGCGCGGCGATTTCGCGAATGCCGTCGGCCATCGCCTTGATGCGCGAGGTGTCAAGCTTCAGCCGGTCCATGAAGGAACCGGACAGCCCGGCCTCCTCGCCGTTCGACATGTCGATGGCATTGGCCTCAAGGATCGCTTGCTCCTTGCGCAGGATAGCGTCCGCCATCGCAGTAAGCGCAGCGTTCTTGGCTTTGGTGGAAGCGACAGCCAACGGTCGGGCGGCGGCGCGGGCGCGGCGGCCGATATCGGCCATCAGCGCCACGGTGTCTTCGCCGGATTTTTCATGCAGCTTCAGCATGGATCATCCCTCCGCCCCAGCTCTCTGTTCCACGCAATCCCGAACGGAATACCGCTTCGCACTTTTCCCGGAATTGCTCTAGTCGTCGGCCAATACTTGGTCGCCGGCAAGGTTTACCACAAGGTCGTCGCGATGGATCATCGCCGAACGCGCCTCGTAACCGAGCACGTTTTCGATCTCGGCCGTCTTCAGGCCAGCGATCCTTACGGCATCGGCGGCATCGTAGGCAACCAGCCCGCGCGCGATCTCGCGGCCCTCGGGCGACAGGATCGCCACCGTGTCGCCGCGCGAGAAATTGCCGCTGACCAGCTTGACGCCGGCAGCCAGCAGCGACTTTCCGGATTTCAACGCCCCGACGGCGCCGGCATCCACCGTGAGCCGGCCGGCCGGCTCGAGCTGCCCGGCGATCCAGGTCTTGTAGCCCTTCACCGGATTGGCGCTCGGCTTGAAGAAGGTCGCGCGCTCGCCGCGCTCGATCGCCATCAGCGGCGACAGCCTGGTGCCTGACGTGATGATCATGGCGGTGCCGGCGGCATTGGCGATCTTGCCGGCGTCGAGCTTCGTGCGCATGCCGCCGCGCGACAGCTCTGAGGCCGCGGCTCCCGCCATCGCCTCGATATCCGGCGTGATGCGGTCGACGACCGGGATGAATTTCGCCTGCGGATCCTTGGCCGGCGGCGCCGTGTAGAGGCCGTCGATATCGGAAAGCAGCACCAGCAGGTCGGCGCCCATCATCGTCGCCACCCGCGCCGCCAGCCGGTCATTGTCGCCGTAGCGGATTTCGGAGGTCGCAACCGTGTCGTTCTCGTTGATGACCGGCACCGCCTTCATCTTGAGCAGCGTCGAGATCGTCGCGCGCGCGTTGAGGTAGCGGCGGCGTTCCTCCGTATCACCGAGCGTCAAAAGGATCTGGCCCGATTTCAGTCCGTCCTTGCCAAGCGCATCCGACCAGGCGCCGGCCAGCGCGATCTGGCCGACGGCGGCCGCCGCCTGGCTCTCCTCGAGCTTCAGCGCGCGCTTGCCGAGGCCGAGAATGGTGCGACCGAGCGCGATCGCACCGGAGGAGACGACGAGCACTTCCGCGCCGGCCTCGGCAAGCACCGCGATATCGTCGGCAAGTGAGGTCAGCCAGTCGCGCTTCAAGCCTGTCGCGCGGTCGACGAGCAGCGCCGAACCGATCTTCACGGTGATGCGCCGGTATGATTTCAGCGATTTCATGGGCCTTACTGCCAGCGCGTCTCGACGGGAGCCGCAACGGCGTCGCGCGATTCGGCCACGACCGCCATCAGCGCGCGCAGCACCGCCTCGACGCCTTCGCCGGTGACGGCCGAGACCAGCATCGGCGCGCGGCCGGCGGCGCGCTTCAGTGAGGCAGTCTTCTTCTTGCGGGCGTCCGGGTCGAGAATATCGACCTGGCTGAGCGCGACGATCTCGGCTTTCTCGGCGAGACCATGGCCGTAGGCTTCGAGCTCGGCGCGCACCGTCTTATAGGCCTTGCCGGGATTTTCCTCCTGCGCGGAGACCAGATGAAGCAGCACGCGGGTGCGCTCGACATGGCCGAGGAAACGGTCGCCGATGCCCACCCCCTCATGCGCGCCCTCGATCAGGCCGGGAATGTCGGCGAGCACGAATTCGCGGCCGTCAATGCGGGCGACGCCGAGGCCGGGATAGAGCGTGGTGAACGGATAGTCGGCGATCTTCGGCTTGGCCGCGGTAACGGCGGCAAGGAAGGTCGATTTGCCGGCATTGGGCATGCCGACCAGGCCGGCGTCGGCGATCAGCTTGAGCCGGAGCCAGATGCTGAGCTCCTCGCCCGGCTGCCCGGGATTGGCGCGCCGCGGGGCCTGGTTGGTTGAGGTCTTGAAGTGCTGGTTGCCGAAGCCGCCATTGCCGCCCTTGGCCAGCAGGAAGCGCTGGCCGACCACGGTCAGGTCGCAGATCAGCGTCTCATTGTCCTCGGCAAATATCTGTGTGCCGGCCGGCACTTTCAGCGTCACGTCGGCGCCCTTGGCGCCGGTCATGTTGCGGCCCATGCCGTGCGTGCCGGTCTTGGCCTTGAAGTGCTGCTGGTAGCGATAGTCGATCAGTGTGTTCAGCCCGTCGACCGCTTCCACCCAGACATCGCCGCCGCGGCCGCCGTCGCCGCCGTCCGGTCCGCCGAACTCGATGAATTTTTCGCGCCTGAACGACACCGAACCGGCGCCGCCGTCGCCGGAACGGATGTAAACCTTGGCTTGATCGAGAAATTTCATCGTTTCAAGTTTCTGCTATTGCACTTGCGGGATTGCTCTAAACCAAGGCAGGGCCGAGGGCGAGGCCGAATTGCGACTAAAGCGCCGGATGCCCTTTCGGCGGGCACGCGGTAGCACTGGCAGGGGCGAAAGGGCGCGGGAATGAAGATCGTTTCCTACAACATCCAGTACGGCATTGGCCTCGACCGCAAATACGATGTCGGGCGCATCGCCGACGCCGTGCGCGGCGCCGACGTGGTCGCGCTGCAGGAAGTGACCCGCAACAACCCGCGCAACGGCGACCGCGACATGGTGGCCGAGATCAGCGAGGCGCTGCCCGATTATTTTGCCGCCTACGGCAGCAATTTCGAGGTCAATATCGGCTCGCGCCTGGCGAACGGCCGCGCCATCTCGACTTCCTTCCAGCTCGGCAACATGGTGCTGTCGAAGACGCCCATTCATCTGTCGCGCAATCTCCTTTTGCCGCGCAGCCGCAGCCTCGAGGCCATGAATTTCCAGCGCGGCGCGCTCGAAGCGCTGATCGAGACGCCGCTCGGCTTCATCCGCTTCTACTCCACCCATCTCGACCACCGCAGCCCGGTCGAGCGCCAGAGCCAAATCCGCTTCCTGCGCCAGCGCCTCTTGAACTATGCGCTCGAAGGCGGCGGCCTGTCAGGCATTCCCGAGATCGGCCTGCCGGATCTGCCCTATCCGGAAGCCTTCATCGTCATGGGCGACTTCAACATGCTGCCGGGCTCGCCCGAATATGTCGAACTCGCCGGCCGCCCGGACCATGAGTTCGGCATGCCGCTGACCGCCGATCTTGCCGTCGACGTCGCCCAGCGCCTTGCCGTCGCCGACCTCGTCACCTGGGTCGACCCCGACCGCCCCGACGACAAAAGCCGCCACAAACGCATCGATTACATCTTCACCAGCGCCTCGCTGGCCAGATCGCTGAAGCGTCTATGGTCCGACCGGGACGCCGTCGGCTCCGACCACCTGCCGCTCTGGGCCGAGCTGGGCTGAATTCTGAACTCCCCCTCATCCGGCCGCTACGCGGCCACCTTCTCCCCGAAGGCAGACGAGATTGGCGCCGGCGCTTACCGGCTCCTCTCCCCTTGGGGAGAGGTCGGATTGCCCCGAATTGCCCTTTGCGATTCGGTTGGCAATCCGGGTGAGGGGGCGCTTGCCCAGCCCTGTGAAGCAATCGTCAAAAATGAATCCAATTCCTCAGGCTCGTCCAGGTCTTCCTGTCGAGCCTGTAGCGCTCGACCGGCACCTGGCCCGCGACGATCGAGTTCAGCATGCCCTGGCCGGCATACTGGAAGCCGCATTTGTGGATGACCCGGCGCGAGGCCGGATTGATCACCCTTGTCGAGGCATGCAGCACCTGGATCGAGGTCCGCTGGAAGGCGAGGTCGACCAGGACGTGCGCGGCCTCGGTGGCATAGCCGCGCTTCCAGTAAGGCTCGCCGATCCAGTAGCCCAGTTCCAGGCCGCGATCGGTGGTGTTGAGCCCGGCGCAGCCGACGAAGGTGCCGGTATCCTTGAGCGTCAGGGCATAGACAATGCCGGCGCGGCGCGACGCCGCCATGGCGAGGAAGGTCCGGCCCTCGGCTTCGCCATAAGGATGCGGCATGCGGGCCAGCATTTCGGCGACATGCCGGTTGTCGGCCAGCGTGACGAGTTGCTCCAGATCGCTCTCGCGCGGGGCGCGCATGGCCAGACGCTCGGTGGCCAGCACCGGGCAATCGATCGCGTAACTTTCGTCTTCGGAGTCTTCCGCTTCGGCAACCATTTTAGTCCTCCAGGGCAAGAAAAAATGAAAAAGGAGAGAGGGCAAACCCATCTCTCCTGATCCTTTTCCTGGCCTGGCCAGACACCGGTTCCCGAGATGGGCGCCGGTGTTATGGTGCGGAACCGGCTACTCCGCTGCTTTGGTAATCGGGTTCACCGATACGTAGGTTCGGCCGTTGGCTTTCTTGTTGAAGGTGACTGCGCCGGCTTCGAGCGCAAAAAGGGTGTGGTCCGTGCCCATGCCAACATTGGTGCCCGGATGCCATTGCGTGCCGCGCTGACGAATGATGATGTTGCCGGCGATGACGGCTTCGCCGCCGAACTTCTTCACGCCGAGACGCTTGGAGTGCGAATCGCGACCGTTGCGCGACGAACCGCCAGCTTTCTTGTGTGCCATTTGACTAACTCCGATGCGCCCTGAGGCGCTTGAATGGTCTTATGAACGCGTTCGCGTTCCGTTTCAAGTGCGCACCGGCGACGATTGTCGCCGGGCCATCTTATTTCAACCTGCCTTACTTCTTCGCCAGTTCCTTGGCCTGCTCGCGCCAGTCCTTGATCTGGTCGGCGCTAAACGGCATGTGCTCGTCGATCTTGGCGACATCCTTGTCGGTGAGCTTGGCGAGCTGCGCGAAGGTGACGATGCCCTGTTCGGCGAGGTCCTTCGCCGCGACCGGGCCGATGCCCTTGATCACGGTCAGGTCATCCGGCTCGCCCTTCGGCGCCTTGAACAGCGGCGCGGCCTTTGCCTCTTCGCCGGAAGCGGCGTCAGACTTGGGCTCCTTCTTGGCCTTGGCCTCCTTCGGAGCGGCTTCGGCCTTTGCCTCGGCGGCGACTTCCGCCTTGGCTTCGGGGGCCTTGGCCTCTGCCTTGGCGGCGGCCTTCTTCGACGGCTTGGCGCCGCCCAGCAGGATCTCGGCGATCCTGACGGTGGTCAAAAGCTGGCGGTGGCCGATCTTGCGGCGCGAATTCTGGCGGCGGCGCTTCTTGAAAGCGATGACGGTGCGGTTCTTGCCCTGCTCGACGACTTCCGCCGTGACCAGAGCGCCATCGACGAACGGCGCGCCGAAGGTGACATTCTCGCCCTCGCCATGCGCGAGCACATTGCCGATCTCGACGATATCGCCGACCTTGGCTTCGAGTTTCTCGATCTTCAGGAGATCGTTGGCGGCGACGCGATACTGCTTGCCGCCCGTTTTGATGACTGCGAACATTTTTTGCCTTTCGCTGTTCGGTCGGCCTCGATGAACCGCCTCGGGCGGTTCGGCCGTCTTTTTGTCAGTCTGCGGGTTCAAAAAACAAGCGGCGCGGAAGAGCCTCCACGCCGAATGCGGGCTGTCCCTAACCGAAGGTTGCGCCGGAGTCAAGGCAAGCGGCTTGTCGTTGGAGAGGCCGCGAGCGACGTTGCCGGCAAATATCGGTCCGTCCCGTCGCAATCGCTTTTCGCGGAAGCCGGAAATCGGTCGAATAGGGCCTTGTAACCGGAGCAGTCAGCCGTTATCTAGTGCGCCGCGCCGGCAACGGCCGACCATGACCTCGCGGAGAGGTGGCAGAGTGGTCGAATGCACCGCACTCGAAATGCGGCATACTCGCAAGGGTATCGGGGGTTCGAATCCCTCCCTCTCCGCCAGTCAAGCCCCGAAAAGCCCAGATTTCTGCGGTTCTTACTTCTGGGGCACATCCTTTCCCACCAGTTTTCCCACCAGCAGCTTCAATAGAGAGCATCGTGCACCTCATTTCTTGCCAGATGAAGCGCGTCAGCAACGCTCTCCAACTCGGACATTGTGATCGTTCGCTTGCCAGTTGCCGTTCGACAAACCACATGTGGCTCGTCGGCGCTACGCGGGTCCGCCGTTGCACCGCATAGCCCGTGTGCAAGGCAATTCCTGATATCGACAAGCATCTCGATGTTGCTCCGGAGCCGCAGCCAGACCTCTGGCTCAATTGCGCGCCAGTGCGCCCATATTGACCCTTTGGACAACAGGCGTTCTGGCTCGATTGCCTCAATGCGGCCGCGAACTTCTTCCTCCAGCCATCCCCAGTGCATGAGCACATATGCGACTGACGCCATAAGATCGCGCATGTTTGGTTTTGGAGCCCGATTTTCGGCCATGCTTGTTACTCGACCTCCGTCGTGCCGCCCCGCGCGAGGTTAGCGTCGGTGCCAGCCGACCCCGCCCCCCGGCCTGCCCAGCCGCGCGCTGGGAAAAGCATACATGCCGCAGGAACAAAGCGGCGCTATTTTCGAACTTTCTGACAAGTCAGGCAGACGAGGCGCCACAGCGCGGACGTTGAGCTTCTCCTAGTCCGTCATCCGTAGCATACCTGGAGACGGGTCCATTGCGGCAATCACTGGTCGTCGCATATGGGTGAAGCTCGCCAATGCCTGACCTTGGCCAAGGCTGCGCACCATATGCCATAGGCTTTCATCCGCATTCGGAACAAAACTGCGGAGGCGGCGAGCTATCGGATCGTCGATCTTGTAGATGATCCAGTTATTGACGAGGCCAAGTACCTCATCCGGCAGATCGTTCGGCGACTGCGTGACGAACGTCAATCCGAGGTGTCGCTTTCGGCCACGCTTAGCGATGCGTACGAGCTGATCGCGTAGCGTCGGCATTTTTGTCACTCGCTTCGCGGAAAGGAATTCGTGTGCCTCCTCGATGATGACGTTCGTCGCGAGCGGTTTCTCTCCTGCCGCCGTTGCCTCGTCGTAGGCCTCTTGCTGAAAAATCAAAATTCCGCGCAGGATTTCGGCGATGGCCAGATTGCGAACGTCCATGTTCTCCAAGTCTGAGAGATCGATGATGTTCACTCGTCCAGGAGCGAGCATGTCTGTGTATCGGAGCGGCGACGCGTTCCCGTTGTCAAACACGCCCAGGCGGCGCAGCCGGCTCAGCCTACTGGCAACGACCTTCCAGCTTCGGGTGTCGCCGAACTTCGGCCCGCCTTTGCGGCCCTTTTTCTCATCATCATCGTCGTCGTGGACCCCACCGATCTGAGCCATGATAGTCCGCTTGATCTGGATCCAGTTCCCTGTGAAACCCCGTGCCCGATAGAAGGATGGCTCGTCGTTCTGCCCCTCTGCCAACCCGATTATACCGCTTACCAGATAACCGAGGTGATCAAGCGTCATAAGTGGCCAGCCACGCTCAAATTCATCGATTTCGAGCACAAGTTCTTGGTCGCGCTTCTCCCCCTCACGTGGAAAAATCTTTAGATCGCGCATCAGACCTTTGGCGATCTCGTAGACTTTTAGTAGCCGGTCCTCTTGGGCCTGACTGAGATCCATGATCTCGGTGAACGCAAAAGGAGAAATCTCAGACAACCGCAGCGAAAAGGCCGTCCGGTTCGGGTGACCAGGGTTTGCGCAGTCACGTCCCACCAAATGATACAGATGGGTATTGTCGACACCATGGGCCTCTAGACCGCGTTCCGCCAATGCAGCCAAGAGATGCGGGCTGTCCGTTGCCTCATTGAGCTTCGCGTATTCCCCTTCTACGTCGAACAAAAATGTGCACACGCCACTTTCCTGGAGGCCTGCGGTATAGCGTCCAACGCCTGTACTCTTACCGCCGCCCGTGGTGCCGACGACGGCAGTGTGACGAGGCAGGACCGACTTCTCGTGGCTCGGGACTTTTACTTCAACAGTGTCGTGCCCGTAGACGAGACCGAGGCGAATGTTGCCGTTCAGGCTGAGAATGTCCGCCATCTCAGCATCGGGAACCGAATGCGCTGGCGAGTTTGGCTTTGGGCGATGTCGCGCTGCTGTTAGCCCGCTGCCCACCCGTTGGCCGATGATAGTTGCCTGTACCCGGCCATGGTGGCGGGGCATAATCATGGCCCGATTTACGACAGACGCGATCAGGGCAGGAGCGTCGGCGCGCAGGCCATCAGGCTCGCAAAACGGACCAGCCGTCACGGTGGCAATGTATTCGCGCTGGTCCGCGACGCTATGAATTTTCAACAAACTTTGCGACGGGACAACGTCAATGTTCTCCGGCGGCAGCACCACCGTGACCGTGCCATCAGAACTCGACCTATCGTCAAAAGTCGTGCGGCCGATCGAGCCTTTGTATTCAGCGGGCTCTTCGTAGGCCCCACCGTTTGCTTCAGCGTCGCGCGCCAACGAGTTGCGCGCCTCTGCTGGCGATGGCGCAATGGTTGGCTCAGGCTTCGCAGTGTAATTTTGTTCGTTCAACATGTTCACTCCTATCATGCTCTAGTCGTGCGCTCATCCAAATACCGGTAGGGCTGCCCGGCGTTGCTCAGCGCTGTGAGGCTTGGCCGGTTCAGGGTCTCAGCCCCGAAGTACGTGCCGCAGATCCCATCCGCCATGTCGATCAACATCGGGAAGCCGCGATGTTCTTGAAGGACGCTATCGGCCATAGCGATGTGCGCCGCCTCATGTGCATAGTCTCTGTGCGCGTAGAACATCCGCGCAGGTGCCATGGCCGAGGCGCGGTAGACGCCGGCGACCACCGCTGGTCCCGCCTCTCGACAGAATGGTGTTAGCTCATTGTCAGCGACCGACTTCCATTCGCCGCGATAATTGCCTTCGAGAATGCGATCTAGGTCCGCGGTGGCGTCGTCGATGATTGCGTATTCAAGGGGATCGAGCGCGTCGCCTATCGTGAGAAAGTGTTCTTTTTTCGTTGTGCTAGGGATGAAAAGGAAGCGCTTATGCTGAAGGATCAGTCGATCGAGGACGGGAATGGACTTCTGGATCAATTCGGTGATGCCCGCGCCGCTCAAGAGCTCATAGGCCAGGGGGTTCCCGTGACCGACGCGCCACGGGGCTTGGGCCTTATCGGCCAGAACCACTCTTTCCATGTACGTCATGACGCCCCGCCGCATCATGTCAGTAATCTTGCGACGCCCGCCGTTGTTTTCGGGGCCACCGGATCGACGGCGCAGGATTTCGAGGGTCTCATCTAACACGGATGGGCCTCCCTTTAACGGGATGTCGCGCCGGTAAATCCGGTGCGCCCACATTTCCTCTTGACCGTAGTAGGACGTTGTCGCGACGGCGATCTGGATGATTTGGATCGACAATGTATGAAAGAGATGGCTGTTTGCGTCGCACGCCTCGACAAGCCCATTAAAAAGCACGTTGTTTTGGGCCGCCTTCACATCAGCGAGGGTGGCGCGAAAGACGCCGGCACATGGAGGTGCGCCAGGAGAACGAATATGCGGGAAGATGTTTTCGCGGATCGACTTCCGTAGGCCATCGCTTAACTGCTCCGCTTGTTCAATCTCTTGCTCCAGGCGGTCGAACGCCTGGATCGCCCGGACCCCCGATTGCCAAGTGTTGATGTCGAGCGTATCACCCAGGCTTTCACCCGTTATTGCCTTGTACTCCGCCGGCTCGACCGCGATCTCGTCGACGGGTTCAAGGCCGTCGTCAGACAAATTGTTTGAGTTCAAATCCGACATCGGGGTTCCTTAAGGACGTTTGCTAGCGTTCTTCCGGCACAACCCGCTGGTTTCGACAGGCAGTTCAATTTTTTTGGCGGCGAGTTGTAGACGATCAAGAAACCGATCGGTGGTCCGACGAGCATCGATCCAGCGCGCCCACGCGAAGGCGCTTTCTGGCGGGAAGCCGTAGGCCACCTCTAAGAGCTCTCGACAGTCCAGGCCCGGCACGGACGAACTCGCGATACGTCGGCTAGGCGCCAACAGCTCGTAACCAAGGAGGTCGGCCTCCGCCTCCAGCGTCAGCGTGTATTCATCGGGCCTTCCAACTTCATCCCTCCCGAGAGCATGGCGGTACGGACCCAAGGGCACGTCGCGGAGGATGCCAGCTACGCGTTCCGAGGCCGCTAATGGTCGATTTCCGTCTAAAGCTGCAGTCACCTCCGGCCCGAGCTTTCGAACCGCCATAAGGCGGGGGCGCTCATAGTGTCGGAGGAAATGAGCGACCTCATGCGCTAGCGTCACCCGCTCTTCGTCCGGGTCCATGGCTCCGTCGAGGAAGATAAATCCGTGCCCCCGGTGGGCCACCAAACATCCACGGAGGTCGCGGTCTGCCGCTGGAAAGATCGCATCTTCCCACGTAATACCCATGGCTCGATGCTGCCGGTATACCGTCGCGGCAAGAGGGCGTTGAGCGATCCGAAATAGGTCAGCCGAAGCGGTCGGGTCATTTGCGAGAAGTCGCTCGTGCGCCCGGATAAGTTGCTCGGCCCGGTCGGTCATTTGCTAGCCTTGCGAAGGGCGACATACAGTTCGCAAGTCATCCGTTTATGGATGCTGGCGACGCGTTGGTTTCTATTCGGCGGGGGGAGCGACCGGTTTGCCGAACTTAGATCGCGCCGATCATGGCCCAAGGTTTCTAGACCTGCAACGCGAGCAATCTCGGTAAGAACTCGTGCCCCATCGTATTCGCGCCGGCTAAGAATGGAGGGCCCGACCACGAAGAGCGCTTGGCCTCCCGGTCGGAGTACCCTGGCCGTCTCTTGAAGAACAGAAAGCATGTCGTGCACATACCGGCGCAACAAGGGTTTTCGCCTCTCATCGGCTACGCCGGCATCAACCATTAGCTCCAACTTGTCCGGCAATTCTCCGATCGCCAGGCCCCGTTCAGTCCCGACGGAAGCCGATCGAATTGCTCGCAACTCAATGAGTTCATGACCGAAGAAAATGAGGGTGAACTTGGAGGTCCGTAAGTAATCGATTGCGTTGACATAAGGCGGCGACGTGATCACGGCATCAACGCTCTCATCGTCCAGATCTAGATCCCTTGCATCTCCCAGGCATATGTTTGCCGAGAGTTCCTGGTCGCTCGCGCTTTCAAGGTATTTTGCAACGTTCGCGCTGTTCCGAACCCAAAGTTCGAAGGGTGGCTTCGGGGCTCTCGTAGGCACCCGGTGTGGTCGAGAGCGTGAGAGGTCCATTGCCATGGAAGCGCCGCCCTCACGTGAGATGATGCATGCAGAAAACGTGACAGCCGCGAAGAGTAGCATTGGGGAGGGAGGCAGATCGTCGAGTGCTTCGGCAAGGGCAAACAACTCTGTCGCCGCACGATCCTTGAACCAATAGGAAACAAATGCCTGGTCCTCTGCGGGTAAGGTGGAGAGCTTTTTACCAAGGTAGCCCGTGCCTTCGGCGAGAACATTGGCCCGAGCGAGAACCTCATCTGAGAGCGCCAGAAATTCTCTTGGAGGCGCCGCAGCGCACAGTGCGCGTGAAAGATAGATCGCTAGCGGATCAACGTCGCGAGCGATTGCCTTCCGGCCCTCAAGCTGTGCGGCCCTTGCAACCACGCCTGAGCCACACATGGGGTCCAGAATTGTGTCTCCAGGCATGCTGAACTGTGTCACGGCTGCCCTCGCTACTTCGAGCGGCATTCGGGCCGGGAAAGGATGAGGAAACGGCCGCCGACCTCTTGTCGCCACACCCTTGGTTGCGACCACCGCCGCAAGTGACCTCTCTGCCGCGCTGAGATCGCTATCGTGTGATGGCCCGATAATCCGAGGGATCAGTGGAGGCGCAATAGTCAGTTCATCAACGATCGGCCACGCTGACGCATCAGCATCGGTTTCCAATCTGCGCATGATCCCCCCAGCAAAGTAAGGACCGCACTTTAGGCGACCCAATTGGAACTGGTAACTCTTAGTCGAGAAAAGGCCAAATACTTCTCTAATCGAGGCTACTTTTTCCTGATTAGCGGCTCGAACGAGTGCCCTTGGGAGGCGCGCCGGCAGCCGCCAAATTCGCAGGGCGGCGCTTTTCAGCCGACGTAGAAGCGAATTTGGCGTGCATTCAAGCAATTTCCAAGCGGGAACGGCGGTGAGGGTCCAACTTCGCGGAACTCGCGCTCCCTTTTAGGTGTGACTAGATCTGGCACAGCCCCGGCGGCGCATGCCGGGGCTGTGCTTTATGGTGACTTCCGCGTGGTTGGATGCCGCGTTGCCGGACTCTGCAATCACCTCGCCGAAGCTGGCGTTACCGTGAGCCTCCACTTCACATCCCTCACCGCGCCACACCGGCCTGCGGATGAAGTTCCGCAGCCTTCACGTGACAAAAATCCGACCGTGATCGATAATACCACGATCTCAGGGGTCGTTGCGCAGAGGACTACATGCGCTCGGGGCGAAATCTAAGAATGTCCGGTCGCGGCTTCACAACGGGGGACAAGATGATCGCGCGCACAATCGCGGTTGCCCTGGCAATTGCCTTTTCCCTCTCACCGTCGCATGCGCAACCGCAGCATCGTTTGCCGAGCGGCTATAAATGGGGCCGCTGCCTGCTCGTCGTTCACGGCGAGACCCGCATCTCCGGAAGATGCTCCTACCAAATCGAGAAGGGTGGCGATTTCAATATCCAGGGGCCCAAGCAGGTTTTTGCAGGCATCGACTATCCCGACACGCATAGCGGGGCCGGTGAGATGTCGAAGGATTACTGGGCCGTCATGTACAAGGACGGTGATCTTTGGGCAGGCTACGGCAACGCGGATATTCGCGACACGCACGGCGAGGCAGGCGATTGGGGAGAGCTTCGCCGCGAAGGCGCGTGCTATGTCGGGAAGGACGTCCGGGTGTGCCTTTGGCGTTTGCCGGCTCAAGGCGATTGCAGGGTTGAGTTCAAGGTGTCGCCGCCTGATCCATCGGGCGGCTCCATCCCGCTTCGCACTTCGAGTTTGGTAGGACCGGGGCGATCCTTCGCGAAGATGGCCTCCGAAGCCTTGGCGAAGGAGGCCGCTCATTCATTTCAGGTTACGCATTCGCGCGGCGCCCTTCGCAGGACTGACATCCTGAGCCCGAAGCAGGATGCGGCATAGGAAGCCGGCGTTCGGGCAGGTGCGCCCCTGACGGCCGCAAACGCCGGTGATCCGGCAGTCCGTCTTTGTGCCCTCTACGGGCGCGCTCATGCTGCCAGCCTCTGCATGGCTTCGGCCATCTGAGCCGAGACACGGCGGTCGTAGTCCTCGGCAAGCGCCCGCAGGGCCGCAGCCCCGTCGCCGGAAAATGACGGGCCATGCATGAGCGCCAGAGTGCGTGGCGCGAGCTTGGCAAGCTCGCGGATGGTCGTGCCCATGCCGGGATTGAGTGCCGAATATTTGAACAGATCCTCGGCGGCGATCGCCGGGCCGACAACATCGCCGTCGGTCAGCGCGCGGTCGTTGCCGAGTTGGGTGAACAGATCGCCGCAGAGCAGGGTGCCGGTCGATTCCTCGTACATGACGCCGGCGTCCCAACCATGCGGCGTGTGCGGTGTATCGATGAAGCGCACGCGCTTGCCGCCGCCGATGTCGATCACCTCGCCATCCTTCAGCACCCGCGGCGCACGATCCGCGAAATCGTTGAGCGACACGTAGACGCCTGTCTGTCCGTGCGCGGCCGTTGCTTGCGGCGCAACGGTGAGCCATTCGTTCATGGCGCCGCATTCGTCGGATTCGAAATGGCCAAATCCAATCCAGCGAAGACGCTCCGGCGGGATGATGCGGGCAAGCGCGTCGCGGTTGAGCGCGAACATCTTCCGCAGGCCGGTGTGGAACATGAGCGGCTCATCGCCAATGACCAGGAACTGGTTGAAGGTGAAGCCGACGGGCGGAGCAATGTCCGATACATAGGTCGATAGGCGGTAGATGCCCTCGGCGATTTCGTCGATTTTCGTTTCCATGGAATCTCCTCCAAAACAATGGTTGCGTTCCCTCTCCCGGTTACCCAGGGCTGGACTTCGACCAAAATCGAAGTACATATGTGTGTAGCGAAATATTAGAACCCTGTCAACAATGGGTGCACATGCATGTGCATTTAAATAGATGACCCGCAAATACACCCTTAAACGCCGTGCCGAGCAGCAGGCGGAAACCCGGCGGCGCATCGTCGAAGCTGCGATCGACCTGCACGGGAGCATTGGCCCCGCAGCAACGACCTTCAGCTTGGTCGCCGAGCGTGCCGGCGTTCAGCGACACACGCTCTACGCCCACTTCCCCGACGAGCGCAGCCTGCTGCAGGCCTGCTCGAGCACGCACATCGAGACGCATCCGCTGCCGAGCCCGGAGCCGTGGCGAGTTGTGGCCGACCCAGGCGAACGGATGCGGATCGCGCTGCTGGCGATCTACGAGTGGTACGGGCGCAATGAAAGCGTGGTGGCCAGCGTGTTGCGCGACGCCGAACATCACCCGCCAACCCGGGAGGCTGTCGAGACGAGCATCGGCCCGTATTTCGCGACCTGCCAGGCAGTGCTCGGCGAAGGCCTTGGCGGCAGCCAGCGAGCGATGCTGCGCGTGGCGCTGAGCTTCTTCACCTGGCGCACGCTGGTGCGCGAAGCTGGCCTGCAGCCCGTTGAAGCCGTAAACGCCATGGTTCAGGCCGTCCAAGGCGTGGGTTGAGACTCCGGCGGCAGTAGGCTGAGATATACGTCTTGTCAGCTTTCTGACGGGTGCGCCGCGATCGCACTCAAGAACGCCTCCCCGAACTCCTTGAGCTTCGCTGCACCCACGCCGTTCACCTCGGCGAAGTCGTCGAGGTCGCGCGGACGGCGCTCGGCCATGTCGATCAGGGTGCGGTCGGAAAACACCACATAGGCAGGCACCTGGCGTTCCTTGGCAAGCCGCAGCCGCAGCGTCTTGAGCGCGGCCAACAAGGAAGTGTCCACGCCCTCGCCGCCCATGGCGGAACCCTGCGCGGCACGCTTCCTGCCGCGCGCCAGACGGTCCCGGCCTTCGACGCGATACTCGAACGCAACCTCGCCGCGGCCGAGCGCGCGGCCGCTTTCCGAGATGGCGAGGCCGCCATGGCCGTCGGGATCCGGCACCAGGAAGCCGCCGGCGACAAGTTGCCGGATGAGCGACAGCCAGACCGGCTTCCGGTGCATGATGCCGGTCCTGAAGCTGGCGAGCTGCTGATGGCCTCTGGCCAGCACCTTTTCGGTCTCGTGGCCGAGCAGGATATCGATGACATGGGCGGCGCCGAAGCGCTCGCCGCTCTGCGCGACGGCCGCGAGGATGATCCGCGCCTCCGTCCCGCCATCGGCGCGCGGCGCCTGGTCGAGGCAGTTGTCGCAATTGCCGCAGGCTTGCGCCTCCTCGCCGAAATAGCCGAGCAGCACCTGGCGCCGGCACTGCGCCGTCTCGCAATAGCCGATCAGCGTGTCGAGCCGGCGATGCGCCCGTCTTTTGTGCTCGGGCGAGGTATCCTCGTCGTCGATGAACATCCGGCGCGTGCGGATGTCGCCGGCGCCGTAGAGCATGTGCGCTTCCGCCGCTCGGCCGTCGCGGCCGGCGCGGCCGATCTCCTGGTAATACGCCTCGAGGCTGCCGGGCAGGTCGGTGTGGAAGACATAGGCGACGTCGGGCTTGTCGATGCCCATGCCGAAGGCGATGGTCGCCACCATGACGACGCCCGACAGGCTCATGAAGGTGTTCTGGTTCGCCTCTCGCGCCTCCTTGCTCATGCCGGCATGGTAGGCGAGCGCGCGCACGCCGTTCTTCTCCAGGAAAGCCGCCATTTCTTCCGTCTTGCGGCGCGACAGGCAATAGATGATGCCGCTCTTGCCCTGGTGACGCTCGATGAAGCGCAGCAGCTGGCGCTTGCTGTCCTGCTTGGGCTCTATCGCCAGCTTGATATTCGGCCGGTCGAAGCCCAGCACCAGGGTTTCGGCGCGCCCGGCAAACAGCCGCGCTTCGATGTCGGCGCGCGTGGCCTCGTCCGCCGTCGCCGTCAGCGCGATGATGGGCACCTGCGGAAACACGCCGCGCAATTGCGACAGGTCTTCATATTCGCGCCGGAAGGCCGGTCCCCATTGCGAGATGCAATGCGCCTCGTCGATGGCGATCAGGCCGACATCGAGCCGGGACAGGGCTTCGAGCATCCGCTCCGTCATCAGCCGCTCCGGCGCCATATAGAGCAGCCGCGTCTGCCCGGACGCCACGCGGCGCCAGGCAGCGACATTGGCGTCGCGGTCGAGCGAGGAATTGATGGTGTCGGCGGCCACGCCGGCAAGGCGCAAGGCGGCGACCTGGTCCTGCATCAGCGCCACCAGCGGCGACACCACGATGGTAAGCCCGCCTTTGACCAGCGCCGGAACCTGATAGCAGAGCGATTTGCCGGCGCCTGTCGGCATCACCGCCAGCACATGCCGCCCGGACAGCAACGCCTCGATCACGGTCGCTTGCCCGGGGCGAAAATCGTCGAAGCCGAACACATCCTTCAGGACGCGCCGCTTGTGATCCTCGGCCCGGATGCTCACTGCCTGCGCCGGCATCACAGCGCCGTTCCCGCCTTCAAGGTGTAGGCCGGCATTTCGTAGCCGAATTCGTGGCAGAAGCTCTCCACGCGGGCGAGGAACGCCGCTGGCAGGCCATGCAGATAGGTCTGGAATTCTTCATTGCGCTCCCATTTTCTCAGCGACGTCGGCCGTATCGGATTGTCCGCATCGCGGCTGTAAAGCGTGACCGGTGACAGACCGAACGACCGGGCGATCCTGCCCTGGACGATATCGGGTTCGGCGATCAATTCCTCATAGCGCAGATAGAAAACGGCTCTTTCGGGTTGAGCCTTTCTAAGGCGCGTCAACCCGTCATACTCCGCCTCCCAGCGCTCGGTCGTTACGTGAAAACGCCGTTCGTTCACCGTCTCTGGATGGGAGCTTGTGAGCACGTCGAAAGGATGCCGCACGCAATAGATCAATCCGACCGAGCCAGGCAGATGCTCGATGTCCTTATGGCTCTCATAGGTGCGTTTGACGACCAGATTGACTTCGGGGCGATCCAGTTCGAGCAGCGCCTGATACGGCGCTTCGTCCCTATGAACATAGATATCGTCGAAACACGCCATCAAACGACGGCTTAGCGTGGTTCCGCTGCGAGCACAGCCGGCAATGAAGATTCTTTTGCGAAACGTCATTGCAGAGGGCAGCCGGGGCGCTGCCTTGCGCAATCGCCAGAACAGTCGTCTTGCGCCACGGCGTAGAGTGGTCGCCGGCATCCGGGCTGCTTTGCCAGGAACGTCCCTCGACGTGATCTCGGCCAAGGCGATGCCGCTCTCTCCGGCAACGGCGTAGAGCAGCCAGGTGCGGCCTCTCTCCTCGAAAATCGCAGGATCGCGCAACGCGTTCTCCGCGCCTTCGGCCGGCCCGTCCCGGCTGGGGCAAACCGGCAAGCCCGCGCCTTCGACGTCCGTCTGCGGCCGCAGCAGTTCGGTCTCGCCTTTGACCGTCCAGCCTCTCCAGTCCTCGGCGAGATCGATCGTGCCGTGAAGTATCCGTTCCGGCGCGTCGCCCCTGCGCGTGTAAAAGACCCGCAGCCAGCGACCGGATTTCTGCAGTGCAAGATGCCTCGGGGTGGGAAGATGCTTCATGCCGGACAGAACGACCGCACCCCGTTCGAAATCGGAGATGCCGGTCCTGGAGCGGAAGACGGTGATGGCTCCTGTCCCGAGAAGACCGTACCACCACTGATCGTGGCGGAAGAACCGGGCATAGGAAGGCCCGAGCGGCTCGGAAAGCGGATTGAAATGAAGGCCGTCACCGGATGTCGCGGCAAAGGTCGTCTGGCCTTCTCCGCCTTTTGCCGGCCCGTGAAAATACATAACGAAGCGGCGATTCCGCTGATCGACATGAACGTCGGGAGACGCGATGTGGCCTTTGATGAACGGACATTGAGCGAGGGACAGTACCCCGCCGGGATGGATGCGCCACGGGCCTTCGATCGAATCAGCGTAGGCGAGGCGAATATAGGAACCCCCGTGATCGGCGAAATAGAGATAGTAGGCGCCCTGCCGCCCCGGCGCCCAGTCCGGCATGCCGATAAGCGACGGCCCGTTGATGTTGATCCCATCGCCGCCGGGCAACATGTCCGGCGTCACAATAAGCCCAAGCCGGCTCGCGGTGAGAATGGGTGGCGCGATCATGCGGCAGGCTGCTTCCGGTCGCCGATTCCATCTTGGCGACAAGCGCGCCTGTCGTGGAGCCTGCACGTTCCAGCCCGGCATCGCCGGGTCTCACATGTCGCTTGCTCTTCCAAGCTAGCTCCTTCAAGGGTTGATCCCGCCGGCGCCGCCAGCGGCAGGCGCCTCGGCTCGATTGCCGGTCTGGCTTCATTCGGTCTTGTCGTTTCGATACAACGGCGTCCGTTGAAACGGAAGCTCGAAGGCCATACCGGGGGACACCGCGCAGGCGAGGTGTTGGACGCGTGACGAATCATCGAAGCCTGGCAGGATGTCACGTTTCCACTTCGAATCGCGGCGCCGCTGCCGCCGATGAGAGTTCCACCGGCGCAACCTGCGGTGCTATAACGCCAGGCTGCCGTCCGCTGCCGGCGGCCAATGCAAAAGGAACCTTCGGATGATCGATCCCGCCACGCTCATCACTTATGTCGCCGTCGTGTTCGGCTTCGTCTTCATTCCGGGACCGGCGACGCTGCTCACGGTCGCGCGGGCGACGAGCTCGGGCACCAAGGTCGGCATCGCCACCGGCGCCGGTGTCGCCGCGGGCGATGTGATCCACACTATCACATCGTCGGCATTTCGGCCATCATCGCCGCTTCGGCGATGCTGTTCAGCATCGTCAAATATATCGGCGCGGCCTACCTCGTTTATCTGGGCATCCGCGCCATTCTCGAAAAGGCGCCGGCCGACCTAGCGGGCAGGACGCTGCCCATTTCCGCGGGCCGGGCGTTCCGGCAGGCGATCCTGACCGAAGTGCTCAACCCGAAGACGGCTTTGTTCTTCCTGGCGTTCCTGCCGCAATTCGTGCACCCGCAAGCCGGTTTCGTGGTGCTGCAACTGATGCTGCTGGGCATCATCTTTGTCCTGCTCGGGCTCTTCAGCACCGTCGTCTTCGCCGTCAGCGCGGGCGGCCTGGGTTCCTTGCTGCGCCGCAATCCGGCGGTGCTGAAATGGCAAGGCAAGGTGGTCGGCGGCATCTATTGCGCGCTCGGCCTACGCCTGGCGCTGCAGCAGCGCTAGAAGTCGTCACGGCGCCGAGGCGAGGCCGTTCGGCCTATGTCGCCGACGCGCCGGTCGAGGCCATACTCGATGCCGCGCATCGCCTGCTCGCGGCGGGCCGCCGCGATCACGCGGCTGGATGGAGCGGCTCCGGAAAAGTCTAGACGTCATGTTCCGAGGCGGAGATCGGTGGCCCGCCCTTTCGTGCGATTAAAAGACGAGGGTTGCTCGGATGGG
>NZ_JAIUHG010000020.1 GCF_020164955.1 Mesorhizobium sp. CA8
CAGCCGATCCGACTGCATGGCAAACCTGCCAAGCAGGCGAGCCTTCTTGCCTCCAATCTTGACAGGGAACATGAGAGGTAGGGCATCATGCCCGACCGCGAAAATGGCAGCTTTGCGTCGCATGTCAGTCATTCTGATAGGCCATCCGTCTTCCACAAGCGGACAAGCTAGCATCAACCTTGTACGCACAGGCACCAGTGCGAAAGATTCGTTTGAAGAGACCTGTCGGCGGAGTGACAGTCACGGCACAGCGCCTTGAGATCGGCGGTCGTCGATCGCTCGTCAGTCCACCTCACGCAGCCGATAACCAACGCCCGTCTCGGTGATGATATAGCGCGGCTGCTCCGGCGTCTTCTCGATCTTCTGCCTGAGCTGACGGACATAGACCCTGAGATATTGGACGTCGGTGGAATCGTTCCAGATCTGCTTCATCAGGAACTGATGGGTGAGCACCTTGCCGGCGTACTGCACCAGGATACGCAGGATCTCGTATTCCTTGGGCGACAGTTTTACTTCGTTGCGCTCGACCTTGACGATGCGTTTGACCAGGTCGACGGAAAGGTCGCCGGTATGGAACACCGGCTTCTCGCCTTGTTGCTGGAATTTGTGGCGCAGCGCCACGCGGATGCGCGCGACCAGCTCGTTCATGCCGAACGGTTTGGTCACATAGTCGTCGGCGCCGAGCTCGAGTGCTGCGACGATACCGGCCTCGTCGGTGCGGCTGGAGAGGATCACGACCGGAACATCGAGCCCGTCGGCCCGCCATTTGCCGAGCAATTCGGTGCCGGTCATGCCGGGCAGGCCGAGATCGAGCAGGATCAGGTCGGGCCGTTCTGCCTGGACGAGTTCGAGCGCCGCCTTGGCGTTCGGCGCTTCGGAGACCGCATAGCCCTGGCTGCCCAAGCCGACGCGCAGCAATTTGCGGATCGGCGGCTCGTCGTCGACGACCAGGATGGAGACGGTCCGATTTGTCATGCCGCATCATCCGTAACGGGTGTGCCGAGCGCCGGCAACTCAGCCGGCATCGGCATGCGGATGGTGAAGATCGCGCCCGGACGGTCGGTGCGGTTGGCCGCCGCGACCGTGCCGCCCATCGCTTCGATGAAGCCGCGGCTGATCGACAGGCCGAGGCCTGTGCCGGCGCGCACCTGGTCGCGCTTGCGCACGCGGTAGAAAGTATCGAATATCCGCTCCAGGTCGTCGGGCGGGATGCCCGGCCCCTCATCCATCACCTGCAGGATGACGGCGCCGTTGTCGACCCAGGCCTGCAGCCGGATGGCCGAGTCGGGCGAGGCATATTTGGCGGCATTGTCGAGCAGGTTGAACAATGCCTGCTCGAACAGCACCGGATCGAGCCTCAGCATCGGCAGGTCGGCCGGAATGTCAGTCTCTATTTTGTGCTCGGCGGTGATCTTCTGCGCCCGGTTCAACGCCGAGCCGACGACATCGCCGACATAGTGGAGCCCATAATTCGGTTCCATCGCGCCCGACTCGATCCTGGTCATGTCGAGCAGATTGGCGATGAAGCGGTTCAGCCGCTCGGACTCGCTAACGACCGTCGACAGAAGCTCCGCGCGATCCTTTTCCGGCAGCGCCGGCGCGAATTCCTTAAGCGTGCCGGCCGCGCCCATGATCGCTGCAAGCGGGGTCTTGAGGTCATGCGAGATCGAGGTGAGCAGCGCCGAGCGCAGCCGGTCCGCTTCCGCGGCCAGCCTGGCGCGATCGACATCGGCGACGAGCTGGACGCGTTCGATGGCGACTGCAGCCTGATCGGCCAAGGCGTCGAGCAAACGTTGCTGCTCAGGCGTCAGCAGCGGCCCTTGCTTGTCATTGTCGAGCCCGACGACGCCGATCGCTGTCCGCCCGGTTCGCAAAGGAAGATAGAGGCGTTTTGCGCCGGGCAAGGTATCGGCGCCGCGGCCGGCGGCGCGGTTATGCTCCCAGGCCCAGCGAGCGGCCGCGATATCGGCCTCGGCCAAAGTGTCGTCCGGCGGATAGCCGGCCTTGACGGTGATGGTGCCGTTTTCCGGCAAAAGCAGCACGACGCGGACCTTCAGCATCGAAGCGATCTGGAAGGCGGTGGCCCATAAGACGTCGTCCAGCGTGCCGGCGCCGGCGACCTTCCTGGAAAAGGAATAGAGGTCCGCGGTGGCGCGCGCCCGCGAGCGGGCGGCGACGGCCTGGCGCTGCACGCGCGCCGTCAGATTGCTGGCGATCACTGCAACGACGAGGAAGACCGCGAAGGCTACGATGCTCTCCGGATCCCTTATCGTCAGCGTGTAGCGCGGCTCGAGGAAGAAGAAGTTGAAGACAAGCGCGCTGAGGAAACAGGCATAGAACGCCGGCCAGAGCCCGAAGGTTACGGCCGATGTCAGCACGGCCAAAAGCAGGACACTGGCGAGATTGCGGACGTCGAGGAACCGGTCGAGGATCGAGCCGACGGCCAGCGCGCCGGCGACATAGGCCGTCGAGAACAAATAGGGCCAGACCTGGAAAGGCTTCTGCTCGGCCGCGGCCTTCACCCGCGCCGACGGCGCGTCGCCATCGCGCTCGGCGCCCGAAATGACATGGACGCTGATGTCGCCGGCGTTGCGGATCAGATCATAGGTAAGCGAGCCCTCGATCAGCTCGCGCCAGCGCGAGCGGGTCGGCCTGCCGACGACGATGTGGGTAAAGTTGTTCGCCGTCGCGTGACGCACGATGTCCTCGGCGACATTCTGGCCGGGAATGGTGGCGATCTCGGCGCCGAGCTGCTCGGCAAGACGCAGGTTCCTGGCCAGGCGGTCCTTGTCTTCCTCGGACAGGCCGGCGAGGCGTGGCGTGTCGACATGCAGCGCCGTCCAGGGCGCGCGCAGCCGGTCGGCGAGCCTGCGTGCGTAGCGGATGCGGGCCGCTCCGCCAGGCTGCGAGTCGACGCAGACGAGAACCCGCTCGCCGGCCGCCCAAGGCCCCGGAATGGCATGCGACTGCATGTGGTTGAGCAGTTGCTCGTCGACGCGCTGAGCCGTGCGGCGCAGCGCCAGCTCTCGCAGCGCCGTCAGATTGCCCGGCGAAAAATAATTCTCGATCGCGCGCTGCGCGGTGTTGGGGACATAGACCTTGCCGTCCTGCAGCCTCTTGATCAGGTCGTCGGGGGTGAGATCGATGATCTCGATGTCGTCGGCCTCGTCGATGATGGAATCGGGAACCGTCTCGCGCACCCTGACCCGCGTGATCTGGGCGACGACGTCATTCAGGCTTTCGACATGCTGGATGTTGAGCGTGGTGTAGACGTCGATGCCTTGCGCCAGGATCTCCTCCACATCGAGATAGCGTTTGGGGTGCCGGCTGCCGGGCGCGTTGGTGTGGGCAAGCTCGTCGACCAGGACGAGGGCGGGGTGCCGCTTCAGGATGGCGTCGATGTCCATCTCGTCTAGCGTCTGGCCGCGATACTCGACCAGGCGGCGCGGGATCACCTCGTAGCCGTCCACCAGGGCCTGGGTTTCCTTGCGGCCGTGCGTCTCGACGACGCCGATCACGACGTCGACGCCGTCGGCGCGGCGGGCGCGGCCCGCCATCAGCATCTCGTAGGTCTTGCCGACGCCGGGTGCGGCGCCGAGGAAGATGCGCAGCCGGCCACGGCCCTCGCGCTCGGCGTGCTCGAGGAGCGCGCCGGGGGAGGGTCGGTTCTCGGGGTCGGTCCTGTCGTCCGGCATCAGGTCCAATCATGAATTGCGCCGGGAACGGTGTCGATCCCCGGCGCGCAGCGGATTACTTCAGCGCGTCCAGCGCCAGGTTCAGCGCAAGCACGTTGACCACCGGTTCGCCGAGGACGTCAAGTTCGCGCTCCTCGACATGGCTGTCGACGAGCGCCTTCACCTTGTCCTCGGCCACGCCGCGAGCCCTGGCGACGCGCGGCACCTGGACATAGGCGGCGTCCGGGCTGATGTCGGGATCGAGACCGCTGCCCGAGGTGGTGACGAGGTTCATCGGCACCGGCGCATTCGGGTTTTCCGCCTTCAGCTTCTCGGCGTCGCCCTTGATGCGCTCTATGAGCTTGGGATTGGTCGGGCCGAGATTCGAGCCGCCGGAGGAGGCGGCGTTGTAGCCGTCACCGGCTGCCGACGGCCGGCCGTGGAAATAGCGGTCGCTGGCGAAGGCCTGGCCGATCAGGCTGGAGCCGATGACCTCGCCATCTTTTTCGATAAGGCTGCCATTGGCCTGGTTCGGAAACAGCGCCTGGGCGATACCGGTCATGCCGATCGGATAGATGAGGCCGGTCAGCACCGTGAAGAAGACGATCATGACAAAAGCGGGTCTGAGTTGCTTGAGCATCGGGGCAAATCCTTACGCGAGGCCGAAGGCCGTGACGATCAGGTCGATCGCCTTGATGCCGACGAACGGCACGACGATACCGCCGAGGCCATAGATGAGCAGGTTACGGGTGAGCAGCGCGCCTGCGCCGATGGCACGATACTTCACGCCTTTCAGCGACAGCGGGATCAGCGCAATGATGATCAGCGCGTTGAAGATGATGGCCGACAGGATGGCGCTCTGCGGCGTCGCGAGATGCATGATGTTGAGCGCCTGCAACGGACCGGAGGACTGGCCGGGCGCGACGTAGAAGACCGCGAACATCGCCGGGATGATGGCGAAGTACTTGGCCACGTCGTTGGCGATCGAGAAGGTCGTCAGCGAACCGCGCGTCATCAACAGCGCCTTGCCGATCTCGACGATCTCGATCAGCTTGGTCGGGTCGCTGTCGAGATCGACCATGTTGCCGGCCTCGCGCGCGGCGACGGTGCCGGTGTTCATGGCGACGCCGACATCGGCCTGGGCCAGCGCCGGCGCGTCATTGGTGCCGTCGCCGCACATGGCGACCAGCTTGCCCTTGGCCTGCTCCTCGCGGATCAGCGACAGCTTGTTCTCCGGCGTGGCCTGGGCGAGGAAGTCGTCGACGCCGGCTTCGGCGGCAATTGCCGCGGCGGTGAGCGGATTGTCGCCCGTGATCATCACCGTGCGGATGCCCATCTTGCGCAGCTCCGCGAAACGCTCGCGGATGCCACCCTTGACGATGTCCTTGAGGTGGACGACGCCGAGCAGGCGTCCGTCGCGCTCGACCGCCAGCGGTGTGCCGCCGGCCTTGGCGATCTCGTCGGCGATCGCCTGCAGGTCGCGGATCGTTTCGGTCGCCGGACGCGTGCCGTGGGCGGCGACGGTCGCCTGGTTGACATGGGCCAGCACCGCGTCGACGGCGCCCTTGCGCACCGACGAGCCGTCGATGTCGACGCCGCTCATGCGGGTCTGCGCGGTGAAAGGCACGAAGGTCGCGTGCAAGGTCGCCATGTCGCGGGCTCGGATGGCGTATTTCTCCTTGGCCAGCACGACGATCGAGCGGCCCTCCGGCGTCTCGTCGGCCAGCGATGCAATTTGGGCCGCATCGGCCAGCTCCTGCTCGGTGACGCCCTTGACCGGGCGGAACTCGGTGGCCTGGCGGTTGCCGAGCGTGATGGTGCCGGTCTTGTCGAGGAGCAGCGTGTCGACGTCGCCGGCGGCCTCGACGGCGCGGCCGGACATGGCAAGAACGTTGAAGCGCACCAGGCGATCCATGCCGGCGATGCCGATGGCCGACAGCAGCGCGCCGATCGTGGTCGGGATCAGCGTCACGAACAGCGCGACGAGGATCGTCACCGGGATATAGCCGCCCGAATAGGAGGCGAAGCTCGGGATGGTCGCGGTCGCCAGCACGAAGATCAGCGTCATGCCGACAAGCAGGATGTTGAGCGCGATCTCGTTCGGCGTCTTCTGGCGCTCGGCTCCTTCGACCAGCGAGATCATGCGGTCGAGGAAGGTCTGGCCGGATGCGGCCGAGATGCGCACGCGGATCCAATCGGACAGAACCTGGGTGCCGCCGGTGACGGCCGAACGGTCGCCGCCGGATTCGCGGATGACGGGCGCGGATTCGCCGGTGATCGCCGCCTCGTTGACCGAGGCCACGCCTTCGATGACCTCACCGTCGGAAGGGATGATGTCGCCGGCTTCGACCAGCACGACATCGCCGACCTTCAGGCTGGTGCCCGGCACCAGCCTGAATTTGGTACGGTCGCCGTTGACGAGCAGCTTGGCCTGGCTCTCGGTGCGCGCCTTGCGCAGCGAGTTGGCCTGCGCCTTGCCGCGGCCTTCGGCGACGGCCTCGGCGAAATTGGCGAACAGCACGGTGAACCAGAGCCAGATGATGATCTGCAAGGTGAAGCCGAGATCGCCGCCGCCGGCGATCAGGTCGCGGATGAAGAGCACGGTGGTGAGAGCTGAGACGACCGCGACGACGAACATCACCGGGTTCTTGACCAGCGTGCGCGGATCAAGCTTGCGGAAGGCGCCGCCGAGGGCGGGCACCAGGATGCGCGCATCCATGATAACAGCGGATTTGGACTGGCTCATTTTTGGGTTCCGGTATCGGTTATGTTGGACGGCGCCGGGTGTTCGGGCTGCGCGAACAGGTGCGGAAGGCCAGTGGCCAGCAGCCACAGCGCGAACAGCACGGCCGCCATGGCGAGAAAGGTTGAAAGCGTCGGGAAAGGACGAGGCTTCTTGTTCTTTCCGTTGTCGGGCGCTCCGTCACCGGTCGGGTGACGGTCGTTGCGACCTATGTCGTTGAAGCGGGGCATGGTCGTCTCAGAAGGTCTGTCCATGAATCATCGCCAGATACTCGATGATCGGACCGACAGCGAGCGACGGGAAGAAGGTGAGGCCGCCGACGATCACGATAACGCCGACCAGGAGGCCGACGAACAGCGTGCCGTCGGTCGGGAAGGTGCCGGCGGAGGCGGCCACGGTCTTCTTGGCGGCCAGCGAGCCAGCGATGGCTAAAGCCGGGATGATGACCAGGAAGCGGCCCATCAGCATCCCGATGCCGATGGTGATGTTGTACCAGGGCGTGTTGCCGGTGAGGCCGCCGAAGGCCGAGCCATTGTTCGCTGCGGCCGAGGTATAGGCGTAGAGCACCTCGGCGAAGCCGTGCGGGCCGCCATTGGCTATCGAGGCCACGGCGGTCGGCAGGACCACGGAGATGGCCGTGAGGATCAGCATCGCCAGCGGCAGGCACAGGATAGCCAGCATGGCCATCTTGACCTCCTTGGCCTCGATCTTCTTGCCGAGATATTCGGGCGTGCGGCCGACCATCAGGCCGGCGACGAAGACGGCGACGACGACGAACATCAGGATGCCGTAGAAGCCGGCGCCGACACCGCCGACGATGACTTCGCCGAGCTGCATGTTGATCAGCGGGATCATGCCGCCGAGCGCGGTGAAGCTATCATGCATGGCGTTGACGGCGCCGCAGGAGGCGGCCGTGGTGATCACGGCGAACAGAGCCGACAAGGCGATGCCGAAGCGCGTTTCCTTACCTTCCATGTTGCCGCCGTCGATGCCGAGCGCATGGACCAACGGGTTGCCGGCGGCTTCCGCCCAGTAGCAGACGGCGACGCCGACGAGGAACAGCACGCCCATCGAGGCAAGGAGCGCCCAGCCCTGGCGCTCACTGCCGACCATGCGGCCGAAGACGTTGGTGAGACCGGCGCCGAGCGCGAAGATCGACAGCATCTGGATCAGGTTCGAGATCGCGTCCGGGTTCTCGAACGGATGCGCTGAGTTGGCATTGAAGAAGCCGCCGCCATTGGTGCCGAGCATCTTGATGGCAAGCTGCGAGGCCACCGGGCCGAGCGCGATCGTCTGCTTGGCGCCTTCCAGCGTAGTGGCGTCGACGTAAGCGCCGAGCGTCTGCGGTACGCCTAGCCAGACATAGACAAGCGTCAGCACGATACAGACCGGCACGAGCACGTAGAGCGTGCAGCGGGTGAGATCGACCCAGAAATTGCCGATCGACTTGCCGGAAGCGCGGGCAAAGCCGCGGATCAAGGCAATGGCGATGGCAATGCCGGTTGCGGCCGAGACGAAATTCTGGACGGTGAGGCCGGCCATCTGCACGAGATAGGACATCGTGCTTTCGCCGCCGTAGTTCTGCCAATTGGTATTGGTGATGAAACTGGCGGCGGTGTTGAAGGCAAGCTCAGGATCGACCGCGGTCATCCCGGCCGGATTGTAGGGCAGTATGCCCTGCAGCCGCTGCAGCGCATAAAGAACGAGGAAGCCGGCAAGGTTGAAGAGCAGCATGCCGGTCGCATAGACGGCCCAATGTTGCTCCTCCTTCTCGCTCGTTCCGGCGAGGCGATAGAGCCCGCGCTCGATCGGGACGAGCAGCGGCGATAGTAAAGTGCGGTCGCCGCTGAAGACGCGGTACATATAAAAGCCGAGCGGCTTCACGAGCAAAGCCAAGATCCCGCAATAGACGAGGATCTGTATCCAGCCATTCATGGTCATGATGGGCTCTCCGCGTACCGGTCAGAAGCGCTCAGGGCGGATGAGGGCATAAGTGAGGTAGGCAAGCAGAAACAAGGTAACCGCGCCGCCGAGGATGTAGTCGAAAAGCATGGTACGGCTCCTTGCTCAGATTCTGCCGCAGGATTTGACGTAGGCCAAGGACAGGGCGAAGAATAAAATCCCGATCCCGAGAACTATAAGGTCCATTGCAGTCGTTCCTTGTTTTCCACTTGTGGCCACGGCCCGCGCAGGTCGGCTGAAAACTGAACGCGGACGCCCATCACCTTGGCGGCGACGGCGGTTCACAGCGCTTATTCGAATAGAAATATGGACCCGATCGCCATAAAGGTTCGAGACGGAGCGGGTGGGAAAGATATAGGAATCTTATAAAGGTCTCGATCGGCCTGACCTGCCACTGAAGTTTGATGCAGTGGCGATTAGAGACTTCGGCCGTTCTGTTACGCCGTATGGCGATGGGTTGAGTAACAGCGCAGACGCGAGCCCTGCAGTGAGCGCAATGCCGTTTGAATTGCCCGAGCTCGTGGATAGCAACGATAGGAATGACCGACGGCGAATATGTCGTGGTTCACGATCCCGATCACCGGCTGCCGTACGACCAGTCGTCACGGTCCTGAGTCATCGCCATATTTCGCCGAAGCGCCTGTCGCAGGCGCTAGGTGTGAAAGTGGCCGACCTGGCCCAGTTTCGCAATTTCGGTTACGAAGCCTTCGCCGAGGAAGCCAAGCTCTACCGTGGCCTCGCCCCCCCCCCTGGGGCAACGCAGCGTCTCTTTGCCAAGCTGCTGCGCAGGATGAGCTTCGCACCGACGAATTCATGATCGACTGCTTTCAAGTTCGTCACCGCGACACAGATAGCTATGGCTTCGTGCTCGAGACACTACCGCGCCGCCACCTTCGCGCCGAGCACCTCATGTCTCTGGGCGTGCCAGACGGTCCAATCAGGAAAAGAACTGGTAGAAGGCCGGTCTATCACCCTCGCGGATGGCCAAACAGTTGCTTCGGAAGACGTGTTGGGTCCGCCGGAAGCAGGCAAGAAGCTGGTCATCATCGGCGATACGGAGTCGACCGATGCGCTCGCGGAACATGTCCGCGGAGCCGACCTTCTGGTGATCGAGGCCACCTTCCCGGACGAGATGCGGCCATGGCGCGCGACTATGGTCATCTCACGGCTGCGCAGGCAGCATCTCTGGTAGCGACGAACAACGTGAAGCAACTCATTCTTACGCATATCTCCGGCCGCTATGCCGACGAAGAAATCCTCCCGGAAGCCGGGCGGGCATTTCCGAACAGCCGTATGCGGCTGATCTCGATGTGCTCACCCATATATGGCCGACAATGACATTCAGGACTGGCATCATCTCTGACACGCACGGCCTGCTGAGGCCTGAGGCGGAACGACGCCTGGCCGGGGTAAACCACATCATCCATGGCGGAGACATTGGCAGTCCTGACGTTATTGCCGCGCTTCAGCAGATCGCACCGGTTACCGCGATCAGAGGCAACGTGGATACTGCCGGGTGGGCTTCGACCTACGCCGATACGGCCTTGGTGCGGCTGGCAGGCCGAACATTCTACGTCCTCCATGATCTGAAAACACTGCAGGTCTCACCAGCGGCACTCGGTATCGACATGGTCGTGTCGGGCCACTCCCATGTGCCGAGACTCGAAACCGTTGACGGTGTGCTCTACCTTAATCCGGGCAGCGCCGGTCACCGTCGTTTCAAGTTGCCGATCACCTTTGCGACGGTTGATATCACGCCTGACGGTCTACAGCCGACCATTCACGATCTAAGTAGCGGCTAAGGTGCGGGGCTCAAGGCGATCGCATGCCAAGCGGGACGGCCCGCAGCGGCTGAATGAACACATCCGCGCGACCAATCACCTCAATTTGCCTTCTCGAAATGCGCGGAATGGAGAGTTCGACAATGCCCTTTATGCGACTTTCGAAGCACAAAAGGCGAACATTGAAAGGGCGTTGTGTGTTTTTGCCTGCCCATTCCGTCAGTTCCGGTGATCAATAGCAATGGCTGGAACGGGGCCGATTGCAGTCTGGCGGGTTTCAGCCCACCGTCGCGGTAAGCTGCCAGTCAGCAACCGGCCCTAAAAGGTCACTGGACCGTTCCACTATCAGACACTGGGGTTCTGGAAGTTTTTATACTTTCCGCATTGCGCCTCCGGTCGGCTGCGCCTTCAGATGTGGACGCTGGATGTTTCGATCCCTAGCGGTGCAAACTTGATCGGAGGTTCTCATTCTGGGGTTCTAGTCGGTAGAGCGCTACCGCCAATACAGCACTGCAACCGAATTCCTCTGTTGAAGCGAATTCGCAAGCGAGGTCAGCAAGTACAAATCCTGCCCCCGCAACCAACGTACTTGCAACGTCGCTTTTGCAGTGGAGGTAGGCCGAGCTCAATCTGTGTTCTTTGTGTTCGGTTCGCCAGACCATACGAGACGATACGAAGGATATGGGTTGGCTAACCATCCGCTAAGCCATTGATTTTCTTCGAAGGTCTCACACCCTCCGGGCCCACCATAAACTTTGATTTCATTGATGAAATGTGGCCTCGGCCCAAAACGTTTTGGGCCCATTGTGGGCCCGATGATGCAAAGGCGGCCACCCTTTGTTCCAACTCGATCTGATCACTTGACGACTCGCAGGACAGTTCGCTGCTTCATGGCGTCTCGTTTGGCCTCGCGCTGATTGATTGCGCGAGCAATATCGACCGCGATCCGCTTCTTGTTTGCCTCGCGCACATAGTCGTCTGTCACGGTCATCGAAGAATGCCCCATAGCCTCCATGATGGCGCGCGCCTGAACGTTGCATTCAGCGAGGTATGTGCCGAAGGTGCGGCGCAGGCCATGGAGCGTGTAGCCGTCAGGGATCCCTGCTAGGCGCGTCCAATGCTGCATCATGCCGCTCAGGCTCTTTTCCGAGAACGATCGTTTGTAACCATTCTTCAAGACGGTGCCGCCTATCGAGCGGTCGAGCGGCTCCAACGCTTCAGCGAGTTGTCGACGACGGGAATGAACATCTCCCTCCCTCCGTGACGATTGCGGTTCTTCTTCTGCCGGAAATCAAAGGCTTCGATCAGTTCCAGCGAGCCGTCGAAAAGTTCAATCTCCTCGGTGACAAGGTCCTCCCACTCCAACGCAGCAATATCGCCGCGCCGGTTTCCAAGCCAAAAGCCCAGCGCGTAACATGTGCGCGCTGCCGTGCCGATCGGATGTCGTGCCTCGAACCTCTCGCGGACCGCGATCGGCCAGGCAGGGTTCTTGGACGATTTTGGCACGCGCACCCGGATGGAGAGCGATGGATCGTCTTGCGGCTTGATCCATTTCTCAATCTCGATCGCGACCCATAGCAGTTTTTTAATGGCGACCAGCATGTGCTTGGCGACAGTGCGGTTGGTCCCGAAGATGCCTTCGATGATGGTGCGAAGCCGATCCGCGTCGAGGTGTTCAACTGGAGTATCACGCCAGGTCAGCGGGAATTTGGGATCAACCTTCAGGTTGAGAAAGCGTTCGATCAGGCGCGCGTTTTTCTGCTGAGTCGCTTCATCAAAATCCAGCCATTCCATCGTGGTCTCAAGTCGACGCGCGGCGTGGCCGAAGGTCTTCGGCAGAGCTCGGCCAGGGAGGGCGATGATCGCCGCCTTCTTACCATGACCCTGCGTCGCCTTCTGGTATTCGGCTTCGAACTCCGCATCACCGGGATTACCGGGAAGTCGAATTTCGGGCATGCCCTTTGCCCGATAGCGATAAACGGTTTTGCCGTTCTTGATGCGCGAAGAGACACCGGGGTAGCGGGCATCCTTGAAGGGTCTGGCCATTAAGCTCTCCTCCGGCACTTGAGCGACAGCTAATCCTTGCGCGACAGTTTCTCCTGCATTGCCTTGAGTGAAAGAGCATTGCTTTCCATCGCAATGCGCAGGAGGAGCGGATAGGGGAAGCCTCTGCCTTGCTCGATGCCCTCAAACGTGCGCTTCGGTATTCCCAACGCTCTGGCCGCGGCTTCGGCAGTGAATCCTTCCTTGGCCCGCCAGGCTTTCACGTCTTGGGCAAGCTTCTCATTCTCGCTCACGTCTCGCCTTTCCCAATGGTGTACTACGCTTTCAGCGTATACGCAAGTAGCGTATCACTCATTTTGTTTGCCCATCTCGCCTGCTTCGCTCCAACAACTCTTGGAGGCCGTTGTCTTTGTCCGGCAAAGAAGTGAAGGCGATGTCGAGAGCTACACGATCCCAGACGGCACGGCTGTTGATGCGCTTAGGTTTTGGCATACGCCCATCAGCGACCATCTCGTCAAAAAGAGTAGATCCGACACCAACATAACGGGCCGCTTCCTCGCGAGAAAGGCCTCGTGGCGGATATGAAATTGCGTCACTTTTCATCGACGCCGGCCAGGATGGTGGGAGCAGCGGCAGCGCCAAATCGGGAAGTCTCGCACCTAAGACCGGGCGCGTGTTGGTGACGCAGCACAAAGGTCATCTTCATACGAGTTCAGCCGCGGGGACCGTGCTCACTTAGATAAGAAGAGGCGCGTTCGGAAGAGGCCTTGCTGGATGCATCGGCGCGAACTGATAAGGACGTATGAACTGGTTGAATCGCCGCAGTAGAGCGTTCAAAGAGGGACTGGATCGCCTTCGAGAATTCCGTCTCGATCGCACGCCGGTGCAACGTATCCACGACGACCTTATCTCGCCTCGCTCCGCGCCTTGGCTTCAGATCCTTCAAAGAAATGCAGAACTGTTTTCGCAAGGATGTTCTTGATCGAAAGGGCAGCGGAAACCGAGCTAACAAACCAATTGCATCGATCGGCAGAGCCTGAAGCTCCGTGTTGCTAGTCTAGGCGGCGACGTCAGGTCAGCTTTCCAATCTGGGTTCCCAGAACGCCGACGTGCCGCTTGCGGCCACATTCGAGCTGAACTGACCCAAGATGGCTCGGCGAGGACCAATGATGTCCTAGATCTCCTTGCCGTGGGTAAGACTTCAGGAGAATTTTTTCTGAGAGTTGAGAGCAGCGTGCCGGCACTCGGGGGCGCCATGTCCCTGATTGTCTTATACCTGCACTGTCAGGCACGGATCGAAATTGGCGTTTTCACCGTCATAACCACGAGGATTGCAAACGATGCGAGTATCGCCGACCGTGTAGTCGCAACTGTCATGAGTGTGGCCGTGCACCCAGAGCGCGGGTTTGCCGACTTCGATCACGCTGCAGAGGTCCGACGCGTAGGCAGCATTAAGCAAGTCACCTTTGAGGCGTGGTGGAATCGAACTTGCGTGCGGAAGATGGTGCGTGACTACGACCGTCTTAGTCGGATCGGCCCTAAGGGAGGAATCGATGAAAAGCCGGGACTGCTGGTGCAAGCGGTATGCAGTAGCGGGGACAAAGCGCTCCCACGGATTCCGCCGCGCGGCAATCTTGCGGTAGTCGTTCATCCTCTGGCGCGCGTGGAACATGGCGACCTGAGGTCGGCCTTCGATTCGGTAATCTGTCCAGAGCGTCGCTCCGATGAAGCGAACTCCGTCGACAATGACCATTTCCTTCTCGAGGAAATGAATGTTTGGGAAACCCGCCGCCGCCGAATGTCCGGCTTCTAGTCCTTCCTTGATGGCGCCCTTATAAAATTCGTGGTTTCCAGCGACGTAAATGCAAGTCATTGCGTGGGCAACGTGCTTTGCAAGCCAGCGCACCCCATCGGCTGGCGCGCGGCAGAGGTCTCCAGCGACAATGCATACGTCGGCGTCAGGAATGACTAGCGGCTCCCGCAGGTCAGCGACTTCAAGGTGCAAATCCGAGAAGAGCCAGATTTTCATGTTTTCAACTCCGATTGGCTACTGCAGAACCCATTCACGCGAAAGCACCCGCCCTTCGGCGACGACGGGTCCCCCAAACCATCCTGCCCCGATCGATACGGCCCATCGGATCATGTGGCCTGCTCGCCGGTCGGGTGGTGGGATGGTCGGCATCCGTGCACCGCTTGCTGCGACATTGCAATTGTCGCTTGCCGAGGGGATCCCGCGACCAGCTTGAGATAGACCGGCGGAAGCCTTCCGTGTAAAACGCAGCAAAGGCGGCACTGATCCGTGCTGAACTATGTGCACTATAGTGCACAGAAATCTGGCCGCCCCTGTGTTCTTTGATTGTTTGTTACAATCGGTAAGTCACTCGTGTTATTATCCTACCGCATACTCTGTCGCATGCTTCTAAGGAGGCTTTGCGGTGACTGACCTCTCGACTGCTCTACGCATTCCGGCGGCGCAGTACATACGCATGTCAACCGAACATCAGCGCTATTCGCTCGATAACCAGGTCGGGGCAATCGGGGAATATGCCGAGGCGCGGGGCTTCGCAATTGTCCAGACCTATGCCGATGCCGGCAAGAGCGGCCTAAGCCTCAAAGGAAGAGCGGGGTTGCAGAAGCTGCTTGCCGATGTCGTGACGGGCCAGCGGAATTATTCCGCGATCCTCGTATTGGATGTCAGCAGGTGGGGAAGGTTCCAGGACACGGACCAGGCCGCGCACTACGAATTTATCTGCCGCGATGCCGGGGTGCATATCCATTATTGCGGGGAACCCTTCGAGAATGACGGCAGCATGGTCGCCAGCATCGTAAAGAATCTCAAGAGGGTGATGGCAGCCGAGTACAGCCGCGAACTTTCGAGCAAAATATGCAGAGCGCACCTCCAGCAAGCTCGCCTCGGGTTCAAGCAGGGCGGCCCTACGCCGTATGGCATAAGCCGGCTTTCGGTTAGCCAAGATGGAACGCCGCGACGTTTGCTCGAACCGGGCGACCGCAAGGGGCTGGACTCAGACCGCGTGGTTTTTACGCCCGGGCCCCCGGATGAGCTCAAAATTGTGCGACGAATTTTTCGCATGTTTCTGGCGCAAAAACGAAGCGTTGCGAACATTGCCCGGACGTTGAACGACGAAAAGGTGCCGTCACGGGATGGCGCTCTATGGAGCTGGGAAAGGGTAAGAGGCGTCCTCCGCAACGAGCTATTGATTGGAGACTACGTCTATAACCGGACCAACCATAAAATGAAGAAGCCGCCAATTCACAATCCGCCCAGTCTCTGGTTACGAATGCGAGTTATGGAGCCTATCGTCAGTCCAAAAACGTTCGCCCGAGTGCAGCGGGAATTCAGATTGAGGCGAGTCTATACTCTCAAAAGGGCGGAAATGATCAAAAGTCTGAGGCGCCTATTCCGAGAAAGAAAGAGGCTTTCGGAAGATATCATCAATGAGTGCCCCTACACGCCATCCTCGCATGCATATTGGGTGCACTTTGGCAGTTTACTGAAGGCATATGAGGCGGTCGGTTTCAGGTGCCCGCCGACGGGCCAACCAGCCAAATATTACTCGAATGACGAGTTGCTTCGTGGCGTTCGGCGACTGCACGCGACCTTCGGCTACGTCACAACCGCTCTGATCAATAACGACCCCAACCTTCCGGGCGATAAGGTTTTCAAGAGACGCTTCGGCTCTATTGTGGAAGCGTACGGCCTTGCCGGGTTTCCGACGACGATGCGCCAGAGTATCTCAGAGGCTCAAAAGCGAGCTGCGGCTCGGCGTTCCCTCCCTAAACGATCAGTTTAGCCAATTTGGCTTGTGTCTGATCCCGGAGGTGTAGCGGAGGTCGTCATCTTTTCTGACAAGAACACCGAGGCATCAACGATAGGCTCGACGTCCTGCCCCGAAACAGTCGAACGGCTGCTGCCGAGCGGCCTCGTTCGCCCCAGCGTCCTTGAGCCTGTGGTTTGAGATACACGATCAGGCAACAGGCACATAGCGCTCAGCCCTCCGACGCGATTTCGACGAGCTTCGGAGCTAACAGCCGACCGCGCGGCGGCCGCGATCATATTCAATTTTGCTAAACTCTTCGGAACCGATTGCTCCGGCCCGGTTTGAATCCCGGTTCAGGAGTTTGAGTGCATGCTTAAGCCGAAGGGTCAACTGACCTTCATCGAGTTCCAGTCACCGATGCTGGTCGAGAACGCTCCTGCCGACACGGACTGGCTGCACGAAATCAAATACGATGGCTACCGAACCGAGCTTATCGTTGAAGGCGGCGCGGCACGTGCCTTCACTCGTCGCGGCTATGACTGGTCGCATCGATATAAACGGATCGTCCAGACGGCGGCGAACCTGCCAGTCCGATCCGCGATCATTGACGGAGAAGCTGTGGTTCTCGGTAAGACTGGATTACCGGATTTCCAAGCTCTCGAGCGGGAACTGGCAAACCCGAACTCGCCGAAGCTCATGTTCTTTGCGTTCGATCTTTTGCACCTCAACGGCCGCGACCTTCGACAGCAGCCGCTGATTGAGCGCAAAGCTGCTCTGCAAAGGCTCCTGCAGGAAACGGCTCCAACACTGACCTATGCCGAACATCTGGAAATTAGCGGCAAGGACGTGTTCGACCATGCCTGCCGCATGGGGTTGGAGGGGGTGGTCTCAAAGCGCGCTGACTCTCCCTACCGTTCCGGTGTGCAAACGAGCTGGCTCAAGGTGAAGTGCGTCAAGAGCGACACCTTCCCGATTGTCGCTTTCGTCGAAAAGCTCGGCGCGCAACCACGCCGCATTGCTTCGCTCTATATTGGCAGATGGGAGGGCGAGCGGCTGCTCTATGCGGGAAAGGCGCAAAGCGGCTATACGCTGGAAGCAGCCCGGCGGATTCGCGAGCGGCTTGATCCGCTAATCATCAGCAAATCACCTCTCTCGGAACCCATCAAAAAGCCCAAGGCAACGTGGGTCCGGCCGGAGGTGCTGGCGGAGGTGCAATTCAGTGGCGTGACCGACCGAGGCATCTTGCGCGAGGCCGTGTTCAAGGGATTGCGCGAGGATCTCCAGGTGATCCCGGCGAAGCCGCCATCGCCCTCCAAGCGCAGGTTGGAGGGCCAACATGGCGTTCCTCGCGAGAACATTCTCCAGCTGCTACCCGATGCGGTTGCACCTTCCAAGCAAGAGCTTGCGGGCTACTGGCGGCGGGTGGCCGACCGAGCGCTGGTTTATTTGGGCCGAAGACCACTGAAGCTGGTTCGCCATGCGTCCGGGGCTACCTTCTACCATAAGGGACCGCTGCCGCCGATACCTGCGTCGGTGCACCAGCTGCGGGTGCAAAAGCGCGAAGGCGGCGAAGGCGTCCGGGTTTGGGTGGATGATCTCGACGGCTTCCTCGGCTTGGTCGAAATGGATGCTGTCGAGTTACACCCTTGGAACGCCACTGTTGACGACATCGAGCATCCGGATCAGCTCGTGCTCGACCTCGATCCGGGCGAAGACGTGCCATGGGATGCGGTGATCGAGGCGGCGCTGTCGCTACGTGACATCATGGAAGCGGCTGGGTTGCGGAGCTGGCCGAAGCTCACCGGAGGCAAAGGCATTCACCTGGCGGCTCCGCTGGCTTCGGGTGCGACCCACGACAAGGCGCGGCAATTGGCCAGATCGCTCGCCCAGTGCCTCATCGATGCCAAGCCGGACCGTTACCTCTTGTCAGCCGATCCGGCCGCCCGAGGGGGTCGCATCTTCCTCGATTATCTTCGCAACGGGCGCGGCAATACTGCAGTCGGTACGTTCTCGCCACGAGCGCGGCCCGGCTTTCCTATTGCCCATCCTGTCACATGGACACAGATCGAGCGCGGAATCCAGCCGGACGCCTTCACAATCGACCATCCATTCAGGGCTGCTGTTCGAAAGGTGGCATAGTGGGTGCCATTGAACCGGATCCGCTGCCCGTGGACTTCGATCGTGTCGCCGTCGATGATCGATGCGACGCCGATGAGTGGCTGCTGCTTGGGCGCGGACAAATACGCTGCGGCGAGGTCCTGCATGCTTTCGCTGTGCTTCATCACCATCTCGGCGACGAAGGCGCTTGCCGCGGCTGCGGTCAGAAAGATCAGCCGCCGCGGCACACTCGCCCAACGCAAGTCGCGTGACCGCTTCGCGCCGGCGCGCTTGCGCCACTGGTCGGATCGATTGTCGTACCTTGATTTGTCCAAGCCTCTCCCCCGCTACGGAGAATGCTCCAAAATGTGGCGGGGGTCTAGCAGTAGACGGGTCAGGCATTCACCTAAGTCTGCCGAAGAATTGGCTAACGTACATATCCAGCAAGCTGCTGATGCGCCAACGGTACAGTCGCGCAGCCACTCTTTCGGGTCCCATAACCGTTTCCGCATGTTCCGTCGCGAGTTTAAGCAGCGTTTCGGAGACTTCCTGCGCCGACCAGCCTCTATCAAGGGAGGCCTTCACCAAAGCTTCAAACGCAGGCTCAAGGGCAACTTCGCAGTTGATTGGGCGGTCGGGGCTGCCATCAGGAAGCAGGGGCGATTGGATTGGTGGCAGCGGGGCCATGCACTCAGAAAGCGCACAAGGGGAGAATCGTTCCGCTCGTCAAACGTGCTGCGCCGGAATATTCGGCCGACCGTTCGGAAGCATGGCTGCAGGGCTTCGACGGCGTGCCTATTGGCACCGAGGCGAAGCCGGTGAGTGATCGGCTGGAGACAGAGGTCGACGAAGGCGCGCTCGCGAAAGGCGACAACTAGAGCGCCTTTCCCGCCCGCAGCATCGCTCGGGCGATGGCAAGGTCTGCTTCTACCTTGGCGTTTTCCTTCTGCGTCATGTTGTCGGCGGCGATCAGGCGCCGCAGGGCGCGCACCACCTCGCCGCGCGCCCATCCTGCTTCAAGCATGCAATCCACGATCGCCTGAAACCCGGCTCCATTGCTTCCTGGCAGTCGACCTCTCGGTCGGGGTAGTCGCCTTCGCGTCTCGGTCCGCTGATCATCCGTTCCCGTCCACCGTGCTTTCTTCGTCCAACTGTCGCGGCACCGGCAGATAGGCGTTGGCCACGAGCCATTCGCCGACGATCGTTTCCACCAGATCCGGCTTGGCCGTTCCCATCTCGGCTGCCAGGCCGGTCAAGGCCTCATCGGTGCGCGGATCAAGGCTAATCCCGCCGACGTTTCTGAGCACGAGCGCGGCCCGCCGCAACAGCACCTGCAAATCGGCCCGAGAGGCGTCTGCGATGTGGTCGGCGGTGCTTTCCAGTTCATGAACGAATAGATGGCGGGACATCGCCAATGTCCTCTATTTGCGTAGCTCCTGAGCCAAGGCTTTAAGCGCCTTGGTCATGACGGCGACGGCTTCAAGGTTGATCGCAATTTCGACTTCCTCGCCGAGCGTCTGCAGCGTTAAAACCCCGACCTTGGTTATACCGTCGTCCATCATTCCGATCGAGACACCAGTTGGCATGTGAGGCGGCTTGTGCAGCGGTTTATGCAGCATCTCGGGCTCCTTTCGTCGTAAACGAGAGACAGTGAACGAAAAGAGAACAAAAATGTCAAGGGATCCCTTGACCGGGTAGGATTAAGTTCCTCATTTCACCATATGCCGGAGCAACCCGAAAAGTGGCCGCGAGGCGCGGCCTGGACCATGACGCATGCCCATGACGCCGGGCAGGTGGCGGGCATCCGCTGCGCGCGCCGCAACATCACGCGCTACTACAAGCCGCTCGAGTTGAGGGAGGTGATTGGCAACGTCACGATAGATGAGGTGAGCGACAAGGCGCGCTGTCAGAAGTGCGGCAGCCGAGAGTGGATGAGCGCGCAGCTCTTCCACGCGACCGGCGAGCAGGCCCACACCATCCGCTTTCGACGCCTGGTGCAGATTCGATGGGAAAAGCGCGTGATCTGGCGGGATGAGTGATTTTTTTTCAGAGGCGGCCAGCTAGCATTTCTTCCCATCGCTCGAAAATGGGTGAAAAACTCGAGAAGTGGCTCGCGGCGAACGAAGAAGCACCAGAGGACGACGCCGACATGGTCGCCATAAGGACTACCTCCCAGAACTGGCGGCAACCTACATGCAATCGGATTCATATAAGGCCTTTGTGAGAGGAAACCTTGGAGGCGCGGCCCAGCCCAACGCAAGCGCGAAGGTGTTGGGAAGCGCGGTCGTTCCCGTTCCGGCACCGTCGCTTCAGTCTCTTTTTGCAGGAAGCGTCGTGCCAGCCATGAGCAAGTTGACGTTCTCGTTGAACAGAACCAGAAACTCGTCCAGGCCCGTGATCTGCTTCTTCCGCGTCTAATGAACGGCGAGATTGCGTTATGACCTCCGAGGCCCACTGAACATGGCGCTCCCTCCCATCAATAGCGAGGACCGGTTGGTGCAGGCGACCTTCGCCACGCACCTGAAGGATAAGCTCGGCCGGGAGAGTGTCGATGCCTGGAACGACGAGACCTTCGGGCCGGCAGCACGCTCGGGCGTAAGGACACCACCGAAGCGGTGCTTATCCGCGATCTGCGCGGCGCTGGAGAGACTCAACCCGGCCTGCCGGCTATGGGGCCTCAGGCCCCATGTCTTTCTGTTGGCGCTAACGCCGCGCGCGCAAAAGCGTTCGCAGCCGCAGCGGCGTGGATTGACCAGGTCCTCGGCTGCCTCTCCGAAGCGGTCGAGCGGATGCCCGACGTACGCTTTCTGGCTGAGCACCAGGCCGCTCATGACGCGCCGCGCACGCCGGCCGGCGATCTCGTGGCGAGCGTACTCGAACGCGAGTGGTGGCGTAGGTGGCCGGAAGGGCGCGACGAATGATCGCCGCGTTACATGTTGCTGCAGGGACGGATCGGCGGCTTCGGCTTGAACGGAAGTGTTTGGCGCCTGAGCGGAACGTCAGCGAGCGACGTTCGGATCGGCTTGACGGTAGCGGTTGTGGACTGAGCCGCAGCGGCACGCCTAGCGAGCAGCGCCGCCGACATTCACGACTGATGCGCGCTCAGGGCTCAAATTGCTCCGAAGGTCGGTCGCCTCTGTTGAGAGAACGGGCGATACCGCGGAAGCGCGCCACGCCTTCCATACTGCGTCTGCGACTTCGCCACGTGCCACGAGTAGGCCGTTCTGGGCGCAGGCCATTGGCAGGTCCATTCGCGTCAACGAGGCGACAGCCACCCCCTATGGCGATGATCATACCGGCGGTGACATCCCGGCTACGTATCGTTCAGGTAGCGGCACGGCAGAGGCCGGCAGCAATAGAGCACAGGAGCCGATGATACGAATTGTCCCGTGCTCGCAGCCGACCCGCTTTGCCTGCCGAAGAACGCTAGTACCGCCCGCGCAGGACCCGCAAGTCCTGGCTTGGTCCCATCCGCTCCGCGCATTTGTGGAAGCCGATTTCCTTCATACTGAAAGCTGCGCAGCAACAATTGATCTGCCGAATTTCAGTCCCTAACTCTTTGCGGCTGTCGCTCCATACGCGATTTTACAAGGACGCCGCTGACTGAGCCTCGGTCGATAAGCGTTGCTTGCAGTAAGGTTTCCTTTGCAGGACCTGGAGGCAAGCCCTGCAGGCGAGCGATCAGATCTTCCGTGGCAGTGGTGGCCAGTTCCTTAATGGGCTGCGAAACGACCGTAAGGGGTGGAGTGACCGCTGTTGTCCAATCGGCATCGTCAAAACAGATGAGCGAAACCTGGTCGGGTATCGACAGATTTTTCTCCCGAAGAACATTGAGAAGGATGAGAGCGACGGAACTGTCTGTCGCGAGAAAAGCGGTCGGAGGATTCGCCGATTGGCAGAGCTTGCCTAGTTGGCGAGCAAGGTTCTCGGTGTCCCATCCTCCGAGGACAATGAGGTTGGGGATAATCTTTATCCCGGCATCGTGGAGCGCGGCTCGGTAACCGTCGATTCGCTCGCGAATTGACGAAATTAGATAATGTTGCTCACCGTGGGAGGGTGCGTTGGACACAAGCGCGATGCTTCGGTGTTCTTGCTTGATGAGAGATGCCACCGCCTGATGGGCTGCGCGAAAGTTGTCAATTGCAAAGGTGTCAGCATTGAGTTCTGGCACGCGCCTGTCGAGGAGGACGAAGGGGCAGCCCATCTCTCGCGCGCTGATGAGGTGATCCACCTCGATGCTGGACGTTGGAGCAATGATAAGGCCGTCGACGCGGTTGGCGAGCAGCACGCGCACGGCGTCACGTTCTAGCTCAATATCCTCGTCAGTGTTGGCCAGAACAACGCCGAAGCCATTTGCGCTGGCTGTATCTGTGATCGCTCGGATGGCTCGTGCGAAATAAAGATTCTCGATGTCAGCAACAACCACGCCAATCATGTTGCTGCGGCCTGTTGCCATGCTGCGCGCCAACTCGTTGGGCTGGTAGGCGAGGCGCTTTGCCGCATCGAACACGCGCTGGCGGGTGTCCGCGCCGGCGTAGCCATAACCGCCAAGCACTCGCGCCGCGGTAGCCCTGGAGACACCCGCCGTGCGCGCGACGTCGGCGATCGTCGGCTTAACGCTCGCGCGTCCATTGTCACTCATGGTTTTGCTCGCATTTCCGTTCCGGAATCCCCGAGTCTGCATGATCGACGAATAGACCGTTGCGATACCTCTTGACAACCGATGTAAGAATGTGAGATCGGTATCACATGAGAGCGGTATCACACTTTGGAGCGTGAAGAGAAGCATGAAGAGTTCTTACTCAAATCTGGTATCTCCCGATGTTGATTTCCGTCGCATCACCGAAGCCGCCGTTGCGCAGCGCGAACGGATCGGGCAAGTCGCCAAGGCTGCAGCCGATGGGATGCGCAACCTCTTCCTGATCGGCTGCGGCGGCTCCCTAAACGACTTCTCCGCCGCATCGTATCAGTGCGACCGAAGTGCGGGATTTCCGACTTTTTGTCTCAATAGCGAAGAGTTCAATCGTCGGCGGCCGGCCCTGCTCGGGCCTGGATCCGTAGTGCTCGTGGCGTCGCACAACGGTACTACAAGAGAAACAATCGAAGCCGCTCGCCGGTCGCGCTCCACCGGCGCCCGCGTTATCGGCTTCACCAAGGACGAGACGACGAAACTCGCAGCCGAATGTGATGAAGTTTTCACTTACCACAGCGACCGAACCATTCTGGCGCCGAAGCAAGTGCTCATCGGCCTGATGGTGGCGGCGCTTCTAAAGGAAACTGGCGCACAGCTCAATTTCGTCGCCGTGGAAGAGGCCTTCGCGGCGGTGCCGGCGGCTTTTGAAGTAGCTGTGCAAGAGGCGGAGACGCGCCTCCATGAGATCGCCACGGACTTCGCAGCGGAACCCTTGACCTACGTCCTTTCCGCCGGTCCCAACCAGGGCGCCGGGTACGGTTTCGCGATGTGTTATCTCATGGAGATGCAGTGGAAACACGCGTCCTGGTTCAACGCGAACGAATTCCTGCACGGAGCTTTCGAGGTTGTTCAGCCCGAAACGGCGGTTCTTCTCTTCAAGGGCGAAGACGAAACCCGCCCAGTAATAGATCGAGTTGAGGCGTTCCTCCGCAAGAATACCAAGCGCTGCCGCGTCATCGACGCTATGGACTACAGCCTTCCCGGCGTATCCGCGTCAATGCGTGGTGACATTTCCCCGCTCCTTCTCTCGACCCTGTCCAAGCGTTTGGCCGAACACTACCAGGCGGTCACCGGCCATTCGCTCACAGACCGCCGCTATATGTTCAAGACGACCTACTGAGGCATTTCGCATGCGTGTTTGCGGCGTCGGTGACAATGTTGTGGATCGATATTTCAATCAAAAGCTGATGTTCCCTGGAGGGAATGCGGTGAACTTCGCCGTTCACGCCCGGCGGGGGGGCGCGCACGCCGCCTATGTCGGCGTCATCGGCACCGATGCCGATGGCGATCTGATCCGATCGAGCCTCCAGGCAGAAGGCATTGAGCTCAGACGGCTTCGTGTCGAGGACGGCCCTAATGCCTTCGCCACCGTTCATATGGACGACGACGGCAACAACCGCAAATGGGGTCTGTGCGAGAAAGGCGTCTCCATGTTCCGGCTCGATAGCGCCGATCTCGACTATCTTGCTGGCTTTGACCTGGTTCACACCGGTGAGACCAGCCGATTGGACAGTCAGCTTCCCGAGATCCGCGAACGCGTCGCGATTTCCTTCGATTTTTCGGAGCGAAATTTGGAATATGCCGTAGGGGTGCTGCCTTATCTGAGGGCGGCGGCCTTCTCGCGTGGCAATGCAGGCGACGACGAAGTGGCACGTGTTCTCGATGTTGCTCAGTCGGCAGGTGTTGAGTTGGTCACGGTCACCCAAGGGGCGCGCGGCGCGACCGTATGCCACAAAGGCGAGATCCTGTTCGCGCCAGCGGTTCCTGTTGATCCCGTGGATACGCTCGGCGCGGGCGATGCGTTTGTAAGCCGCCTCGCCTGCCGCGTGCTGAGCGGCGTACCGCTTACCGAAGCGGCCAGTGAAGCGGCGCAATACTCCGCATTGATATGCGGGACGCGCGGTGCCTTCGGCCACGCGCGTCCCATCACCCGTGAAATACCGTCGTGAGAGCAAAAAAATGAACCATAACCTTACGAATTCTAAGCTCACTTTTCCTTCCGAGGCCGACTACGGCAATCGCGTCGCACGCGCCCGAACTGCGATGAAGCAGGACGGGATCGATGTTCTCGCCTTGTCAAGCTTCGACAATCATCGTTTCTTTGCTGGGCTGGACGGCATCGCAACGGTCAGGCCGGTCTGGTTCGTCCTGCCACAAGACGGCGCGGCGGCCTTTGTCTCGCCCCGCATTGAAGCACCAGAGATCAGGTCGCAAACTAGTGTGCCGGTGGCTGTCGAATGGATCGAATGGGAAGAGCCGGCGATGCCTCCCATGTCATTCCAAGCCGCGCTCGCCCGCCAGATTGAAAAGGTAGCACCTGAAGCGCGCACGATCGGGGTCGACTTCGATGCCACCTCGGCACGCAATCTCGACCTCGTCAGGGACGCCCTTGGCGGCGAACGAATCAGGGACGTCACGGCAATGCTTCGCGAGGTGCGTCGCCGGAAGGACGCCGCAACGATCGATGTAGTTCGGCGCTGTGCAGACATCGCTGCACATCAGTTCAAGGCGAGCTGCGAAGCTGTAGCCCCTGGCGTTGCGGAATGGGAAGTTGCGCTCGCTTCCCGCACGGCCGCGATGCGGCGCGCCGCAGAATGGTGGAACGGCGATGAGGATCATTCTCCGCTTCTCCAGGGTATCCATGTCATGGGTAGCGGCAGCGTCCGTTCCGGACGTGCCCATGCTGTCGCCGCTGGCCGCCCTATGCGAGAGGGGGAAGTCCTGCAGCTCTGCTATTGCGGCCGGCCCTTCTTCGGGCATGGCATCTGTTTCGACCGACCGGTTCAGGTGGGCTCGGCGGGGTTGGCGGCGGAGGTTCGCAGGATCGTGGACGTTGCGCGTGAGGCCCAGGAAGCGGCTTTGGCAAAAGTGCGCGCTGGCGTAACTACGGGCGAGGTCCACCAAGCGGCCGTCGCGGTCATCGGGCGCCACGGCTGGGACCGTGCCATGCAGCACCGCACCGGTCGCGGGATCGGTCTTTCCGACCCCGAGTGGCCCGAGATAAAGGCCAAGGACCCGACCGTACTAGAGCCGGGCATGCTCCTCGGCATCGAGCCGGGCGTCTACGTCGAGGGTGTCGGCGGCGCACGCTTTGGCGACACGATCCTCGTTACCGAAAACGGATACGAGCCGCTCACCCCGCTGGCTCTCGGCAGGGATATCTGATGAGAGACAACTCGCTCCCTGCCGTTTCCTTTCAGGGTGTCACCCGACGCTACGGGCTCGTTACCGCGGTGAACGACGTCAGCCTCGACATCTCGCCGGGCGAGTTCTTCGCGCTGCTCGGCTCCAGCGGTTCGGGCAAGACGACGCTGCTGATGCTCTTGGCGGGGTTCGACACGCCGACCGAAGGCCGGGTGCTGATGGCGGGCACTTCTGTCTCGGACGTGCCTCCGCATCGGCGACGGATTGGGGTGGTCTTCCAGAACTATGCGCTGTTCCCTCATATGAACGCTGCCGACAACGTGGCCTATCCGCTGAAGATGCGCGGCGTCGGGCGTAGCGAGCGCGAGGCGAGAGTGAAAGCAGCGCTTGGTCTCGTCAATCTTACCGATCGCTGGGCTTCGTATCCTTCGCAGTTGTCTGGCGGGCAGCAGCAACGCGTGGCGCTTGCCCGCGCCCTTGTCTTCGGCCCCGACCTCCTGCTCATGGACGAACCCCTCGGGGCTCTCGACCGAAGGCTGCGCGACCAGATGCAGCAAGAATTGAAGCGCATTCAGGGCGAACTCGGCATCACCGTCATTTACGTCACGCACGACCAGTCGGAAGCCATGGCCATGGCGAACCGGATCGGCATCATGGCCGGGGGACGGCTTCTCCAGGTCGCCGATCCTGAGACCATCTACGCCGCGCCGTCTAGTCACTTCGTCGCACGTTTCCTTGGGGAGTGTTCGATCCTGCGTGTCACCGCGACAGATGGCGGCCGTGGATATGAGATTGTTGGCGCGCGTCAGGCATTGCCGTCTCCGGAGGTGACGCCTTTCGATATTGTGGTGAGACCGGAGAACGTCTCTGTGCACCCCTTACCGGAAGCCGCATCGAACAATGCCTTCGGCGTTCCCGCGACTATCCGTGACATCACCTATCTCGGCGCCGGCTGGCGCGTGACGCTCGAACTTTCCGACGGGCAGTCCCTGCTCGCCAGCATCGTGCGTGGAGACGACGTGGCCGGTTACCTCGGTCCTGGCAAGCCCGTCGTTGCGCGCTGGGCGCCGGCTTCCGTCGCCGTTCTTCCGGCTGAAGGATCTCCCTGAGGCGGATTTTTGTGGAGGAGTGAACCCAATGAAACAAAAAAGCAGACTCTCTATTGGCATCTCGGCAGGCTTGCTTGCTGCGGCCAGCGTGACCTTGTTTGCGCAGTCGGCGCCCGCTGCCGATCCGGCCGAAGTCGTGGTCGCCTCTTACGGCGGCTCCTTCCAGGATGCCCAGACAAAGGCTTTCTTCGAGCCATATGCCAAAGCCACGGGTGTTAAAGTTACAGGCACCACCGGTTCGGGCTACGCCAAGGTGAAGGCGATGGAGGAGGGGGGCAATATCAGCTGGGACGTCGTCTCGGCCGAGAGCTCGGCCCATGCGAATGAGGTGAAGGACGGGCTTCTCGAGCCGCTCGACTATTCGATTATCAAGGCCGACGGCATTCCGGCCGAGTTCCGCACGAAGTACGGTGTCGGCTATATCAAGTTCGGCATGAACCTCGCGTGGAGCAAGGACAAGTTTCCGAAGGGACTTACCCCGGCTCAGTTCTTCGATCCTTCGGTGAAGGCCCGGCGCGCGGTGACCTTGGAACCGGAGTACACGCTCGAATTCGCGTTGCTGGCTGACGGTGTCAAGCCGGCCGCTCTCTATCCGCTGGACGTCGACCGCGCCCTCAAGGTGATCGGGCGGGTCAAGGACCAAATCGTCGCCTTCAAGGGCGCCGCAGATACCCAGGCGCTGATCCAGCAGGGCGAGGTGGACGTGGCCTTCGTCCCGAACGGCCGAGTCAACAACGCGATAAAGGCCGGCGCCAACTGGGCGTACGGATGGGACGATTCGGTATCAGATACTGAATGGTGGGTAGTGATGAAGGGTGCTCCCCACGTTCAGGAAGCAATGAAATTTATCAATTATGCCGTACAGCCTGCGCAGCAAGCGGAACTCACGCGGCAGATCCCCTACGGACCGACGAACGTCGACGCGTTGAAGCTCCTCGACCCCGCCGTCGCCAAAGATCTGCCGAGCTATCCGGACAACGCGAAGCTCGGCGCTGTGCTTGATGCCAAATGGTGGAACGAGAACCGCGATTCTGTGAAGAGCCGCTGGAACTCGTACATCATGCAGTAGCAGCGGCTGGACAGGAGCAAACCAAGATGAGGCGGAACAGATTCATAGTTTGGCAGCGGTTTTTCCTACTGACGCCAGTACTCCTGCTGCTCCTCCTCGCCTTCGCCCTGCCGCTCCTGAATATCGCGCCGGAGGCGTTCGGCGGTCATGCGGCCGAGCGCTTCCTGCGCATTTTCGCAAGCCCGGTCTATCGAACGGTCATCTGGACGACGGTGCGCATCAGTCTAGAAGCAACCGCGATAACGCTCGTCGTCTCCTTTCCCCTGGCGTGGCTCCTAAGCCGGGCGACCGGGATCAAGGGCCTGCTTTTGGGGCTGTTGGTGCTGGTTCCCTTCTTGACCAGCGTACTGGTGCGGACCTTCGCCTGGCTGGCGATCCTCGGACAGCGGGGGCTTGTCAACGCGACGCTTCTCAAAATGGGGCTGATATCGGAGCCCCTCCCGCTTCTCTTCAGCGAGCCGGCGGTCGTTCTCGCACTGGTGCATTCTTCGATCCCGATGATGGTCTTTGCCCTCGTGAGTGTGCTGCGGCGCGTCGACGGACGCATTCTCCTGGCTGCTCATACGCTTGGAGCCAACTCGCTGCGCGCCTGGATAGGCATACTCGTGCCGCTTGCAATACGCGGCATCCAATCCGGCGTCATTATCATCTTCCTGTTCACCATGGCGAGCTTCATCGCGCCTGCCTTCCTCGGTAATCAGCGTCAGCAAATGCTCGCACAGGTGATTCAGTCTGAAATCGAGACCGGGGCTGACTGGGCCTTCGCCGCGGCACTCGGCATAACACTTGCGGTGACGGCCACGATCATCGTCGTAGGATTCTCTATGATCGCGCGGTACTTGTCGCGTTGGCAGCGTCCGGGGACGCTACCACCCAGCGTACCGCAACAGCAAGCAGAGCAGGTGGACACGGCGCTTCTTCGCCGGCCGGCGGCACCGCCTAAATCGCATCTTCGCACTCCTGCCCTTGTTCGCTTCGGCGCGCGCTTTGTCCAACCGGCCTATCTTGGCGCTATATCTGTCTTCATTCTCCTTCCGCTCGTCGTGCTCATTCCGGTATCGTTCAGTTCGGCGGACGTGCTCATCTTTCCGCCACCCGGCTATTCGATGCGATGGTTCGAGAAGATCCTCGGCAGCCAGGAATGGCTAGCGGCGGCACTGACCAGCCTGCGCATCGGCGCAGCGACCTGCGTCCTGAGCCTCGTCCTGGCCATTCTTACGGTGCTCGGGTTCGGGCGTCATTTCCGGTTTCAGGGCGCCGCTGAAGCTCTGGTGCTTTCACCCGTGACTGTGCCAAGCGTTGTGTTCGCGCTTGGCGCCTATCTGACCTTCGCGCGCGTCGGGCTGGTAGATACCGAGACTGGCATCATCATAGCCCACACGGTGCTGATCTTCCCCGTGGTCTACCTGGTCGCATCCGCGACATACAGTTCCATCGATCCGTGGCTGTCGCTGGCAGCAGCAAGCCTTGGGGCAAATCCTTGGCGCATCTTTCGAACGGTCACGTTCCCATTGCTGCTTCCAGGCCTGGCTGTCGGTGCCTTGCTGGCGATGCTTCTTTCGTTCGATGAATCCGTTGCTTCGATCTTCCTCAGCAATCTGTCGGTCAAGACCCTGCCGAGAAAGCTCTGGGAGGGCATTCGCTTCAACACCAGCCCCGAATCCGCGGCCGTTTCCGCCATGCTGCTTGGAGTGACATGCGTGGTGGTCATCGCGGGGATGGCGGTCGTCCTCGGGCGCCGGAAAAATCTTCCGTTGACGTTGCAAAGCGCTCCTGAACCCCTTCCTTGACCGGTCTCAATTGTCTTGGTCTCGCCTCACGCGAATGCCGCTTTTCGATCGAGACAAGGTGAATAGTGAAACAACTGACTTTGACGATGGACAACAAAGGCAGACCGTCAGTTCCCGGCTTTCTCTCAGCCGGTCACCTGGGGACAGCGTGGGTGTCTCGGTCGAACATCATTCCAATTCCGATCCGCTATCCTGGCCGCACGGCGGCGCGCCAGGACGCCGGTGGGCCTCATACCTCCCAGGTGACCCACCGGCACTCATTTCGAGCGCAAAACGACGCGTCGCAGCCCGTGCTGATCGCCGTGAGCGCGCTGTTCGGGCCAACGTCGCCGCCGGCGTGCAGATGACCGAGCTGTCGCAACCGGTAGCCGCGCTACACTAGGCATGTATGAACTCTTCCACAGGTTTGCCGAGCAGCTTACCGGCAGCGTTGACAAAGTGGATCTTCACGATGCCCTGGCTGAGACGGCTTCTTCGCTCGATATCCCGTTATTCGCCTACCTCTTCCCCTCGCTCCAGCTGGGCCGCGCGACGGATCTGATCTCCACCTATCCTCAGCCGTGGACGTCTCACTATCTTCACAGACGTTATGAAGATGTGGATCCAGTGGTTGATCAGGCGCGTCGTCGTCAGGAAATATTCCGCTGGGATGCGAACGGCGGCGGCCTCGATTTGTCGCCTCCACAACGACGGCTGATGGATGAGGCGAACCAATTCGGCCTCCGCAGCGGATTTACGATCCCCATCCATGACCGCCGCGGTCTGTTTGCCGCTCTTACCTTCGCCTCCGATGAAAGGCAGCCACTGTTCTTCCGGGTCATTGACCGATATGAGCGCGCGCTGGAACTGATAGCCATCTTCTTCCACATCCAGGCGCGTCGTAGGCTGACGACCGACCGAACGGTGGATGGAGTTGCTCTATCAAGTAGGGAAACTCAGTGCCTCCAGTGGGCTTCACAAGGCAAGTCAGCCTGGGAAATCGGCGAAATCCTGGGCATCAGTCAGCGCACCGCGGCCTTTCATCTCGACAACGCCAAGAAGAAGCTAGGCGTGCGGACCGTCACCCAGGCGGCCATTCGGTTTGCGATGTCCAAGCCATCGGACGACACGTAAAAACCTGATCAACCTGTATACATGCACAGGTTGTAGCGGCTCCGGCCTTCATCTCAAATCGCAGGCATCTTTCATGCGAGGAGAGGCCGTCATGATGCTGCTGATTACACCGGACAGCTACGCTGAATTCGCCGACGAGCTCGAGGAGATGCACCGTCTGCGGCATCGTGTGTTCAAGGATCGGCTCGATTGGGATGTGTCGGTCGACAATGGCTACGAAGTCGACACCTTCGATGCGGGGGGCCGCCCTCATTATCTGCTGCTGAGGGCTCCGACCGGGGGCATCGATGGCTGCGTGCGTCTGTTGCCAACCACTGGCCCGACGATGTTGCGTGACAGCTTCCCCATCCTTCTTGGTGATCGCCGGGCGCCGGAGGATCCACGAATTTGGGAAAGCAGCCGTTTCGCGCTTGATGTTCCGACTTCCGCGCCGAAAGTGGCAGGCATAGCGCTTGCCACCTACGAGCTGTTCGCCGGAATGATCGAGTTCGGTCTGTCACGCGATCTGCGCAGCATCGTCACCGTGACGGATTTGCGCATTGAGCGGATCCTGCGTCGCGCTGGCTGGCCACTCGAGCGCCTGTCCGATCCGCGGACGATCGGCAACACCCGTGCTGTCGCCGGCTATCTCGACGTCTCTCCTGGCAGCCTGGCAGTCGTCCGAAGCAATGGTGGCATCAGAGGTCCGGTGCTTTGGGCACCGGCAATCAAGGTCCCCTGACCTTTGAATGTGATTTCCTCCCGCAGCTGGAAGCGGTGCAATGGACGAGACAGATCTCGGTCCTGCCTATCCTGACTGGCAGGACAGCAGCACATATGACTATACGGCGCAGCTTACCAGCCGGGGTTGGGCCTGGGAGTTTCTAAGGCGCAATCATCATTTCCAGAACGATGTGGAGGACGCGCTTCGTCATGCGCACCGTTCTGAATTAACATCAGGAACTTCCCTCACCGTGCTGTCGCCGCAGGATGTCGATCTTTCACGATGGGGGCTTCTTTTTTGCCAGCTCGATCCACAGTCATGCCAGCGTCTTCTGGAGCCCTGGCCTATGTAGCCACGTGCTGCCTGTTGCCGCCGAACGCGCGCAACGCTCGCGCATTGCTGACGCCTTCGATCTCTCAGCGCTCTCTTGCCGGGTCTCCGTACTCCTTGCAGGGGATGGACACCAACAGGTCTTGTTCACCGATGGTGGCAGGACCCTCCAACTGACAGTCTCCGGCGCAACGCTCTTCGAGCCTGCGCGATTGACCGCCAGCGTCCTCTGGTCTCCTGCGGAGGTAAGGCAACGTCTGCATGGTCTTGAATGCTTGAACAACCTACGGTCGACCGGGAGGCTGCCCGCGAGGTTCTTTCCAGCGGAGCCCCGGCGTGTGCGGTTGCGCTGGGTTCTGCGCGCGCTCGACGGCTCCATTGCCGGCGCTCGGCATCGCGAGATCGGTGTCGGTTTGTTCGGGAAGGCCCGTGTCGATGGTGACTGGGCTGATCCCGGTGATCATCTTCGTGACATCGTGCGTCGAGCGGTCAGACGCGGGCGCTCGCTCATGAACGGCGGATATAGGCAATTTCTTCTGTAGCGGCTCTGGCCATTTAGTCTGCGAACAGCTCCTTATACCCGCTGGTGATTAGCCAGTGCGTCCTGTCCAGATGGCTACGGACAGCCTTGCGGGCGCGAGTTGGCTCCTGCCTTGGATCGATGCCCAATACGGTCTGCGCCATCTCCTCCTCGCTGGCATTGTCGGCGCACGCGTCGAGGAGCCTGAGATAGACCGCAAAATGCTCGTTGTCGTAAGCGGTCAGGCTGTCCGCCCAGGGGACTTCATCCGCAACGGCAATGGCTTGATTAAGCGCCTGATGTGGTCTGTCTTCCAACTCTCGCCTCGTCTTACACTCGAACTCTCTTCCACCCATACGCGCGCATTGTATCCTAAACTGGGATAATCCGAAACTAGGATTAGTCGGTGAGCCGGTTCCTTCCTGACCGGTTCGCCTGATGCCAAGATCCCTTCGATCGCCTCGCCAGCTTCGCCTGTTGAAAGAGCTGGTAGCGGCGCGCAAGAACAAAGGCCTGACCCAGTCACAGGTCGCCGAAGTCCTTGGCCGTCCGCAATCCTTCGTAGCTAAATATGAAGGCGGCGAACGCCGCTTGGACGTCATTGAATTTCTCGACCTCACCGAGGTTCTCGAAATCGATCCGTGCGAGCTCCTCGCTCAAGTACGTCGGCTGTGACCAGTCTCATCGGAGCGCCTGCGCGCCTGATGGCGCGCACCAGGTGCTCGTGAACCGAGTCCGCTTTTCTTCGACAAGCTCGGGCGGTCTCGGCCATACGGCTTCGCCCCCTGGCGCGGGCAGCCCTTGCGGGCTGTGACGGTCGCCGCCCTTTGTGCGGCGCTGTCTTTTTGGGTTGGCCTTCCCGGCGGCGCGGGGTGGGCGGCTCTCCCTTCTAGGCCCGCCGCGGCGGCCCGCAACCCTCCGCTTTAGCTCCGGGTCCTCCACTTCGTTCCGGCCCTGCGGATGCCGGCCGCCTCTGACGGCAGGCCTTTCCGGTCGTTTTCGCCGCCCACCCCGCTTCCGGGGAAGGGCGCAGCGAGAGTGCGAACGGAGATCAGATCATGCGCAAGACCGGCAAACATCGTGCCCGTGGCGAAGCTGGTGGGAAGAAGGGCGAGCCGCCGAGGGCCAGCCTCTATTCTGAAATCACCGACCGCATCATCGCCGATCTGGAGCGGGGTTGCGTGCCTTGGGTCCAGCCTTGGGGGAAGGCGAATGCCTCCCTTGGCCTGCCGAAGAACGCCGCCACGGGGCGGAGCTATTCGGGGATCAATATCCTGATCCTGTGGGGCGCGGTCATCGAGCGCGGTTTCCCGGGCCAGAATTGGCTCACCTTCCGGCAGGCGCTTGCGCTGGGCGGCAATGTCCGGAAGGGCGAGCACGGCACGACTATCGTGCATGCCGACCGCTTCGTTCCGAAAGGCGAGAAGGAGCGGGCCAAGACTGACGGCGACGAGCCGCAGGCCGTACCCTTTCTCAAGCGCTTCACGGTCTTCAACGTCGCGCAGTGCGATGGCTTGCCCGAACAACTCTACGCTCACGCCGAGCCGCTGCCCGAACGCGAGATCATTCCGCAGGCGGAGGCTCTTATTCGCGCGTCTGGCGCGGATATCCGCATCGGCGGCGATCGCGCGTTCTACATGCCTGCCGGCGACTTCATACAGCTGCCGCCGCAGCCCGCATTCTTCGAGCAGATCGACTACTACCGCACGGGTTTCCACGAGCTTGGCCACTGGACCGGACACCCGACGCGGCTCGCCCGTGACTTGTCCAGCTCGTTCGGATCCAAGGCCTATGCCCGCGAGGAGCTGGTCGCCGAGATCGCCGCAGCTTTTGTTTGCTCCACGCTCAGCATCGAACCGACCGTGCGCCACGCCGACTACATCGGCTCATGGCTAGCTGTGCTGCGCGAGGACAACCGCGCCATCTTCCGCGCCGCCAGCCTAGCCTCGAAAGCCGCCGATTTCCTGCTCGCTTTCGGTGCCGGCGCTGCTGACGCGGAGGACCTTGGGGAGATCGCGGCATGAGTACGCGCGATCCTTGTTCCCTGCAGTCGGAGCCGACACCGGCAGGCGAGCAGACGCTCGTTCCTGGCGTCCGGCCAATTACCGTGCGCGACCGGCTCAACCTCCTGATGGACGCACCCATGCGGCCGCGTGCGGCGCAAAAGCCGCTCGACATCGGCCTCTTCGATGAAGCCGCACGCAATCAACTCGACCTGTTTTGACAAGGAGCTCTGTCATGATCCTGATCACCGATGAACTACGCGCCAGGCTGATGGCCAATGGCGCGGCCGACACCGAGACCGATCATGTTCCGGTCGTGAAGCTGTTCAATCCGACCGGAGCAGCGACCTGGCTCCTGACCGAACTTGACGCGGACGGCGATACGCTGTTCGGCCTTTGCGACCTCGGTTTCGGCTACCCCGAACTCGGCAGCGTCAGCCTCGCCGAGCTTGGAGCGGTCAAAGGTCCGCTTGGCCTCGGCATCGAGCGCGACGTGTATTTCACGGCGCGGTTTCCGCTCTCGGTCTATGCCGAGGCCGCACGTGCCGCCGGCCACATCACTGAGGCCGAACGGCTTTTGCGGCAGGCCGCCGCAGCCCTTTCGATTCCCATTTCCGAGCTTCCGCCAAACACGGCGGAACAGCGCCGGTAGGCGCAAAACCGGCCCGCCGCTCGGCCTCCGGCCTCGCGGAAAGGGCATTTTCAACCAGTGCAAGAGGAGACAGAACCATGCAGCTTGCTCATGTCGCAATCGACCATTTGAGTATTTCAGCAGCCAACATGCGCTATTCCAAGCGCGCGCCGGACATTTCCGACATCCTGCCGTCAGTCCGCGCGCGCGGCGTGCTGGTGCCGCTGCTGGTGCGGCCCAACGGTGCGCCAGACGCCTTCGAAATCGTCGCCGGGCGGCGACGCTATTTCGCGGCCAGGACCGTCGCCGACGAGCGTGGCGAGGCCGAGCCGTTGCCCTGCGCGATCATGGAAGACGGCGACGACGCCGACGCGCTCGAAGCCTCGTTGATCGAGAACATCGCCCGCCTCGACCCCGATGAAGTCTCGCAATGGGAGACGTTTTCGCGGCTGAGCGGGCAGGGGCGCAGCGTTGCCGATGTCGCCGCCACATTCGGGATCACCGAGCATCAGGTGAAACGGATTCTGGCGCTCGGCGATCTGTTGCCAAAGATACGCGAGGCCTATCGACGTGAAGAGATCGACACGGAAACCGTGCGCCATCTCACCATGGCATCGAAGGCGCAGCAGAAGGAGTGGCTGGCGCTGTTCGCCGACCCAGATCAACATGCGCCACGCGGCTGGCAGTTGAAGCAATGGCTGTTCGGCGGCCAGTCGATCTCCACCAAGGTGGCGCTGTTTGCCATCGAGGACTATGCCGGCCTGATCGTCTCCGACCTGTTCGGCGAGGACAGCTACTTCGCCGATGCCGACCTGTTCTGGCAGAAGCAGAATGAGGCGATTGCCGCAAAGCGCGACGCCTATCTTGAAGCCGGCTGGGCCGAGGTGGTGGTGCTCGAACCGGGCCAGTATTTCCATTCGTGGGATTATGAAAAGACGCCCAAGAAAAAGGGCGGCAAGGTCATCATCACCGTCTCGCAGCGCGGCGAGGTCGAGGCCCATGAGGGCTACCTGTCGCGCAAGGAAGCCCGTCGCGCCCGCTCAAACGACGAGGGTGGCGAGCAGGCCGAGACACCGGCCAAGCCGTCACGGCCTGAACTCAGCGGCCCGATGCAGAACTATATCGATCTGCATCGCCACGCCACCGTTCGCACCACCTTGCTCGACCATCCGGGCACGGCACTGCGCCTGATGGTGGCGCATGCCATTACAGGCTCGAGCCTGTGGCAAGTGCGCGTCGAGCCGCAGCGCGCCGCTAACGAAACGGTGGCTGCAAGCATCGCCGGCTGCAAGGCCGAAGCCGCTTTCGCCCATAAACGCCGTGAGGTTCTGGCGCTGATCGGCGCGATCGACGAGGACGGTCCCATTGCCGGCGGCAACGGCGACGACTTTGCCACCGCCAGCATTTTCGCTCGGCTGCTTGCGCTTTCCGATGACGATGTCATGCGCGTGCTAGCCATCGTGATGGCCGAAACGCTTGGTGTGGGAAGCGCCGTTGTCGAAGCGCTCGGCAATCATCTCAACGTCAACATGACCGACTACTGGCAGCCGGATGCTGCCTTCTTCGAGCTGTTGCGTGACAGGGAAGTTGCCAATCAAATGCTCGCCGATGTCGGCGGCAAAATGGTCGCGGACAGCAACGTCTCGGAGAAGGTGAAGACGCAAAAGAAGATCATCAGCGACTTCCTTTCTGGCGAGAACGGCAGGCAAAAAGCCGACGGTTGGCTGCCGCGCTGGATGAAATTCCCGGTCGAAAGCTACACCGATCGCGGTGGCTTCCGCACCGCCGATCAGTGGTCGAAGGTCCGGGCGCTGTTCGTGTCCGAGTGATCATCGCAAGGTCGGCGGCGGCGCGCTTTTGCACCGCCGTCGCTTGCCCGTTCAGCCAGCTTGAAACGGCGACGGAGCCTGTCCAAGCACCAGCACTGCGTCGCTCCGTTGGGACCGGCGCGTCCTTCCCAATCTGAGCGTCAAACCTCGTCCGGATAGCGGGTTTTGGCGTGTGTCCATTTGGCCAGGATGATGGTCGGCAGGGCATAAGGCGTTCGCAATCCTGTGGCCGTTTTGACCTGCTCGGTGCCGCAGCGACCGCGCTTCTGGCCTGTCTCCATGTGTTCACCGAAGGCCATTCCCCTGCGGCTGGCTTGTTGACCTATGGGCGGATCCGGCCACGCCCGAAACCCTCGCCAGCAACTTTTTTCCCCGCCGCCTGCGGCGGCTTCCTCGCGCCGCTTCGCTGCAAAAAAGCCGCCTGCTCGGGTCCTCCGCTGCCGCTGCGACCCTATCGGGTTCGGGCGTGCCGGACGCGCCCATCACGGTCAGCCATCGCAGGGGAATGGTCCCCGGCGAGCGCCAAAGGAGACTTCAAATGACCGCGATCGGATACGTCACCAAGCAGGAAAACGGCGGCTACAAGGGCCAGCTCAAGACACTCAGCGTCCGCGCCGACATCGCCATCGTGCCCAACCAGACCAAGAGCGCCGATACCCATCCCGACTTCCGGGTGCTGACTCAAGGCGTCGAGGTAGGCGCCGGCTGGGTCCGCACGGGCGAGGCTTCCGGCAAAGACTATGTGAGCCTGTCGATCGCCGCACCCGAGTTCGGCCCGCGCAAACTCTACGCCAATCTCGGCCGTGCCGCCGGCCAGGATGACGACGAGACCTACGCCATCATCTGGAACCCGGTCGACTGATCGGCAGTGCCGAGAGCCCCTCGCGCCGCGGGCGCGGGGGCTTTCGCCCGGCCGGAATTCCAGCTGGACAGAGCCGCCCGAAGGGGCGGCGAAAACTCCCGACCGACTCTTCGCCCGTCCCGCAGACGCTCTCGCTCGCCGATCCTCGCTGTCGCCTTCCATCGGCGAAACGAGGATCATCATGGACGACGAAAACGAACGCGCCGCCCGCGCCAAGAAGGGCAGCCCGTTTCTCAACACGGCGCAGGCTGCCTTCTATATCGGCCTTTCCCAACGGACCTTGGAAAAGATGCGGATCAAGGGCGCTGGCCCGAAATTCCGCAAGCACGGCCGCTACGTCCGCTACCACATCGACGAGCTCGACGAGTGGTCGAAAGGCCGCCAGAACGAGACCGGTTCCACTGATGGAGGCCGCTCATGAGCTGGCGTCCATCCATCCATCTGATAGGCAGTAGGCTACGGAGAGTTCGCGCCCGAAAAGTGATCGCCGCGACGGCGCTTAGCCTGGGTCTCATTGCTTTTACGGCCTTCGCCAGACCAACGCCCTGGCTCGTCTGGAACGCCTCGGCCAGCGCGCCGATCGGCCTCTATCGCGTCGTCGCTGGAGCGCCAGCGCGTGGCGATCTGGTGCTCGCCCGCGCACCGGAATTCATCGCCGGTCTCGCCGCTGATCGCGGCTATCTGCCTCGCAATGTGCCGTTGGTAAAGCGCGTTGCCGCGCTGCCGGGCGAGCACGTCTGCGCCTTCAACGAGGCGATCATCATTGGCGGAAAAATCGTCGCGCGTCGGCTCGCGACCGACGGCCAAGGCCGAGCGCTGCCTTGGTGGAACGAGTGCCGCGTGCTCTCAGCTGACGAGCTTTTCCTGCTGAACGGCGAGGCCCCTCGCTCCTTCGACAGCCGGTATTTCGGGCCGGTGTCGTCCGAAAACATCATCGGGAGGCTCGAGCCGTTATGGACCGAGTGACCCTTCTGATGCTCGGCATGATCGCCGTCGCGCCATGCGCCTGTTCCGCCTCAACCGGCGCTGAGTCGGTGGCCATCTCCATAAGTCCACAGCTTGGAAAGTGGCAGCACTTCGTAGCTGAAGCAAGCCAACGTTTCCGTGTGCCCGAAATATGGATTTACGCCGTTATGGAGGCCGAGAGCAGCGGCAGGACCCTGCTCTATGGGCGTCCGATTACCTCGCGCGCTGGCGCTATGGGCCTCATGCAGGTGATGCCCAAAACCTATGATCAGATGCGCATCGAGCACGGTCTCGGCGCCGATCCCTATGATCCGCGCGACAACATTCTGGCCGGAACCGCCTATCTGCGCGCCATGTATGACCGCTTCGGGTCCCCGGCTTGTTCGCCGCCTACAACGCAGGGCCGGAGCGTTACGACGATCATTTGCAGCGCGGTCGACCGCTGCCGTCCGAGACGGTCGGCTATCTTAGAAAGCTCAATGCGGCCGGGGTTTCGGCTGCGGATTTGGATGAATTCGGAGGCAAATCTCCGCCCGCTAAGTCGCCGAAAGCCTCATCCGGGCGGTCGCTCTTCTTCCTGCGGGACGGTCTTTCTGTGGGCAGCCTGAACAGCGAAATCCTAGTCCCGCTTAGATCGGATCAAGCGGGATCGGAGCAGCCGGACAGCAGGTGAGAGCAGGGCGGCGGGCTTGATTGGAGGCGGGCGAGGGCAGGTTCGCGGAAGGCAAGATAAAGGGACCGCCTCCCGGAGGCGGTCAAGTCTTTGTCTGCACATCGTTTTTGCCGGAGGCTGTTCGCGTGCCTTGGAGGCTGTTGGCCACAACCCTTTGATCTGGCGCGAGATTTCCAGGAGGCTTCACGTGAAGGAAAACGAGTTCACGCCCAGACTTGGCAAGATCCGGTCGAATGCCTCCAAGGCCGGCAAGCGCTACGCAAACCAGCTTCGGTCGGCGATCAATCGGGCAGGGGGCAAATATCAGCGTGGCGGCCGCTTCACCGGAGGCAGGACAGGGCGCGGCGGAGCGGCCGCTGCGCTGCTCAAGTCACGTGACCGCTACGCTGCTTTCCGGCAGCGCCGGGTGATGGTGAAGGCGCGCATCGTCAAGCTGGTCGGCAAGGGTGTTGACGGGGCGCGTGCGCATCTGCGCTATCTCCAGCGCGATGGTGTCACGCGCGAGGGAGAGCCGGGCGAACTCTATGGCGCAGAGAAGGATCGCGCCGACGGCACGGAGTTCCTCGATCGCGCCCATGGCGATCGGCACCAGTTCCGGTTCATCGTCGCGCCCGAGGATGGCATCGATTATGACGACCTCAGGCCGCTGACCCGACGCCTCATGGCGCAAATGGAAAAGGACCTCGGCACCAAGCTCGACTGGGCCGCCGTCGATCATTTCAACACCGGTCATCCGCACACCCACATCATGGTTCGCGGCAAGGACGATTGCGGCGAAAATCTCGTCATCGCGAGGGAATACATTTCGTCTGGTTTGCGAGAGCGAGCGGCCGAACTGGTCAGCCTCGATCTCGGCCCACGCACCGACCGCGAGATCGAGCTTCGCCTGCGCCAGGAAATGGAGCAGGAGCGCTTCACCAGCGTCGACCGGCAGTTGCTGCGTGTGCGTGACGGTGACGGCTTCGTCTCGCCGGTCAGCCGCGATGCGTTTCGCCAGACGCTGCACCAAGGCCGTCTGCGCAAGCTGGAACGCATGGGACTTGCCGAGGAGACCGCCCCGGGTCGTTGGCGGCTGGACGAAAGGCTCGAAGCAACGCTGCGCCGCATTGGAGAGCGCGGCGATATCATCAAGACCATGCATCGCGAACTGACCAGCAAGGGGCTCACGCGCGGTGCCGATTGTGTTGTCTACGATGCGGGGCAGAATACCGAACCCATGGTCGGCCGCGTTATTGCGCGAGGGCTGGCCGATGAAATCAATGACCGCCATTACCTCATTGTCGACGGCCTAGATGGCAAGAGTCACTATATCGACATCGGCAAAGGCGAGGCCACCGATCCGACGCCTGACAATTGCATCGTCCGTGTCAGGCCTCGGAACACCGAGCCCAGACAGGTCGATCGCACCATCGCCGACACCGCCGCGGCCAATGGCGGGCGCTACAACGTCGACATTCATCTGAAACATGACCCTTCCGCCACCGAACGCTTTGCCGAAACGCACGTCCGACGGCTCGAGGCGATACGCCGTGCCACCGGTGGCGTGGAGCGCCAGCCAGACGGGACTTGGATCATCGCGCCGGATCATCTCCAGCGTGTCTCCGACTACGAGCGCCAGCGGGCGAGGGCGGAGCCTGTCGTTGTCGACAAGCTCTCGTCGATGGTGCTGGAGAAGCAGGTCAGTTTCGACGGCGCGACCTGGATCGACAGGGAGCTGGTTTCGGATCGGCCGGAGGCATTGCGCGATTCCGGCTTCGGACGCGAGGTGCGGGAGGCGCAAGCCCGCCGGCGGCAGTGGTTGATTGCGGAAGGTCTGGCGCGTGAAGAGCAGGACCGGATCGTCTATCGCGCCAACATGATTTCGGTCTTGCGCCAGCGCGAGCTGAACCGTGTGGCGAGTCAGTTCTCGGATGAGCTCCGTCTCTCGTATTCCGAAGCGAAGCCGGGAGATCGGGTAGACGGGACGCTGCGCCGTTCGGTCGAGCTTGCCAGCGGCAGGTACGCCGTGATCGAGAAGTCACGCGAGTTCACACTCGTGCCGTGGCGGCCGGTGCTGGATCGGCATATGGGCAAGCAGGTGACTGGGATCGTACAGAGAGAGGGGATTTCGTGGACGATTGGACGGCAAAGGAGTGGCCCGAGCGTTTTGTGACATGGTAGCACGGCACCGTCCTCCCGGCTCATCGGGCAAGTCAACGCCGCCAGATGCAAGGCCGACGAGCCGCGCTGACGCATCCGGCCGGGCAGCGAAGGCTGGGGCAGGGCGGTGCTAGTCGCCTATGCCCAGGCGGGGCCGAGGCCTGCGACCTCGGCGCCAACCTCAGCACGCGTGCCCGGCAGCTTATTGAGGTGGCGCCGAAGCTGCGGGCCAAGGGCTCGGCCGAGGTGGTGACGCTGCTGCTCGAGGACGATGCGCTGCCTGGTGGTGGTCGAGCGCCAAACTCTCGGGGCGCGCGGCGCGGCGGCTTGTTCGAATAGCTGCAGGAACCGGGCGCGGTGCGTGAGCCCAGCCGCCGCCCGGCCTCTCGGCTCTACGGGTTGTGACGATGGCCAGACGTGCGAAACAATCCCAAAGCCTGGTCTCGAAGCGCTCGAGGATGCCGGTATGCTTGGGGACCAAGGTGGCGTAACGGATGATGGGACTTTGCCGAGGCGCGCGTTGAACGGCTGAATGGGCTTGAACAGGATATGGCGCCTTGATTATCGATCACGAAAAGAGCCAAGAACGCTGGACTGATGTAAGGGCTTTCCAGCTACCCGACAGCTTGTTGGGTTAGCTAAGATACGCAAAGATGGACGTGGGGGATGATATGGATGGAGCACTGAGAACTCGCAAAGTGATCTCTGAGCAACGGCGTTATTGCGAGGCCAAAGCGCGAGACCGAAACCTAAATCTATTCGTCCCCGAAGCATTCATCCGCGGCATCAGGCATATCGGATACAAGAGCAATCTGGAGGCGCTCTCCGAACTCGTCGACAATTCAATCCAAGCCTATTCGGAACGGGTAGATCTGCTCTTCAACTTCGCGAGCGAGGGATCAACTGCTAGGCCGACCCAATTGGCAGTTGTCGATGATGGACATGGAATGGCACCTGCAATGTTGCGGTTTGCCATGATGTGGGGCGGGACTCACAGAGAGAATGATCGCGAAGGTCTGGGAAGGTTCGGATACGGGCTTCCCTGCGCGACCGTCAGCATGGGGCGCCGTTTCTCGATCTATTCGAAAGTTGAACGCGGCGCGACCCACGTTGTCACTCTTGATCTCGATCTGCTCGATAACGACGCCTACCGAAACAACGATGGCGAATTGGAAATCCCACCAGCGCGTCGCGCCCACTTGCCAGACTTTGTTAGCAACGCACTTGCGCAAAGCCATCCGGGTGGATGGAAGTCCGGAACGGTCGTGGTCATAGACAAGTTGGACCGCCTGGACTGGACCACCGCGGCGGGCCTGCGTCGCAATCTGGTCCGGCATTTCGGGGTCGCCTATCACAAGCTGCTTCGGGCGACGTCGATCTACATCGATGGGGAAAGGGTCCGTCCAATCGACCCGCTGTTCCTGTCCCCTGACGCCGAACTATTTGGCCTGGACGAAGATCACGCTCATGCGCTCGATTCGGTCACCATGACGATAGATGGTGAACTGGGTGATGCGCGCGGATCAGTGACGCTGCGGTATGCATGGCTGCCGCCTTCTTTTGGCGCGATTGATAAGAGCCGCGACGCAATCGGCATCAACGCCAATTCGCGATTCCCCATCCTGAAGCACTATCACGGCATCATCTTCAGCCGAAATGGACGGATCGTGGACATTCAGAGTCGGACGCCTTGGACGACGTTCATCAACAACGATCGATATATCCGCGTTGAGATCGAGTTTTCCGCAGGCCTAGACGAGGCGTTCGGTGTCACCACCGCGAAGCAGCAGGTGTCGCTTTCGCGCGAGATGTGGGACTTGCTTCGCGCGGCCGGCTTGCCCAAGGCAATCGAACATCTGCGGCAAAAGGTGCGTTCTGCGAAAGCAGACCGCACAACTGCTTCGCGACCTGCTGTCGCGTCGACCTCCACCTCGGTGGTCGCCTCTCCCTCAAGCACGAAATCTCATGCAATCGAACCTGCCTCCCCACTGGATGTAAAGGTTCTGACTGGCCGCATACTTCGAGAGTTTGCGCCTGAAGCCGCCCTGGATGCTCTCTTGGCGAAAATCCTTGTCCGGATTAGGCTCGGTCGCGCTGAACACGCCGCCGACTATGACAGCTTGCTGAGAGAATGGGCTTCCGACATGCGCGCTGGCCACCTGCCGCTGCCGGCTGGCGCAGAGGCGCCGAAAGTGACAGTGAAGACCCGTGGGCGGTCGTAAAGGGGGAAGTCATGGCAGAATATGAGCTTGATCGGTTGAATTTACGGCCGTTCACGCCGTTTCTTGCCCCCGAGGAACGTGAGGAACTCCACGAGCTTCTCAACTTTACTGGACCGACACCTCCCGGTTTCGCGCAGAGTCTTCGCAAACTTGCCCGAAGATATGTGGACGAGGGCGATAGCAGCAAGCTGCGCGCCATCTGCCTGCTGGTGGCGGACCTTCTGGATCAAGGGTGGCATGTCGCTTTCGAAGGAAATGGGCTGCATTTCAAAGCGCCTGGAATCGAAACGAGCCCCGACCAGACTGTCGACGATATCAAGCTTCGAATTCGATCCGCCCTCCAACTCGCTCGCCGTCGCCAGTTGTCCGAACCCTCCGTGGCGAACTTCATCAAACGGATGGGGCGGCGGACGCTGCGTAAGCCAGGCGTGCGCAGTTCTGTGCTCGATCTCATCGATGATGGGGCAGCGCTAGGGGACGATCTGGAAGCGATCAATCAACTGCCGGCGGCCGACCGCGATGTAGCTCTCGCACGATTGATCGATCCGGTGGTCGAGGTTTGCCAAGCGGGAGCGAAATGTTCTGAGACTGGGCTGCCGTTAAACGAAATCTGGCGTTACTTCCGTCATACCTGGGCGCACGAGTATCGTCCGATTCCCGGGCGCCAGTTGCTGGTTTTGATCAGAAACGCCGCGCGCTCAGGACGACCCGTCATGGGAATCGCGATGCTGGCGAGTCCCGTCATGCGGCTCTCGGCGCGAGACAACTGGATAGGTTGGCTGCGGGAGTCGACAGAGAAAAATCTCCGGTCGGGTCTGTGGGACCCCGCATGCCTCGCGGAGGCTTTCCTCGATCGACTGAATTCGTCGATTGAGGAGGTCCGTTGGGACGACCTGGCGCGGCCGGACGAGATCGAAAGCCCGAGCGAGAACACGATCCTGCGCCTCGAGCAAAAGGCGTCCGGCGCCGCGTATGCGCGGGATCTCGAATTGAAGGTACATTACCAAACCAGCCTTCAAGAGGGGGATCGGGTTCGCCCGATGCGCGGAGCCGTCAAGGTGGTCGGGGCCGATACCGATTGGGTCAGGGCTTCCGAAGACCTGCTCTTCGTGCGGAAGAGAGCCGAACTGCTCGCTCAACTGCTGTTCGCAAAGCAAATGTTTCGGGCGGCCGACCTCGATTCAGATCCCTCGTCCGCCCTCGACCAACTTCTTTCCGCAAGAAGCGGACAGCGTGCCATCGACATTGTGCTGACCGAGTTTAGAAAGGCCGGACTTTCCAGCCGCGTGGCCGACGTAAGCATCTGTGGAGCGGTCGCTCCTTACAATGAACTGCTTGGCGGCAAGCTCGTGGCCCTCTTGCTGGCGTCCAAGGAGGTCCGAGATCATTATTCCAAACGATACGGCGGCCAGGTGAGTGTGATCGCGTCGCAGATGGCCGGACGAGCGATCTCGAAGCCTGCTGACTTGTGCGTCCTCACGACGACCAGCCTCTATGGGGTAGGATCGAGTCAATACAATCGGCTCAGCCTCCGGGCGATCGAGCACGAGGGTTTGACGCACGATCTACGATGGGACTCGATCGGGCGGAGCAAGACCGGTGGCTTTGGCACGCTGCATCTCGGCCAAGATACCGCCCACGCCCTTCGGCTAATGGCGCAGAGCCTGCACACCTCTCGCCGCGTGAACAACCGGTTTGGTGAGGGCACAAGCCCGCGCCTGCGACAGATCAGGGAGGGGCTGGACGCACTAGGCATCGCAAGCCATAGCATTCTCCACCATGCCACCCCTCGGTTATTCTACGCCTGCGAACTCAGTGGAAGCTCGCGAAATTCGCTAATGAGCCTGGCATCGATCGAGACCCACGCCGCCTCCGCCGATGCGATCTCGGCAGCATGGCGGCGTCGATGGCTGGACGGTCGCGTTCGCCGCGATGCGACCATAGCCGCGGTGAAGGTCCTCGGCCCGGAAAGCGTGCAGCGCAGCTTGAACGCCGAGCCGATGATCGACCTACTAACTGCGCTTGGCGAATAAGGACAATCGGGGTGAAATTTCTTAGCCTTACGCGGCAAAGAATCAAAAACTAAAGGGGCGGGATAAGCGGGGGATTGGGGGGCACGTGCGTACCGAAATTGAGCACATGAGGGAGGCGCTCGCTTCCTATATTGAGGCGACCTATCATCTGTCTGATCCGAAGGTCGTCGCATTGCGGCGAAAGCTGCTGACTGATCATGGTGTCGCGCAGACACCGTTCATCGAAAGCACCCCGAGCTACGCCGGTCACCGCAAATATGCGGACCTCTCTCTGCCAAAGGGTGTGTCCGCTTTCCTTACCGACCTAGCCGAAAAGGCCGAGGATCTGCTTTTCAACCCACCGTACGAGCACCAGGCGCAGGCGCTCGAAGACACGACTCGTTCGGATGCAGCAGGAAGTGGGATCGTCGTAACGACCGGCACCGGCTCCGGCAAGACTGAGAGCTTCCTACTGCCTGTGCTTGCGCGCCTCGCTGACGAGGCGCTCAACAGGAAAGCGCATTTTGAGACGCGGGCGGTGCGCGCATTACTGCTTTACCCGATGAACGCGCTGGTTAACGATCAACTGGGGCGCCTGCGAAACCTATTCGGTGCGCCGTCGGTGCGACGGGCCTTCAAAAGTGCCGGCGGTCGACCGGCGAAATTCGGGCGTTACACTGGGCGCACGCTGTATCCGGGATTTCGGAGTGCGGACCGCGATCGGGAGCGTCTGAAAACACTCGGCTATTACCTGAAGATCGAAGACGCTGCTCGCGCGGGGAGTTCTAAGGATCAGGAACTCGTCGAGACGCTCCGGGCAAAAGGCAGGTGGCCGGGAAAGCCAGACAGTTTCATAGGCGCATATGATGGCCTGCGGAACTGGTACGGCAATTCGGGCCAACACTGGGAGGATGCAAGTGGCCAGCCCGCCCGTGCGATTGAGCAACTCGACGATCCCGAACTGCTGACCCGGCACGAAATCCAGGAGGCCTGTCCCGACCTGTTGGTCACGAACTACTCGATGCTGGAGTACATGCTCCTGCGTCCGCTTGAGCGCGAAATATTTGGAGAAACCCGCGCCTACTTCGAGGCCCACCCTGAGGAGAAGTTCCTCCTCATTTTGGATGAGGCGCACCTCTACCGAGGCGCGAATGGCACGGAAGTCGCCTATCTCATCCGTCGGCTCCTGGACCGACTGGGACTGCCTCCGTCGCGTGTTATCTTCATAGCGACGAGCGCGTCGTTCTCGAAAGACGAGCGCGCGAAGGAATTCGTAGCCGGACTTTGCGGTCTTGAGCCCAAGGCCATCCGCCGGCTGACCGGAAGCAAACATGCTGTCGATGTGGCAGGTGCGGGGCCTACCGATTTGGCGAACCAATTGGCCACTGTACCGCTGGATGCTCTACACTCGCCGGATCTTCGGGACCGCTCCGGCGTCGTCGCACCGTTAGCGTCGCAGCGTTCCGGCCTATCCGGCAACCGCGTCACGTTAAAGAGGATCGACAGCGGCCTCGAGGCTGCATCGGTTACGATCGGTGGGCTCGATCTGCGCGGCCGTCGCTTCGAGGAAGCCGTCGTTGTCGAACCTGGCGGCGAAGCGCATTCTCAAGAGCCGTTCCTCATTGTCGACACGGTTTTGTCCCCCGAGGGACGGGTCAGCGTGGCAAGATGTTATCCGCTGGGCGAAGCGGATGCCGAAGGCTTTCGCAATACCGCGGACGATCTGCCCGCAGCCCTTTTCGAGATTTTGGCGCCTCTTCCGGTCGTTGGTCGCCTCCGGAATATTACGAGCGGTGCCGAGAATCCCGCTGACCCCGTCGACGTGCCGGGCGCCGCATGGGCCGTGACAGAGTTGCCCGGCGCGCTTTTTACCGACAGCTCGAACGGCGTCGCGGCGACCGATGCGCTGCTCGAATTAGCATCGCTCGCCAAGCCTGCGCCCGACAAACCGCCGCTGCTGCCCGCTCGTGTCCACATGCTCTTTCGCGGTCTGCCCGGCTTGTGGGCTTGCGCCAACCCAGACTGCGACCAGATCGACCCTTCCTATCGTGGGGGGCCGACGGGGAAGCTATACTCCGAGCCCCGCCGCAGTTGCGACTGCGGATCGCAGGTCCTTGAACTTCACAGTTGTCGGTCGTGCGGACTATCGGTGGCCCGCGCTAACATAGGAGCACCTGCGGGCACGGAGCATCTCTGGCAGGACAACGGCTATGCCTATGCCGGTGACACAGGCCTGATCGAGCCCGTCCACGTTTGTCTCGAAAACCCGAAGCCACAAGTGGCGGGGACCGTCCGGCCCGTGTACCTCGATCTCGCAACCGGAAAGATCGACGGTGGTGGCACGTTCGTTCGAGAGGTGTGGCTCGCGCCGCTTCTCGGCTCGAAGCTATTCGAGAAATGCCCGCGTTGCGGCGCTAATTGCGACCCGTCCTCCTCGAACGGAATTTCTGATCTTCAGACCAAAGGCGAGCAACCCTTTCAGGAACTGATCTCGGTTCAGGTGCTCGAGCAGCCTCCGAGGCCCGATAGCGATACGCCTCTTCAAGGGCGAAAGGCGTTGGTGTTCTCAGACGGCCGCCAAACGGCGTCCCGCTTGGCCGGTACCCTAAAAACCTTTTCCTTCCGCGACAGTCTTCGGCCGCTGTTGCTGGCGGGCATGTCCGCCTTAAAGCAACCTGCGTTCATCCCCTCGCTCGACGATGCGCCTCTCGCGATCGCGCTTGGGGGCGCCCGTCACGGGGTACGGTTGCGTCCAAGCGGCGCTGAAGACGGCCGGATGGATCGGGCGGGGCGGCACGCCATCGGCTTAATCCGAAGTCCCGACGCGGACGCCGAAGATTTCCGGCAACTCACCAACCAGACCAGCGCTGATACGCCGCTCTCTGTTTTTCAGAGCATCTACGCTGTGCTCCAGGACGAGCACACGGGTATCTTCCCCCTCGCCCTCGCAACCCTAAAAGCAAAGTTGACCAAGATCGAGGCGGACAAGCTGAATGCGGCCGTCGCGTTGCCAACGATCCCCGGGTTGAGTGATGAAGAGGCGCGTGCGGCCCTTGTCGAGCTCTGGCTTTGGCAAGCCCTGCACAAGCACGCAATCCGATTGCGCGACACGCCTGACAATGTCGAAACGGGCCGCGGATCGTCGGGCATCCGCGCGTGGAACGGCAAATTCTCCAAGAAGTTTACAACGCTGCTTGAAGCACGCGGCCTCAAGCAATGGCTGAAAGGCGATTTTGCCAGTTCGGTCGGCCCAGCGCTGCGCGATGTGTTTTCGCCGAACGTTACTGGTGATTTCTATGTGCAGGGCGCCAAAGTCGCACTTGAGCTGAATCCCGCCACTCAGTGGATTCGCTGCGAGCGCTGCACGACGGTATCGCCACGCAACGCCTTGATCGGCGACCGCTGCACGAGTTGCACCGGAAACGCGCATCCCATTGATCCGGCGCACGATCCAGTGTTTCGAAGCAGAAAGGCGTTTTTCCGTAGGCTATGGGAGAGGCTGAGCGATCCCGCCGACGGTTATGCTCCACATCAACTGATTGCCGAGGAGCATTCGGCCGCTCTCAATGATAGCGGCATGGCCAACGCAATGTCGCGAAACGAGGCCTACGAGCTTCGATTCCAGGATATTCCGATCGAGCAAGATGGGCAGGTGGGTGCGCCCATCGACATCCTGAGTTGCACTACCACGATGGAGGTTGGCATCGATATTGGCGGGTTGACAGCGGTCGCCCTCCGGAACGTCCCGCCGGGACGAGCGAACTATCAACAGCGCGCCGGTCGCGCCGGCCGACGTGGTGCCGGGCTTTCGACCGTCATTATGTTCTGCGGCGCGGACAGTCACGACCAGACCTATTATCGCGACCCTGGACCGATCGTGGCGGGGCCGGCGCCAGACCCGATCCTCAATCTCGACAACGTGGTTATTGCGAAGCGCCAAGCGTTCGGGTTCTTAATCGGCCGGTTCCAACAGGATCGGATCGATGACGTCTCTAGTGCCTCGGACGTCTTTTCGTCCCTCGGCTCCGTCTCCGATTTTGTCAATGGCGCTGAGGAGAGCTTTTCCCTGGCCGGGCTGCGAGCCTGGCTGTCGTTCAATCAGGAATCGCTTGAAGCCGACATCGAGCGTTTATTCGTGCAATCCTGCCCAGCGCTTGACGCCAAGGGTGTGCTCGATGACCTTCCGCGAGTACTCGAGGAAGCTCTCATCAAACCGGATGAGGGAATCCCAGCGGAGCCCGTAGCCGCGGCTGACGGGGACGACGATTATTCCGATGAGATCTTGGAGGACGGGAGCGAAGAGGACGTTCCTCCCGTCAGAGATGGGCGTCTCCTCGATCGGTTGTTCGCCGAGGGATTGCTCCCCAAGTATGCGTTCCCGACAGATGTCGCCGCTTTCAGCGTATTTGAGGACGACACTGATCCCTGGCGCCCCAAGCGTCGATATTCACCGCAACAAGCGCTCAACGCGGCGCTCAGTCAGTATGCACCAGGTCATGAGGTCTGGGTCGATGGTAAGCGCTTCCTGTCCCTCGGCATTTACGCCGAGCGTGATAGTGACAGGCTCGACGCCTACCGTGCTCGCAAGCTTTATTATCAGTGCAGGGTTTGCAACTACGCCGATCTGCTGGATTGGTCCGACGGCTATGTCGACCAGACCCGAGATTGTCCGGCCTGCAGCGGCCGGGCCACGTTGGGGCCGGCACGGCGCTGGGTTCGGCCGCCCGGCTTCTCGCATCCTCCGACCATAACCGCGCTCCCTCCGGATTTCGACGCGGGGATGCGTCTCCGCCCAACAAAGGCGACTCTCGACTCCATGACATTCACGCCGAGCTCGCGCATCGGTGGCGCGACTTGGCCGCTCGGGACGAGTTGGGAGGCATGGAGCGAGAGCAAGAATCTCGTCGTCACCAATCGCGGATCTCTTGATGCTGCGAATCCGGCATTCAACTACTGCACGCAGTGCGGCCGGATTGAGCCTGCGAATTTTGATCCCACGATGCGACAGCTTTTCGGCAAACAGCCGCATGACAGGCCACGCCCCCGGCGCCCCAAGGAGCCCGAACAGTGTACGGGCTCGGTGCTGAAGATCGTCCTTGGGAATGAGTTTAGGACTGATGTCGCAGTGTTTCGCCTGGGGCTGCCGGTCGGCTGGCGGTTTGATCCGGATCGGCCTTCCACCGTCATCGCAGCGCGATCAGCGGTCGAAGCTCTCCGCCGCGCGGCTTGCCAACTCGAAGATCTTGAGCCCAACGACATCGATGGGGACTTCCGGTTTGCTCCGGCGAGCGGCGATCAACAGTTCATGGATCTCTATCTCTATGATCAGGCAGCCGGCGGCGCCGGCTTCGTGAAGGCAGCCTCCAAAGACCCGAACCGGTTGGTCAAACGTGCAATCGAACTGCTCGATGACTGCACCTGCGACGATAGCTGCTACCAGTGCCTACGGTCGTACAAGAATCGGTTCGACCATGCGATGTTCGATCGCTTTATCGGCGGTGATCTGCTGAAGGCGTGCTTCGGGGGACAACCGCTCACCATTGCTGTCAAACGTGAAGACGAAGCGCTCGATCGGCTGGGTCGCGACCTCCTGGAAAGCGATGCGAAGTTTACCCGCGTCGACGGAGGGCTCGTCGAGGAAGATGGCCGGATAGTCTGCCTTTCGCACCCCTTCATCGATGGCGAGCCGTGCTCGTCGCGAGCTCAAGCGCTCGCCAATGGCCAGGTGGTGGCGGCCGTCGACATCCTGATGGTTCTGCGCGCCCTACCGATCGCCACCAATATCGCGCTTGTCGGACCAGTAACGACAAGCACGAGCACTCTCGCCTTCGACCCCAACGGGACGCCTGAGCTGGATGCATCGCTGGTCATCGCCGGGAATCTAGCCGGCGATTCCGGAACGCCAAAATATGCAGTCGCCGGTGCGGGGACAAACGACCTGCTTTTCCGGGTTAGAGGAAATATGCTCAGCGGCAAGAATGGGGATGGTCAAGGTAGCGCGGTTCAGAGCGGTGCTCTCTGTCTGTTCAGACCTTCAAGCGACGCACCTGGAAAAACGGACATCTGTCTGCTTCGCCGCACCGATGGAAAGGCCTTCGGATCGACGAGTGCCGAATGGACGATTGGCATCCTCCAGCCTGCAGGCACCGACGGTATGCGCATCCGATATCGTGCGGCTTCTCAGCATATGGAATGCGTGAGTGAACTGGTAGTGCCTGCGACTGCGGTCGAAGTGCTTGCTCGATTTGTGAAGGTTGTTGGTTGATGGCATTGTTCATCCCGCCAATCAATCCGGACACGATCGAGCATGGATCAGAGGCCGACGTCGCGCGCGCAATGCAAGCCAGCCTCGGGGCCGGCTTTATCGTCATGCATTCCCTGCCATGGGCAAATCCTGCCCGCGACGATCTCGCCGCGCCGGCTCGCGAGGGTGAGGCCGACTTCCTGATCCTTCACCGTCAGCACGGTGTGCTCGTTCTGGAAGTTAAGGGCGGCGAAATCGAAGTTAGGCAGCGTCGTTGGTTTCGGCGCAAGAAGAGTTGTGTCGAAGAAATAAAAGACCCGGTTCGACAGGCCTCTCGAAGCAAGTGGGCTCTGAGGAAGCGTGTCGAACTGATATGCGGGAGGGCTCTCGTCGAGCGCGTGACCTGGGGCACGGCGGTTGCTTTCCCCCACTGCGTGTTCAAGGGCGAGGCACCGACAGATCTTCCGATCGAGGCCGTGCTCTCGATCGACGACATGGCCGACCTCGAGGCGGGATTGACGCGGGTCTATAAGGCCAACGGTGCCTTCAAACCCGAACTCTCGATTGAAGATCTCGAGGCGGTGCGCAAGGCGCTAGCGCCAGAGTTCCGGATCTACGAACCGCTCAGTGTAAGCCTGTCCGCCAATGAGGCGACGCTCTCGCGACTGACCCATCAGCAACTTCAGGTTTTGCGCGGGTTCGAGACCAATCCTCGTGCGATCATCGAAGGCGTCGCCGGATCCGGCAAAACGCTCGTGGCCATGCAGCGCGCACGGTCGTTTGCGGGCGCGGGCCACAGAGTGTTGTTTACCTGTTTCAACTCCGAACTCGCGAAGTGGATTCGGGAGGAGTTCGCCGACGAACTCGTCGAGAATGGGGGACGCATCAGGGTTGAGAACTTCCATCGCCTCGCGGCCGACCTTTGCCGAGAGGCTGGTATCGAATTCAACGCGAATGCCTCCGAGCCGCAGAAATGGTGGGACGAACTGGTGCCCGATCTGCTCGCGCAGGCGGCAATGGATATCTATAGCGATGGACTGCCGTTTACTGCACTCGTGGTCGACGAGGCGCAGGACTTTTCGCCCGGCTGGTGGGACGCGCTTGAGTATCTCCTCGAGGAGAACGGTCCGGTTTGGGCATTTCTTGATACAGCGCAGAGCCTACGTCGCGAGCCGGTGGATCCGCCCATTAAGGGTGCGTTCCGCTTCCGGCTAGACATCAACTGCCGGAACACGCGCCGAATCGTCGCCTGCGCCACCGCCGCGACCAACATAGCCTCCTTACCGTTCGAGACAGCACCCCTCGGAAGGCCTCCGAAGATCATTACTCCCCCTAGCGCCGCATCGATCGCCGGGCTGATCCAGGGAGAACTGCGTTCGCTGTTGAAAGAGCACCGGCTCACATCGCGTCAAATCGCCATTCTTGGTCCAGCCGCTAAGGGAAAGGGACCGCTCGCGAACGTCCGTGATGTTGACGGAGTGTCGCTCGTTGAAGATGCCGGGACCTGGCGCGAGGGCGGCGGCATCTTGGTGACGACCGCGCGCAGTTTTAAGGGACTCGAAGCCGACGTGGTAGTGCTTGCCGATTTTTCGGGGCTCGGTGGCCTTTTCACGGTTTGCGATCTCTATGTCGCGCTGACGCGTGCTCGTTCGCATCTGATCATAGTGGCGCACGATCGATCGTCGCGCGAACAACTGGATGATGCGATCGCGGCGGCTGTAGCCCTTGGCTCCGACGAATGAGCAAGAGTTCACTATGGGCGGCAGTCCTACACCTCGACACCGAAGAGGCACTGCCAGGCAGCGTATTAAGGCACATCCGCGACGCAATCCGGGAGGGGGGTTATGTCAGTCGAGGCCGCATCACCAGCGGAATAAAGGAGGCTTATCGCCCTCTGGGCATCGCCGAAGACACTTTGCGCGCAGTGATCGACGACGCGATCGGCTTGCTCATGCGATCGGGAGATATCGATGAACTAGCGACCGGTGCCGGTCGCGGATATGCGCCGACTACTCCGCGGCGTTTGGTGTGGGGTGGCGCCGACAATGTGGTACTCGGTGCGGTGGAGCTCAGTTCTAGCGATCCGATCAGGCGATTGCCGCTGGATGGGAGAATGGATTTGATCCCGACGCCTCTCCACGTCGAGCTAGGTCGACCAGCGTGGCTGGATGCCCTCGTTGAACTGGGCGGTGCGGACCAGCCCCAGGATGATGCCAAGGCACTCTGGGAGTATGCTCGAGCTCTGGCGAATTCGGGCGAGCGGTATTCCCTCGATGAACCGCAGAACCTGGCGGTGCTGAGCGGATCGGGTGCCTACTTTGGCACGCCGGACGGCCCGAGCGGGCGGTGGGCTCGGGCCGCCGGTGACGGATGCTTTGCAGCGATGATCAGCGGAGGGTATCGGAAGCGCCGCGTCATTTTGGCGATTGAGAATGGAAAGGCAACGGTGTGGGAGCCGCCGACACGCGACATCTGGCACTGGATTATCGTAGGCATCACACTGTCCGTGGGACAACCGGTCTGGGCCATTAACCGAGAGGCAGGAACGTTCGAATTCCTCACACCGCCGCCGCGACAAGTCGAGCGAGCTGCGTTGCTGACCGGCGAGCAGGTCAACGCTTGGTCCTGGCGCCTCGACGATCAAGCGCGTGGCGTCATTAAGCGCCTGCTAGGCTCTCCTCGGACATAGTCCTGGGAACAACCCAGAAATACCGCCGCTTGCTCAGCGCAGCTGCTTTCGAAACGCTGCCGGCCACTCCGGTAAGCCAAGCCTTGCGCGCGGCGCTTGCCCTCTCACTGATTTCGACCGCCAGCTTTGCCCCACGCACTGCCGCCTGATTGAAAACCAGCTTCTGATCTAACGCCTCGGCACTTGCCAGTTCGGCTCGCGCCGCTTTGACATGCTGCACCGCATCTGCGTCGACCGCGAACAGGCGAGTCTCCATAGCGCTCTTGATGGAAACGAGCGCGCGACCAAGCGCTTCAGACCCCCTTTTTTGCAGGTCCGCCTGTGCGGCGGCGCGAGCCTCCGCAATCTGCGGCTCGGCAAGAGATGATCGTCGTCGCGAAAGCTGGCGACCGCGCAACCGGTCATGTGACGGATCCAGGATCGCGCCGGCTGCCGTCATCGCCGGTGAGAAGCTGCCCGTGTTCTCGACAAACAGGCTCATCAGGAAAACGGGCGGGCAGCGGTCGAGTAGCCAACGGCGGTCGGCAGCGAGCGATGCTTCAAGGGATCGTAGCGCGGTGTTTCGCGCATCCTGTTCGGGTTTCGACGCCTGCCTATCGATCGGGCCGATGATTGCATACAAGTCCGGCGCCAGCGCACTGGAGAGATCGAGCACTGCAACTGCGATGAAGAGCCTCCTGCCTTCCCAGGCGAGGATTGGATGACCGGGTGGGAACTCTACGACGAACTCAGTCGTGAGGTCGCTTGATATGGGCTTTCTAACGAGTGCATCGATCAATTGGTCGTGCAAGCTGCAGCCATGATCGAGGAAGTGCAGGCGGCGCTTCTGGCCGTCCTTCTGCTCTACATAGGTGTTAGGAGGGCATTCAATCGCGGTGCGTTTCGCGATGAAGGCTTGCCGATGCCAGGAACTCCGGTTGTCGATGTCGGGCAGGGCCAATTCTGGTTCGCGACCATCACCTCTGTACCAGATGGTTTTGAAGCTCTGTTGGCCGTCCTTTCCGCTGCGGATGTCGAAATACTCTTCGCGCGCTAGCTTCAGAAGGACATCCAGACCTCGCTCGCGCCACTGGAACCAGTTGAGTTTTCGATCCTCGGCCTCGGCCGTGAGCGGGCACGCATAGTCGCGGTTGCGCAGACCAGCAGCTCTCTTTTCTGCGATCGTAGTACGGGGGCTAGGCGGTAGTTTGGTACTCTTCAGCCAATCATCTGCAGTTTCGCCGAGGTTGCGCGCATGTGATGTGGCGTCGCTCCAACTCGCTCCGCGATCACCTTCAGCCGCCGCGTTAATCGCCTTGCTGATAGCCTCCCATTCAGAGTCGTCCCAAACCTCGCTTCTCTCAAACACCTTCGTCGCCTCGAGCACATCGAGGATTCGAGCCTCGATTGAGTTCTCCGTCACGATGGGGGTGATGGCGATGGTTCGACTTGATGGAACCCCTCGCGTCCCCAGGCGGTCGATGCGCCCGATCCACTGCTGAATGTCCGGCGGCGACCACGGGAGCGCGAAGAAGATGATCTCGTCTGCGAACTGAAGATTGTGACCTTCACGAGCGTCGAGCGCGGCAATCAAGATATGCGCTTCCCCGCTGACGAAATCTTCGAGCGCGCCTTTGAGCAAGGCGACTTGAACTTCGAGTTCTTCGGCTGCTCGCATCACACGACGTTTTCGAGCGACCTTGGCATCGACGAGCTTCGTCAGTGCATCGTAAAGGTAATCAGTGGTGGGATTGTCCTCCGCGACGATCACGATGCGAGCGTCGGGCTTGCTGGCGCGGACCTCTCGAACGTGGTCGACGAGTGCATCAAGCTTGGCGTCCCCCGGTTCTTCGCGTAGCACGGTCTCGATGTGCCGCCAGGCATCTGCAACGGCTTGCGTCCGTTTGAGCGTTGAGAGTCGTTCACGAAGCGATTGCGGACTGCGACCCGCAACTTGGAGCAGCGCGTCCCGCCTATAATCGAGACCGGCCGCTTCGGCCGCCTCAAGGTAGGCTCGAGTCGCTTTGGCGCGCTCCACGTCGCCGTCAGTTGGCGCAACGCGGATCGGTTGATAGCGGCGCTGTGGCAAAGTGTCGGGATAGTCGGTGCGTTGAGTTCGAATGAGCCGCCGGTAGAGGCCATAGCTGTCCCCGACCGCTCGACGGCGGGCGGCGTCGGTAAGTTCGCCGCGGAATCGGTCGAAGGCTGCCTGTTCGCGCTCCGAGAGTACCTCAAGGACATTGCGGCCTTCGGCCCGGGCAATTCGCGCAGCCTCCGGCTCGAGCAACTCCATGAGTTCGCCGCGCGTGCGAACTTGGTGAAGCGCCGGAGTGGCTGTCATCGCGATAACGTGCGGAATTGTTCGTGCGGCCGCGATCAGTTCATTGCGAACCGCGACCTGCAGCTTGGTAAACTCGTCGACGAGAAGCATGTCGACTCTGTCGGCAGCGATCTTTCCGCCCGCCACGATCCGGCTCGGCCGGATGAGGCGCATAAGGAGATTACTGTTGGGCCCCCCCGACTCGCCGGCTTCGATCGCGATTGTGTGGCCGCGCGCCAGCAACTCCTCTTCCCATTGCTCGACCAGGTCGTCGGGCACGACGAGCGCAACGTTGAACAGGCGGGAAGACTGCGCTGCAAGCGCGCGCATTACCATGATTGCCTGGACAGTCTTCCCAAGGCCGACCTCGTCGGCGAGCAACCAGCGACAGGCCGACGCGGTCAACATACGATGGACGCTATCGAGTTGATGCGGATAGGCGAACGCGCCCACCCCGAGCGCGCCAAGCAAAGCTTGATCGCGGTCGCAGCGACGCGCTTCCGCATGGAGGTTAAGCAGAAGCCGATTGAAGTCGCTCATGAGACCGCGCCTCGCGTCGCATCCATACGGATCGCCGCATAACGGCTCGCTCGAGCGACGAACGGGTCATTGACCAGCACGCGCATCGCAGCATCAAGCGCGTCGCAAGCGGCGGGGGAAAGCCACAGTTGGAGCGCGGCAGCAGCCGCTTCAGCGCTCAGTTGTCCCCGCGGCAGCGCGAAGGTGCGGGACCACGCCGCGAGATCCTCGGCCATCTCGGCAACGCCGATGTTAAAATAGAAGCGGTCGCGCAGTTGTTGCCCCCCTTCATCAGGCGCGATCAGGCGCGCGAGGCGTGATCGACGGACCCGGCGTATGGCTTCCTCCGCCGCAGAGGCCCACGCATCTTCCGAACTACCGAAATCGCAATCATCCGGATCGACGTCAGCCAAGGAGCCCCGCGCCTGAAGGGTATTCACCGCGTCGGTGAAGCCAAGATTGAGCGCGTCGTCCATCGCGTCGTCTCGCGGAGCCGGCCGAGTAAGCGGCCAGTCTGGATCGAGGTCACGGGCCCGGACCGCAAACGCCTCGGCAAAGTCCCCAGCGTAACGTTCCGGAACACCCTCGGGCAGGCTGGCGAGACCCTGCTCCAGCGCGACCAGATACAGCGCTTCGTGAGGGTCGGAGCAGGAGGATTTGTCCTCTCGCTCTCGATCGAGCCACTCACGACCACAGAGATTGTAGATCAGCGGTTCTTCGAATTGCTGCACGACCCGACTTTTCGCTGCCAGAGCTTGCAAAGTTCCGCACTCTGCGCGTGACCACGCGATGCGTGCCCGCGCGAGATCTCCGCTCCCCCGCTCCCCATCGCGAAGCTGGCGTGAGCCAAAGTCATTGCTAAAGCCGGAAGCGAAATCGCCAAGATTGAAGCTTGGACTCGCTAGGAGATTCATCGGATCTGCGAAGCGACCGTCGCCGAACCGAAATACGTACCCGACGGCGCCCCGCTCGGGCCGAATGACGGCCGGCGCCGGAGCGAAGCGGTGCGGCGCCGTGGCGGGCGCACAGGCCATACTGGCCGAGCCGTCTGCCTCGATCAGAGTTGGAGGAGTGGTTGACCAGTCAACAGCCCCCGTCGGTCGTGCGAGTGGCACTTCGATAGTGGCTAGCCGGCCAACCGAGAAACGAAGAGTACCCGCCCCACTCTCGAGGAGTCGTGTGCGGACAACGTCCGCATACAGGCCCTTCAGAAGGGGCGAATGCTGGTCGACAGTGGCAGGAAGCTCAGCAAGTTCGCCGACGCTACGAACGATGAGCTTACCATTGATTTCAAGCTCAGCTATGAGCGGAACGGCTCTCAGCGCATGTGCGCTTTCGAGACGCAACTGCAGCCTCCGCTCTATGAGCGCAGAGAATGCTCCAGCACGCTCGAGGAGCGACAAGCTGATCGGCATATCGTCCGGCTCCTGGGCGTCCTCGCCGCGTACGCGAGGCTGTCCATTCATCTGCTCACCATTGCGCAGCCGCCGAGGTTCGCCAACGTCGATCGGGGGCCCCGGCCGATAGATCGTGAAGGGTCTGTCGGGCCGAACCACGCCCTGAGGTGCGATGATCGCGTCGATCGGGTGGCGGGCCGCTAAGATGCGATCTTTGGCAGCTAACAGTCCATGGTTGCCGAGGACCGCGCGCACGGTTTCATCTGCAAGATTCGCCTCGAATATTCGATAGCCGGCGACCGACCCGATGAAATGGAGCCGATCGAGAGAAGTAATTTCCGCGCGACAGGCAATCCATGCATGTCCGCTATTGAGATCGAAAGGCGCAAAGCGTTGCTCGCCACGTGTGCGTTCGTCATTTACATCAAACAGCAAAGAGTCGTTCCAGTCTACGCTGCGGCTGGCAAGCGCTGCTGCAATCGTACTGCCCTCACCAAACACGGCCGCCGCATCACTGTAGGCGGCCTGATCCGATCGAGGGACGTCCGAGTGAGTTAACGCGAAAGGGCCGTCTCCAAGGGCAGTTTCACTATGCAGGCGCGCGCCCGCCCCCCAAAGCTGCGGCCGCCAACCGGCAGCGCGCGCGATGTTCTTAGCTTCATCAACCAGTTCACCGGCCAAGGCGGGCCATGTGGCATAAAGCTTCAAGCCAGTCGACTCGCGCGTCACCGTGAGGCGCCCCGGGGTCTCGGGAGCGGTTCTTCCTCCCTTAACCCGTCGGGCACGCCGGCGGGCAGCGCGAGCGGCAAAAAACGCTTCGGACGAGTTCGTGATCGCGTCGTGAAGGCGTGAATAGCTGACCGCCGAAATACCGCCCCCGCGGTTCTCCGTGAGCAAGGCGGTCAAGACTCGTTCCGACGCAGCCTCGAAACGTAACCAGTCGACCAGTCGGGCCCCTTCCGCTGCGCTCGCCCATGCTCGTAGGCTAGGGAAATTGGCGCTGCGCCCAAGACCAGGAAGTGCCGCCGATGGCGCTCTAGCGAGAAGGCGCGTGACGGGTCCAATGAGATCGAGCGGCAGTAAAGCATTCGCGATGGGCCAAGACATTATTGAGTAGTGCGCGCTAAAGGCACTTTCCGAGGGCTTCGAAACCCTAAACTTGTGCGCAGTCGCCCTGAAGACGTCACCGAACCTCGCTCGATCCGACATCGTGATCGGCACCCCAAGCGCCGCAGCAAGCTTGTTCCAGTATTCGGTTCCGACCCCCTCGAATCTAAATCCAATCTCGGCCGCGATCGCACAAAGCAGGAGCGGGCTCCTGTCGAAGAGCGTTGCCAATTGGAGGTCGGTCAGGAATGGCTGCGCTTGCTCGAAACCGTCCGGCCAAAGGGCCGCCTCGTCGACAGCTTCGACAAGTGTGACACCTGGCACTCGCTTCTTGTTGAAGGCAACGATCGCGCCGCGGAGGCGACGTTCGTAAGCGTCAATATCACCAAGCTTCACTGTCCCCCCAATATCAGGCCGCCGCCTTGTGGCACATAGGGCCACCTTGCGACACGATTGGCAACCAAAGTGTGATCTATGTCGGTATATCCGTTCTTTTGGTCGCGGGTAGCTGATTGGACTAAATCTGGATGGTTGAACGCTGCCCCGTGGCGACCTGAATTCGTGCGCTGACGATTCGCTGACTGTCATTTTGTGCGTAGAATTTTCTCTCTCGGTCGTCTTCTGCGGACCGCAGGGAAAACCGAGCGATGACTGGCAACAGCGAAAAATCTAGGCTAGTAATGATCATCTGGGCACAACTGTCACATTTCCCTATAATCGCGTGACGTTTGTGGTTCACGACACCTGTACCGTAGTCAAACCTCAAAAAAAAGTTATTACCTCCTATCTTTGCCGTGGCAAGCTGTGGGTCTGAAACGGGGCCTCTCAAGTACTGCAAGGACTCGCATCTGACAGCGTCCACCACCGAAGCTCTTCCATCATTCCACTGTGATCGAGAACCGTCCCACACATTTGACTCGTCAGGCCGACTACAACCGGTTTCCCGACCAGCCTTTTAGGATGTCCATGGACAGACTGCCGCCACTGCTGAGGGACAGCCTAGGCCCACTCGGCGGCATCCAGCCCATCACTGGTGCTATGGCTCGTGCCGCCGGCGGTATACTGACCGATAAGCCGTCGGACGGCGAAGCCGAGATGTTCCGAGACGCAGACACCCAATTCCAGATGGTCATGCTTGTCGCCAGCATCGCGCATCTGCGGACTCGGGACGACGCGCCGGTCGCGTATCCGTATGCTTTGACACTGATGCCGGCATCGAAACGGGGCGCCGTCACGACCACCAGCGTAGACTACATAGTAACCACGGCGGGTGGCGTGGCTGAACAGGCCGACTGGTGCTACACGGGTTTTGATCCATTCACGGGTGAATGGGGCATGTTCGGCGTGTTGGGTAGCTTCATAGGCCGCTACGATGGCGCCCTTGACGAAGTAGGTCTCGTCGTCGGTCGATATTATCTGCAGGTCGGGTATGATCCCGCCGACGCGTTTGAGGCACCCCTCGGCTTCGACAATCCACGTCAGCAAGAGAAGTATCGGCGTCACCGAGCGAAGCTGCTCTACCAGCCGTTCAAAGAGGTGGCGCTGCGGAGGGTCTGGGGCGCGGAATCGCCTATTGAGCTGTTTCTGATGCAGGAGTTGCTCCGCCGCGGCCTCGATCCACAACCGCAGGTCCTGTTCACCGACGACGGGGGGTGCCACGGTTCGCTCTACCATCTCTGGAAAGACATTGAGTTCCGTCACGCACCGGGGATCGTGACCGAAGCCGACTTCTTTTTCCCCGGTCCGAAGCTCGCGGTGTTCTGCGACTCCGGCGCCTATCACCGCGGCCCTAAGGCGCAGGCCAAAGATGAGGCCATTGACGCGCGCCTGCGGACGTTCGGGGTGAAGTCGGTTCGAGTTTCGGGCCGGACGATAGTGAACGACCTTGCGGCGGCGGCCGACGCTGTATGCACCAGCCTGTGACGCGCGGACGCGGCGCGCTGAGAACGCGGCGAGCCGGTCCGCATTCTCGGCAACGATGGCCCCGCCGATAGGCGATACATCGAGGCGTTCCGACCTGATCGGCTAGGACTACCGCCGCCGAACTTACGTCAATGCGCAGCAAATGGTCGCGCCCGATGAGGAGGCCGGCTTACCCAAAGACATTCTGGCTCCGCAGGTGCATCGCCGCCGACATAAATTTCCCGCCGGTGCCACAGGACGCCTTTCGCGATCTAGCCTTCCAGCCCGATCCGGTCGGACAGCAAGGCGCCTTCATTGCGGCCGGTGCGATAATGCCCTGCTAATCCCAAAAGCAGACATCCTGGAGACCCGCTGCAGGTTCCGTGGTGTTATTGGCGAAAACTATGACCGATAGTCTAATAATCCTCTAAAAGCGGTGTGATATACAGGCCGGGGAACGTCTAAGGTACACCCGTCATGCAGAATATTCTCCGTCGGCGCCACGTATGCGCAGCCGGGGTGAACCTCAAGTCGCACGATAGGATAGCTCGGAAAGCGGGACAAAAACGCCTTGCCTATTTCATTTGGCGTGAGGGAATTTGGATCCCCTTCTGAACCGAAGCTAGCGCGGTACATCCCCACGACGCTCCGATTCAAAAAAATAAAAAAGCGGCTATACTCTCCAATGTTGATGCAGACCCTGAGTTTAGCGTCCTTTCTTTGACCTGACGGTGTTCCGTCCCATGTATCAACATGAAGCCCCACGTATTTCCCTATTGACTCATCATAAGATACTGTATGTAGCCCTACCGGATCGGACGCAAACCCGTGAAAGGATGGTCTATTCCGAAATTGGATCACACGATCGAGCTTATCTAACAAAGTATTTACAAATTGATCCGAAGGGGAGACACCGGCGCTTCGATTTATTACCTCCCCATAGCATTGGCTTTCGTGGAAGAGCGCCATCTCGGCTCGGGTGAAGAGTTGGACAACCGCCACGATTGAGGCGGGCGTCGAGGCATCGTCGGTGTAGAGTATGCGACAATCATCTTGATTGACTGGGCGCCATGGACCTAAAGGCACAAAGGCGTTTGGCCCAAATGCAATGCCACCGTCAATAGCCAAACTGTCGGCAGAACATGTTCCGCTGCTCAACGTGACTGTTGGATCTGGGCCAAATTCGCGCGACGCAACTGTGCGCAATATTTTGATGTCCGGAGGATCCATGCCAACGATCTCAAAGCCATTGGAACAGCTCATTAGTTTGCTCTCGAGAAGCTGTAGGCTCTCGAAGGTTTGGAACCCGGTTGGAAGATTTGATCAATGCCGCCGTCGGGCTTCAAAGTCACCGATATCCCGCTCCATTGCGCCACAAGATTCCCCCCATCGAGGTGAAATATCAAGAATGATGGCTGAGGGTTTGTAGCGATGATGGCCTGACGAACTGCTGGCTTGAAATCTAAAAATGAAAGTAGTGCCAGATCGTTGTTAGAACGCTCAATTCGGTACTCGCCCCCGGCGCGCAACAGCAACGCTGCGCGACTGAAAGTTGCACCAGATACATTACGTTCGACAAAGGTCACATTTGTCGCGGAGATTTGAAGTCTAAACCTTTTCGCTGGTTCATTGCTTGTCCAGACGCCATCGAGGGTCGCTCCTAACGCGGTCACGATTTCCGCACTCCCGCTGGAACCGGTGATCGGCCGATTGGGAGGACCGATGAGATTCCACGGATCGGCATCGAGCCTTGGATCCAGTTGAAAAACTGGTATCAATGGAGCCCCTTCCACACCGATATACATCTCAAATGCCGGGAAGGGGTCGACAAGCCCGTTAATTCGAGCGGATGCAATCTCATTGCCTGCATCGACAAGTAGGACAACATTTAAGGCCCAATCAATATCAAACGAACCTGGAACTAAGGGATTATTGGCCGCACCTCTGAGTGTGAAGCTAGCCTTCAATCCGCCGCCAGGCTGTGGTGCAGTTTGAACGCCAGTTATTGTCATCCGAGAAGAGTCGCCGTGACCCTCGGCGACCACCTCTCCGGCAAGCTCATCGAAGCCAACGCTCAAATCACAGCCGGGATTCGATCTCCCGCTGTTTGTACTGGGAGCCGACACCGCACCGCTCCATGCATCAAGCAAAACCTCCATGTGCATACGCGCACCGGAAGACGGACTAGAATCGAAACCCCGATTGTCGGAAAGAAACCAATTCGGCACCCCCGGAATCGGGGGAAGCAGGCGCGGGCCAGGGATTACGGTCTTCCCTATATACGCTCCGCCGCTAAGGGCTCGTGTGTATTGGGTGCCGTCAGATCGCATGATCGTTCGCGGAATGAACGCACGAATATAAAGCCGAATTTCCCTAAGCTTTTCGACCATGCCAGCGGTCCCTCATAGGCAAATGAACTTGCGTTCGCCATACCAGCGCGGCACTTCAGGTCTCGTATGGCGATATAACAACCTCATCCCTTAGCGGAGAACCACATCGTGCGTTCGCGCACGGAGCGCAATATTACCTCGCCGTGTGGATCACACTCAAAGCGAGCCTCATGCTCAACTTCATCCTTTGGCGGAGCCTTCGTGGTTCGCACCTCCACCGTCGACAATAATGCGAGAGAAGGTGTGAGCGACAAGCGCTCCGACCTCTTCCGGGGAATACGGGTGATCAGATGCATCTACATGTCGTTTGACGATATCCCAGGCAATAGAATAAAGAGTGGCACGATCACTATCTGATGGCTGAAGTATACTGGACATCACTTATCCTCCCTGAAGCTCCTTGCCACGCTCGCGTACCGCCAAACAACGCGTGTATCCAGCAGTCAATCAAAGATGGATGAACTCGTCAAGAACCGCTGAGCGGTCGAATAAAAGTCGCTAACGTGCGCGCGAACGGCGGTCGCGGCAGCTATCACAACTTCGGCGATTTCCAGCACAAGATAAACGCTTCGCCATGTCCACGACAAATGTCCTACAAGTTAGGGATTGCGCACTCGCGTGGCGACAACACAGTTTTTATCAACACATAGGAGAAACTCGCTTATTCGGCCTGCAACTTAACAGTATTGCTCCTAACTGACGAAAGCGTCTTTCGCTCCACTTCAGACAATGAGGGCGAGGCGAACGGTCGCCTTCTTTGCTCAAACCGAGACTTGACCGATTGCATTGCGGAGGATGGATCCAGGTTGTTCGCAAACTCGAGCGCCATATGACGGAGCTTCTCCTGAATGGTCGAGGCATTGGTGGAACCGAAGACAATCTCAGGTGGCAATCCTTCACGAAAGAGAGGGCTGGAGTAGATCGCCGACCAAACCGACTCAAGGAGCAACTCGGCCCAAGTGAATGGCATCATTCCAAGAGTCACGTGGACTGACGTCGACCGTTCCGATGTTCTCGCCTCGTGAACAAATCCTCTCGGAATGTATATCAGGTCGCCAGCCTGAAGCATTGTATCGTACACTGGCTCATGACCATCGAGGTGACTATCGCCTCCGAGGTGGGCGGCCGTGGGATATCGCACGGCTTCTTCAAAAATCCGCCACCGCTTCTCTCCGTATATTTGCAAGATAAATACGTCCTCGAGATCAAAATGAGGACGAAATCCCTGCGACAAAGGCGGCGTCACGTAGATATTGACGCCACAAACACATCCAAACGTCCCTTCCGCGGACGCGCAGACTGCTGCGAGCGATGGATGATGAGCTTCCATTCCATGCAGTGCGATGGTCGCACCATCGCCATGAAATTCCATCACCTTGTGTACGTCAACGCGACCTTTCGAATCTGTGTATTCTCCTTCTCCAATCTTGTCGCCACCGACAACGAGCGCGAGGTCGGCTGAGGAAAGACAGTGGGTTAAGATGATATCATCGATACCCGCAATGCTGATTAGCTGGTCGAACGCCTCCGGCCGCGACCGCTGAAGGACCGTCGGCTTCGTTGAAAAATACTCAGACAGGAAGGTTTCGAGCGACAGCGGAGTAATTAGGGAGGCAATCGAAGGTCCGTTCACTCTATGAGCCTCTAGTTGCGCGATCAGCCTCTCGCCACGCGAGCCATGTTTCAACTTCATCAGACATGAATCCACAATTGTTGCGAGCCCAAAAACTTTCGTCTCGTCCGAACAAACGCATCATTCGCCGGTCACCTATCTCGGCTATACGGGCGATAATGCGCTCCAGCATTGGCGACTGAGTCAAGTGCTGTCGCATCAAGTTAAGCGTGTACAAGACACTCACGTGCAGCCGATCGTGCGCTGACAGATTAGGACTTCTTGAATGTACGACATTGTTGTGGAGCAACACCGCGTCGCCGCTCTTGGCAAACAGCAATCTCTCTCTTTTATGCGCTAGAGCGCGGTCGCGCTCGGTCATCAGAAACCGCTCCCGATGAGATCCAGGTATTATACGAAGTGGACCTGAGACGCTGTCCAAATCTTGCAAATATATTAGTAGGTTAAAGCACAGGGGTTTTTGAAACTCACTTCCGCGTGGCACTGAGCCGAAGGGGTCGCGATGCCAGCTAATACCGGCTTCGCAGCCGGTCGCCACTCCGATGACCGAAACACTATCCAACTGAACGGCTGGGCCTACGATGTCCTCCATCAGGTCCAGCACAGGTGGCTGGGCGACGGCCTCAAGCGTTTCTTCAGGTAGAACTTCGAAGAGATCGGTTCCCGTTGCATATATTTCCCGCTCTAGACGACGCGACAGAGCCATCCCGCGCAGAACCGCGATCGCCTTTTCGGACAGCAGCCTCTCGAAGAGTGCGTAGCCGTCCAACTCGAAAGATTCAGCAGGCCTTCTATCGCTCATCGATTCGCACAACCAATTGTCCGACAAGGCGCCTATTCCCCGTATCTCGCGGTTTTCCGCTAGCGCGAAAAGATTGTTAACGGCTCGCCACGGCATCGGCGGGTCTGCCGCTTCGCAGCGCACGAACAACAAGCAGGCGCGAGCCCGAATCTCTACCTCCTCGGGATATTTCATCACCGATAGTAACACTCACGTGATCGAGTATGTCCTGATAGTCAGAGCAGTATATACTCGGGTTCCTGTAGCCATTCTCTTCAGACCAACGATGGACGATATGTCCACCGCCGCATGCAACTTTATAGCGGCATGACGAACACTGTTCGCAGAGGTCTGTTGACGCATCACGCACTGCCGTCCAAGCTGGATCTCGCTCTATGTCGTCAATCTCATTCAGCAAGATATTGCATTGTGTCTCCGCTTTCTCCTTGCCAGCGATGCGAAGCCCATCATGTGGTTCGAGCTGACCGTTCGTATTGAGACATACGATCTCGGACGAAGAAAAGCCGACGATCTCGGTCCTCGATTCCAAACCGAGCAGCCCGCGAATAAAACCAGATAGGATGCGCACCTCGGTCCCGAGGCCTCGATAGTGAGTATTCCAATGATCGAAGAGACGAATATAGTATGCAGATATACTATGATTGTCGCTTTGGTGATTATTCTCTGGCGGCAGGACATCGCAGTAAGTTGCACCGAGATCTAAGAAGAAGTGATCTAAGAGTTTTTCTGGATCCGTCGTCGGGTCACATACCGCGATTATTGCAGGCCGAATCCCCCTTTCGCACAATGCGAAATACCCAGTCACGGTTTCGTCCCAAGTTGGTTCCCCCTTTATCGTTACTCGACGCTTGTCATGGATTTCGGGAGGCCCGTCGATGCTGACCGCGACAGCAATATTGTACTCGGAAATGAGTGTCAGCCACTCGCTGGAAATCTGGGTTCCATTGGTCGTCAGCGCGTATTCGATTTGGCAATGGGTCCTCTCACCAACCGCTGAAAGTTCCGCAAGATAAACGCGTAGTCGCGCGGGGTTGTACAAAGTCGGCTCGCCACCGTGGAAAGAGCATACAAATCGTTTAAGATTATGCCGTCGAATATGACGCTCAAGCTTTATGACAAACGCCTTCAGCACCGCATCGGAAATCAGCGCTGGCAATTTACGAACCGAACCGTCCCGGAACCAATAGCAGTATGTGCAGTCGAAATTACATCTCGACGCGAGCTTGATGAGAGTATATTCAACCGCCATTGTGAATCGCGCGATCGGGGTCAGGCTTTTCGCCGGGAACTTAATCGCTGCAGGATTTCGTCTAGACTGGCGGGGACTGGAGACCCGTTGGGAAGAGCCTTCGTCGGCCGTTGGGCAGACGCCCTACGAGTATTTACATCGCCATTCATTGCATAGTTCGCGAAGTTCATCGCGTAGTTCGCAAAATTCATCGCATAGTTGGCGAAGTTCATCGCATAGTTCGCAAAATTCTGGCCGTACGAGGAACGTGGGGCAACCTGCGAGTTTGGAGTCGTCAAATCAGGCGGCACCAATCGGTTGCTCGCTTCCGAAATAAACCGCTCTACCAAGTCGACGTCAGGTCTAATGCTTCGGTCGTCCACCGGCTCCTCGGTTGCTGTATTTCTTCTGCTACTTTCGGCATCATCCATCATTCGCTCCCAGCGTTGAGTCAGCTGCATTCGGTAGGAACAACAGAATTGCACGATGTTCGACATTTTACAATGTTGTTCCCGCGCGTAGTGACCAATCAGGCGGGAACGGTCTGCCAGCAGTCAATGTGTCGTCAACCAAGTAGGGCCCTTAGCCGACTGAGGAGAGGCGAGATCGCTGAGCTACTTGAAGTCGTTCGCCAAATGGCCGTTTCAGCCAGAAAGTGTTCAAAGCGGAATGGCAGATGTCGGCCCCATTGGAAACATGGCTGCAGTCGTGCAGACTGCCGGCTGGATATCCCCTGTGTTCATCCTCTGTGCTTCGAAAGTTGCATAAAAAGGGCAGTGTAAAACTGACGGCACGGGTCATCGGCGATGCCTCGTCCATTGGGCTCCATCGTACGTGAGGCGCATTCCAGTTGCCGCCGAGACGCGCGATGCTGATCCGTCTTTCCAGACGGAGCAGCCAATGACACCCACGAAGCTACTTATCGGCCAGATTGCTCTCGTGTTTGCCATTGTCATTCTTGGCGTGTGGACGGCGACCCAATGGTGCGCCCACATGCTGGGTTATCAGCCACAGCTTGGCGCACCATGGTTTGTTGCTGCTGGCTGGCCGATTTACAAGCCATGGAGACTGTTCGAATGGTGGTTCCACTTCGACGCCTACGCGCCTGATGTCTTCGACAAGGCTGGTGCGCTTGCCGGCGCTAGCGGGTTTGTCGGCTGTGCGGCAGCGATCGCCGGATCTCTTTGTCGCGCGCGGCAGCGTGGCCTAGTCACCACATACGGCTCCTCGCGATGGGCAATGAAACGGGAAATCGAGAGGGCAGGGTTGTTTCGGCCAGCCGGCGTGTTCCTCGGTAAGCTGAGGGATCGATATCTGCGCCATGACGGACCTGAACATGTCATGGCCTTTGCTCCGACGCGTTCGGGCAAGGGCGTCGGGTTGGTCGTTCCAACGCTTCTCTCCTGGACTGGCTCGGCCGTCATTCACGATATCAAAGGCGAGAACTGGCAGGTGACATCAGGCTGGCGATCGAAGTTCTCATACTGCCTTTTGTTCAATCCGACCGATCCACGATCGGCGCGCTATAATCCGCTGCTGGAAGTGCGCAAAGGTCCAAATGAGGTCCGCGACGTTCAGAACATTGCCGATATCTTGGTCGATCCGGAAGGTGCGCTCGAGCGACGAAATCATTGGGAGAAGACCAGCCACTCACTGTTAGTCGGCGCCATCCTGCACGTGCTCTACGCCGAGGAGGAAAAGACCCTCGCCCGCGTCGCCACCTTCCTATCGGATCCGCAACGCTCGTTTGTCGCAACACTGCAGCGCATGATGACGACAAACCATCTTGGAGCGCCAAACAAGCCTCAGGTCCATCCCGTCGTGGCTTCGGCGGCCCGGGAGGTGCTGAACAAGTCGGAGAACGAGCGTTCGGGTGTTCTCTCGACCGCTATGTCGTTTCTCGGGCTCTATCGTGATCCGACCGTGGCGGCGGCAACGTCGGTCTGCGACTGGCGTATTGCTGACCTCATGGATGCCCAACGACCTGTGTCGCTCTACCTGGTTGTGCCGCCGTCAGACATCTCGCGCACCAAGCCGCTGGTGCGGCTGGTGCTGAATCAAATCGGCCGACGGCTGACCGAGCGGCTGGAGGGCGATCCAAAAAAGAGCCGCAAGCATCAGTTGCTCATGATGTTGGATGAATTTCCGGCACTCGGTCGGCTAGACTTCTTCGAGACGGCGCTCGCCTTCATGGCCGGTTATGGCATTCGCGCCTATCTGATCGCCCAATCCTTGAACCAGATCTCAAAGGCGTATGGCGAGAACAACGCCATTCTCGACAACTGCCACGTGCGCATTGCCTTCTCATCCAATGACGAGCGTACCGCTAAGCGCATTTCGGATGCCCTGGGCACTGCGACGGAGCTGAGATCCATGCGCAACTATGCCGGCCATCGGCTGGCGCCCTGGCTTTCGCATGTCATGGTGAGCCGACAAGAGACCGCTCGGCCACTGCTGACACCCGGCGAGGTGATGCAGTTACCTCCATCGGACGAACTGGTCCTGGTTTCTGGATTGCCGCCGATCCGCGCGAAGAAGCTGCGGTATTATGAGGATCAGAATTTCACCGAGCGGGTGCTGCCTGCGCCGGCTCTGCACGACGGCTCCTACGCGGATTGCCCCGCGCCGCGCCAAGACGATTGGACTGGACAGGTGCGCAGCGTCGACCGCCGTCTTGCGGCCGACGGTGAAAGCGCCGGCGCGACCATCGAAGACGAGGGGGGCGTTCAACAGCAGCGCCATCCTGGGCTGCCTGAACAACAGAACGTTGTCGCCCAAGAGGGCGATCAAGAAGATCTGTTCAAACCCATCGACGATGATAGCGGGGCACTCGCCGACAAGCGCGTGATGGACCGGATTTCCACCGCGGCACGCGCCTACGGCATCAACGAGGGCAGGGCCGACGAAAAGGACATCGTCCCTGGCTTCTGAACGCTGCTCAAAGGCAGGGCGTATCTCGGCGTAGGTAACGCCAGTAAGCGATTTTGGCGATCTCGACGATGCTTGTTCCCGCCGCCGGTGCAACGCCGGCTCTTTGGAACGAGCCGCATGAAGCCCCGCCGCATTCGTCATCAGTTTCTGCTCGAGCCTGAGCTCAGTGAAAAGCTGGACAACCTCAGCCGCGATCCCTCGACCACCAAATCCGCGATCGTGGCCAAGGCGGTTGAGGCTTTTATCGAGCGGCGTGGCGAGAACGAGCTCGACCGGCGTTATGGCGTGAGGCTCGACCGTCTTTCCCGCGACCTCGCCCACGTCAGGCGCGATGCCGAGATGATCCTGGAGAGCCTGGCGCTCTTCATTCGCTTTTCGATCACGCTTCATGCTCACACGCCGGTTCCGGACAGGGCGACACAGGCAGTTGCCCAGGAGCGTTTCGACAAATTCGTCGAGCAGGTCGGCCGGCAGATCGCTTCCGGCAAACGGTCGATTGGCAAAGACAACGGCGTGGGAGGGGAGAGATGAGCTCTCATCCGGAGGCCGACCATCGCCGCCGCGCCATGCTGCGCACCGCAATGGGTCCGGCGATCACCGAAGCCCTTTCCGATCCGTTGGTCATCGAGGTGATGGTCAATCCCGACGGCGCGCTGCGGCTTGACCGGCTGGGGGAAGGCCGCGTCGAAACTGGCATGCATATGCACCCTTCGGAGACGGAGCGCATTGTTCGCCTGGTTGCCTCCCATGTGCGCGCCGAGGCGCATGCGGACAATCCGATCGTTAGCGCCGAACTGCCGTCCGGCGAGCGCTTCGAGGGACTGCTGCCGCCGGTGGTGTTGGCGCCGTGCTTCGCCATCCGCAAACCGGCGGCAAAACTCTACACACTGGCCAACTATGTGGCCGACCGAATCATGTTGCCACGTCAGGCTGATGCGCTGAGGAACGCGGTACGCGATCGGCGCAACATTCTGGTCGCTGGTGGCACGTCGTCGGGCAAAACGACACTGGCCAATGCGCTGCTGGCCGAAGTCGCCGAATGCGACGAGCGAGTGATCCTGATCGAGGATACACGCGAACTGCAATGCGCGGCGAAAGACTGCGTGGCCCTGAGGACGAGGCGGGGGTCTGTAACGCTCGCCGATCTCGTACGCTCAACGCTCCGACTCCGGCCTGACCGGATCATCGTCGGTGAGGTGAGGGGCGCGGAAGCGCTCGATATGCTGAAGGCCTGGAACACCGGGCACCCCGGCGGCATCGCCACGGTTCACGCCAATTCGGCGCGCTCTGCGCTCTACCGCATAGAGCAGCTCGCCCAGGAAGCCGTCGTCGCCGTTCCGCGCCGGCTCATCGCCGATGCCATCGACCTGATCGTCTTCATCGCCGGACGCGGCTCATCGCGCCGCATCGACGCGATCGCTGAGGTCACCGGTCTCGACGGCAGCGGCGACTACGCCGTCACCCAGCTCACGATTCCGCAACTCCAGCAGCTTTGAAAGGTCACCTCATGCGCAAGAAGCTTCGCTTTCTTTCGTCCACCGCGCTCGCGTTTTTTGTCACGGCCACGGCTTTCGCCGCGGGCTCCGGCATGCCCTGGGAGCAGCCCCTGCAGCAGATCCTCGAATCGGTGCAAGGACCGGTCGCCAAGATCGTCGCGGTGATCATCATCATCACCACGGGGTTGACGCTCGCCTTCGGCGACACCGCCGGCGGGTTTCGGCGGCTGATCCAGATCGTCTTCGGCCTGTCGATCGCCTTCGCGGCATCGAGCTTCTTCCTCTCGTTCTTCTCCTTCGGCGGCGGGGCACTCGTCTGATGGCCGTCGCGGAGCAGCATATCGAGGGCTTCGAAGTACCCGTTCACCGGGCATTGACCGAGCCGATCCTGCTGGGCGGCGCGCCTCGAGCGGTTGCGATCCTCAACGGGACGGTGGCTGCGGCCATCGGTCTTGGCTTGCAGCAGTGGATCGCCGGTCTGGTGCTCTGGATTGCCGGCCATACGCTCGCCGTCTTTGCCGCAAGACGCGATCCCGACTTCGCCAGCGTACTTGTCCGCCACCTTCGCCTGAAGGGATGGCTGGCATGCTGAATCTTTCCGAATATCGCCGCAAAGCCGACCGGCTTGCCGATTATCTGCCTTGGGCCGCTCTCGTCGCGCCCGGCATTGTGCTCAATAAGGATGGCAGCTTTCAGCGGACTTTTCGGTTCGGTGGGCCTGATCTCGAAAGCGCGACGGAAGCCGAACTCGTCGGCATCTGCGCGCGGGCAAACAATGCCCTGAGGCGACTTGGCTCGGGTTGGGCATTGTTCTTCGAGGCAGAGCGCATCGAGGCGCTGGGCTATCCGCAATCGCAGTTTCCCGATCCGGCGTCATGGCTGGTCGACGAAGAACGGCGCGCGACCTTCGAGGGCAAGGTCGCGCATTTCGAAAGCCGCTATCACCTGACCTTGCTGTTCATGCCGCCAGCGGACGCCCAGGCGCGAGCGGAAAACGCGTTCGTTGAGGCTCACCATTCTGAAGGCCAACGAGACTGGCACCAGGAGCTGGCGCGGTTCCGCGACGAGACCGACCGTGTGTTGGATCTTCTGTCGGGCTTTATGCCCGAGGTGCGCGCGCTCGACGATGCCGAGACGCTGACTTATCTGCACGGCACGATTTCGACCCGTCGCCATCCGGTCGCCGTTCCGGAAACCCCGATTTATCTCGAGGGCATCCTGGTGGATGCGCCGCTTATCGGCGGCCTGGAGCCGATGCTGGGTGACCAGCATCTTCGCACGCTTACCATCCTCGGCTTTCCGAACCTCACACGGCCCGGAATCCTCGATGCTCTCAACCATCAGGATTTCGCCTATCGCTGGGTGACGCGGTTCATTCCGCTCGACAAGACGGAAGCCACGAAGTCGCTGACTCGGTTGCGGCGGCAATGGTTTGCCAAGCGCAAATCGATCGTGGCCATCCTGCGGGAAGTTGTCACAAACGAACCCGTCCCTCTCGTTGACAGCAATGCCGACAACAAGGCGCTCGATGCCGACGAAGCACTTCAGGCATTGGGCGGCGATCATGTCGGCTTCGGCTACCTCACCACGACCGTGACGGTGTGGGATAAGGATCGCCAAGCCGCTGCGGAGAAACTTCGCGCGGTCGAGCGCATCGTCAACGGTCTCGGCTTCACCACGATCCGCGAAAGCATCAATGCGGTCGAGGCCTGGCTTGGCTCTCTGCCTGGTCACGTCTATGCCAACGTTCGCCAGCCGCTCGTCCACACGTTGAACCTGGCCCATCTCGTGCCGTTGTCGTCGGTGTGGGCCGGGCCGGCGACGAACGAACATCTCGCCAAGGTCACCCAGCGATTGGCCCCGCCGCTTCTGTTTGCCGAGACCAGCGGGTCGACTCCGTTCCGTCTTTCCACCCATGTCGAAGATGTCGGCCACATGCTGATCGTCGGACCGACCGGCGCCGGCAAATCGGTTCTGCTTGCCCTGATTGCTCTTCAGTTCCGGCGCTATACAGGCGCACAGGTCTATGTCTTCGACAAAGGCAACTCGGCACGCGCGGCGACACTCGCCATGGACGGAGAGCACCTCGCGCTAGGTGCGAACGGCGCGCTTTCCTTCCAACCTTTGCGCAACATCGACGACCCGACTACCCGCAGTTGGGCGGCCGAATGGATCGCCGGCCTCATTGCCCATGAGAACGTCACGATCACGCCTGAGGTGAAGGAGGCAATCTGGTCGGCACTCACCAGCCTTGCCACCGCGCCGGCGCAGGAACGCACGCTGACGGGACTGTCGGTCCTGCTTCAGTCCAATGCGCTGAAGTCAGCACTGATGCCCTACACGCTCGACGGCCCCTTCGGCCGGCTGCTCGATGCCGACGATGACCGCTTGGCCTTGTCGGACGTACATTGTTTCGAGACCGAGGAGCTGATGCACAGCCAAGGCGCTGCGCTGCCGGTGCTCACCTATCTGTTTCATCGTCTCGAGGAGCGGTTCGATGGGCGGCCAACGCTGCTCATGCTCGACGAAGCCTGGGTCTACCTCGACAATCCGTTCTTTGCCGCCCGCATCCGCGAATGGCTGAAGGTGCTGCGCAAGAAGAACGTGTCAGTCGTCTTCGCCACCCAGTCGCTAGCCGACATCGCCGGCTCTGCCATAGCGCCCGCGATCATCGAAAGTTGCCCACAGCGAATCTTCCTGCCCAATGATCGTGCCGTGGAACCGCAGGCGAGGGCGGCCTACGAACGCTTCGGTCTGAACGAGCGGCAGATCGAATTGATCGCCCGCGCCACGCCGAAGCGCCACTACTATCTGCAATCGCGCCGCGGCAATCGGCTGTTCGAGCTGGGCTTGGGCCCCATCACGCTCGCGTTTTGCGGCGCCTCCGATCCGGCCACGCAGACGCTGATCGACAAGGTTTTGTCCGAGCACGGACAGGACAGTTTTGCCTCTCATTTCCTGAAAGCACGCGGCCTCGACTGGGCCGCCGAGCTTCTCCAGCAATTCCCTCAACCATACACGGAGCAATCGTCATGATGGGACGCCGCCTTTTCACAAGCCTTGTCACCGTTTCCCTTATCGCCAAACCGATGGCCGACTACATTCAGCCTGCCTATGCGCTGATCGTGTTCGATCCGTCGAACTATACCCAGAACGTACTCTCTGCGGCGCGCGCTTTGGAGCAGATCAACAACCAGATCCAGTCACTTCAGAACCAGGCGACCATGCTTCAGAACATGGCGCGCAATCTCCAGAGCATGGATTTTTCTTCCGTGGGTCAGCTCACCGGTTCGCTGCACCGCGTCGATAGTCTGATGGATCAGGCAAGTGGCCTGAGTTTTAATCTAAACAAGCTTCAGGACCAGTGGCGGCAGCAGTATCCGGAAAGCTACGATGCCACGATCAAGGTCAGCGATATGGCAAGCGCTGCGCGCGAACGCTGGCAGAGCGCCATGCAGGCGTTCCGCCAGACCATGGGCGTCCAGTCGCAGATCGTCGAGAATGTCCGCGGCGATGGCGATCTGCTTGCCGATCTCGTCAACCGCAGCCAGGGGGCGGCCGGTGCGCTCGAGGCAAGCCAGGCCACCAATCAGCTGATCGCGCTTTCGACCAAGCAACAGATGCAGATCCAGACGCTGCTCGCGACACAGTTTCGGGCTGAGGCCGAGGACGCGGCGCGCAAGGCGCAGTCAGAAGAAGCCGCCCGCCAGACAACGAAGCGCTTCCTGGGCACCGGCACGGCCTATCCCGGGAACTGATCACCAGTGTTCACCACAAGGAAGGCGGCGGCATGAACGACCTCGGGGTCATCGATCGCTTCATGGAGACCTTCATCCGCTATATCGACAGCGGGTTCGGTCTGCTTTCGGGCGACGTCGCCTTCCTCACCACCATCCTGATCGGCATCGACATCACGCTTGCCGGCCTGGCCTGGGCGTTCGGCGGCGAGCCCAACATTCTCGGCCGCCTCATCCGCAAGGTGCTTTATGTCGGCGTTTTCGCCTTCATCCTGAACAATTTCAAAAACCTCGCCGACATTATCTATCGGTCCTTTGCCGGTCTCGGCATCAACGCCTCGTCCGGCAATCTCTCCGCCGACAATCTCCTGCATCCGGGCCGCATCGCCGCGACCGGCTTTGAGGGCGCCTGGCCGCTTCTCGATCAGGCGAGCCAGCTCCTTGGCTTCCCGGAAATCTTTGGCAATGCGCTCACCATCTTCGTGCTGCTTCTCGCCTGGTTCCTGGTCATCATCGCGTTCTTCATTCTTTCCATCCAGCTCTTCATAACCATCCTGGAGTTCAAGCTCACCACGCTGGCCGGCTTCGTTCTGGTGCCTTTCGCCCTTTGGAACCGGTCGGCGTTTTTGGCCGAGCGCGTGCTCGGCAACGTCATCTCGTCAGGCATCAAGGTGATGGTGCTCGCCGTTATCGTCGGCATCGGCTCCACGCTCTTCGGTGAGTTCGCTGCCGCGCTGCAAGGCAAGGAGCCGGACCTGGCCGCCGCCATGTCTCAGGTGCTTGGTGCGCTCTCGCTGCTTGGTCTGGGTATTTTCGGTCCAGGCATTGCCTCGGGTCTTGTCTCCGGCGCGCCGCAGCTTGGCGCGGGCGCCTCCCTCGGAACGACCGCCGCAGCCGTCGGTGCTTCGCTCGTTGCAGGAGGCGCGGCGCTCGCCGGCGCGCGCCTGGCAGCTGGCGGTAGTCTTGCTGCAGTCGGGGCCGGCACAACGATGGGATCAGCAGCTTCTTCGGCATGGCAGCTGGGACGGGCGACCTCGCCTCACAACGGTGTGTCCGGTGTGGCTGCTGGAATGCAGGGCGTGGCAGGGGCCGCTGGCGGCGCCGCGATGCGCACAGCTCGGTCTGCTACGGGAACGTTCGGACGCAGTGCGGATGCCGGTCGCGAAGCCGCATGGACGGCGACTGGCGGAGCGCCGACTGCATCAATGAGCGGAAGCCCCGCCGCTGCCGCCCCCAACGCCGCACCGGCGTGGGCACGGCGCCTGCGGTCCGAACAGCGCGCGCGCACACATCGCCACGCCGCCGTGCAAGCCGTCCGTGAAAGCGACAGGCCTGGAGGCAGCGCCAATCCCTCTCTTAACGACAAGGACGATTAGATGCGCTTCAAACGACCTGTTCAACGCTACGGCAAAACGCCCGAGGCGGTCACGCCGTATCAAAAGGCCGCCCAGCTCTGGGACGAGCGCATCGGCTCGTCCCGAGTCCAGGCCCGTAACTGGCGACTGATGGCCCTCGGCTGCCTGGCCTTGGCGACCGGGCTCTCCGGCGGACTCGTTTGGCAGTCGATGCAAAGCCGCGTCGTGCCCTACGTCGTCGAGGTCGACCGCTTCGGCGAGGCGCGCGCTGTCGCGCCTGTTGTCCGGGACTATGAACCCACCGACGCCCAGATCGCCTGGCATCTCGGCCGGTTCATACAAAATGTCCGTTCGATCTCCACCGATCCGGTCCTGGTGCGTCAGAACTGGCTTGCAGCCTATGAGTTTGCCACCGACCGGGCTGCGCTCTTTCTTAATGAGTACGCCAAGGCGAACGACCCATTTGGCCAGATTGGGACCCGCAGCGTGTCGGTACAGGTGACCAGTGTCGTCAGGGCTTCCGAAAGTTCATTCCAGGTCAAATGGACCGAGCAGGTCTTTGAGCGCGGCAGCCTGGCCAGCACGACGCGCTGGACCGCGATCCTCACCATCGTGATCCGCCCGCCGAGCAATACCGATCAGCTGCGGAACAATCCGCTCGGCGTCTTCGTCAACGCCATCGATTGGTCGCGCGAGCTCGACAGCGCCGCGCCGATATCCGTTTCCCCGAAGGAGCCAGCTAATGACAAATAGAACCTCATTGCTCCGCGCCACACTGATCGTGTCCGCGTCAGCATCCGTTCTCTGTGCCTGCGCGTCGAAGCCGGTGCCGCCGCCTCAGATTTCCTACGACGCTGCTGGCTTCACAGCGGCCGCAATCGAGAAGGCGCCTGAGAAGCCGGTCGAGATCGTCGAGGTGCCAAAACCCTTGCCGTTACCTGGCCAGTTGCTACCGGATCCAGGCAAGCTCGCCGAGGACAAGCGTTCCCCTGAAGAACGTGTCGCCGATGCCAACAAGGCGGCGACGCAGCAACCGACGAAGCATGGCTATGTCAACGCGGTGCAGGTCTATCCCTTCACCGATGGTGCGCTCTATCAGCTCTATGCAGCACCCGAACGCGTCACTGATATCGCCCTGCAGCCTGGCGAGAAACTCACAGCCGTCTCGGCCGGGGACACGGTGCGCTGGGTGATCGGCGATACCGTCAGCGGCACCGGTGACAGTCAGCGCACCCATGTGTTGGTAAAACCCTTTGCGTCCGGGCTTAGCACCAATCTCGTGATCACGACGGAACGGCGGACATACCATTTGCAGCTTCAAAGCACCGACAAAACCGCGATGGCGGCGATCTCCTGGATCTATAGTGAAGACCAAATCGTCGCGCTGCGTCAGCGCAATGCTCAAGCCGAAGCTAGCAGACCGGTGGCTTCGAATGTGGCCCTCGAGAACATCCGCTTCCGCTATTCCATCAGCGGCGACACGCCGCCGTGGAGGCCGACGCGCGCCTTCGATGACGGCAGCAAGGTCTACATCGAATTTCCGGGTCGTATCGATCAGGGTGAGGCACCGCCGCTTTTCATCGTCGGTGCTGACGGAGGCAGCCAACTCGTCAACTACCGCATGCGTGGCAACTACTACATCGTCGATCGTCTCTTTGCCGCTGCGGAACTGCGGCTGGGGGCCAAGCAGCAGCAGGTGGTCCGCATTACCAGGACGGACGGCCGACAGCCATCGCGCCGTATGTCACTCTTTCCGCGTCTTGGCAGGTGAGGAGGGCGCTTATGACGGATACTCACCGCTCTAATACTTCGCCGAAGGTGGATCCCGAGCAACTGCAGCTGCGCGCTTCCCCCAGACGCGCCGTGCGCTTCAGGCGCGGCGTGATTATTGCTATCGCCGCTGTTGGATCCAGCGCCATATTCGGCGTCACCATGATCGCGCTTCGAGGGCCGGCTTGGCGCATCAACGGCCAGCGGGAAGACCGATATAACACCGAGCGCAAGCCAACCGCCGAAGGACTCGAAGCACTTCCCAAGGACTATTCAGGGGTTAGGCCGAAGGCTCCGGTCCTTGGGCCGCCGCTGCCGGGGGATCTCGGGCGGCCCATCCTCGAGCGCCAGCGACAGCTCGGCATCGCGCCGGGACAGGAGGCGTCGGCCGAGGAGCAGCGCCTTGCGCAGCAGGCGATCGCGGCGCGTGAGTCACAAGTCCTGTTCCGGATCGAAGATCGTCTCGAAACGACGCCTGTTGCAAGCAATGGGCCAGGTACGCAGCGGCCGTTGGAGGCGGTCGCGCAATCCGATGGGGCACGCCCTTCGGCTTCGGTAGCGCCGGCCGAAGGCGACCAAAACAACCAGCAGCGCAAATTCGATTTTATCAACCAGAAAGACGCGAGTGGAATCTATAATCCACATGCGCTTCAGATGCCCGCTTCACCATATCAACTGATGGCCGGTAGCGTCATCGCCGCAAGCCTTATCACCGGGATCAATTCCGACTTGCCCGGCCTTGTCATCGCACAGGTCACCGAGAATGTGCACGACACGGTCACGGGCAACATCTTGCTCATCCCACAGGGCTCACGGCTGATCGGCACCTATGACAGCGTCGTCGCCTTTGGACAAAAACGGGCGCTGCTGGTCTGGCAACGCATTGTGATGCCTGACGGCTCGTCGATCGAAATCGACAATCTGCCCGCGACAGATACTGCCGGCTATGCCGGGCTGGAGGACAAGGTGGATTTCCACACCTGGCAGCTGATCAAGGGGGTTGCTATGGCTACGCTGCTGGGCGTCGGCACCGAGTTGAGCTTTGGGGAAAACGAAAGCGATCTGGCGAAGGCGATCCGGCAATCCACTCAGCAAAACGTCAGCCAAGCTGGACAACGCATCACCGAAAAGAACCTCAATATTCAACCCACAATCACTGTGCGGCCGGGCTGGCCGCTGCGCGTGATCGTGCACAAGGACATCGTGCTGCGACCCTATACGGGTTGAACAGGAGCAACTCATGGCCAACCTGAAATTGGGAAAACTTCCGGACCGGACGCCTTCGAAGATCACCATCACCGTCAGCGCGGCTTTGAGCCAAGCGCTCAACGACTACGCGGGGCTTTACCGCCAGACCTATGGCGAATCCGAAACGGTCGCCGAACTCATCCCGTTCATGCTGTCGGAGTTCCTCGAAAGCGACCGAGCTTTTGCCAAGGCCAAGAAGGAAGGCCTGCCGGGCACTGGCACGTCGGAGAAGCCGCGACGGCAATCAGCTTCAACATCAGACAACCCGTAGCGAGGAGGATCGTCTTGGGGCACGAAGACTCGTGACCGAGGCCGGCTCGGTGATCGCTCCTGCAGGATTTACGGGTCAGGCCTTCGCTTTGCGTTTTGAGGTTGGTTTTTTTGCCGGAGCAGCCTTCCTTCCCAAACCTAAAGATTTTGCCAGCGCTGACCGGGTGGCCGAATAGTTCGGGGCGACCATAGGATAGTCCTTCGACAATCCCCACTTCGCCCGGTATTCATCGGGGGTCATTCCGTGTCGGGTCGCCAGATGGCGCTTGAGCGACTTGTATTTCTGGCCGTCCTCAAGGCTAATGATGTAGTCTGGGAACACGGATCTTTTGGGATTTACGGCCGGCTTTCGGGCTGGTGCTTCTTCTGGAGCTGTCCGGCCAATATTAGACAATGCCGAATTAACGCTCGCGATCAACTCTGGCAGCCCGGACACGGGAACAGCATTCTTTTGGACGTAAGCGGAAACGATATCTGCGGTAAGTTCAATCAGGTTATTGGCGGCTTCTTCGGACATTGTCAGACTCCAGAGATCACATCTAAGCGCTCATAGCCCGCAATCCACGCATGTGCAACTTACCGGCAAGCTAAATCATTGCCTGGTCAAATTGAGCTAGGCGGCAGCGCATAAAACCGCGTCGCAATGCCGGCTGATGCGCTGGCGCCCTTTGGCGCAAGTATCGGTGCAGAAATCAATATGTAGACTTCGATAGCGTCCTCTCAAGAGAGCTGCTCGATTCGTTAGTTGAATGCGGGCGAGAGATACGGAGAGGATGGTCTGGCAGTTCGATAGTTAGGGCCGCGTCGCGTCTATGAGGTTGCCAGCCGAGAACGCTAACCCCAGCGAAGTTTATGCCGATGCCGAGAGTGGGCGCGCCAATCCAGCCGGAGGCGAAAGCTCCCCAGTTTCTCCGAGCGCCGCCGTTCGTCTGCTCAAATTGAAACGCTTGCATATGACAAGCAATTGAGATGTAATCTCAAAGTGGGGAGGCGCCACCATACGTTATTCTACTTGCCTCATCTGGCCCGGTGACCGCCCGCATTTCTTGCTCATAAAAACGCTGCAGTCAGATCGAGTGACTGGAGAGAGGGGATCGTTATGCGCGCAAAGGCCTCCAAAGACGGTTTGACGCTGCGGGTCATCACAGGCACGAGCAACGCCGTGCTAGCAATGGACTTAACTGATGCAAAGCGCCAAGGTTGCTTGGGCTTCACTATCGAGCGCACCGACCTCGATACCGGGGACCGCCGCTGGCTTCCAAACATGCTGCGGTTTCCTTCCGATCCGGATCCGAAATCGGTGACCACGGCCCGGGCGCCGCTGCAGACATTCCGATGGGGGGACTATACGATAGAATCTGGCAAGCGGTATCGCTACAGAGCGGTCGCCCGCTACGGCTCCGCGGCCGATACCGTCGGCGAAGGAGTAAAGGCGGAGAAGCCTGGGTCCTTCGATGTGATCAGCGGCGGTGCGGTTGTCGAGGTAAAGGCCGAAAATTCACGCGACGAGCACACCGCGGTGTTCTTCAACCGCGGTGCGGCAGCTAGTGAGGCTTACGTTCGCAAATTCGGCAACAACGACCCTTCCAAAATACCTGACGCCCTGATTTGGCTTTCAAGAGGACTGGAGGAGGCTATCCTAGCGTTCCTGGCAAAGGCAAGCGATGAGCAGTTCGCATTACACGCGGCCATCTATGAGTTTCAAAAGCCAAACCTACTGAAAGGCCTACAGGATGCGCACCAGCGCGGCGTAGAAGTAAAGGTTGTCTATCACGCGCGGGACAAGGGCGAGGACGACAAAACCCGCGAGAAAAATGAAGCCGCTATCGCAGCGGCGCATCTTGAGTTCACCCAACCGCGCAAGGCCGACCCGCAAGGTGCGATTATGCACGACAAGTTCGTCGTGCTTCTGAAGAAGGGTGCAGACGGGATCTTAAAGCCGGTGGCTGTATGGACTGGTTCGACCAATTGGACCGATGGCGGAATTTATGGCCAGCTAAATGTAGGGCACGCTGTCTACGACCCCGACATCGCCGACAAGTATGAAAAGCTGTTTCAGCTTCTTACGCAGGATCTGGACGAGAAGGACTCGCACGCGGCGCTCAAGGAACTCACTCCGGTTCCTACGGGCGTCGCCCAGATACAGCATGGGATTACGCCGATTTTCTCGCCGCAAGCCAACGTCGGGATGATCGGTGTTTACGCTGAAGTCTGCAAGCGGGCCAAAGTGCTCATGGTGTCCGCACCGTTTGCCCTGCATCCTCAAATTCGAGATGTCCTGCACAAGGCCGATCCGGGTACCTTGCGCTTCCTGATGGCAGACAAGGAAGGCTCATTCGGGAAAAAGGGCGAAATCGAAATGATGGAGGGCGACCCTGGCAACGCCGCCGCGGTCGCCACTGTCCTCAACACGCCACTCAACGATTTTCAGGGGAGGTTGCTGGAGGACTCCGAAAGTTTCCATCACGCCGGCGTTCATATCCACTCGAAAATCATTGCTGCCGATCCCTTCGGGACAGATCCGATCCTGGTCACCGGGTCCGCCAATTTCTCGACAAACTCAAGCACGATCAACGATTCCAACAGCCTCATCATCCGCGGCGACACCGCCGTCATGGACATCTATGTCACGGAATTCATGCGGATGTTCGAGCACTACTGGTTCCGCTATACGCGCGCGAAGAAGGAGGCAGAGGCTCAGAAAAAAGGTAAAACGCTCGACGCCGTGCTGTCACTCAAGGAAGATGCATCCTGGTCAGATCCCTTTTATGCGGCGGGCTCAAAGAAGATGCTCGATCGTCAGGCTTTCGCGGGGATCGTTGTCTAGAGGCAATCCCCTACCCGGGCAAGCCGCGATGACCGGTGAACTCCATTCGGCGCGGTAGTCGGTGGTCCGACTCAAATGTGACGGCGGCAAAACCGACCTACCCGAGCGAAAAAAGATCGGCTTCGAAATAGCGTCCTTGATGGAGCCGGCTTTTGGCGGGGCTGTCATAGACGACCAACAGCCGCGGCTCTGCCTGATCCGTGGCCCGGTACAGGGCTATCCCTTCGGCGTGCTCGGTGCGAAAACCCCAAGGTATGTCGAAAATGACCTCGAGAGCCGTCCCATCCACGCACGCGTCGATTGCCGCTTTGAGCGCGTTGCGCCATCGAAATAGCCGGACAGGCCCGTCGAGATCCATGGTCGGTCCGGCAAGCACGAGCAAGTCATTATCGAGTACGCAGAGGTCGCGAACACCTAGGCCATCAAGGTTGAGCAGATGCCGCAAGTAGCGCCGGCCCTTCTGGGTAAGCGGCTGCGGTTCAAGCAGACCCTTTTCAACCGACTCCAGGTCAAGCTGCAAAACGACGGCCCAGCCGCGCAGCACTGGGCCGCGCAACCCCAGGAATACCGTGCTGGCGTTAACCGCTAGCCCCTCGATATCCAGACCGTTTTCCTTGGATGGAATGTTCAGGAAGCGGTCGATCAGGGGGTCATTGGCCAGCAGTTCGCCCAGCCGGCTGCCCTGAGCGTCAAATGGCATGGCGCGGCCGCTCCCTGGCACCAGCGCGACCATGCCATTCTTGTCCAACTCGAACCCGACGCTGCCCAGAAGGAAACGGTTCGGCTGTCGGCTGATGTTGCGGAGCGCATGCCCGGCGTCCCGCCCGTCGTCGCCGCTCTTTGGCATTTCGCGCCGCAGGCTGTGCGAGCCTGTAAACCACAGCCGTCTGCCGGTTCGGTCAATTCCCAGTCCCTCCAGGTCAATTTCGCCGTTTTCCCGCCAGGCAAATTGAAGAAAGCGCCAAGCGAATAGGTGGTATGGTGGTCGTAGTTTGTGTTGTCCGCTGTCGACAGCCGATCCAGGTTCGAGCCTTCGTCCGCGCCCAGCCACAGCGTGGCGCCGAGTTGCTCGACCGCTGAAAGATTGCGTGGACCCTTCGCATGCCGGCCCTCATCGAAATGAAGGCGAAGGTGACCGATTGGCCGGGCAGCACCCCCATCCTGTGACAATCTCACCTCCTAGTCGTGCAGGCGCAAACGATCCTGTTTCAATCAACCTTGATCCAGCCGCGCCGAACGCCAGTGGTCCCGGGATAGGTCGCGCCATCGACCTTGAGGCCTTGGCCGTCGAGCAAAGTTACGATGCCGCCGCCCTTGCGGAAGAAATTGGCCGGAACCGGTACTTCCAACGTGGCGCCGGTCGCGAAGTTGGCGTTCAAACTCACCTTGTTATCCCTGGAACTCGCGACCGACCAGCCGGCAAGATCAATAGCCGAACTGCTGGTGTTGAGGATCATCACTGCGGTCTTCTGATTGCCGGAAGCCCGCATTCGAACAGCAACGATCTCGGCAACAGCCGCTGTCTGATCCTGGTCTGGCAGCCGCCGGTGCTGGGCATCAAACTGCGCGGCCTCCGCACCTGTCCTGCCTTCAATGGGCATTCCAGTCTCGTCATCTGTATGCCAGGATTGGCTTTGGAACGCGAGGAAGATTGCCACCCAGCGGTCAGACGAGGGAAACCACAACAGCACGCCGCCGTCTTGCCAAACGCCGTTATCTCCGGCATGCCCGCCGCTCGCCGGGTTGCCCTGGTTCATGTGGATGTCGTGCACGCCCTGGTTGGGGTTTGAATTTGAAGGTCTTGTCCGGTTTGTTCTCCGGTCCCCAAGGCTGCCCAAAGGCAAATACCACCGCATCCGTTTCAGATTTGGCACGCTGCACATGCGAATCCAGGACGGTATTGAGATCATTGCCATCCGCGGAATCGGGAGGCAGCAGGCGCATTCCGGACGGATCGAAAAGATTGCCGCGAATGTAGTCCAGGGCTCCGCTGTCGGGCCCGGCCGGCAATGTCGAGAAGCCTTCCGCAGCCTTCTTGATCACCTCAAGGTTGGGATGTCGAAAATCGTCGTCGATCTTATAGAGAACGATCGCCTTGTCGGGGCCGCCGGATGTATCGGTGGACTGGATGTTCACCGCGATCCGCCACGGCGTGCCGTTCGCCATTACCATAATCTGATAGTGAGGCGAGGACTCGTTGTGCTCCTCAGCTGTGGCTACTACTTTCCTTCGTAAAACCCCGTACTTGCGCTTGGCCATTGGATTGCTTCCAAAAATAATTCAATAACAACTATGAGGCACAGTAGAATGAGGGACTGTCGGTTGCGAGTCTTGTTTTGGAATCTATGCAATAAACGCGATCACGTTGCTGAGAGCATAAGAGCCCGTGCGCGTTTGTTACATCAGCAGGCTTACTTGGGTCGGGAGGGCGCCCTCAGGGGCGTCCTCGAGTGTCAGGAGTGTAGGTTAGCCGTTCAGGCGATACCGAGCCGCTCATAGACGGGATCTATCAGCCAGCGCGCCATGGAGGAGAAGCGATCGTTCCCGTCCCGGTGAGAGTTCAGAACTTCGAGCGTTTCGGTGATTTCGGCCTCAATGTGTGCGACTTGGCCCACGTCCGCCCGGTCGAGGGCGGTGGCTTGTTTTTCTAGCTGTCGCAAAATGTATTGTATCCGCTTCATGTACCTAGTCCTGTCGATCACGAGGCCGGAGCGGTTGAGGCCATAGACATCTATCGAGGTGCGAGCGCGGATGAAATTAAGGTCACTGATATTGTTGACCTTCGGAACAACAATGCATTTTCCGTCTCTAACGTCATACCGAAGATATTTGCCCGGGTCGTCGTTGCAAGGGTCGATGAGAAGGGGCGTTTCCCCCGCTTCGCTGCCTTCCTTAGTTCCCCGATGTGCCTCTTCAAGAAGAGGAAAGCGATCACCTTTGCCAGACTTCAAGACAGTATTGTCGAAAAGGATCTGGTTCGTCTCCCGGTTGCACAAAATGCAGGAGGGCACAAGATTGTCCCACTTGGCGGCGAGCCACCAATAGCCGGGTTTGATCTTTTGTACCCCGTTGTCGATGCGTCCTTTAGGTCGATAGTGTTCTACGTCCTGCGTTTGCGTCGCGTCGTAAAAACTCTCGCAATAAGCACATAGGCCCTTGAAGACATTGCTTAAGGCTTGTTTGACTGTTGGATCGGAATAAGCGCTGAACTTGAAGCCATCGGTCTTTTTCTCAACGCCGAAATGCTGGCGCGCGCGTTCGAGCTCGGTCTTTCCGTTTCTAACGCCCTCCAAGCCATCTGGAGCAGCCAAGGGTCTTTGGATCGCCCGCATTTGCTAACCTCTGATCCCAGCATTTGCTGCGAGGGCTCTTAGACGGGAGAGGGTCTTGGTTTTCAGGTCCTCCTTGGCAACAGGTTTGGTTTCTGAAATGGCCTCGTCGACCAGGGCAAGCATCAGGTTTTCGCGCCGATTGCGACCGAACGCCTCCCGATCGCCAAGACGCGCCTTGAGCTCTGAAATGCGGGCGTCTCTTCTAGGCTCCGCCGGCAGCGAAAGCAGATGGTAGTATTCGTTATAAAGCGCTTCCGACGTCGGATCGACCGTGCTGCTCAAGCCGAAATGTCGCGAGACGAGAAGATCATCGACCTGCATTCCCTCGATCGGCGGCAGCTGGCCATTTGCAATGACCGTGCCGTTATCATCTCGCTCCATCAGCGCAACCTCGCCATTTTTCAGGCCTCGCAGCACCAAAGGATCGTGAGTGCTGGCGATGAACTGCACCTGCGGCAATGCCGCTCGCAGGCTGTCCACAATTCGCATCTTCCATCGCGGATGCAGATGAGCGTCGATTTCGTCGATGATGACAATCGCCGTCGCACTTTGCAGGGTGTCCCAACGCTCGAACAGGAGTTGGATGATATCGAGGCATACCGCGACGATCGACTGGTAGCCGGCAGACATTTCGCTCAGGGACGCAGTGTGGTTATTGCTATGAAACTGCAGCCGCCCGTTTTTGTGCGAAAAGACGGCGCCTTGCTCGACCGGCAGGATCTCCTTTAGGACTCGAGCCAACACGTCGAACTTCTCCGGTGTCAGTGTTCGCAGCCAGGCTCGGTGGAACGGCAGCCTTGCGACCGGTTTCACGATCGCAGAAATACGAGCGAAGCGGGGCAGAAAGCCGGGGCCCATTTCACGGGCCCGCTGATCGGGATAGCGGAGGGACCCGTAGGCAACGACAATAGCCGACGGGCGCGCCGTCCCTCTAAACGCAACTTCTCCTTTGTTGAAATGCAGTTCAACCGGGGTTGTGCTGTCCCAAAAACGTAAAGCTACCTCTCCGATCCTGGTGCCCGTTGACAGCACCTTGTTTGGCTTTGTGAGGCGCGAAGCCTCTTCAGCGCCTGCCAATGCCAGCGCAACAGCTTGCAGAAAGGTGCTCTTTCCCGAGGCGTTCTCACCGAGAAGCATCAACCAGGGGGCCTTTGTGCTGTTCGGATCGGGGAATGTAAGATCGACCTCTCGCAGCATTCGAAAATTACGGATCGATATCGATTGCAGCGGCCTGGCGCTCAGACGGAATGCTTCTTCGTCAGCATCGATGATTGTTTCCGCGCTTCTGATTTCCTCAGGAACCGACATTGACAAAATTGGTGCATATTGATTTTGGGCCTTGGCAATCGCGGCGCGAGCCGCGGCAGCGAATGGCTTGTTCTGTTGCGTGAAGAGAATGAAGTGACGGTTCTGCCGAAATGCAGAAAGGGCTTCAGCATACCTGCTTCGCCGCTGCTCGCGAAGTGACGAGCGGTTGAGATTGAAGACCTTTATCGAGATTTCGCCTTTCTTCGTGATCGCCTTGACCGAACCGTTTTCTGTGAACTCTAGATGGTGTGCAGGGTCGTCAAGACAGGGGTCGAGAAGCAGCGCGCTCTCTTGGCTATGAATTGTCTCGATTGGCGCGAGCAGTGGTGCGCGTTCCCCCTCGGTGGGAAACAGTGAGCGCTTGGCACGGCTGCACCCGGAGCAGATTGGATAGAGGTTACGCCACTCGAATGACAGCCACCCATAGTGATCCAAGCTGCCCCGCCCCGTAAGGTCGCTCGCCCCTACCGGCGGCCGGAATCGATCGATATCAATTCGCTCAGCGACGTCGAACGACGTTTCGCAGTAGGCGCATTTGGCATGAAACAATTCTGCGAGGGGCCCTTGAACCTGTTGCCGGCGATGCAGCCACTCTCTGGTGAGCTCCAATTTTGTCTGCCGGCGCTTGCTAAGATCAAGTGCATAGTGATTTTCAATCACGCGAGCCACGTGAGCCATGACATCGCCGTCGTCGGGCGCTTGAACACGATTGCGATCGATCCGGATCATCTCATTTGCCCTCCTTGAGGTTGAGGACCTCGCGTAGAATCTTGATATGATCGGCGGCCTTGTGTGGTTTGAGTTGCCAGTATTTCAAATGAGCGAAAAATGGCGGCCAGCCGGTGCCAACAGCTGTCTGCGCCAACGGCATGACTTGTATATCGCGGATTCCGTTGACGAATTTGCCGTCGAAATCGAGCCCGAACTGCGGCGCGAGCGGCCCTGAGATAATGTCTCCCCACAGGATTGCCTTGTGGGGAGAGTAGAGGTTTGTCCACCGCGTATATGCGAACAGCGCTGCGTGATGCGGCCATCTGAAGTGGAGCCCTTGCGTGTCGGGAGGCGCCCCGGACGGCTTGTATGTGAAGTGCCGAAGCTTCGTGGTTCCGTCGTATTCCAGGGTCGGTGGACAGGTCGGAAAAACGCGCTCAATTTTCTGCCGCTCGAGTTCATCGGCATCTCTTGCCAAAAGAAATTCGGCATGAGCTAGCGGCGAGCCCAGCGTGATGAAGTCACTCACAAGCCATGGGTTACCTTGTCCGTTCAATTCTTGCCGGCACCGGCCCTGTTGCCGCTGATAGAGATCAATGTCGAAACCGACAAAAGCGTCCGCAGCGCAGTCGGTCGGGAGGCCAGCGATGCTGCGCAGCATACGCTCAAGCGCTATCCGCTCGGGCTGCTCAACGGTATCTGACTTCTGCGGATCGATCGAACACCGCGTGTTGAGCCGTGCAAAGCAGTGGGTGAGAATGTCGTAGGCCACGATCGTTCCAAGCGAATGGGCGACAACGACAATACGATCGTACTCTGAGCCCGCAAAATTTCCGTCACCGGTTCGGCCCATAAGCGTATCCAGCAACTCAACGCCCTTCTCGCGAATTTCCTGGCGGCGAGCCACGTTGAGCGGTTTGGCTTTTACATATCGAGCCACATCTCCGAAGTATTTCAAGAGCACCGTATTCACGAACGCGGCCACGAGCAGCGTGACCACGCCGACGGCCACTGGCACAATGATCGCTCCCCAAACGCTGGGTGTAGACGGCGGCGGCGTTAGACATTTTGCAAACATGCAACTCCGCAAGGTTGCGAGCGGGACAAGGCTCACTATCCCGGCCAAGGCGACGCAGATGCTGATCACCCAGAGAAGAATCCAAGCTTGGCGCACTCCTTTCGGGACGCGCGAGGGTGCACGCCAGAGCAGGTCAACAATCCATGATTTAATCTGCTCCCACGTTGTGCCATAGATCAAATGAGCCCAATAAAACTCAAAGAAATCCGTCGACCCGCGATCGTCGAGACGCTCGGTCGTTATCCGTCGCAATTCATAGCTTCGATTGCGGCCATCGGGTTTGCTCCACACGCGATTCTTCGTACGCGGCGCTTCACCTGTCGTGCTGTCTGGGCGCTCTTTTCGTATAAGATCCGGATCCTCAACCCAAACCGCATCGACAAAACCCCGCAGGGTTTCCATGGGTATCTGTTCGCCCATACCATGAATGATGACGACGGCTTGTTTCTTCATTCCGGACCCATAAAGACGTACAGGTGGCTGGTGTTGACACTTCTAAGCGGCACTCTTCAGACGATGACCGTCGCGGCAGCTTTGCCGTCGCCATAGCAAGTGGAATATTTGAACGTCTTTTTGAGATCGTCCTTGTCCCAGGCTGCATTGACCTCGGACCGATAGTTGAAAACCAGGCGTTTCCCTTCGCTCGGAGCCAGAACAATGCGGGCGACGGCCGGGGAATTCGGATGGCCGTGGCCGGAGCCGTCCGTCGAAATCAACCAACAGGGCGATTGCAATTTATCGATCAGCTCGGATGTATTGTTTTTAGCGCTGCCGTGATGGGCAACCTTGACTGCATCGAACGAGACGGGGGCCTCTTTGTGATAGCGTTCAACGGCGCTGGCCACGTCGTCCGGATGCGCATCGGCGGTAAACAACACGCGCTTAGACCCGGCCTCCAGGACGAAAACGATGCTAGCGCCGTTCGGCTTGGTGCGGTCCGCGATCTGTGGCACTGCGGCCAGGCGACGGACATTCTCAACGGTCGGCACGATCCTTGGCTCGGCTGCGAGGACTTGATCGGCGGCGAGATTGCGGACGCATTTCTCCCATTCGGGATAGAAGTCGGCAAGCTTTTGCTTGGGCGGGCCGAGCAGGACGAGATCAAGGCCTTCCGTTAGGTTCAAACGCGGCAGATCGCCCTCAGGCGGCACCATGATGGCCTCGCCGTTCAACCGCTTGTTCCAAGGGATGCCAAGGCATTTGACAACTTCATCGAATTGCAGCGCTTGGTCGACGCTAAGCGTGCCCGTATCTTGAGGACGCCTGGCCGCCTGATCTTCGGGCGATAGCTGCCTCACAAACGCGTCGGTTGCGCGCTTGTGGTGTTCAGCGCCGTTGAACCAGACCTCGGCGATTGTGACCGAGCCAAGATGGGCCATGAAGGCCAGCAGACCGGCGATGTGGTCGGCATCGACGTGCGTCAGGATCATCAGGTCGATCGTCGGTTTGTTAGGGCGCGCGGGCAGCGTCGCCAGGAAGGCCGGCAGCACTTCCAGTCCGGTCTGCGGTCTGCCGCCGTCGATCAGCAGGCGAAACCCTGCCGCTTCGACGAAAAGGCAATCGCCGTCCTTGGCCGGAAGCATGGAGATCGAGACGGCATCACTCATCGTAGGTCTCCTAGAATGCTGCTACAGGCGGTGGCGTTGCAGACGTTAAAAATGACATGACAAGCAGCAGCACGTTGAGCGCCAGCAAGAAAACAAGCAGCCGCGGGTCCAGCAGCCTGCTTTCGATGCGCTGGTCCTTAAGATTGGCGATGAAGCGCTGGAGTTCAGCAATACGTTCGCGCTGCTGACGAGATGCCTTGGCAGAAGGGTCTCGCCAGCTTTGGAGATCTTGCAAAGCCTGGCGGACCATCTCGTCCCTGGCGCGTCGGCCCTCATGTCCTCCCGAAAGTAGGGCAACGCGCCGGCGAAAATTCCAGGCTGGCCGAACACCGGCGGCCACGAAGAGGCTAATCGAGACAATCCAAAGAATGAGGAACTGGGTGCGCCACACGCTCTCGTATTCCTGGCTATAGCCAAGTCCCCAGACAACCGACCAGCCGGCAAACCAAAAGCAAAGTACGGAAAGTGCGATAACGGCGAAGACGTGGAGACTTTCAAGTCCATGCAAGGCTGTACGCGCCTGCGGTGTGGAAAGCCCCGCCAAGGCTATGCCGTTGCGGTCCATTGTACGCCAGAACTGCGCGTAGCCGACGAGCTGGCCCAACAGCGCACCGATCGGCAAGGCGATCAACGGTACACCAATAAGGAGCAGCAAGCCGATGAACGGGTTGTCGCTCAGCCCATTTGCAGTTGTCAGCAAAATGACGCCGACGAGCGAGATCGTGAAAATCGTCGCTGAAACTAACTTTGAATACCGATCGATTGTTCTCTTGATGTCCCCTAAAAATGTTCGTTTGGCGCCGGGCTGACCCGCGGGCAATACAAAAGCAGCGCCATCATCGAAATCCTTAACCGCAAGACCGAGCCGGTTGCCGAGGGCTACGGCTCGCCACCCGACGGCGATGATTGGCACGCCTGCGATGATGGGCATTATGTCGAAAGGAAACTGACGCAGCGGCTGCAGGTAAGTCAGCACATCCATCGTGCTGTACCACACCAGGGCCCACACGAAAGCGGCGAAGATGTAGGACCATTTTTGCCTGCCGAAATGCGCCTCGATGCGATTTCGCCATTCTGCCAACTGTCCAATCAGAAGGTGGATTTGGTCAGCCATTGGAGACAACAGCGAGATCTGCTGGCAGGAACAGGCTGCCGATGCGCGGCAGTTTGGCGATTTCAGGCCCGCGCTTCTTCTTCAACACTTCGATTAGGTTTACGTCGGGATTGTCAGGATACTCACTTGCAAGGATTAGCCATTGCCAGAATTCAGCGACAGTCGGTTTGCGGGTGAACCTGCCTTCTAACTCGCTTAGGCCACTCCAGAATGCACCGCCTGCGGCCACCAGTTGATCGTCCTGGGGCCCAACCTGTGCCCCGCTGCGGTAAGCCTTGAGGCGCGCCGTCAGGATCTCCAGCACGGTTTCCGGCTTGATCTCGATATTGTGCGTGATGCAGCGACGCAGGAATGGGTCGGGCAACCGCCGTTCGGAATTCGATGTGATCACGATAATGGGGCGCTGCCGTGGCGGACCGATGGTTCTGCCGGTTTCGGCGATTGTGAACTTCATCTGGTCAAGTTCGAGCAGCAGATCGTTGGGAAAATCGCGGGGCGCTTTGTCGATCTCGTCGATCAACACCACGTGCGGGTTTGCGTCCTCTGCGCCGTTCCACCCAAACGCGATCCCGAGCGCGCGGGGGCTGATGAACGCGGATTTGTCGACAACGTCGTCCTGCTCGATCTGGCTTTTGCGGAACCAGGAAACTGCGTCGAAGTCATAACAGATGTCCCGAGCCCTGGAATCGGATCGAACCTGATATTCGTGGAAATGGTCCTCGCTCAGAAGTCCTAGTCGCGAGGCAAGCCAAAATGCGGCCAGCGTCTTGCCCGAGCCGGGTTCGCCGGTAAGAAGGAGTGGGCGGCCAAGGGTGAGGGCCACATCAGCCGCCGTCTTGAGTTCGGCCGAGGCGACATAGGTTCCGGCACGTGCCCTGTTGGTATCGAAGAAAAGGTTGACCCGTTTCTGCCGCTCTTTGAGGATCGCTTCGGTCCCGTCAGCCTGGCGATCAATTAGGCTAAATCCTTGCATGTCCGCATCCCCTTATTTTTTTAAGTCGGCTTTCCGTTCCAGCCTATCCAGCAACGCTTTGAAACTTCCTTCGGTCTCACGCGCCAACGCTTGACTTTGAGCTTCCAACTCCGCAATCGGGATATTGTAGAATCGCCGATAGCGACCAAGATGTTTCTTGATCTCCTCTGGCGGAACGGCGCCAAGATAGATGACTTCGTAGCCCTCCGGCGCCTCCAGCGCCTTGTTCACTTCTGCGTCAAAGCCGAAGGCCAAAGCAACCCGTGGCGCATTGGGCATGTCCTTCAAGTCGTCACTCAAATTTTTCCAGATGCGTATGTAAGCCTGCGCCAGCTTGACGTCAGATGCAGCTAGCTGGCCGTGCAAGACCGTTAGAACGCCCTTGCGGCCCGGTGACATATTGGCAATCAAGCGCCTGATGCGGCCGAGCGATGCGTCCTCTACCGGCGCACCGGTATTGTTGCTTAGTCCCTTATAAATTGCGGTGCGCAGTTGGTTATCCAGTTCGTCCGAATTCTTAGGCCGGGCTCCAGCTTGCAATTCGACCTTCAGCACGACGGGCTTGTAGCCTGGAAAGCGCTCGAGCATTACTTCCCGCACTCGCTCTTCGAAGATCACAGGCAACTGGTCGGGCGACCCGCTCCACAGCAAAACCGTTGGCGCTGAGAATTCTTCCGCTTGTGCGAAAGCATCTTTCAGCTTTGCCTCGACTTTGTTCAAGGCGTCGACGCGGTCGACGCGGATCGGGAAGTTGCCGACAGCGTCGTCATCTTCCGCCACACGCTCGTCATTGCCGAGCGCAGTCCAGTCTGTGAACTGTGCTGCGACGACCGTGGACGCCCAGTGACCGCTCCGCATCCAGTCGCTCGGGCAGTCGCGCAGCACCTCGCGCACGGCGACCGGAGGCGAAAACCGATCGACGATCACGGATTTCAAAGCTCTTTCAGCCAGAATGCGACTTGCATCCATGCGGACCACCGTGCGCATGGCCACGACGCAGGACGCGGTTTCGGAAAACAAGCGCAGCGCGCTGTCCTGATTGGCGGCGGCACCCCGACAGGCGTTGAACCAAACAAAAGGCGGATTGCCGGTCGCTTTCACGACCTGGGTGACGATGAAGGCGATCTCTTCGACGTCCTGCCAGTCCTCTTTGCCTTGGTCCTCGAACTGGAATCCGGTCCCTTGGCCGCCTGCCGTCGTGCCGTGTCCATAGAAGTAGACGATGTGCGGATCAAAGCGGTCGACCAGCATGGCGTCCCTGAATTCGGCAAAGCTACGCACGCATTTGATGTTATCGACGGCGTTGCTGGCCTGGTAGTGCGGGGTGATGACCTTCAGAAGCGCCTGACGGTGCATCGCTGCACCTGTGTTCTGGGATTCGTCGCTGTGAACAACCTCCGGCATCACAAGCAGGAGCCGTGGCGCCGATGGCTGCAGGATATTGTAGTTTCCCCGTCGTTGGCTGGGCACTGTCGAAGCGGCATCGATCGTGATGGCGACCGGCTCGCCGCGGTCGAGCGCGAGAAACATCGGTTTACCCATCGCGCCTTGCGTCAGCATGGCCCAAGGCACCTTACAGATGAAGTCGATAAACTTGCTGTCGGCTGCTTCGTCGGCTTCGGGAACTATGTGAAGCCACGAGCCGAGATCGAAATTCACGGTCTTGCCGAAGACGCTGCTCCATAGCGCCATGCCGATTTTGGTCTGTTCGGCGATACGCAAATCCCAAGTGCTGTTCGCCAGAAAATCGGTATCGAGCATATAGGTATCGAGCAACGCCTTGATATCGGCGAGGGACCTGTTATCCAGCTTCATGTCAGGTGACAGGCTCGTAGCCTGCCATTCCCCGCTGGCCGGATGCTTGACTTGGATGCCTTCCTGGGCCTGCCTTATGCGGATCTCGGTGCGTCTCATGCAGTCACCGTCGCCGGGTGTTCAACGCCAGAGGCGGCTTGCTGGGATGTCGAAGGCGGCTCGTCTTCAACCGCGAGGCCGACGCTCCCGTCTTCCTGCTCTGGCAGATCGTAGAGAAGCGGCCGGACTTCGAGATAAACACCGTTGCGTACGACAATGCGGCGACGCTCGGCATTGATCGCGAGGACTTCGATGCGATCCCGTGAAGGATCAATAGCTTCGCTAATCAGTGACTCGCCCTGATATTTGGTGCGCTCGTCCTGAAGCGGCAGCCCTACGACATCGAATTGACCGTTCAGGCCAGTCGCCGCCACAGAAAAGCCGATGGGCGAGCCATAGACCAAAGCGGCCTTGCGGTCGGGAAAGGCGGTCAGCCACCTTGGCGGCCAGGCCAGCGCAGGATCGACATTCTCGGACGTCTCCGAGCTACTCAGAACGACCTTTCCGTCGGAAAGCGCGGCGACGATCGTACCTTGATCAGAGCGCTAGGCGACGGTTTCCGCCAACGCCGCGATTACCAGGCCAAAAGACGCGACGCGCTCGGGCGAGCCGAAGCCGGAAGGCGAGGCGGTCATACGAAATACATCGCCGTTTTCGAGGCCGCACAGCACGCCTCCTGACTGCGAAAAAGCAATCGCGGAGACGTTGCCCGGCAGGCTAATATGCTGCGGACTCACGTCCTCGTTCGCGGACGTCACGACCACGATACTCGATCCTGCACCGCAACACGCAATTCGGTATCCTTCCAAGCTTAGCGCAACCAGGGGCACGCCCGTGGTCTGGATACCAAGCTGAACCTCTGTCAAGGAAAGTGCCGGCCGGGATTCCGTTCCGGTCGCCCTGGTGTTGCCTATCTGCGGGAAGGAGAATAGACGTCCGTCGCGCGTCACCAGTACGCCGGACTCAGTCTGAGGGAAAATCATCAGTTCTGCGAAATCTGAGGACGCAAGGTTCGCGTTGGACAACGCTGGGCCACCCGAGCCCAAAGCGCCACGGCTACCGCGTACAGCATCGACACGGCTGAAGATAAGCTGCGGGTCTGCCACGCCCGGCTCTACCAGCAGGATGTCGCTGCCCCCGCCCAGAAATGCGGCAAGCGGTGCGGCTTCCGAGCCCAGCCTGACGCGCGTTTCCGAAAGGCCGACTGACCAGGTTGCCGAAACGGTTGGCGGTTCTTTTTCAGAGATGTCTGCAGACTCGGCGCTTCTGGCAAGAGCCAAAAGTCTACTTGAGCGCAAGGAGAGTGCGATTGTTCCCGCTTCCTTCGCTTCCCCGGGCTGACGCAGGCGCTGGATAAAGTCATTGAGTTGGCTCTCGTCAATCAACCCGCCTGCCTTGATGTCGACAAGGTCCTGCACTGCGCGAGACTGTCTGGGTGTAAACAGCTCGGCTTGGGCTCGCGTGTAGCGCCAAAGCTCAGCCGCTGTGATCGATTTCGGCTCTTCACCGAAAGCTTTGTCCAGCACCTGCAAGAATGAGAATTGCTGGCTGCGAGGTGTCGTCGCGGATCGCGAAAGCAGAAGGCGCCGTATCTGCGAGGAAAAGCGCAGACCCTCTGGACCTACCCAGCTTCCCGGCAGCCGCGCGAGCAGGGAGAAGGCGAGGATCTCACTATTGCCGGCAAGCTCAGGCTGGGCCGCGCGCAGCTTCTCGGCAAGCGCGAAGGAAACTGGTTCAACCATCGCGCATGCCGATGCCCATTGCGCGTGAGGTTCAGACAGATGTTCGAAAGCCGGCTCTCGGGGCTTGGCCAACTCCGTCTGTCGGATAGCCGCTCGATCGGGCGCGAAGGCAGCGGCCAAAGCCTGCCGCAAGGCGGGACCGGCCGCTGGATGCGGTGCAATACCGAGCCCTTCGAGGATCTCATGGCGGCGATCCCACAGCCGAGGGTCGTCATAGTCAAAAGCCAGCACTGGGCCCTGCTCACGCAGGGTCGCCAGTAGCGAGATGTCGCGGCCCGACAATCTTTTTAGATCGCCGAAGACAGTGGTAAGCATCCAGCCGCTGCCTCCTGCGATCATTTCCAGTGCCGATGAAATGGTGTCGCTTCCGTGATGGTCGCTGCTGGTTTCGGAAAATGTACCGGAATAAGCGAGGGTCTCGACGGTGAGGCCTCTCCGCTCGAGTGCGATCTGGAATTCGGTGGCGGTCGTGTTCCAGTAGCGCGCGTCGCTGCGGCTGTCGGTAAGGATGACGACGGTTGGAAGTTCCTTGCGTTTTTCGAAGATCAGGCTGTCCATGTCACCGCGCACACGGCTGTCGATGGTTGAACGCAGGTCAAGGATCCGGCGATCGCGATCGGTCTCCCTATAGCTCAGCAACTCGACGATTTCGGTAGCGAGCCGGGGGTCGAGAAAACGTGGAGGTAGCCCTCCCAGCGAGCCGACGCGGAACACCGATGCATCGCCCTTTGTCTCTGCAGGTAAATGCTCGTCGTGGGTTTCTGGAGGCTTGGTCTTAGGTCTCTTTCGAAGGCTGAAGGTAAGCAGAGCGGCCACAGCGGCAGACGCGATGAGTGCTGCCGCGATGCTGTGGCGAACCATCAATGCTGCATCAAGACGATCCGGGTCCCCGCCTTTTGAGGTGAGATCGGTGCCGAGCGGATCAGAAATGGCGCCAAGCAGGGACCTGATGACAAGCTGGAACCTATCGCGCAGAACCGAAAAGTCGACGGGAAGCAAAATGGCGAGCGCTGCGAGGAGGCACACCACCGCCACCATCAGGAGCAGGCGCATCATCGATTTCGGGCTGCCGAGAAGTTCGAAGAGTCGGGTCAGGCGATCTTGCAGACTGCGCCAGAAGCTCAGATCTGTGACGGGATCCACTTCAGTGATTGGGCGGGCATAGTGGATCGGCGCTACGTTCGAGACCGGCTGCAGTGGAGGCGGTGAGGGGGCCGTGAGAAGTTCATCAATAAGCGTCAGGACGAGACTGCGCTGCTCGTAGCGCTTGCAGAAAATGGGGAGCAACGCTCTCTGGAGTTCTTCCTTCGTCCAGTCACTTTGGGTGGAAAGCACGGCCGCTGCCTGGTCGGCCTCGAAGAGACCGACGCGAATGCGCATTTCACGCAGCCGCCAGGTCAGCGCTTGTACGAGGCTATTGGCGACTTCTGACCTCATTTCAGGCCATCATGCCTTTGGTACCGCCGACGAGCGTCGATTTGCGATACATCAAAATGAGAGTCCAAAAAAAATACGGCCGCACAAGCCGAGCGCCACCCATGTGCCTCTCCCGCCGACAACAAATACCTGCGAGCAGATTTTTTTCTATTTTAGAAGACAATAACATAGCGTGGAAGGATATGTCGTCAGAATAATCTACGAATGCACGACGTGATCCGTTGCCATGCATGTAGTCCGCGACAGCCTTTGATCCACATGAAGCTGATGAGGCAAGACTGCGCTGCACTCGGTAATCGTGCCCCCTCACAGAGGCCGCTCAGGGAAAGTGTCGCGGCAAGCTAGAACCGGTCACGTGAACCGGCCGCTTTGCGCCTCATCTTGGCCGCTCCGACGAACAGTTGGTTATCCCCAAAGTGGCCGCCAATCGGTGGAGGTGGTTCGGACACTATGACAGCGAGCACTTCAAGAAACGGTCCGCCGCGTCACCGAGGAAGATCTGGTTGACCTAGTGCCCGGTCGCCTCGGCATGCGAACGCGCCAGACGAGCCTATTCCCTCACGGCACGCTCGACGTCGTCGAGCCTGATGGGATTTTCGGATTCCGGAGGATCGATGAGGACAACGTTCTGCTTGCCGACAAGAAGGTAGGCCGGTCAAGGGCGTTACCGGACTGGGCCTTTGCTGCCGCGCGAACCTTGCCCACCCTGGGAAAATCTAGCGCAGGAGTCCACCATTTCGATCGCCTTCGTCTACCCTGGCATCTCGTCTCCCGTGCCGATGGACAGAACACGGATATTCTCCCGCGGCGATCGACACAGGCCCGAAGCAGCCGGCCGGCGTCCCAACCGCATGATCGACGGTGCGAAATGGGTCAAGTCTGGTGTTAAGGCGACGGTCCAATACCTGCGTGGCGAGCCAAAGTTCCGGCACGCGACGTTAAGTGAGACTAGACTATCGCGCGACAACCCAATCTCAACAATCAATGGGTGCTTTCAGAAAGCATCGGAACAACCTCAACCACCAAAGGCGTCTGTATTTCAGGGGAGTTTATGAACACGCCCTGTACTACTTCTAGATTACCATTGGCGACCGGCGTCGCTATTAACCCTTGTGGACGATGAACTGCAGGCTTAACCAAAACAACAGGCAAATTAACCGGACGATTAGCTATCCCTATTTCCATCAGCCTGTTAAAGTAAGGCGCGCCGGTACCCAGATATGTCAACAATGTTGCCGGAATTATGGTAGCTTTGCTCAAAAGAGGGCTTAAACCCTCGTCATCGACAAATATGTCGTGAAGATATGCCATGGCGTTCATTCCGGGCACCCTCGACACACCCGTCATAAACTGAGTACGCTCCCCTGTTCCAATCCAGCCGGTATCATCCTCAGTTGACCATGTACCGACATGCGGCCGCCGTGGGTCCAGCGCCCTCATGTTTACATTTGTCTTTGGGTTCCCATACTCGTCAAGGACGACATTGCCGTTTTCGTCCGTGACATAGCTATCCGCTGCTGAGCAGTATGCGTTTAGCGTGCTCTTGCAATAAGCTTCACCCTCGGAGGCCTTGCCCTCTATCGGATGCCCGGTGCGGCGTTCATAGCCAGTCTGTACCAGAACCATGCCCGCAGCAAGCAAGACGCTATCTCGTACGGCGCGATGATCCCCCCCCATTGCTGCCACGGCCAAGCCACCCACGGCTCCCGCCGCCACCGTTTTCTCAGCAATCTGCGTGTTAGTGATTGAGGGCATATGACCGACCGCGGTAAACGCCTCACTGGTAATCCCAGTTATGATGCCCGCACGCAAGGCGAGGTCCGCATTACCAGTTCTCCTATAAGTTAACCAAGCAGCATAAGCAGCGGCGCCAGCAGGGCCGCCGTAAGCAGATGCAGCAACTTGACCGACGGTCGCCAGGATCACGCTTTCTTGGGCCGCTGCCGCGGCATTGTGCTCGGTATTACGAATTGGATCGATTTCAAATTCCCAGATCGCGTCTACAATCTTCCCTTCCTTCAGCCGCCGGTCGAGATCCGAAAAAGACTTTCCTAGACCTTTCACTTCTCTCACAACAAAACGAGAAAGGGCACCGCCCGCTTCTCCTAGGTCGGACACCGCCTTTCGACTTGCACGCCAGGTATCTTGCCCAGCCTTTTCATAGGTTTTCCCAATATCACGCGAAGCCTTCTCTATCGCATGGCCGGTGTCGTGAGCTGCAATTTCAGTTGTTCGCCCAGCGTCATGCGCAGCTTTCTCTACGGTCTTGCCGGTATCCTGCGCTGCCTTCTCAAGCGTGTGGCCGATATCGTGCGCAGTCTTCTCGAGGGTCTTTCCTGTGTCCTGCCCAGCTTTTCCAAGCGTCTTGCCGACATCATGGAGCGTCTTTTCTCCGGCATGGCCTGCATCATGAGCGCCTTTTTCTACGGCCTTCCCAACATTGCACCCAACGTCAGCCCACCCGCCGCATGCTAATGCAGGACCGGATGATGTAGAAGCGGCGAACGCAGCAAAGAAGGCCGCCGCTCGAAAAAAACGAAATAGATCGGGATATTGAAGCAGCACGGCGGCACTCCCATTTCTCGTTGCCCGCCGCAGTAGTTTACTTGCCAAACCCCTTACAATTCGCGGACCCGGTATTGATTTGCCAGCTGGCGGGCTGAGTGCCGCTCTTAGTGCACTGCATCAAAAGCATTTCGCCCGAGCAAAATGCGACTCCGACACTGTATACTTGGCTTTGAAAGACACAATACGACGACAAAAGAGCTTCGGCGTCGTTTCCTAAGACTGCCATCCGGGGCGGTGGCACGGGTTTGTTGTCGGTCGAACCCTTTGCACTCTCTTGTGCGACAGTCGGAGAAATTCCTCCCAAGCCCAAGAAGCCAATAATACCAACCAGCAGTAGCAATCTGCTCATCTTGGTATCCCCAAATGAATATCCTTTGGCCTACTTATCGCACCAGCAAGCTCGCCAGTCAATTATGAAGCATCCAACTTGCGATTTATAGCTCCTCCAAGCTAGCAACGTTGGTTGAAAGGCCAATTAGCCTCGATCGTGGAGATTGCGATCGTGGAGATTGCGCCGGCGTTGCCGTGCTCGCGCGCGCGATCAGAATCGAGGAGAGCGCCGTCGAGTTGAAATCGCTGGTCGGCACGTTCGCGGCTGAGCTTTGGCCTGTTCTTTTTGATCTATTTGAACCAAAGGCCCGCGTGTCGCCTCCAGCCGGTAGATGCCATCATCTAGATGGCAAACACTACCAGCACGGCGAGGATCATTCAGTGGGCGTTCGGCCGGCCCCTCACTTTCGGCGCCTTCTCCTAAATTGCCACGATTCTCTGAGAGAAAAGTAGGATTCGAGATCCCAGAGATAGTCGTCTGGCGCCCAATCGACACTTTCATTGCTCAGGCCCAAACGACAATACTCCCCTTGGTCATCTTTTCCGGGCCGTGCAAATGTGATCACCAACCCGGCGCGGCTCACGTGCCGCTCGACTGAGAACGCGGCCGGCTGAGCTCGGTGACTGCCCCAAGCTCGGATAGTGTCGATGTTGTCCTGGCTAAAGAAAGTGCGCGCGTCAGAGATATCCTCTGTCAGTTTTTGCAGCGTATGAAGCGCCGCCACCACACGCTGTACGGCCCGTGAACCATCGCCCGCGGCCACTATCTCCACAGTCCGCTCCAGGGCATCCTCTGCCGTGCGGCAATCATCAAGTCCGGCAAATAGATCCTTTGTCAGAGACAGATCTCGAGCGAATTTCGAATTGGGCCTCACCATCGCCGCCCCTCGCAACGCACCTATGATATGATTTCGCGTGACGCGCTTGGGCAGCCGGTCGTCGTAGCGAGCTGCGACGTTATCGACCGATTCTGCAAGCATTAGGACGCCGTCCTTGGAGCTGCGGCGAAGAGCCTTCTGGATAGTGGGAGCGCCACGATTGAAGTCGCGATGCGCTTTATCGATCTCCTTTGCTACAGGCAGCAATGACGCGATATTTGCCACCGTAAAGGGGATCCGCTGCAGCCAGTACAGCAGGCAGTCCTCCTCGTGTGCGCGCTTCCGATCGGCTTTCCACTTGTCCCAAGCGGCCCTTTTTTGATCCTCAGCCGCGCATTCGTTGCCGATAATCGCGATCGCCTGCCGAGCAAAAATATAGACCAGCGCGCCCTCCAGGAACTTTTCCTTGTGGGCGCACATTGGACACGGAATATAGTCGCCGTTTTGCCGCTTCTTTCGATCTACAGCGAACTCTTCGATGACTTCAAATGGCTCGTGCTTGTGGAGCCGGCCCCAATAAAGCCCCGGGAAATATTCGGGCTCGTAAGACTCTCTCACAAAGGCGCGAAATGGCTCGCGCAAATGAAAGGGGGCTTCTCTGTAGGTGGTATGCTTGTCGTAGTCAGGCTTGAAATCGAAATCTATACGTTCATGCTCTGCTTTTCCCATCTGTGGATCTCTTCCCTGGTTAAACCTACCATCCAAAAAACCTCCCTGGTTTGATCTGTCCCGAATCATGACCACCTCGATTCGGCAACACAGAATGTATAGTCGACATCGAACCTCCTGCGGAGTCCCGTTCAAATTCCGGTGAAATGTGGGGATATGTTACGCAGCCATCTCAGGCAGCGATGGAGAGCGAAAGCGCCCTTCCGCATCAGCGTCGAATTTATCCGCCCACTGACGAGATCGAGGGAGAGCTGCCGACCATCGGCCTGCGTCCGATGCTGCTCAATGTTGCGGGAGGTTGGGTGTGTCGGTGCTGGACAAAAAATGCAGCGGTCAAGATGAGGATGAGGACAGGCACGATGATTGACCACGACACAAAAGCCACCCCAAGCCAAAGATTCAAACTTGCAACCAGAAACCCATAGCCAATCACGGTGACGAAAGCGCAAACGGCGATGGCCGCTCCGAATAAAGAGGGGGCACTTGGAGGGAACCGCACGACGCTGGTCATAGTTGGGTGCATAGCGAAGTAGACTCCCAAGTTTACCGGAATAACAAATATGAAGCATATCGCTGCATAGAAGTCGCACTGCCCCACAACCGACGCTTGGCGTTCCTCCCGTGGCCAATCACGGCCAAAGGAGCAAACGAAATGGGACATTCTCACTATGACCCCAACGCTCCCGATCGCCGCGCGTGGAACGCGGGCAAGAAGGTCGGAACGAAACGGCCGCTGAAACCTCGGCAGATATGGGCGATCCGATTTTTTCTCGATCGAGAGCGGCGATTGCGCGATCGAGCCCTCTTCGATCTCGCAATCGACAGCAAGTTGCGCGGCTGCGACCTAGTCAAGATCAAGACCGGCACCTTGGTTGTCGGGTCGAAATTCGGACCCGCGCGATCGTCGTGCAACAGAAGACAGGGCGACCAGTGCAGTTCGAGTTGATGCGATGCGCGTTCCAGCCTTCTCGCGGCTGGAGCGGCGCGGTGGCACCGTGCACGACTATGCGTTCCCGAGCCGAATGGACCCAAAGCGCCACATGAGCACGAGGCAGTATGCCCGCCTCGTGGACGAGTGGGTCGTGGCAATCGGACTTCGACCTCAGGAATACGGGACGCATTCGCTGCGGCGTACCAAAGCGTCCATCATCTACAAGGTGACCGGTAACCTGCGCGCGGTCCAGATTTTGCTCGGCCACACCAAGGTCAAGAACACAGTTCGGTATCTCGGAGTCGACGTAGAAGATGCCCTCGAGCTAGCCGAGGCGACGTAGGTCTGACTGGAAGCGGCTCTACCGTCTCGGTAGGGCCGCGCAGCGCCTCATGTGGGACGTTCGGCCCGCCAGCCCTGCATCCCCAAAGCAGTCACTCCTGTATGGTTCTGATGAGTTGCCGGAGGAGGTCGGTTGGACGCGCCGCCGCGAACTGTGCCTCGCGAATGTTCAAGCTGCGAGGCCACGACGGATACGCGCGCCGCCATCTCGGTCATCGAGGCCGATATCGCGCGGGTTGGACATTGCTTCAGGGTGGCATCCTGCCGTCCGTGCGCCAATAGCTGTCGGTGGGTGTAACCGTTGCGTTAGATGCGATGAATTTCTTAATAGTGCCGGGTTTGCGGCATTGGCCATCTCATCTCCCATGTGGAAGATGTGAAAGCGTGAAACGGTGCTTCAGACCGCGAACGGTGCAGTGATGGCGCTGTAGGCAGATTTCCTCCTATAAGCGTCCGCATTTCAACTTTGGTCGAGTGAACCCCATGAACGAAGAACTGTGGCGGAAAGAGTTCAGTTTTGACGATTTTTCTCCGCCTTTCCCGTGCCCTCGTTGTTCAAGCAAGCTTCGACTGAGGAAGGATACTCTCAAGGTTCTTGAAACCGGATACTCCAAAGCGGCTAGAGCGACGCCTGATTGGGAGCCGGATTGGTCAACACAGCGGTTTGTCTGCTTTTTGGAATGCGGAAATAACTCTTGCACCGAGATCATCGCCGTCTCGGGTGAGACTGGAACGCAAGAGAAGTTTATCAAAGAGGTAAACACCTGGGGCATGGTTTCGACTCTGTTGCCAAAGTCGTTGTTTCCCGCTCCACCGATTATCGCGGTTTCAAAAAAACTTTCCGATGTGACCTCAACGCATCTTTGGGCATCTTTCGGACTCTTTTGGTCCGACGAAGCGTCCGCTGCCAACAGACTTCGGGTGGCCGTAGAAAGCCTACTCGACGACCTGAACATTCCAAAGACAACCATCAACACCAAAAAGAAACGCGTCCCTCTGTCACTCGCGTCCAGAATTGACAAGCTAGAGGCGAAGAAAAAAGGTCACAAGGATGCGTTAGATGCTCTCCGGTGGATCGGCAATCACGCCAGCCACTCGGGGATGACATCTACGGAAGTGCTGCTTGCGGGGTTCGAGCTGTTCGAGGGGGTCGTTGCCGAGCTTATTGACAAGAAATCAGCCGCCAAAGCCGCTATGGCGAAGTTGCTTATCAAGAGCAAGGGCAAGACGAAGTCTTCATCAACGTAGTTCGGTCACTTGCGCCTCCTTGAGCAAAACCGGGACGTACGCGTCTGCGCCTGCCCGCCCCTGATAAGCTCAAGGGTTAGGTGGAATTGGGACTGTGATGACTGGGGGATTCTGTCCGCTTTCGCCTCCTGCAGCCTTTAACGCGGTAAGCACTCGGTTTGGCGGTGGTCTGCCGAATCACATCTGGAAAGCTTGGCGACTTCCGGGTATCTGCGTCATCTCGGAGTCCATCGCCGATCAAACCTTGGCGATCAGCGAATTCGGTTTCGGTGGCTGGGCGTCCGTGGTTTGAACCTATGGCCAACTCTTGACGCCGAGGCGATGGAGACTTCGGTAAGTAGCTGGCTGGTTGCTCGCGGAAGCATACGGAAGGATACGGGAAGCTTCGTGATTTTGGCCCACGAAAAACGCAATGAAATCAATACCCATGCCGCATCCTCCGGGCCCACCACATTATAAATATCAATGGGTTACACCAAAATCCTCAGATTTTAGTGTGCCATTGCAAGTGGTTAGCTCGGCAGGCCTGCTCAATTGTCGTTTCGGTTGTCGAATTCCTTCTTGTTATCGCACCAGCAACACTTAACGCAGAGCTTCTAGGTCGAACAGTGCTTTGATCGATAGCTGCGGTGGGGTGCGGCGAAGGCGTACGAATAGGGAGGTCCGTTAGGCGTCGGGTTGATAGGGGAAGCGATTTCGATGACACCAGCAGGCCTTCGCATGAAGGTCCGGGCGAGCTCACGCCGCTTCCCAAACCTGGTTCAGAATTCGCGCAGCGAGTGCTGCCTTGTCTTGGGGTAGAAAGCGCCCGTAGTGGTGGGCGACCATGTCGGGCGTGTCCTGGATGGCATAGCTGGCCTGCTCGTAGGAGCCCGTCTGCTTTAGAATATGCGTCGCCAGGACGTCACGCACATTATGCGGTCCGTGGGGTAGAAGACCGGCAATAGCGCCTCGCTTCGTGTAAGGATTGTAGATCCCATAGCGCTGGATCGTCAGCCGCCAAGCCTCGTAGAAGGTGTTCTGATCGTAGCTGGCATCCCTGCTCGTTGTCTTCACCGTCTTGACGAAGAAGGTGCCCGGATCATCGGTTCCTGCGAGGAGCACGCGTCGGTGTCGATCGATATACGCTTGGATCTTTTCGTAGAGGCCGCCAAGGTTGGGAAGGATCAGGCGGAATGGCTTGTTGCCGAAATAGGATGAGTTGGCGTTCTTGAACGCAACCGACGGGATCAAAACCTCCCAGCCCTTGTCGCGGTCGCTCCAACGGATTTCACCACGTTTCATGTCGGCGAGTTGGCGTTCCGATCGCGGCAAATGGCCCCGCTCGCAAACCATGAGCTGGCGAAGATTCTTTTGACGAAGCCCCAAATGCAGTCCCAGGCGTAACATTAAGAACGAGCGCACATTTTCAGCCGCGGGGCGCCGATAAAGGCGTTCGTCAGGCATCAGCCGCAGAATCTCCTCAGTGATCTTGCGATACTCGCCGACCGGGCTGTCGGCCTCCAGGACCGGCATGATTGGTTCGAAGGGATCGCGATGGACGCGCGCGACGCGCTGAATTTCTTTCACGCGCGACGAAGCATGCTTGAAATACACGTCGCAAGCGTCGTCCCAGTCAGCCTTAGCCCTATCGATGTCCATCCGGGAGACGAGACCGGCAATGGGATGGAGCCGCGCTGCGAGATTCGCGTGCTGGCGAAGCCAACCGGTGTCCTTGCGGGTGAGGGCAAGCGAGATGCGCAGCATGTCGATTTCCCAGGTCGTGTAGAATCCGCGCCGCCGTTCGCGCCATTGTACGTACCAATCCCAGACCGATGGGAAGACCAGCAGGCCGAATGTGAGATGTTGCGTAGGGACGCCGTAGCCGCGAACATTGCCTCGCGGATGAGCGGCCAAGGCTCCGAACATAAGACCCAGATGCTCGATCTTCTGCGACGCGGTCTCTTCGCCCCAAACGCCGTTGCGTTGAAGGCCGAAGGCGGTCAAGGTCGCCGTCTTAAACCGGATCAGGTCGGCCATTTCCATGGCGAGCATCGGCGGCGCGTCGATCACGCCCGAGATCAGGTCGGGATCGGTAAATGGGGTGGCTTCGATCTCATTGGCGCCGTCTACATGGTCGCCATCGTTGGCGGCGGCTGCCTGTCCATAGGTGACGCCGGGAAAACGGATGGCGTATCGCTGCTTCAGGGCAGCTGCTTGGAAGCGCCTGTAATCCGTCGAACCGCTGACGATGACACGCCGGACCCATTCGAGGATCTCTTCCTGCTCTTCTCGTGGACGGTAGTTGAAATCGTCCGGGAGATGCCAGGCAAGCCTCCGCCTTTCGGCAGGTCCGATGTCATCAAGAATGTGACCCGAGACAGAACGTGTTGGGTGCGGAAGCGTTGCTTTAAAATATCCCTCCGGCAGCCGGTAGCGTCGCTCGATGCGGCCGAGTAATTCCATGCTAGCGACGCTTCGCGGCGCCTTCGAACCTTGCAGCCAATGGCGGATGGTTGAATGATCGAATGTCTCGCCGTCCCGAACGACGGCGCGATGGAGATGCCAGTAGCTGTCGCCATGGCGACGCATATGCAGTTTCAGGGCTTCCTGAAATGTCGGCGGATCAATCCATTGATCGAAGAGGGGCGTCGGAAATTCCTCGATGACGCGAGGCTTCGTCCCAGGCTTCTGTCGATTGAGTTTTCGCGAAGCTAGCTCCTGTTTCGGCGCCTCGCTTGGCTGACCAATCGGTGGCCGGCCGGGTGATCGTTTACCCCTATCGCTTCGAGCCCGACCGGGCACTTCTGCAGAGTGCAATCGAGGGGAGGGGGTGGCAGGTTTGGGTCCGTCTTTCAGGGCGCGCGCAATAGCGTCAAGCCCCGGCTCGATAGCTTTCCGTGCGCGGGCCAATGCGTCTGTGTCGACGGTGCAGTGAGAGGCGATTTCATTCCAGTCGTAGACACGGCCCTTGCGGGGCGGCTGCCGACGCTGTGCAATCAGATCCAGCATATACTCCCGCACGCGCTCAGCCTCATGAGGCGGCAGAACGCTGGAGACACGGAGGCGGCAGAAATCGGATATCTTACGCGAAAGCAGTTTCATATTCGAAATTTCAGGCACTGATAGCAGCATTGGGAGAGAAGCGGGGGCGGCCAATAGCCGATTCTTTCGGTTTGGCGTCGTCAAAATTTGCCAGGCAGCGTCCTAGGGTCGAAGCCGTTTCCAGCGATTTTTGCTAAGATGCTCCGCTCAATGCGGGGCGACGACCGGTTCTTGATGGCTACCTCAACCGCAGGCGCGCTCCCGGCAGCGGGTTTTCGTCCTTAGGCCCCAATCGAGACCTTCGATCCCTTGGTACCGGTGTCGGCGCCGGCGCGAAGGTGGCATTGGCGACAAATTCGTCCGACGGTGAGGACGAAATCAGCCATGCGCCCAAGGACGGCTGCACTCAAACAGAGGACAGACACGACACGATTGGCGAATGTCGATGCCGGTGGTCGCTTCCCGGCAACCAATTCTATCATAAAGAAATAACCGTCCCGGTCTAACCGGAACGGTTTTTGCTTTGAGAGGCGCGAGTGACCTTTGATACACATGAAGCTGGTGAGGCGGGTTGCTAAAACTGTTGCACTCGGTGATTGTGCCCTTATAGAGGCCGCCGAGAGAAAGTGTTGCGGCATGCTAGAATGGGTCACGTGAAGCGGCCACTTTGCGCCTGATGTCGGTCGTACGGAAAGGTTCGGATTGAAATGTAAGCGGACAACGCCCACGGGCATCGGCTGCATTTGCCGCACGTTTTTGGATGTGGCTGGACTAGACGTCCCGTTGCAGCATTCGTTCAAGGCCGCTACGCAGCGCATCGGGCTGCACTGGCTTGCTGAGCAGAAGGAAGTCTTTGAAGTCCGCCCGAAGCTGGCTGGCCGCATATCCGCTGACGAACGCAAAGGGAATGCCCTTTGCCAGTAGGCTCTCCGCGATGGGATATGACGTCTCTCCCCCCAGATTGACGTCAAGAAGGGCTCCATCGACTGTCGTTTGCTCAATGAGCTCAAGGGCCAGCGAGACGGAAAGCGCCGGTCCGACTACCTGATATCCCGCCGCCGCCAATTCGTCGGCCAGGTCCATGGCAACAAGCCACTCATCCTCGACGATCAGGACAGTAAATTGCCGCAGCCTGCCATCTTTTTCACCCTCTGCCATTGGTCCATCACTTTTAGCCTTACAGCGGAAAGCTCAATTCAAGAACAAATCCTCCTGGGGGAAACCTTAGGTCCAACTCGCCGCCCAATTGTTGTTTCACCTGTCCCTCGACCAGAACAAGGCCGAAGCCCTTTCGTTCCGGCGCTTGGACTTTGGGGCCGCCTTTTTCGATCCATTGAAGCCGGATGCGTCCGTGCTCATGCTTCCAATTCACAGAGACACCGCCGGTCTCGTTCGATAGAGCACCGTATTTGGCTGCGTTTGTCGCAATTTCATGAATCACCATGCCCAGCGAAAGCGCGTGCTGCGGCGCAAGGGCGACCTCGGCCCCATCCAGCTCCAGGCGCTCCACGCCGAACGTCTCAGCCTCCGCACGGACGAGATCCCGGATCGACACCTTCGTCCAGTCGGCCTCGGACAGAAGCGAATAGGCGCGGGCCATCCCATGTAAGCGACCAATCAGGGTGTCCGAAAATTGCTCTAGGGAGGGCGCCGTCTTGCGTGTGCTCTTTGCAATGCTGATGACCACCGCGAGCATATTCTTGACCCGGTGGTTCAATTCCGAAATCAGAACCTTCTGCTGTTGCTCCGCTCGCACGAGCGAGGCGACGTCTACGATGGTGATGACGACACCCCCGACCTCCTCATCGTGGTTGCGGTATGGAGCGAGGCGCACAAGGTAGTGCGTTCCGCTGTCTTCAGCGGAAAGCTGGCGTTCGATGCCTTCGCCTGAGCGAAAGACCTTGCGCACCTGCGTCTCGAGATCGGGATACTGCAACGCCCCCGCCAATTCGGTCAGGGGCCTTCCGATGTCCGCCTGACGCAGGCCGAAGAAATCGGCCGCGGCGGGAGTAAAGTTACGAATCACGAGATTGCCGTCGAGGAATACCGTGGCGATCTGCGTGGCGGCGTACAGGTTCCTCAGATCGGTGTTCGCGCGGTCGAGATCCTCAACGCTGCTCGCTAGTTCTGCGTTGATCGTCGTCAGTTCCTCGTTGAGCGACTGCATCTCCTCCTTGGAGGCCTCAAGCTCTTCGTTCGTCGACTGAGCCTCCTCGTTGACGGAAACCAGTTCTTCGTTGGACGACTTAAGCTCCTCAATGGCGGTCTCGTATTCCTCGATTGTGGATTGGAGACGTTCGCGCAACTCCCGCAACTCGCCTTCCGCCACAGCCTCCGCTTCTTCTGCTTGCCGTTCCGCGCCTTCGACCGTGGACGGGTGCCGCCAGCGCCCGACCGGCGTGAACAACACAAGAAACAGCGATTCACGCCCTTTAGGCCCGTCTAGAGGCTCTATCGTTAAGTCGGTGATGTTGCCGCTCTCGCTGTTCTGGTCGAGCATCAACACCTGACGGCTGGCGGAGCGTCCTGTTTCCATTGCCTGACGCAGAGCTGCCCGAAGATCAGCCCGCAGCTCGCGCCGTGCCAGATCGAACAGGTGCCGGTTGGGCACGCCCTTGGGCATCCCGAGGAAGCGGTCGGTGTTCGACGAATAGTGGAGGATCTCTCCATCGTGGGTAATCACTACATGCGCCGGCGCATGCCGTTCGAGAACCTGCAACTCGGCCCGCTGGCGCAGCTGGACGCCGTTTGCATCAAATTGGTCACGGTCAGACGTAACGCCCCGCTGCCGCAGGCCTGAATGGTCTACGGCCATTGGTAGACGGCGCAACCGCGATACGCCGCCATGGTCGCGGGCCTGGAAGATGCGGTTTTGCTTGTCGAGCGGCGCAAACAAATCGGCGTGCCGGGCGACGCCTTCAGAGGTACCGAGGAAGAGATAGCCCCCTGGCTTGAGCGCGTAATGAAAAGTCGGGATGACCTGACTCTGGAGTTCACCGCCGAGGTAGATCAACAGATTCCGGCAGGAGACGAGGTCCATGCGCGAGAACGGCGGATCGGAGATGACGTTGTGTGGAGAAAAGATGCAGATCTCGCGCACATCCTTGGAGACGACATAACTGACGCCGTCGCGGCGGAAGAAGCGCTTGAGCCTCTCGGGATTCATGTCTGCCAAAAGGGCGGGCGGGTAGCGTCCAGCCCGTGCGACCGACAGCGCCTCCTCATCGATATCCGTGGCAAAGATCTGAACCCGGGGCGTGATCTCGAGTCCCTCCATCTGCTCGCGCATCAAAATGCCCAGCGAGTAGACTTCTTCGCCGGTGGCGCATCCGGGCACCCACAGCCGGATCGTTTCGTCGGCACCGCGCCCCTCAAACAGCCGCGGCAGGACTTGTTCCTCCAGTGCTGAGAAGGCATCGTTGTCGCGGAAGAAATTGGTGACATTGATGAGCAGGTCCCGGAACAGCGCCAGCACCTCGGAAGGGTCATCGTGGAGGCGCTGCTGGTAGGCCTCGAGCGTTTGCAAGTGAACAACCTTCATCCGTCTGGCGACACGGCGCATAAAGGTCCGAGGCTTATATCCGGAAAAGTCGTGTCCCGCGTGGCTGCGCAGCAGGCTCGAAATCTCTTTTTGAACGCGCTGAACTTCGTCGCGTTGTCGGTCCTGTTGATGATTGATGAGACCATCGAATGCGCTGAGGCTGTCCCGGATCTGGAGCAGTCGTTCAGGCATATGCTCGACCGGCTCGGCAAAGTCGATCAGACCGCTTGCCATGGCGCTGGCGGGCATTTCCGGATTTCGCGGACCCGAACCATCTTGCGCCTGCGCCATGGTAATGCCGCCGCTCTCCTTGATCGCCTTGACCCCCAGCGTTCCATCGGAATCGCCACCGGAGAGCACGATGCCAACTGCATTCTCGCCCTGATCTTGGGCCAACGAGGCGAAGAGTATATCGATCGGCTTGCGTTCCCGGTGCACCGGATCGTCGTCTGTCAGCCGCAGTCTGCCATCCCTAACCGTCAGGATCTTGCCCTCGGGCATGACGTGTACCGTGTTCGCCCGCAGCTCCGCCCCCTCTTCGGCAACAAGAACGGAAATCGCGGTATAACGGCCGATGACCTCGTGCAGCAAGCTACGCCGTTCGGGGCTGAGATGGGTCACAATGATAAACGCCATCCCGCTATCGTTGGGAAGTTCTCGAAAAAAGCCCTCAAGTGCCGGAATACCCCCAGCCGAGGCGCCGATACCTACGATGAGGGGGGTCTGCAATGTCATAAGCTTAATCTAGCGCTGTGCAATGACACCGACAACGGAGGCGTCGCCGATTGTCGAGGCACATGCGCATCCCACCTTAGTCGCTGAAAGAACTGATGTAATCGGCGAGCGGTTTCTATTTCTAGCGGCTTTTGGGCCCGATGCACGAAATGACCAGCTTCTACACTCTTCTGTTGTCGCCGGTACCCTTTGGAAGAACGCGAGCGGGTTTGATTTCGATCAGTTGGCATCTTCCATGCAGGCGTTGATTTCATGGCTCTCTTGCCGCACCAGCGCGCAGTGCGGCCGAAGTTGCCAACCTAAGGTTGTTTCCCCAAACCGCTGCTTTCGTCGATTGCCTTCAAGACCTGCCGCTCCGGCCATGATCCGACGGTCAGCACGCCGTCACGCCCGTCTAAGGATGCTGTTGGCGCTTGCGAAAGTCTGCTCCCCGAACGACTGTGCTGGAAGACGGGTTTGCTCTTGAATGGCTATCGACCGAGGCCGTCTTGAGTTCCTAAAAAGCAACGGAATTGCTACCTGACCTTGATGACGACCTTGCCTTTTGCCCTCCCGGTCTCGACGTAAGCCAATGCCTCGTTGGTCTGTTCGAATGGGAAAATCCGATCGACGACTGGGCGTATGACGCCGGATTCCATCAGCGACGTGATCTTGCCCAACTGATCACCCTGCGCTCGCATGAACAGGAACGAATAGCCGACACCGGCGCGTTTGGCCCTGCGGCGTATGCCGTGGCTCAGCAGGCGCAGGACCAGTTTAAGGACTACGTTGAGGCCCTTTTCACTGGCGAATTCAGGATCTGGCGGACCGGAGATGGAGATCAGCCTGCCGCCCGGCTTCAGCACATGCAGGGATTTTTCGAGCGTTTTGGCGTCCTGGCTGTTCAGGACGACGTCGTAGCCCTGCAAGACTTTTTCGAAATCGTCTTTCTTATAGTCGACGACGATATCAGCGCCGAGACTCTTGGCCAGATCGGTGCTCGCCGCGCTTGCTGTTGTCGCGACCGTCGCGCCAAGATGCTTGGCCAGCTGGATGGCGAAGGTCCCGACACCGCCGGAGCCGGCCTGGATGAAGACTTTCTGGCCCTTCTTCAGGTTGGCTTTTTCGACCAGCACCTGCCAGGCCGTGAGGCCGACAAGCGGCACCGATGCGGCCTCTTCCATGCTAAGGTTTTTTGGCTTCAGCGCCACATCGGCTTCATTCATGGCTATGGATTGAGCGAATGTCCCGACCCGGCCATCGCGCGGCCGCGCATAGACTTCGTCGCCGGGTTTGAATCGGCGGACTTTCGATCCGACCCGGACGACTATGCCTGCCACGTCGTGGCCTAGGATGAAGGGCGCGCGATAGGGCAGGATAGGTTTGAACTCTCCGTCCCGGATCTTGATATCCAGAAGGTTCACGCCGGCGGCGTGGATCGCGACCAGGACATCGTTATCCTGCAGATCCGGCTCGGGCACCTCGGCAAGCCGCAATGTGCCCTTCTTTCCATATTTGTCGACGACAAAGGCTTTCATCTGTTCACTTTCTGAAATGGCTTTCGATGACCCATGAGACGAGCCGGAGTTCCTGAGCTGGCAGACCTTGTTGGGCCGTTCAGGCGGGCAAGCGGAACTGCTTGCGCAAGGTCTTGTCGAACATCCCGGCGGGCGCGAAGCGACGCAACAGGCTGACTTGACGCGCTGCCTTGCCGGCGGTGTAGCGCCGTCGCGGCTGCTTGGCGGTCGCCGCTTTGACGATCACATCCGCAACCACTTCAGGCCGATCGGCTTTGGGCATCACATCGGCAAGCAGCGCCTTGAAGCCGGCTCGCGCCCGATCGTATTCCTTCAAAACAGAATCCGGCTCGATCCCGTTCTGGTCGAAGACGGTGCGCACGAATGCCGGCTCGATGACCGAGACGCGAACGTTGAAGGCGCGAAGCTCATGATCGAGCGATTCCGAGTAACCTTCGAGCGCGTGCTTGACCGCGGAGTAATGCGCCGAATATGGCGCGGGTACCAATCCCAAGATCGAGCCGATATTGATGATGCGCCCCTCGCCACGCCGCCGCATGGACGGCAACACTGCATTCGTCACGCGCATGACGCCGAACAGATTGACGTCGAACAGGGCCTGCACCTGGGCGACGGAGGATTCCTCGGCCCCTCCAAGCAGGCCGACGCCGGCATTGTTGACCAGCAGATCGATGCGGCCGGTCCGGGCGTGTATCGTCGAAACGAGTGCGGCAACGGCCTCATCGTCGGTCACGTCGCAAACGAGCATGGTTACTCCGTTCGGGCTGTCGCCGAGCTCGCGGCGGCTTGTTCCGAACACGGTAAATCCTGCTCGCGCCAACGCTTCCGCACTGGCGCGTCCGATGCCCGAGGACGCTCCGGTTACGAGCGCGGTCTTTCCCGAATTCCTGTTCATTTGGTGCTCCAAAATCATGAGGGCTAGCTTTTTCGCCTCAGTTGAATTATGATCGTAATATCACATTACGCTCATAATACAATAGAGGAAAGGAGGCGCAGCCATGCGCTATGAAAAGGGCCGGAAGGACGCCTCGCGCGGCCGGATCATGGAGGTTGCCGCCAACCGTTTTCGCGGTGACGGCATCGCTGCGTCCGGTCTGGCAAGCGTCATGAAAGACGCCGGGCTGACCAACGGGGCTTTCTATCCGCATTTTCAATCCAAGGCGGCGCTTGTCCGTGAAAGCGTGGCAGCGGCTCTGGAGGCTCAGTCAGACCAAATCCGCCAAGCGTTGGCCGCCGGCGGCCTGGATATGGCCATCGATGCCTATCTGTCGGCGGTGCACCGGGACAATCCGGGACAGGGCTGCGCGTCTGCCGCGTTGTTGCCCGAAATCGCACGCGAGCCTACCGAAACACGTCAACTCTATACCGAGTGCTTGCTGACCCAGGTGCGTCAGGTATCGGCGGAACTGTCGCCGCAGGTCCGGGATCCGGAGGGCGTTGCGCTGGGCATCTTTGCGACCCTTATCGGCGCCCTTCAGATGGCCCGGGCCGTTGAAGGGACGGAACTGTCGGATCGCATCCTGGCGGCAGGAGCAGACGCGGCGCGGGCGCTGATCCAGCCGCGTCGGGATGACGAGGCTTCGTGACGCGTCTGGGCGTGTTGTATGCGAGGATAGCTCTGCTTGGCTTAGTTCACGATGCGCGCGCCGGCCCCAAGATCCGATATTGAACATCCGAAGCCCGAAACCGGACAGTCTGCCTCCGGCCCCGCTTTCTTGTCAGAAGCAGCCCAACAGGATTGCGCCAGCAACGACCCCTAATTCAACAGATCGAGAGGCCGCGCCCCGCCCTCAAATTGTTCATGTGAGATGAAGGTTCTGCACTTCGTAGGTCCAGACCCGAAACCCTTTGAGAACATGCGGGCCGAAGGAGTTGATGAGCGGAATGTCGGCTGCATCGCGGCCGCGGGCCACGACGATCCTGCCAATCCTGGGCGTGTTGTTTCGGGGATCAAAAGTATGCCAGGCACCGTCCAGGAAGACCTCGATCCAGGCGCTGAAGTCCATGGGGTCGACGACCGGGACCCCGATGTCGCCGAGATGTCCGTTGACATAGCGTGCAGGAATATTGAGGCAGCGGCACAAAGTCAGCGCGAGATGGGCGAAGTCGCGGCACACGCCTATGCGTTCCTGATACGCCTCGAAGGCCGTTCGCGTCGATCTGGCCTGCATGTAGTCGAATTGAATATGACCGTGGACGAAGTCGCAGATTGCTTGCACGCGGCCCCACCCTGGGGCAGTGGCGCCAAACATGTCCCACGCCGCCTGGCTGAGACGATCGGTTTCGCAATAGCGGCTGCCCATCAGGTAGACAAGGCAGCCGTCCGGCAAACCCCACACCGCTACTTCGCGGGCAGCTGGCAGTAGCCTGTCTATCTTGCCGTCGTCCTCGATCGTTGCATCGCCCCACATCGTCAGGTCGCCCGCGGGGGCGACAAGCCGCCGGCATCGGTTGCCAAAGAGATCATGGTAGGTCGATGTCCGAACATCGGGCGTGGTGAAGACCGTTTCGGGAATCCTGATGTCGGCCGCGCGGTCGTCGTGGACCGATAGCAGGCATACCAATGCGGTCGGTTGCTGGCAGGTCAGCGTGATCTCATAACCGTAGCGGATCAGCATGTGGATCTTGCCTGCCGGAAATCAGCGGGGGTCAGAGTGCAGGAATCGCGACGGTTGCGGGAGTAGGCTTGGCAAGGAACATCACGGATGGACATCAGCAAGGCGTCGAATGCTGAAAGGTATCTTGTTTCAGCAGCCCCGGTCTCGGCCAAGGCGATATCCGATTTCGCGACGCCTCGACATCGACCAAGAAGCAAGCCGTCGTGATCGGCGAGGCGGGCGGCGTTGCGCGCTGAAAACGTGGAAGTCGGTCCAGGAGCGATCAACTTCCACTCGAGGGCCATTTGATGGTCCATAAAAATCGCGCCCGGACGCGCCGCCCTCATTTTCCCAGACCGCAAGCGCGGCGACGTTGCGGGTCCGACAGCTTTCGTTCTTATGGCCACTCATGATGTTAGCCGTTCCGCATTAATCGCCTCCCCGACGAGAACGCCCGAATAGAGCGTTGCGCCATTCGCATCGGCAATCGTCATGGCGTCCGGCCGCTGCGGCATGTTCAGGGTCCCAGCCAAAAGCCTGGCGATTTCGATCGCATCGTGGAGGTCGGCGGCTTCCGCCGTCTCGCGGCCGAGCACGGCATGCGCATCGTCCGCTTCTCGGGTGCGATAGAATTCGATCATGATCTTCATCGTCATCCGTCTCGCCGTGTCAGTTCTCGCCTTTGCCGCGAGGGGTACTGACGTTAGCGAGTCTGGTCTGGGCGCCGAACACGCTTTTAGGCTTAGGCAGGACCTTTTCCTGCTTCGGTTTCCTGATTTCCCGGCTCGAGCGTTTCTGTCCCTTTGCCATGTGCGAACGTCCTTTCGATGAGCGTTATGGTATCACCCGGCGATGTGGCGACCGGGTCGAGACTGTCTTGCGTCGCCACCCGTTCATGAAGTTCGCCGTCGTTGCGGATGCGGTATTGCGCCGAATCTTCCCTCGGCGGGATTCTGGCTGTGATTCGGTAGATTTCCGAAGTCTTTGGAAACGTGCCGAAGCCGCCCTTCAGCCGGACAGCCTGTCCGACGGCAAATAGATGCGTTGCGGCTTCGCGGCGGACCGGGCGTGCGTTGCGTTGCGTCATCGTCGTGGTTCTCATCATTGTCTCTGGTCCTGCTCCAGTGCGGCTTTGAGCGATGCCGGTTCGATCGGCACCATCTGCCGCGTAGCACCGTTTGCGGAGATCGCCGGCAGGTGAATGAAGGTGGCGACGCGGCGCCACGCGATCAGGGAAGCTCCTTCGAGGGCTTCCTCGTCATGATCGACGCGGTAATCCCCGGGTGGTTGCGGTGCATCGAAGCCGGGCAGCGAAAACGCCGACTTGAAGCGAACGACAGCTGGTGTAGTGCGGCTGGTCATTTGTTGCGGCTTTCAGCGGAAACGCGGGCCTGCGCGTTTCCGTATCATTCCCACTCGAACCACCGGAATGATGCCCGACGCAGCCAGTACATCCGTGGTCAGCGTCGATGTCATTCCAGAGGTTCGAACGGAACGAAATGTGCGCCGGACCGGCGCGTGCACTCGTTTTCGAGAATTCAGTGGTGAATGGCGGGGCTCTGACACAAAGCCAACTCGACCAAATCAACGAATTTCACCTATGCGCCTCATTTGACTTCCAAACAAGGTCGCGACGCCTTTTATTTTTCCCTTGAAATAACAGATGCGCGCCTGCGAAATTCAAACCGGCAGAAAGTTTTCCACCAGCGCGGATGAATTTCTGTGCGGCTCAAATTTTTTCACTCGAATTCTTGGCCATTGGCGAGAAATAATTCTGGCACTCCTATCTATCGAGTGCCAACCCGCCTATACACAAGCAGCGGTCGCCCATACCGGCCACAGAAAGAAGTTCCCCATGAAATTCCGGCCACTCCACGACCGCGTCGTCATTCGCCGCGCCGAAGGCGATACCAACTCCAAGGGCGGCATCATCATTCCCGACAGTGCCAGGGAGAAACCGCAGAAAGGCGAAGTGATCGCCGTCGCCCGGGCGCGCGCGACGAAAGCGGCGTCTTGATCGTGCCCGATGTGAAAGCCGGCGACTTCATCCTGTTCGGCAAATGGTCGGGCACCGAGGTCAAGATCGATGGCGAGGACCTTCTGATCATGAAGGAAGCCGACATCATGGGGATCATCGACAAGAGCGAGACCGGCATTGTCGACAAGACAGTGGCCGTCAAGAACGCCGCCTGACCGGGCAGGCTTCACGGCAAACGGCGCACTCCAATTTTCGAACGGGATCAACGATCATGTCTGCCAAGGAAATCAAATTCTCCACCGACGCGCGCGACCGGATGCTGCGCGGCGTCGAGCTCCTGAACAACGCCGTCAAGGTGACGCTCGGCCCCAAGGGCCGCAACGTCATCATCGACAAGGCTTATGGCGCGCCGCGCATCACCAAGGACGGTGTGACGGTGGCCAAGGAAATCGAGCTTACCGACAAGTTCGAGAACATGGGCGCCCAGATGGTGCGCGAAGTGGCCTCGAAGACCAACGACCTTGCCGGTGACGGCACGACCACCGCCACGGTGCTGGCCGCCTCGATCCTGCGCGAAGGCGCCAAGCTGGTCGCGGCCGGCATGAACCCGATGGACCTCAAGCGCGGCATCGACCAGGCGGTCACTGCCGTGGTTGAGGAAATCAAGGCGCGGGCCAAGAAGGTCAAGTCGTCGGCCGAGATCGCGCAGGTCGGCACCATCGCCGCCAATGGCGATGCAAGCGTCGGTGAGATGATCGCCAAGGCCATGGACAGGGTCGGCAACGACGGCGTCATCACTGTCGAGGAAGCCAAGACCGCCGAGACCGAGCTCGACGTCGTGGAGGGCATGCAGTTCGACCGCGGCTATCTCAGCCCGTATTTCGTCACCAATGCCGACAAGATGCGCGTCGAACTGGAAGAGCCCTATGTGCTTATCCACGAAAAGAAGCTCGGCAATCTGCAGGCGATGCTGCCGATCCTCGAAGCGGTGGTGCAGGGCGGTAGGCCGCTGCTGATCATCTCCGAGGACGTCGAAGGCGAGGCGCTGGCCACGCTGGTCGTCAACAAGCTGCGCGGCGGCCTCAAGGTCGCGGCCGTCAAGGCGCCGGGCTTCGGCGATCGCCGCAAGGCGATGCTGGAAGACATCGCCGTGCTCACCGCCGGCCAGATGATCTCGGAGGATCTCGGCGTCAAGCTCGAAAACGTCACCATCGACATGCTCGGTCGCGCCAAGCGCGTGCTGATCGACAAGGAAACCACCACGATCATCGACGGCGCCGGCACCAAGGCCACCATCCAGGCGCGCGTCGCCCAGATCAGGGGCCAGATCGAGGAAACCACCTCCGACTACGACAAGGAAAAGCTGCAGGAGCGGCTGGCCAAGCTCTCCGGCGGCGTTGCGGTGATCCGCGTCGGCGGTGCCACGGAGTCGGAAGTCAAGGAAAAGAAGGACCGTATCGACGATGCGCTGAACGCCACGCGCGCGGCTGTCGAGGAAGGCATCCTGCCCGGCGGTGGCGTGGCGCTGCTGCGCGCCAGGTCGGCGCTCAAGGGCCTGACCAGCGCCAATGCCGATGTCACCGCGGGCATCTCGATCGTGCTCCGCGCGCTCGAAGCGCCGATCCGCCAGATCGCTGAGAATTCTGGCGTCGAAGGCTCGATCGTCGTCGGCAAGCTTGCCGACAGCAAGGACCACAATCAGGGCTTTGACGCCCAGAACGAGGTATATGTCGACATGATCAAGGCAGGCATCGTCGATCCGGCAAAGGTGGTGCGCACGGCACTGCAGGATGCCGGCTCGATCGCAGCGCTTTTGATCACCGCCGAAGCCATGATCACCGACATTCCGGCCAAGGATGCCGCACCTTCACCTGGCGGCGGCGGCATGGGCGGAATGGGATACTGAGACCTTGGCGCCAGGAGAAGGCCGTGCGTGAACCGACGCTGCTCCCGGTGTTCGGCAGGCTTGGGGTCAAGTCGCCGGTCGCCATTGTGGCGGCTCCGGCCAGATCCAGCAATATGACGAACCTGGCGGCCCGTATGCGAGAGGGTCTCTCGTCGCACGGGGGCCTGGCTTTGAAGCTCAGCGTGGTGCTGTGGACAGTCCTTGTTCTGGCGGCGGTATTTTTCATTCTGCAGACCTGAACAGATCGGCGGCGGGCGAAAACGAAAGGACGCGGAATATGGCAAACCGCTACGCGCTTCGTATGGACCATCCGGACAGCTGGACCGTTTTCGACGTCTTCACCGGCCAGCCCGCCGAGTCCGATCACAAGATCATGGTCGGCATCAATGCCGGCCAGGCGTACGAGATGGTCAGCCGGCTGAACGATCAAGACGCCAAGCGGCGGGAAGAGGCCGGCCGCTGACTTGTACCGATGTACCAACGAATAAATCCGCCGAAATGATTCGCTAACCACCTGTCGGGGGCGTACAGTCCCATTGTCGCCGGCCAGAACATGGGCACCGGCGTTTGAGAGCGTCCATCATACTCCCGCCCCTCGATGGGAGTCGCATTGTGGACAACGATCATTCCGCCGATGTGATTTCGACTTTTGACTGCAATATCCTGCGCGACGCCTTCAGAACATCGGTCATCGAAAATCGGATCCCTGAGGATCAATGGCACGGATACGCCGCGCTTCTGATCCGCGACTATACCGGCAACTCCGATTTTGATTCGGCACTGCTGGCCTGGATCGTACGAAAGTAACCTTGTCGCCGTGCATAACTTGCCGGAGCGAACAGCTGCTCCGCCCTTGCTTTCATTTTTTGCCTGAAAGGATAATGAGCATGAGATACTTGAAAACCCCGGATGCTCCGGTCGTAACGATCGAGCCAATCGTCGAGGCCGCAAAAGTCCTATCGAAGCGGCTGACGATCAGAAGCGACGAAGCCGCAAGACGAAAGATCGCCGACACCGACGGCACGATACGGCGGGCGCGTCGCCTTGCTGAAAGCAACCGCCTGATTTAATGCGCCTACGTCGGCTTTGGATCAGGTCGAGCCTTCAAGGCACCCACGGTAAACGTCCGCTATCGCGCATCCGAAGACCTGAAGCTGCCCTTCCGCATCCGGCCCCAAATCGGTCGGCCGCCGATGGGCCAAGTAGCGTCAGCTACCACATCAGGTAGGCACATGATAGCCGCCGGGGACGGCATGCGCGCCATCGGCCAGATACCAGCAGGATAGTTGAGAAACGGTGGGTCCAGCTAGATAGTCTGCGGAACCATGCGGAAAGATACGGGAAAGTTCTCGATTTTCGCCCACGAAAAAGCCAATAAAATCAATACCGTCAACACATCCTCCGGGCCCACCATTGTCGTATTTATCAATGGCTTAAGGGCAGGTTCGCCAACAGGTTCGCCAAAAGGTTCGCCAAGCATGGGCTTGCGCGTCACAAGACGCACGACTCGATCCATCCCCTGGACCGCCAGCCGAACCTGCGATGCTTCGCGCGAATAGAGTTCGGCATGATCGATGTCGTCGTGACCGAGCACATCCATGAGCTGTCTGGTTGAGGCCTCTGCCTCGGCGAGATAAACGCCAAGCGACTTTCTCAGTCCGTGCAGCGTCAGCCCTTTCGGAAGCCCGGCGAGCTTGCACCAGTGAGCCATGGTGCCGGTCAGGGATTTGGCGGAGAAGGGCTGGCCATAAGCCGTGACCAAGACCGTTTCGCCGCGCTTGTCAGCGGCATTGAGGATTTCGGCAAGCATCGGTGTGATCGGCACGAAAAGCCGCTTGCCGCCGGTTCGTCCCTGTTCTTGGCTTGAACGATATCAAACCAGTCGAAGTGGCGCTCAACGCCTTCGATGAAGACACGGCGGGTGACCCTCTGGTCCCAGCGAAGGTCCGCGACGTCGCCGCGGCGATTGCCAAGCCACAGTGCCAACCCATAACAAGTGCGTGCCGCGGTGCCGAGCGGCCAATGCTTTTCGAACTGCTCCATGGCCTCGCGTGACCACGCTCTCCAGCCGGCATAGGCGGGGCGCCACTCGACCGCCGCCGTGGGATCGATTTCGATCCAGTCTTGACGTAGGGCGACATAGACCAACTTGCGTATGCCCACCAACAGATGCTTGGCCTTGTGGGGCGTGGCGATGAAGCGGCCAAGAAGCTCTTCAACATGGACACGCCGAAGATTCTTGACCGGTACGTCGCGCCAGATGAGCGGGTGATCAGGGACCACCCGCAGTTCCAGAAACTCTTCGATCAGCCGCGAGTTCTTGAGCTTGCTGGCCTCGTCAAGGGCGAGCTACTTGACCGAAATCTTCAACCGTTGAAAGGCGGCTCCAAATGTGCCGGGCAGGGCAGTTCCAGGCATTTGGACGATGGGGGCCTTGGCGACTTTCCGGCCTTCGACCGCGGCTTGGTAGGCATCCTTGAAACCGCGTTGGTTTGGAGGGGGCAGACTAACAACACGCTCCTTCGTCCGATAGCGCCAGCGAACTTTGCCGTGTCGGTCGGTGTAGGAGGAGAGGCCGGGATATTTGTCGCTCATGGCAGAATGAATCTATTCCCTGCGATGATTCCCTTGCAACAGGAAGTCGACGATATTCTCTTCATCGTCTCCAGGTAGTTCGGTAAAGGCGGTTTCGAGTTTCAAGCGATCCCAAATCACGCGGCCGTCAACCTTCTTCGGCTTTGGCATGCGGTGGTCCGCGACCATTTGATCGAATTTGGTCACGCCCACGCCGACGTACCGGGCGGCTTCTTCCCGCGAGAGACCCCGAGGAGGGTAGGGAAGTGAATCGCTTTCATGACCTCGCCGCCGGCATATGTCCGCCTAGTTGTTTGATCCCAGGCTTTGATGGGGCATCCTTATCCTCCGAATCAAAGGATGCGCTATGGGCCAGGTTCTTCATGG